>CAWKLB010000018.1:0-301267 GCA_963850325.1 uncultured Actinomycetota bacterium
AGGCCCCCGGGGCGAGCTCGAGGCCGAGGGCGCCGAGATCGCCGACGCCGCCGCCGGAGACGCGGACCACATCGGTACGCCCGGCCCGGCGCAGGAGGCTGGCGGCGAAGGCCGCTCGCATGCCGGCGGCGCAGGCCACCGCAGTCGTGCGGCCGTGCTGGGGCAGGACGATCGACTGGACCTCGCGCAGCCGGTTCAGCGGCACGTGAAGGGAGCCGGGGATGTGGCCGGCGGCCCACTCGCTGGGCTCGCGGACGTCGACGAGGTCGACGGAGTGGTGGCGCAGGCCGTCGGCGAGCTGCTCGAGGTCCCAGGAGTCCGCGCGGGCGACGGGAACCGAGTGGTGCCGCCAGTCCTCGGGGTCGGCGATCGAGACGCCCTCGAGGTTCCAGAAGCCCACCGCCTGCAGAGCCGAGGCCATCTGATGGGCGTCGGCGGCGTCGCGCGCGACGATCACCACCGGCGCCTCGGGGTCGAGAGCCCAGCCGGCGCGAGTTCCCACGCCGGCTGAGGAGACCGGCAGGTTGATCGAGCCGGCCACGTGGCCGGTGTCGAACTCGGCGGGGACGCGGCTGTCGAGCACGGTCGCGCCGGTCCCGAGCAGCGACAGCAGATCATCGCCGGTCAACTGGCGGGGCTCGGGCGGGGGGTCCCCGCCGGAGCGGCGGTTGAGCTCGACGATCCGCTCGATGTTGGGCGGGCGCGAGAGAAGCTCTGCCGTGAGACCCTCGACAAAGCTGGCCTCGTCGAGTCCGAGAAGGGGGTTGTGGCGGCGCTCGAAGCCGATTGTGGAGCTCGACTTCCCGCTGAGGCCACTGCCGCCGCACAGCGAGCCACCGATGTGGGCGGGCCACACCTCGACATAGTCGTCGAGGTCGAGCAGCCTGCGCATGCTGGCGTGCAAATCACGGGCCCCCTGCCTCGCCTCGACCGCGAGATCCGGCCGCGCGATGTCGCCGACGAGCAGCGAGTCGCCGCTCAGCAGCATCCACGGCTCAGGACCACGGCTGAGGTCGGAGACCAGGAAGGTGAGATGCTCGGGCCGGTGGCCCGGGGTGGCCACCGCGGTGACGCATACCGAGCCGGCGAAGATCTCGTCACCGGCCACGATCACGTCGGTGGCGCCGTCCTCACGTGGCCCCGGCCGGTAGGCGCGCGCCCCGGTCGCCTCGGCCAGCCGCAGGCGCCCGGAGACATGGTCGGCGTGGTCGTGGGTGTCGATCACGTGGGCGATGCGCAGATGCTCGGCCGCGGCGATCTCCAGGTAGGGCGCGATGTCCCAGCGTGGGTCGATGACGATCGCCTCGCCCGCGTCCGCGAGGAGGTAGGAGGCGCAGCCCAGGTCGTGGTAGAGGACTTGACGGAAGAGCACTTGCGGCGCTACTCGTCGAAGTCGAAATCCTTGGGCGGGCGCTGCTCGAACCAGAGGCGATCATGGTCCGGGGTGTCCTGGAGGAACTCGGGCGTCTCCTCCAGCACGTCCTCGTCGGCGCCGCTCGGATCGTGCGGCTCCTCGGCGGCGAGCGCGTCCTCGACGTTGTACTCGGCGGTCTCAGGGCCGGCGCCCATCGGCGCGGGGCCCGCGGGCGCCGCGGGGAAGGGCTCATGCGCCGGCTCCTCCTCGTCGAACGGCTCGTCCTCGAAGGGCTCCTCCGCCGGCGGGCGCTCCGCGTCGCGCGACGGCGCGGCCTCGGCTACGGGGAATTCGGGCGGGGCATGGACGGGGGGCTCCGCCGGTGCCTCGTCGTAGGCGGGCGGAAGTCCGGCATCATCCACCGGCTCCTGCAAGGAATCGTGCGACCAGTCCTCGTCGCCCGCCTGGTCATAGGCAGGCGCATCCCCAGGTCCGGCCGCGGCCTCCATCTCGGCGAGTTCCGCGGGGTTCGGGTTGCGCCGGACGGGACCGAGCGCCTCACGCTCGGCGCGCTCGACCTCCGCCGGGTCGGCGCCCCGGCGGCGCTTCAGGTCGAGGTGCTCTCGGATTGCGTCGTCAAGAAGACCCATTCGGCAAAGGCTACTCGCCGCTGACCACGTTAGCTGTGTCCGGCTCAGCTCTCACGGTGCGGTTCTTGCCTTCGCGCTTGGCCACGTAGAGCGCCGCGTCCGCCGCGGCGATCAGCTCGTCCTTGTTGCCCTCGACCGACGACGCCGCGCCCACGCTCGTCGTCACCCGCAGGCACCCGTCCCCCTCGAGCTGGGGAATCTCCATGGCCGCGATCGCCATCCGGGCGCGCTCGGCCATCTCGAAGGCGCCCTCGAGGTCAGTGTGGGGCAGGATGAGCGCCATCTCCTCGCCGCCGTACCGAGCAGCGACGTCGACGTCACGTGAGGTCTCGCGCAGGGCATCGGCGACACAGCGGAGCACGAGATCGCCCTGCTGGTGGCCGTAGACGTCGTTGACGGACTTGAAGTTGTCGATGTCCAGCATGATCAGACCCACTGGGTACCGGTAGCGGCGGACCTCCTCCATCTCGGCGCCGAGCAGATCCTGGAAGTGACCGTGGCTGGCCAATCCGGTGAGGTCGTCGGTGATCGCCTGGCGCTGGACGTCGAAATGCAGGTTGACGTTCGCCATCGCCAGCGTGGCCTGCGATGCCAGGGAGCGCAGCAGCTCGAGGTCATCCTCGGTGAACTGGCGACCGTCGCGGCAGACCGTGATCAGCCCGTGCGTCGGGCCGCCCGGGATGATCGGCCCCAGGGCGACGGTGGCGAGGTGGGCGTCGCCCAGCGAGCCTTCGCCGACGCCGTCGGTGGTGAGGGCGCGGCGCTCGGCGTCGTAGATCGTCCCCTCCAGGCCGGCGAGCCGGCCGACGTGGACCGTCTCGGTGAGGACGTCGTCGGCGCTCTGGCGGGCGCTGACCCGTCCGCGGTCGGCCTCGGTGGCGTCCATCGCGGTCTGCAGTGCCAGCTCCAGCAGTGCGTCGCGGTCAAGGCCGGAGGCGAACGCCTCCCCGATGCGGCGGATCGACTGGCGCACGCGAGCGCGTTCCTGCTCGAGCTCGGCCAGGCGGCCCTCGAGCTGGCGGGACATGTTGTTGAACTCCTCGCCGAGCAGGGCGAACTCGTCGCGACCGGACGTCGGCACGGGTGATGAGAAGTCGCCGCCGGCCAGGCGCCGGGCCGCATCCAGGAAGCGGCCGACCTGGCCATGCAGAGCGCGCGAGGACAGCAGGGAGAAGAAGAAGGCCAGGACGAGGAAGCCCACGATGAAGATGCCCGCCAACAGGCGATCGGCGCCGACCGAGCCGCCCGTGACCTGAGCGTTGGACAGGATCGAGACCGCGACCTGAGACCTGTCGAAGCCGGTGAAGGTCACGGTGACCACCTGGTAGGAGGTGCGACCGATCGTGACCGTCCCGCGCGAGCGGGGCATGACCCGGCCGGCCGCCGCCGGCAGGGTCGAGGCGAGCGTCGTGCCGCCGGAGCGCACCACCACCTCGATGCCCGCACCGGCGAGGTCCCGGGCGAGCTCGCCGGCGGTCAGCGTGGAGGCCACGACCGTCCGAGCCGGCCGGGAGGGCGCGGCTCTGACCAGCGCGATTCCGGGCGCGATCGCGGTGTGATCGCCGATGTCGACCTCCTTGACGGCTCCCACCGTGACCGTGACGCGTGCCAGGCCCACCTGAGCGGCAAGCCTGCGCGCCTGGGCATCGAGCCTGGCGGGCGGAGTGAGGGCAAGCTCGCTGGCAACCGCGCGCGCCCGCAGGCTCGCCTGGGTGCTGGCGTTGACGTAGACGCTCGCGGCGGTGCCGGCCACGGCGCTCGCGCGCGCGTCGGCCTTGCCCGACTGACTGTCGTCGATCAGGCGAAACACCAGAAATCCGACCGCCGCCATGGGGACGACGACGATCAATACGAAGAAGCTCGTCAGGCGTGTACGGAAGCTCATCATCGGTCGCTAACGATTTGTATCGGCAGATTCCAGCGATTCCGTAGCCCTGGCTCGCTCCTACCGCGAGCGCAGGCGATGAGACGTGGACGGCGTGCAGCCGTCACAACTCTGCCCGAATACCGCGCGGGTTATGCCGGTTGCAGGCTGTCGCCCGGGTCGCACGCATGCGGTGCCCCCGCCTGGGCGCCCGTCCTCGGGCGCAGACGTCGCGATAGCCGGTCCGAGAAGCTCACCTCACAGTCATGGTCGCAGGTGTCCGGCGCCCGCGCGGTGCCCCCGGGTTCGCGGTCACACAGCGCTATGCTGGCCTCTCCCGGGGCTATAGCTCAGTTTGGGAGAGCGCCTGGATCGCACCCAGGAGGTCGCCGGTTCGAGCCCGGCTAGCTCCACTCGAGGAACGCCTCGCTTAGCGCAGCGAGACCGGGAGCGCGCGCTCGATCGCCTCGGCGAGGTACGGGCTCACCGTCTGCGCGTAGCTGGCGGTGACGTGCGCGGCGGTGTCCCGGTAGACGAGGACGTTCCCGATCGTGGCGGGACAGAACGCGCCGCGGCAGTAGAACCGCCGGGTGGCGACGACGCGAGCCCCGGGGATCCGTTGCGCGGCCTCGGCCAGGCGGTCCGGGTCCTGGTAGGCCACCGAGACGGGGGTGCCGCAGGTGCCCGTCGCGCTGTAGCCGATCCGGGTGACGCATGCCGTGCTGGCGGGCGACACGCTGGGATCGTCCTCGACGACGACGATGTGCGCGCCGGTGGCGGCGACGGGCCGCATGGCTCTCAGGTGCTCGGCGACCGAGCTTGTGTACACGCGGATCTCGGTGGCGATGACGACCGCGTAGTGGCGGTGAAGCAGTGCCCGCTGGATCTCCCGAAGCCCCGGGCACTCCGGCGAGAGCCTGGGTGGGAGCCATCCACACGTCTGCCCGGTGAAGGCAGTGACGCGCCAGTTCAGCGCGTCGAGCTGGGGTTGGAGAGCCGCCAGGAGAGCCGCGGCATGGCTGTCTCCGATGAGGGCGACCCGAATCGCGCCCGGTCGCCGGCTCCCGTAGTTGCACGGGCGGATCGGCTGGCGCAAATACGCGTAACAGGCGTAGGCGCCCCCGGTGTCGTCGGGGAGCGCGCCGGGCGGCGGCGCGACCCGGTCGCCGGTGTTCAGCTGAGCGCAGCGGTGGCGGGGATCGAGGGCCGCCGCCCCGATGCAGTCGCGCGGATCGTCCTGGGTGTGCCCGGCCAGGACCGGCGCCCCGACGACAAGCCGGGTGGGACTGATGGCCCTGACGGCGAGGAGGCCGGCTCCGGCAAGCACCGCGGCGGCCGCGCAGGCGGCGGCGTATCGCAGCCACCCGTTGGCGGGAACGGGGACGCGTCCCGGGGAGTGCCGAAACCAGGTCCCGCGCCGCGCGGGATCCTCGAGGAAGTGAAACGAAGCGGCAGACAGCCCGAAGATGAGCGCGAGGCCGACCAGCCAGTACGCCGCCGAATACCGGGGGACCACCGCGACGATGAGCACGGCCACCGGGAAGTGCCAGAGGTAGAGGCTGTAGGAGATCTTCCCCACGTACTGGCTGGCCGGGTTGGTGAGCGGCAGCATCGACCGGCCCGAGAGGCCCGCGCCGGCGGCGAGCACGGCGGCGGTGCCGAGCGTCGGCAGCAGCAGCCATGGGGCGGGCACCCCGGAGGTCGTGGGGACGACGAACAGGGAGACGAGCACCGCGAGCAGGCCGGCCGCGGCGACGGCCCGGCGCAGACGCGCATCGCACACGGCGAACTGTGGTGCCGCGATCGCGACGAGCGCCCCCAGGCCCAGCTCCCAGGCCCGGACGAAGGTGGAGAAGTACGCGGCCCGCGGGTCCTGCGCGGTCTCAGCGAAGGCCCAGGCGAGCGAGGCGACGGAGATGACGGCGATCGCGACGCCCGCGACGAGCCGCGCGTGCTCCTGTCGCCAGAGCCGCAGGCGCAGACCGGTCAGCAACAGGCCCAGCATCAGCCACGGCCACACGAAGTAGAACTGCTCCTCGACCGACAGCGACCAGTAGTGCTGCAGCGGCGACGGCGGCAGCGACTGGTTGAAGTAGTTGATGCCGGTGTGGGCGAAATGCCAGTTGGCGGAGAACAGGACCGCGGCGATCGCGTCCTTGGCGGCGAAGTGGTAGCGGTCGATGCCCGCCAGCACCCGGGTCGCGCACAGGGTGGCGCCGATCACGAACAGCCCCGCGGGAAGGATCCGCTTGATCCGCCGGGCATAGAACCCGCTGAAAGAGATCGCCTGCCGCGCCTCGAACTCGCGCACCAGGATGCCGGTGATCAGGTAGCCGGAGATGACGAAGAAGACGTCGACCCCGTCGAAACTGCCCTTCGGCCAGCCCGCGAAGTGGTTCGCGATCACCGCCAGCACGGCAATCGCGCGCATGCCCTGAATATCCGCCCGGTAGCGGGCGCGGCGATCGCCGGCCGGAGCCTCTGACTGGTTGCGCTGGAGCACCGCCCCCATGCGGGCGCATTGTGCCGCTAACTACGCGCGGCGAACGACCCAGATGAAGCCGACCGACTGAGCCGTCTCCAGTGGTCAGCTGGCGTCGGGGTAGGCGCGCGCGATCGTGATATCTCCGTAGCCGCTGTGGGCCCGCACCTCCACCGACTCCTCGCCGGGCTCGGGCGGGCCGCTGCGGTCAAGGCCGTTGCGCACATCGCCGTAGCCGGTGCTGAGATCGAGCCAGGCGGCGGTGCCATAGGGGATGCCGACCTCGATCTGGCCGAATCCCGTCCTCGCGCTGACCGAGCCACGGACGGCTTCCGCGACCCGCACGTCTCCGTTGGCGTTCTTGATCTTCGTCGCGCCGCTCAGCTCACCGGCGCGGATGTCCCCGCTGCCCGTGCTGAGCTCCGCGGCGCCGGTGACCTGCCCGACGTCGATGTCGCCCATCCCGGTGGTCAGCCTGACGCTGTCCGCGCGCTCGACGTCGATGTCGCCGAGGCCGGTCTTGATCTGGCTCTCGGCCAGAGGGCCGCTGCAGCGCACCGCACCCATCGCGGACTTGATGGCCACCCGCGATCCGGCGGGGAGCTCGACGCGCACGTCCACCGAGCCGCCGTTGCCGAACGGGTTGTACGCGCGCCAGCTCCGCGGCGTCTTGACGAGGATCCGGCCAGGACCGCCCTCCACCTGCGTCCGATCGGCGGCGCCCACATCGTCGCGCTTTGACCCGTCGCTGGCTCGCACCTCGACCACCGTCTCGGCGCGCTCGCCCGCGTCGATCCGGACCTCGGCGACGCTCAGCTCGAGCTCGAGCTCGATTGGCTGGGGGGTGTCGAAGCGTGGCATCTACCGCCCCCATCCCGTGTAGCGCTGGACGCTGCGACCGGTATCTGACTCGACGGCGCCGGAGCGGCCGCGCTCGACGACCGCGCCCACCGCCCGCACAAGCCAGGCGTTGATCGACAGGCCCTCGTGCTCGGCGGCCTGCTCGACGCGTGCCTTGAGCTGCTCGGGCAGCCGCAGGTTGATCCGCGCGAGCGCGCCCTCCCCGGCGGCCGTGTCGCCGCCGGGCGTTTCGTCGGCGGGGCCGCCGTCGCCCCACTCGCGCGCCGACGCCGGCGCCGCGGCCGGTGCCGACGCCGCGGCTGACGCCCGAGGCGTGGTCACGACGAACTCCGGCTCGCTTCCGCGCAGCCGCAGCTCCACCGAGCCCGGCGCCAGCTCGCGCGTGATGTCGGCCGCGGCATCGGCCAGCACGTCGAGCAGCATCAGCCGGACCGAGTCGTCCAGGGTCGCGATCAGCCGCTGGGCCGCGCGAACCTCCTCTTCCCTCTCGCCCTCGGCGAACAGCGCGAGCCGGTCGCGGAGCCGTGCCATGTGTCGATCCAATTGCATGGCACCAGTATGGCATCATTCTGGCACAGGTCAAGGGCCACTATGGTGCCAAGCTGGCGCAGCGGTCGAGGATGCGTTTGAGGCGCGCGGCCTCGCGGTCGGGCTGCTCTCTCAGGCGAGTCCTGGTGATGCGGATGGTGCTGAGCCCGTGGTCGAGGGGTCGGCGTCGCGGTCGCGGTCGTCCTCGAACGCCTCCTTGTCCTTGTGGAACTCCCAGCCGTCCAGCTCGACGATCAGGTGATGGTCGGGGAAGACGGCATCGATCTCTCGGCCGTCACCGCGGATATTTATCTGCGGGATGGGGAGGTTGTATTTGTGAATGAAGGCGAGGAACTCGTCCTCGAGTAGGGAGCGGGTGGGGTTGTGGGGCGTCTCCACGAAGGGCCTGAGCAGCTTGGCGCCCGGGTTGTAGGGGTTGCGGTCCAGGACATCGGCGAGGGCGGGCAGGCGCAGGTAGCCGGTGCGCCGCGCATCGTTGACCAGCCGGCTCAGGGCCTTCGGCGTGAGACGTGGCGCGATGTCTAGGGCGGTGCGGGCCGGACCGGTGACGACAATCCCTCGTTGCCGGGTGATGTCACGCCAGGTCAAGGACTGGCAACGATGAGCGGTGATGCCCGGACGCTCGCGCTCTCCGCGGGCGAGGACCTCCAGCGGAAAGCTCCACCGCGGCACGAACCCCCACAGGGCCGCCGCCGACACATGGCTCAAGGCCCTCCCTCACCGCACGCCAGCACCGCTGCGGCAGCCCGGGCCACGGGGTCGTCGCGCCGCGGACCGATGCAGTACACCCCAGCGTGGACCGCCGCGTACTCGCTGGACTTCAGACGTCCACCGATAGCCCCGCGGCTCAGCCCCAACCCCAGCAGTTGCTTGCGCGTCACGTGCCCGTGCTGGCGCTTGGCCAAGGCGAGGATCTCGCGTTCGAGATCGATGCCTTGCGGACTTTTGCAGCTATTTCCTGCAATTTCCCGCATATCTATTAAGAGCCTGCAGCGGGCGCGAAATCACCCCCTTCCCCAGCCGATCTTCCGCCGAGGGGACGCCGCGCGACTGGAATCCATACGCTCGCGGCGATGACCGAGTTCGCCGACCTGCCCCTGAGCGAGATCGTCGAATCGGTGGCTGCGCGTGACCCCACGCCCGGCGCCGGGCCCACCCTGGCCTGGACATGCGCGTTCGCGGCGGCGCTCGTCGAGATGGTGAGCGCGGTCACGCTGCGCAAGGAGCCGGAGTCGCCGACGGCGATCGAGGGCCGCCGCAACCGGGCCCACGCTCTGCGGACCGCAGCCCTCGAGCTCGCCGACCTCGACGCGGCCGCCTACCGGGATGTGCTCGCGGTGCAGCGCCGCCGTGGCGAGCCGGGCCACTCCCAGAGGCTCCGCCAGGCGCTGGCCGACGCCGCCGACCCGCTCGTGCGCATCATCGATACCGCGCGGGAGGTCGCCGAGCTGGCGACCGGTGCCGTCGCCGACGCGCGCGGCGGCGTGCGCGGCGAGGCCATCACCGCGCTCGTGCTCGCCGAGAGCGTGGCCCGGGGCGGCGTTCCGCTCGTCGAGCTCAACCTGGCGAGCGACCGCCAGGACCCGCGGTGCGCGCACGTGCGCGAGGCGGCCGCCGCGGCGGCGGACGCCCTCGAGCTGACGCTCGGCACCTGACCCGTTAGAAGATCGAGCTCAGCCCGTGCACGGCGGCGGCGCCGAGCACGATCTCCAGCGCGACGCCCACGACGCCGACCACGAGACCGGCGACGACGACGAGGAAGTCCTCGAGGAGCACTCCGAGCGATAGGAGGACCACCCCGAGCGACGGGAGGGTGTCCAGGCCGGTGAACGGCGGGGCGAAGAACGCTCCGGCGGTGCCGGCGAGCACGACCAGGCCGAACACGACGTTGGAGAGACGGCGGTCGAACAGGAAGGCGAGCCGGGGGCGCGACAGCCGCTCCAGGCGGCGGATGAGCCTGGTCAGACCCGCGATGAACTTCTGCTGCTTGTCACCGCCGAGCTTGAGCCGCTGCCAGCGCTCGGGCAGCCACACCTGCCGGCGGCCGATGATCAGCTCTAGCGCGAGCAGTGCGGCGATGATCTCGAACACATGGGTGGCGCCGCCGGTGGGCAGGGGCAGCGCCGGCACCCCCAGGAGCACCACGAACAGGATGGCGAAGCTCTTCTTGCCGAAGGCGTCGACGAGGGCACCGAGGGTGCGGTCGCCCTCGCCGCCGAGCCACTCCTCGAGCTCGTCGCTCAGCTTCTTGTCCGGTGGGGTCGCGGCGGCGTCGGCGCCCGCGTGGTCGTCGGCGCCCACGCGGTCCTCGGCGCCCACGCGGCCGTCGGCGGCCGCGTTGTCGAGGTCGTCAGGCCCGCCGGTCATGGACGGAGTGTGCCGCGACCGGCGCGCGCCGGCCGCGGACTCTCCCATCTGCGGTCCGCTACGCGGCAAGGGCGACGGCCCTCCCGCGGGCGCGACCGCTGTCCAGCGCGCGCAGGCGGCGGATCCGCTCCTCGATTGGGGGGTGGGTCGCAAACAGCGTGGCCATGCCCCGCCGGGGGAGTGGATTGACCGCGTACATCGACGCCGTCGCCGGGTTGACGTTCATCGGGATTGCCTCGGACCCACGCTCGAGCGTCTCCAGGGCGTCGGCCAGCGGCGCGGCCCGGCCCAGCAGCTTGGCGCCCGTCGCGTCGGCGAGGTACTCGCGCTGGCGCGAGACCCCGAGTTGCAGCAGCGTCGCGGCGATCGGGGCGACGATGATCGCCACGAGCGTCCCGATCAGACCCAGCGGCGACTCGTCGTCGTCGCTGCCGCCGAACAGCATCGAGAACTGCAGGATCGTGGCGACCGCCGAGACGGCACCCGCGATCATCGCCGCGATGGACGAGACGAGGATGTCGCGGTTCTTGATGTGCGCGAACTCGTGAGCGAGCACGCCCCGGACCTCGTCGGCCGGAAGGTGCGCAAGGAGCCCGTCGGTCACGGCCACGGCGGCGTGGCTGGGGTTGCGCCCGGTGGCGAACGCGTTGGGCTGCTCGGAGCCAATCAGGTACAGCCGTGGCACCGGGACCTCGGCGCGGCGGGCCAGGTCGGCCGCCATCTCCTCGAGCTCGGGGATCTCCCCCGGCTCCAGTGGCCGAGCGCGGCTCGCCGCCAAGGCGAGCTTGTCGGAGAACCAGTAGCCGACGACGTTCATGAGGACGGCGAGGGCGACGAAGATGTACAGCGCGCCTCCGCCGATGGCACCGCCGATCGCGATCAGCAGTGCCGTGAGGGCTGCGATGAGCAGCCAGGTACGTATCTGGGTAGCGAACCGAGTCGCTGTGATGCTCATGGTCTCGAGTCTCCTTTCGACTGAGCGCCGTGATGTGACGATCAGCCGAAGGTTTCTCCCGCCCCTGTGAGGGGCCGGCGCGCCCGGGCTCTTTGCGAGCCGTACTGACGAGCGACGCCCGTTCGGGGATACTGCCCCCCGGCAGCATTAAAGGTATCGCGCGCCGGGGCGAAATCGCGCCCCCTCCGGCGGATTCTTCGGAGCTTCTTCGCCGCGGAGTCAGAGCAGGTGGCAGAAGAACCGCTGCGCCGTCTGGCCAGGCGCGCCGTGCGTGCCGGCGGCGGCGCCGGCGCCGGCGGCTGCCGACGGCGACGCCGTCATGGCCATCATGCTGGCCATCGACATGTAGACCGTGCAGGCGGCGAGGATCACCGCGAGCTGGCAGGCGCCCAGCCGCAGGCGCGGCGTGACGGCGTGGGCCCAGGGGGCGCAGCGCCAGCACAGGCCCGCCACCATCAGCGCGTCAAGCGCGCACAGGAGGTCGAACTCACCCACCGGCAGCCGGCCGATGCCTGGCAGCCCGGTGGTGCGCGTGACGATCCACACCGCGGTGAGGGCGACCTGGAGCGCGATGCCGGCGGCGTAGACCCAGCCGCGGCGCGCAGCGACGCTGACCATCGCGACCCAGGCAAGCTGGAGCGCAGCGATGGCCGCCTCGCCAACCGCGACGGCCCCGTGACCGGCGGGCATCGTCACCGCGGAGAACAGGTAGACAGCGGCGAGCGAACCGGCGAGGACCTTCATCACCATGCGGGTGATGTGGTCCGAGGGGGCGCGCAGGGCCGGCCGCGACGACGCCGGAACGCTGTGATCGAAGGTCGCCACCGAGATACCAGGCCCGCCCGCCCCGTCCACCGCGCCGCCCCGCTCAGGCCGAGGTCAGCCGGAACGCGCCGACGAGCGCCTGGAGCTCCTGGGCGGAGCTGGCCAGCTGCTCGGCCGACGAGACGACCTCCTGGGTGGAGGCAGAAGTCTGCTCGGTCGCGGCCGAGGCGTGCTCTGTGGCCGCGGAGGCCTGCGACGCCACGGCGGCGACGCTCTCCATCTCCTGCGCCATACGGTCGGCGCCCTCGGCGATCTGGCGGGTGGCACGGGAGATGTCCTCGGACTGCTCGGTCATCTCCAGCACCGCCTCGCTGATGCGCTCGAACGCCATGCGGGTCTCAGCGGCGGTGGCGGCCGACTGACCGGTGCGCTGGGCGCCGTCCTCGACCACCGAGACGGCGAGCCGCGTGTCGGTCTGAATCTGCTCGACGATCTGGGAGATCGACGCGGCCGCCTTCGAGGACTCCTCGGCGAGCTTGCGGACCTCCTCGGCGACGACGGCGAACCCCCTGCCGGACTCGCCGGCGCGGGCGGCCTCGATGGCCGCATTGAGCGCCAGCAGGTTGGTCTGGTCGGCGATGCCGGTGATCGTCTGGACAATGGCGCCGATGTGCTCGGACTTCGCCGCGAGCTCGCCGATCGCCTGAGACGCCTTTGCCGACGAGTCGCTCACGGCCTGGGCGGCGACGGTGGCCTCGGTCGCGGCGGTGGCGCCCTCAGCGGCCGCCTGCTGCACGCGCTGGGCGGCGTCGGCGGTCCGGCGCGCGCTCTCGGCGCTCGAGGCGACGGCCTCGCCCACCTGCTCGGCGGATTCGCGGGCGGCGGCAACGGCATCCACCTGGCGCTTGGCGCCCTCGGCGAGCTGAGTCAGTGAACCCGCAACCTCGGAGCTCGCGCGGCCCGCCTCTGCCGTCGTCTCGGCCATCTCCACCGAAGAGGCCGCGACGCCGGAGGCGGTGCGCTCGATTGCCTGGACGAGCTCGGCGACGTAGCCGATGCCCTGGCGCAGCGTGCCGATCGCGGAGCCGGCCTCCTCGTCTGAGCCGATCACCTCGCCGATCGAGAGGTCGCGAGACTGCAGGCCCTGGGCGAGAGCGAGCATGGTCTCGTGATCATGCTCGTGAGTCACGAGCAGCTCGGCCTGGCTGTGGGTCTCACGGGCGAGAGCGATCGACATGTAGATGAGGACGGCGACCTCGAAGACAACGAAACCGGCGTGGAGGGCGACCATCTCGAGGCCGTTGGCGTGGGCCCACTTGGCGGGGAACACCCACACATCGGCACCGCCCGCCTGGAGGAGGTGGAAGGTGAGGTGGTGGATCGCGACGATGAGGCCGCCGAAGGCCGGCGCGCGCCAGTCGCGGTAGAGCAGCAGAAAGGCAAGCCACCCGAAGATGTGGAAGTGCATCTCCGTCATCCCGTGCGTCTCCTGGATGAACAGGGCGGAGTAGCCGGCGAAGGCGGCGGCGATGGTGAGCCGCGAGGCGAGGGTGCCGGGACGCACGCGGACGACGGCCAGCGGCGTCAGCGACAGCACGAGGCTGCCGACAATCCCGAGGACCCAGTATCCGTGCAGCGCGGCCAGGCCGATGCCGAAGGGAAGATGAACGAGCAGCAGCTTGGACAGCACGCCGTCGGCGCGGACCTGCTCGTCGTGCAACATGCGCTCTGCGCGCCCGTCGGCCTCGCTCACTGCCATGAGGATCACCTCGCCCTAGCCCTTGCGGGGCTGGACAGTCGAAAATGAGTCCCCGTAGTAGTCGGCAGGGGCGCCCAGGAGTTGAGCCCAAGGCCGATGAGTTGGCCGAGATGCCGCCGCGAGGGCGCCCAGTTGCGCGGCCGTGATGGCGCAGCGACCCCCGCTGCGCCCGACCCCCACCCTGGGGGGCGCGCGAGATCTAGCGAGTGCCGGCGGCGGCGGTGCTGCCGATCTGCGGTCCGAGCTCCACCAGGCGGCGCGCGGCGGCGACGATGGCGTCGGAGTCGATCCCGCAGTCGTGCAGGAGCTCGGCCATCTTGCCGGATCCCGGCAGGTGCGTCACCGCGAGCTTGACCACGCGCGGGCGCTCGTCGGAGTCCGCCATGGCGCTGATCACCGCCTCGCCGATCCCGCCCTCGGCCCAGTGGTCCTCGACGACCACGAACCGCCCGCCCGTCGCCTGCGAGGCGGCGGTGAGGGTGGCAACGTCGATCGGCTTGACCGAGTAGAGGTCGATGACGCGGGCGTTGACGCCGTCGCCGGCGAGCGCGTCGGCGGCCTTGATCGCCTCGTGCAGGGTGACGCCGGCTCCGATCAGGGTGACCTGGTCATCGTCGGATTCGCGCACCACGCGGGAGCCGCCGATCGTGAACGCCTCGTCGGGCCCGTAGAGAGTGGGCAGCGCGGCGCGGGTCGAGCGCAGGTAGGAGATCCCATCGTGGTCGGCCATGAGCTCGGTGAGCTTCACCGTCTGGTTGGGGTCTGACGGGTAGAGCACCACCGAGCCGCCGAGGGCGCGGAACTCCGCGATGTCCTCGAGCGCCATCTGTGACGGGCCGTCCTCGCCGATCGACACGCCGGCGTGCGAGCCGTTGAGGCAGAGCTTGGCCTGGGAGATCACCGCCATCCGGACGAAGTCGTAGGAGCGGGAGTGGAACGCCGCGAACGTGGCGGCGAACGGGGTCCACCCGCGCACCTGGAAGCCGATCGCGGTGGCCATCATCATCTGCTCAGCGATGTAGGCCTCGAAGTAGCGCTCCGGCGTCTTCTTGATCGCCTCGTCGGTGTGGGTGGAGTTTGAGACCTCGCCGTCGATGACCACGACGTCGCCGCGGCGCTGCATGATCGCGGCCACGCCCTCGCCGAACGCCTTGCGGGTCGGAACGGCGTCGCCGTCGACCTCGTAGGCGGGCATCGGGGCCGCCGGATTGGAGGCAAAGACGTGCGGGGCGCCGGTGCTCTCGGGCTTGGCCACCGAGACGTGGACCGGGCCGACGTTGCCGAGCTCCTCGATCGCCTTGTCGGGATCCTTGAGCGGCTGGCCGTGCTTGCCCTCGACGTTGGCGGTCTCGGTCGCCCCGTAGCCCTTGATGGTCCGCGCGACGATCATCGTCGGCTTGCCCTTGGTCGACTCGGCCTCGCTGAAGGCACGGTCGATCTCGGCGATGTCGTGACCGTCGATCTCGATCGTGTGCCAGCCGGCGGCCTCGGCGCGCTTGGCATAGGAGCCGAGGTCCCAGCCGTGCATCGTCTCGCCCCGCTGGCCCAAGCGGTTGACGTCGATGATGGCGACGAAGTTGTCCAGGCCGTTGATGCCGGCGTGCTCGACGGCCTCCCAGATCGAGCCCTCGGCCATCTCGGAGTCGCCGCAGAGCGTGAAGACGCGGTACGGCAGGCGGTCGAGGTCACGGGCGCACAGCGCGACGGCGGCGGCGATCGGCATGCCCTGGCCGAGCGAGCCCGTCGCGACGTCGACCCAGGGCAGGATCGGCGTGGGATGGCCCTCGAGCTTTGAGCCGAACTGGCGGAAGGTGAGCAGCTCCTCGTCGGTGATCGCGCCGGCGGCGGCGAACATGGAGTAGACGAGCGGTGAGGCGTGGCCCTTGGAGAAGATCAGGTGATCGTTGTTGGGGTTCTGCGGGTTGGCGTAGTCGTAGTGCAGGTGGCGCGCCATCAGGACCGCCATGAGGTCGGCCGCGGACATCGACGAGGTGGGGTGGCCGGAGTTGGCGGCGGCCGCCGCGCGGATCGAGTCAATGCGCAGACGCTGGGCGAGCTGATGGATCTCTTCGTTGGTCATCTGGCCTTCCTCTGGATCGGGGCCGTTCAGTGACGAATTGCGCGCTATGCGCAGACGGGAAACATCCCGCGCACTCAAGGGTTAATAGCACTCGCGGGCCTCTATGGGTCATACGGAATGTGACTATCGGTCACCGGCGGCCGCGGCCGCCACGGGCTCGCGGGCGGGCGGGCCGGGATCCCGTGTGACGGCGGCGCCCGCGTCCGGATGCAGGCGCAGCGCACCGACCGTCCCGCCCAGCGCGACGATGGCCAGCAGCACGAACGCGACGCTGTACGGGCTCGTCACCGTGGCGGCGCCGGGGAGCGCTCCGCTGAGGGCACCCCCGGCGCGGAGCGCCACCGCGCCCACCGGCACGCCGAGCCCGACCGCGAGCTGCTGCGCGGTGGCCTGGAGCGTGTTGGCGTCACGGATCTGCTCCGGCGGGGTGTCGCTGAAGGCGATCGTCGAGTAACAGGTGAGGCTGACCGAGCGGCCGATGCCGTTGAGCACCGCCACGACCGCGATGAGGGCGAGAGGCGTCGCGGCGTCGAAGAACCCGGCCGCGACCATCGTGGCCGCGGCGCCCGCGGTGGCGACCACCAGGACCGGGCGGAAGCCGAACCGGCGCAGCATCGGCGTCGTGGCGGGCTTGATCCCGATGTTGCCCACGAACACGAACAGGACGACGGCGCCTGACTTCACCGGGCTCCACCCGAACGCGTTCTGGAACAGGAGCGTGAGCAGGAAGGGCACGGAGGTGATCGCCGTCCAGAACAGCGACCCGCTGCCGAGCGCCGCCCGGAAGGTAGGGACGCGCAGCGTGCGCAGGTTGACCAGCGGATGCGCGGTGCGCAGCAGGTGGAACGTCGCACCAGACAGCGCGACCACGGCGACGACGGCACAGCCGATGACGCCGGGCCACGACACCTGGCTCTGGGACAGCAGGTACGCCATGTACGTGGCGGCGGCCAGGCCGCCGCAGGTGAGCACGACGCCGGCGGGATCAAGGGGCGGGGCGTCCTCGGTGCGAGGGGAGTCGATCAGCCGCCAGGCCACCGCCAGCGCCACCACCCCGAGGGGCACGTTGACGAGGAACAGCCACCGCCAGCTCGCGTAGGTCGTGATGAGACCGCCGGCCAACGGCGCGATCACCGGGGCCAGCAGCGCCGGCCACACCAGCAGCCCCACCGTGCGCAGCATCTGGGACTTGTCGGTGCGCGAGAGCACCACAAGCCGGCCCACCGGGACCATCATCGCGCCACCGATGCCCTGGAGCACGCGCAAGGCGACCAGCTCGGGGAACGTCGTGCTGACCGCGCAGGCCAGCGAGGACAGGGTGAAGATGGCGATCGCCGACAGGAACACGTTTCGCGCTCCCCACCGAGCCGCCATCCATCCGCTGACGGGGATGAACACGGCGAGCGTGACCATGTAGGCCGCGATCACCAGCCCGACCGAGGTGGAGGGCACACCCAGGGCGCGACCGATCCGCGGCGCGGCAGTGATGACGATCGTCCCGTCCAGGTTCTCCATGAAGAAGCACCCGGCGACGAGGAGGGCGGTGTTGCGCAGGCGTGCGTCGGTCATCAGCGGCGTACGATTAAAGCCATGACGTCACTTGGCCTTGCGTTGCTCGTGTTAGGGGCCGTGGTGGCGGTCGCGGAAGCCCATTACCCCACGCATGGAATCGCTGGGAGCACGGGCGTGCTGGTGATGGCGCTGGGTGCGGTGCTGGCGATCACCGGCCTGGGCGCCGGAGTGCTCCTGGCGCTGCTGGCCGGCGGCGCGCTGGCGGCCGGCGGCGCGGCCGGCGTGCTGCTCTCAGTCCGCAAGGGCGGCGCCGTGCGCCACCGGCGCGTGCGCACCGGCGCCGAGGGGATCATCGGCCACCTCGGCACGGTGCGAACCTGGACCGAGGCGTCCGGCAGCGTGGCGGTGGACGGCGCCCTGTGGCGCGCCTGCCGGTCGCTGGGACCCGAGGACGAAGTGCCCGAGTTGCACGCCGGCGACCGGATCGTGGTCGAGAACTTGAACGGGCTGACGCTTTCGGTGCGCCCGGCCGAGGAATGGGAGCTGATGTAGCCATGCTGACCGCCGTGATCGTCATCATTGCCGTGATCCTGGTGGTGGCGCTCGCCGCCACGGCCAGCGCGGTCCGGGTCCTGCGCGAGTACGAGCGCGGGATCGTCTTTCGACTGGGCCGGTTGATGGAGGTCCGCGGCCCCGGCCTGCAGCTCCTCATCCCGTCGCTTGACCGGATGGTCCGCGTGAGCCTGCGCACGGTGACGCTGACGATCCCGCCGCAGGAGATCATCACCCGAGACAACGTCCCGGCCCGGGTCACCGCCGTGGCCTACTACCGCGTGATCGACCCCAGCAAGGCGGTGACCGAGGTGGAGAGCTTCCAGTCGGCGACGCTGCAGATCTCGCAGACCTCGCTGCGCTCCGTGCTCGGCGTCGTCGACCTCGACACGCTCCTGTCCGAGCGCGAGCATCTCAACAACTCGCTGCAGGAGGTGATCGACGCCCAGACCGAGCCGTGGGGAATCAAGGTGACGACGGTCGAGATCAAGGACGTCGAGATCCCCGAGCGGATGCAGCACGCGATCGCGCGCCAGGCCGAGGCCGAGCGCGAGCGACGTGCCAAGATCATCAACGCCGAGGGCGAGGCCCAGGCTGCGGCCAAGCTGGCCGAGGCGGCCGACGTGATCGGCGTCAACCCGGTCACGCTCCAGTTGCGCTACCTGCAGACGCTGCGCGAGATCGGCGGCAGCCAGAACTCGACGATCGTGTTCCCCATCGACGTGGTGCGCCCGCTCGTCGAAGCTCTCGGTGGCGCGGCGGCTGCTTCCCACCCGTCGCAGGCGCCGATGGCTCAGCCGTCCGGCACTGCGGCTCTGGACGCGATGGTCGCCGACCAGATCGAGTCCTCGCGGCGCGGCCAGTTGGGCCCGGGAGCCGATAACGCCGCCGATGGCGCGCCGGATGCCGCGCCCGCCGCCCGGGAGCCCGACCTCGGGGCCGGCGGCGACGGGTCAGCCGATGCGTGAGGCGATCGCCAGCCCCTCCAGCGCCACCAGCCCGCTCACGTCGACGAGCTTGAGGTGGTGCACGCCGGCCGCGACGGCGGACGTGTAGATCACGCGCCGCCGGCGCAGGCGGCGTGAGTGCAGGTGAAGCGTGCGCGAGCGGCCGTCGAGGGTCACGCGGAGCAGACCTCCCCGCGAGGTGGTCTCGCCGATCACCGACAGCGAACCGCCGACGTAGCGCAGCGTGAGCGCGGCACCCGACGAGGTCGCCTGGATGGCGTGCTGCTGCCAGGCGCCGCGGCGCTTGACCAGCCGCCAGGGCCCGGTGAACCGGCCATGCGTGACGCGAGTGCCGCTCGGGACCACGGTCGTGGCGGTGGAGAACGGACCGCTGCCGGCCTGGATGCGGAACTGGTAGGTCGCGCCGAGGGCGCCGGTGAAGGTGAGGTGATTCTCGTGGGTGGCAGCCGCCAGTGACCGCCATCGCACCGTGCGCGTGTTGAGCGAGCGCACCTGCACGGTGAAGACGCTCCCGCCGCTCCAGCTCACGGGGATCCGGGCGCGCGTCTCACTCGGTGTCCCGTCCTCGTGGTAACACCTGTCCCGTGCCCGCGAGCAACGCCATCCGCCGGGTTCGCGACCGCCTCCGACTGCGCAGCCGTTTCCGCGATCCGGTGGAGCTCAAGAACGCCGCTCAGCTGCGCTGGTGGCTGGAGGAGTGGGAGCCCGTCATCCGCGCCGGCGGCCACCAGCCCGGCGACGCGCTGGAGCTCCTGGGCGGAGCCCAGGCGGCCCCCGACTACCTCGGGCGGCGCTGGCAGCAGGCGCGTGCCGAGGTGGTACGGGTCACCCGTGAAGCCGACCTCGGCGACATCGGCTTCTTCACCGGCAAGGTCGTCGTCGACATCGGCCCGGGGCCGCTCGGTTTCCCCGACGCGTGCCCGGCCCGCATCTCGATCGGCGTGGATCCGCTCGCCGCGGGGTACGCCGAGCACGGGCTGCTGCTGCCTGACTCCCCCGCGGTCTACCTGTCGGCCGCCGGCGAGCGCATACCGCTGCTCAGCGACGGCGCCGACGTGGTCCTAGCCCGCGACAGCCTGGACTATGTCGACGACGCCGAGGCGGTGATCCGCGAGGCGCGGCGAATCCTGCGCCCCGGCGGGACGCTCATTCTCCTCTTCGACGTCGACAGCGTCCCGAGCGCGGACAAGCCGCAGATGCTCACGATGGCCCGCGTCGGGGCCGCCCTCTCCGGCATGGAGATCGTCCGCGAGCACCACCGCGACGATCCGTTCGGCCACGACGGGCACAGCGTCGTCGTGGTGGCCCGTGCGCCCGAGTCGTGAGACCCGCGCGTGGGGGCTAGTGCGCGGTGGCCGTTCCGCTGAGCGTGCTGGGCGACCAGTGCCGGCCTGTCCGGCGGTGTTGACTGCCCGGACGCGGAACCGGTAGGTCTGCGGCGGCACACTAACCTCAACCGCCCCCCCATGGCAATCAGGTCAGACATCCGCAACATCGCGATCATCGCTCACGTCGATCACGGCAAGACGACGCTCGTCGACGCCCTCCTGTGGCAGTCGGGCGCGTTCCGCTCCAACCAGGACGTGGCCGAGCGCGTGCTGGACTCGATGGATCTCGAGCGCGAGAAGGGGATCACGATCCTGGCCAAGAACACCGCCGTGCGCTACGGCGGTGTCAAGCTCAACATCGTCGACACCCCGGGCCACGCCGACTTCGGCGGCGAGGTGGAGCGCGGCCTGACGATGGTCGACGGCGTGCTGCTCCTGGTCGACGCCTCCGAGGGGCCCCTGCCCCAGACGCGGTTCGTTCTGCGCAAGGCGCTCGAGGCGCGGCTGCCGGTGATCCTCGTCATCAACAAGGTCGACCGTCCCGACGCGCGCATCGACGAGGTCGTCGACGAGGTCTATGAGCTGTTCCTGGACCTGGACGCCGACGAGTCCCAGATCGACTTCCCCATCGTCTACACCAACGCCAAGGCCGGCGCGGCGTCGCTGCACGCGTCGGGGTGGGCGGAGCCGGATGCCAACCTGCAGCCGTTGCTGGACCTGCTGGTGGAGCACATCCCCGCCCCGGAGTACGAGCCTGACCACCCGCTGCAGGCGCACGTCACCAACCTCGACGCCTCGCCCTACGTGGGGCGGCTGGCCATCTGCCGCGTGCGCAACGGGACGATCCGCCGCGGGGAGACGGTCGCCTGGTCCCGACACGACGGATCGATCGAGCGCGTCAAGGTCTCCGAGCTCTACGTCACCGAGGCGCTGGACCGCGTCGACGCCGCCGAGGCCGGCCCGGGCGAGATCATCTCCGTGGCCGGGATCCCGGAGATCACGATCGGCGACACCCTGACCGACGCCGACGACCCCCAGCCGCTGCCGGTCATCACCGTGGACGAGCCGTCGCTGTCGGTCACCATCGGCATCAACACCGGCCCGCTGGCCGGCCAGGACGGAACTCTGCTCACCGCCAGCCAGGTCAAGGCCCGGCTGGAGCGCGAGCTTGTCGGCAACGTCTCACTGCGCATCACCGAGACCGAGCGCCCGGACGTGTGGGAGGTCCAGGGGCGCGGCGAGCTGGCCCTGGCGATCCTCGTGGAGCTGATGCGCCGCGAGGGCTTCGAGCTCACCGTCGGCAAGCCGCAGGTGGTCACCCGCGAGATCAACGGCAAGACCCACGAGCCGGTCGAGCGCATGAGCGTCGACGCTCCCGACGAATACGTCGGCGTCATCACCCAGTTGATGGCCCTGCGCAAGGGGCGGATGGAGCAGATGGTCAACCACGGCACCGGCTGGGTGCGCATGGAGTACCTCGTCCCCGCCCGCGGGCTGATCGGTTTCCGCACCGAATTCCTCACCGAGACCCGCGGCACCGGCCTGGTGCACCACGTGTTCGACCGCTGGGAGCCGTGGCACGGCGAGCTGCGCACCCGGCCCACCGGTTCGCTCGTGGCCGACCGGCGCGGCACCGTCGCCGCGTTCGCGCTGTTCAACCTCCAGGAGCGCGGCATCCTGTTCGTGGAGCCCGGCGACGAGGTCTACGAGGGGATGATCGTCGGCGAGAACTCCCGCGCGGAGGACCTGGACGTCAACGCGGTCAAGGAGAAGCACCTCACCAACATCCGCTCCTCGACGGCGGATGAGCTCGTGCGGCTGGTGCCCAAGCGGGAAATGTCCCTCGACCAGGCGCTCGAGTTCCTGCGGGCCGACGAGTGCGTCGAGGTCACCCCCCACTCCGTGCGACTGCGCAAGGTGACGCTCGACAAGACCAATCGGGTGCGCGAAGCGCGGGCGGTGCGGGCCGCCGCGGGCTCCGTGGCGTAGCGGGTTCTTGCAGTGACGGTGGGGGACCTGCGTTTTGCGGGGCTCGTCGCGGGGTCAAACGGCGGACTTGGGAAGCCAGGATGCAGGCGGCGGTCAGCCGGTTGCGGCGGATAGTTGCGGAAATAGCTCCAAGATCCGCCCCGACCCCGCCCCACGACGGCCGGCGACACGCCAGCTCCCCTTCCTAGGTCCGTGTTTGACGTTCGCCGATGCCCCGCCACCGCCGGACCGGAATTGCAGCCTTGATGGGGATGGCGGCAGCGCGGCGCAAGCCGCGACGCTCCCGCACGGCCGCCGGGAGCATCGGGACCGCCGCGGCCACGGCGCGCAGATGAGCCCGCAACCGGCGCTCGCGCGCCGCATGCCACGCCCACCCGAGCTGGCGATACAGGACGTGCGGCAGCCAGCGCACCGGCCAGAAGCGGGCCACCAGGACGAGCGTGTTGCGTGTGGCCAGGAACGCCGCACCGCCGGGCAGCGCGCCCGAGGAGCCCTGGGCGGCGTGGAGCGCGACCGCGGGCTCGTAGCGGCAGGTCCATCCGGCCAGGCGCAGGCGCAGGGCGAGGTCGACGTCCTCCAGGTAGGCGAAGTAGGGCTCGTGGAAGCCGGAGGCCTTCACGATCGCGGACCGGCGGTACAGCGCGGCCCCGGCGCAGGCGCCGAACACCTCGCCGGGCGTGTCCCAGCGACCGTCGTCGGGACCGAAGCGGCCGCGCTGCTCGCAGACGCCGTCTCGGCGCAGCACGTCGCCGGCGTCGTCGACGATCGTGGGGTCGCGGAGGGACAGCATCTTGCAGGCCACCGACGCCGCGCCGGGGTGCGCCTCCAACGCGGCCGCCATCCGCGCCAGCCAGTCCGGGGCCAGCTCGACGTCCGCGTTGACCAGCGCCACGAACTCGCCGACGGGGATGCTCACGCCGATGTTCGCCGCGGCGGCGAAGCCGGTGTTGCGCGACAGCGCGAGGACCGTCACGTCGGGATGCTCGTGGCGCAGGTACTCCACCGAGCCGTCGCCCGATCCGTTGTCGACCACGATGATCTCGTCCGGGGCGCGCTCCTGGGCGGCGAGGGCCGCCAGGCACCCCGGCAGCCACCGCCGCCCGTTCCAGTTGGGGATGACGACGGAGATCACCGCGCCACCCGCGCGCCGGCGGCATCGGCGAGCACGGCCCGGGTGCGTCGCGCCGCCTCCTCCCAGCTCAACCCCGCGACGGCGGGACCCGCCGCGGCGGCCAGCGCCGCACGCAGGCCCTGCTCGCGCTCGAGCCGGAGCAGCGCGGCGGCGAGCGCGGCCTCGTCGCCGGGCGGCACGCGGAGCACCGCGGGGTCGAGCTCGGGCCCGTACACCGGAAGGTCGGAGATCACCGCGGGCGTCCCGCGGGCCAGCGCCTCGGCCACCGGCAGCCCATAGCCCTCCAGTAGTGACGGCATGACGAGGCCGAGCGCGCCGCGGTAGAGCGCATCGAGGTCCGCGTCGCTCACCTGGCCCAGCACGGTGACGCCGTCGGCGCCAAGCGCGCCGGCTAGCCGACCCTCGCCGGCGAACACGAGGCGGGCCCGCAAACCGTCAGCACGCGCGGCGACGAACGCACGGACCAGCAGGTCCGGGGCCTTGCGGGGCTCGAGCGCTCCGACGGCCAAGAGGTAGTCGCCGGGCGGGTGGCCGTCGGGCGGGTAGTCGCCTGGCGGGTGGCCGGCGGACGAGTCGGGGTCGTGGGCGGGCGCCCGTGCGGCGACCGGTCCGACGGAAACGCCGGGGGCCACCACCTCGATCCGGCTTGCGTCCAACCCCCAGCGGTCCACGAGCTGCCCCCGCGTCGGCGGCGCCAGCACGATCACCCGCGCTGCCCGCCGCGCTAGGGCTCGCGGCCGGGCCACGCGGTGCCACAGCCGCTCGTAGGAGGTGAAGTCGCCAGGGCGCAGCTCGAAGCTGAGATCCTGGATGGTGAGGACCAGCGGCACGCCGGGTGAGAGTGCCATCGGCGCGATCGTCGGGGCCCACACGACGTCGGGCGCGACGCCCACCAGCCGGTCGATCCGGGGCCGCCCGGACACGGCCGCGGCGCCGAACAGGACCCGCCCGGGGAGCACGTGGCGATGCACCACGACGTTGCGCGGGAACTCGAGCAGGACCGCACCCCGTCCCGGGAGAAACAGATGCCACTCGTCGTCAGGGTGCGCGCGGGCCAGCGCGGCCAGGAGCTCGCGCAGATAGCGCGTCACCCCTCGCCCACCGGCGAGCGCCCGAGCGTCCACTGCCACCCTCATGCCGCCCGCACCGTACACGCCATGTTCACAGATAGACTCGCCCCGGTGGGTTCCCCGTCGTCTCGGACCCGGGTCTAGGCCATGAGCGCCGCGGGCCGTGTGGCGGCCGGCGAGCGCACGCGCCCGCCGCGTTACCTGCATTCGGCCAGGGGCTCGCGCTACGAGGCTCGGCGGGGTCAGACGCCCGTCGGCGAGCGCCCGGGGGCGGTGCTGCAGATCGTGCTGTTCCTCCTGGCCGCGGCCCTGGCCGCGTTCACGATCGTGCAGGGGATCGCGCCGCACGACGAGGGGCTGATGCTCCAGGCGGGCGCCAGGATCGCGTCAGGCGAGTGGCCCTACCGCGACTTCTGGACCAACTATCCGCCCGGCCAGCCGCTCGTGCTGGCCGTGCTCCAGGAGATCTTCGGCGCGTCCCTGCTGGCGTGGAGGGTGGTGGCGGTGGCCGTCGACGCAGGGGTCGCGCTGCTGGCCTACCGCCTGGCCCAGCGCCGGACGCCCGAGATCTACGCGCTCGGCGCCTGGCTGGCGGTGGCCAGTGTGATGGCGTTTCCGTTGCTGCCCGGGCCCAACCCGCCCGCCCTGCTGCTGTCCTTCGCCGCGCTGATGGCGGCGCGCCGGCGCCCCGGTCCCGCCGGCGCCCTCGCCGGCCTGGCGTGCCTGTTCCGCTTTGAGCTGGGCATCGCCGCGATCGCCGGCGTGCTCCTCACCGCCCCACGCGGGCAACGCGCTCGCGCCCTCGGTCCGGCGGTGGCGGTGGCAGTGGTCTCGCTGGGGCCGTTCTTCGTCGTCGCCCCGCATGCGATGTGGCACGACACGGTCGGCTTCTACGCGATCCAGGACCTCCAGCGCCTGCCGTTCCCGCTGGCCTTCCACGGCCCCTGGCGCCCCAGCAAGCTCATCGAGTTCTACATCCCGCTCATCTTGATCGCCGGCCTGGCGCTGTGGTGCGTGCAGATGGCGGTCGGGCGCGAGCGCCGCCGGGTCAACGCCCGTGCGTCGATGCACGGCGGCATCGCCGCGGGGCCGCCTGTGCCGGGTCCCGACCCCGAGGCGTGGTCGCTGGCCCCGCTGGCGCTGGTCGGTCTCGGCTACCTGCTCGGGCGCACCGACGTGTACCACCTCGTCCCGCTGGCGGCGGTACTGCCGGTGATGCTGGCGTGGACGGCGGCGGTGGCGCGCATTCAGTGGCTGCGGGTGGCGCTGCTGACCTGCCTGGCGCTCATCGCCATCTATGGCGTCGAGCGTCGCGCTGGGCAGCTCCTGCACCCACCGGCGGGTGCGGCGGTTCCCGGGCCGGCCGGCGACGGCGTCCAGACCTCACCCGCCGACGCCCGGGCGCTCACGGCGCTGGAGGGCGAACTGGCGCAGATCACCCGGCCCGGGGAGCCGATCTTCGTCACCAACGCCCGGACTGACCGCGTCACCGCCGGGGACTCCCTGCTGTACGTGATCACCGGGCGCCCCAACGCGACGCGCTACGACGTGATGCAACCCGGGGTGGTGACCACCGCGCCGGTCCAGAGCGAGATCGTCGCCTCGCTGCGGCGCTCGCACACCCGGGTGGTGGTGCGGTGGCTGGATCCCCGCGCCCAGCAGAACGAGCCCAACGGGTCCTCGCGCTCGAGCGGGGTGCACATCCTGGACGCCTACGTGCGGGCCCACTTCCGCCCGATCGCGCGGTATGGCGTCTACCAGGTGCTGCTGGCGCGGGACACCAGCCGCAGCCCGTGAGCGACCGCCTGCCGTTCCCACGCGCCGAGCTACGCCGGCGCACGCTGCGGGGCACGGTCGTCACAGCCGGCTTCCTGGCGGCGATCGACGGCCTCGTCCTGGTCCAGGGCCTCGTCGTCACGCGCCTGCTGGGCCCGCGCGATATCGGCCTCTACGGCGTCGTCTCGACGACCGTGATCTCGCTCATCGCACTCAAGCGGGTGGGCATCGACGAGCTGTTCGTCCAGCAGGAGGAGGCCGACCAGGAGCGCGAGTTCCAGTATGCGTTCACGATCGAGCTCGGGCTCTCGGTGGCGATGTGCCTGATCATCCTCGCGCTCTCGCCGGTGATCGCCGCGGTCTACCGTGACCACCGGCTGCTCGCGCTGATGGCGAGCCTCGCCTACCTGCCGATCGCATTCGCGCTCCAGGCGCCGCTATGGGTGTTCTTCCGGCGCATGGACTACGGGCGCCAGCGCTCGCTGCAGGCGATCCAGCCCGTCGTCGGCTTCGCCGTCACCGTCCCGCTCGCCGCGGCCACGAGCCTCGGGGTGTGGAGCCTCGTCGTGGGCCAGGTGGCGGGCTACATCGTGGCCGTCACCGCCACGCTGCGGGTCACCCCCTATCGCCTGGCCCTGCGCTATGACCGCCAGGTCGCCGCCCGCTACCTGCGCTTCTCGGCCCCGATCATGCTGACGATCGCCGGTGCGCTGGTGATCGCCCAGGGCCAGATCCTCGCCATCAAGCTCCACGACGGCCTGGCGGCGGCGGGGTTCATCACGCTGGCGGTGACGCTCACGCGCTACATCGACCGCGCCGACCAGATCGTCACCGCCACCATCTACCCCGCGATCTGCGCCATCCAGGGCCAGCGCCGGGCGCTGCAGGAGATGTACCTG
The DNA here is from genome assembly GCA_963850325.1 of uncultured Actinomycetota bacterium. Classification (GTDB taxonomy): domain Bacteria; phylum Actinomycetota; class Thermoleophilia; order Solirubrobacterales; family Solirubrobacteraceae; genus Palsa-465. Next base: position 26,913 of record CAWKLB010000018.1, read on the forward strand.
AAGTCCAACCGGGCGACGCTGCTGTGGGTCCTGCCCTACGCCGTCGGGGTCGTCCTGTTCGCGCCCGACCTCGTGCACTTCGTCCTGGGCAACCGGTGGGAGCCCGCGGTGGTGCTGCTCCAGGGACTGGCGATCGTCGGGGCGATCACCCAACTCGGCTTCAACTGGTTCTCCTTCTTCCGCGCCCACGGGGACACCCGTCCCCCGGCGGTGGAGGCGGTCGCCGGCGCGGTGGCCTTTCTGGTGCTCGTCCCGGCGGGGCTCCTGCTCAACGGCTTCCACGGCTTCGTGCTGGCCCGGATCGCCGCCGCGCTCGTTCCCTTGGCCGTCCGCGGGGTGTTCACGAGGCGACTGCTCCCCGACGTGCGCTACCGCCAGATCGTCGCGCCCACGTTCATCCCGATCCTCGTGGCCGCCGCGGCGCCGCTGGCGCTACGGGCGATCCTGTGGGGGCACCACCGCACGCTGGGCCAGGCCATCGCCGAGCTCGTGCTGTTCGTGGCCACCTACACGAGCATGGCGCTGTGGCGCGAGCGCGACCTGGTGGGTGAGCTGCTCGGGGCGGTGCGCGGAGGTGCAGGCGGGCCGGCAGGTCCGGGGCTGGGGTCATTCCCGGTGGGCGACGACGATGTCCTGGAAACTGCCGCCCTGGAGGCCCGACCACCTCCCGTGAGCGAGCACGTCAAGTGAGAGCCCGCGGGCGGCGAGCCGCTCGATGACCCACCGCTCGTCGTAGGCCACGGCGCTCTCGGGGACGGCCGGATCGGCCACGAGCGTCGTCGCGCTGTGCAGCGCCACGTACTCGGCGGGCGCCGGACGCTGCGCGGAGAACAGCAGCCAGGTGCCGAACAGCCGCCCGCCGGGCGCCAGGACTCGGGCGACCTCGGCCAGGTAGTGCTCGGCCGCCGCCGGGAGCAGGTGCGTGAACAGCGACGTCGCGATGACCAGGTCACACGCACCGTCGTCAGAGGGGAAGCGGTAACTGCCCGCGTCGAGCGTGCCTCCCGGGTTGTAGGCGCTGTTGCGCAGGTCGGCGTGCACGAACCGGAACGGCGCCGGGGTGCCGCGGTAGCGCTCCTGGCACCAGGCGATGCCCGAGTCGACCACGTCAAAGCCGTCGTAGGACCCGGGCGGGCGCAGCACCGGCACGAGCACGCGAGCCATGCGCCCGATGCCGCACCCGATCTCGAGCACGCGGTCCTGCGCCGTGAGCCCTGCGAGCTCGCGGAAGTGGCCGAGGAACTCCTCGCCGGTGGCGGCGAAGTCCGAGTCCCCCACGTAGCCGGCGAGGCGGCGGGGCGGGATCAGCGGGTCGCGGTGTCGCCGGGCCACATCGGACAGGTCGGCGGCACGTAGCCGCAACGAGCGGGCGGCCCGGCCGATCACGGCCGCCTCACGAGACCCCCGCGGCACGGGCCACCACCCCGATCGACACCCCGGCGGGCAGCCGAAGACCCCGGCCGATCAGGGCGGCCTCCCCGCGCATCGGCTGCGCCAGGAGCCCGTTGAGCACCGGAGGCGTGAGCCGCAGATCGGGGCGGGCAGCCTCCGGATCGCGGCGGCTGCGTCGGGCCAGGAGACGGACGGCGGCGATCGGAGGCAGCAGCACGCTGTTGAAGTAGCTCTCGGCGACCGGCCGCCAGCCCCCGGCCCGCAGCGCCGCGCGGAGCTCGCGCAGCGTGTAGCGCCGGAAGTGATGGTGCTCGTCGTCGTGGCCGCTCCACAGCCAGCGGTAGGCGGGCACGGTGCACAGGAGGTTGGCTCCGGGGGCGGCCACGCGGCGCAGCTCGCGCAGGGCCGCGCGGTCGTCGCGCAGGTGCTCGAGCACGTCGGTGGCCAGGATGAGGTCGAACGCGCCATCGGGGAACTCCAGGTGTTCGATCGTCCCGCGCGTCACCCCCTCGATCCCGCGCTGGCGGCAGAAGTCGATCGCCTCCGGCGACGGGTCCACACCGGCCGCGGGCCCCAGGCGGCCGAATTCCTGCAGGTTGCGGCCGGTGCCGCACCCGGCGTCCAGCATCCGCGCGACGTCGCGCACCCCGGCGCGGCGCAGCAGCGCCCACATCACCGCGCGCCGCCCCTCGAACCACCAGTGGCCGTTCTCAAGCTGAAACTGTTGACGGTATGCCTGCTCCTCCAAGGCGCGCGAATGTAATCAGACCGCTGGACCCCTACTCTCCGCACGTGATGGCGCGCGACGAGGAACCGCTGCTGTCGGTGGTGGTGCCGGTGTTCAACGAGGAGGCGGGACTGCCCGAGCTGCACCGGCGCCTGACCGACACCCTCTGCGAGCTGGACGGACCCAGCGAGATCGTCTACGTCGACGACGGCTCCACCGACGGGTCGCGGGAGCTGATCGAGGGCTGGATGGCAAACCCGGGACCGGTCGGGATGGCGCTGGTCCGGCTGTCGCGCAACTTCGGCATGGAGGTGGCGATGTCGGCGGGCCTGGACGAGGCCGCCGGCCGCAATGTCGCGTTGATGCACGCCGACCTGCAGGACCCGCCCGAGCTCCTGCCCGAGATGCTGGCGGCGATCGACCGCGGGGCCGACGTGGCCTACGCGCGGCGCATCGGCCGCGACGAGAGCGCGCTCAAGAGATTTCTGGCCACCGTGTTCTACGGACTGATGGCCCGGGTGGCCCGGGTCCCCTACCAGGGGCAGGCCGGCGACTTCCGGGTCATGTCCCGGCGGGTGGTGCAGGCCCTCAGGCGGATGCCGGAGCGGCGGCGTTTTCTCCGCGGGCTGGTGGCCTGGGTCGGCTTCGAGCAGGTCCCCATCGAGTACCGGCGGGCGGGGCGGCATGCCGGGCGGGGTGCCTCCTACCCCCAGCTGCTGGGCCTGGCGCTCGAGGCGCTGACCGCGTTCTCCGACGTGCCGCTGCAGCTGGCCACGCTGTTCGGGATCCTCATCGCCCAGCTGAGCGCGCTGGGGGCAGTGGTGATCCTCGTTCTCAAGCTGGCGGGGGTCGTGCATCCCGGCGTGTGGCTGTGGGTGCTGGCCGCGGTGCTGTTCCTGTCAGGCGTGCAGCTCACCACGGTGGGCATCCTCGGCCGCTACCTGGCGCGCGTGCACGCCGAGGTCCTGGCCCGGCCCCTCTACCTGATCGACACCGTCACCCGCCGCGAGCCGGGGCCCGGCGCGCGGTCAGCGGCCGGCGCGCCCTCAGCGGCCGGCGAGCCGTCAGCGGCGGGCGAGCCCTCGGCGGCCGCGACCTCTCCCGCCGACCGGTGACGGCGCTGGACGGAGCGCTCAGCCGGCCCCACCCGGCCGCGACCGAGATCGAGCGCCGGAGCCTGCCCACCCTGTGGGCGCTGGGGCTGTACGCCGTGCTGTCGCTGGTCCTGTTCGGGCTCCCCGTGCTCGGCCATCTGGGCAGCCGGATCGTGGCCTCGGACCCGATCGACTCGAGCCAGTTCATGTGGTTCTTCGCCTGGTGGCCGCACGCGCTGCTGCACGGGCTCAACCCATTCGTGACACACGTGATGTTCGTTCCCGAGGGGTTCAACCTCACCTGGGCCACCGCGATGCCGGGCCCGGCCCTGCTGCTCTCGCCGGTGACCCTGGCCTTCGGGCCCGCCGTGACCTGGAACGTGATCCAGCTGGCCTCGCCGGCGCTGAGCGCCTGGACGGCGTTCATCCTGTGCCGCCACCTCACCGGCCGGGCGGGGCCGTCGCTCATCGCCGGGTACGTCTTCGGGTTCTCGCCCTACGTGCTCATCCATCTCACCGGCGGGCCCTACCTGGCGCTGGTGGCGCTCGAGCCGGTGTTCGTGTGGCTGGTGATCCGCCGCGTGCAGGGCCAGATCGGCTCCCGGGCGTTCGTGGTGTGGATGGCGCTGGGGCTGGCCGCGCAGTACCTCATCTCCAGCGAGGTACTGGCCACGGCGACGCTGTTCGGCGCGGTGGCGCTGGTCCTGGCCTACGCGCTCCTGCCCGACCGGCGGCGAGATCTGCTGGACACCGTCCGGCTGCTCATCGCCGCGTACCTGGGCATGGCGGTTCTCATCAGCCCGTTCCTGGCCTTCTTCTTCTTCGGCCACCACTATCCGCCGGGCGCCGTCGGCTTCCCCGCGGACCTGGCCGCCTATGTCCTGCCCTCGCCGCTCGTGGCGATCACCCGCCGGTCGCCGGCGTTCGTGGGGTCGGGCATCGAGTCATACCTGGGCCTGCCGCTGGTGGCGCTGGTCGCCGCCTTCGCCTGGCGCGAGCGGCGCGACCGCGCCGCCTGGGTGGCCGTCCTGTCGCTGGTGATCGCCGGGCTGTGCACGCTGGGCGCCCACGTCGTCGTGCGGGGGCACAAGACGTCGATTCCAGCCCCGTGGCTCCTACTGGAGAAGCTGCCGATCCTGCGCTACGCCATCCCCGTGCGTCTGGCGCTGTTCGTGGTCCTGCCGGCGGCGGTGATCGTGGCCCTGTTCCTGCGGCGGCGGGGCTGGTGGCGCTGGGCCCTGGCGCTGCTCGCCGTCGTCTTCATCGTCCCCGACGTGGGCAGCGCCGCGTGGGACACGCCGATCCAGGATCCGCCGTTCTTCGCCCACGACACCTACCGCCACTACCTCGCGTCCTCTGACCACGTGCTGACGATCCCCGCCTGGGGCCCCAACGAGCGCTGGCAGGCCGATACGGGCTTTGCCTTCAAGCTCGCCGACGGCTACGCGGGCAACCCGTTCCCGCCCAGCTACACGCGCTACCCCACCTGGAACACGCTGCTCACCGGGCGGCTGACCAGCGACTACGCGGCCCAGCTGCGCCGGTTCGTGCGCGACAAGGGGGTGACGGCGGTCGTGGTCGACGAGACCGTGCCGGGGCCGTGGCGGGCGCTGTTCGGCAGCCTCCGGGTGCGCCCGATCTCGATCGGCGGGGTGCTGCTGTACCGGGTGCGCGGCCTGCCCACCCACACATAGACTGTGCCGATGCCGAGGGCGCGCTCGATGTCGGTGGTCATTCCCGTCTATAACGAGGAGCAGGAGATCGGGACCGTCGTGCCGGCCGTGCAGGGTGTGCTGGAGGCTCGCGGCGACGACTGGGAGATCCTGGTCGTCGACAACGCCAGCCAGGACGCCACCGCGGAGCGGCTGGCCCCCTTCCTGGAGGACTCGCGCATCCGGCTGCTGCGCAACGAAACCAACCGCGGCAAGGGGTACTCGGTGCGGCGCGGCATGCTCGAAGCCTCGGGCGAGCTCCGGCTGCTCTGCGACGCCGACTGCACGCCCTCCCTGGTCTCGCTGCCGGCGCTGGAGGCGATGATCGGCTCCTGCGACATCGTCGCCGGTGCGCGCAACGCCGCCGACTCGCAGGTGGGCCGCTACCAGCCAGTCCAGCGCCGCGCCGCCAGCCTCGGCTTCATCTTCCTCTGCCGCCGGGTGATGGGCGAGCCGCTGCGCGACGTGTTCTGCGGCTTCAAGCTGTTCACCGCGGCCGCCGCGCAGGACGTCTTCGCCCGGACGCGGATCGAGGGCTGGGCGTTCGATGCCGAGGCCCTGGCCCTGGCGCGCGCGATGGGCTACACCGTGAAGCCGTGCGGGATCGTGTGGGTGCACCGTCCCGGGTCGCGGCTCTCCATGCGGCGGATCGTCATCCCGGTCCTGCGCGAGCTCGTCGCCACGCGAGCCCATGTGCGCGAGACCGCGCTGCAGTCAGCGCGCGACGCCGTCGCCGCTGCGCCGCTGCCGGCTGCGCCACAGCGCCAGCATCAGTAGCCCAAGCGCGGCCACGGCGACGTAGTGGGCGCCGAGGTGGCCCATGGCGTAGCCGAAGTGATTGCCACCCCGCTCATCGCCGGGGTGCACCAGGTAGAGGACCGGCACGACGATCCCCAGCAGGGTGACCGCGGCGATCGTGAGCCGGCGCGCGTCGATCCCCCGCCACAGCACGAACGCGATCGCCGGCACCGACACGATCCCCGGGATGACGCCGAAGACGAAGCCGAAGACGAAGCCCGCCGCCACGGCGGCCGCAAGCGCCCGTCTCGCCGGCCACGCGGCCACGGGCGCCTCGCTCGTGCCGGGACGCCCCGCCGGTGAGGGCGTCGCCGGCTCGGGCCGGACGCGCCGCCGCCGCCACCCCACGCCGATGAGCACCAGACAGGCGAAGCACACAACCCCCGAGACCACGTAGCCGACGAGCGCCAGCCGGTTGGGGGCAAAGGTGAAGCTCACATCCGTGCATCCAGGCTGCACGCGCCAGCCATTGGCATAGCCATCGATCGGGGTCGGGGCCCCGAGCGCCCGGCCATTGCACGACCCGCGCCAGCCACGGTTGTACCCCTCGCCCAGCACCAGCCACGACGGCGCGCTGACCGTGACGCGGACGTGGTCATATGACCCGCGGCCGGCCGTGCCGGAATTGGTCACCGACCCGGTGCTCGCCGCGACCGCGACCGGCTGCGGCGCCGGCGAGGACAGGCGCAGATCGTCGACCGCGAGGAGCCCGGGCGCCACCGCCAGGCGATGGACGCCGGCGGCCAGCGTCACGGGGGTCCCGCACGACTGGGCGCGCATCGGCGTGCCGTCGTCGAACGCGCGGGCCGAGCCCGATACGCGCAGCGGCACCGGCACCGTCCCGACCTGGATTTGGACGATGCCGCAGCGCGCGTTGAAGCGGGCTGAGGCGTGTGCGTGCACCTGCGGCAGCCCGGCGATCTCGGCGATGCCGACGGCGCGGCGGTCGGCGGCCGTAGCCCCGGCGGGCGCCACCGCGTCCAGCACCTCCAGGCGGAAGGTGCGTGCCCGGACCGGCTGGGGCAGCGTCACGCGCCCGGTGGGCGAGACCGCCAGGGGCGGCGTCGACCCGCCTGGCCACAGCACCCGCACCCGGCTGGGGCGGCGCACCGGCACGACCGCGGGGGTCAACGTGAGGGTCGTCACCCGTACCGGGGAGCCGAGCGTCACCGACAGCCACGGCGGCGCGCCGGCGGTCCAATCCGCGACCCAGGCGGTCTGCGGGTCGCCGTCCAGCGCCATCGAGGCGCGCCAGCGTGGCTCGCCGTCGACCCGGCTCGACGAGGTCGCCGTGACGGGCCCGCGGTATCCCGCCAGGCGGTCCAGCGCGTCGTCTGGGGCCTGGGAGAAGGGCGCGACCCACGCCGTGGCGCTGAACTGCCGGGTGGCGGGAACCTCGAACACGCGCCGCATCGTCTCCTCGGCGTCGCCGGGCCGGTGGACATCGCGGGGCCCGTGGGCGAGGTCGCGCCCGAACGGGTCGTCGCCGGTCACGCGCTCGAACAGGTAGGTGAGCCCGGTGGAGGTCAGATCAGCGCCCCGCAGCGCGCGGGTGGCGTCGACGGGCAGTCGCAGGGCCTCGGTGGCCGACACGCCGGGGATGCGCAGCTCCGAGATCCCGCCCGCGCCGCCGGTGACGTCGGTCAGCGACACGCGCAGGCTCGAGACGCCGCGCAGCCCGAGCGCCAACCGGTTCCAGCCGGGGTGCACCGCGAACGTCCGCCCGGCGATCTGGACCTGCCGGACGACACCGGCGCCGCCAGAGGGCAGCAGCTGCACCGAGGGCACGTCGCGGGGGCGGTCGAAGTCGACCTGAAGCCAGTGACTGCCCGCCCCGAGCGTGGGGTCCGCCAGCCATGCGGTCAACGGCGACCCGTCGATGGCGGCAAACGGCTGATGATCGGGAAACTGAGTGACCTCGGGCGAGGAGGGGGCCTCGACCGAGCGCACGCCGGAGTAGGTGGCGACGGTCTCGTCGTCGGGCCCGTGGCCGAACGGGTCGAGGATGAGGCCGTCGGCGCTCACATTCTGGGCGGGCGTGAGGACCGGCCCCGCGTTCTGCTCCAGCGAGCCGGTGACGAACGCCTGCCGGCGATTGGAGTCACTGATCACCAGCTGCCCCCCGTCATGCAACTGCGCCCGCAGCTGGGCCGGGTCCAGGTCCGCGGAGTAGAGCAGGGCCCGGTCGGAGGGCAGCAGGCCGAAGGCAGCCAGCCCCGCCAGCGCGCCGGCCGCGCCGTCCACGACGACGGGCTGGGCGCGCGGCTCGACCCGTACCAGCCCTCGCGCGGAGGGGAGGTCGTAGCGGCGCACCTGGGGGAGCGCGACCGGAGGCCCCGGGGCGCTGGGGGCAACCCGGGTGAGCGGCCCATAGCTGCGGGCGGGCCGGGCGAAGCCGGGCTGCGCCGCCAGCTGCGCCGCGGCGTCGGCGGGCGCTGGCGCGTCGCTGCGGGCGAGATCGTCGTCTGTGCCGGTGACGACGGAGCGCACCCCGATCAGCGAGAGCAGCGGGGGCAGCTGCCCGGGCAGCAGCCGCTGCTGGTGCACGAGCGCGTCGATCGTCCACAGCAGGGTGGTGGCGCGCAGGTCCGAATACGGGACCTCGGCGCGCTCGGCCACTGGGCGCTTGGACAGCGCGGGCAGGATCGGGTCCACGGTGCCGCCCCAGCGGTAGAACGAGAACAGGTCGCCGGGCAGCACCATGGCCCGCGCGTTGGCCGGGAGCTCCCGGTCCAGCTGGGTGGCCGCATCGCGCCACGCCGCCGGGACCGCCTTGTAGGAGACCTGCGCGTCCTGGGCGCGGCCCGCGGTCAGCGGCCAGGCGGCGACCACCAGCACCACCAAGCCGGCGAGGACCGCGCCCGCCCGCCACCACGCGGCACTCGCGCGGGCGCCCAGACGCCCCCACAGCTCGTCGGCGCCCGCGCCGGCGAGGCAGGCCAGCGCCACGGCCAGCAGCGGCGCCGCCTTGTAGGAAGCCCGCAGGAACTGGACCGCGGTGACGTGGTTGTAGGTGAAGGTCAGGCCGTGGCGTAGCGGCGTGCCCTCGGGGAAGCCGGCCTGCATCACCAGCACCGCCACAAGGGCGAGGCCGAGCAGGAAGGGGCCGTAGCGCCAGCGCCGCGCCCACACGAAGCTGCCCAGAGCGGCAGCGGGCACCAGCAACGTGGCGATCACCACCGGGACCGAGAACAGCAACGTGTGCGAGTCGTCGAAATAGGGGATGGCACGCCCGGCGAAGCCGATCCCGACGTAGGACAGCCAGAAGCTCATGAGCCGCAGGCTCTCGGTCGCGCTGGTGGTCCCCCACACCGTCCCGGGCTGCTCGGTGAAGTGCAGGAAGCTGATGCCGTAGGAGGACTGGATCCAGGCGGGGACGACCCACCACAGCGATGCCAGCACGGTCAAGGGCACCACCCGGAGGCCGAAGGCGATGACCTGGCGACGGCCGACCGCGCCCGTCCCCCACTCATAGAGCGCGAGCAGCACCGGCCCCAGCAGCATCCACGCCGTCACCGCGCCGTTGACGCCACCCCCCGACGCGGTGACGAGCAGCGCGATGGCCGCCGGCCAGCGCCAGCCGCGGGACTCGCGCAGGCCCCGGTGGACCGCCAGCATCAGCCACGGCAGCGCGGCATAGGCCAGGAAGGTCACCGTGGTGCGGTTCGCATAGGTGACCACGAACGGGTTGAGCAGGACGACGGCACCCGCGGCCAGCTGGGCGGGTACGGAGGGACGCCCGAGCAGCGCGACGAGCAGCCGGGCGGTGCCGATGGCGGCCAGCGCGAGCACCGTGCCCAGCCACAGGCGCTGGACGACCCAGTCAGACAGGCCGATGGCGTGCCCGGCAGCGAAGAACGGGCCCATCGGGAACAGGTAGCCGGCCTGCTGCCCGGCCTGGACGTCGCCGAGCTGGCCCGTGGACGTCCACATCGATGCCACGTCGGCGAGGAAGCGGCCCGGGTCGACGTGCAGGTTGATCTTGGTGTCGGCGGTGGCCCAGCCCGGGCGCTGGGCGAACGCGAGCAGGAACGCCACGGCGCCGAGAAGCGCGGGCACGCGCGCGTCTCGGCGAGCCTTGGACATCGACGGGGAAGCGTATCGGTGGCTCGCCGCGGCCGAGCGGCCTCACAAACCGCCGCAAACGCGTAGGGTTGCGGCCATGAATGGACCCCGCGTGTGGCTCACCGTGCCCACGTACAACGAGGCCGGCAACGTCGAACGGATCGTGCGCGCAGCGCTCGACGAGCTCGAGCGGCTCGTGCCCGGGGAGCATCGCGTGCTCATCGTCGACGACGCGTCGCCGGACGGGACGGGGCGGCTGGCCGCCTCGCTGGCGGCGCAGCTGGACGCCGTGGAGGTGCTCCATCGCCCCGCCAAGCAGGGGCTGGGCCGGGCCTACCTGGCCGGCTTCGAGCGCGCGCTGCAGGGCGGGGCCGAGCTGGTGATCGTGATGGATGCCGACTACTCACACGATCCCGCGCATCTGCCGGCGCTCCTGGCCGCCGCGCGTGAGAGCGACCTGGTGGTGGGGTCGCGCTATGTGGCCGGCGGCGCGATCGAGCAGTGGCCGTGGCTGCGCCGGCTGCTCAGCCGCGCCGGATCGCTGTACGCCCGGCGCATCCTGGGCGTCGGGGTGCGCGACCTCACCGGGGGCTTTCGCTGCATCCGTCGTGAGGTGCTGGAGGGCGTGGACCTCGCGACGCTGCGCTCGCAGGGCTATGTCTTCAACATCGAGCTGGGCTTCCGCGCGCTGCGCGCCGGCTTCCGCGTGACCGAGGTGCCGATCGTGTTCCGCGATCGCACCGTCGGCGAAAGCAAGATTTCGCTGCCCATCGCCTTCGAGGCGCTATGGCTGGTGCCCAGCCTGCGCTTCCCGAGCCTGCGGCGGGCGTGGCCGGTGCGCGCGGTGCCGCTGGCCGACCCACACGTGGACCCCGCCGCCGTGCTGGACGCCGAGGCCGCGCTGGGCGGTGAGTCAGACGCCGCGGGCAGCGACCGGGTGGCGGCCCAGACTCAGTAGCGCCCGCGGACGCTCAGCGCTCAGGGCTCAGGGCTCAGGGCCGGCGGGGCTCAGTAGGGCCAGGGCTCGTCGCCGTGGCCCAGCAGTCGGGCCACCGGCCTCGCGTGCGCCACGAGCGCGACCTTCACGCACATGTTGCGCATGAAGTAGACCAGCCCCGCCAGCTGCCGTCCGGCGTTGACCGCCAGGGCGGCGGCGTCCAGCGGCTCGCGGCGGTAGACGGCCAGCGAGCCGTGGCGCCCGCGGTAGCGCCACCCGCGCGAGAAGACGAGGAGACGCAGCTGGGCCAGCATCACCCCGATCGCGTTGAACGAATCGTGGATGAGCAGGGCGCCTCCCGGCGCCACCCGGGCCCCCCAGTGCTCGATGTCGGCGCGGGCGGGGCGGTAGCGGTGGGCGCCGTCGACGTAGAGCAGGTCGATCTCGCCATCGAGCTCGCGCAACGCCGCATCCGAGGGCAGCCGCAGGTGGCGCACGCGCTCATGCACGCCGGCGCGCTGGAGGTTGGCGCGGAAGGCGGCGAAGTCCTCCTCGCCGCGCGCGGCGTCGGGCGTGATCTCCTGCGGGCCGCGGTCGCCCCCGCCGTGGGGGTCGATCGCCACCACCTCGACGCCGGGGTCCGCGGCCGAGGCCAGCACGATCGTCGAGCGCCCGCGAAACGAGCCGATCTCGACGATCCGGCCGCCGGCGCGGACGTCGCCGGCCGCGTCCCAGAGGCAGCGGGCCTGCGCCTCGGTGAGCCAGCCGGCCACCCCGTCCAGCCGCTTCAGCACGTCGGCGAAGCCCGTGACGGGCGGGGCGGGCGGGCCGCCTCCAGCCGAGCTCACGCCCGGGCCGGCCGGCGGCGGCCGCGGCGCGCCTGCGCGGCGGTGGCGACCTGCCGTTGCACCACCGCCAGCGTGGTGGTGGCGGTCCGCTCCCAGGTGAACGTCTCGGCCCGAGCCAACGCGGCCTCTCCGAGCCGGGTGCGGAGCTCATGGTCCTCGAGCAGCTCCCGGACGCGGCGGCGCAGGTCGGCGGGATCGCGGGCGAGGATGCCGGTCTCGCCGTCGACGATCGACTCGCGCAGGCCGCCGATCGCCACCGCGGCGCTCGGTGTCCCGCACAGCGCGGCCTCCATCACCGTCAGCGACCAGCCCTCGGACATCGAGGCGGTGACGTGCAACCAGGCCTGGCGATAGAGGTCGGCCTTGGTCTGCTCATCGACGTAGCCGTGGACTCTCACGCGGTGACCCAGCCCGCGACGCGCGATCTCGTCGTCGAGGGTCTCGCCGTGGTCGCCGTGGCCGGCGATGTCCAGGGTGGCCTCCGGAAGCTCGGTGAGCATGTCCAGGAGCACCTCGATGCGCTTGTAGGCCTTCAGCCGGCCGACGTAGAGCAGGCGCGGCTCGGGTGCGCGCTCGCCCGGCCCGTAGGGCCCCGGGCCCACTCCGCAGTAGGCGATCGTGATGTTCTGGTCCGGGACCCCGTCGAGCGCCACCAGCTCCTGGCGCGCCGAGTCGGAGATGGTGAGGAAGGGCACCCGGCGGTACAGCAGCCGCAGCGGCAGCTCCTCGAGGGCGCCGCACAGCAGCCGGCCCAGCCGATTGCCGAACTCGCCCATGTAGAGGGCTCGATGGGGATGGTTGACCAGGGCCACCCGCGGCTTGCGCAGCCACAGCGGGGTGAGGAACGTGATCCCGTTGATGACCTCGAAGACGACGTCGGCATCGGCCCCGAGCCCGCGTAGGACGGCCCAGGCGGCGCGGGGGAAGACCGAGCCGCGCCCTCCCATCCGATGCACGACCAGATTCGGCGTCACCAGCTCGACCGGCGCGCACCCCGGGTACTCACCCGCGACGAGCGTCACCTGATGGCCCCACAGGGCCCAGCGGACGATGTTCTCGTAGACGTTGGCGCCGGTGCCACCGCCCTGGGGGTGGGTCCAGTCGCGGTCGGCCAGGACCAGGATCTTCAGCGGCCGGTCGGCGGCGCTGAGCGCGTCGATGTCCAACCCGCCGGCCGCGTCCGAAATCGCCCCCGCGTCGTCGGGCTCCACCTGGATGCCGCTTTCCATGCGGGCGAAAGGTACCTGACCGGGGCGAGCGGCAGTTACGATACCGCCGGTGCTGAGCCTCCCGACGTCGGTTGCCGTGGCTCCGCGGACGTCAGGCTTGAGGCGCGCTTGGGGCTGGTGGTCGCGCCGGCCCACGCTCGCGGCGGCGGTCATCTACGCCGTGCTGGCGGTAGTGATGGTCGGCCAGGGGCTCGAGCCGGGACGGACGCTGTCGAGCTCCGATGGGCTGCTCAGCTCCGTGCCGTGGCAGGCCTCCAAGCCCGCCGACGTGCCCGGCCTGGGCACCAACTTCGAGCTGGCCGACGCCTCCAACGTCTTTCAGCCGATGCTGGGCTACACCCGCTCGCAGCTGCCCACCATCCCGCTGTGGAACCCCTACCTGATGGCGGGTCGCCCGCTGCTGGCAGACGGGCAGTCCGCGATCTTCTCGCCCTTCAGCGTGCCCTCCTACATCCTGCCGTTCTGGAAGTCGCTCGCCGCGGCGGCGATGCTCAAGCTGTTCCTGGGAGCGCTGGGCGCCTTCATCCTGGCGCGCGTGCTGGGTATGCGCTTCGGCGGGGCGCTCCTCACCGGCGTGGTGTTCGCGTTCGGGACGTTCTTCGTGGTGTGGCTGGCCTGGCCGCTGGCCAGCGTGTACGCCTTCATCGGCTGGACGCTGGCGCTCACCGAACTGCTCGTCCGCCGGCCTGGGCGGCTCCCCGTCGCGGGGCTGGCGGCCGTGGTCGGTCTGCAGTTCCTGGGCGGCCATCCGGAGTCGAGCTTCCACCTGCTGTTCACGGCGTCGGTGTTCTTCGTCTTCCGCGCCCTGTGGTGGCGACGGCGACGCGCGACGGCATGGCGCGAGCTCATCCGGCCGGCGGCGGCGTACGTGGTGGCGCTGGCCGCCGGGGCGGGGCTCGCGGCGCTCGTGCTGGCGCCCTTCCTGGAGTTCGTGCTGCACTCCGGCGACCTCTCGCACCGGCTCAACGCGGCCGCCGGGTTCTGGCCGCGCAAGTACGTTGGGGCCCTGTTCCTGCACGACTACTGGGGCCGGCCGACGCAGGTCGATCTCGAGTCGTTCATGCAGGTCCGCGGCTGGTACGCGGGCGCCGCCACGCTGATGCTCGCCGCCACCGCGCTGCTCGCCCGCCGCAGCGGGGAGCGGTGGGCCGTGGCCATCTATGCGGCGTTCTGCGCCTGCATGGTGGTGGGAATCCGGCCCGTGTTCAGCATCGTCAGCGCGCTGCCCGGCTTCAGCGCGGCCCACAACGAACGGCTGCTCATCTACGTGCTGCTCAGCCTTGCTCTGCTGGCCGGGTGGGGGCTCGACGACCTCACCGCGATGCGCCTGCCCCGCGTGAGCCGCCGGGCGGTGCTCGCCGCCGCGGGAACGATCTTCGTCATCCCGATCCTGTGGATGGTGGCGGCGGGCAGCCTTGACCTCTCCCGGCTGGGCTCCGGGCTGAAGGTGGCCTGGGGCTTCGTGCACCCGCCCCCGCCGCCCGCCGGGGTGGACATCGAGGGGACGGTGACCGCGGCGATCGTCCGCGACAGCGCCCTCGAGATCTGGCTGCCGCTGGCCGCCGCCGGCGTGGCCCTGATCGCGCTGCGGCTGCGGGCGAGCCGGCCGCTGCCGACCGGGGTGTTCGTGGGATTGATGGTGGCGCTGATCGTCGTCGACCTGTTCCGGGCCAACATGGGCTTCAACCCGGCGATCCCGATCAAGACCGCGTCGCCCCCGGTGACCGGCGCGATCCGCTACCTGCAGAGCCGGCGCCCGAACCGCTTCATCGGCGTCAGCCTGCAGCAGCTCAGCCAGCCGCTGCCGTCGGACCTCGCGATGACGTTCGGCCTCTACGACGCCCGCGGCTACGACTTCCCGGTGGAGAAGCGGTTCGACAACCTGTGGCGGCGCAACGTGGCCCCCGGAGTGGGCGACTTCACTCAGCCCGAGGAGTTCGCCGGCGCCACGGCCGCGGCACTGCGCGCGCTGGACCTGCTCAGCGTGTCGGACCTGCTCATCGGCCCGCTCCAGGCGATCAAGTTCCCGCTGCACGGGTCGGGGCTGAGCGTGGCCTACCACGGGACCGACGGCGTGGTCTACCGCAACGCGGACGCGCTGCCTCGGGTGTTCGTCGTCGACCGCCAGCGGACGGTGCGCAGCGAGAACGCCCAGCTGGCCACGGTCACCGCTCCCGGTTTCGACGGCCACGCGGTGGCCGTCACCAGCACGCCCGTGCCGGGGCTGCCGCAGGCCCCCGCCGTGGGCTCGCGGGGAGCCCCTGGCGGCACGAGCGCCCACCTCGTGTCCTACGGCGGCCAGCGTGCGGTCGTCCGCGCCACCGCCCGCGCCCGGAGCCTGCTGGTCCTCACCGACGACTTCTATCCCGGCTGGAGCGCCACCGTCGATGGGCACCCGGCGCCCGTCCAGCGCGTCGACTACCTGCTGCGCGGAGTCGCGCTGACTCCGGGCAGCCACACCGTGGTCTTCAGCTACAAGCCGGCCAGCTGGACGGCGGGGTGGCTCATTTCGGCGCTCTGCGCGCTTGGTCTGCTGGTGGCGGTCGGCACGGGCCTGATGGCGCGGCGGCGGCGCACGGTCGCCGCGTGATGGCCGACGGCGGCTACACGCCTCAACCGCTGGGCGCCCGGACCCGCGAGGCCGTGCGCCGGCGGGGTGTGCGGCCTGTCGCGGGCGACCTCGTACGCTGGGGGATGGCGGCAGTGGCAGGCGCTCCCTGGACGCTGGCCGGCGCCCACGGCACCTTCGAGCTCGAAGGCGAGCACCACCGCTACCTGTATCACCACTACAAGCGCAGCTGGCTGACCGAGCGGGCCGTCGAGGTGCCGGTGGCCCAGGCGGAGGTCGATCGGTGTGAGGGCGGGCGGATCCTGGAGGTCGGCCACGTGCTCGGTCACTACCGGCGTCAGGGGCATGTTGTGGTCGACAAGTACGAGACGGCGGCGGGCGTGCTCAACCTCGACGTCCTCGACCTGGGCGACCTCGGCCCCTTTGACCTCATCGTGGCCGTCTCGACCCTGGAGCACGTCGGCCACGACGAGTCGCCACGTGACCCCACGGCGGCGCCCCGTGCGGTGGCGGCCCTACGTGAGCGCCTGGCCCCCGGCGGCCGCCTGCTGCTGACGGTGCCCGCCGGCTACAACCCGGCCTTTGATGCGGCGCTGCGCGAGGGGGTCATCGCCACGCACTCGCTCACCGCGCTGCGGCGCGTGGGTGGTGGGGACGGCTTGGGCGGCCGGGGCGGCCGGGGCGGCGTGGGCGGCGGGGGCGCGCGGTGGGAGCAGGTAGCGCCGGCCGAGGCGTGGGCGGCGCCGTATGACTTCCTGCTCTACCGCGCCCGGGCCGTGCTGTTCGCCGTCATCGAGTAGGCGCGCGGCCGGCTGTCGGTCCGGTCAACCGGGCAAACCGTCGCCCGTTCCCCCTGCCCCCGGCCTACCGGGCATCAGCCAGGCCCCGCCCGGTTGGCCCGGGCGCGGATGATCCGCCACAGCGCCAGGGCCAACAGCACGAGGGCGGCCACGCCCAGCCAGTGCGCGCCGATCGTCTGGGTGGCGTAGCCGAAGCCGTAACCACCCTGGTTGTGGGGCTGGGAGATCACGTAGGCCGCGGGCACGGCGAGCCCGAGCAGGCAGGCGGCGGCCAGGATCAGCGTGCGGGTATGCAGGCCCCGCCACAGCACGAGGGTGAGCAGCACGAACAGGGCCGCGCCGGCGCGGATGGCGAACAGGTAGCCCAGGGGCAGCGCCACCGCGAGGCCGAGTGCCGCGGCGGCGGGCAGCGAGCGACGAGCGCCGCGCTCGCCGGCAGCCGCGGGCTCGCGACCGGACGGCCCGGGCGGGTCAGAGGGCGCGGCGCGATCGGAGGGCCCGGCCGGGTCGGAGGGCCCGGCCGGGTCGGACGGGCGGAGCGCGGGCAGGGTCGGGCGCCGGAAGGCCCCCACGACGAGGAGCAGCAGCATCAGCGCGCAGGCCACCGCGGAGATGACGTAGCTCTTGTTGATCCCGCTCTGAGGTCCGAAGGTGAAGGCCACGCGCGTGCAGCCCGCCGGCGCCAGCCAGCCGTTGGCGTACCCGTCGATCACCTGCGGCGCGCCCAATGACCGCCCGTCGCACGTCGCCTGCCAGCCGGCGTCAAAGCTCTCGCCCAGCACGAGCCATGAGGGGCCCGCCAGCGCCACCTTCACCCCGTCGACCGAGCTGTCGCCCACCCGCCCCGGGCTCAGCACCTGCCCGCCGGCCGAGGCCGCGGCCGGGGCCGTGACCGGCGCGGGCGCCGGCGAGGCCAGGTGCAGGAGGTCGACGCTGAACGTCCCGGGGAGCGAGGCGATGTGCTGCACGCCGGCGGCCATCGGCACGGCTGCGGCGCAGGCCCGTGCGGGGAGCGGCCGCCCGCTGTCCAGCTGGACCACGGTGCCGGCGGGGACGAGCGGGACCCGGCGCCCGCCGACGGAGATCGCCACCGTGCCGCAGCTCGCGTGCAGAGCGCCCGCGGTGGGGATGGTCGGCGCGGTGAGGCCCGGGACCGACACGGCGCCGATGCCGACCGCCTGGACGTGGCGCCGCCCCGCAGGGGTCCCCGGAGCGAACGCCGACGCCACCACGGTGATGCGGAACGAGGCGGCGCTCACCGGACGCGGCAGCGTCACCTCCCCGTCGGGTCCGACGGCCAGCGGCCCGGCCTGACCGCCGGGCCAGCTCAGCTGGACACGGGTGGGACGGCGCACCCCCGCCGTCGACGGGGCGAGGCGCAGAGCGCTCACCTGCAGCGGCCGGGGGGTCGTCCACGAGATCCACGGGGCCGGCGCGGCCGCCCCGCGGTCAAACCCGATCCAGCCCGTCCGGGCGCCGGAGCCCGACACCCGCGCGAACGCGCTGGAGGCGCGATAGGACGGCTGGTCGTCGAAGCGGCTGGAGGAGTCAAACCGGTCCGGTCCCCGGTAGCCGGCCAGGCGATCAAGCGCGGAGTCGGACGTGGAGACCGCCGCATGCACCCAGGCGCTGGGGGTGTAGGAGCGCGCCGCGGGGGCGAAGACGATCCGCTGGATCTGCTGCTCGGCGTCGCCACGGTCGGTCGGCTGGTCCAGGAGCGTGTTGGTCCCGTATGGGTTGCGCTGGAACGGGTCGTCGCCGGTCGTGCGCTCGAACACGTAGCTGAGGCTGTCGTGACTGAGATCGGTCCCGGCGAGGTCGCGCGCCACCACGACCGGGGCGCGCAGCCACTGGCGGACGTGGAAGCCGGGGATCCGGATCTCGCGGAAGCCCCCGGCCCCGGCGAGCCCGGTCGGGGGCTGGCGCAGCCCGTCGATGGTGAACCGCAGCGCGCTCACCGACCGCAGGTGCAGCGGGATCCGGGTCCAGCCGGGCCCCACCCTGTGATGGATGCCGTTGACGTCGACCTCCGTCACGGTGCCGTGGGGGTCGTCGAGCGGGTAGACGTCGACGTAGGGGACGGCGCGCGGGGCGGTGAAGCCGACCTCCATCCAGCGATCGGCCACCGGCAGGTTGCGGTCGGCCACCCAGGCGCTCTGGAGACTGCCGTCAAACGCGGCGATCGGCGCCGTCTCGGGAAACTGGAGCTCCCCGGGCTGGATCGGCGTGCGCAGGTAGCGGGCCCCCTCGAGCGCCGCCACCGTCTGGCCGTTGGTCCCCGGACCCGGGAACGGGTTGACCTGTGCGGCGCCGGACGGGATCGGCGCGCCGGCGGGCAGCGTGGCGCCCTCGTTCTGCTGGGTGGACTCGGGGAGGAACTCCTGGCGGCGGTTGGAGTCCCCCACGACCACGTTCGCGCCGCCGGCGGCCAGCGCGCGCAGCCGCGCGGCCGGCTGGTCACCGGCGTAGAGGATCGCGGCCGTCGACGGCAGCGTCCCGAACGCTGCCATCGCCGCCAGCGACCGGGCGCTGCCATCGAC
Source organism: uncultured Actinomycetota bacterium (assembly GCA_963850325.1). Taxonomy (GTDB): domain Bacteria; phylum Actinomycetota; class Thermoleophilia; order Solirubrobacterales; family Solirubrobacteraceae; genus Palsa-465. The sequence continues at coordinate 45,624 of CAWKLB010000018.1, forward strand.
GATGGTGGGGTTCGCCACCGGGTCGATGTGGACGAGCCCGCGGCCGGCGGGGATGTCGTAGCGGCGCACCTCGGGCAGCGACGCCCCCGGTCCGATGGCCCCCTCGGCGGGCGGGTGGTGCGTGACCGGCCCGTAGCTCTGCGACGGAGTGTCCAGCCCCTGGCCGGCGAGCACCTGGGCGGCCGAGGCGGGGTCCAGGGCCCCGCTGCGCGAGATGTCATCGTCGGCGCCGGTGATCACGGCGCGGGCGCCGATCAGGCGCAGGAGCGGCGCCAGCTCGCCGGGCACCAGCCGGTTCTGCTGCACGAGATCGTCGACGGTGGTCAGGAGATCGACGGCATGCAGGTCCGAGTAGGGCGTCTCGTAGCGCACCGCCACCGGCTTGGAGGTGAGCCGCGGGAGGATCGCGTCCAGCGTGCCGCCCCACGTGTAGTAGCCGAAGATCTGGCCCGGCAGCACGATGGCCCGCGCGTTGGCCGGGAGGGTGCGGTCAAGCCCCTGGGCGGCCTGCGTCCACGCGGCCGGGATCTTCTTGTAGGAGAGCTGGGTGTCGATCGCCTGGCCGCGGATGAGCGGCAGCGCCGCCAGCACCAGCAGCGCGGCGATCGCGACCGGCGCCGCCACCAGCCCGGCGCGGCGCAGGCGGACGCCATCGAGCGCGCGGATGCGCCGCAGCGCATGGGCAAAGCCGATGCCGAGCAGACCCGCCACCCCGACGGCCACCAGCGGCGCCGCCTTGTTCGTCGTGCGCATGAAGCTCAGCACGAAGATGTGGTGGTAAATCCAGTCCATCGTCCCCCGGACCGGGGTGCCGTCCGGAAAGCCCGCCGTCTCGATCGCCGCGCCCACGACGACGAGGAGCAGCAGGAAGGGCCCGTAGCTGAGCCGGCGCGCGCGGACGAACCCGGCCACCGCCAGCGCGGGAAGCAGCAGCGACGCACCCACCACGAGCGGACTGAACAGGAGGGTGCCCCCGTCGGAGAAGAAAGGGCGGCTGACCCCGAAGCCGACGCCGATGTACGAGGTCCAGTAGCCCATCAGCCGCAGTGACTCCGTGATGCTGTTGGTGCCCCAGATCGTCCCGGGCTGCTCGGTGAACTGGAGGAAGTCGATCCCATACTTCACGTGGACGAGGACGGGCACGATCCACCACAGCGACGCGAGCAGGCCCAGCACGCCGACGCGCACCAGGAAGCCCGCGCTGTCGCGCCAGCGCACCGTCCCGACGGCGGGCTCGTAGAGCAGCAGCACCAGCGGCCCCACCAGCATCCAGCCGACCACCGCGGCGTTGACGCCTCCTCCCGTGGACGTGAGCACGAGCGCGAACGCGCTGGCCCACCACCACGGCCGCCAGCCCCGCCAGGGCCGGGCGGGACTGGTGCGCACGCCGTGGTGGGTGATGAGCAGCAGCCACGGCAGGGCCGCGTAGCCGAGCAGGGTGATGGTGGTGCGCGCCGTGAACACGGTCACGTAGGGGTTGAGCAGGTAGAACGCGGCCGCGACGACGTGCGCGGCGCCCCGCGGACGGCCGATCAGCGCATCGAGCAGCCGGAGCAGTCCCCACACCGAGAGCGCGAACAGGAGACCGATCCAGATTCGCTCCACCACCCAGGCGCCGAGCCCGGCGGCGTGCAGGAGGGCGAAGAACGGCCCCATCGGCCACAAGTAGCCGCTGTACTGGGCGCTGTGGACCTCGCCCAGATCGCTGGTCGGGGCCCAGGCGGCGGCGACCTGGGAGAAGAAGCGGCCCGGATCGACATGGAGGTCGATCTTCGTGTCGGCCGTCGCCCAGCCCGGGTGCTGCCAGAACGCCAGCGCGAAGGCGAAGGCGATGAAGCCGAGCGTGATGGCGCGGTCAGACCGCAATCGCCGCATCACGGCGCGGCGGGCACCGGTGGCGCCAGGCTGGCCTGATGCGCGCGCGCCAGCCTTGCCTCGGCGGGAGCGATGGGCTGGGCAGCGAAGGCCAGCACGGTCCAGGCGTCGATGTTCAGCGGCTCGGCCCGGGCCACGCCCCGCGCCGTCCGCAGCGCCGCGGCGTTGCGGCCCGCCCGCGTCTGCGCCTGGGAGCGCAGCAGCGCGATGTCCCGGTCCGGGTTGAGCGTGCCGGCGACGTCGAGCAGGTGCAGGATCTGGGACGTCAGAGCGGGCGACGGGGTGCCCGCGGCGTCGATCAGGGCGGTGGCGCGATTCTCGTCATGGGCCTGGACCGCGCCCAGGACGAACCACGCGCACAGGGCCGTGGCGGCGGCGGCGATCAGCCAGCGCAGGGGCGCGGCGGGGCGGGGATGCCACCGCGATGGCGCGGGGCGCGCACCGCTCGCTGCCGAGGCCGGCTCCGCCGCGGTCGCCGTCGTCGTCGACGTCCCCGTCGTCGCTGTGCCCGTCGTCGCTGTGCCCGTCGCCGCTGTGCCCAACGCCTCGGGGAGCGCCAGCAGCGAGCCGGCGAGGACGACCGCGATCAGCGTCACCGCGGGCATCTCCCAGTCCCAGTCAAGCGGCGAGTGCGCCAGCCACACCACGCAGCCGGCGATCGCGCCGGCGGCGGCCCCGGGCGCGACGCGGTAGGCGGCGCGCGCGGCGATGCCGACACCGGCGAGGAACGCGGCGAGCAGTGCCAGGCCGACGAGGCCCAGCTCGGCCAGCGTCTGGAGCTCGAGCGAGTGGGCATCCTGGGCGCCCTCGGCGAACGGCCGCCAGCGCAGCCAGTCCACGGCCCAGCCGCCGGCGCCGACGCCGTGCAGCGGCTCGGAGGAGAAGGCCCGCAGCGCCACTCGCCAGTACGCGTAGCGGTTGCTCTGCAGCGACACCAGCCGGGAGGAGCCGCCCTGCAGTGGCTGGGCGGACTGCTCGTGGGCGCCGAGCACGATGGCGAGGCCCAGGCCGGCGCAGATGACCAGCGTGGCCAGGAGCGGCGCCCGTGCGGGCAGGCGCAAGCGGGCGTCGGAGCCGGTGCTGCCCACCCACCGGCGCTGCACCAGTCCTGCCAGCGCGGCGATCACGACCAGCGCGACGAGCACGATGGCGCCGTCGCGCTCACGCGACGGCGCGGACCCGGCGAGCGAGGTCACGCCCTTGAACGGAGCAGCGACGAGCGCCGCCACCACCGCCGCGGCCAGCGTCGTGGCGATGGCGCGCGCCTGCCCACGCTCGGGGGCAACCACGACCAGGGTCACCAACCCGGCGACACAGGCAAACAGGGCGCCGCGGGAGAAGCTGATGTACAGGCCCAGGCCCAGGGCGGGAGACGCCGCGGCGGCGGCGGCGCGCAGGGCGGCGGGACGCGAGCGGTCCCCGGCCAGGCGGGCGGCCAGCACGAAGCCGAGCGCTGCCACCTCCCCCATCGCGTTCCAATAGGTGAGGGGCTGCTCGAGGCGCCCCTGGGCACTGACAGACCGCGCGAAGTGCAGCACCCCGGGCAGCAGACGCCCTGACAGCCCGTAGCCGATCACGACCAGCGTGCCGGCGGCCAGGGCCGGCTCCACCCTCCGCTGGGCTGACGGCGTGCCCAAAAGTACCGCCGCGGACAACAGTACGCCTGCGTACAGCACGATGCGCTGCCCATCGTGGTAGGCGGTGCCGGCGACCGGCGCCCAGATGAGCGACAGCAGGGTCCACCCGGCCAGGAGCGCCAGCGCTGCGAGCGCGAGGCGCGCGCCGCCGCCGCGCGGAACAACGCCCGGGAACAGGATCGCGCTCACCACCACCAGTAGCCAGGCCGCGAAGCCGGCCCACGCCCGCGGGCCGTCGAAGTACCCGCCGGCGAAGAACGCCAGCGCAGTGGGCCCGGCGAGCAGTGTCAGGCGACCCGCGTCAGCGAGCCAGTCGGGAACGGACCGCGGGCGGTCGGTGCGCGTGGAGTGGAGGGTGGGCGTGTCGAGCGTCGCGGGCACGGCGGGTCGGCGCCATCAGTGCTGTGCGTCGCGCACGGCGCGACGCACGAGGCGCGTGGTGGCCAGGGGCTGGCGGTCGCCCCCGCCTGGCCGCCCCTCCGCGGCGATGGCCTGCTCGACCTCCGTCGCCATGGCGGCCCGGAAGCCGGCCGCGTCGAAACGCCGGGCGTTGCGGGTGCACGCCACCGGATCGACGGCGGCGTCATCGAACGTCCGCACGGCCTCGGCCAGGTCCTCGGGGCCGCCCGACCACAGGCGGCCGGTCACCCCGTCCACGATCGTCTCCATCGCCCCTCCGCCGCGGCGGGCGATCACCGGCCGTCCCGCGGCCTGGGACTCGACGGCGGCGATCCCGAACTCCTCGACGGCGGTCACGATCAGCGCGCGTGCGCCCTGGAGGATCTCGGCCACCGCGCCGTCGGACAGGCGGCCGGTGAAGTGAATGTTGGGGCGGGACTCCCGTCGCAGCCGCCGCGCGTCGGGACCGTCACCGACCACGATCAGCGGCAGGCCCAGTGCATTGAACGCGGCCACGGCCACGTCGATCTGCTTGTGGGCCATGAGCTCGGACAGGATCACGTAGTGGTCGCCGACCGGGCCCGGCGAGAAGCGGGCGGTGACGACGGGCGGATAGACGATCGAGGCCTCGCGGCCGAAGTACGCCTTGATGCGCGCCCTGGTCGTCTGCGAGTTGGCCACGTAACGGTTGGTCCGCTGGGCCGCGATCCAGTCCCACTGGCGCCAGCGCCGGAACGTGCCCCGCAGGAAGGTGCGGGCGACGGGGTTGCGCACCCGGCCCAGCGTCTGGTCGCGGTCGTTCCACGCGTAGCGAAACGGGTTGTGGCAGTAGCTGACGTGGACCGTGTGCTCGTCGCAGAGGATCGCGTGCGCCCACGCCGATGAGCTCGAGACCACCAGGTCATAGCCCGACAGGTCAAAGGACTCGATCGCAGCCGGATAGAGCGGCAGCAGCGCGCGGAAGGTGCGGGCCGACGGCCGCAGGCGCTGCAGGAACGAGCTGTGCACGGTGCGGTCCGAGAAGCGGCCCTCGGTGCCCTCCTCGTCGTACACGGCGGTGTAGATCGGAGCGTCGGGCCACATCGCGCACAGCTCCGTGAACACCCGCTCCGCGCCGCGCACGTCGAGCAGGAAGTCGTGAACCAGCGCGACCCTCGGGGCGGTCCCCGGGGTGGTGGAGGGGGCGAGCGCCATGGCGGCGCAGTGTATGGATTGGTCCACTCGGCGCACAAGCCGGTACCCGGCGGGATCGGCGGCTAGCGTTGCGCCTCACGTCCGATGCCCGCGCCGGATCCGCCATCACCCGACGAGTTCGCGCTCGTCACCGTCAGCCACAACTCGGCCGCTGCGCTCCAGGCGCTGCTGCGCTCGGTCGCGCGGCACCTCCCGGGTGTGCGGATCGTGGTGGTGGATAACGCCTCGAGCGACGACACCGTCGCCGTGGCCCGCGGCTTTGCCCAGGCGGTCGTCGTGGCTCTCACTGAGAACGTCGGGTTCGGGCGCGCCAACAACCGCGGGCTGGCCGAGGTCTCAGAGCCGGTCGCGGTGCTGGTCAACCCCGACGTGGAGCTGCTCGACGACTCCGTGCGGGAGCTGGCGGCCCAGGCCGCCGCGGGTCCTGACCGGCTGCTCGCGCCGCTCGTGCTCTCCCCCGACGGCTCGCGCCAGGACACCGTGCACCCGGTGCCGGCGTCGGCGCCCGACGTGGTGCGGGCGTTCGTCCCGCCCGCGCTGGTGCCGGGCCGCGCCGGTGCCTGGCTGGCGCCGTGGCGGGGGGCCACGCCTCGGCGGGTCGGGTGGGCCGTCGGATGCGCGATCGCCGCACGGACGGACACGCTCCGTCGGCTCGGGCCGTTTGACGAGGCGATCTTCCTCTACGGCGAGGACATAGAGCTCGGCCTGCGCGCCGCGGCCGCCGGCGTCCCGACGTGGTTCTGGCCCGCGGCCCGGGTCTGCCACCACCGGGCCCACTCCTCGGCGGTCGCCTTCGGCGGCGAGCCCTTCGAGCGGCTGGCGGCGGCGCGCCACGACGTGGTGGGCCGGCGCCTGGGGCGGCGGCGGGCGGCGCTCGACGACGCGCTCCAAGCACTCACCTTTGCCTCCCGGATCGCAGCCAAGACGATGCTGCGACGCCCCGCGGCACGCGAGCGGGCCCAGCTGCGCGCCCTGCGCGCCGCGCGCTCCACCCGTGGGGGCGGCGCCGGGCCATGAGCATGAGACGCGGGGAGGCACTCGCGGCCGTCGTGGCGGTGGCGGCGATCGCCGTGGGCGTGGTCCTGATCGCCACCAGCGGGGGGTCGCACCGCCCCCATGCCCGCGTGGCCCCGCCGGAGTCGCTCCGGGCGGCCCTCCCTGCCCCGACCACGCAGGTGTTCGGGATCAACGTCAACCGGGTGTTCAACGATCTGACCTACAACCAGGCGCAGATCGACGCCCAGCTCGCGGCGGTGAAGGCCACGGGGGCGACCGTGGCGCGCAGCGACGCCTTCTGGGAGGCCGCCGAGCCGCACGCACCCGTGCAGGGGCGCCACCAGTACGACTGGTCCTTTGACGACCAGGTCGCCGGTTCGCTGGCCGCCCACGGGCTGACCTGGCTGCCGATCATCGACTACACGGCGCCGTGGGCGCAATCGGTGAGCGGCCAGGATCACTCACCGCCGCGGTCGCCTGCCGATTACGCCGCCTACGCGGCGGCGTTCGCGGCGCGCTACGGGAGCGGCGGCGCGTTCTGGAGCGCCCACCCGGGACTGCCGCCGGTGCCCGTGACGACGATCGAGATCTGGAACGAACCCGACAACCCGGAGTTCTGGGCGCCCGGCCCCGACGCCGCCACCTACGCCCGCCTGTACCTGGAGGCGCGGACGGCGATCGACGCCGCCGATCCGGCGATCCGGGTGCTCGTGGGAGGGCTGACCAACGCGTCGGTGTTCCTGCCCGCGATGGCCCACGCCGATCCGCAACTGCGCGGCCATGTCGACGGGGTGGCGCTGCATCCCTACGGGAACCCGGCCGTCGTCCTGGCGCGGGTGCGCGGGGCGCGCGCCGCCCTGGTGAGCGCGGGCATGGGCACGGTGCCGCTGTACGTCACCGAGTTCGGCTGGACGACCCAGCCTCCCGGGACCATCAACCACGCGCCGGCGAGCCGTCGCCCCGCGGACATCCAGAGGGTGCTCCAGGCGCTCGGGCACCTGGACTGCGGGCTGGCGGCGACCCTCCTCTACACCTGGGTGACGCCGGAGCGCGACGCCACCGACGGTCAGGACTGGTACGGCATCGCCAACCCGGCCGACCCCGGCGCGGCCACGCCCGATACGCAGGCATTCGCCGCTGGGCTGCGCGCCGCCGTCGCGCCCGACGCGGCGCCGCCGCCGCCCTGCGCTACCTGATGCAGTTGGTGGCCAGGGCGCCCTTGCGCTTGCAGCCCTCGAGCGCGAGGACGCCGGTCTTGAACGCCTGCAGCGCGGGCTTGACGGTGACGTTGCCGTTATGGAAGCCGAGCAGGCCGGAGAAGTTGAACGGGCCGGTGTTGGGGTCCTCCTGGCCCATCCACGTGTACCAGTAGAAGGCGCTCAGGTGCAGTGAGAGGCGCTGCTGGCCGATGAGCGGCAGCAGCGTGGCGATGTTGCGCGCCTGCCCGGCCTGGGTGGTGATGAAGTCGAAGTTGGCCTTCGTCTTGCCCTTGGCCGAGGGCCAGCTGACCTCGGTTGCGATCAGCGGCTTGGCGCCGTCGCCGTTATGCGCCATGGCGCGGCGGACGAACAGCATGAACAGCATCACATTGGCCGGGATCTTGGTGAAGCCGTTGACCGAGACGACGTCGAAGAGGTTCTTGGCGCCTTTGATCTTGTAGATCTGCCCCAGCGACTTCCAGGCGGTATTGGTCAGGGCCCCGAGCACGACGTCGGCCCCGGGGTCGGCCTTCTTGACGGCGGCGTGGGCCGCCTTGAGCAGCGACACGTAGCTGGAGGCGAAGGGCTGCCTCCAGTAGTAGGCGAGGTTCGGCTCGTTCCAGATCTGCCAGGAGCGGATCGGCATCTTGGGGATGCCGGGGTTCGCGCGCCAGAAGCTGCCCTTCGGGCCATAGCGACCGATGAGCGCGGTCAGGTAGGCGGCATAGGGGGCGTACTGGCGGGGGTAGGCGACCCCGCTGGAGTTCTTGACGGCATCCCACTGGGGCGCGTAGAGCACGGTCGGGAGCACGGTGACACGCTCCCGGGCGGCATCGCCGACGACCATGTCGGTGAACTGGAAGCTCGTGGGCACGCCGCCGGCGTCGGTGAAGTCCGACGTCTGGCCGTCAGGCACGTCCGCGTCGGTCTTGTACGGCTGCGCCGCGGCCCAGCTGAAGGCCACCCGGACGCTCTGCACCCCGTTGGACACCATCGTCTTGAGCTGGTTGGGGAAGTTGATCGGCGTGTCGGGCCCGAACATGGGGCCGTCGACGTCGACTCCCACGAACCCCTGCGGGACCGGTCCCGCCGGATCGATCTTCGGCTTGCTCGTCGTCGGCGTGCCGGTCTTGGGAGCGCTGGCCTGCCGCGCCCGCGCGGGGCCGGCCTGCGTGGCGAGAACAGCCGCGAGCGCAAGGGCGACCAGCAGCAACAACAGCAGTTCGGTCAGTCGAGGGCGGTCCGCGAATCTCCTTGCGCGCAGCGGCATGGCGGCGCAGTGTAATCAGGAGAGCTCAGGTGCGGCGCAGGCGGGCGCGGAGCCCCAGCCCGCCGCCCACCAGGACGAAGCCCAGGGTGGCGGCCAGCCACCCGTCATAGCCGGTGTGCGGCAGTTCGCCGGTGGTCGTCGACGTGGCCGTCGACGCGATCGTCGCCGTCGGCGTGGTGGGATCGCTCGACGTCGAGGTGCTCGCCACCGGCGTGGCGCTCGTGGTCGGCGTGGCCGCGGGCGTCGTGGCGGCCGGCTGGCTCGAGGTCGTCGGCGTGCTGGTGGTCGTCGTCTTGGGCTTGCTCTTGCCCGGCGCGGTCCCGGCGAACGGGTCGGTGTACTGCTGGTCGCCTGCCGAGCCGCCGCCGGAGGCAAGGGTGACCGCGGGGATCGCGAGCGCGAGGGCTCCGAGCAACAGCATGCAGGTCACCAGCCAGCGAGGGGCGCGCACTCGGGCGGAGTATGGCAACCGTGGTGGCGTGGCGCACGCCTCGTCCCCAAACCGTCGTTTTGCAGGATCTCTTGCAGAACGAGGAGGTGGGTCGGCGGAGGCGACGGGTCATGTTAGGGTGGCTGCCGCCGTACCCCCAGCCGTCGTAAATCAGGCGCTCCGGCGCCCGTCTGCTCAGCGACCGACGCCCCGCTTGGGGCGCGGTGCGTCACGTCCACTCACGCCTTGTCCCGTCCGCACAGACTTACTCGCGCTGTCGTTGCCGCCGCGGTGTCGGCCGCGCTGCTCGGAACCGGCCTGACCGCACCCAGCTCGGGCGACCTTCAGAGCCAGATCACGAGCACGCGGTCGGCGGCCGCCTCACTGCGGTCCGAGATCGCCGCCGACTCACGGCAGATCGCCGGCACCAGCAACGGCGTCGCCAACGCCGAGGCCCGCCTCGCGACCGTCCAGGAGCGGCTCAATGCCCGGGTGGCGGAGCTCAAGTCCGTCCAGGCCCAGCTCCTGGCCGCGCGCGACCACCTCGTCGACCTCGAGAACCGGCTGCACCTGGCCACCACCGCGCTCTCGACCAACCTCGTGTCCAGCTACGAGAGTGGCCAGCCGAACATCGTGTCGGTGATCCTCAGCTCCAAGGGCTTCTCGGACCTCCTCAACCAGATGGGCTTCATGTCCCGGGTCGCTCACCAGGACGCCGACATCGTCAAGTTCACCCGGACCGCCCGGGCCGAGGTCTCCCGTCAGGCGACCGCGCTCGAGGGTCTGGAGGCGCGCGACCGGACACTGGCCAGCCAGATCCTCACTCAGCGCAACCAGGCGGCCGCGCTGCGCAGCGCGCTGCTGCGCCGTCAGATCGCCGAGGAGACCGCGCGCGCCAACACCACGGCCCGCTACAACGCCGTCAAGGGGCATCTCGGCTCGCTTCAGGCACAGCTCAACGCCATGGAGAAGCGAGCCGCCGAGGCGGCCACGCGCGCGGCGGCCACCGGCAACGCCAACGTCGGCGGGATCGCCGTCAACACCGGCGGGATGGTCCAGCCGCCCGCCGGCGCGCCCGAGGCGGTCAGGCAGGTCATCGCCGCCGGCAACGCCATCGCCACCCTGCCTTACATCTACGGCGGCGGGCACGCCTCGTTCCACGCCGATGGCTATGACTGCTCAGGGTCGGTCAGCTACGCGCTGGCGGCAGCCGGGCTGGTCAGCTCGCCGATGGTGTCCGGCGACTTCGAGAGCTGGGGCGGAGCCGGTCCCGGCAAGTGGATCACGATCTATGCCAACGCCGGGCACGTGTGGATGGAGGTCGCCGGATGGCGCTTTGACACCGTCGCCCTAGCCGAGAGCGGGACCCGGTGGGCGCGGGGCGGCGGGGAGTTCTCGGGCTTCATAGTCCGCCACCCGGCCGGTTTGTAGCCGCGCCTCGCGCGCGGGAACCGGACCCCGCCCACCCGACGACCGCCCACCCGACGACCGGGCACCCGACGACCGGGCACCCGACGACCGCCCACTCGACGACCGGGAACCCGACGACCGCCCACTCGGCGAGCGCCCACCCGCCCCGGCCGGCGGGCGGGGAGGCTCAGAATCCTCCGGGCCCGCCGTTGGCCGGGGTGCTTCGTCGGTGAGATAGCGGACGGCCAGCAGCAGGACGGCCGGGACCGCCACGATCGCCAGCATGGCCAGAAACCACAGCTGCCCGGCATCGGTGCCCTCGCCCAGCGTGTGGACGATCCCGGCGATCCACGCCAGCGCGGTGAGGCGGTGCAGCCGGCGCCAGCGGCTGGCGCCGATCATGTTGCGCGCGTAATAGGACAGGCCGAGCAGGATGAGCGCCCAGCCGCCGATGATGCCGATCGAGGTCCAGGCCGTCTTGTAGCTCCAGGCAAAGGGCAGGGCGATGTCACTCAGCGTCGGGCTCAGAAAGCGGTCGCCGAGGAGCGACAGGCCGTGGACGGCGAGCGCGACGAGCGTGCCCAGTGACAGCACCTCGTGCAGGGCGAGGAGGTCGGGGCGCCGGGCCCGCATCATCCTCAGGCTCATCACCAGGCCGAGCGAGACGGCGAGGCTGGCGAGCACGAGTGAGACGATGCCGGCGGCGCGGCTGGTGATCCAGAACAGGTGGGGAGCGGGGGAGGTGGCGATGATCATCGTGATGTGGGGTCGGGGTGGACCAGCCGGTCGCCGGCGACGAACGCGGCCTGGGTGGCAGGGGTGGTCGGGCTGAGCGCAGTCGAGCCGCCGCGGTAGGTGACGGTGAAGGCACTCCCCTGCGCCGAGAGCGAGGAGGGGACGGCCGTGGCCGACGGCCCCGAGGGGTTGGAGACGAACGTCCGGCCGCCGGCGGCGAGGTTGATCTTCGTCGTCGTCCAGGTACGGTCCTCGATCGTCCCGCGGCGGCCACTGGTCGTGGTGGCCGCGGCCGCGCTGAAGCCGGCCGAGCCGAAGTCCGCCAGCGGCAGGGTCTGGCAGCTCGACGCGCTCGAGCACACCGACGGGGCCTCGAGGATCCACTCGGCCGACGTGGTGTCGACGATCGCGGGGTGAAGGCGCTTGTTGAAGGACCGGTGGCGGGTGAGGTCGGTGAGCGTGACCGTCACCTCGCCGCCCGCGACGGTGACGCCGGCGCGGATGCGGTCACCCGGGCTCACGGTCATCTTGACCCCATGCGAGGCCGAGGGGACCAGCTCATACCAGGCGCTGGACACGGCGCGGCCCGAGGCCGTGCAGTCTGACTCGGTGCCGATCTGCTCGAGCGCCTGGGAGTCGAGGTCATAGCCACCGATGCCGACCCAGACCGACGAGTACGTCGCCTGTCCTGGCGTGCACGCGGCGCGCGGCTGCGTCCACGTGCCGCTCACCCTGGAGAAGCGCACGCCGCGGTGATGGACGGCATAGCCGGCCCAGTTCGAGCTCTGCGTGCTGTCCGCGGACGCGGCGGGCGCGCTGGACAGTGACGCGAAGGCGATCACCGCCAGCGGGAGCCACCGGCGCCTCATGACCGGCCCGCCGCCGCGAGGATGGCCGAGGCCTTGCCCTGGAGGTCGTACATGGTGATCGTGGTCCCGTTGGCGGTGACCGTCACCTTCGTGCCCACCCGCTCGGCGATGGCCATGGCGGCGCGGCTGCCCTGACGGGAGTCGCCGCCGAAGCCGCCGAAGCCGCCGGACCCGTCGTCGACGAGCCAGCGCAGCCGGCCGTTGCGGACCTCCATCGCCAGCCACTGCGCGCTCACCGTGCTCTCGCGCCCGGAGAAGCCGCCCAGGCCTGCGACGTCGGCGTCGTTGGCCAGGATGGCGGCCGCGGCGGTGCTCTGGCTCTCGACGCCGATGGCGCCGCCGCCGTGGGTGTTGGCGTACTTCACCGCGGCGTTGAGGCTGGTCGAGTCACCGCCGAAGGCGCCGCCCGGACCGCCGAAGCCGCCGGCCCCGCCAAAGCCGCCCGGCCCGCCAAAGCCGCCCGGCCCGCCAAAGCCGCCCGGCCCGCCGAAGCCACGGCGCCGGAAGCCGGAGCCGCCCGTGCCCGTGGTGGACTGCGGGTTGGTGAACAGGCCCTGGACGCCGCTGCGCGTGGCGCCGCCGAAGCCGCCGCGGCCAGCGCCGCCGAAGCGCCCGCGGCCGAAGCCGCCGAACCGACCCCCACCCGGGCCGCCGAAGCCGCCGGTCTGGGCACTGGCGGGCCCGCCGGCCGGGAACGTGCTCGCGGCCGCGTGGCCGATCGTCTCGGCGGCCCAGGTCGCCGGGGCGGCCAGCAGCGCCGCCAGGGCCACCCCGATGACCGCCGCGCGGACGCGCGTGGACAGTTGCGCGGCGAGGAGGATCGCGGAGGCGCCGGCGGCGGCGATGATCAGCGGCCGGGCCCAGGAGAGCTCGCCGGAGAGGTTGCCGAGCACGACAAGCTCTGTTACCGCGCCGGCGACGATCGCCGCCGGCACCGCGACGCGGGCCACCCGGCTGTCCGACAGGGCCTCGCCGACACCGGCGCCGATGAGCATCGCGGTGAACGGAGCCAGGAACGAGACGTAGTAGGGATGGAAGATCCCCGAGGCGTAGCTGAACACCACCGCGCTCACCAGGAACGCGCCGCCGACGGCGATGAGCCAGCCGGTGCGCGGATCGGTGCGGCGCAGACGACTGGCCACCAGCACGCCGAGGCCGGCCACGACGGCGAAGCCGAGCAGCCAGCCGGCCTGATCGCCCAGGCCCGAGGAGAGCAGGCGGAAGACGCCGGTGGCGCCGCCGAACGCGCCGCCACCCCCACCGCCGCCGAACCCGGTGCCGGGCGCGCCGGTCTGTCCCGTGACCCTGCCCACGCCGTTGTAGTTGAAGATGAGCGACCAGATGCTGTTGTCCGCCGTGCCGCTGATCCAGGGCCGGTCAGCCGCCGGGGTCAGGGTCACGAGCAGCGGCCAGGCGAGCCCGACCACCGCCAGGGCGACGCCACCGGCGACGAGCTGGCGCATGGCGGCGATGCGGCCACGGGGGGCCACCCAGAAGTAGGCCAGGGCGATGCCGGGCACCACGAAGAGGGCCACCGCCATCTTGGTCTCGAAGCCGAGGCCGATGCAGACCCCGCACCACACCAGCCAGCGGGTGCGGCCGTCCTCGAGCGCGCGGATGGCGAACCACAGCGCGGCGACGCAGCAGAGCACAAGCAGCTCGTCGGGGTTGTTGTGGCGCGACATGGCCACTGCGATCGGAGTCGTGGCCAGCGCGATCCCGGCCGCGAAGCCCGCCGGGCGCCCGAAGCGCCGCCGGGTGAGGTCGTAGGTGAGGGCCGCCGCGCCGGCGCCCATCAGCGCCTCCGGGACGAGGATGCTGAGCGGGTGAAAGCCGAAGACCCGTGCCGAGAGCGCCTGCACCCACAATGAGAGCGGCGGCTTGTCGACCGTCATCAGACCGGTCTTGTCCAGCGAGGCGAACAGGAAGTCGTGCCAGCTCGTGGTCATCGAGCGCACGGCGGCGGAGTAGTAGGTGTTCGCCCACCCGTTGATGCTGAGCCCCCACAGGTTCAGTACGCCGGCGATCCCGACGACGGCGAGGAGCTCGGGGCGCGTCCGCAGGGCCTGGAGCCAGCCCGGGACGGTACGGCCCTGCAGCCAGGCAGGGCGCAGGGACTCGCGGTAGGGCGTCGAGTCCGAGCTCATCGGCGCAGCATGCAGCGGTCGGGTGAGAGCGAGGTAAGAGCCGTGCGCATTCTCAGGGGGCTCTCAGGGTCAGGACTGGTCCGGCGCGCGGTGCGCCTCGGTGTAGTAGCCGGCGGCGAGCAGGAGCCCGGCGCCGAGGGCGAAGAAGGTGGAGACGGCGATCGGGAGGGGGGACATTCGGGCTCCTTGAACGGACGAGATCCTGCTGGGCACTGTGAGCATCGGCAGGACGCCGAAGTCGCGGCGAAGACATCCCTAAGACGTGCGTAGGAGCGCGCGCCTAGAGTTAGGGGAACTGCGACTGAAACCAGGAGTTTTGAGACATGTCCGCGACCAACAACAGCTTTGACGCCAAGGCGACGCTGACCGTCGGCGACGCCTCCTACGAGATCTTTCGGCTGGACGCGCTCCAGTCCAAGTTCGACATCGCCCGGCTGCCGTTCTCGCTCAAGATCCTGCTGGAGAACCTGCTGCGCAACGAAGACGGCGAGTCCATCCGCGCGCAGGACGTGGAGGCACTCGCCACCTGGAATGCCAAGGACGAGCCCTCCAAGGAGATCGCGTTCACCCCGGCGCGCGTGGTCATGCAGGACTTCACCGGCGTCCCGGCGATCGTGGACCTGGCGGCGATGCGCGACGCGATGAAGGAGATGGGCGGCGACCCCAACAAGATCAACCCGCTGGTGCCCGCCGAGCTGGTCATCGACCACTCCGTGCAGGTCGACGCCTACGGGACCCCGCAGGCCTTCCAGCGCAACGCTGAGCTGGAGTTCGAGCGCAACAAGGAGCGCTACGCCTTTCTGCGCTGGGGCCAGGGCGCCTTCGACAACTTCCAGGTCGTCCCGCCCGACACCGGGATCGTGCACCAGGTCAACCTCGAGTACCTCGCTCGCGTCGTGTTCGTCGATAGGGGTTCCCACCCACCCAGCAACCTCGCCTATCCGGACACGCTCGTCGGGACCGACTCGCACACCACGATGATCAACGGCCTGGGCGTGCTCGGCTGGGGCGTGGGCGGCATCGAGGCCGAGGCGGCCATGCTCGGCCAGCCGATGTCGATGCTCATCCCCCAGGTGCTCGGCTTCAGGCTTACCGGCGAGCTGAACGAGGGGGCGACGGCCACCGACCTCGTCCTCACCGTCACCGAGATGCTGCGTGAGCGCGGCGTCGTCGGGAAGTTCGTCGAGTTCCACGGCGCCGGCCTCGCCGGCCTGCCGCTGGCCGACCGGGCCACCATCGGCAACATGTCCCCCGAGTTCGGCTCGACCTGCGCGATCTTCCCCATCGACGCCGAGACGCTGCGCTACCTGGAGTTCTCCGGGCGCCCCGCCGAGCAGATCGCCCTGGTGGAGGCCTACGCCAAGGAGCAGGGCCTGTGGCACGATGAGAGCTCCGAGGAGCCGACGTTCTCGGACACGATCGAGCTCGACCTGTCCGAGGTCGTGCCGAGCATCGCCGGCCCCAAGCGGCCGCAGGACCGCGTGTCACTCACCGAAGCACGCGATGCCTTCCGGATGGCCCTGGACGACCTGCTGCCAGACGAGGACGTCGACGAGGCCGACGACGAGAGCTTCCCGGCCTCCGACGCGCCCGCCAGCAACGGCAGCCGCGACCGCGGTCAGGCGCCCCACGGCGGGACTGGCGGGGCCCAGGTGGCCGACCGCCGGCACGTCAGCGCGCCGGTGACGCTGGAGAACGGCGCCGAGGTCGAGCTCGACCACGGCCACGTCGTCATCGCCGCGATCACCAGCTGCACCAACACCTCCAACCCGTCGGTCATGCTCGGGGCCGGGATCCTGGCGCGCAATGCGGTCCAGAAGGGGCTGAAGGTCAAGCCGTGGGTCAAGACCTCGCTGGCGCCCGGGTCCAAGGTGGTGACCGAGTACCTGGAGCGCGCCGGCCTGGACGAGTACCTCGACGAGCTGGGCTTCAACCTCGTCGGCTACGGCTGCACGACGTGCATCGGCAACAGCGGTCCCCTGCCCCAGGAGATCTCCGACGTCGTCGGCGCCGAGGACCTGGCCGTCGTCTCGGTGCTCTCGGGCAACCGCAACTTCGAGGGCCGCATCAACCCCGACGTGAAGATGAACTACCTGGCCTCGCCGCCGCTGTGCGTCGCCTACGCGCTGGCCGGGACCATGGACATCGACCTCTACGACGAGCCGCTCGGTGAGGACAAGGACGGCAACCCGGTCTTCCTTAAGGACATCTGGCCCGGCTCCCACGAGGTGGCCGAGACCGTGCAGGAGGCGGTCCAGTCCGACATGTTCCGCAAGAGCTACGGCGAGGTGTTCGACGGCGACGAGCGCTGGAACTCGCTGGAGGTGCCCACCGGCGACGCCTTCGCGTGGGACGAGCGGTCCACCTACGTGCGCCGCCCGCCGTTCTTTGAGGAGATGCCGCGCGAGCCCGAGCCGCTCGAGGACATCATCGACGCGCGGGTGCTGGCCATCCTGGGTGACAGCGTCACCACCGACCACATCTCCCCCGCCGGCAGCATCAAGCGCGACGGGCCCGCGGCCGCCTACCTCAACGAGAACCACGTCGAGTCGCGGGACTTCAACTCCTACGGGTCGCGGCGCGGCAACCACGAGGTGATGATGCGGGGCACGTTCGCCAACATCCGCCTGCGCAATCAGCTCGCCCCGGGGACGGAGGGCGGAGTGACGACGTACCTGGGCGGTGACGGCGACGAGGAGATGTCGATCTACGACGCGTCCATGCGCTACATCGACCAACACGTCCCGCTGATCGTGCTGGCCGGCAAGGAGTACGGCTCGGGATCCTCGCGCGACTGGGCGGCCAAGGGCACGCGCCTGCTGGGCGTCCGCGCGGTCATCGCCCAGAGCTTCGAGCGCATCCACCGCTCCAACCTGGTGGGCATGGGCGTGCTGCCGCTCCAGTTCTCAGACGGCGAGTCGGTCGAGTCCCTCGGCCTGACCGGCCGCGAGAGGTTCACGGTCAAGGGGATCGCCGACGCCGACGAGGTACCGCGGACGCTCACCGTCGCCGCCGACGACAAGGAGTTTGAGGTCAGGGTGCGGATCGACACGCCCAAGGAGCAGCGGTACTACCGCCACGGCGGCATCCTCCAGTACGTGCTCCGCGAGCTGCTGCATTAGATTCCCGGGCCATGGCCACTCCTGAGCTGCTCCACCGGCTGTTGGTCGCGGCCGGTCCTTCGGGGCGCGAGACCGCGCCCGCCAAGGTCTGGCGCGACGGCTGCGCCGCCTTCTCCGATGACGTCCGCGTCGACGCCGTCGGCTCGTCCATGGCCCTGGTGCCCGGGACCTCGGACGGCCCCACCCTGGCCGTGATCGGCCACATCGACGAGATCGGGGTCCACGTCACCCACATCGAGGACGACGGCCATCTGCGCTTCGGCGAGGTCGGTGGCTGGGATCCGATCGTGCTCGTGGGCCAGCGCGTGACCGTCGCCGCCCGCGGCGGCGACGTGCCCGGCGTGATCGGCCGCAAGCCGATCCATCTCATCAAGTCCGACGAGCGCGACCGGGCGCCCAAGATCAAGGACCTCCACATCGACATCGGCGCAAAGGACGGCGACGAGGCCAGGGAGATGGTGCGGATCGGCGATGCCGGTGTGATCGATGCTGCTCCCGTGGAGATGCCCAACGGCCGGCTGGTGTCGCGCGCCCTGGACAACCGCGTCGGCTGCTTCGTCGCGGCCGAGGCCGCCCGGCTGGTGGCCGCTGACGGCGGCGCTCCCGGCGACGTGATCGCCCTGGCGGTGACCCAGGAGGAGACGAGCTTCGCCGGCTCGCGGACGAGCGCGTTCGCGCTCGAGCCCGACGTGGCCATCGTCGTCGACGTCATCTTCGCCACCGACCAGCCCGGGATCGAGCTGGGCCCGATGACCAAGCACCCGCTTGGCTCAGGGCCCGTGATCGCGCGCGGGACGGTGCTGCATCCGGGCGTGACCGACCTGCTCATCGACATCGCCGAGGAGCACGAGCACCCGTTCACGCTGGAGTCGCTGGGCCGCGCGACCGGCACCGATGCCGACGCCGTGCACGCCAACCGCGCCGGCATCCCCACCGGCATCGTCTCGGTTCCGCTGCGCTACATGCACTCCCCGGTCGAGCTGGTCTCGCTGGCCGACGTCCAGGTGGCCGCCGAGCTCATCGCCGCGTTTGCCAAGCGGCTGGAGCCCGGCATGTCCTTCGCGCGGTAGGCGGCCGGCATGGCGGACGATGGCCGGGGCTCGGCGCTGCTGCTCCTCTTCGATATCGACGGGACGCTGCTGAGCCGCGCCACGACGGCCCACAGCGAGGCGCTGCACGAGGCGCTCCACGAGGTCCATGGCGTCGACACGCGCTCGCACCGGACCGAGATCGCTCCGGCCGGGCGCACCGACGGGGAGATCGCACGGCTGCTGCTGATGCATGCCGGCGTCTCGGCGCGCGCCATCGACGACGGCGCGACCGCGGTCCGCAGCGCGTGCTGTGAGATCTTCGCCCGCCTGTGCCCGCCCAGCCTCGCTGACAAGGTCATCCCCGGCATCCCTGACCTCGTGTCGGGATTGGCCGGGCGCGCCGACGTGCGCCTGTCCCTGGTCACCGGCAACTACGAGCCGGTGGGACGACTGAAGCTGTCGCGGGCCGGGCTGGGACGGCACTTCCCCGCCGGGCAGGGCGGCTTTGGCTCTGACTCCGAGGATCGCGCCGCCCTGCCGGGGATCGCCCGCAAGCGCGCCGGGCACGACGGGATCTCGCACCCGCGCCGGCGCACGATCGTCATCGGCGACACCCCGCGCGACATCGCCTGCGCGCAGGCCGACGAGCTGCGCTGCTTCGCGGTCACCACCGGGCCGTACGAGGCGGCGGAGCTCACCGGCGCCGACGCGGTGGCCACCGACGCCGGGCGCCTGCGCGAGCTGATCGACGCGGAGCTCAGCGCTTAGGCGTCGGGAACTGCGCGCGCATCATCAGGTCCCAGACGCGGTCGGGCGTGAACCTGCGCTGGCCGATGAGCAGGTGGGCGCTGGGGGTGACCGCATAGCGTGCCTTCGGGCGCTTGGCCTTCAGCGCCTTGGCGATGGTGGCCGCCACCACCTCCGGCGGACCTCCGAGCTTGGCCATCGGCCCCTTGTAGACGTCGGCGGTCGTCGTCGCCACATGGCGGTTGAAGTCCGTGTAGGGCCCCGCATCCTGGCCGCCGGAACCGACCGAGCCGGCGGCGACCTCGCCGAAGTTGGTGACGATGAGCCCGGGCTCGATGAGGACCACGTCGACCCCGAAGCCGCGTACCTCGAAGCGCAGCGCGTCGGAGATCGCCTCCACCGCGTACTTGGTGGCGTGGTAGATGCCCCCGCCCGGGAACGTCAGCCGTCCCCCCATGGAGCCGATGTTGACGATCGTCCCCACGCCGCGCTTGCGCATCCCGGGCAGCACGAGCTGGCACATGCGGATCAACCCGAACACGTTGGTCTCGAACTGGCGGCGGACGTCGTCGACCGGGACGCTCTCGACCGCCCCGGACTGGCTGTAGCCCGCGTTATTGATGAGCACGCCGACGGCGCCCTCGGCGTCGGTGACGTGCGCCACGGCGGCGGTCATCGACGCCTCGTCGGTGACGTCGAGGGCGAGTGTCGTCGCGCCCTTGGCCGCCAGCGCGGCGATCGAGTCCGGGCGGCGGGCGGTGGCGTACACCGTGTGGCCGTCGTCGAGCAGCCGCTCGGCGGTGGCATAGCCGATGCCCGAGGAGCAGCCGGTGATCAGGACCGGACCGGAGGCCATGTGCGCCGCCAGTGTCGCACGGATGCGCGCCGGGGTGGCTAGTTGCGGACGAGCTTCTTGTAGGTGATGCGGTGGGGGCGGTCGGCCTCGGCGCCGAGCTGATCGTGCCGGAAGGACTCGTAGGCCTCGAAGTTGCCCTCGAACCAGCGCACCTGCGAGTCGCCCTCGAAGGCGAGCACGTGGGTGGCGACGCGGTCCAGGAACCAGCGATCGTGGGAGACGACCATCGCGCAGCCCGCAAACGCCAGCAGCGCCTCCTCCAGCGCGCGCAGCGTGTCGGTGTCAAGGTCGTTGGTCGGCTCGTCGAGGAGCAGCAGGTTGCCGCCCTCGCGCAGGAGCTTGGCCAGGTGCAGGCGGTTGCGCTCCCCGCCGGAGAGCTTGGCCACCTTCGTCTGCTGGTCGGTGCCCTTGAAGTTGAAGCCCGCGGTGTAGGCGCGGCTGGCGACGGTGCGGTCGCCGAGGGTGATCTCGTCCAGGCCGCCGGAGATCTCCTGCCACACCGTCTTCTCGGGGTCCAGCGCGTCGCGCGACTGGTCGACGTAGGCCAGCTTCACGGTATCGCCGAGGCGGAGCGTCCCCTCGTCGGGCTGCTCCTGGCCGGTGATCATCCGCAGCAGCGTCGTCTTGCCCGCGCCGTTGGCCCCGATGACGCCGACGATGCCGGCCGGGGGCAGCTTGAAGGTGAGGTCGTCGATGAGCAGCCGGTCGCCGTAGCCCTTGCGCACCCCGTCGGCCTCGACGACGACGTCGCCCAGCCGGGGGCCGGCGGGGATGTGAATCTGGACCTGGTCGAGCTTGACGTTGCGGTCCTGGGCCAGCAGCGCCTCATAGGCATTGAGCCGCGCCTTGGGCTTGCCACGCCGCGCCGACGCGTTCATGCGCACCCACTCCAGCTCCTGCGCGATCGTGCGCTGGCGACTTGACTCCTGGCGTTCCTCCTGGGCCAGGCGCTTCTGCTTCTGCTCCAGCCAGCCCGTGTAATTGCCCTGGTAGGGGATGCCGCGGCCGCGATCGAGCTCGAGGATCCAGCCGGCGACGTTGTCCAGGAAGTAGCGATCGTGGGTGATGGCGACGATCGTGCCCTTGTAGTCCTGGAGGTGCTGCTCGAGCCACGCCACCGACTCGGCGTCGAGGTGGTTGGTGGGCTCGTCGAGCAGCAGCAGGTCGGGCTGGCGCAGCAGCAGCCGGCACATTGCCACCCGGCGCCGCTCTCCACCGGACAGCGTGCTCACGTCGGCGTCGGGCGGCGGACAGCGCAGCGCGTCCATCGCGTACTCGAGCGTCGTGTCGAGGTTCCAGCCGTCGACGGCGTCGATCTGCTCCTGCACACGTGAGAACTCGTCGGCGGTCTCGTCGGAGTAATTCATCGACAGCTCGTTGAAGCGATCGAGCAGCGCTCGGATCTCGGCGACGCCGTCCTCCACGTTGCCCTTGACGTCCTTGGAGGGGTCGAGCGTGGGCTCCTGCTCCAGCAGCCCGACCGTCGCGTTGGGGGCGAGCTGGGCCTGGCCGTCGAACTCGGTATCGATCCCCGCCATGATGTTGAGCAGCGTCGACTTGCCGGCGCCGTTGTAACCCAGGACGCCGATCTTGGCGCCGGGATAGAACGACAGCGAGATGTCGGCGAGCACCTCCTTGTCGGGCGGGAAGCGCCGGGCGAGCTTGTGCGTCGTGAAGATGTACTGAGCTGACATTGCTCCTCAGCATAGGAGGGGTCGGTTAGGATGGCCGCCGCATGCGCCGCAGCCTCATCACCGTCCTCGTGCTCGCCTCGTTCGCAGCGCTGGCGCCGGCCGCGCTGGCCACGACCCAGACGGCGACCGGCGGCGCGGTGACCGCGACGTTCACCTACACCGGCCAGTTCCCGAGCTACTCGGGGCTGCACCTGACCATCGCCCAGTCGGGCTCGGTCCTCTACGACCAGCCGGTGAGCTCCAAGGCCTGCGGCACCTACTGCGGGCCCGGCGCAACCGGGACCAAGGCGTCCTCGGTCCACGTCATCGACCTCGACGACATCGGCCAGCCGAACGTCGTTCTGGACCTCTACACCGGCGGCGCCCACTGCTGCTCGGTCGAGCAGGTGTTCACGTTCGACCCGGGGACGATGACCTACGCCAAGAGCGAGCGGAACTTCGGGGACCCCGGCGCCCGCATCGAGGATCTCAACCACGACGGGCACTTCGAGTTCCTGACCGCCGATGACTCGTTCGCCTACGCGTTCACCGACTTCGCCGCGTCCGGGCTCCCCCTCCAGATCTTCACCTTCACGGGCAGCCGCTTCCAGGACGTCACCGACAGCTATCCGGCGCTCATCCGCAAGGACGCGGCGACGTGGCTGAAGGTCTTCAAGGGGATGGCCCGCGATCATTACCAGGACAGCGTCGGGGTCATCGCGGCGTGGGCGGCCGACGAGTACCGGCTGGGGAAGAGCGCGGCCGCCAACAGGTATTTGTCTCATCAGGCCACCGCCGGCCATCTCAAAAGCCCGTTGTCGCCGCGCCGGTCAGGGCAGAAGTTCGCCGCCGAGGTGCAGAGGTTCCTGCGCCGGCACGGCTACGGGCACTAATCGCGCCGCCGCGGCCGGCGACTACAGTCCGGCGGCGTCGCGCAGCGCCTCGGCCTTGTCAGTCTGCTCCCAGGTGAAGTCCGGGTCCTCGCGCCCGAAGTGGCCGTAGGCGGCGGTCTTCTGATAGATCGGCCGGTGCAGGCGCAGGTACTCGCGGAACGCCCCCGGGCGCAGGTCGAAGTGCTCGCCGATCAGCTCGAGGATCCGCCCGCGGCCGATCTTGCCGGTGCCGAAGGTCTCCACCATCACGCTCACCGGGTGAGCGACGCCGATGGCGTAGGCCACCTGGACCTCGGCGCGATCGGCGAGGCCGGCGGCGACGACGTTCTTGGCCACGTAGCGGGCCGCGTAGGCAGCCGAGCGGTCGACCTTGGAGGGATCCTTGCCGCTGAACGCCCCGCCGCCATGGCGGGCCATGCCACCGTAGGTGTCGACGATGATCTTGCGCCCGGTCAGCCCGCAGTCGCCCATCGGGCCGCCGATGACGAAGCGTCCCGTCGGGTTGACCAGGAAGCTGCGCCGCAGCTCGCCGGCGTCGTAGAGCCCCTCGGGGAGGACCGGCAGCACGACGTGCTCCCAGATGTCCTCCTTGATCTGAGTCTCGGCGCCCTCGGCGTGCTGGCTCGAGATGAGGAGCTTCTCGATCGCCACCGGCCTGCCGTCCTGATAGCGCACGCTGACCTGGGTCTTGCCGTCGGGACGCAGGTAGTCCAGCGTGCCGTCCTTGCGCACCGCCGCCAGCCGCTGGGCCAGCCGGTGGGCCAACGCGATCGGCAGCGGCATGAGCTCGGGTGTCTCGTTGGTGGCGTAGCCGAACATCATCCCCTGGTCTCCGGCCCCGGCGAGGTCGAGCTCGTCGCCGTCCGCGGCGTCCTGACGGGTCTCGTAGGCGGCGTCGACTCCTTGAGCGATGTCGGGCGACTGCTTGTCGATGGCATTGATGACCGCGCACGTCTGGTAGTCGAAGCCGAAAGTGGCGTCGGTGTACCCGATGTTCTTGATCGTCTCCCGCGCGATGTCCTGAATGTCGACGTAGGTGGTCGTCGTGATCTCGCCCGAGACGACGACGAGGCCCGTGTTGACCAGCGTCTCGCACGCGACGCGGGCCGTGGGGTCGTCCTTCAGGACGGCGTCGAGGACACCATCTGAGATCTGGTCGGCGATCTTGTCGGGATGCCCCTCGGTCACCGACTCGGAGGTGAACAGGAACTCATTCTCAGCGAAGCTCATCGATCTGGGGTGTCCTTGCTCTTGCGGGTGATCTCCAGCAGGTAGGCGACCATCACGTCGGTCGAGCCGAACCTCAGGTGATATGCGTCCGAATGTTCTTCCACGCGCGTGATCTGCTCACGCTTGGTGTTGAAAAGGTCTGAGAACTCGAAGAAGGAGAAGTCCACGACTCGTGCCTGGTATCCGAGTCCGTCGAGGAGTTCCGCCGTGCGCCGGCGGCCGATGACGCTCAATTGCATCATGTACGCCGTTCCGTCGTCGGCCAGGGCCTCGGGCAAGAGCCGAATGAGGTGGTCGAGCAGATTGCGGCCCCAATAGTCCAGCGGCCGGTGCGTGGTGACCTGCTCGAACGGGTCGACCGGCGTCTGGTAGAGGCTGGCCACGATCACGTCGTAGCGTTCCTCGGGGACCCACGGATACAGGTCCTGTGCCGCGGCGCTCACCCTGTCGGCGACGCCGTTGCGAAACGCGTTGGTGAGCGTGTTCTTGACCGACGTCTGATCGATGTCGATCGCATGGACGTGCGCGGCCCCGTTCCGCGCGAGCTGCACCGTGAGCAGGCCGCTGCCCGACCCGATGTCCAGGCAGCGCTGGTGGGCCCCGACGCCCTCTCGGTACAGGTACTTCCAGATGAGGAAGCTGCCCTGCGTCGGGATGAACACGCCGTCCTCGACGTCGATCTCGGGCATGTCGAGCGGGAACATCTCGCGCCCCCGCGGGTCGGCCCAGGACGGAGGCTCGCGGCGTCTGCCGTTCTGGCCGTTCTCCGACGTCGGCACTGCCGGCCGCTCGTGCCCGGGCTTGGTGTCGGTCAGCGCGGTCCGTGCCACCTTGAGGTGCTCGGGGCGCACGCCGCAGCAGCCGCCGATGATCTGAGCGCCCTCGTCGCGCCAGCTCAGCGCCAGCTCGGCGTACTCCTTGCCCTTGACGCCGGGCTCCTCGCGCCATCCCGCAGCGGACAGGTAGCCCAGGTTGGGGTACACGCCGAGGGGAAGGTCGGTGAAGTCCCGCAGCCACGAGAGCATGCCGGCGACGTGATCGGGAGGGATGCAGTTGATGGCCAGGGCACCGACCCCCATCTCCTCGAAGCGGCGCGCGGCCCGGCCGAAGGCGTCGCCCTCCGGGCCGCCCCAGTGCTCGCCGTAGACCCCGCACACGCCCTGGCGACAGCGCCGGAAGCTCAGCCATACTGGGATCCCTGTGTCCAGAAGGGCCTCGACGGTGGCGTAGGTGGAGCTGCGCACGAGCGACAGCGTCTCGAGCAGGATGAGGTCCGGGGGCTCCTCCTCGAACGCGCGCGAGAGCAGTGCGATCGTCTCACGCCCGTCGGGCGTGTCCACATCGCCGTTGATGCTGAAGGCGACCGCCACCTCGTCGGCGCGTCCGGCGTCCTGCGCCGCCGAGCGGGCGAGGCCGACCGCACGGCGGACGATGTCCATCCAGTGCACCGGCTCGGATGACTCCGACAGACGGCTGGTCCCGTCGCGCAGCGCGGTGGGCAGGCCCCAGGTGTTCGTGCAGATGACGTCGCAGCCGACATCGATGTAGCTGCGGTGGACGCGGGCAACATCCTCGGGCGCGTCGAGCAGGGCCGTCAAACCCCACACGTGCTCCTCCACCTCCGGCGGGCCGCCGCGCACCTTGATGAGCTCAGTGCCGTTGGCGCCGTCGAGGATCACGCACTGATCCGTGGCGATCATCCGGGTCAGACGGGCGTAGCGGTCGACCGTTCCCGTTGCGGTCATCTCAGTCCTCTCTCTTCACTCTCACTGCATGCCGGCGGTCTATGACAGCTTCGTTGTCCACACGACGGGGCACCACTCTCACACTTCCTAAACGACCTAGACTTTTGAGTAGGATGACCGATTCCACGGGGTCAGAACCGCCCCAGAAGGGCGCTCAGGCGCTGTGCCTCCCGTTTTGTAGGCCAACTCCGACAAAAAGGATAGGTCGCGCGCGCACGAGCGGCGGTAGGTTCCCGATGCGTTGTCAGTGCACGTCTCATCGGACCCGCGCCAGAGCGCCTTGGACCCCGTCCTCCGTCAGGCGGGCGGCGTGCGGGTCATGCATGACGGCCATGCCGTGGTCGCGCACTACGGCTCCGCCGCCGGGGAGCTCGCGGCATGCGTGAGCGCCGTCGGACTGGCCGATCGGTCAGACCTGGCCAAGCTGGTGCTCGAGGGACCGCCCGCGCAGCTGCAGCACCTGTCCCTGCGCCTGACCGGCAGCGAGATCGCGCCGGGCGGCGCCGTCTCGAGCGGCGGCGCGTGGTGGTGTGCCGAGCGCCCGGGGCGCATGCTCGTGATCTGCGAAGCGAGCCGCGGCGAGCGCTTGCGCGCCGTGCTCCATGCCCGGGTGGCGCGACGCTCGGCGGTGAGACTCGCCGATCGCAGCGCGGACCTGGCCGCGCTGGCCGTCGTGGGCCGCCGCGCCTCGGCACTGCTGGCCGAGCTGGGCGTCTACGGCGCGTCGGGCAACCCGCGCCACGTACCCCCGCTGACCGCGCATGCCGGTGCCGGGGCCACGGTTCTGTGGCTGCTGGAGTCAGACGACAAGGCTTTGGCGATCATGGCCTCGGCGGATGCCGCCACCGTCTGGCACGCGATCGAGCGAGCCGGGCAGGGCTACGGCCTGTGCGCCGTGGGCCAGGAGGCACTGGCCCGCTACGCGCTGATCCGCCGCATCGCCGGCCCGCTCTAGCACTCCTGCCGGTCGTGGAGGTCGGCTGATGGCCACGGCGCCGGTCGTCGACGTCGCGGCCGCCGAGCGGGCGCTCGTGGACCTGCTCGCGCTGGAGCGGGAGCTGCTGGAGCTGGACTATGTGCGGCGCGCCGATGCGCTCGAGCGCGTCTCGGAGGCGGTGCGGCGCCTGGGAGAGCTCGGCTCGACGGAGGGACTGCTCACCCGCGCCGCGTCCGAGCTGGGCGCGGGCTCGGAGTTTGACCGTGTG
Source organism: uncultured Actinomycetota bacterium (assembly GCA_963850325.1). Taxonomy (GTDB): domain Bacteria; phylum Actinomycetota; class Thermoleophilia; order Solirubrobacterales; family Solirubrobacteraceae; genus Palsa-465. Next base: position 72,287 of record CAWKLB010000018.1, read on the forward strand.
CTCATCTCCGAGGTGGTCGAGGGCCGGCTCGTCCCGCTGACGATCTGGGACGGCACCGACCAGCCGGCAGCGGATGCCGCCCTGGCCGAGCTGGCGCAGGCCACCATCGCCCTCGAGTACCCGCTGCTGGAGTACGAAGTGGCTCGCCGCCGCGTCCCCGAGGTGGTGGTCGTCGCCGATGCCGGGGCCCGGACACCAGCGCCCCTGGCGCAGCGGCTGGGCTGGGAGTCCTACGCCGTCGCCGCGCTGGCGGTCGGCAACACCACGATCGGGCTCCTGCACGCGGATGCCACTCACAGCGGCAGGGCCGTCGACGATCTCGACGGCGAGGTGGTGGCCCGCTACGCCGAGGAGCTGGCCGGGGTCTGCGAGCGCGCCGTGCTGCGCCACACGCTCGAGCTTCACCGCGCGGAGCTGAGCGCTGCCGTGCACTGGATGGGCACGCGGCTGGGACGGCTCGAGGATGCCGCGGGACTGGTGAGCCCGCGCGGCGCAGGGGGCGACGCCCGCCTCGTCGAGTCACTCACCGCGCGCGAGCTCGATGTGATGCGGCTGCTGGCACGCGGCAACACCAACCAGGCGATCGCCACCGCCCTGGTGGTCCGCGAGGGCACGGTGAAGTACCACGTCAAGAACATCCTGCGCAAGCTGGGGGCGACCAATCGCGCGGATGCCGTGGCCCGGTTCGTCCGCGCGGGGGGCAGCGCCGACGGCCCGAGCGGTGGGGTGCGGCGGTGACGGCCACCCTCTCTCGGAAGCTCCTCGCGGCCCCGCTCGACATCGAGCTGCAGGGGCGAGTGGCCGCGGCGGCCGCCCAGGCCCGGGCGCTGCTCGGCGATGCGGTGGACGCTGACGCTCCCTCCGCGTCCGTGGATGCGCTCCGTGGCCTCATCGATGCGCTCACCGCGCGGCTGAGTGAGCAGAGCGAGGACGCGCCGGGCGCCGCGGTGCACGACCAGGAGGCGGCGCTCGAGCGCCTCCGCCGCCGCTATGACACCCGCTTCGAGGCGCTCGCCGCCGTGCGCCAGGCCATCGACGAGCTGCGGTCGATCACGTCGCCGGCCTCGATGCTCGGACAGGCGCCGGCGGCGCTGTGCGGGGCGTCCAAGCTTGACCGCGTGGTGCTCTCGCTCACCGAGGAGGGGCGGATGGTGGCCGAGGCGGCCCACTTCACCAACGATCGCTCCGGCGCGGCCGACGTCGTGGCGAGGCTCCGCGCCGAGCCGATCGCGCTGGAGCATCCGCTCATCGAGACCGAGCTGCTGCGCCGCCGCCGCGCGACCATCGTCGATGACGCACAGGTCCATCCCCGCGTGGACCGCCGGCTGGTGGAGCTGATGGGATGGACGTCCTACGCGGTCGCGCCGCTCGTGGTGGGGCCGCACGTCATCGGGATGCTGCACGCCGACCGGGGGGCCGGGCAGCGTCTCGACGTGCTCGACCGAGACATCCTCTGGGAGTTCACAAGCCTGCTGGCTCAGGCCTACGAGAGCGCGAGCCTGCGCCGCGCGCTGCGCCACGAGCGCGAGCAGCTGCGCGAGTTCCTGGACTGGCTCGGCGCGCGGTCCGGCGAGCTGACCGACGCCCCGTTGCGCCTGGCCACGATGCAGCGCCCGGCGCGGCGATCGGCGGCGCCGCCGTTGCTCCCGGTGGGCGGCAGTCGCGATGACCGGGTGGTGTTCGAGGGGCTGCTCACCCGCCGCGAGCTCGACGTGCTCCGCCTGCTGGCCGACGGCAACCCCAACAAGGCGATCGCCGAGGCGCTGGTGATCTCGGACGGCACGGTGAAGTTCCACGTCAACAGCATCCTGCGCAAGCTGCGCGTCGCCAACCGCGCCGAGGCGGTGTCGCGCTATCTGCGGCTGCTGGGCATGCGCGCCCCGTGAGCGGACTGGCCGGTGCTGCGGATCTTCGCCCTGTTGCTGGCCCTCATCTCGGTGGGGTGCATGTCGTTGGCGATCGTCGGGATGGTGACCGGCCGCCCCGGTGACCGAGCCGGCTGGGCGCTGCGCGTGGCGGCGGTGGCCTGCTTCGGCGCGGCTGTGGCGCTGAACGTGGCGGCGCACTGAGCCTGGAGAGGGGCCGGTGGTGAGCCATCAGTTCTCGGGCTGCCAGCCGCTGATCGTCCACAGGCGGCCGTCGACCTCGGTGACGGTGGCCAGCGTCACGTGCCAGGCGGGCCGCAGGCCCTGGTAGGCGTTGGTGTTGGTCGCGGTGGTCTGCTCGCGGCTGACGACGGCGTAGACGTTGCGCTCGCCGGTCACGAGGGCGATCGCCTCGACCGTGCCGGAGTTGGCGATGCCGCCGAGCTTGAGCGAGCTGTCTCTCGCCACCTGGCCCGCGGCCAGCGCCATCGCCGAACGCGCTTGGCCGATGCCCACCGCAGCTAACACGCGCAGGTGCGTGGCCACGGTGTCCGCCCTCCAGTTGATGTACCACTGCGCGAAGACGTGCACGGCCTCCACGGGCGAGCGCCAGCCGCCGAGTGCCTTCTGGGACGGTGCCGGCGTGGGGATCTCATGGGTGCGCTGGGCCCTGGCCACGGTGGCCCGGATACGTGCCGGCTCCACCTTGGCCGCGTTCGCGCTCGCGGCCGTCCGTGTTGGCGCCGCGCGGCCGCTCGCGCCGAACGGCAGGCCGCAACCCGCGACGGCGCCCGCCGACAGCATCGCCGCCACGACGCCGAGCAGCTGCCGGCGGCGCATCTACAACCCCACCGGGTGGCGGACGACGAACCCGGCCGACTCGCGCACGAGCGGGTGCCACCCGATCCCCGTGCTGCCGTCCTGCGGCCCGGCCGCGTTGTGGGTGTCCCAGCGCAGCCCAGCGACGTACATGAACACGTGGTCGGCCGAGGCATAGATCGTCACCCACCGGCCCGGGCCCGGCAGGCCGAACGACTCGAGCGCCCCCGACGCGGCGTCGTAGCTGGCGGGGAGCAGCCCGCCGCCGTGGAGCAGGTGCTCGGCGCTCGAGGAGCAGTCATAGGCGGGCGCGACCGCGCTGAGCGAAAGCCCATGGCCGCCGCCCACCATGTAGGGCCGCCCGACGATCTGGTTGCCGGCGGCGATGATCCCCTTCACCGCCGGCGGAGCCGAGGCCGGGACCGCCGCCTGGCCGCCGGGCAGCAGCTGGGCTCGCGGGCCGGAGCTGACCGGCACGCCGTCTGCGCCCGTCGGGGCCGCCGTGGCGCACGCAGACGCCGGGCCGCTCACACCGGCGGCGTCGGCAGCCGCGATCGCGCCCGGTGCCGGCGCCTGGGCCAACAGGCTGCCCGCGCCCGCGGCGGGCGGGCGGCTGATCCGCACCGCTCCGGACCACCGGCCGTCCTCGTAGGGGATCCTCAGCGCGCCCGCGAACTGCCACCACAGATCGATCACCCGCGGCAGCCCGCCGACCGGGCCGCCCCCGAGACCGAAATCGCGCTTGTAGGCCACCGCCGAGCGGCCGTTCCAGGTGACTCGCAGCGGCGTCAGGTACGGCAATCCGCCCATCGCGGTGGCCGTCTGGAATGTGATCCCGCCCAGCTCGGCGTAGCTGTCGGGGTGCGCGAGCAGGCTCGCTCCCGAGGCCCCCACGGTCCCGCTGCTCGGATCCCCGGGACCGCCGTATTCGGTCGCCCCCACCGACGGCCCACCGCCCGCTCCGGCCAGCGCGATCACGCCGCCCGGCGCCGCACATGGGGCCGCCGGCGGTGAGGACCCCGGCAGCGCCGCCACCGCCAGCAGGCCCAGCCCCGCGCAGAGCACCGCCGCCGCGGCGCCGAGCACGAGGGGGCCTGTGGGTCCAGATCGTCTGGTGGGGGCTGCCGCGGAGAGCACGCGGCGACCATAAGCCTGGACCGGCCAGATCCCGGCGGATTGGCACACATTTGTTGCACTTGCCGTCGTCTGAGGAAACCTCGCGGGCCGCCCGATGCCCGCTAACGTTCACGTGTCATGCCACGAATCCTGGACGTTGAGGCTGCCCTGTTGCTGCTCGAGTTGGAGCCGCCCTTCGATCAGCGCGCCGTCCAGCTGGCACGGCGGCGCATGGCCAAGCGCTGGCATCCGGACATCGCTCCCCCCGGGCGCCGCCACGAGCATCAGCGCCATCTGCAGGCGATCAACGAGGCGGCCGACGAGCTCGAGCGGCTCGCCGAGTCCTCACGCGGCGGCAAGGTCAGTCGCAACGCGGTCAAGGCATCGGCGGCCGCGACGCGCCGTGCGCGCGAGGACGCGGGACGCCGCGCCTACGAGAACGAGCAGCGGGCCCGGGAGCAGGACGCCGACCGCGCCAAGCACGACCCGTTCGGCTCGCGCGTGCCTGACCACTCGGTCGTGCACCGCTACGCGCGCTGCGTCTCCTACCCCGAGTGGGGCGTGGGCACGGTGAGCGGCATCTACTTCTCCGGCGACGAGGAGGCCTCCCAGCAGTGGGCGCGGGTGATGTTCTCGGTGGGGGTTCGCACCGTCCCCGCTGGCTCGCTTCAGTTCGTCGACTTCTCCAAGCCCGACCCCGCGGCCGACCGTGTCGAGCGCTTCATGACCGCCGCCCAGCATGCGCTGGCCGAGGGCGACGCCGCGCTGGCCGCCCAGCGCCTCGTCTACGCGCGCGACGCCGAGCCGCAGAACCCGATGGTGCTGCGGCTGCTCACCGCAGCGTTCTGGCAGGCGGGCAACCTCCCCGCCGCGGCGCGCACGGTGCGCGACTGGGCGCGCGTGGACACCGACCGTCCCACCCCGGAGCGCTTCGCGAGCCGCATCTACGAGGACATGGGCGCCCTGGACCTGGCCGCCGAGGCCGCCGTTCGCGCCGCCAATCGCGCCCCCAACGACGCATCGGCGTGGGAGCGGCTGGGCCGGCTGCGACTGCGGCTCAACGACCGTGCGGGCGCGATCAGCGCGCTGGAGCGCGCCCGTTTGGTGGGCCCGTCGGTGGACGGCCTGCTCGACCTCGCGCTCGCCCACCACCTGGCCGGAGACGTCGGCGCCGAGGTCTCCGCGGCGCACGCGGCGACCCGGGTCGACCCCGCGTCACAGCGAGCCTGGTCGGCCTACGCCCACGCGCTGGCCCGCACCGATCGCCTGGCCGAGTGCCGGGATGCGTGTCGCCAGGCGCTCAGGCTGGGCAAGGACGACGAGGTCTCCCAGCTGCTGGATCGCGTCGAGGCCGCGACGCCGCGCGGGCTGTCTGAGCGCAGCGCCGCCTGACTGGCCGGGCGAAGGCCCGGCTAGGACGACGCGACGGAGCCCTCGCGCCCGCACACGGGGCAGGACTCCTGAGGGTCAAGCCGGCGACCGCCACATGCCGGGCACTGCTCGATCTGCTCCAGGACACCGAGCAGCTCACCGACGCGGCAGACCAGCAGCCGCTCCTCGTCGATCTCGACCCACGCGCCGGCCGAGGCGGGGAATACGACGTGGTCCCCGGGCTTGACCGGCATCCGCACGCCCACATGGTCCCACCAGTCCAGACCGGGCCCGACGGCGAGCACGATCCCGTGCTGGGGCGGCGGCTCATCCGAGCCCGCGGGCACGAGCAGCCCGGACCGGCGGATCCGATCGGGATCGAGCTCCTTGATGACCACGCGGTCGAACAATGGGCGAAGCTGGCTACGCATTACACCGTTTGATGATAGATGCGCCGGTCCCCGGGGCGTGCCCGAGGGCCTCGTCGGTCCGCCATCCTCGTTAGCGTTGGTCGGGAAATGCGCCTGATGGTCGCCCGCTGCTCGATCGATTACTCCGGCCGCCTGGAGACGCACCTGGCCGAGGCCACGCGGCTGCTGATGTTCAAGGCCGACGGGACGTTCATGGTGTGGTCCGACCACGGCAGCCAGAGCGTCAAGCCGCTGAACTGGATGACCCCGCCGACGACGATCGAGGAGATCGGAATCCCGCTGAGCCCGCCAGACCGGATCATCGTGCGCAAGCACGCCGGGGCCAGCGAGGACCGGGTGGAGGTCGAGCTGCACGAGATCCTGTCGGACGTGACGCACGAGATGGGCTCACCCGACGCCGATGTGCCGCTGGCCAAGGACGGCGTGGAGGCCCATCTCCAGGAGGCGCTCGCCGCAGCCCCCGAGTGGTGCGGCGAGGGGTTCCGCCTGGTGCGCCGCGAATGGCCGACCGACATCGGCCCGGTGGACCTCATGTGCCGTGATGAGGAGGACCGCTGGGTGGCGGTCGAGATCAAGCGCGTGGCCGGGATCGACGCCGTCGAGCAGCTGTCGCGCTACCTGGAGCGGATCCGGCTCGATCCCGCCTTCGCGGAGTGCCGGGGCCTGCTCGCCGCCCAGGTGATCAAGCCCCAGGCGCGGGTGCTCGCTGCCGCGCGGGAGATCGAGTGGGTCGAGGTCGATCTGGCGGTCGTCCGTGGCGAACGCGAGCCCGACCTGAGATTGTTCGTGGCATGACCGACGACGAGGCCGACCGAGCGGTCCTCACCGAGCGTCGCGACCGGGTGCTCCTGGTCACGCTCAACCGCCCCGATCAGCGCAACGCCATCAATGCTGCCGTGGCCACCGGGATCGGCGCCGCGCTCGACGCGCTCGACGCCGACGCCGGCCTGTCGATCGGCGTCATCACGGGGGCGGGCAAGGGCTTCTGCTCGGGCATGGACCTCAAGGCCTTCGTCGCCGGCGAGTCGCCCGTGGTGGAGGGTCGCGGCTTTGCCGGCATCACCCAACGCGCCGCGGCCAAGCCGCTGATCGCAGCGATCGAGGGCTTCGCCGTCGCCGGGGGCTTGGAGGTGGCCCTGTCGTGCGACCTCATCGTCGCCTCGCGCGGGGCGCGGCTCGGCATCCCGGAGGTCAAGCGCTCGCTCGTCGCCGCCGGTGGCGGGCTGCTGCGCCTGCCGCGCATGCTCCCCCGCAACATCGCGATGGAGATGGCGCTCACCGGCGACTTCATGCTCGCCGAGCGGGCCGCCGAGCTGGGCCTGGTCAACCGGCTGGCCGAGCCGGGCGGTGCACTGGACGCGGCCCTGGAGCTGGCTGAGGTGATCGCCGCCAACAGCCCGCTGGCCCTGGCCGCCACCAAGCGCATCCTCACCGAATCCCTGGACTGGCCCGACGCGGAGTTCTTTGCCCGCCAGGAGGAGATCGCCGCGCCGGTGCGGATGTCGGAGGATGCGCGGGAGGGCGCGACGGCGTTTGCGGAGAAGCGCGCGCCGGTGTGGAAGGGGCGTTAGGAGCGCTAGGGGCGCGCCGGGCCCTAGCCGGTCTCGCCCCAGGCGGTGGCGATGATCACGCGGCTGCCACCGTGGTCGCGGTGCTCGCACAGGTAGACGCCCTGCCACGTCCCCAGCGCCAGGACCCCGCCCATCACCGGCAGCATCAGCGTCGAGCCGAGCAGGGCGGATTTCACGTGGGCGGGCATATCGTCGTCGCCCTCGAGGGTGTGCGACCAGTAGGGAGCGCGATCGGGGACGGCCTGATCGAACCAGGTGGCGAAGTCCCGCCGGACATCGGGCGAGGCGTTCTCGTTGAGGGCCAGCGACGCCGACGTGTGCTGGATGAGCAGGTGGAGCATCCCGACGCGCAGCTCGGCGAGCTCGGGCAGCGCCTCCACCACCTCCCGCGTGATGAGGTGAAAGCCGCGCGGCTGAGGCGAGAGCCGCAGATGGCGCTGGATCCACATCAGTCGGGCAGGCGCGCCACGCGCATGTCGACTCTCTCCCCCCGGAACGGGACCCCCTCGCGCATGAGCAGCCGGCGCTGGCGCGTGCCCTTGGCCAGGGACCCATCGGCGCGGACGATCCGGTGCCAGGGGACGTCCGCATCGGCGCACTCGTGCAGCACCGCCCCGCCCATCCGCGGCGCCCCCGGCGAGATGTCGCCGTAGGTGCGCACGAACCCCTCGGGCGTTGCGCGCACCCGATTCAGGATCGCGGTGGTTCGCTCATCCGAGACGCGCACTGCAGGTAAGGATCGCACCCGCCGCCGCCCGGGGCGGTCAGGCTCCACGGGCGGCGGGCACGATCGCGTCAGGGCAGGAGGACGATCTTGCCCCGCGTGTGGTTGCGCTCGAGGTCGGCGTAGGCGTCGCGCACCTGATCCAGCGGATATGTGGCGGCGATCGGGACCTCCAGCGCGCCCTCCTCGATGAGCGTCGCGAGCTCGGCCAGCGTCTGCGCGCTCGCCCCGGCGGCGTTGCCCTCGGCCTTGACCCCATGCTTGGCCACCGCCTCAAAATCGGCGATCGTGTCGATGCGGTCCGGGGCCACCCCCAGCTCCAGCGCGAGCTCCACATAGCCGCCGCCGATCGTGTCGATGAACGCGTCGACCCCATCGGGGGCGGCCGCGCGCACCCGGTCGGCGACGCCGTCGCCGTAACTCACCGGGACCACCCCGTGGCCTCGCAGCCACTCATGGTTGTGCTCGGAGGCCAGGCCGATGACGGTGGCGCCGGTGCGCCGGGCGAGCTGCACGGCGAGCGAGCCAACGCCTCCCGCGGCGCCCGACACGACGACCGTGTCGCCATCTGACAGGTTGACCGCGCGCACCGCCGCGTAGGCGGTGGCGCCGACGACGAACAGCGCGCCCGCCACCTCCCACGGCACGCCGGCGGGGCGCCGGGTGGCGTTCTCGGCGTCGATGACCACCAGCTCGGCCTGGCTGGCGCGGGTGTCGGTGAAGCCGATCACCTCATCGCCAACCTGGAAGCCGTCGACTCCGTCGCCCACCCCCTCGACCACGCCGGCCAGGTCAGAGCCCTGGCCCGAGGGGAACGTGGCCGGCCAGCGCTCGTGCAGCAGGCCCTCGCGGATCTTCGCCTCGCCGGGGTTGATCCCGGCTGCCTTGACGCGGACCACCAGCTGACCTGGGCCGGGAACCGGGTCCTGCACCTCGACGACGTTCAGCACGTCGACGCCGCCGTATTCATCAAACCTCACCGCTCGTGACATCTCGTTCGCTCCTTGGTTCGTGACTGCACGCATAGCTAACCGCAGACAGAAGGGACTTTCCATGCTTGAAAGTGATGAAAACATATGTCATCGTCCTGAGTTGTGGACGTACTGACCGATCTGCTCCAGCGCTCGAGCGCGCGTGGCGCGGCCTTCTCGCGGACCACCGCCCACGGCGACTGGGGGGTGCGCTTCGCCGGCGGCGCGGCACTCGCGGTCCACGTGGTGGTCGAGGGCGAGGTCCACCTGTGGACGACACAGCCCGAGCAGGCGGTGCTGCTCCTGCCCGGTGATGTCGTGCTCGTGCGCGAGCCCGCCGCCCAGCACCTGGCCCACGCGGCGGGCGCCCGATGCCGCCCCGCGGCCGAGGTGATGGCGCCGGGCGCCGGGGTGTCGAACCGGATGAACCTCGGCGCCCCCGAGGACGGCCCGCGCACGACGTTCTTCTGCGGCGCGTACCGGTTCGAGGGCGATCTGTGCCAGAGCCTGCTCGCCGCCCTGCCCGACCTGCTGCCGATACGCCCGGCCGCGGGGAGCACGCTGCGCGCCACGCTGGATCTGCTGGCGGGGGAGATGCTGCGCGACGAGCCCGGCCAGCAGACGCTGCTCGATCGCCTGCTCGACGTGGCCCTGGTGCAGATCCTGCGCGAGCACTTCACCTCCCGCGATGACGCTGCGCCGGGGTGGTTTCGCGCCTCCGCGGACGAGCGCGTGGGCGCGGCGCTCCGGGCCCTGCACGCCGACCCCGGCCGCGCCTGGACGGTCGCCAACCTCGCCGACGAGGCCGCCCTCTCGCGCTCGGCGTTCGCGCGCCAGTTCAGCGAGCTCGTGGGCCTGGCGCCGCTGGCCTACCTCAACGACTGGCGGATGGCGCTGGCCCGGGAACGACTGCGCGATACCGATGCCCGCCTGGCCGCAATCGCGAGCTCGCTGGGCTACGCCTCAGAGTTCTCGTTCGCCGCGGCGTTCAAGCGCCACCACGGCGTCGCCCCCGGACGGTGGCGCGGCGACGCGCGGCACCGTCAGACCGCCTTGACAGGTTCCTGATAAGGTCGCCAGCTCGCGGTTTTCCCAGCTAATGGGGAGAATCGGGAGCCGCGAACGAATCCTGATGACCAACCGCCGCCGTAGGGTCCCGTTCCAAGTCGTCGTCGCCATGGCCGTCGCCGTCGCGCTGGCGGGGTTCGCGCTGCTCCAGCCGCAGCATTCGGGCGCCAGCCAGAGCCTCGGGCAATTGCACCAGGAGCTCGGCGCCCAGCAGGCCCGCGAGAGCGATCTGGCCTCCAGCATCAGCCGGCTGGACGCGAGCATCAGCTCCCTGGAATCGCAGATCACGCTCGTGCAGGACCGCGAGGCGGCGGTCCGCCAGTCACTGGCCGCTGATCGGGCGCGCCTCGCCGCGCTCCAGGGCCAGATCACCCGCGAGCGCGATCACCTGGCCGAGCTGCGCCGGACGCTGGCCAAGGCCATGGGCATCCTGCGCGCCCAGGTCGTCTCCCAGTACGAGTCCTCGCCGCCCGATGTCGTCTCCGTGATCCTCAACGCCAAGGGCTTCAACGACCTGCTCGAGCAGCTCAACTTCCTGGGCCGCGCCAAGCACCAGCAGCAGAGCATCATCTCGATCACCGAGGCCGCCAAGGCTGCCGCCGACGCCGCCGTCAAGCGGCTGACGGGGCTCCAGCGCGACGTCAAGCAGATCACCGCAGAGACCCAGGTGCGCGCCCAGGCGCTGGCGGGCATGAACAACCTGCTCTCCTCGCGCGAGTCGGCCCTCTCGAGCGCCCGCAGCGCCCAGCGGGCGGCGCTCGGCGCCAGCCAGGCGCGCAGCCACGCGCTGCGCCAGCAGATTTCGCACGTCGAGGCCCAGCAGGCCGCCGCCCGCGCTGCCGCCGCCGCCCGCGCGGCAGCCGCCGCAGCCGCTGCGGCCGCCGCCGCCTCCTCCGTGGCGCCCGTCAGCAACGGCCCGGCACTGGGCCCGTCCGGCGGCTGGGCCATCCCCTACGCGATCGTCCTGTGCGAGTCGGGCGGGCAGAACCTGCCGCCCAACAGCGCCGGGGCCTCGGGCTACTACCAGATCATCCCCAGCACCTGGAAGCTCTTCGGCGGCACCGGACCGGCGGCATACCTCGCATCCAAGTCCGAGCAGGACGCGGTGGCGTCGCGCATCTGGAACAACGGCGCCGGGGCATCGAACTGGGTGTGCGCCGGCATCGTCGGGATCCACTGAGTCGGGGACGGCATCCCACAGCCGTCAAGCTGCTCGTGGCGGCGCTGCTCATCGCGGCGTTCGTCATCCGCCTGACCTACGTCGAGAACACGTACTACAAGGCCAAGAACGACGCCGGCACCTACAACCGGATGGCCAGCAACGTCGCGCAGTACGGCGACTACCACACCGGCTCGGGGCCCCGCTCGGGCGCCGGAGGCTCGCGCGGGCCGACGGCGTACTTCCCGCCCGCCTTCCCCTATTCGCTGGCCGTCGTCGACCTGATCGACGGCCACCAGGACGGTGGCAAGACCGCGATCGGACCCGAGCGCATCGCCCAGGCGGTGGTCGGAACGATCAGCGTCGGGCTGCTGGGGCTGGTGGCGCTCGAGGCCTTCGGGGGCGGCGTCGCCGTGGCGGCGATCGCCATCGCCGCGGTCTACCCGGTGTTCGTCGAGCTGTCGGGGACGCTGGTGGCCGAGAACCTGCTCCTGGTGTTCGAGCTCGCCTCGATCTGGACCGCGCTGCGGGCGCGGCGGGCGCGGCGCACGGCCGGCGTGTACGCCTGGATCGCCGCCACCGGGATCCTCACCGGGCTGGCCACGCTCACCCATGAGAACGCGGCGCTGTTCGTGCTCCCGCTCGGGTTCGCCGCCTGGTCGGTGGCTCGGGCGCGCGCGGTGGGTGGCAGCCGAGTTCCGCGCCGGCCCGGGCTGCGCGCCCTGGCGGCGCCGGCCGTGCTGGTCCTGTGCATGTGCGCCATGATCGCGCCGTGGACGATCCGCAACGCGGTCGAGCTCCACCACTTCGTCCCCGTCTCCGACGAGACCGGCATCACGCTGATCGGGACCTACAACGCGACCTCGGCGGCCGCCCGGCCGGTCCACTACAAGTGGGACCTCTTCCTCAAGATGCCGGAGTTCCAGGCCATCGCCAAGGCCGCGCCGCGCTATGACGAGGTCGGCCTGAGCGACCAGCTCCAGTCGCGCGCCCTGGACTACATCCGCGCTCATCCGTTCTCGCCGCTCGATGTCGCCTTCCACAACACGCTGCGGATGTTCGAGCTGGAGGGCTCGTTCGCGTGGCACGCCTCCTACGACGCGATCGGCCTGCCGGCCCGGGCGGCGGGGATCGGAGTGGTGAGCTTCTGGGTCCTGCTGGCGTTGGCCATCGCCGGGCTGTTCACGGCGGTGCGGCGCGAGGCGCCGGGGTGGCTGTGGGCCTTCCCGGTGCTCTACTGGCTGTCGATCGCCTTCGTCAACATCGAGACGCCGCGCTTCCGGGAGCCGATCGACCCCTTCCTGGTGCTGCTGGCCGCGTGCGCCGTGGCCACCGCGGCACGTCGCGTCTCAGGGCTCGTGTCCGGAAATTCCGCGCGGAATCGACGAGTGGCTGGGCGCGATCTGACGCCGCACGTGGGATGAGTCGATGCCGAAGCATCGGCGATTCCCACGGGTGGGGTCAGGCGCGTCCAGACGCCGTCGAAACGCGCAGAATTTGTGGACACGAGCCCTTAGGGCTGGGCGGTTCGCCAGTCCGGCGTCGTCGGCGAGCGTCCGAGCTGCCGGGCGACCACGCTGAGCTGGTCCAGGTGGTCAAGCGCCTGGCCTGAGCCGACGGCGACGCAGGTGAGCGGCGACTCCGCCCGGGAGACGGGCATGCCGGTCTCGGCGGCGACGAGCTCCGGGAACCCGCGGACGAGCGTGCCGCCGCCGGCCAGCAGGATGCCGTCGCGGGCGATGTCGGACGAGAGCTCGGGCGGGGTCTGCTCCAGCGTGTCGCGGATGCCCTGGAGGATCTCGCGCAGTGGTCCGGCGATCGCGGCGCGGACCTCCTCGGAGCGAAGCTGGACGGCGGTGGGCAGGCCGGTGGCGAGATGGCGCCCGCGCACCTCGGTCATCTGCTCCTCCTGCAGCGGCATCGCCGAGCCCAGCTCGATCTTGATCGCCTCCGCGGTGCGCGATCCGATCGCCAGCTGGTGCACCGAGCGGATGTAATGGGCGATGGCCTCGTCCATCTCATAGCCGCCGACCCGCACCGAGCGGGAGACGACGATGCCGCCCAGCGAGATCACCGCCATCTCACTGGTGCCGCCGCCGACGTCGACCACCATCCGTCCCACCGGCTCCTCGATCGCGACCCCGGCCCCGATGGCCGCGGCGATCGGCTCCTCGATGAGGTGGACGCGGCGGGCACCGGCGGCCAGCGAAGCCTCCTCGACGGCGCGCTTCTCCACCTCGGTGACGCCCGAGGGCGCGCACACGATCAGCCGAGGATGGGCGGTGCGCCGGTCGATCACCTTGCGGATGAAGTACCGCAGCATCTCCTCGGTGACCTCGAAGTCGGCGATCACGCCGTGGCGCAGCGGCCGCGTGGCCGAGATCGTCGCCGGCGTGCGGCCGATCATCCGCTCCGCCTCGGCGCCGACGGCATGGACCTCACCGGTGGCGACGTCGGAGGCGACCACCGAGGGCTCGGACACGACGATGCCGCGCCCGCCCACGTAGACGAGGGTGTTGGCGGTGCCGAGGTCGATCGCCATATCGTGGACCCCAAGCGTGGGCGCGAAGTGGCGCCGTGAGTTGTCGCGACGAGAACCGTCTCTGCGAAAGCGGATTCAGCAGAGATTGTCAGATGCGAGAGGCCGGCGTGAGGGGCGGCCGGTGGATTGCACGTGGTTTGGCTGTTCCTTGGGCCGTCTGGCCGGGTTTCAGCGAACGTCAACGACGACTGGGGAGGCGTGCTGCGGGTCTCCGGCGCGTCTGCACCGACGTGTGTCATCTGAAGCGTCGTATGCACGCTTAGTTTGCACACCGGCCTCCGGGACGGCCGATCCGCCTTGCCAAGTCAGCCGTTGACGTGCGCCGGTACCCCGCTCAGACGCCGGCGGACGGCAGGAAACTCAGCGGTCGCCGGGGGCGATGCGCGGGAACTGCGAGACCGTCTGCTTGAGATCGAGCGCTGTGGCGAGGATGCGGTGCTGCTCGTTGGAGTGGGCGATGGGGTACCCCTCGCCCGAGGCGGCGCGCTCGGGGCGGCCGATGTAGCCGAAGTTCAGGTTCTCGGGCAGCACCTGGAGCAGGCGCGGTGACATGTAGGCGCGGGCGCCCATGTTGCGCGGCTCCTCCTGGACCCACACAACCTCCCGCAGGTTCGGGTACTGCGCGACGACGTCGAGGATCTCGGTCTGCGGGAACGGGTACAGGAGCTCGACCCGCCCGATGGCCACGTGCTGGCTGGCAGCCTCGTCGCGCGCCTTGGTGGCGAGCAGGTCGTAGTAGATCTTGCCCGTGCAGAGGACCAGCCGGGTCACCTCGTCGGGATCGGCGTTGGGGTCGCCCAGCACCGGCTGGAAGCGGCCCTCGACCAGGGCGTTGAGCCGGCTGGCGGCCTGGGGCAGGCGCAGCAGGCTCTTGGGGGTCATGATCACCAGCGGCCGCTGCTTGGCGATGCGGGCCTGGCGGCGGAGCAGATGGAAATACTGGGCGGGCGTGGTGAGGTTGGCCACGCGGATGTTGCCCTCGGCGGCGAGCTGAAGGAAGCGCTCGAGGCGGGCCGAGGAGTGCTCGGGGCCCGAGCCCTCGTAGGCGTGGGGCAGGAGCAGCGTCAGCCGTGACGTCTGCCCCCACTTGGCCAGACCGGAGGTGATGAACTGATCGATGATGACCTGGGCGCCGTTGACGAAGTCGCCGAACTGGGCCTCCCACAGCACCAGGGTCTCCGGGCCCTCCTGGGAGTAGCCGTACTCAAAGCCGACGCACGCCATCTCCGAGAGGGGGCTGTTGTGCAGCTCCATCGGCGACAGGGCGCCGGGGAGATGCTGCATCGAGCAGTGCTCCTGGCCGGTCTTGGGATCGTGCAGGACGAGGTGGCGCTGGCTGAAGGTGCCGCGCTCGGTGTCCTGGCCCGTCAGGCGGATCGGGATCCCCTCGGTCAGAAGCGTGGCGAAGGCGAGCGCCTCGGCGTGCGCCCATACCAGCCCCTCGCCGTTGACCACGGCCTCGCGGCGCTGCTCGAGCTGCTTGACGAGCTTGGGGTGGACGGTGAAGCCGTCGGGCACGGCGAGGAGCTCCTCGTTGAGCACCTTGAGCCGGTCCTCGGCCACCGCGGTCTTGACCTCGGGCGACGGCGTGCGATCGAGCTGGTACTCGCCCGTCTGGTGCTCGACGCCCTTGGCGGCCGCGATGCGCTCCTTGAGCTGGGTGTGCGAGTCCGAGAGCACCGACCACACCTCGTCGGTCATCTCGGTGGAGTCCTGCTCGGAGACGATGCCCTGGTCCACCAGTTGGCGCGCGAACAGCTCGCGCACCGACGGGTGCTTCTTGATCACCTGATACATCTCGGGCTGGGTGTAGGCGGGCTCGTCGGCCTCGTTGTGACCGAAGCGGCGGTAGCCGATCAGGTCGATCATCACGTCGTGGCCGAACTCCTGGCGGAAGGCGAAGGCCAGCCGCACCGCGCTCACGCACGCGGACACGTCGTCGGCGTTGACGTGGATGATCGGGACGTCGAAGCCCTTGGCCAGGTCCGACGCGTACGTGGTGGAGCGCGAGTCGTCGGGGTCGGTGGTGAAGCCCACCTGGTTGTTCTGGATGAGGTGGATCGTGCCGCCGACGGTGTAGCCGTCCAGCGCCTGCAGGTTGAGCGTCTCGGCGACCACGCCCTGGCCCGGGAAGGCGGCGTCGCCGTGCAGGATCACCGGGATGGCGGCGTTGGTGTCCTGGTGGGCGTGGGGGCCCTGGCGGGTGGTCTGGGCCGCCCGCGTCGCGCCGGCCGCCACGGGGGCGACGAACTCCAGGTGCGATGGGTTGGACTCCAGGCGCACGATGATCGACTCGAACCCGTCCCCCCGACCCAGCGAGTAGGAGCCCTGCGCGCCGTGGTGGTACTTGACGTCGCCGGTGCCGCCCTGGGGCAGGGTGGTGATCGGTTCGAGCGTCGAGGAGCCCTCGAACTCGGCGAAGATCGAGTCATAAGGCCGGCCCAGGTTGTGGGCCAGGACGTTGAGGCGGCCGCGGTGGGCCATGCCGATCACGACCTCGCGGGCGCCGCGGGTCGCCGACAGCTGGATGAGCTCGTCGAGCATGGGCACGGTCATGTCCAGGCCCTCGACCGAGAACTGCTTCTGGCCCAGGTAGGCCTTGTGCATGAAGCGCTCGAAGGCGTCGACCTCGGTCAGTCGCTTGAGCAGCGCCTTCTGCTCGTCGTTGGTGAGTGGACGGCGGAACTGTCCGGACTCGATCGCCTCGCGCAGCCACAGGCGCTGGCGATGCGAGGCGATGTGCTCGATCTCGTAGGCGATGGTGCCGCAATAGGTCTCGCGCAGGTGAGGCAGGGCGTCGGCCAGGGTGGCGCCGGGCACGTACATGCGCAGGATGTGGGCCGGGATCTGGGCCATGGTCTCGGGGGTGAGCCCCAGCGGCGCGGGGTCGAGCGCGGGGTCGCCCTCGGACTCGCGCCCGAGCGGATCCAGCCGCGCGGCGAGGTGGCCATGGGTACGGTGGGCCTTGAGCAGGGAGGTGGCCGCCTGCACGGCGATCATCACCTCCTCGTCGTGGCCGGAGCCGGCCGCGGAGCTCGGCGCCGTCTCCGCCGCGGCGCGCGTGGCGGCGGCGGCCGCGGCGGGGGCCGGCGGCGGCGGGAGCTCGGGCAGCTCGACCCCGAGGTCCGCGAAGACGTTCTCATAGAAGGACTCGTCGCCCTGCAACAGCGCCTCGATACGCTGGAGGAAGCGGCCGGACTCCGCGCCCTGGATGATCCGGTGGTCGTAGGTGGAGGTCATCGTCATGACCTTCTCGGCGCCAATCATCGGGCCCACCCGCTCCAGCCCGACCGGATAGGCGATCGAGCCGGTGGCCACGATCGTGCCCTGGCCCACCATCAGACGCGGCACCGAGGCGATCGTGCCGATCCCGCCGGGGTTGGTGAGCGTGATGTTGCCGCCGGTGAGGTCGTCGGCGGTGAGCGTGTTGGTCCGCGCCTTCTCCACCAGCGCGTTGTAGGCGTCCAGGAACTGGGCGAAGCTCATACGTCCCGCATCGCGGATGACCGGCACCATCAGCGTGCGGCTGCCGTCCTTCTTCTCCACGTCGACGGCCAGGCCGAGGTTGACGGCACCGTGGTCGTGGCGGTAGGGCTTGCCGTCGATCTCCTCGAAGTGGTGGGCCATCACCGGCATGTCGCCGGTGGCGACCTTGGCGATGGCGTAGGCGATCAGGTGGGTGAAGGAGACCCGCTTGCCCCCGTTCTTGAGCTGCTTGCGCCGCTCGTCGAGCGTGGTCACGGTCAGCGTGCGGAACGAGGTGGCCGTCGGGATCGAGCGGCTCTGGTCCATGTAGCGGGCCAGCGCGGCGCCGCCGCCCTTGATGAGCTGCGCGCCCGCCGGCGGCGACGCGGCGGAGGCGGGTGGGGCGCCGTTGCCACGGTTGAGCACATCGGCCTTGGTGATACGGCCGCCCCGGGCGGTACCTTGGATCGAAGAGAGGTCCACGCCCTCAGCGGCCGCGACGCGGCGGGCCACCGGTGAGGCGTTGGTGTCTGCCCCGTTGCCCTCGGCGGGCGGGGCCGTGGCGGGGGTGGAGCCGGCGGGGGTGGAGCCGGCAGAGCCGGCCTGCGCGGTCGGCGCGGGCGACGCGGCGCTGCCGCCATTGCCCGATGGCGCGCTCGCGCCGGAGGCCCCGGCCCCGACGCTCATCCGGGCGATGACCTGGCCGACGGTGACCGTCTCGCCGTCGGCGGCGAGGATCTCGGTGATGGTCCCGTCGGCGGGGGCCGGGAGCTCCATGTCGACCTTGTCGGTGGAGATCTCGACCACGGTGTCGCCGTCCTTGACCGAGTCGCCGACCTTGACCGACCACTCCAGGATGGTGCCCTCGGTGACCGACTCGCCACCCGTGGGGGTCACGATGTCCACGGTCTTGCCCGCAGCCTCCTGGGACGCCGCGACACCCTCGGCCTCGGTGGCCGCGCCGGCCACGGCCTCACCCGCGGTGGCGGGCGGGGACTCGCCGGACACCGGCGTGGTCATCTCGGGCGCAGCGGAACCGTTGGGGGCGGCGACGGCGGCGCCGTCCCCGTCGGTGGAGATCTCCGCCAGGAGCGCACCGACGGCCACGGTGTCGCCCTCAGCCGCATGGATCCGGGTGACGGTGCCCGAGACAGGGGCCGGCACCTCGGCGTCGACCTTGTCGGTGGAGATCTCGACGATGGTCTCGTCAGCCGAGACGGTGTCGCCCTCTTGCTTGTGCCATTCGAGGACCGTGCCCTCGGCGACGGAGTCGCCCATGGCCGGCATGACGACTTGAACAGTGCTGGTATCGACCGCCATCAGTCAGTCACTCACTGTACTGCGTCGTTGCGGATTGCCGGCGCTCTGCAACGACGAACCCGATCGACCCCGCGAACGGTCCCAGGCCGCCGATCACGGCCACCACGACCGCCAGCCAGAACGGGATCACGTGGCGGCGGGCGGCGTCGATGCACACCAGCGACATTCCGATCCATAGGACGCCGTGGGCCAGGCCGAGGATGAACGTCTCGGGCTGGGGCTTTCCAAGTGCGAAGGCGCAGACAAGGAGCCCCAGGTAAACGAACGAGTGGATGAACGACGCCAGCTCGAGGCGCCGGAATGTGACGAAGCGCATCACCCCGGGGGTGTGACCAGCGCGGCGAGCCGGCGCAGGGGCGCGTCGGCATGCTCGGGCCAGCTCTCGACATCGGCCGGCCACCACGCGAACTCGTCGTGCTCAGCATCCGGCGTCACCGCCGTGTCATCCGGCAGCCAGGCCAGCCCCACGAGCGCGACCAGCTCGCTGGGCAGCTTGACCAGCGCCTCGACGGTCATCCGCTCCGGCGTGACCGACCACTCCTCGGCCAGCTCGCGGCGAAGCGTCTCGGCGGGGTTCTCGCCCACCTCGACGGACCCGGCGGCGCCCAGGGCCCAGCGCTCGGCCCAGGTCGCCAGCCACGCAGCGCGCCGCCCCGCCAGCCAGCGGCCGTCGGCCGAGCGGACAACGCACATCGCCGACAGGCTCTGGGCCGCTCCGTCGGGCAGCAGGCGCAGGGACCAGCGAGCGGGCTCGCATTCGAGGGTGAGCCCGCCGTTGTCCACGCTGAACCCCGACAGCCGTGCCGCCAGGCCATCGTGGGCGGGAGAGCCCCGGTCGCGCAGGCCGGCCAACACCTGATCGGCCTCCGCGATCGCGTCCTGAGGCGGCGCGTAGGGCTCGTCGGACCAGCTGACGTGGACGTCGGCCGGCTGCCACGGGCCACGCGCGAGGATGCCGGGCGGGAGGGTCATGCGCTGAACCGTACCCGTCCGCCCCAGCTCGGGACCACCCGGACCACGGCAACGCAGGACGACTAGGCTGGGGCGATGGCCGAGGCCCGACGCAAGCACTGGGGCTGGGGCTTTGAGCACGAGCAGCCGCCCCCCGACGAGGTCCGTAGCACGGCCGCCTTCCTGGCCTCGCACCTCGGCTTCGGGTCCGCCGAGCCCGAGGCTCCCGTGCCGCTGTCGCAGCTCACCCTGCCTCCGCCGCGCCTCACCGTGCCCGCCCGGTTGGCTTCAATGTGCGCCACCGGCGACTACGACCGCGCCTTCCACGCCTACGGCAGCTCCTATCGCGACGTTGTTCGCGCCATGCGGGGGCAGTTCGACCACCCGCCTGACGTCGTCGCCCATCCCGCCGACGAGGGCGAGATCGAGGCGGTCCTGGAGTGGGCTCTCAGCGCAAACGCCGCCGTCATCCCGTTCGGCGGCGGGACGAGCGTGGTGGGCGGCGTGGAGCCGGCCGTCGATCCGCAGCGTTTCGACGGAGTGGTGACGATCGACCTCGGCCGCCTTGACCGGGTGCTCGAGGTCGACGCGCCGTCGCTGAGCGCGCGCATCCAGGCGGGGGCCAACGGTCCGCGGCTGGAGGAGCAGCTCCGCGTCCACGACCTGACCCTGCGCCATTTCCCCCAGTCGTTCCAGTTCGCCACGCTCGGCGGCATGATCGCCACCCGCGCCGGCGGCCACTTCGCCACCGTCTACACCCACATCGACGACCTCGTCCAGTCGATCCGGGCGATCACGCCGGCCGGCGCCTGGGAGTCGCGCCGCCTGCCGGGATCGGGGGCGGGGATCTCCCCGGACCGGATGCTGCTCGGCTCGGAGGGAACGCTGGGCCTGATCACCGAGGCATGGGTACGGGTGCGTCCCCGGCCGCGGTTCCGGGCGTCAGCCGGGGTGCGGTTCCAAACGTTCGAGGCCGGAGCGGCGGCGGTCCGCGCGCTCTCCCAGTCGGGGCTGTATCCCACCAACTGCCGGCTCATCGACCCCGCCGAGGCGCAGCTGATGGGAACCGGTCCCCACCCACCCGGTAGCCACGCCCTATTGGTGCTCGGGTTCGAGTCCGCCGCGGTCGAGGTGACCCAGCGCCTGGACCAGGCGCTGACCTGCTGCGCCGACCTCGGAGGCGCGTGGGACGAGCGCCGCGAGGGAGCTTCCGACGATTCGGTGGGAAGCTGGCGCGACGCGTTCCTGCGCGTTCCCTACCTGCGCGACACGCTCGTGGCCATGGGGGTCATCTCCGAGACGTTCGAGACCGCGGTCACCTGGGATCGGTACGCGGCGCTGCACGACTCCGTGATCGAGCGGACCACGGCCGCGGTCCGCGAGGTGTGCGGCGCGGGTTCGGTGACCTGTCGCTTCACCCACGTCTACCCCGACGGGCCCGCCCCCTACTTCACGGTGCTGGCGCCGGGCCGGCGGGGCGAGGAGCTCGAGCAGTGGGCGCACATCAAGGCCGCCGCCGCCGACGCGATCCTCGACGCCGGCGGGACGATCACCCACCATCACGCCGTCGGGCGCGACCATCGCCCCTGGTATGACCGCCAGCGGCCCGAGCCGTTCGCCACCGCCCTGCGCGCGGCCAAGGCGTCACTCGACCCCGCCGGGGCGCTCAACCCCGGCGTCCTGGTCGACTAGTGCCCGGATGCGCTCTTGGGCGCTAGGCCGGGTGCCCGTCGAGGGCCGCCAGCACGGCGGGCGCCGACGGGGCGAACTCGGGCGTGAGCCGTCGCAGCAGCTCCAGCCAGCCGGGGTGGATCTCGATCGCGGCGCGCACGTGGGCGACCGCCCTGTCGATGTCCCCGACCTGCGCGGCACCAAGACCGGCCCAGAAGCGCAGCTCGTCTGACTCGGGCGCAAGCTCGCAGGCCCGCTGGAACAGCGCCGCGGCCTCGTCGTGGCGGCCCGCGGCCAGGCGCTCGTCTCCCTCGCCCGCGACCCGGTAGGCCTCGTCAAGCTTGGACAGGCGCGCCAGCTCCACCAGCGGGTCGGGGTGGTCCTCGACGCGCAGGGACATCACGGTGTCCCACGAATCGCCGGCCGCGGGAACGACGAGGATCGCCGCCGACTGGCGGCCGCGCAGATCGCCGCCGGTGGCTTCGGCCACGTTGAGCGCGGTGAGCAGACGCGAGCTCAGGCTGCCCTGCCCGGCGACGTAGGCGTCGAGCATCGCCGGCCAGACCTCGGCGGTGGCCATGATGTTGGCCTGGCAGGAGACGCCGTCGCCCTGCACGTCACCGGCGAAGGCCATGCAGGCATCGCCGGTGTGCGCCGCGACCTCGCCGCGGGCATCGACGATCGCCACCTGGCGCGACGCGGCCAGCGGGTCCTCGGCGAGCAGGCGCTTGAGCGCGCCCGGCGCCGACATCCCCCGCTCGAGGAGGTCCAGCGCGCGCGGCCCGTAGGCCACCTCGGCGTTGGCCTGCGTGGCCACCGCACCGACGCCGGGCCGGGCCCACGGAACGATGGGCCCGACCGAGAACCAATGTGACTGGACCGCGACGCCCAGCTCCCCCGTATCGCGATCGCGGGCGACGATCGAGTAGGTCATGCGGCAAGCGTACGGTTAAACCGCCTCACGGTGAGGGGGACGCAGACCGCCAGCAGGACGACGCACCAGAGGGCCATCGCCACCTCGGGGTGGTTGAGCTCCCACGAGCCCCCGACGTGGACGGCGGGCGTGGTCAGGCCGCGGACGCTGGCGACCAGCGCGGAGATCGGGTCCCACTGGGCGATCGCGCGCGGGATGGCGTCCATCCCGGCGATGGGTACGAACGTGCCGGCCATGAAGCTCAGCGGGAAGATGATGATGAAGCCGACGCCCTGCATCGCGTCGGGCGAGCGCACCAGCATCCCGAGCAGCACGCCCGTCCAGGTGAAGGCGAACATGCCCACCACCATCAGACCCAGCAGCTCCAGGCCATGGGCGAGGGTCAGCTGCGGGTTCCAGCCCAGCGCCAGGCCGAAGCCGACGACGATGACCATGCCGAGGACCTGCTCGCAGAACTGGCCCATCACCTGGCCGGTGATGATCGAGAGGCGGCTGATCGGCATCGAGCGAAAGCGGTCGATGACGCCCTCGGTCATGTCGTTGGAGGTGGCGACACCCGCGCCGATGACCCCGAAGGCCAGGGACTGGGCGATGATGCCCGGGAAGAGGTAGTCCTTGTAGTTGACGCCCGGCACGTGGATGGCGGAGCCGAACACGTAGAGGAACAGCAGGATGAAGACGATCGGCTGGATCGTCACGTCCAGCAGGCGCTCGGGCACGCGAGGGATCGCGCGCAGGCTGCGCCCGGTGAGAAGGATCGTGTCGCGCGCAAACCCCATCGGTCCTGTGGGGAGATGCACCGGGCGGCCGGACACGGTGGTCGTCGTGGTGGCGGTCATACCGCGGCCTCCTCTACCTCGGGGGTCGGCTCCTGGGCGGCGTGGCCGGTGAGGGCCAGGAAGGCGTCGTCGAGCGTCGGCCGGCGCAGCGCCACCTCGTCCACGCTGATCCCGGACTCATCGACGACAGCCGCGATATGGGCGAGGTCGGCGGCCTCACGCGGCGCCGGGATGGAGATCGTGCGCTGCTCGGGGGCGGGCGTGACCTCGAAGCGCTCCCACAGCACGTCGCACAGCTCGGTGAAGGCAGTGGAGTCCGCGGCAACGATGTCGACGCGCTGCTCGCCCACCTGTGCCTTGAGCTGCGCCGGGGTGCCGGCGGCGACCTCGGTACCGCGGTCGATCAGGACCACGCGGTCTGCGAGCGCGTCGGCCTCCTCCAGGTACTGGGTGGTGAGCAGGAGGGTGACGCCCTCCCCCACCAGCTGGCGGATCGTCGACCACACCACCTGGCGGCTGCGGGGATCGAGCCCTGTCGTGGGCTCGTCGAGCACGAGCACGTGCGGGGTGTCGATGAGGCCGGCGGCCAGGTCCACCCGGCGCGTCTCGCCGCCGGACAGGTTCTTGACGAGGCGGTCGCGGACGGTGCCGATGTCGAAGCGGTCGATGAGCTGGTCGGCCAGCGCCCGGCCGGCCCGGAGGTTGCGCCCGCGCAGCCGCGCCATGAGGACGAGGTTCTCCCGGGCGGTCAGGTTCTTGTCCAGCGCGGCGAACTGTCCGGTCAGCGCGATGCGCTCGCGCACCCGCGCCGCGTCGGTGACGACGTCGTATCCCCCCACGCGGGCATGGCCGGCGTCCGGACGCAGGAGCGTGGCCAGCATCCGGACCGTGGTCGTCTTGCCGGCGCCGTTGGGGCCCAGCAACGAGACCACGGTGCCGTCCTTGACCTCCAGGGAGAGGTTCTCGACGGCGGTGAAGTCGCCAAAGCGCTTCGTCAGGCCCTCGGTGTAGATGGCAATTTCTGTCATGGGCCGTAAAAGTACAGAGACTGAAAGATTTCTGCAAGTGAAAGATTCTCGATAAGCTGAAAAGGACGGATCACCGCCGCTGACTGGACGGACATGGACAACGAGCACGTGGCGCCCGAGCGCGACGACGACGCACTGGCCGACGGAGGCGAGGAGCTTCTGGATCGGCTCATCTCCGACGAGATGGGCGAGAAGATCGCCCAGATCATGCGAGCGGCCCGCCGGGCGCAGGAGGCCTGGCACCGGTCGCGCAACCCCGACGAGGGGCTGCGCGAGCGCAAGCGACGCCTGACTCGCCAGCTGATCTCGGACGCCGCGACGGCGATGTTCGCCACCCGGGGGTTTGACAATGTCAAGGTCTCGGAGGTCGCCGAACGGGTCGGCGTCTCGGAGAAGACGATCTACAACTACTTCCCCACCAAGGAGTCGCTCGTCCTCGACACCGCCGACGAGGCGGTGGAGCGCATGGCCCGGGCGCTGCGCGAGCGCGGGCCCGACGAGTCGCTGACCGCCGCCGTGGTGCGGGCGATCAGAGAGGACATGGAGCGCTTTGACCAGGCGCCCGATGAGCTGATCGAGTTCATCCCCCTGTTCCTGGGGATGATCGACAGCACGCCCGCCCTGCGAGCGGCGTGGCTGGAGATGCACGACCGGCTGGCCAACGTCGCTCGCGACGAGCTGGCGGCGCAGGCCGGCATCGACCCGCGCGATCCGGAACCGGTCGCCGCCGCGCGCGCCCTGGCGGGCCTGGCCGAGGTGGCGCTGGAGTCGCGCATCCGGCGCATCCGCGAGGGGCTGCGCGGCGAGGCGCTGCAGCAGGCGGCCGACGACGACCTGGAGCGTGCGGCCCGGCTGCTCGAGACCGGCCTGTGGTCGTTCAACGTGCCCCGCAGCCAGCGGGCCAAGCAGCAGGCGCTGGAGGCCGCCCGGGCGGCGGAGGACGCCCGCGCCCAGGTGCTCAAGGCGCTGCGCCAGGCGCGCGCGGCCTGGGCCGAGGTGCGGCGCGACCGGCCGTGACAGCGGTGGCGGTGCTCGGGGCCGGCGGGGTCGGCGGGTTCGTGGCGGGCGCGCTGGCGCGCGCGGGCGCCGACGTCACGGTGGTGGCGCGTCCCGAGACCGCGGTCGCGCTGGGTCAGACGGGCGTGCGCATCTGGAGCCAGGCGCTCGGTGAGGACTTCACGGTGGCTCCGAGGGTGACGACGGAGATCGGCGATCCGCTGGACGTGCTCTTCGTGGCCACTAAGGCGACGGGGCTCGCGACCGCGCTGGGCCGCGTCAGTGGCACGCCCGGCCTGATCGTGCCGCTGCTCAACGGGCTCGAGCATCTCGACGTGCTGCGGGCGCGGTTCGGGTCCGAGCGGGTGGCGGCGGCGGTCATCCGGATCGAGTCAGACCGGCCCTCGGTCGGGGTGATCGTGCAGACCAGCCCGAGCGTCCGGGTGGACATGGCCGGCCGGCGCCCCGAGCCGGGCGCGGCCTTGCCGGCCGCCGCCGCGCTGCTGCGCGACGCGGGGATCGAGGCCCGGATCGGCGACAGCGAGGCCCAGGTGATGTGGTCAAAGCTCGCGCGGCTCTGCGCGCTGGCACTCACCACGAGCGCCTCGGACCGCGCGATCGGCTACGTGCGCGCCGACCCGCGCTGGCGCTCGGCGCTCGAGGGCGCCGTCTCAGAGACGGTGGCGGTGGCCAATGCGGATGGCGCGGAGCTGCAGGCCTCAGACACGATGGCCGAGCTTGAGGAGGCTCACGCGGAGCTGGGCTCCTCGATGCAGCGCGACATCGCGGCCGGGCGGGCCACCGAGCTCGACGCGATCGCCGGGGCCGTGGTGCGCGCCGGGCAGCGTCACGGGCTGCGCTGCCCCACCGTGCAGTGGCTGGCCGAGCGCGTGGCTGTGCGCGAAGCGAGTGGCCTGAGTCGTTGATTGGAGAGCAGGCTCAGGCCGCTAGAGCGGTGGCCTGATCGGCTCGGCGGGGCCGTCGACGTAGACCGGCTCGCCGATCTCCTCAGAGGCGACCGCGTCCACGACCTCCTCCTCTTCCATCTCGCCGGCGCCGTCGTGCTGGCCGTCGCAGAGAACGCGAAAGTTGCCGGTGCCGCCGCCGTCGGACTGGAGGACGATCCCGGGGAGGATCTCCTCGCCCTCCTCCAGGCCCAGTCGCTCGATGTCGAAGTGGGCCATCCCGATGCCCCAGCTGTTGTGATCGGGGTTCTCCCGGTCGTGGGCGGCGACGCCCTGGGCGAAGCGCTCCAACAGCTTGGCCATGGTGGCGGTGTCGACCATCTGCGCCTGCGTCAGCTTCGCTCGATGATCTCGACCCGGTAGCCATCCGGATCGCGCACGAAGCACAGGCGGTTGCCGCCCTTGTTGATCGTGTACGGCGGACGCTCGGGCTCGATGCCCTGATCGGACAGGTTGGCCAGCGTCTGGTCCAGGTCCTCGGACGTGATGGCGATGTGGCCGTAGCCGGTGCCGATCTCGTACGGCTCGGTGTGGCCGAAGTTGAAGGTGAGCTCCAGACGCGGATTGTCGCCGTCCTCGGGCTGGTTCATGAAGACGTTGATCGCCTCGTCCCGGATGGGGGCGCGACGGATCTCCTGGAAGCCCAGGGCTTCGTAGAACGCGACCGAGCGGTCGATGTCCGTGATCCGGTAGCAGGTATGGATCAGGCTCATGTCTGCCGACAAGCGTAGTGGGTCTCGGGGAAACGTCGCGACTAGGAGGGCGAGGTCCGGGGGCCGTCAGGCAAGGACGCAGGATCGAAGGTGTGGCCCTGTCACATCGAGATCCGAGGACACAGCATGACGGTTATCCGGGGCCGCCCTCCGGGTGCGACGTTCCCGCGGGGCCCACCGGCTCGATAGCCTCTTTGCATGATCGTTGAGCGCTCGATGAGCGATGGATGGCTGTCCAACACCTACGTCGTCGGCGACGAACTGGGAGGCAGCGCCGTCATGGTCGACGCCGGCGGCCCCGTCGCGCCGCTCCTGGAGTTCCTCAAGCGCGGGCAGCTGACGCTGACCCACGTGCTCCTCACCCACCACCACCACGATCACGTGGCCGAGCTCGACACGGTCAAGCGCGCCGTCCCCGACATCCCGGTGCTCATCCACCCGCTCGAGCGCGACCAGGTCCCAGGCGCGACCGAGACGATGCTGCCGGGCGAGACGATCGAGATCGGCGCGCTGAAGATCGAGACGATCCACACGCCCGGCCACACGGCGGGCATGCTGTCGCTGCTGTTCGACGGCACCGACGTGTTCACCGGTGACACGCTGTTCAAGGGGTCGGTCGGCGGCGTCAGGGCGCCGGGGCACACCACTTATGCCGACCTCAGGACCTCGATCATGGACAAGCTGCTGGCGCTGCCGGCATCCACGCGGATCCATCCCGGCCACACCGACCCGACAACGGTCGCCGACGAGCTCGAGCACAATCGCTTCGTGCGCATCTGGCGCGGGGTCGACCCCGAGGGCACCGAGCCGTGCACGGCGATGGGCGAGCCGGCGACGCTGATCCTGCTCGGCGACGACTACGACGGCGGCCACAAGGCATGGGTCCGCTGGCCCGACGGATCCGACGACATCGTCCCCGGCTCGCAGGTAAGCCGGGACTGACTGGGCCCGGTGCCAAAGGACAAGATCCCCACATCCCGGGTGGGGCGCACGGCGCGAATCGGGGGTCTGGCAGCCGGTCAGGTGATGAGAGAGGCCGGCACCCGCGCGGCCAACGTGGCGCGGTCCCCGGAGGGCCGGCAGGTGGCGCTCGAGCGCCGCCAGCTCGAGGCCGCCGAGCAGATCGTCGCCGCCCTGGGAACGATGAAGGGCGCCGCCATGAAGGTGGGGCAGGTCCTGTCCTTCCTCGACGTCGGGATGGTGCCCGAGGAGTACCGCGAGGAGTTCCAGCGCAAGCTCGCCGTCCTGCGCGACGCCGCGCCCACGGTCACGTTCCGCGACATGCGCAAGGTGATCGAGGAGGAGCTTGACGACAAGCTGTCCGAGGTCTTCGACGAGTTCGACGAGGAGCCGATCGCCGCCGCCTCGATCGGGCAGGTCTACCGCGCCCGGCTCACCGACGGGCGGGCCGTAGCGGTGAAGGTCCAGTACCCCGGCGTGGCCGCCGCCGTGCGCGCCGACATGCAGAACCTGGGGCTGATCCTGCGCCTGGTCAAGCGGATCGCGCCGGGGCTGGACCCCAAGGCCATCGGCGAGGAGATCCGCGCTCGCGTCCAGGAGGAGCTCGACTACGAGCTCGAGGCCCAGAACCAGCGCTCGCTGGCGCGCATCTTCCGCGGCCACCCGTTCATCCACATTCCCGACGTGATCAGCTCGCTGTCCCGCGAGCGGCTGATGGTGTCCGAATACATCAGCGGGACCGGCTTCGAGGACCTGCGCGGCTACTCGCAGGCCGATCGCGACCGGATCGGCGAGATCCTCTTCCGCTTCTACTTCGGTTGCCTGTACCGGCACGGCCAGTTCTCGGGCGACCCGCACCCCGGCAACTCGATGCTGCTCGACGACGGGCGGATGGCGTTCTTCGACTTCGGGCTGTTCAAGCGCATGCCCCCCGGGGCCGTCGAGCTGGAGATCGCCGTCGCCCGGGCGATCATCGAGGGCGACACGGAGACGATCATGCGCCTGGGCACCGAGGTGGGTTTCTTCCGTGACCCGGAGAAGTTCAACCCCGACCGCGTGCTCGCCCACTTCCGCGCCGCCACGTCCTGGTACACCTCTGACCGCGCGGTCGAGCTCACGCCCGAGTACGCCACGCAGGTGCTCATCGACATGAGCGATCCGCGCTCGGAGTACTTCGGTTACCTGCGCCACGAGTCCGCCCCGCCCGATCACATCTTCGGGCGGCGGATGGAGGTCCTCACGCTGGCCGTGATCGCCCAGCTCCACGCCGAGGGCAACTTCCACCGGATCGCGCGCGAGTGGTTCTACGGCGATCCGCCGGCCACCGAGCTGGGTGAGCTCGAGGCCGAGTTCTACGGGCCGCCTGCGTCGTAAGGCGGCTGGCTTCCGGCGACCTCGGCGGCCCGGTGGTCTCGATGCAGCCCGTCCGTGTGGCGTCTGGGCGGGGCACCGGCGAACGTCAACGGCGGGCTTGGGAAGGCTGATCCCGGCGGCCGTGGCGGGACCTTTGCGGGATTTTGCAGGACATAGCTGCAAAAATCCGCACACCCCGAGGCGAGGCCTCCGGGCCCCTCCTCGACAGCCGCCGTTCGTCGATCGGACGGCACCGCACCCAACACGTTGCTTACCCCGGCTCACGCCCCGTGCCACACCGTGACCGAGCGGACGACGGACGGCCGCTCAGGCGACCGAGACGACCTGGCCGCGCCGGCTTCGGCCGCCACCGCGATGTCGGCCGGCTGATCGGGAAGCGCTGAGGCCAGGCGGGCCGGCTGCGCGCCGCGGCGGCGCGGGCGCCACACCCGGAGGTACTGGGCGAGCACATAGGAGCCGACGACGAGCACGAGGGCGATGCCCTGGCCGATGAACGTCTCCCAGTTGTTGAAGAGACTGAACCAGGTGCCCATCCCAGCCGGGGATGGTGAGCCAGTGGATCTCGGTGGTGCCGATCCAGCCGGCCAGCTGCATCTCGTTGACCTCCTCGCCGACCTGGACGAGCAGTACGAACAGGAGTAGGACGCCGGTGATGATGAGCAGGCGGCGGTAGGGCAGGCGCTGGTGCAGCGCGAAGGCGAGCACGCCCACCGCGTCGGTGAAGAGCAGGCCGATGACCACGCCCTCCAGGACCACGCCGGGCCCGTAGATCTGGCGCAGGCTCTGCAGGAAGATCACGATCTCGAAGCACTCGCGGTAGACCGAGGTGAAGCCCAGCATCCCGAGGCCGAGGAGCATCCGGCGCTTGTTGGTCTCGGCGTCGGCGCCCAGCAGGGTGCGCCGGCGCTTGTGGTGATGGGAGATCCAGCCGGTCCAGTAGACCTTGTGGAAGAACCAGTTCATCACGATGAGCAGGACGATCAGCGCCGGGATCCCGGTGGCGGCCTGGATCGACATCTCCGAGCCCGAGAACTGGCCGATGATCCAGATGACGCCGAACCATGTGGCCACGCCCGCGCCCATCGCCAGCGCTCCCCCGGCCGCCACGGGGCGGCGGTAGACCTTGTTGGCGCCCAGGAAGCTCGCGGTGATCGCGGCGAGCACGAGGATCGTCTCCAGCCCCTCGCGGAAGACGAGGATCGCGCTGTCAAGCACGACCGTGGTGTGACTGAGGCGATGACCGGCGGGCAGGTCCGTCGGATCCGTGGTGCCGCCGGTGGCGTGCCAGCTCACGATCACGACGCCCACCGCGACAGCGAGCACGATCGCGGTCCACGCGTAGAGGCTGACCGAGCTCTACCGGGAACGGGAGCCGGCGACGGTCCGCTGGGTCGGAGGGGTGGCGAGGGGGGAAGTCTCGTTCACGGGAGCCCTCTCTGAGACCGCGCGATTGCGCGCGGGAGCCCACTCTGCGACCGCGGGATTGCGGGATCGCGGAGCGGGAGCCCGCTCCGGGACCCCGGGCGACGCGGGCCCTAGACCTCTTGGACCTGGAAGAGGCTCGTGGTCCCGGGACGGCCGCTGGGCAGGCCGGCGGTGATGCCGATCCGCTGCCCGTGCTGGACCCAGCCGAGCTCGACGACGCGCCGGGCGCTGTCGGCGATGAGCTCCTCGGTCACCTCGTGGCGGCGGATCGACTCGGCCTGCACCCCCCACATGAAGTTGCACCGCCGCACCGTCTCGCGGCCGGGTGAGAGGCAGTAGATCGGCACCGACGGGCGGTGGGCCGAGATGAGGCGCGCCGAGCGGCCCGAGAGCGTGGGCACCACGAGGGCGGCCAGGCCCAGATCTCGAGCCGCGGCGCAGGCGCTGTAGGCGATCGTGTAGGCCGGGTCGCGGGCATCGCGGCGCACCCGGGTCTCGTTCCATTCGCGGTAGGGGAGCACGCCCTCGGTGCGCTCGGCGATCGAGGCCATCATCTCCACGGCCTCGACCGGATAGACGCCGATGGCGGTCTCCTGGGACAGCATCACGGCGTCGGTCCCGTCGAGGATGGCGTTGGCGACGTCGGTGGCCTCCGCCCGCGTCGGGCGCGAGGAGGAGACCATCGAGTCGAGCATCTGGGTGGCGGTGATCGAGGGGCGAGCCAGGCGTCCGGCGATCCGCAACAGCTGCTTCTGGACGATGGGCACGTCCTCGATCGGCAGCTCGATCCCCAAGTCGCCGCGCGCGACCATCACGGTGTCCGCGGCGCGGATGATCTCCTCGGCGTTGTCGACGGCCTGCGGCTTCTCGATCTTGGCCACCAGGGGCAACCGCGTGTGGCGGCGCACTGTCTCCACGTCCTCGGCGCTCCGCACGAACGACAGCGCGACGACATCGACCCCGATCGACTCGCCGAAGCGCAGCATGTCGAGATCCTCCTCGGGCACGGCCACCAGGCCACGTGTGTTGCCCGGGATGTTGAGACCCTGCCGGGAGGCGACCGTGCCGCCGACCTCCACGATGGTCTCGACCTCGCACTCGCCGCCCCGGACCTTCTCGACCCGCAGCCGGATGGCGCCATCGGCGAGGTAGATGACGTCGTCGGGGTCCACGCACTCCGCCAGGCCGGCCCACGACACCGACATCCGCTTACCGTCGCCGTGGTCGGTGGTCCCGCAGGCGAGCACGAGGCGCTCGCCAGGCTTGAGCTCGACCCGGTCGCCGACGAGCGGGCCGATGCGCAACTTGGGCCCGGGCAGGTCCTGCAGGATCGCCACTGGGCGCCCGACGGCGGCCGAGGCCGCACGCACGCGCGCCGCGTTCTCGGCGTGCAGCTCGCGATCCCCGTGGGAGAAGTTCAGGCGGGCGACGTCGAGCCCGGCCGACACCATCCGCGCGAGCGTTTCAGGGTCGCGGGAGGCGGGGCCGATGGTGGCAACGATCTTTGTGCGACGCATTTGCAGACCAACGTACCGGACCGCAGGGGAACGACTCGTTAATAGCAGGTGAGCATGTGAGCGCTCACACGTGGGTGGGGGCAGGTGCGACGTGCCGGGCCCCGGCGCTGAGCTGCCCTGGACGGGTCAGACCGTGAGCGCGCCGTTCTCCACGATCGGCTCGCCGTCGGCGCTGAGCCGTCCGCCGTCGCGCAGATCGCAGATGAGATCCCAGTGCAGCGCGGAGTCGTTGGTGCCGCCGGTCTCCGGATAGGAGCGGCCCAGCGCGAGGTGGACGGTGCCGGCCATCTTCTCGTCGAGCAGGATGTGGCCGGTGGCACGGTCGATGCCGGCGTTGGTGCCGATGCCGATCTCCCCCAGATAGCGGGCGCCGGCGTCGGTGGCCAGCGCCGCCTGGAGGTAGTCCTCGCCGCGCTCGGCCCTCGCCGAGACCACCTCGCCGTCGCGGAAGGTCAGCTCCACCCCGGTGACGGTCACCCCGCGGGGCCCAGTGGGCACGGTGAAGCGGATGGTGCCGTTGGCCGAGCGCTCGTGGGGCCCGGTGAAGACCTCGCCGCTGGGCATGTTGTGGCGGCCGTCGGAGTTGATCCAGGTGCGACCGGCGACGCCGAGGCGGATGTCGGTCCCCTCGGCCTCGATGCGGATCTCCGACGCCGGGGTCAGCCGTGCGACCATCGCCTCCTGCGTGGCGCTGAGATCGCGCCACGCCTGGACCGCGTCCGGCCGGTCCAGGAAGAGCGCCCGGTTGACGAACGCGGCGTACTGCGCCGTGCTCATCTGAGCCTGCTGGGCCAGCGCGGGCGTGGGCAGGATCGTGCCGGTCCAGCGCAGCTTGAGCGACGCCTCCTGAAACGGCCGGCGGGCTGTGGCCACCTCGGCCACCACCGCGGGGTCCACGCCGGCCAGCTCGGTGGTGTTGGCCGGAGCCTCGATCCGCACGAAGGCGTCCAGCGCGCCCGCCACGGCCAGGTGGGTCGGCGGCGGCTCGGTGCGGTGGCGGGGGTGGGCGAGGCGATAGAGGTCGGCGGCCAGCCCGGGCGGCTCGAGGGCGACATACGGCCACGCGTCGCGTTCGAGCACGGCCCGGTGCAGCGCCGCGGCCAGGTCGGCGGCCAGGGTGGTTGAGAGGACGCCTACGCGGTCTCCGGGGGTGACCCCCATCGACCAGTCGCACAGCAGCGCGGCGAAGGCGTCGGGATCGGGGATGGGCGCAGTCACGGCATCTG
This sequence comes from uncultured Actinomycetota bacterium, assembly GCA_963850325.1. Lineage (GTDB taxonomy): Bacteria > Actinomycetota > Thermoleophilia > Solirubrobacterales > Solirubrobacteraceae > Palsa-465. Next base: position 105,248 of record CAWKLB010000018.1, read on the forward strand.
GAGCTCGAAGATGGGCGTCGTCACGGCGTCTCGAGCTCGGGGAAGTTCTCGGCCAGGTGCGTGCGCATCGACGCGAGCACGAACTCGCGCTCGGCCGCCGTGGCCATCCGGTAGCGCAGGAGCAGCTCCTTCTGGCGCGAGGTCTCGATATCCGAGATCGTCCACGAGACCGCCAGGCGCTCGAACAGCATCTCGATCGCGCGGGCCCGCGCGTCCTCGCGGTGCAGGCCGCCGCCGAGAGTCTCGGTGTACAGGCGCCGCGTCGCCGGGCTCAGGACGCCGCGCAGAACCAGGACGTTTCCGTCGGCGTCGCGGTACTCGCTCACCGGCGCGGCGAGCGCGTTCTGCTTGGCCCGCTCGCGCCCCCGGCGCCCCATCAGGGCGCCTCTGCCGCCTGCTCGAGCTGGCGGCGGACGTCGCCGGTGACGGGATCGGCGTGCCCGGCCCAGGCCAGCTCGGGCCCGAGCGCGGCAAGCTTGCGGATTGAGGCGCGCGCCTGCTCGACGTCGGCGTCGAACGCGGGATGCGGTACCCGTGGGCCGCCCTTGCGCCCGGTCTGGATGTCCAGCGTGTAGACGGTGTCGGAGATGAGGGCCAGCCGATCGGACGTGCGAAACAGCCCGATCAGGCCCGGCGCGTGGCCGGGGAGCTCGACGACCTCGAACCCGGCCACCTCGTCGCCCTCCGCGAGAGTGCCCTCGATCGCCACCGCTCCCCCATCCCAGGCCGGGAGCATCCGCCTGAAGTAGGGCCGCGCGTAGGGGCGCAGCTTGCCCATGTCCCAGTAATCGCGCAGTGGCGCCTCCTTGACCGCCGTGTCGCGCTCCAGGGGATGGCAGAAGACGGGGACGCCCAGGGCGGGCGCGGCGCCGCGGTGATCGGGATCGGCGTGGCCGAGGACCACCTGGCGAGCGCCGCCGTGCTGGGCGCAGACCGCGCGCAGGGCCGGGCCCATCGCCTCGATCCCGGCGTCGAACACGGTGACTCCGTCGCCGTCGCGGATGAGATACACGTTCATCATCTTGAGCGGGAAGCCGCCACGGACGACCCAGACGCCGTCGGCGACCGGCTCGGTCGAGACGCCGTGCAGGGCGCGCATGGCCTTGGTCCGCACGTTGGCCAGGCGGGCCAGCCGCGCCTCGGCGGCCGAGCCGGCGGGCGGCAGCAGCCCCAGTTGCCGGGCGAGGTCGCCGCTGTCGATATAGGCGTCGTTGTGGACGATGAGCTCTTCCTCGACCGTGACGACGTCGCAGCCCTCGATCTGCACTCGCGCGTGGTTGGGGGCAAAGCCCTGGAAGCTCCCGGGACCGGCGAAGGTGCCGTGGGCCTGCCACCGCACCGCAGTGCGGTGACGCGCGGTGGTGAGCTCCACCACCTCCAGCTCGAAGTCAGGGAACGCTGCGAACAGCTCTCCGAAGTACGCGCGGATCCCGTCGGGCGCGACCAGGTCCTGCGCGCCGACGAGACGGTCGATCGCGCCGGGCTTCCAGCAGGCCGTCGCTTCGTCGAGGTCATGGGCCGAAAGGGCGGCGAAGTACCGCTTGGCGATGTCCGACGTGCTGGCCAAGGCGCCGCAGTCTACGCGGCGTCAATAACGTCTGGCCCTGTGGCACCAACGACGCGCCAGAAAGAGCTGGGACGGGGCGAGCGGGTCCTGCCCGGACTGTGGCGCCTGCGGCTCCCGTTGCCGTGGCCGGGGGTCCCGCATTGCAACGCGTGGGCCATCGCGTCCGGCTCGGGGATCGTGCTCGTGGACACCGGGATGCACGAGCCCGGCTCCCTGGCGCAGCTCGAACGGGCCATGGATCAGGTCAACCTCCGCATCGAGCACGTCCGGTTGCTCGCCTGCACGCACGCCCACTCCGACCACTGGGGCCAAGCCGCGCCGATCGTGGAACGCGCGGGCTGCGAGCTGTGGATGCACCCGAACCACGCCCACGCCACCGCCGGAGCCGACGATCCGCAAGCCGCGCTGGAGCGCCGCCTGGAGGTCGGCCGGCAGAGCGGGGTGCCTCCGGCGGCGCTGGCCGCGTACGCCGAGCGGGCCAAGAACTTCCCGTCCGGCGTCGCCCGGGTGATCGAGCCCGACCACGCGCTCGTCGACGGGGTTCGGATCGGGACCGACCTGGGCGAATGGACGGTGTACGAGACGCCCGGCCATGCGCCGTCGCATGTCTGCCTGTATCAGCCCGAGCGCCGGATCCTCATCTCCGGCGACCATGTCCTGGGTCGGATCTCGCTCTTCTACGACTATGGCCACACCGACGATCCGGTCGGCGAGTTCCTGGGCTCGCTGGACAAGGTCGACGTGCTCGACGCCCGCCTGGCCCTGTCAGGGCACGGCAAGCCGTTCGTCGACGTGCACGGCCACATCGAGGGGAACCGCTCGCTCGTCGCCGAGCGGCTGGAGGCGGTCCTCGGCGCCACCCGCAGCGAGGCCAGGACAGCGCTGGAGATCCTGCCCAGCGTCTACAGCCAGCCCGTCGACGTGTACAACGCGACATGGTTCCTCTCCGAGACGCTCTCCTACCTGCGCCACCTCCAGGGCCAGGGACGGATCCTCGCCGAAGCGGACGGGGACGTCGAGCGCTGGCGAGCCACGTAGCCGCGCTCCCGATCCTAACCTTGACACAAGCTTGTCAAGGTTGGTACGCTGCGTGCCATGCGCATCGATCAGATCCTGGAAGCAACCGACGAGCCGATCTTCTCCTTTGAGTTCTTCCCACCCAAGAGCGACGCCGGCGAGCGGGTCCTCGGGCTGGCCCTGGAGTCCCTGCGGCAGCTCTCGCCCGCCTTCGTGTCCGTGACCTACGGCGCCGGCGGAACGTCGCGCGGGCGCACCCTGGAGCTGACCAAGTGGATCAAGCAGGAGCTGGGGATCGAGGCGATGGCCCATCTCAGCTGCGTCGGGTCCACACGCGAGGAGCTCACCGACGTCATCGCCGACATGCGCCAGTCCGGGATCGAGAACATCCTTGCCCTGCGCGGCGACCCGCCGCGGGGTGAGAGCGACTGGAAGCCGCATCCCGGCGGCCTGCAGTACTCCACCGAACTGGCAGCCCTGATCCACTCAGATCACGACATCTGCATCGGCGGCGCGTGCTTCCCCGAGGTCCATCCGGAGGCTCCGGACCTGACGCACGACCTGCGGTTTCTCAAGGACAAGATCGACAACGGCGTCTCCTTTCTCATCACCCAGATGTTCTTCGACAACGACGTCTACTTCCGCTTCGTGGATGAGGCGCGGGCGGCCGGCATCGACGTGCCGATCATCCCGGGCGTGATGCCCATCACCGACCTGCGGCAGATCAAGACGATCACCGGCATGTGCGGGGCGACGATCCCGCCCGCGCTGTTGGAAGCGCTCGAGTGGCGCTCGCACGACGCCGACGCGGTGCTCCAGCTCGGTGTCTCCTACGCCACGCTGCAATGCGCCGAGCTGCTGGCCCGCGGTGCCCCGGGCGTCCACTTCTACACGCTGAACAGGTCGCACGCGACGCGCGCGATCCTGTCGGCCCTGCGCCTGCACCGCCCGTGGGTGGCGCGCGAGGTCGTCAAGACCGCAGTGGCGTAGCCGCAGCGGGCCACGACTGCGGTGGCGTAGCCGCCCCGGTCACTCCGACGACGGCGGGGGCGTGATCTTGAGGGCGTGGGCGACCGTCGATTGCCCGTCGACCTCGTAGCGCACATCGACCTCGTCGTTGCGCTTGTAGGTTCCGATCCCCCAGAAGCCCACGAGCCACGCCCACAGGCCGAGCTTCTGGCTCACGAGCTCGCGCTCGAACAGCACCTCGCCCTCGGAGATCCGGTAGTCGGTGCCCAGCTCCTGGCGGACGCCGTTGACGTAGACCTCGAACGGGGGCCGGACCCCGGGCGGCAGAGTCACGCGCCACTTCCCGGCGGCGCGAGTCATCCGGCTCCCACCACCAGATCCCCCGCCACGAGCGAGAGCATCGTCACGTCCACGCGCTGACCGCGCTCGCGCACGTAGCCGCGCAGGACGCCCTCCTCCAGGAATCCGGCCCGCCGCGCCGCGGCCACCATCGCGACGTTGTCGGGCTCGGTCACGAGCTGGACGCGCGCCAGGCCGCACTCGCTCAGCAGCCAGCGCCCGGCGAGCCGTAGGGCCTCGGCGGCGACGCCACGGCTGCGCTGCGCCGGTGCCGTCCAGATCCCCAGCTCCGCCCGGGAGTGATCCCAATCCACGTCGTGGACGTCGATCTGCCCGATGCAGTCATCGGCGCCGGCCGGCACGATCGTCAGCCACAGGGCGGTGCCCGTGGCCCGATCGCTGGGGCCTCCCTCCACGCGGCGGCCGAGCTCGGCGCCGCTGGGCGGACGGACGAGGCCCAGCGAGCGATGGAGCTCGGGATCGTCCTGGTGGGCGATGAGAACCTCGGGGATGTCGCGCTCGGCTGCCAGGCGCAGCGCCACCGTCGCCGAGCTGAGAGCGTCCGTGAGATCTGGGAATGCCGGCATGTCGGCACTGGACCGTACTCTCAATCTGCGGCATGCCGGCGAGCGAATACAGACAGGAGATTGACTACAGGGTCAGGCGCTCGGAGCGCGCCCGGCGCATCCGCGTCAATGTCGATGCCGACGGCGTCGAGGTCGTCCTGCCGCGCCGAGCCGCCGAACGCGAGGCATCCGCCGCGATCCGCGAGCTCGAGCCGTGGATCCGCCGGCGGTTGAGTGAGGTGGCCCACGCCCAGCAGGCGGTGGCCGCGCGCGGCGAGGCGGTCCCCTATCTCGGCGAGCTTCTGCACGTCCGAACCGAGCGCGGGCGGGCGCGCGTGCACCGCCGCGGCGCCGAGCTGTGGGCGCCGGCCGGAGCCGAGCGCGAGCCGGCGCTGGAGCGCTGGTACCGACGGGCGGCGCGCGCGGAGATCGCCCCCCGGCTGGAACGGGCCTGCGCGCTGACCGGAAGCTCCTACACCAAGCTCACCATCCGCGGCCAGCGGACCCGTTGGGCGAGCTGCTCGCGCACGGGCGCCATGAGCTTCAACTGGAGGTTGCTGCTCGCGCCCGAGGAGGTGCTCGACTACGTCGTCTGGCACGAGGTCTGTCACCTTCAGGTGATGGACCACTCGCCGCGGTTCTGGGCCCTGCTCGAGCGCTGGTGCCCGGACTACCGGCAGCAGTCGCGCTGGCTGCGCCGGCACGGCCAGACCCTGGTGCTGTGACGCCATGCGGGGGGCCGGCGGCCGCTCGATCGTCAACGGCCTGATCTTCGCCGCGCTCGCCGCCGAGTTCATCGTGCTCGCCGGGCACGTGCTGTTCGGCTGGGGCAGCAAGAGCTACCCGCCCACGCCGCCCGCGTTGGCGTTCGAGTCGCCGGTGCCCCCGTCAGGCGCCGACGTGCTCCTGCGGCTGAGCGCGGAGGCAGCCAGCCAGAGCTCGCCGCCGTGGGCCGCCGCCACACCGTACGCGTACGTGAAGGTCCGCAGCTGGAGCCTGCGCACGGACGACCCTCAGTCCAGGGTGCAGCCGGCCACCTCCGCCGGCTGGCGCAGCCGCGACGAGGTCCCGGCCCTGAGCGCGTCGCAGCCCGTGCTGGCGCGGCGGCTCGCGGCCGGGAGCCGCGGCGGGGGGTGGGCGCCGGGGTGGAAGTTCGTCGACCTCGCCCGCCTGACGCAGAGCCGCCCGGTCCCCGGCGCCGCCCAGGCGGTCCTGCTGCGCATCCTGTCGACGATCCCGGGCGTGGTCAACCAGGGCACGACGACCGATCGCGCGGGCCGCATCGGCGCCGCGGTCAGCCTGGACTCGAGCTACAGCGGCGAGCCGATCACCTACACGCTCATCTTCGACCCGGCCACCGGGGCGCTGCTGGAAGCCGATGAGACGCTCTCAGACCGTCCGCACCACCTCGACGCACTCAAGGGCTCGGTGGTCTCGTTCACGACGTTCCAAAGATCCGGTTACGTCGCCAACCGGTCGACCGCGCCTTAGGCCCGGCGCTCGCTCACGACCCGGCGCAGCGCGGCGTACGGGCTCTCGCCCCGCTTCTCGGAGATGACCTCCCGGCGGACCCGGCCGAAGAAGGCCTCCACCGAGCCGTCGCCGCGCACGTCGACGCCGGCCCGGACGCGGGGGACGAACCGCTCGGGCCCGGCGAGCTCCAGCCGCGCCACCACCCGCTGCTGAGGCTCGAACCGCTTGTACTTGACGTCCACCGAGTCGCCCGGCGCGCCCTCGGCCAGCTCCCGGCCGCGGGACTCCAGCGCATCGAGTGCCCGATCCGCGTCGGCAAACGATGACCGCCTGACCTTGGGACCGGCGCGTTCGGTCAGCCTCCAGCGCACCCGGCGATCATCGCAGGCACATCAGCACTCCGAGTGGGCAGATCGAACTCGACTTCGAAGGTGTTGCCCTCGCGCAGGCGGCGCAGCGGCCCCGCGGCGAATCGCTCCGACAGCCGTTGGATGGCCACGTTGTCGGCGAGCATCGTCGCCTCAAAGCGCTGCACCCCGCGCGTCACCGCAGCGTCAACGAGGCGGCCCATGAGCTCGCGGCCGACGCCCTGGCCCTGCCACTCGTCGCCGATCACGATCGCGAACTCGGCGGTCGACGAATCCGCGGGCGAGCGCACGAACCGCGCCACGGCGATGATCGGCGCCTCCTCGTCGCCCTCGCGCGGGGCGAAGGTGGCGACGAGCGCGTAGTGATCGCAGCCGTCGATGTCGGCGAGATACACCGCGTCGGCGGAGCTGAGGTACGGCTTGGCGGTCATGAAGCGCCGGTAGCGCGTCAGCGGCGAGAGGCGCCCGTGCGCCTCTCGCAGCCGCTCGACGTCGTCTGACCGGATGGGCCGGATGACGACGACGCGTCCGTCAGGCAGGGCGTAGAGATCCACGCCATTGAATCTAGGTCACCGTCCGCGCCCTCAGTGTGGGGGCGGTCACTGAGCCCGCGGGCTCTCAGGAACGCTCGCTGATCGGGACATAGTCCAGGCCACGGCCGCCGGTGTAGATCTGGCGAGGCCGCGAGATCTTCTGCTCGGGGTCGTCGATCATCTCCAGCCATTGGGCGATCCACCCACTGGTGCGCCCGATGGCGAACAGCACCGGGAACATCTCCACTGGCATGCCGAGGGCCTCGTAGATGAGGCCGGAGTAGAAGTCGACGTTGGGGTAGAGCTTGCGCTTGACGAAGTACTCGTCCTCGAGCGCGATCTTCTCCAGCTCGGTGGCGATGTTCAGCAGCGGGTTCTTGCCCGTCACCTCGAACACCTCGTCGACGGCCTTCTTGATGATCTTGGCCCGCGGATCGAAGTTCTTGTAGACGCGGTGGCCGAAGCCCATCAGACGCTCGTTACCGTTCTTGACCCCATCGATGAAGTCCGGGACGTTGTCCGTGGTCTCGATCCGCTTGAGCATCCGCAGCACCGCCTCGTTGGCGCCGCCGTGCAGGGGCCCGTAGAGCGCCGCCACGCCCGCGGCGACCGCGGAGTAGGGGTCGACCTGAGAGGAGCCGACGCTGCGCACGGCGCTCGTCGAGCAGTTCTGCTCGTGGTCGGCGTGCAGGATGAAGAGCACGTCGAGAGCGTGCTCCAGCCGCGGGTCGGGCTGGTATTTGAGCTCGGCGATCTTGTAGATCATCGAGAGGAAGTTGCCCGCGTAGCTGAGGTCGTTGTCGGGATAGACGTACGGCATGCCGCGGTTGTGGCGGTAGGAGAACGCCGCCAGCGTGGGCATCTTGGCCAGGAGGCGGATGACCTGGAGGTAGCGGGTGTCTGACTCCTTGATCGCCGACGCCTCGGGGTAGAAGGTCGACAGCGCGCCGACCGAGGCCAGCAGCATGCCCATGGGGTGCGCGTCGTAGCGGAACCCCTGCATGAACTCCTTGACGTTCTCGTGGACGAAGGTGTGGATCGTGATGAGGTGATCCCACTCGTCCAGCTGCTGCTGGGTGGGCAGCTCACCGTGGATGAGCAGGTAGGCGACCTCGAGATAGCTGGACTTCTCCGCCAGCTGCTCGATCGGGTAGCCGCGGTACTCGAGGATGCCCTTGTCGCCGTCGATGTAGGTGATCGCCGAGCGACACGACGCCGTCGCCATGTAGGCGGGGTCGTAGGTCATCAACCCGAAGTCGTCGTCGTGGGTCTTGATCTTGCGCAGCTCGGTCGCCCGGATCGTGTTGTCCTCGATCGGGATCTCGTACTGCTTGCCGGTCCGGTTGTCGGTGACGGTGAGGGTGTCGCCCGGCGGTTCTACGCCGGCCCCGTCCGTCGATTGCTGAGTCTCGGTGGTCATAGCGCTCCTTGATGCCGTTGCCGGAGGCCGCCACTTCCGTCACACAAGTTTCGACGACCTTGCCTTCTCGACCACTTTATTACCCGCGGCTCGCTGCCGGAGACACCGACGTGTGACCCGCCGCTCACCGCGGGCGCAGGCCCGCACGGCCGCCTACGACGTGAGAATGGCGGCGCCGACGGCCAGCACCGCGATCACAGTCGTGAGCGCGATCACCCCGCGCTGCCCCCGGATGTTGGAGGGGAAGTCCGGCCGCTGCATGCCGATCGTGCCCAGGATCACCGCGTAGACCGCCAGCGCCCCGCCGATGATGAAGAAGGGCACCTTCGAGGGCTCATCGGCGGCGGTGATCAGCAGCAGGGCGGACATCGCGGGGCCCGAGCCTATCCAAAAATCATGAGACTCGGTCCCCACCTGCCCCCACCCGCCCCGACCGGTAGCGGCTGGCGGTGGCGGCGCGCTGACCCTGGTAGTGGCTGCCCAGGTCCGGACTCCCATAGGGCCGGAGGGCCGGGCGGTCGAGCATCATGAACGAGAGCTGGGCGATCTCGAGCCCGGGGTGCAGGATTATGGGCACACGGGTGAGGTTGTTGAGCTCCAGGGTCAGCGTGCCCTTCCATCCGGGGTCGCAGAACCCCGCCGTGGCGTGGACGATCAGGCCCAGTCGCCCGAGGCTCGACTTGCCCTCGATCCGGGCCACGATGTCGTCGGGCAACTCCACCCATTCCAGCGTGCGCCCGAGGCAGAACTCCCCGGGGTGGATGGCGAACGACTCGCCCTCGGGGACGATGACCTCCTCGGTGAGGTTCTCCGGGGGCCGGCGCAGGTCGATCGCGGTGGCACGGTGGTTGTGAAAGACGCGGAACGAGTCGCCCAGCCGCAGGTCGACGCTGGCCGGCTGAACCAGGCCGGGGTCCCAGGGATCGATGCGGATCCGGCCCTCCTGGACCAGGCGCGTGATCGTGCCGTCCGAGAGGACCGAGACTGCGGCGTCGCGACCGGTCATCGGGGCCGTGGGTGCGCTGTCACCGTTCATGGGCGGCAAGTCTGACAGCGACGCAGGTCGCGTCGCGGGCTCAGCGGCTGTGGCGACAAGGCTCAGTGGCCGACGGTGCGGGCGCGGGCGCGCACCGTCCGGACCCGAGCCGGGGGCCGCGGGGCGGGATCGCCGTGCGGGCCACGCCGCGGACGGCGCGGGAACGGCTCGCGCGGGTGCGGGCGATGGCGCTTGATGCCGCCGTCGTCGTCAGATGAGGTCTCGTCCTCGGGCTCCTGCTTGATCGCCCACCAGACCAGGTAGATCAGCGCCGCAATCGGCAGCTTGAGCGCGAGCATCAACCACAGAAATCCCCACGTCACGAGACCGACGATCCTATCCCTTTGACGCGTAGATGCAACCCGAGCTGATCAGGCGATCGCGCGCATCCGCGCGCCCTCGGGGTCGAGCAGCGGCTCGGCCACAACCTCGCCGGCCACCCACCTCCCGAAGATGTCGATGTGGACCTCGGTGCCGATCCCGTGCTCGACCGGCAGATAGGCGTAGGCGATCGAGCGCTGCACCGTGTAGCCATAGCCCCCGGTGGTCACGCGCCCGCAGATCTCCTCCCCGACGCGGACCGGCTCGTTGCCCAGCGCCACCGAGCGCGAGTCCTCCAGGACCAGGCAGCGGAGCTTGCGCTCCGGCTCTCGCAGGGCGTCGGCGCCGACGAACGATCGGTCCTCGCGCACGCAGAAATCCAGCCCGGCCTCCAGCGGGGTCTCGTCGGGCGTGATGTCCGCCGCCCACACCCGGTAGCCCTTCTCCAGGCGCAGGGAGTCGATGGCGCGATAGCCGCCGGCCATCAGGCCGTGGGGCCGCCCCGCCTCCCAGAGCACGCGCCACAGGCCGGCGCCGTACTCGGTGGGGCAGTACAGCTCCCACCCCGCCTCCCCGACGAACGTGACCCGCAGCGCCCGCACCGGCACATCGCCGACGGCGAGCTCGCGCATCCGCATGTAGCCGAAGTCCAGGGGGTCGGGCGTGAGCGGGCGCAGGATCTCCGCGCACTTGGGCCCCCACAGGGCGAAGCAGGCCCACCGCGAGGTGACGTCCGAGAGGGTCACGGAGCCGTCGTGGGGCAGGTGGCGGCGGATCCAGGCGGCGTCGTGGTTGCCGAACGCGGTGCCGGTGACGATCTGGAACGTCTCCGGCCCCACTCGCGTCACGGTGAAGTCGCACTCGATCCCGCCGCGGCGGTTGAGCATCTGCGTGTAGGTGATCCGGCCCACCTCGTCGGCGATCCGGTTGTCGCACAGCCGCTCGAGCAGCTGGGCCGCCCCCGGGCCGGACACCTCGAGCTTGGCGAAGGACGACTCGTCATACAGGGCCGCGGCGGTACGGGTGGCGATCGCCTCGGCGCCGATCGCGGGGGACCAGTGGCGGCCGGCCCAGCCACGGGGCCGCAGGCTCTCGTCGCCCGCGGGCGCGTTTGACTCATACCAGTTCACGCGCTCCCAGCCCGACTTCTCGCCGAACGCGGCGCCGTGATCGCGGTGCCAGGCGTAGGCGCTCGAGGTGCGCAGCGGGCGGCCAGCCCGGCGCTCGTGGCCGGGGTAGCGGATGTCGTAGTAGGTCTCATAGACCTCGCGGGCGCGCGCCAGCGAATAGCGGGGCGACGCGTACTGCGGACCGAAGCGGCGGACGTCCATCTCCCAGACGTCCAGCGACGGCTCACCGGTCACGATCCACTCCGCCATCACCTTGCCGATCCCACCGGCCCCGGCGAGCCCGTGGGCGCAGAAGCCCGCGGCCACGAACAGGCCACGCACATCGGATTCGCCCAGGCAGAACTCGTTGTCAGGGGTGAACGCCTCGGGTCCGTTGATGAGCCGCGTGACCTTGACGTCCTCCATGGCGGGAACGCGCTTGGACGAGTTCTGGGCGATCTCCTCAAACCGCGGCCAATCCTCCTCCAGGAGCCGTCCGTTGAAGTCCTGCGGGACGCGGTCGACCTCGTGCTCGTCCAGGAACCACGGCGCGCTGTCGCGCTCGTAGCCGCCCATCACGAGTCCCGCACCCTCCTCGCGGAAGTAGATGAGGTTGTCCGGGTCGCGGAGAGTCGGCAGGTGGACGAACTCCCCGCCCGGGCCGGGGGTCCTTTCCCGAAAGGGTTGGGTCACCAGGTACTCATGCGCGAACGGGATGACCGGCACCCGCACCCCGGCCAGGCGCCCGATCTCGGCGGCGTACATGCCACCGGCGTTGACCACCACCTCGGCCTCGATGTCGCCCCACTCGGTCTTGACGCCGCGCACGCGGCCCTCGGTGACCACCACGTCGTGCACGCGTGTGTGGGTGAACACCTGGCAGCCGCCACGCCGGGCGCCGTCGATCAGCGCGTAGGTGAGCAGCGACGGGTCCAGATAGCCGTCGGTGGGCAGATAGGACGCGCAGCGCACGCCATCGGTGACCATGAGCGGGAACAGCGCCTGGGCCTCCTCGGCCGACAGCAGCTCCAGCGGCAGCCCGAACGTCCGCGACCACGCGACCTGGCGCATGACCTCCTGCTCGCGCTCCTCGGTGCAGGCCAGGCGGATCCCGCCGCACTCCACCCAGCCGCAGTCGAGCGTCCGGTACAGCGCCACCGAGTCCATCATCATCCGCGTGAGGGAGACGCTGCCGCGCAGCTGTCCCACCAGGCCCGCGGAGTGAAACGTCGAGCCGCTGGTGAGCTCGTTGCGGTCCACCAGCACAACGTCGCGCTCGCCCAACTGGGCGAGGTGGTAGGCGATCGAGGCCCCTCCGACCCCGCCGCCGATGATCACCACGCGCGCGCGGTCGGGCACCTCACGGGGTCGCGGCACTCATCCACTCCTGGAGTCGTGGGTCGGAGGCATTGCGCGTCAGCCGGGAGAAGTGCTGGTGTGCGTAGTCGGCGAAGTCGAAATCCAGCTCGGAGATGGAGCCCTGGACGACGCCCCAGGCCGCCTCGCGGGCATCGGAGACGAGCATCATCAGCCGCAGGGCGGCTCTGCGCCCCGGCTCCGCGGGCTGGTCGAAGTAGGCCTCGAGCAGGCGGTCCTGGGCGGCCTCGTCAAACGCGTTGTTGACCGCCAGGTTGGCGAGGTCGAAGTACGGGTGGCCCATGCCGGCGTACTCCCAGTCCACCAGCAGCGCATGCCCGGGGTCGGCGTCGGCGGCGAGGATGTTGCCCGGGAGCAGGTCGTTGTGACAGGGCGCCGGATCGGTGAGCGGCAGCACGTCGGCGATGCGGGCGACGAGCGCCTGCGTACGGCGGTACTGGTCGGTGGGCTCACCCCCGCGCGCGTTGATGATGCGCGCGTAGTCCTCGAGGAGGTCGGGGATCCAGAAGCGCACCGGCAGCTGAAGCCCGGAGTCGTGGAAGGCGCGCAGGGCCCGCGCCGCGCTCGATGGGTCGGCGCGCAGGCGGTCGCCGTCAATCGGCGCGCCCGCCAGCCACTCGGTGACCATGCACTCCTCGTCGGCGGCGATGAGAGGGGGCGCGATGCCCAGCGCGGCCGCGCGCTCGGTGGCCACGCGCTCGGCGGCGCGGTCGATCCCCAGCAGCTCGGTGTCGCGGCCGGGGAGGCGCAGAACGCAGTCGCGCTCGCCGAATCGCACCCTGTAGTTGCGGTTGGTGATGCCGCCGTCCAGGGGCACAGGCTCACCGCCCGCGGTCCCGAGACGGCCGGCCAGTCGATCCACCACTTTGATCAGATCGGCCATCAAATCGGGACCCTAGCGTTTAAGGCCTGCTTCCTATACCTTCGCGCCACGAAGAGGCCCTCGGAGGGTTCGCGCGACGGCCTCCACAACGAGACTTGAGAGGGTGGTGGGATGAAGCTCGAGGAGCTCCGCAGCCGAGTTGAGGCTGGCGAGATCGACACGGTCCTGATCGCCCTGTGCGACATGCAGGGCCGTCTGCAGGGCAAGCGATTGACTGCTCGCCACTTCGTCGAGGAGGTCGTCGAGCACGGCGCCGAGGGCTGCAACTACCTGCTCGCGGTGGACGTCGAAATGAACACCGTCGACGGCTACGCGATGTCCTCGTGGGAGCGCGGCTACGGAGACTTCGTGCTCAAGCCCGACCTCGCCACCCTGCGTCCGGTCCCGTGGCAGGAGGGCACGGCGATGGTCCTGTGCGACCTGGCCTGGGAGGACGGCTCTGACGTCGTCGCCTCGCCGCGGCAGATCCTGCGCCAGCAGCTGGCACGGCTGGCCGAGCACGGGTGGAGGGCCTACGCCGGCACCGAGCTCGAGTTCATGGTCTTCCGCGAGACCTACGAGTCCGCCTGGCACAAGGCCTACCGCAACCTCGATCCCGCGAACCTCTACAACGTCGACTACTCGATGCTCGGCACCGCGCGGATCGAGCCGCTGATCCGCCGCATCCGCAACGCCATGGAGGGCGCCGGGATGGCCGTCGAGAACTCCAAGGGCGAGTGCAACTTCGGCCAGCACGAGATCAACTTCCACTACTCCGACGCGCTGCGGACCGCCGACGACCACGCGATCTACAAGAACGCCGCCAAGGAGATCGCCGCTCAGGAGGGGATGGCGATCAGCTATATGGCCAAGTTCGATGAGCGCGAGGGCAGCTCGTGCCACATCCACTTCTCGCTCGTCGACGCCGACGGGCGCAACGCGTTTGCCTCAGACCGGGCGCTGTTCGAGTCGTTCCTGGCCGGCCAGCTCGCCTGTCTGCGCGAGCTGACGCTCCTGCTGGCGCCCAACGTCAACTCCTACAAGCGCTTCGTGGAGGGGTCCTTCGCACCGACGACGGTCGCCTGGGGCGAGGACAACCGCACCTGCTCGCTGCGCGTGGTGGGCCACGGCCAGGGGCAGCGCTTCGAAGTGCGCGCCGGCGGATCGGACCTCAATCCGTACATGGCGATCAGCGCGATCATCGCTGCCGGCCTGCACGGCGTGGAGAGCAAGCTCGAGCTCGAGCCGATGTACGTGGGCAACGCCTACCACGCCACCGACAAACCGCGCCTACCCTCAACGCTGCGCGACGCCCGGGACCTGTTCGCCACCGGCGAGGTGTCACGGGGCGCGTTCGGCGATGAGGTGGTCGACCACTACGTCAACGCAGCCGACGTCGAGCTCAAGGCCTTTGAGGCCGCGGTCACGGACTGGGAGCGCTTCCGGGGCTTCGAGCGGTTGTGACGACGTCGACCAGCCACGAGGCCTCGAGCTCGCTTGAGGCGGTGTTCGCCCCTGTCCACTCCCAGACGGCATTCGAGGAGACGGTCGACCGGCTGGGCACGGCCATCAAGCTGGGCCTCCTGCCACCGGGCACGCGGCTGCCCGCCGAGCGTGAGCTGTGCGCCCGGCTCGGGATCGCCCGCTCAACGCTGCGCCAGGCACTGGTGGCCCTCGGGCAGAGCGGGCACCTCCACGCGACCCGAGGCCGGGGCGGCGGCACCTTCGTGGCCGATCCCCAGCCGCCGGCACAGCCGCCGTCCCACGAGGTGCTGGCCGGGTGGCGCGACGTGTGCGACGGGCGAATGACGGTCGAGGTCGGGATCGCGGTGCTGGCCGCCGAGCGCGCCCAGCCGGAGGCGATCGACTCCCTGGAGGAGCTGGTGGTGGCGATCGACGACCTGCTCGACGACTTCCCCGCCTATCGCCCCCTCGACGTGCGCTTCCACGTCGGACTGGCCGAGCTCACCGGCAGCGCGCGCCTGGTCAAGCAGATGACGGAGATCCAGGGGGCGATGAGCGCGCTCATCTCACACATCGCGCATCCGCCCGAGGTCCTGGACTCGGCCAACGACCAGCACCGGCGCCTGGTGGGGGCGCTGCGCCGCCATGACGAGGCGCTGGCCGCGCGGGTGATGACCGAGCACCTGCGGGGGACCGAGCACGTGCTGGCGGGGCTGCTGCCGCGCGGGTGAGACATGCCGTCCGCGTGGGCGCGCGATGGCGGCCCGGAGCGCGTCGAGGTGGGCGCGCGGTGGCGGCCCGGAGTGCGTTGACGTGGGGCGCCTCCGTGCCTTGTGCAAATGGCCCTTGACTTGACACCTGACGCGGTCATATGGTTCTCGCGCCTTGAAGGGCCGATCAGCAGACCTTTTCCCGAGGAGGGCCGGATGACCGATGGCACTAAGACTCTCTCAGCGGATGAGCAACGTCTCGCTGAGCTGGGCTACAAGCAGGAGCTCAAGCGCGGGTGGAGCGGGTTCTCCAACTTCGCCATCTCGTTCTCGATCATCTCGATCCTGGCGGGGTGCTTCACCACCTACGGCCAGGCGTGGATCAATGGCGGGCCGGTGGCGATCTCCATCGGCTGGCCGGTCATCAGCGTGTTCATCCTGATGGTGGCGTTCTCGATGTCGGAGCTGGCGTCGGCGATGCCCACCGCGGGTGGCATCTACTACTGGTCCTCCAAGCTCGGCGGCGCGGGCTGGGGATGGTTCACCGGGTGGTTCAACCTCGTGGGGCTGGTGGCGGTCACCGCCTCAGTCGACTACGCCGCCGCGACGTTCCTGAACTCCACGCTGTCCTTCTACGGCCTGCATCTCGCCGGGGTGAACTTCGCCACCACCAGCGTGCAGTCCTCGCTGCACCACGTGTTCGTCCTGTTCGCGATCATCCTGATCGCGCACGCGCTGATCAACATCTTCTCCTCACCCCTCGTTGCCCTGTTCACTCAGATCTCCGTGTGGTGGCACGTCATCGGAGTCCTGGTGATCATCGTCCTTCTGGTCGCGGTGCCCAGCCATCACCAGAGCTTCAGCTTCGTGTTCGGCCATCGCCAGAACCTCTCGGGGTTCAGCGACAACATGTACTGGTTCTACGTGCTCCCATTGGGGTTCCTGCTGACGATGTACACGATCACCGGGTATGACGCCTCGGCACACATCTCCGAGGAGACACATGACGCCGCGATGGCTGCGCCCAAGGGCGTGTGGCGGTCCGTGTTCTACTCGGCCGTGTTCGGCTGGTTCGTCCTGCTGGCACTGACGTTCGCCGCCACCCACACCAAGGCGATCGACGCGGCGGGCGGGACCTCGCAGTCGATCATCGAGTCGGCCCTGACGTCGTCGGCGGCCAAGGCGGTGCTCGTGATCTCCACCATCGGTCAGCTGTTCTGCGGCATGGCCTGTGTCACCAGCGCATCGCGAATGACGTTCGCGTTCTCACGCGACGGCGCTGTCCCCGGCCACAACCTGTGGCGCAGGCTCAACAGCCACCGCACGCCGAGCTGGGCGGTCGTGTTCGTCGCTGTGTGCGCGTTCATCATCACCATCCCGGCGTACAAGGGCAACCATGCGGGGCTGCCGGTCGCGTTCCTGGCGGTCACCTCCATCTCGGTCATCGGTCTCTACATCGCGTACACGATCCCCGTGTTCCTGCGGTGGCGGATGGGGGACGCATTCCAGGCCGGCCCGTGGACCCTGGGTCGCAAGTACAAGTGGGTCAACATCATCGCCATCGTGTGGGTGGCGCTGTGCGTGATCATCTTCTGCCTGCCGTTCACCCCCGCGGCGGTCCCGTGGAACAGCAGCTTCAGCTGGTCGGCATTCAACTACGCGCCGCTGGTCACGGTGGTTGTGATGCTGGCGGTGACGATCTGGTACTACGTCTCGGCCAGGCATACGTTCAAGGGCCCGATTCACACGATCGAGTTCGCCGAGGACGGGGTGACCGTGATCGATCCCGATGCAGCCGAACTTGCCTAGCGGCGTTCTGGCGGTCCTGGAGCCCGCCACCGAGGCGGTGCTCCAGGAGATCCCGCGTGCCGATGCGTCCGACGTGGACCGCGCCGTGGAGCGGGCCGCGGCGGCGTTCGGCGCGTGGCGGGCGGTGACGCCGCCAGAACGCGCGGCACACCTGCGGGCCATCTCCGAGATCGTGCGCGAGCACCGGGAGGAACTGGCCCAGCTCGAGGCCCGCAACGCCGGCAAGCCGATCGGCGACGCGCGCGGTGAGATGGACATGGTGGCTCAGGTGTTCGGCTACTACTCGGGCTCGCCCGAGCGGCTGCTGGGCGACACGATCCCGGTGGCGGGCGGCCAGGCCTGGACCGTCCGCGAGCCGCTGGGCGTCGTCGGGCTGATCGTGCCGTGGAACTTCCCGCTCACCATCGCCGCCTGGAAGATGGGACCGGCGCTGGCCGCCGGCAACACCATCGTGCTCAAGCCGGCGGAGCTGACGCCGCTGACCGCGCTGCGCTTCGCCGAGCTCGCGCTTGCGGCCGGCCTCCCCGAGGGGGTCCTCAACGTCGTCGTCGGGCCCGGGTCGGTGTGCGGCGCGCGGCTGGTCGAGCACCCGGGCGTCGCCAAGATCGCCTTCACCGGCTCCACCGAGGTGGGACGCTCGATCGCCGCGGGGGCGGCCAAGACGATCAAGCGCGTCACGCTGGAGCTGGGCGGCAAGTCCCCCAACCTCGTGTTCGCCGACGCCGACCTGGCCGCGGCGGCGTCCGCCGCGCCCGGTGCCGTGTTCGGCAACGCGGGCCAGGACTGCTGCGCGCGCTCACGGATCCTGGTCCAGCGCGAGGCCATGGACGAGTTCATGGGCGAGCTCGAGCGGGCGGTCACGGCGATCCGCGTCGGCGACCCCCTGAACGAGGACACCGAGATGGGACCGCTCATCTCCGCCGGTCAGCGCGAGGCGGTCGAGATCGTTCGTGGACAACGGCGCGCCGGTGGCCTTCCGCGGCTCGGCGCCCGACGGTCCGGGGTTCTGGTTTGCTCCCACGGTCCTGTGCCCGGTTGACCCGGAGGCAAGAGCGGCCCGGGAGGAGATCTTCGGTCCGGTGGCCGTGGTGATCCCGTTCGACACCGAGGAGGAGGCGATCCGCTTGGCCAACGACACGATCTACGGGCTGTCGGGCTCCATCTGGAGCGGCGACGGCGGGCGGGCGCTGCGCGTGGCGCGGGCGATGGACGCCGGGGTGCTCTCGATCAACTCCAACACCTCGGTGCGTGTGTCCACCCCGTTCGGCGGCTTCAAGCAGTCAGGCTACGGGCGCGAGCTGGGCCCGCACGCGCTCGACGCCTACACCGAGGTCAAGTCGATCTTCTACGCGACCGGCGTATGAGTCGTCTGTCGGGGAAGGTCTGCGTGATCACCGGCGCCGCCGGCGGGATCGGGGGTTCTACGGCGTCGGTGTTCGAGCGTGAGGGCGCCGTGGTGGTGGGGGTCGACCTGCTCGAGCACTCGGTGGGGGAGCTCTCGCTGGCCGCCGACGTGACCGACGAGACCGCGGTCTCAGAGCTCTACGCGCGGGTGCGCCGCAAGCTGGGCCGAATCGACGTGCTCTTCAACAACGCGGGGATCTCGCCCAACGACGACGCCTCCGTGCTCGACACCGGCCTCGAAGCCTGGGAGCGGGTGCAGGCGACCAACCTGCGCAGCGTCTTTCTGTGCTGCAAGCACGGCATCCCCCACCTGCTCGAGAGCGGCGGTGGCTCGGTCATCAACACCGCGTCGTTCGTCGCGGTGATGGGCTCAGCCACCTCGCAGATCTCCTATACCGCGTCCAAGGGCGGCGTGCTGGCCTTGTCACGCGAGCTCGGCGTCGAATTCGCCAAGCGCGGCGTGCGCGTCAACGCGCTGTGCCCCGGCCCGGTTGACACGCCGCTGCTGCGCGAGCTCTACGCGTCCGATCCCGTGGCCGCCCAGCGCCGGCTCGTGCACGTGCCCATGGGCCGCTTCGCCCACGCCGACGAGATCGCCAACGCGGTGCTGTTCCTGGCCTCCGACGAATCCTCCTACGTCAACGCCACCGAGTTCCTGGTGGACGGCGGGATCAGCGGGGCCTACACCACGCCGTTGTAGGGCGGACCCGCGCGATAAGGGACTCATAGCGGCCCTTATCGCGCAGATGCCCTCGGCGCCTAACCGCCGGCGCCCTCCGCGGCGGCGCGCGGCGGGAGCGAGGGCTCGACGCGCAGCAGCCGCGCCGGGCGCTCGGGCAGCCACCAGTTCCAGCGCCCGAACAGCGACACCACCGCGGGCACGAGCAGCGCCCGGATCACGGTGGCGTCGAGGATGATCCCCGCGGCCAGCCCCGTGGCGAACACCTTGACCGTGGTGTCGGGTGCCGAGGCCATCGAGGCGAAGGCCAGGAACAGGATGAGCGCCGCGCTGGTCACCAGCCGGCCGGTGCGGCCGATCCCGCGGACGACCGCGGCGTCGGTGGAGCCGGTGGCGTCGTACTCCTCGCGCATGCGCGCGAGGATGAACACCTCGTAGTCCATCGACAGGCCGAACAGAAAGGCGAACACCATCAGCGGGATCCAGGCGTCGACTGAGTGCGTCGCGGAGATCCCCCACAGCGCACCGGACCCGTGGCCCTGTTGCCACACCAGGGTGATGACGCCCCATGCCGCGCCGACGCTGATGACGTTGAGCAGCACCGCCTTGAGCGGAAGTAGCAGCGAGCGGAAGGCCCGCGCCAGCAGCAGGAAGGTGAGCACCGCGATCAACGCGATCATCAGCGGGAAGCTCCCGTAGATGGCGTCGACGAAGTCCTTGTTCTCCGCGCCGGTGCCGCCGACGCGCACGTCGTCGCCGAGCGCGCGGGCCGACGCCTGCACGCGGGTGAGGGTGTCGCCCCCGGCCGAGGTCGAGGGGTCGGCGACGCCGATCACGTCGAGCACCGCGGTGCCGTCGCGCTGCCACCGAGCGCCGGTGGGAGCCACCGCGCCGTGCACGCCGGGCACGCGCGCGAGAGTGCTCGCCACGTGCTGGGCCTCGGCGGCCGGAGAGAGGATCTCCATGGGCGCGAGCGCGCCGGATCCGATCCCCGCCCGCTCGAGCTGCGCCAAGCCCACCCGCGCGTCGCCGTGCGCGCTGAGGGTGTCGACGTTGGCCTGCCCGGGCCGCAGGCCGGTGGCGGCGAGTACGAGCGCGGCCAGCACGACCGCCGCGGCGGCGGCGGCAAACCAGCGCCGCTGGACCACCAGCCCCGCCCAGCGCGTCCACGACCGGCTCGCCTGGTCATCCGAGCGCACGTGCGGCCAGTCCAGCCGGTTGCCCACGGTGACGAGCACGATCGGCAGCAGCGTGATGGCGACGATCACGCTCACCAGCGGGATGAGCATGCCGGCGTAGCCGATCGAGCGCAGGAAGGGCAGCGGCAGGACGACCATCGCCAGCAGGCCGATGGCGACCGTCGTGCCGCTGAAGACCACGGCGCGCCCGGCGGTCTCCATCGCCCGCACCACCGCATCGTCTCCGGTACGCCCGTGGGCGCGCTCCTCGCGCCAGCGCACCACCACCAGGAGCGAGTAGTCGATCGCCACCCCCAGCCCGATGAGCGCGACGAGGAACTCGACGATCATCGAGACGCTGGTGACGGCGGTCACACCCCAGAGGACGAGGAACGTGGCCATGATGGAGACGATGGCCATGAGAAGAGGGACGAACGCCAGCAGCGAGGCGAACACGAAGGCGAGGACGACGAGCGCCCCCAGCCCGCCCAGGACGGACTCCAGGAACACGCCCGGCCCGCTCGAACCGCCGGTCTGGTTCTGCAGCGCATAGACCCCGGTGACCCGGACCGGCGCCCCGGCGATCGTCTGGCCGGCGAGCGCCGCCTGCGCCGTCTTGGCGGCGCGCGTGTTGTTGCCGAAGGACTCCTTGTCCGGCGGCGGAAAGGCGAGAACGAACGTGGTGCGCCCGTCGGCGGAGACGAACGCCCGGTTGCCGGTGGAGGCAAACGACGCCGTGCGCACTCCCGGGATGGCGCGCTCCAGGCGCCGCTGGACGTTCGCGAGGCCGGCACGCACTGCGGGGGAGCTCACCGACGTTCCCGCCGGGAGCGTCACCACCGGGATCAGCGGCGAGGTGCGGCCACCCTGTCCGAACAGGCGCAGGATCTGCGAATTGGTCTCATAGCCCTGCCGGCCCGGGACGCTGAACTCGCTGCTGAAGGCCTTCGTGGCCTGCCCCACCGTCGCCACTCCGGCGATCGCCACGACGATCCAGAACGCCGCCACCCATCGCCTGTGCGCCAGCACCCATCGCGTGATCGTGGTCATCATCGCCCGCTCGCTTTCCCCAATTAGTTTGTGAAGCGCATCATTTGTATCACAAACAATATGTTGGACGCAACGTGCGCATGTCCAATAAACTCTCTGGCGATGGCCGAGACGAGCTCTGGCGCCCCGCTGCTGCACCCCGCCCTGGTGCGTAACACGGGCTACCTGATCAGCCGGCTGGGCTTCTACGCGTCCAAGCATTTCGCCGAGCGGCTGGGCACAGTGGGGCTCACCCCGCGGATGTGGGGCGCGATGAACATGCTCGACCACGAGGGCGATGTGACCCAGCAGCAGCTCGGGCGCGCCATCGGCATGGACCCCAGCTCGATGGTGTCAACGATCGACGAGCTCGAGGCCAAGGCCTGGGTTGAGCGCCGCCGCCATCCCACCGACCGCCGCGCGTACGCGCTGCACATCACCGACGCCGGCCGCGAGACGCTCACCGCCGCCCGCCGGCTCGCGGGCGGCGCTCAGAATGAGCTGCTGGCGCCGTTAGACGAGGCCGAGCGCGCGCAGCTCCACGATCTGCTGCTGCGCCTCGTCGCGGCAGCGGGAGCGGAGGCCGATCCGCTCGGCCTCAGCCACCCGCCGCCGCCGTCGCCGGGCGACGGCTGAGGCCCGGCGCTGCGCGGTCGGGCGAGCCTGCGCCGGGGGGCGCGGCGGCGAGGGCCAGGCCGACACCGAGCAGGACCCACGTGGTCGGGTCCTCGAGGAAGTCGGCGTAGAGCAGGGTGTGGAACATGAGCGCGATGAAGGCCGCGGCGACCGCCGAACGCACCGGATCGCCGCGCGAGCGCCGGACCACGCACAGGATCGCCGAGATGACGAAGGCGAGGTAGGCCAGCTCGCCGATCAGGCCCTGCTCGGCGGCGATGGTGATCGGGATGGTGTGCGAGGCCGAGAGCGAGGTGGCGGTGAGGCGGTTGTGGCGGCGGTACTCGGTCACGAATGAGCCCGAGCCGTACCCCCACACGGGCCGGTCGCCGAACAGCGACAGACCGCCGCTGACCAGACCCCCCCGGCCGCTGGAGGCGCCGTTGATCCCCTGGTTGAGTCCGAACGTCGTGGGCGACACCGCGACCGCGATGGCACCGAGCGCGATCACCACCACCGCCACCACGAGCGCCCGCCCCGGCTTCCAGCGCAGCGATGCCAGCACGGCCAGGCCGACGAGCAGCGCGGCGAGGCTCGAGCGGCTGAGCGTCAGCACCAGGCCCGCCCACAGGATGGCCAGCACGAGGGTCACGGTCACCTGCACACGCTGCGGGAAGTCGTAGATGAGGGCCACCGCGACCAGGATGATGACCAGGGCGAGATAGCGCCCGAAGATGTCAGGGTCCAGGAACACCGAGTTGACGGTGAAGTAGGTGTGCAGGCCGTTGGCGATGGCCAGCTTGGAGCTGAGGATGACCGTCTTGGTGGCGTACTCGAAGAAGCCGATGAAGGAGAACGCCACCGCCAGCACCACCGTCACCCCCAGGCAGGCGCGCAGGACTCGCCGGTCCCACTGCGTGTCGCGGAGCAGCCGCATGAGCACCGCGAACGGCACGTAGAAGAAGACCATGTTCTGCAACGCCACCTCGAACTTGGGCGAGTACGCGGCCTGGATCCCGTAGAGGACGACATAGAGCGCGAGCAGGCGGGGCACCCACTCGACGAGGCCGGCGGCCCGCGCGGGCGCGGGCTCGGGCTGCGGGCTGCCGCGCAGGGCGGTGTAGATCCAGGCCAGGGCGCCGGCGGCGACCACGAAGTACAGGGGCACGAGCAGGTTGGCGGTGGTCGTGCCGCTGGCCGTCGTGGCGCCGGTGGAGACGGGCACGCGGAAGGGCAGCGCGAACACCGCCAGCGGCGCCACCAGCCACTGGCGGCGGACGATGAGCGCCGCCGCGACGACGAGCGCGGCGACCACCACCACCGCCCCGACGATGGCCTCCAGGGGGTGGCGATGAACGATGTGGAGCTGCGGCGAGCTCCAGATGTCACTGAGTAACAGCACCGGTGCGAGCGCCAGTGCGCCCAGCATCGCGACCGCCTGCGCGCGGCGACCCAGCCCCGGCCCATCGATGAGCACGACCGCCGCCAGCGCCGCCACGATGACGACGCCGGCCTTCGGTAAGGGTCCAGTTAGGGCCGCGAACGCGATCACTAAAACCGAATCATCCACTACCCTCTTGGCCCATGCCCTCTGCGAAGCTGGCGGCGGCCATGGTGCTGACCGCTCTTTCGCTGTCAGCGTGCGGGATCTCCTCCAAGCCGGAGGCCGGCACGCCCAAGGCGATCGCCAACGGTCACAAGGGTCTCGACGACCCCCGCGCGAAGCACACCGCCTGCCTCCGGCAGGCCGATATCCCGTTCCGTCTTGAGCAGCGCACCGTCGCGGGCAAGATCCTGCCGAGCTTCCAGGTGGGCACCGCGCCCTCCGGACCGACGGCGAGCTTCGAGCCGACCCCGGGTGACGCGCAGGGCGTGCAGATCCAGGGCGAGGCGCAGGGCGCCGAGGTGATCGGCAGCGCACTGCTCTATCTCAACCAGGCGTCCGACAAGCTGGCCACGGTGGTCGAGGACTGCCTGGCCAAGGGAGTCTCGGGCTGATGGCGCGGCGCCCGGTGGCGAGCGCCGCCTCCGCCTCGACGACCGACTTCCCGGCCGGGTCGGGGCGGGCGGGGACGGATTTCAGCCGGACCACGCCGCGGGCCATCTCGAGCCTGTTCCCGAGCCGCAACTTCTACGTCGGCCTGGTCGTCGTCACGCTGACCATCGGCGCGCTGTCGCTGCTCATCCCGTCGACGCCGAGCTACGACCCGTGGTCATGGTTGGTGTGGAGCCGCCAGATCATCCACGGCCACCTCACCATCACCAGCGGCGGGACCTCGTGGAAGCCGCTGCCGATGATCTTCACGATCCCGTTCGCCCTGTTCGGCAAGGCGGCGCCGGACCTGTGGCTGGTGGTGGCGCGCGCCGGAGCGCTGGCCGCCGTGGCGATGGTGTTCCGACTGGCCTTCCGGCTCACCCGCCGGGTCGGCGGTCTCTTCGGTGAGGCCGAGGTCCGCCATGATCGTGTGACCGCCGCCGCGCCCGCGCTCCTCGCGGGGCTCATCGGAGCCGCCGCGCTGGCCCTGTCGGCGTCGGGCGGCTTCGTGTCGTCTAACGCCCTGGGCTACTCCGAGGGCTTCGCCGCCGCGCTGCTGCTCATCAGCATCGACCGCCACATCGACGGCAAGCCGCGCCAGGCGTTCATCGTGGGCTTCCTGGTGGCGCTGGACCGCCCGGAGATCTGGCTCTTCTGGGGGCCGTACGGGCTGTGGCTGTTCTGGAAGGACCCCGGCGCGCGGGTGCTCGTCGCGGCCCTGTTCGTCATCACGCCGATCGTGTGGTTCCTGCCCGTCTACCTGGGCTGCGGCTCGTTCAGCTGCAGCGTCAGCCGGGCCACGCACCCCCGCTCCAACAGCCTGGCCTTCGCGTCTGACCCGTTCGTCGCCGAGCTCAAGCGCGCCGCTTGGCCGACGATGCTGCTGCGGATCAAGGTCGTCGCCGCCCTCCTGGTCGTCGCCGTCACTGCCATCTTGTGGCGGACCTACCGTCGGGCCGGGCTCGCCGGGCTGCGCACCGAGCGCAGCCAGGCGCGGTTGACGGCTGCGCTCATGGGCGTCGGCGGGCTGGCCTGGTTCGTGGTCATCGCGGTCATGACCCAGGTCGGGTTCTCGGGCAACAACCGGTACCTCGTCCTGGGGTCGGCGATGGTGGACATCTGCGGCGCGGTCGGCTTTGGCTGGGCCGCCCACGAGCTCGCCGTGCTGGTCGCGCGGCGCCGGCGCGGTGCCGGCCCCGACGCCGCCGCGGGCCCGGCGTCCGGACGCACGATGGTGAGCGCAGGCATCCAGTGGGGTGCGACCCTGATCGTCGCGCTCATCTTCCTGGTGCTGCCCAACTGGGTCGGCAACAGCATGATCTCGATCCCCCGCACCCACGGGTCCCTCGTCTACCAGGCGCGTCTGCGCGAGGGCATGAACGACCTGATCGAGCGCTTCGGCGGCGCCGGCAAGGTCCTCGGCTGCGGCAGCGTGATGACCGAGGGCTTCCAGGTGCCGATGGTGGCCTTCGTCCTCGACGTGCCCACCACGCGGATCGAGGCGCCGCCAACCCTGGGAGGCGCGGAGTACCCGCAGCCGGCCGAGGACGCCCCCAACCTCATCCTCCAGACGCGCGATACGCGCTCGGCGCACCTGCTGCCACTCCTGAGCACGTGGCCGACCGTCCACTACCACTACGCCGGCACCGCGGGCCCGGTCCACATGTTCACCCAGGGTTGCGCCGGGGGATCATCGTGAAACCCGGCCCCACCCGCTGATGGCGACCGTCACCGCCCCGTCGCCCGGCGCCCAGACGCCCGGCTCGGGCCTGGGCGACACCGAGTCGCGCCTGCCCGACCGCCTGGCGCGCGTGCCCTCATGGCTGTGGGTCGGCGGTGGCCTGACCCTGCTGATGGCGATCTCGGCGTTCCTGCGCACCCGCTACATCGGCGGCGAGTTCTGGATGGACGAGGGGATCACGACGGGCATCTCGCTGCACCCGATCAGCCAGATCGCCGGGGTCCTGCGCTACGACGGCAACCCGCCGCTGTATTACATGATGTTGCACGTCTGGATGTCGGTCTTCGGGACCTCGGAGACCGCCACCCACTCGCTGTCGCTGGTCTGCGGCCTGCTCACGATCCCCGCGGGCGGCTGGGCCGGCTGGAAGCTGTTCGGCGCCCGCACCGGGGTCTACGCCGCGATCCTCTTCGCGTTCAACGCCTGGTTGACGGCGTACGCGCAGGAGACCCGGATGTACGAGTTCATGGGCCTGCTGGGGGTGCTGGCCACCGCGGGGTTCCTCCTGGGCTTCGTCTATCGACGGCGGCGCTACCTGTTCCTGTTCGCCGCGGCGCTCACGGTCATGCTCTACACGCATACGTGGGGCACGTTCTTCTTCGCGGGCTCGGCGCTGTCCCTGATCCCGGCGCTCATCGCCTCAGACGACCGCCGCGGCCTCATCCGCGACGCCGCGTTCGCCTTCATCGGCGCCGGCGTCCTCTACCTGCCCTGGGTCCCGACGCTGCTCTACCAAGCCGCCAACACCGCTGCGCCGTGGGACAACGTGCCCCGGTTCGGCGCTCCGATCCTGCTCTCACGCGACGTCATCGGCGGCGACCGGATCACGATGCTGCTCATCATCCCGGCGCTGATCGGCGTGGCCCCGATGTTCACGCGCGCGCACCGGCGCTCGCGCGAATGGGTGATGGTGTGGACGCTCGTGGCCATCCCGGTGGCGACGCTGGGGATCGCGTGGCTTGAGTCCCAGGTCAACCCCGCCTTCGTGGCCCGCTATTTCGCGCCGGTCATCGGCGCGATCCTGCTCCTCATCGCCTGGGGCTGCGCGCGCGCCGGCCTGCTGGGCCTGGTGGCGATCGTGCTGGCCGTCGCCTTCCTCGCCAACCCCAGCTCCTACACGCCGCAGTACAAGTCAGACATGCGCGACATCGGCGCCGAGATGACCCCGTACCTCCAGCCCGGGGACCACGTCGTGGTGGGCCAGCCCGAGGAGACGCCCCTGGCCTGGTACTACCTGCCCGGCGGACTCAAATACACCAACACCGCCGGGGCGGTCTCCGATCCGCGCTACATGGACTGGGTCAAGGCGCTGCGCCGGCTGACCAACACCAGCCCGCAGGCGACGCTGACGCCGATCGTCAACGCGATGAAGCGCGGCCAGCACCTTCTGTTCATCCGCCCGCTGACGGAGGGGGCCCAGAACTGGCAGGCCCCATGGACGGTGATGGTGCGCCGCCGCTCCTCGCAGTGGGGCCAACTGCTCCAGGACGACGTCACCCGCGGGGTCCTGCGGCCGGTGGCCCTGGCTCCCCACTACTACCGGGGGGCGTGCTGCGTGGGCAACAGCGCGGTGCTCTACCAGAAGGTCTCCTGACCGCGCCCCGCGGCACCCACGACGTCCCGATGACCACGGCCACTCCCCCCCGCCCCCTCCCCTCGCTGCTCGAGGTCCCCGAGATCGTCGATGTGCGCACGCCGCGCTGGCTCGGCCGGCTCCCGCGATCGCTCATCGCCGGGGCCGTGCTCGTGGTGCTGATGGCCGTGTCGGCGTTCATTCGCACGCGGACCCTGAGCGGAGAGCTGTGGTTCGACGAGGCCGGCGCTGTGGGGTTGGCGTCGCAGCCGCTCGGCTCGCTGCTGGGCGCGGTGCACCGCGCCGGCGCCGCGCCGCTGTACTACGTGCTCCTGCACATCTGGATCAGCCTGTTCGGCAACAGCGAGACCGTCACCCACACCTTCTCGCTGATCATCGGGCTCGTGTCGGTCCCGGCCGCGATGTGGGCCGGGTGGAGCCTGGGCGGAGAGCGGGCGGGGATCTTCGCAGCGGTGCTGTTCGCCTTCAGCTCGTTCCTGACCCGCTACGCCGAGGAGACCCAGCCCTATGAGCTGATGGTGCTCCTGGGGCTGCTGGCGACGGTGGGGCTCATCCACGGGTTCGTGCATCGTCGACGGGCGTATCTGTGGCTGTTCGGCGTCTGCCTGGCCCTCATGCTCTACACCCAGGGCTCGGCGCTCCTGTACTGGCTGGGTGCGGTGGTGGCGCTCGTGTTCGTGTGGCGCTCGCTGCCCGACGGGCGCGCGGGGTTCATGCGTGACGCGGCGCTCTGCTTCGGGGGCGCGGCGATCGTCTTCCTGCCCTGGCTGCCGACCGCCATCGATCAGATCGCGCACGCCACCAACCCGTGGCACTACGCGCCGCTGATGGGGGCCACGGTGCCCAGTCAGCTCCTGGGGTCCGAGCGCGTCGATGTCACGCTGCTCATCTGCGTCGTCATCGCCGTCGCGCCCCTGGCGGTGCGCGCACGGCGCCGCACCCCCGAGGCCGCGGTGTTCTGGGCGCTCATCGCGATCCCGGCGACGGCCCTGGCGGTCGGGCGGATCGTGGGGTTCTTCGTGCCCATCTGGGCCTGGCGCTACTTCGCGCCGGTGGTCGCGTCGCTGCTGCTCCTGGGGGCGCTCTCGACGGCGCGGGCGCGGATCGTGGGGGTGGCCGCCATATTCTTCTGCGTCGCGTTCCTGGCCAACGCCGGGTCCTTCGCCCCGTCGTACAAGAGCGACATGAAGGACGTCGCCGCCGAGATGAACCCCTACCTGCACCCCGGTGACCTCATCGTCCTCGGCCAGCCCGAGCAGGCACCCCTGGCCTGGTACTACATGCCCCGCGGGCTACGCTTCGCCAGCACCGCGGGCCCGATCACGGACCCCTCGGTGACCAACTGGATGGGGGCCATGAACCGCCTGCAAGATGCCGATCCACGGACAACCCTGGGCCCCTTGGTTGCTAGTCTCAAACCCGGCCAGCAGCTGCTCTACGTGCGTCCGTTGACCGAAGGCGCCAAGAACTGGAAGGCGGCGTGGCCGGCGTTGGTGCGCCGGCGCTCCGCCCAGTGGGGGCAGCTGCTGCAGGACGAACGGGCCAACGGAACCCTCAAGCCGGTGGCCACGGCCCCGCACAACTACCGAAGCGCCTGCTGCGTGGCCGACAGCGCAGTGCTCTACCAGAAGGCCTCCTAAAGGCGACGAGACATGACCGAGACCAATCCCGCCCCCGCCGCCCCCGGCTCTGACATCACCCCCGAGCATCCCGTCGTCGTGCTGGGCGCGGGTCCCGCGGGGCTCACCGCCGGGTACCTGCTGGCCAAGCAGGGCAAGCCCGTGATCGTGCTGGAGTCCACCGACCACGTCGGCGGCATCGCGCGCACACAGGTCCGCGAGGGATACCGCTTCGACCTCGGTGGACACCGCTTCTTCACCAAGGTCAAGGAGGT
Organism: uncultured Actinomycetota bacterium; assembly: GCA_963850325.1. Lineage (GTDB taxonomy): Bacteria > Actinomycetota > Thermoleophilia > Solirubrobacterales > Solirubrobacteraceae > Palsa-465. The sequence goes on from CAWKLB010000018.1 coordinate 134,357, forward strand.
CGACGACCTCTGGCACGAGATCATGAAGGAGGAGTTCCTCAAGCGCCCGCGCAAGAGCCGGATCTACTGGAACGACAAGTTCCTGGAGTACCCGCTGCAGGGCATGGACGTGATCAAGAAGCTGGGTCCGGTCGAGCTGACCCGCTGCCTCATCTCCTACGCGTGGGCGGCGGTCAAGCCCAAGGGCCGCGAGGACACGTTTGAGGAATGGGTCTCCAATCGCTTCGGCAAGCGGCTCTACCAGCACTTCTTCAAGACCTACACCGAGAAGCTGTGGGGCGTCTCGGCCACCGAGATCCGCGCCGAGTGGGCGGCCCAGCGGATCAAGGGGCTGTCCTTCTTCTCCGCCGCCAAGGCCGCGTTCTTCGGCAACCGGGGCGACAAGATCAAGTCGCTGATCTCCGAGTTCAACTACCCGCGCTTCGGACCGGGGCAGATGTGGGAGCAGATGACCGACGACATACAGTCGCACGGCGGCGAGGTCCGTTTGAACGCGCCGGTCACCCGGCTGCGGGTCACCGACGGGAAGGTCACCGAGGTCGTCGCCGGCGGGGAGACCCTGTACCCGTCGCACGTGATCTCCTCCCTGCCGCTGCGCACGACGGTCGGCATCACCGAGCCCGAGGCGCCGCTCGAGGTCCGCGACGCCGCGCGAGGGCTGCGCTACCGCGAGTTCCTCACCGTGCTGCTGGTGATCGACGTCGACGACCCGTTTGACGACAACTGGATCTACATCCATCAGCCGGGCGTCCGCGTTCTGCGCATCCAGAACTTCAAGTCCTGGAGCCCGTGGATGGTGCCCAAGGGCGAGACCGCGTCGTCGATCGGCATGGAGTACTTCTGCTTTGAGGGCGACGACCTGTGGAACATGGCCGACGACGACCTGGTGGCGATGGCGGGCCGCGAGATCGAGAAGCTCCATCTCGCCGAGGCGAGCAAGGTCCGCTTCGGCTTCGTCGAGCGCGTGCACAAGGCCTACCCGATCTATGACGAGCTCTACGGTGAGCGGGTCAAGACGATCCGCGGCTGGCTGCAGACGATCGGCAACCTCACTCAGGTCGGGCGCAACGGCCTGCACCGTTACAACAACTCCGACCACTCGATGCTCACCTCCATGCGCGCGGTGGACAACATCCTCCTGGGCACCCATCACGACATCTGGGCGGTCAACGCCGAGAGCGTCTACCACGAGGAGCACCAGGAGAACGAGGATCCCTACCGGCGCCCGCCGACGACTCCGGCCATGGAGCAGCCGCTCGCCTCGGAGCGATGAGGCGGGCCCTCGCCCTGCTGACCGCCCTGGTGCTGCTGACCGCAGCGCCGGGCGCAGCGCTGGCGGCGACCACCGCCACCACGGGCGCGAAGTCTGGGAGCTCCGGCTCGGGCGGTGCGGCCGCCGCGTCCGGCGGGTCCAACTCCGGCGGCGTGTCCGCGAACACCTCGAGCGCCACTGCGACCGCCTCCACGGCGCCCGCGGTGCCGATCACGCCCAACGGGTCGACCAACCCGCTCTCGGGCGGCGTCTCGCCGGTGTCGCCGACTCCCACTCCGACAGCGACCACGCCCACGCAGGTCATCACCAACCCCACGAGCCAGACGGCCGGCGGCAGCACGCTGTCGGCCGCCAGCGCCGCGGTCATCGTGATCGGCGCCGTCGTCGTCCTGGGCGGGATCGCCTTCTTCATCTGGCGCGACGCCCGCCGCCGGGCGCCCGCCCGTGCGGGCGACGCCGGCCTGGGCGTGATCGGCCACCGAGCGGGCTCCAAGGCCCCGCCCAAGCGGCGCAAGCTCAGCACGGCCGAGCGCAAGCGGCGCAAGCGCGGCAAGGCGCGCTAAGGAGCCTCGAGCGCCCGCAGGTTGCGCCGGGCCTTCGTGAGCTGACGCTCGACGGTCCGCACGGTCATGTCGGCCTCCGTGGCCATCTCTGGATAGTTGAAGCCGAGCCCCTGGAGCCAGATGAGGCGCTCCTGGCGCTCGGGCAGCTCGCGGAGGAGCTCGAGCCGTAGGCGTGCCCCCACGGCCTCCTCGGGCGGCGGGGCGGTCCGGTTGATGCGCAGGTCCCCGGTGTCCTCGATGAGCTCCTCGAGTGACAGGTCGTGCCCGTCGCGCCGCACGAGCTTGAACACCTCGTGCAGCGCCGTTGTGATGAGCCACGAGACGGCCCGGTCGCGACCGACCCGGTGGCGGTGGTGCAGCAGCCGGATCCACGCGAACTGACAGGCGTCGTCGATGACCGCCTCCGGCGCGGTCACCTCGCTGCACACCTGGCCGCGCACCAACCCGGCGCTCCGTGCGTAGAGCTCCGCCACCTCTCCGATCTGACCGAGTGCGCATTCGTCAATAGTGCACGCCGTCGCAGACATGATGACCACCTCTGAGTCTAATTGAGACTAATTATTTACGTTTCAACCTAGCAAAGTCCAAATCCATTTACTAGGCTAAAACAGATTCAGTTGGCTCAATTAGACTCAAGGAGGTCATTTCTATGAGCGTGGGCTCGATGGCAACGGTGATGGCCGCGACCACGGTGAGAGGCATGGCCGCGGTGACGGCCCATCCGGATCTCCGCGGGCTGCCGGGCAGCAACGTGCTGCAGCAGCTCGTCAACGGCGCCGAGGCCTGGGCGCTGGTGATCGCTCTGCTCGGCGCCTTCATCGGCGCCGCGCTGTGGGCGGTGGCCTCGCACACCCACAACCACCAGTACGCCGGGCGGGGGCGGATGGCGGCGCTCATCTCGGCGGCCTCGGCGCTGATCGTCGGCGCCGCGCCGGGCCTCGTGAACTTCTTCGCTCACCTCGGGGCGACGGCCAAATGAGCGGGGGCGCTCGGACCCTCGCGCTGGTCGCGGTCATCGCCGCGCTCGTGCTCTCGGCGGCACCGGCCACCGCCTCGGCGGGCGTCGGGGCCACCGTGTGCTCGCTGGCGGGGTGGCTCAGCGGCGTTGCCGGAAAGGTCTGCACCGTCGCGTCCAACGCGGGGCGCGTCCTCGATGCGGGCAAGAAGCTGGCCGGCGGCCACGTGGGTGGCGCGCTCGGCGCGCTCACCGGCAGTGCGTCAAAGACGGTCGCGCGCGCCGCGGGCATCGCCGCCATCACCGCCGGTGTGATCGCCGGCGCCCAGTACGCGCTCAGGCTCACGGTCAAGGCGGTCGGCGCGTCGACCAACCCCAACCTGGGAGCGGTGTGGTTCTCGTCCACCTACTGGCGGATGGCGGCGGTCGCCGCCCTCCTCACGGTGCCCTTCCTCTTCGCGGCCGCGATCCAGGCGATGCTGCGCTCAGACCTCACCCTGCTCCTGCGCTCGGCGTTCGGTTATCTGCCGCTCGGGCTACTGGCGGTCGGCGTGGCCGCCCCGCTCACGGCGCTCCTGCTCGCCGGCTCCGACGAGATGTCCTCGATCGTGTCCTCGGCGTCGGGTCACGCCGGCGCCGCCTTCCTGGGCCGCGTCGGCGCCCTCGGGGGGCTCATCTCCGGGGCCAGCGGCAGCGCCTTCGTCTCGTTCTTCATCGCGCTCTTCACCATCGCGGCCGCGATCACCCTGTGGCTCGAGCTGCTCATCCGGCAGGCAGCCGTGTACGTGATCGTGCTCATGCTGCCGCTGTTCTTCGCGGCGATGGTGTGGCCGGCTCGCCGGATCTGGGCCGTCCGCGCCGTCGAGCTGCTGGTGGCACTCATTCTGTCCAAGTTCGCCATCGTCGCGGTGCTGGGGTTGGGCGCGGCGGCGCTCGGTCACGCCCTCATCCCCGGCGTCGGGTCGTTCCTGGCGGGGACCACCCTGGTGCTGCTGGCGGCGTTCTCGCCGTGGGCGATGCTCCGGCTGCTTCCGCTGCACGAGCTGGCCGCCGCCGCTGCCGGCGGCCTGCGACCCCACGCGGGGCAGCCACCCCAGGTGGCCGGCAGCCGCGCGGACGGAGCCACCGATGCGACCGAGGACGCGGGCGGCGAGCGCGCAGGCCAGGACGGGGCCGCCCGCGACGCCGCGAGCGAGGATGTGGCCGCACGGCTGCCGGCGCGCCTGCTCACGTTCATGCGGCGAGACGGGATGGGTGGCGGCGCGGCGGAGAACGGCGGCGCGGCGCAAGACGGCGCGGCGGCGCGGCGCAAGACGGCGCGGCGCAAGACGGCGCCATGACGACCGCGCGGGACGCGGACTCATCGCTGGTCGATCCTTCGCCCGCCGCTTCGCACCCCGGAGGGTCGGCGGCGGCACATGGCGGCCCCGGAGCGCCGGCGCCCGCACCCGCGGGCCCCGAAGCCTCTGGGTCGGCACCCATCGCTCATCTCGCGTCCGACCCGCCGGCCACAGCGGTGCCGGTCCCCGAGACCGACGCATTCGGGCCCACCGTGCGCCATGGCGAGCTGCCGGCGGTGTTTCAGAACATGAGCCTCGACGCCGACGTCCTGCACCTCGGCCCCACACCGCCCAACGGGGACGAGGCTCCTGACGCCGGCCCGCCGCCATTCCCCGCGCCGCCGGCGCCCCCGGAGCCCGAGGACGGCCTGGAGTGAGTGAGCGCCGTCTCACGTACACGTTCGGGCCGCTCGAGCGCCGCGGGCTGCTGGGCCCGGTGCGCGCCGGTCAGGCCGCGGTGATCGCGACGGGGGGCGTGGGCGCCATCGCCGCCCTTGACGCGTCGTCCTCGGCGCTCGGCGTCCTCCTCGCCGCGGCGCTGGTGGCCGCGGCGGTGGCGACCACCTGCCTGCCGCTCGGCGGCCGTACGGCGGAGGAGTGGCTGCCGCTGACCCTCGCCTTCTGGTGGCGGCGACTGCGGCGACGGCGCTTTGCCTCCGATGTGATGGCGGCGGGTTCCCGCGTGGGTCGCCGCGGGCTGCTGCGACGCTCACCGGTCCCGGTGGCGCCCCCGCAACTGCGCGACGTCCGCCTCGTGGCCGCCGACTATCACGGCCGCTCGCTCGGGGTGGTCTCCGAACGTTCGGGCCGGCGCCTCATCGCCGTGCTGGCCTGCCGCGTCGTCGCCTTCTCACTGCTTGACCAGGACGCTCAGGAGCGTCGCCTGGCCCGCTGGGGGCTCGTGCTCGCCGGGGCCGGCGGCAGCGCGATCCGGCGCGTGCAGTGGATCGAGCGCACCGCGCCCGCCCAGGGCGACGAGCTTGTGCGCTGGGTGCATGCCGAACGCGACCCCGCGGTCCCGTTGCGCGGCACGCCGATGATCGACTCCTATCTGGAGCTGATCTCCTCGACCGCCCGCGTCACCCAGGAGCACGAGATCCTGCTGGCCATCCAGGTCGACGCCCAGCGTGTCCGCGGCGCCGACGGCGCGACGCGCGCGCTGGTGGAGCAGACCGAGCGCGTCGCCCAGGGGCTCGAGGGGGCCGAGGTCACGGTGCTGGGCGCGCTCAGCCCGGGCCAGCTCGCCCGGGCTCTGCGGACCGCGTTTGATCCCTATGCCCGAGCGGAGCTGAGCGCCTTGGACGCATGTGACCCGGACCGCGACGGGCTCGACGACGTCAACGCCTGGCCACTGGGCGCCCGCGAGTCCTGGGAGCACTACCAGGCCGACGGCGCGCTGCACGCGACCTACTGGATCGGTGCATGGCCCCGGGTCGAGGTCTCGCCGATGTTCATGGACTCGCTGCTGGGCCACTCCGGCGTCGTGCGCACCGTCTCGGTGACCTTCGAGCCTCTCGCCAGCGATCGGTCCACCCGCGAGGTCGAGGCGGCGATCACGCGTGATCGCGCCGACCGGGAGCTCCGGGCCCGCTTCGGGCAGTCCGAGACGGCGCGTCAGCGCCAGGCGGCCGACGCCACCCGGCGGCGCGAGGCCGAGCTCGCCGCGGGCCACAGCGAGGTCCGCCTCAGCGGCTTCGTCACCGTCACCGGGCGCGATCCCGATGATCTGCGCCGCGCCTGTGCCGAGGTCGTGGAGCAGGCCGCCCGCGCGCGTCTCGAGCTGCACCGCCTCTACGGGCAGCAGGCCGACGCCTTCACGTTCACGTTGCCGTTGTGCCGGGGGCTGCGATGAGCCTGCGCACGGCCGAGCGGCCGGGCCATCGCTGCACCACCCGCCACGCCCAGGCCATCTACCCGTTCGTCAACGCCGGCGGGCTGGGCGGTCGCGGCGTCTACATCGGGCGCGACTCCGGGGGCGGGGCGTTCTGTTATGACCCGTGGGTCCTCTACGCCGACGGCGCGCTGGACGACCCCAACGCGATCGTGCTCGGCAAGCTCGGCCAGGGCAAGAGCGCGCTGGTCAAGACACTGCTGTGGCGGATGCTGCTGTTCGGCCGCCGGGCGTTCGTGCTCGACATCAAGCGCGAGTATGGGCCGCTGTGCGACGCCGTCGGCGTGCGGCCGATCTCCCTCGTCCCGGGCTCGGGCGTGCGCGTCAACCCGCTGGCGTCGCGCCCCGAGGAGCACGCCCAGCTCGAGCTCCTACGCGCGGTGACCGTCGCGGCGATGGGCGACACGCTCACGCAGGTCGAGGCGGGCGCGCTGCGCGAGGCGCTGCGGGTCGTCCGCGCCCGCGGTGACGGCGAGCCGACGCTGCCCCAAATCGCCGGCGTCCTCTTCTCTCCGGTCGACGCCATGGCCCAGCGGCTGGAGACGACCGTCGGCACCCTGGCCGCCGACGCGCGCCGCGCCGCCCTCGCGCTCCAGGACCTGTGCGAGGGACCGCTGCGCGGGATGTTCGACGGCCCCACCACGCCAGGGCTCGACCTCGACGCCCGGCTGCTCGTGCTCGACCTGCACGCGGTCCGCGACTCGCCGGCGGTCGGCATCCTCATGGCCTGCGCGAGCGCGTGGATCAGCGCCCTGCTGGCGCGCACCGCGCAGCGGCCCGGCCGGGAGCGGCTGATCAACGTCGCCGACGAGTCGTGGAAGATCGTCCAGCACACCGGCTTGGGCGAGTGGTTTCAGGCCAACTTCAAGCTGGCCCGGCAGTTCGGGGTGATGAATCTGGTGGTGCTGCACAAGCTCGCCGACCTGCAGGCGGCGGGCGACGCCGGCTCGCGAGCCGCCCGCATCGCCGAGGGCCTCGTCGCCGACGCCTCGACCCGGATCGTCTACCACCAGGACGAGAGCCAGGTCCCGCTGACGCAGGCGGTGCTGGGCCTGTCGGCAAGCGAGGCGCGGCTCATCTCGATGCTCTCGCCCGGCCAGGCGCTGTGGCGCGTCGGCGCCCGGTCGTTCGTCGTCGCCCACCATCGGTCGCAGATCGAGACGCGGTTGACGAACACCGACACCGGGATGAGCGCGACCAGCTCCGCCGGAAGGCGCGGATGAGGGGCGCGCGCGCCTCAGGCGGTGTCTCGGATGGGGCAATGCTCGCGCTCATCGGTGGCGCGGTCGCGCTGGCCGCCGCGGTGTGGGCGTGGGGCGGCCTGGCCGGCCTGCTCTTCGGCGGTGGCTGGCCCCGCGTCGGCGCGGGGCAGCTGCCGGGCGTCCTCCTGCGCCTGCCGGCCCGGCTGGCACACCCCGCGGCGGCGTGGCCGCGTGAGGCGCGGGCGCTGCTCCCGGGCGCGGGCGGCTTCTACGCCGCGCTCACCGTGCTGGCGGCGTCGCTCGGAGCGCTGGTCGGCGCGGCCGCCCGAGCGGGGCTCCTCTCCCGGCTCGGGCGGCCCTCGGCGGGCGCCCGCTGGGCCGGCGCCGGCGAGCTGCGTGCTCTGCATGGCCGGGCCCGGACGGGCCGGCTCGCGCTCGGCCGCTGCCGCGGGCGGCTGCTCTACGCCGAGGAACGGCATGCGCTGGTGGCGTTCGGGCCACCGCAGTCGGGCAAGTCCGCGGGGCTGGCCGTCCCCGCGCTGCTCGAGTGGGACGGCCCGGCCGTCGCCTCCTCGATCAAGACGGACCTGCTGGCGTGCACGCTGGCGCGTCGGCGGGCGCTCGGGCCCGTGTTCGTCTTTGACCCGTTCGAGCTATCGGGACTGGAGGGCCACACCTGGTCGCCGCTGCGGGGCGCGTCGAGCTGGGACGGAGCGCTGGAGGTCGCATGGCGGCTGGCGGCCGCCGGCGAGCTTGATCAGCGCGGCGTCGAGGGCGGTGACTTCTGGGCGATCGCCGCCGAGCAGCGCCTGGCGCCGCTGCTGTTCACCGCCGCACGCACCGGGGCCCGGATGGCGGCTGTGGTGCGCTGGGCCTACGGTCAGGGCTCACGGGAGCTCTATGAGGCGATCACGGAGCTCACCGGATCCGCGCGCGATGAGGCCGAGCTCGAAGGCGCGCACGCCGCGTATGACGCGGTGCGCGCATTCGAGTCCCAGGCCGACCGCACCCGCTCCTCGATCGAGGCGACCGCCCAGGGGCTGCTACGCGCGTACCGCTTCGCTCGCGTGCTGCGCTCGGCGCGGTCCTCGGACATCACGCCCGACGCGCTGCTGGACGAGCGCGCGACGCTGTACCTGATCGGCGACGCCAAGGCGTCCAAGCTGCTGCGGCCGATCTTCCTCGCCCTGCTCTCTGAGATCGTCGACCGCGCCTACGAGCGGGCTACCCTGGCCGGGGGACGGCTGGAGCTCCCGCTGCTGCTCTGCCTGGACGAGGCGGGCAACGTCGCGCCGCTGCCCAACCTGGCCGAGATCGCGTCGACGGCGCCGAGCCACAACATCCAGCTCGTCTCGATCTTCCACGACCTCGCCCAGGCTCGCAGCCGTTACGGGCGCCAGGCGGAGACGGTGGTCAACAGCCACCGCGCCCGGATGCTGCTCCCGGGGGTGGCCGACCTGGACACGCTCCGCTACTTCTCGGGGCTGGCCGGAGAGGAGGAGACGCGCGAGACGACGCGTACGGTGGACGCCGGCGGCGGCTCGCGCACGATCGGGGTGCGTCGCCGGCCGCTGGTGGCGCCCGAAGCGCTGCGCCAGCTTCCGCCGGGCCACGCGCTGCTGCTGTACGGGCGGATTCCGCCCGCGGAGGTGCGCCTGCGGATGTGGTTTGCGGATCGTCGACTGAGGAGGTTGGCCGCATGAACTGGCACGGACCCGGCGACTGGCGGGACGACCTGCCCCAGGACGACGGGTGGTCCGATGAGGACGCGATCCGCTGGCCGCTGACTTGGCGCGGTCTGCTCCCCCGAGAGCGGTGGCTGTGGTTCGAACGACTGTGGGCCGACGTGTGCGACCTCCGGGTGCGCTATCGGCTGGGGGTGCGCTCGCAGTGGTGGGAGGACGACATCCAGGTTGAGGCGCTCGCCGCGCTCGCGGCGTGGACCGAGCGCTACGACTCCGGCGAGTGGGACGACCCGCCCGGGAAGCTGGCGCTCCTGTTCGAGATCGAGCGCGTCGCGGCGCTGCTCCGCGACGGGGTCGATCCGTTTCATCCCGACCGTGACCGCACCGCCTTCGTGCGCCACCTCATCGACCTCGGATGCCAGCCGCCGCCGAGCAGACGACCCGTGGAATGACGATGGGGTCACAATCAGGGCCACGTGGAGCCCGTAGAAGCTCAACGAAAGGCGGCGTTTCCCCTGGGCGCCGCGGTGACCCTGTCAGAGCTCGACCAGGATCCCCACGCCGCGCTGGCCCGCCTGCGAGCGGCAGAGCCGGTGTCGTGGCTGCCCAGCCTCGAGGGCTGGCTGGTGACGCGGCACGACCTCGTCCTGGCGGCGATGCGCGACGCAAAGGCCTTCACGGTGGACGACCCGCGGTTCTCCACCGCTCAGGTGGTGGGGCCGAGCATGCTCAGCCTCGACGGTGTCGAGCACGATCGCCACCGCGCGCCGTTCGTGGGGCCGTTCCGCGCCGGTGAGGTGGCGGGACGCTTCGCGCAGACCACCGAAGACGAGGCCAACCGGCTGATCGACGAGCTGGCGCCGGCGGGTGCCGCAGAGCTGCGGCGCGCGTTCGCCGGGCCGATGGCGGCATCGATCGTCACCCAGGCGCTGGGCCTGGGCCGCGACGAGGTGGCCGATGTGCTGGCCTGGTATGACGCGATCGTCGCCTCGGTGACGGAGATCACCGCGGGCAACGGCGCGACGGCGGCCGGCGAGGAGGCGTTCGTCAGCCTCAGCGATCGGCTGCGCGTGGTGATCGACGGCGGCGATGACTCGTCGCTGCTGGCGGCCGCGGCGGGCGCGGGGGTGCTGTCGACCGAGCAGGTGATCTCCAACGCCGCGGTGCTCCTGTTCGGCGGGATCGAGACGACCGAGGGAATGATCGCCACCGCCGCCCTGTACCTGCTGGCCGAGCCCGAGCGCGCGGACGCCGCGCGGGCCGATCCCGCGGCGCTCGGCGCAGCGATCGACGAGTCCCTGCGGCTGGAGCCGGCGGCGGCGGTCGTCGACCGCTACGCCACGGCGGACGTCGTGCTCGGCGACGCTGAGATCGCGTGCGGCGACCTGGTGCGCCTGTCGATCACCGCAGCCAACCGCGACCCGGCAGTGTTCGCCGACCCCGACGCGTTTGACCCGAGGCGGCCGAACCTGCGGCGGCACGTGGCCTTTGCCCAGGGGCCGCATGTCTGCGTCGGAGTGCACCTGGCTCGGCTCGAGGCGCGGGCGGCCCTGGGCTCGTTGCTGGCGCGGCTGCCGGGGCTGGCGCTGCACCCATCGCGTGCGGCGGCGATCCGGGGGCTGGTGTTCCGCAAGCCGCAGCGGCTTGATGTGGTGTGGGAGCTGGGCTGACGCTCGGAGCCGGGGCGCCCTGGGTGGTGGGGCGGTCGGCGTCTGGCCTGGGTATCAGCGAACGTCAACTGCGGGCTGATAGGTCAAGCTTGGCTGGCCTCGACCGCCGCCGGGGGAGGGCCTCTGCGGGGTCGTGGCGGATAGTGGAGGAAATGGCGCAACTATCCGCCACAATGCCCTGCAAAGACGGCCACTTACGCTGCGGACCACACTTCCCCAGCCCGCCGTTGACGTTCGCCCGCATACCCAGGGCAGACGCCCGGAGGCTCACCGCCACCGCCGCCGCCCCTACTCAGAGCGCTCGGAATCGTCCGGGCGCCCCACCAGGCGCAGCTCGTGGAACAGCCCGATCTCCGGGCCGCCGATGAGCTCCCAGGCCCGCGCGATCCCGATGAGGAAGCTGACGATGACGATGATGGCGACCGCCCGCGTCGCGCCGACGTCCACGCCACTGTTGAGCGCACTGATGCCGGCGATGAGCTGGATCACGAACGCGATGGTCTGACCGGCCAGGAACAGCGCGTCCCGCGGCCCGCTGCGGTGCCGGCGTCGCAGCCGGATGAGCGAGAGCAGCGAGGCGGCCACGAAGAAGAGCCCCAGGACGGCCACGCTGATCGCGGGCCAGGCGATGCCGATCCCGGGGATGAGCACGAACAGCGAGACCGCCAGGGCGTTGGAGAATGCGGTGAGCGCGGCCGAAGCGCGGACGCGGTGAAGCTGGCTCTCACCCTCCTTGGCCAGCCGCTCCTGGGTCACCGAGACGGCGACGAACAGCAGGCCGACGAGCGCGCCGGCCACCCCCGCGGCGGCCACGAAGAAGTCGTGGAAGCCCTCCGGTATCACGAGTGGGTCGGGGGGGCGCTAGGCGCGCTCGACCATCACCGACGTCGCCTTCACCGTCGCGGTGGCCTCCACCCCCGGCGCGAGCGCCAGCTCCTCCACCGAGTCACGGGTGACCGCGGCGGTGATGAGGAACGGCCCGGCCTCGATCTCGACCAGGGCCATCACGCCGTCGACCTCGACCGAGCGCACCACGCCGGTCATGCGGTTGCGCGCCGAGAGCTTGCGGCCCGTCTCATGGCGCTGGGGCCGCTGGGTGTGGCGGCGGACCTCCTCGGCGGAGACCATGCGCCGGTTACGCTCGTCACGGATGGTCTTGAGCTTGCCCGCGCGGTCCCAGCGGCGCAGCGTATCGGCGCTGACGCCGATGGCAGCGGCGGCTTCCCCCAGGGTCAGGTTGGCGCTCACCTCTGGAAACATACCTGTGCTCTCTGACCCGAAAGGATCCACGTGAAGCTCAGCGCACGCAATCAACTCGCCGGAACCGTCCAGCAGGTGACCAAGGGGGCGGCCATCGCCAACGTGGTCGTCGACGTCGGCGGTCAGCGAATCGTCTCCTCGATCACCGTCGAAGCCGCCGATGAGCTCGGCCTGGCCGACGGCACCCCGGTGACAGTGATCGTCAAGGCCTCGGACGTCATCCTCGCCACGGAGTAACGGCTCATGGCTCTCAGCTCGCGCCAGCCGGACCGCAATCACAACCGGCCTCTGTCGCTGCCGACCATCCAGGTCGACGACGCCGAGATGCCGATCGACCGTCTCGGTGACATCGGAGTCGGGACCGAGGCGGCCTATGAGGTGATCACCTCCGAGCTGCTGCTCGACGGCCAGGCCCGCCTGAATCTGGCCACGTTCGTGACCACCTGGATGCCGGCGCTCGGGGCCAGGCTCATGGCCGACACCGCGGACAAGAACATGATCGACAAGGACGAGTACCCGCAGACGGCCGAGATCGAGGCGCGCTGCGTCAACATCCTGGCCGACCTGTGGAACGCGCCCGAGCACACCACCGCGACCGGCTGCTCCACCACGGGGTCCAGCGAGGCGGCGATGCTGTGCGGGATGGCCATGAAGTGGCGCTGGCGCGAGCGCATGCAGAAGGCGGGCAAGGCCGCCGACAAGCCCAACCTGGTCATGGGCGCCAACGTCCAGGTGTGCTGGGAGAAGTTCTGCCGCTACTGGGAGGTCGAGCCGCGGCTGGTGCCGATGGAGGGCGAGACGTTCCACCTCACCGCCGACCGGGCGCTCGCCCACTGCGACGAGAACACCATCGGCGTGGTGGCGATCCTCGGCTCCACCTTCGACGGCAGCTATGAGCCGGTCAAGGAGATCGCCGACGCCCTGGACCAGCTCGAGTCAGAGAAGGGCATCCACATCCCCGTGCACGTCGACGGAGCCTCTGGCGGCTTCGTGGCGCCCTTCCTGGCCCCGGACCTGGAGTGGGACTTCCGGCTCAAGCGCGTGCAGTCGATCAACGCGTCGGGCCACAAGTACGGGCTCGTCTACCCCGGCGTCGGCTGGGCCATCTGGCGCGATGAGAAGGCGCTCCCGCGCGACCTGGTGTTCAACGTGAACTACCTCGGCGGCAACATGCCGACGTTCGCGCTGAACTTCTCGCGTCCCGGCAGCGAGGTCGTGGCCCAGTACTTCATGTTCATGAGCCTCGGCCGCGAGGGCTACACGTCGATGATGCAGACGCTCCAGAAGATCGCGCTCCACATCTCCCACACCGTGGCCGAGATGGGTCCCTACCGGCTCATCTCCGACGGCTCGGAGCTGCCGGTGTTCGCCTTCGCCACCAACCCGGAGGTCAAGAACTACACGGTGTTCGACGTGTCCGACCGCCTGCGCGAGCGCGGGTGGCTCGTGCCCGCCTACAGCTTCCCGGAGAACCGCCAGGATCTCAGCGTGCTGCGCGTCGTGGTGCGCGCTGGGATGCACAAGGAGATGGCAGACGAGCTGCTCGAAGCCCTGGCCGACAAGACCAGGCGGCTCGAGTCCCTATCCGCGCCGCTGCCCGAGGGCGTGGCCAGCACGACGGCGGCGTTCGCGCACTAGCCCAGCCCGCGCGCCCGCGCCCGCCCGAAGCGCCCGCGCCCCCGACCGCACGCGCCGCCCCTCACAGCACCTCGGCCAGCGACCTCCCGGCGGCCTCGAGCTGCGTGAGCGTCGAGGCCTCGATCACGCGGTCGAGGTCGAGGATCCGCGCGCCCATCGAGTCGAGCTCGCGCGTCCCCACCACCGCGTGGCAGGGCACCCCGGACTGCCGCGCGCGGGTGGCGACCTCAGAGACGACCTTGCCCACGAGGCTCTGCATGTCGAGCTTGCCCTCGCCCGTGATCACCGCGCGGGCCGCGCGCATGCGGGCGTCAAAGCCCACCTCGTCAAGGACGAACGCCGCCCCGGGGACGAGCTCGGCGCCAAAGGCGGCCCACAGGCCGCCCGAGAGCCCGCCCGCGGCGCCTGTCATCGGGACGCCGCGCGGATCGCGGTCATACCGCCGCGCCATCCCGTTCAGCCGCGCCGTGAGCCGCTTGACGTCATCCGGGCCCGCGCCCTTCTGCGGACCAAAGACCCTGGCGGCGTCCTCGAACGGCGTGCGCACGTCACACAGCACCACCAGCCGCGCGTCCCCGATACCGCCGGCGCGCTCGATCGCCCTGATCGCCCCCGAGCCCCCGTCGGTGGTCGCGCTGCCACCGACGCCGAGGTAGACGGTCCGGGCTCCCTCGGCGATGGCCGCGGCGATGAGCTCGCCGGTGCCGGCCGTACTGGCGGCAAAGGCGTCACGCTCGGCCTCGGCGACGAGGCTCAGCCCGCTGGCCGCCGCGGTGTCCACGAGGGCCACGTCACCCGCCAGCCCGAACTCGGCCTCGATCGGGCGGCCGAGGGGATCGCTGACCTCAGCCCGTAGGCGCTCGGCGCCCAGCCCCGCGGCGAGCGCATCCAGCGTGCCCTCCCCGCCGTCGGCCACGGGGCACAGGTCGACGGGACGCCCGGCGTCCCGGAGCCCGCGGCCGATCGCGGCGGCCACCTCGGTGGCGCTGAACGTCCCCTTGAACGAGTCCGGTGCCACCAGCACCGTCTCCGGGACGCCGGGAACCCGTCCCACCCGCCCCACCCGCGCGGTCAGCTCGCCGGCTCGAGCACGAAGACCGGGATCTCGCGGTCGGTCTTCTCCTGGTATTCCGCATAGTTCGGGAACGCCGCCACGGCCCGCTCCCACCACTCCGCGCGCTCCTCGCCGCTCAGCTCGCGGGCGGTGAAGTCGCCCTTGGCCGGGCCGTCCTGGACCTCGACCAGCGGATGCTCGACGAGATTGCGATACCAGGTGGGATGCTCGGGCGCCCCGCCCTTGGAGGCGACCGCCGCGTACTTGCCGTCGTGCTCGACGCGCATCACCGGGTTCTTGCGCAGCTTGCCGGAGCCGTGACCCAGCGACGTGACGATGATCACCGGCATCCCGCGCAGGGTGGTCCCCTGAGTACCGCCCGAGCTCTCGATCTCCTCGACCTGCTTGCGCACCCACTCGGCCGAGCTCGGCGCGTATTCACCTTGAAGCGGCATTGGCTGTCTCCCTGTCGTCGTTAGGACTTCATCTGCTCCAGGCGGCACTCCACCGGAGGCTTGTCATCGCGCCAGCGCAGGATCTTGGTGCCGTGGCGGATCCGCCCGCCGCTGGCGTGGTCGAAGGTGACCTCCACCACCAGCTCGGGACGCAGCGAGATCCACTCCAGCTCGCGCTCGCTCTGCCATCGGCTCGGATCCCCGCTCCCGCGCTCACCCGTCTCATACGGCTCCAGGCTGCCGACCAGGGCACGCTTCTCCGACGCCTTGAGCCCGGAGGAGTGCCCGACCACGTGCAGCTTCCCGTCATCGTCGTAGAGGCCGAGGATGAGCGAGCCGACGGTGCCCTCCTCCTTGCCCGGCCGGTAGCCGACGACGACGGCGTCAATCGTCCGCACCCGCTTGACCTTGACCATGCCCTTGCGCTGGCCCGGCCGGTACGGAGCGCCGAGCTCTTTGGCCACGACCCCTTCGCCGTCGCGCAGCCACTCGGCCGTGCCGTCGGGGTCACGGGTGAGCGGGGTCAGGTCGATGCCGGCCCGGGTGAGCTCCTCCAGAGCGGCACGGCGCTCGCCGAAGCTCAGCGCGAGCAGCTCCTCATCGTCGCGGGCCAGCAGGTCAAAGGCGACGTAGCGCGCCGGCGTCTGCTCGGCCAGCATGTTGATGCGGCTCTCGGCGGGATGGATGCGCTGCTGGAGGGCCCCGAAGTCCTCGTGGCCGTCCTCTGCGTCGATGACGATCTCGCCGTCGACGACGTAGCGGCCGGGCGGGAAGCGCAGCTCCGGGAAGTAGCGCTCCAGCGGCTTGCCCCCGCGCGACTGGATCGTGAACGTCTCGCCGTCGACGAACGCGATGGCGCGAAAGCCGTCGAACTTGGGCTCGTAGGCCCACTGCTCACCCAGCGGCAGCTCCTTGCCCGAGCGGGCGAGCTGGGGCTCGATCGGGGGCTTGAGCGGGAGTGACACGGTGGGGGCGATGGTACCTGTGCGGGCCGCCGGGCCGGCAGGGACCACCAGATAGGATCAATCGCATGGCTGAGCCTCAGGTCACCACCGCGGAGCAGGAATACCTGGAATCGCTGTTCTGGCTCTACGAGGCGGGGCTGCCCATGAGCGGAGCCAACCTGGCGCGGGCGATGCAGCTCTCGGCGCCGACGGTCCACGAGATGCTCGGCCGCCTGGAGCGTGACGGCTTCATCGAGCGCACCGACGGGCGCAAGATCGCCTTCACCGAGTCCGGCCGCGAGCAGGCCGAGGTCATCGTCGGCCGCCACCGGATGATCGAGCGCTTCCTCACCGATGTCGTCGGAGTCCCGTGGGACGACGTCCACGAGGAGGCCGAGAAGCTCGAGTACGCGATGACCCCGCGCTTTGAGGCCTACATCCGCAGCGCCGTCGGCGACGCCTCCACCTGCCCCCACGGCCATCCGATCAAGGTGGGCGAGCGGATCGTCGGCGTGCCCCTGGCCGACTGCGAGGTCGGGGCCAGCGTCACCATTCTGCGCCTGGAGAACGAGGCCGAGGACCTGCTGCACTACCTCAAGGGCGCTGGGATCGAGCCCGGCCTGCGGGGAAGCGTCGCCTCCAACGACGGCGATGAGGTCCAGGTGAGCAGCGACGGCGCCACCGCAACGGTCACCTTCAGCGTCGCCGAGACCGTGTCGGTTCTGGCCGACCCCTCGCCCCCGCCGCGGATCGCGCTGCCCGAGCAGCTCGTGCTCGGCGGGCGCTACGGACGCTGAGCGACACTCAGACCTGGGCGGCCAGCTGCGGTGTCCCCGCCGACAGCCAGCGGTGGACCTGCGCGTACACCGCCGGGTGATTGAGCAGGTCGAAGTGCGTGGCGCCGCCGACATGGGCGTACTGCTCCACCGGGAACTGCAGGCGCTCGCCGCGCTCGCCCTGTGACCAGGCACTGGGACGCAGCACAAGCAGGTCGCCGAGCAGCCGGCCGACGGGCGCGTCGGGTTCACGGCTGAGGCTGGCGCTGACGAAATAGTGGGTCGCGGTGTCCAGGAACGGGACGACCGTGCCCGTGTTGGTCCAGAAGGCGTCGGGGTCGTGCCCCTCCCAGTCGGCGTCGACGACGTAGCCGTAGGCGAGGTCCTTGACGCCGACGCTGCGCACGCGGATGGGCGCCGCGAACGGCCTCAGCTCCGGGACCCGCCCGGCGGCGTGGCAGACCGCGTTGGCGCCGAGCTCGAGCGGCGCGCCCTTGTGGGGCGAGCCCAGCATGAAGATGTGGCGGACCCGCTCACGCCACGAGCCCTCCGCGGCGTAGTGGCAGGCCCCCCGGGCGACGAGACCGCCCATCGAGTGGCCGATGAACGCCACCTCGGCGACCTCCACCGGCCAGTGCTCGGTCAGCGCATCGAGCAGCGCCGCCAGGGCTCGCCCGTTGTGGGAGATGTGCAGCCCGCTGTTGTAGCGGATGAGGATCGGCGTGTACCCCAGCTCGGTGCGCAGGCGCTCCGCATACGGGACGCTGCGGGCGGCGCGCAGCCGCCACGCGTCCTCGGTCTCGCACAGGCCGTGGAGGAACACCGCCAGTCGCGGCGTGGCCTGCGGGAAGGTGGCACGCAGCGAGCCGGCGTCGAGCGCCACGTCGCGCCCGCGGACGCGCACCGCCATCGGGGTCGCCAGCGCGCTGCGGTCGCGGTGCAGGCGGTCGCCCCACATCCCGTTGATCGCGCCGATGGCCAGGCCCCCACGCGGTGCTTCGGTCAGCGACGGGGCGTCATCGGGCCGGGCGAGACTGGCCACGGCCGCTCCGCCCTTCACCAGCTCGCCGGTGAGCGCGGACGCCGCGGCGTAGGCGCCGGCGGCGACCCGGTCATGAATCTCACGCACCGGCGCGGCTGTCGGGCCCAGCGTGCCGAAGACCCGCGCGGCGATGCTCTCGTGGACCTCGCGGGCCTGGCTGGCGATCCCGGCGGCGGCGTCGCCGGCGAGGTCGCCGAGAGCCCTCAGCTCCTCACGCCGCATTGACCTGGCGGCCAACCTCCGCGTAGGCCTCGGCCAGGCGCTTGACGCCCTCTCGGATCTCGGCCGGGGTCACTCCGGAGTAGGCCAGGCGCAGTGTCGACTCGCCGCCCTCCAGCACGAAGTCGGTCCCCTTGACGAACTGCACGCCGCGCGCGGCGGCGGCGTCGAAGAGGGCGGAGACGTCGGTCCCGTCGGGCAGGTCCACCCACAGGAAGTACCCGCCCTCCGGCGCCACGAAGCGGGCGTCGGGAAGCTGCGCGGACAGCTCGTCGCACAGCGTGTGGGCACGCTCGCGCAGGGCGTCGCGCACGGTGGCGATGGAGCGGTCGATCGCGCCCGAGCGGCAGAACTGGTTGACGATGCCCTGGGCCACCATGTTGGGCGAGATGTAGGTGCTGGTGGCGATCTTGGCGATCCGCGCGATGAGGTCGGCCGGCCCGACGAGGTAGCCGACGCGGATCCCGGGACAGACCGTCTTTGAGAACGACGACGCGTAGACGACGGTGTCGCCGGCGGTGGAGAACATCGTCGGCAGCGACTCGCCCGCGAAGCGCAGCGTGACGTAGGGGTCGTCCTCGAAGATGGTGAAGCCGTGCGTGCGCGCGAGCTCGACCAGGCGCTCGCGCTTGGCCGCCGAGAGCGTGTAGCCGGCGGGGTTCTGGAAGTTGGGGATGATGTGGGCGAGCTTGGGCTGCGCCCCGGCGACGAGCACCCGCTCCAGCGCTGCGGTGTCGATGCCGTCGGGCTCGAGCTCGACCATCCGCACGTCGGCGCCGCGGTTGCGCAGCGACAGCAGCGTCCGGTCGTAGGTGGGCAGCTCCACGATCACCGTGTCGCCCTCGACCACGAGCGCGTCGAACAGGAAGGCGTCGGCCTGCATCGAGCCGTTGGTGACCAGCACCTGCTCGGGGCCCACGCCGTGGCGCTCGGCGATCCACTCGCGCAGCGGCACGTAGCCCACGGCGGTGCCGTAGGCGGTCATCCCGCCCGGGTCGTTGGTGAAGGCCTGGTCGGCGGCCGCGCGCAGACCCTCGACGTCGACGATGTCGAGCGACGGCGCCCCGCGGGCGAAGGAGATCGAGCCTGCCACGTACCTAAGACTACGGGGTTGGCTCGGCGAGGTGCACGTCGACGATGGCGCGGTCGGCGCCCTCGTACTCGCGCACCACGGCGCTGCGTACCTCGGGCAGCGTCTGGAGGGCGTGCTCGAAGCGCCGGAGCGCCTCGGTACTCGCGAACGGGCCCGCCGAGACGCTCAGCGAGGGCCCGGTGGCGGCGGGGTCGCGCCCCTCGGCCAGCTCGCGGGCACGGGACAGCAGGCGCTCATGGGCCTCCACCAGCGCCATGAGCTGAGCCACCAGACCGGCGACCTCGCCCACGTCTCCGGTGAGCCGCTTGGGGACCGGCGCGGCCTCGGGCGGGACCACCGGAGCCCGCGCCTCGCGCTCGGCCTGCGCGGCCTGCGCGGCCGGCTTCAGCCCCGATTGGATCGTGCGCAGCCGCCGGTCGATCTCCGCCAGCCGGGCGTCCAGAATCGACTTCTCGGGCATGACGGGCGAGCCTACCGGGCGCGTCGGCGGCCGTGGGCCGAGGCACAACGGCGCGCGGGCGGCTACTTGCCCAGCAGCGCGGCGGCGGCCTCGGCGACCTGGGTGGGGGTGCGGCCCACCTTCACGCCCCTGGCCTCGAGCGCCTCAGCCTTGGCGACCGCGGTGCCCTTCGAGCCCGAGACGATCGCTCCCGCGTGGCCCATGGTCTTGCCCGGAGGGGCCGTGAACCCGGCGATGTAGCCGATGACCGGCTTGGTCACGTTGTTGGCGATGAACTCGGCGGCCTGCTCCTCGGCGTCGCCGCCGATCTCGCCGCACATGACGATCAGCTCGGTCTCGTCGTCGTCCTGGAACATCCCGATGACGTCGATGAAGTCGGTGCCCGGCACCGGATCGCCGCCGATGCCCACGATCGACGAGTTCCCGAACCCGCTCTGGGCCAGGACGTTGCCGATCTGGTAGGTGAGCGTGCCCGAGCGCGACACGACGCCGACGTTGCCCTCGCTGAAGAACGACGCGGGGATGATGCCGACGCTGGCCTTGCCCGGCGAAAGGATGCCAGGGCAGTTGGGCCCGATCAGGCGGCTGCGGCCATTCTTCTTGAGGATGTTGTAGACGCGGAGCTCGTCGTGGGCGGGGATGCCCTCGGTGATGCAGATGATCAGCTCGATGCCGGCGTCCTCGGCCTCGAGGATGGAGTCGGCGGCGAAGCGGGGTGGCACGAAGATCATCGCCGTGTTGGCGCCCTCCTTCTCCACCGCCGCGTGAAAGGTGTTGAAGACGGGGATCCCCTCGACGTCCTGGCCGCCCTTGCCGGGGGTCACGCCGGCCACGACCTGGGTGCCGTACTCGCGGTTGCGCAGCGAGTGGAAGGTGCCTTCGCGGCCGGTGATGCCCGACGTGCACAGCCGGGTGTTCTTGTCGACGAGGATGCTCATACCCGTGCCCCCGCCGCCGCGAGCTCCACGACCTTGGCCGCCGCGCCGTCCATCGTGGACTCGGTGTGGACGTTGGAGAGGTTGGCGTCAGCGAGCAGCTGGCGGCCCTCCGGGCCGTTGGTGCCGTCGAGGCGGACCACGAAGGGCACCGACGGCGTGATCTGCTCAAAGGCCTCGATGAGGCCCTTGGCGACCTCGTCGCAGCGGGTGATCCCGCCGAAGATGTTGAACAGCACCGCCTTGACCTTGTCGTCGGAGAGGATGACCTCGACGGCCGCGGTGATGGCGTCGGCGCGCGAGCCGCCGCCGGCGTCGAGGAAGTTGGCCGGCCTGCCGCCGGCCTCGGCCACGACGTCCAGCGTGGACATCGACAGACCGGCGCCGTTGGCGAGGATGCCGATGTCGCCGTCGAGCTTGACGTAGGTGAGGCCGCGCTCCTTGGCCATGACCTCCTGCGCATCCTCGGCCGAGAGGTCGCGCAGCGCGGCGTTCTCGCCGTGGCGATAGAGCGCGTTGCCGTCGAGCGTCACCTTGGCGTCGAGCGCCTTGACGTCGCGGTCGGGGGTGATGATCAGGGGGTTGACCTCCACCAGCGTCGCCTCCTCGGCGGTGAAGACGTCGTAGAGCTTGGCCAGCATCGCCCCCACTGGGCGCACGACGTCGGCGTCGACCCCGGCCTCGTAGGCCAGACGGCGGCCATGGAAGTCCTGAAAGCCCAGCAGCGGATCGACGTGGAGGCTGGCGATGGCATCCGGGTCCTCGTCGGCTACCTGCTCGATGTCCATCCCGCCCTTGGTGGAGAGCATGACCAGCGGCGCCTTGGCCGAGCGGTCGAACACGACCGACGCGTAGTACTCCGACGCGATCTGCGAGGCGCCCTCGATCCACAGCTCGTGGACCGTGAGGCCGCGGATGTCCATGCCGAGAATGGCGCGGGAGTACTCCTCGGCCTCAGCGCGGGTGTTGGCGATCTTGATCCCGCCCAGCTTGCCGCGGCCTCCGATCTGCACCTGCGCCTTGATCGCGCAGGGGTAGCCGATGGCCTCGGCGGCAGAGACGGCGTCCTCCACTGTGCGGGCAGGCTGACCGTCGGGAACCGGCACTCCGTGGCGGGCGAACAGCTGCTTGCCCTGATATTCGAGTAGATCCATGACGGCGATCCACTCTATTGACTCCCGTGGGCAGGCGGTGTCACGAAGCGCCGGACCGCGATCGCATGGCATTATCACCCTCCAATGGCCATACCGAAAAACGTCTCTTTTGTCACCTTCGACGTGTATGGGACGCTGATCGACTGGGATACGGGCGCCTTCGAAGCCTTCAGCGCGGAGGCCGACCGCGACGGCTTCACCGTCGAGCGCGACGAGCTCCTGCCCCTGTTCCACGAGATTCAGCAGCAGATCGAAGCCGGGTCCTACGAGCTCTACGCCGAGGTCCTGCGCCGCACCGCGGTGCAGATCGCCAAGCAGCTCGGCTGGCCCCTGGAGCCCTCGCGCTCAGGCTTCCTCCCTGACTCGGTGCACCGCTGGAAGCCGTTCAAGGAGACCAACCCAACGCTCACCAAGATCGCCAAGCAGTACAAGTGCGGGCTCATCTCCAACATCGATGACAAGCTGCTGGGGCAGACCCGGCGCCACATCCCGCTGGACTTCGACCTCGTCGTCACCGCCCAGCAGGTCCGCTCCTACAAGCCCGATCCGGCGCACTTCACCGAGTGCGAGCGACGGATCGGCTCCAAGAAGGGGTGGGTGCACGTCGGCGCCAGCTACTACCACGACGTCGAGCCCTGCCTGAAGAAGAAGGTCCCGGTGATCTGGGTCAACCGCACCAAGCAGCAGCTCGAGGCCGGTCAGAAGAAGCCGGACGCCGAGGTCGGCAGCCTCAAGGAAGCGGCCAAGCTGCTCGGCGTCGGCTGACCCACGGGACCCGGTTCCCACCCACCCCATGCGCGCCGTCGCGCTTCACGCCGACGTGATCGTGTTCGTGTCCGACATGTGGCAGACGACGTGCACGGCGGTACGCGGCGGCACCGAGGGGTTCGTGATCGACTCGGTCCTCTACCCCGAGGAGCTGCGGGCGCTCCCCGACGTACTCGAGCAGGCCGGCTTCCCGGTCTCCGGGCTGCTCGCCACCCACGGCGACTGGGACCACCTGCTGGGGCGGCTGGCGTTCGGAGGCGCGGCGCTCGGCTGCGCCGAGTCCACCGTGGCTCGACTGAGCACAGAGCTCGGCCAGGCCCAGCGAGACCTGCGCGAGTTCGACGCCGAGCACTACGTCGACGGCCGGGGCCCGCTGGCGTTGGGCTCGCTGCAATCGCTGCCCGTGCCCGGCCATCTGGAGATCGGCGCGGGCGCCGACGGGCACGAGCTCGAGCTGCACGAGACCGGTGGGCACACGGCGGACGGGGTCGCCTATTGGCTGCCGTGGGCACGCGTGCTGGTGTGCGGTGACTATCTCTCGCCCGTCGAGATCCCGGCGCTGTCACCGGGCGGCTCGATCGCCGTCTACCAAGCCACGCTGGAGCGGCTCAGGCCGCTGGCCGAGCAGGCCGAGTGGGTCGTCCCCGGGCACGGCGCGCCGTACACCGGGCAGCGGGCGCTCGAGGTCCTGTCAGAGGACGAGGGCTACCTGCGGCAGCTCACGTCCGACCCGGCCGCGACGACGTTGCCGGCGGGGCGATCGTCGGCGCCGCAGAAGGCCCTGCACGCCGAGAACATGGCGTTCGTGCGCGCCTGAGCGGAGCAGAGCGCCTACTCGGACGCGGCGGCGGTGATCACGGCCAGCGTGTCACCGGTGGTGACCGACGCGCCCACGGAGATGGGCAGCTCGGTGACCTTGCCCGCCTTGTGGGCGGTGATCTCGTTCTCCATCTTCATCGCCTCGACGACGCAGATGAGCGCGCCCTCGTCGACGTCCGCGCCGGCCTCCACGGCCACCTTGAGCACCGTCCCCTGGATGGGCGAGGCGAGCGTGTCGCCGCCACCGCCCCCCCCGCCGGCCCGCTCGGCGCGGCGTGCGGGCCGACGCGCGCCCGCGGCGGCAACCCCCGCGGGGGCCGAGCCGTTGAGGGCGGCGCCGGCGAAGGGCGGCCCGATGACCTTGACGTCAAAGCGCTTGCCCGAGACCTCGACGGTGTAGCTCTGCTCGACTGGCTCCGCCTCGTCCTCCTCGTCCTTGGGCGCGGCGGGCGCCGGGAAGGCGAGCTCCTTGAGCCACTTGCGATCCTCGATGAGGTCGCGACAGGTCTCGGCGTTGGCCCACTGCGTGGTGGCCATGATCGCCTGGTGGAAGGGGATGAGCGTCTTGAGCTCGGTGATCTCGTACTCGCCCAGAGCCCTGAGCATCCGGGCGGTGGCCTGCTCGCGGTCGGCGTCCCACACGATCAGCTTGGCCACCATCGGGTCGTACATCGGCGTGATCTCCGAGCCCGGGCCGACACCGGAGTCCACCCGCACACCCGGGCCCGTGGGCTCGCGGTAGTGGCCGATGGTCCCCGGCGCAGGGGCGAAGTTCTTGGACGCATCTTCAGCATTGATCCGGCACTCGATGGCGTGTCCACGCAATACGACGTCGTCCTGGGCGACCGACAGCTTCTCCCCCGCCGCGACCCTGATGCCCTCCTTGACGATGTCAATGCCGGTCACCATCTCGGTGACGCAGTGCTCGACCTGGACGCGCGTGTTCATCTCGAGGAAGAAGTACTCGCCGCCCTGGAGCAGTCCCTCGATCGTGCCCGCGCCGGTGTAGTTGACCGCGGCGGCGGCGTCGGTCGCGATCTTGCCGATCTTGGCCCGGAGCGCCTCGTCGACCGCGGGGGCGGGCGCCTCCTCGACGAGCTTCTGGTGGCGGCGCTGGAGCGAGCAGTCGCGCTCACCCAGGTGGATGACGTTGCCATGCGAATCGGCCAGGACCTGGACCTCGACATGGCGGGGGTCGGGCAGGTAGCGCTCGAGGTACACGGTGGCGTCGCCGAAGAACTTCTCGCCCTCGCGCGCGGCTCCCTCGAAGGCGTCCTTGAGCTTGTCCTCTGAGAGCGCGACGCGGAAGCCCTTGCCGCCGCCACCGCCGGCGGCCTTGACCGCCACGGGGTAGCCGATGGTCTCGTCGATGATCTTCTGGGCGTCCTCGATGGTCTCGACGGGCTCCGTCGTGCCGGGAACGATCGGCACCCCGGCCTCGTGCATGAGCTCGCGGGCGCGGGTCTTTGAGCCCATGGCCTCGATCGCCGAGGCCGGCGGGCCGATGAAGACCGTGCCGTTGTCCTCCAGGGCCTTGGCGAAGGCGGCGTTCTCGGCCAGGAACCCGTAGCCGGGATGGACCGCCTCGGCGCCGCACTGGTTGATGACCTCGAGGAGCTTCTCGATGTTGAGATAGCTCTCCGATGCCGGCCCGGCCCCGAGCAGATAGGCCTCGTCGGCGCGCTTGACGTGCAGCGCGTCGCGGTCGAGCTCCGAGTAGACCGCCACCGTCGCGATCCCGAGCTCCTGGCACGCGCGTGCGATTCGGACCGCGATCTCGCCGCGGTTGGCGATCAGCACCTTCGAGAACATGCGGCGGCCACTTTACCGGGGTGCGGCTCGCGCCGCCCCGGGGGTGCGATCAGGCGGCGGCAGGTGATCCGTCACACGCCCATCGGAGACGAGACGCACGCAGGCCCGTAGTCTTGGTCTTCGATGGGCTCCGCCGCCACCTCCGCGCGCAAGCGCCACGCGCTCCAGCTGTTCGAGGGGCTGCCGCGGCGCTATGACCGCACCGGAGCGGTGATGAGCTTCGGGCAGGATCCGCGGTGGCGGGCCGCGATGGTATCGGCCGTCCGCCCGCAGCCGGGCCAGCGAATCCTCGATGTGGCGACCGGGACGGGCATGGTGGCGAGCGTGCTCGCGCAACGCGGCGCCCTCGTGACCGCGCTGGACCAGTCGGAGGCGATGCTCGAGGTCGCCCGCGCGCACAATCGCTCCGGCGTCACCTTCGTGCACGGCGAGGCGGAGCACCTGCCGTTCGACGACGCGGCCTTCGATGCCCTCACGTTCACCTACCTGTTGCGCTACGTCGACGATCCCGCCGCAACCCTCAAGGAGCTGGCCCGGGTCGTGAAGCCCGGAGGACGGATCGGGATGGTGGAGTTCGGCGTCCCGGACAACCCGGTCCTCAGGCGGCTCTGGCAGGCCCACACCCGCGCGGGGCTGCCTCTCATGGGTCGGCTGGTCTCGCCCGCCTGGTATGAGGTGGGCCGGTTCCTGGGCCCGAACATCGAGCAGTTCCACTCCACCCACCCCGACCTCCCGCGGCTCTGGTCGGCGGCGGGCATCGAGGGCGTCATCCAGCGCCGGATGAGCTTCGGGGCGGGCCTGGTCATGTCGGGAGTGAGACACGGCCACAGCGCCTGAGCACACGCGGCCCCGGACCGGACCCGCGCGTCCGAGCCGGCCGGCGTTCTACGCCCTGGCCCCGGGCGGCTGGCGCGACCTGGTCACGCTGCTGCACCCGCCGTACACCGCCTGGCACCTCAGCTACGTGGCCCTGGGCGCCGCCGTCGCGCCCGTGCTCCACGCCGACCGCCTCGCGGCCGCGCTCGCCGCGTTCTTCCTGGCCGTCGGGATCGCCGCCCACGCGCTCGACGAGCTCCACGGACGGCCGCTGCAGACGCGCCTGAGCCGCACCACGCTCATCGTCCTGGCCGTCACGAGCCTCAGCGGCGCGGTGGCCATCGGGATCGCCGGCACGCTCACCATCTCCGCGTGGCTGGCCCCGCTCGTCGCGATCGGGGCGTTCCTGGTGGTCGCCTACAACCTCGAGCTGTTCGGCGGGCGCATCCACGACGACATGTGGTTCGCGCTGGCCTGGGGCGGCTTTCCCGCCTTCACCGGCTACTTCGTCAACGCACTCCAGATCCGCCCCGCGGGCGTGCTGGTGGCGGTCGCATGCTGCCTGCTGAGCGTCGCCCAGCGCCAGTTGAGCACCCCGGTGCGAGAGCTGCGCCGCCGCACCGCGCAGGTCACCGGCACCCAGACGCTCACCAACGGCGAGACGCGCGAGCTCGAGGCCCGCACCATCGCCGAGCCGCTCGAGCGCGCGCTTCAGGCCCTGTGGCCGGCGCTCGTGCTCCTGGCCATCGGCGCGGTGGCCGCCCGGCTCTAGCGTCCCTAGGACGTGGCGTTGATGATCATCCCGGCCGCGACGGTGTCGTTGGTCGACTCGTCGATGAGGATGAAGCTGCCGGTCGAGCGGTTGCGCGAGTAGGGGTCGACGACGAGCGGCGCGCTGCAACGCAGGCGCACCCGTCCGATCTCGTTGAGGCCGAGCTGGTCGGCCTTGACGTGCTCGAGCGTGTTGATGTCGATCCGGTGGTCGATCTCCTCGATGATCGCCCGGGCCGAGCGCGTCGTGTGCTTGATCGCATACTTGCCGCGCGGGGCCAGCGGCTGCTCGCTCATCCAGCAGATGTGGGCATCGAGCTCACGGGCGGTAATGGGCTGATCGTGGGCCTCGACGAGCATGTCACCGCGGGAGACGTCGATCTCGGTGGCGAAGCGCAGCGCCACGCTCATCGTGGGGAACGCTGCCTCGATCTCGCCGCTGAAGGTGTCGATCGCGGCCACGGTGGTGCGCTGGCCGCCGGGCAAGGACACGACCTCCGTGCCGGGGCAGATGACCCCGCCGGCCACCTGGCCGGCATAGCCGCGGTAGTCGTGGTGGGAGTCGCTCATGGGGCGGATCACCCACTGCACCGGGAAGCGGACGTCGTTGAGGTTGCGGTCCTGGGCGATGACGACGTGCTCGAGGTGGTAGAGCAGCGGCGCGGCGCCGTACCACTGCATGGCATCGGAGCGGTCGACCACATTGTCACCGTGCAGCGCCGAGATCGGTACGAAGGTGATGTCGGGGACCTGGAGGCGCGCCGACCAGTCGGTGACCTCCTCGAGGATGTTGTAGAAGACGTCCTCGTCGTAGTTGACGAGGTCCATCTTGTTGACGCACACGACGAGATGGGGGATCCGCAGCAGCGACGCGATGTACATGTGGCGCCGCGTCTGCTCGGACACGCCCTTACGCGCGTCGACGAGCACGATCGAGACATCGGCGGTGGAGGCGCCGGTGACCATGTTGCGCGTGTACTGCTCGTGGCCGGGGGTGTCGGCGATGATGAACTTGCGCCGCGGCGTGGCGAAGTAACGGTAGGCGACGTCGATGGTGATGCCCTGCTCGCGCTCGGCGCGCAGGCCATCCGTGAGCAGCGCGAGGTTCAGGTAGCCGTCGCCGCGGCGCTCGGAGGTCTGCACGACGTGCTCCATCTGATCTTCGAAGATCGACTTGGAGTCGTGCAGCAGGCGCCCGATGAGCGTTGACTTGCCGTCGTCGACCGAGCCGGCGGTGGCGATCCGGAGCAGCTCGGAGTGCCGCCGCCGTATCGCGTACTCGTTCTCGGTCGGTGCCGGAGCGGAGCCGTTCTCGTGCATCTCAGAAATAGCCTTCACGCTTGCGATCCTCCATCGCCGCCTCGGTGACACGGTCGTCGGCACGGGTCTCGCCCCGCTCGGTGATCCGGGTGGCGGCGATCTCCGTCACCACGTCGTCGAGGGTGACGGCCGTCGAGCGCACGGCGCCGGTGCAGGTCATGTCGCCCACGGTGCGATAGCGCACCGATTCGCGGAAGGGCTCCTCGCCGTCCATCAGCTCGATGAACTCGTTGTGGGCGTAGAGCATGCCGTCCCGCGCGAACACGTCGCGCTCGTGGGAGAAGTAGATCGACGGGATCTCCAGCTCCTCGACGCCGATGTACTGCCAGACGTCGAGCTCGGTCCAGTTGGAGATGGGGAACACGCGGACGTGCTCGCCCTTGCGGATGTTGCCGTTGTAGATCGACCACAGCTCGGGGCGCTGGCGCTTGGGATCCCACTGGCCGAAGTCGTCGCGGAAGCTGAACACCCGCTCCTTGGCGCGGGCGCGCTCCTCGTCGCGGCGGGCGCCCCCGAAGGCGGCGTCGAAGCCGTGCTCCTCGATGGCGTCGAGCAGGGTCGTCGTTTGGAGGCGGTTGCGCGACGCGCGCGGGCCGGTCTCCTCGGTGACCCGGCCCTGGTCGATGGAGTCCTGGACGGAGGCGACGATCAGCCGCTCGCCCAGGTCCGAGACGATGCGGTCACGGAAGGCGATGACCTCCGGGAAATTGTGCCCGGTGTCGACGTGCATGACCGGGAACGGGAACTTGCCGGGGCGGAACGCCTTCTCGGCCAGCCGCAGCAGCACGATCGAGTCCTTGCCGCCGCTGAACAGCAGCACGGGGCGCTCGAACTCTGCGGCCACCTCACGGAAGATGTGGATGGACTCGGCCTCGAGGGTCTCGAGGTGGGACAGCTCATAGTGGACTGGGTTCATCAGCGGGCAGGCTGGTAGGGGGTTGACGCTAGCCCGGAGGGACGTAGCTGAGGCGGTGGGGTGGGAGGCGAGCACTCACGGGGTCTACACCACGTGAATCCCGCACTCGGTCTTGTCGGTGCCGGCCCAGCGGCCGTCGCGGCCTTCGCCGGGCTGGGTGCACGGGGCGCAGCCGATGGAGCCGTACCCCTGGTCGTGCAGCGGGTGGTAGGGCAGATCGTGCTTGAAGATGTAGGTCCAGATGTCCTTCTCGCTCCAGTCGGCGAGCGGGTTCAGCTTCCAGATCCCGCGCCGCTCGTCCTGCTCGAGCTTCGGCGCCGCGGCGCGCGTGGGCGCCTGCTCACGCCGGATTCCGGTGATCCAGGCGTCGACGTCCTGGAGAGCCGCCTCGAGCCCCGCCACCTTGGCGGCGCTGCAGCAGTTCAGCGCCGTCCACGGCTCGCCGGGGCTGCGCGCGTCCATGACCCTGATGGCGATCTGCGGGTAGCGATCCTCGAACTGCTTCCACGTCGCCAGCGTCTCGGGGAAGAGCACGCCGGTGTCGATCGTGAACGCGTGAATGCGCTCCGGCCCCGCCTCGAGCTCCGAGAGCATGTGGAACAGCACCGACTCCTCCTTCTGGAAGGAGCAGGCGAGGGTCAGCCGCGGATGGAACTGCTCCACGCCGTAGGCGAGCACCTCCTGCGCCGTCGCGCCCTCGAGATCGGGGACGGTGGCACTCAAACCGCGCACTCCCCCTCACCCCGGATGACCTGGAACGGAGCCTCTCGGTTGTAGTCGATGAAGTAGTTCATGTTCTCGAGGTTGAATTCGATCGGCATCGTCAGATCCTTCACGCGGGCCTCGAACTCTGAGACGCCGACGCGGTCCACGAACGCGGGGAACAGCTCGCCTTCCTGACGATCTGACTCATAGAAGCGTACCCAGCGCTCGACGGCCTCGGGCACGCGCTTGGCCGGGAGGCGTGCCTTGAGCCGCTGGCCGTAGCGCACCTCACCGCCCTCGTATGTACCCCCGATGTGCGGGATGTAGGCCGGAACCGTCTTGTCGCCGACCTTGATGGAGGCGCCGTAGAAGCCGATGTCGGCGATGTGATGCTGGCCGCAGCCGTTGGGGCAACCGCTGTTCTTGATGTGGATGCGGCGGGTGAGCGGGTCGTCGATGGCCATCTCGGCGATTCGGTCCTGGATGGCCCCGTTGAGGCCCATCGAACTGGTGATGCCGAGCTTGCAGGAGTCGGTGCCGGGGCAGCTGACCCCGTCGGAGATCTCGTCGGCGCCGGCCTCGCCCAGGCCCAGCTTCAGCAGTTCCTGCCACACCTCGTACGCCGACTCGTCACGCACCCAGCGCAGAACGAGGTTCTGCTGCACGGTGGTGCGCGCCAGACCGCCGGAATAGCGCCGCATGATCTCGCCCAGCCCGCGCAGCTGCTCGGGGGTGAGGTCGCCGCGGACCACCTTGACCTCCACGGTGGAGAAGCCCTTCTGGCGCTGGGATGAGACGTTGGAGTCCATGAAGCGGTCAAACTGGCGGCGGTCGCCGTTGGGCGAGGCGTACTTCACGCCGGCCGCGGGGGCCAGCGCCTCCTCGTCGACGTCGAAGAAGATGTCGTCCAGCGAGAAGTCGCGCTCGGCGACCCACTCGCCCTCCAGCTCCTCCTCGACCATGTCGCGGAACGCGTCGATGCCGATCTTGTCGATGAGCACCTTGATCCGGGCGCGCGCGCGGTTGACGCGCAGGAAGTCCTGACGGTCGAAGATGCGCATGCACGCCTCGGTGACCTTCAGGTAGTCGCCGTCGTCGAGCTCGACGAACTCGTAGAGGACGGGGGCCAAGCGGGGCATGATCGAGGTGCCGCCGCCCACCCGGATCTCGACGCCCCGGACCCCGTCGCGCTCGCGCGGGGTGAAGGCCATGTCGTGGATCTGGGTGATGGCGTTGTCGTCGTCGTTGGCCGTGAACGCCGTCTTGACCTTGCGCGGCATCGCCTGCGTCGTGGGGTGACGCACGAAGTAGCGGACGTACGCCCCGGCGTAGGGCGTGATGTCGAAAAGCTCGTCCTGCAGCGTGCCCGCCCGCGGGTCGCCGGTGACGTTGCGCATCGTGTTACCGCAGCCCTCGCGGGAGGACAGCCCGGCGTCGCCGAGCTCACGGATGAGCTGCGCCATCTCGGGGAGCGGCACGTGGTGCATCTGGATGTTCTGCCGCGTGGTGATGTGCCCCTTGCGCAGCGGCACGTACTTGTCGATGACGTCGGCGAAGGCATCGAGCTGGTCAGGCGTGACGCCGCCCATCGGCAGCTTGACGCGAGCCATCTGCACGTCGGGTTGGCGCTGGCCGTAGACGCCCTGCTTGAGGCGGAACTTGATGAAGTCGTCCTGCTCGAGCTCGCCCTTCAAGAAGCGGGTTGACTCCGTGTCGAAGTCGTCGAACTCTCGCTCCAGGATCGGAATGACGTGGCCCGGAACGTTCTCGACGACCTCCGGGTTCTCCAGCGAGCCTGTGCGGGGTGCCTTTGATTGGATCGAAGTTGGCTCCATGGGGTCCTTCCGGGTTGGGAACGGGCGCGTGCCGCGAAAGGGCTCGCACACAAATTACCAAAACCCGATCTGGATCCACCTATTTTCCCCTGTGCGAAGGGGAATTCGGCCGAATCAGCGCAAGGAGAAGGCGGTGCGGAACGACAGGGCGTCGGTCACGGTGACCGTCAGGCTCTGCAGCGTGGCGGCGCCGTGGTGCTTGCGAGAGGTCGGCTTGGTCTTGATCAGCGTCAGGGCGGGCACGGTGACGCGGAGCGAGGCGCTGCGCACCGCGGCGGTGCGCAACAGGACCACGAGGTCGCCGCCGCGCAGCTTGGCCGCGCTCTTGAGGCGGTGGCCCGAACTGTTGCGCACGGTGATCCCCCGCGAGAGGTCGCGGGCGCGCTTGGCGAAGCGGATCTGACGTGACGGGACGACCACGATCGACTCGATCGGGGGCGCGTTGCGCCCCGCGCCCACCTTGAGCGCCAGCGACGGGCGACCCTGGGCGTTGACGCTGAGCCCGCCGGTGATAGTCGGCCGGCCGGCGACGGTCCAGGCCACGGCCGCCTGAGCGGTGGAGCCCGACGTGTCGGTGACCGTGATGGTGGCGGTGGCCTTCCCCGCACGGCGGGGGCTCCCCGTGATCACGCCGGTGGTGCTTGCCACCGACAGTCCTGCCGGCAGGCCGGTGGCCCGGTAGGTGAGAGCCTGCCCGGCGCTGTCGGTGGCGTGAAGGGCAAGGCGGACGGACTGGCCGACGCGGGTGGCCTGCGCCGCCGGGCGGGTCAGCGTGACGACCGGCGCGGGCGCGGGGGTCGGAGCCGGCGCAGGCGCAGGCGGCGGAGCGGGCGGGGTCCAGGTGGAGCCGCACAGGGCGGCGGCGACGGCTGCGCCCTTGGGCGAGCCGAGCCCCGAGGCCATGTCGTAGCCGGCGCCGGCACCGAAGCCGGTGAGGCCGCCATAGGAGTTGTTGCCCGTGGTGACGTCGTTGAAATATGTGCTGTAGGCGCTGCGCGCCGCCTGGTAGAGAGCCGGGTTGGCGAACCCGACGGTCTTGCCGGTGCACGCCACCGAGGCGTTGGCGAGCGCCGCGACCGCTGCCCATGTGGGGGCGGCGGCGCTCGTGCCGCCGAAGATCGACCAGTTCCGGTTGTAGTAGATGCTGTAGCCGGTGAGGATGTCGGCGTCGGCCGAGACGTCGGGAACCTCGCGACACGACGTGCCCGAGCCGGTGCACGCCACCCCCGACTGGGCGAGCGCGACCCCCGACTGGTAGCTGGGCTGCCCCCAGAGGACCGAGACGCCGCCGCCGCCCGCGCCCGACGCCGTGCCGCGCCCGCTGTTCCAGGTGCTGTTCCAGACGCTCTCCGAGGGCGGGGGCCCGACCGCCGCCAGCGAGGTGCCGCCGACGCCGGTGACGTAGGGCTGGCTGGCGGGATCGTCCACCGAGGCACTGGTCGAGTGGCTGCCGCTGACGCAGTCCTTGACGCCATGGTCGCCGGAGGCGGCCAAGATGGTCTGGCCCTGAACGGCAGCCTCCTGGAACAGCGTGTTCTCCGTGGAGGCGGCCGACGCGCCCTCCTGGGGCTCGCACAGCCCCCAGGAGGTCGAGATGACCTTGGCGCGGTTCTGCGTGACGATGGCTCGATAGGTGTCGATGGCGCCGCTGCCGCTGTTCTTGCCCGAGTAGACGAGGATCGACGTGTTTGGCGCCAGCCCGATGAGATCCTCGATGTCCAGAGCCGCCTCGCCCGAGCCCGCGCCCGTGCCCGGGCCACCATCGACCGTGATGTTGGTGACCGGAGTCGCGGTCTGGTAGCAGCTCTCGTACGCCGCGATGTCAGTCGTGGAGTACGGCTCGAGCTCGAACACCGCCACCGTCGTCCCGCTGCCGCCGTCGCCGGCGGCATAGAGGTCCGAGAGGCCGTAGGCGTCGGCGATCTCCGGGGCGGTGTAGCCGCCGCTGTTGGCGCCCGCGCTGCACGGCGCGCCCTCACCGGGGGCCGTCGTGGAGGCGGCATGGGCCTGCCGCCGCCCGCCGCGAGCCTTCGCGAGCCCCGCGGGGTGCGGGACCTGTAGCGAATCGAGCCCGATCACGCTCTGCACCAGGCCGGAGACCGATGCGGGGAGCGCGGGCGCGGCGGTGTTGGCAAACGCGGTGCTGCCGCCAGCGACCCGGTAGCGCTTAAACGAGGTGGCGAACGCCGTCGACATGGCTCCCGCCGACGCCGTGACGTCGAGGGACAGGCCATTGGCGGCCAGCGGGCCCGGGTGCAGACCCTGAGCCTGCAGCGCGGCCCGCACGCTCGCCACCTCGGCGACCCCGGGGGCGAAGCGCTGGGCGAACTGGGCGACGCTCAGATAGCGGTGGTACAGGGACGACCCGGCCGTCGAGACGGCCTGGGCATAGGCGGCCAGCGCCGCCGGATCCCGGGGCTGCAGCGCCACCGTGGCGTCGATCACCGAGGTGCGCGGCAGCGCACCACGGGCGGCTGCGCCCGCAGGGACGATGGGAGCGCGGCCGACGCGCATCACGGCGCCGACCGCTCCGCCGCGCAGCGGGGCGGCCGAGGCGTCGGCGGCGAGGCCGGCCACCAGCAGCAGACCCGCCGCGACGAGCGCGGTGGTGAGGCGGTGGATGACGCGCGTGTGCAGGCTCAGATCCACGGTGGGAGGAGCTCCGGCTGGCGAGCCACTCCCTCACGCAGAGCCGCCTGTTGCCAGGGGTTGCGCCGTTGGTGCGAGGGCGAGGACCGAGGTGCGGTCTCACGCATGAACCGTTCGAGAGCAGCCACCAGCGCGGCGGCCTCCTCGTCGGAGGCGCCCGGAGCCACGATCGAGAGCTTCGGACGTCGGTTCATGGCGTCACCAAAGGTATCGTCAGCGGGGCGTGTCACCTTTACCGGTTCTTGACTACCCCACAATTCTGAGCGCTGTTCCCCCGGCGACCGCGATTGCGCGGGTTCGTGAAGCTTTTCTGCGCTTTCACGCGGGAGATTGGTCGATGCCGGCCAAGATCTACCTGCAGAGCCCGCCGTTCGGCGACTTCCGGGCGATGCCGGCGCGCGGCGACGGCGTGGCGCTCCTGAAGTGGATCACCTCGTTCCCGGGCAACCCGGCTCGCGGCCTGCCGACCGTGATGGGGGTCATCTGCCTCTCGGACGCCGAGACGGGCGCACCGCTCATGCTGCTCGACGCCCGCGCGGTGACCGCGCTGCGCACGGGCGCGGTGGCGGCGGTCGCCACGCAGGTGCTGGCGGCGGAGAACGCCGGCACCGTCGGCATCATCGGCTGTGGGCTGCATGGCGCGTGGACCGCGCGCTGCCTGGTGGCCGACGGCTACTCCGCCGGGGTGTGCTCGGATCCCCGCGAGGACGTCGCCAGTGCGCTGGCCGACGAGCTGGGGTGGTCGGTGGGCTCCCGCGAGGACGCGGTCCGTTGCGACATCGTCTGCTGCGTCACACCGGGATCGCAGGCGGTCATCGACGCCGGCGACCTACGCGCCGGGATGCATCTCAACATGCTCGGCGCGGACGGCCCGGGCAAGGCGGAGGCATCGATCGGCGCCGTGGCCTCGTGCAGCCTGTTCTGCGACGAATGGCACCAGGCGTCCCATGGCGGTGAGCTGACCGGCGCCATCGCGGGAGGGCTGGTCGCCCGCGAGCAGGTGACAGAGCTGGGTGATGTCCTCGCGGGCGAGGCCCCCGGGCGGCCTGGCCCGGCGTCGGTGACGCTGTTTGACTCGACCGGGCTGGCCATCCAGGACCTGGCCGTGGCGATGGCCGCCTACGACGCGTGGCGGGCCGGCACCGTGCAGGCCCAGGAGATCACCCTCTAGGACAAGTGCCGCTAGAGCGGGATGTTGCCGTGCTTGCGCCGGGGTCCCGGTTCGCGCTTGGTCTGGAGCGTCTGCAGCGCGGTGATGATCTTGGGCCGCGTCTCGTGGGGGACGATCACGTCGTCGATGTAGCCGCGCTCGGCCGCCACGTACGGGTTGGCGAAGTGCGCCTTGTAGTCCTCGATGAGCTTCTGACGGCGCGAGTCCGGGGTGGGTGAGCTCGAGATATCGCGGCGGTAGATGATGTTGACCGCCCCCTCGGGGCCCATCACCGCCACCTCGGCGGTCGGCCACGCGAAGTTGAAGTCGGCCGCCAGGTGCTTGGACCCCATGACGTCGTAGGCGCCGCCGTAGGCCTTGCGCGTGATGATCGTGATCTTGGGGACGGTCGCCTCCGCGTAGGCGTAGAGCAGCTTGGCGCCGTGGCGGATGATCCCGCCCCACTCCTGCGTGGTGCCCGGCAGGAAGCCGGGAACGTCGCAGAAGGTGAGGATGGGGATGTTGAAGGCGTCGCAGGTGCGGATGAAGCGCGCGCCCTTCTCCGAGGACTCGATGTCGAGCACCCCGGCAAGCTGGGAGGGCTGGTTGCCGACGACGCCGATCGAGTGGCCGTCGAGCCGGGCGAAGCCGCACACGAGGTTGCGCGCATAGTGCTCGTGGACCTCGAAGAACTCCCCGTCGTCGACGACGAGGTGGATGACGTCGCGCATGTCATACGGCTTGTTGGCGTTGTCCGGAACGATCGAGTCCAGCTCGGGGTCCTCGCGCAGCGGGTCATCGGTGGGGATCACCCGGGGCGGGGTCTCGAGGTTGTTCTGGGGCAGGAAGCTGAGCAGGTAGCGGGCGTCCTCCAGGCACGCGTCCTCGTCGTCTGAGGCGAAGTGGGCCACCCCGGACTTGGAGTTGTGGGACATCGCCCCGCCCAGCTCCTCGAACCCGACCTCCTCGCCGGTGACCGTCTTGATCACCTCGGGGCCGGTGATGAACATATGCGAGGTCTCCTTGACCATGAAGATGAAGTCCGTGATCGCGGGCGAGTAGACCGCGCCGCCGGCGCACGGGCCCATGACCAGCGAGATCTGGGGGATGACGCCGCTGCAGCGCACGTTGCGCAGGAACACGTCGCCGTAGGCACCGAGTGACACCACGCCCTCCTGGATGCGGGCGCCGCCGGAGTCGTTGATCCCGATGACGGGGCAGCCGATCTTGGCCGCCAGATCCATGATCTTGCACATCTTCTCGGCCATGACCTCGCCCAGCGAGCCGCCGAAGACCGTGAAGTCCTGGCTGAACACGCAGACGCGGCGGCCGTCGATCGTGCCGTGGCCGGTGACCACGGCGTCGCCATAGGGCCGGTTGCGCTGCATGTCGAAGTCCAGCGTGCGGTGGCGCACGAACACGTCGAGCTCCTGGAAGGACCCCGGGTCCAGCAGCTTGGCGATCCGCTCGCGGGCGGTGAGCTTGCCCTTCTCGTGCTGCTTGTCCACCGCGGCCTGGCCGGCGTTGTGGACCGCGTGCTCGCGCAGCCCCTCGAGCTGGGCCAGCTTTTCGTCATACGTCTCGGGAGCCTTGTCTCGCATCATGGCGGGCGAGTCTAGTGTCCTGATGCGCTCATCCGGTGCCAGGATGGGTGATGGCTGGGCGTGGCTGGCGGGCGGCGCATGAGGGCATCAGGACACTCGGGGCTCCGCGGGGCCGGCGAACGGCCCCGCCGCGGCTACGCGCGCGAGTAGGGGCGGTGGTGGGCCATGCCCAGGCTGTCGAGGGCCGCAACGAGCGCGTCCTCGCCGGTGGCCCGGGCCGGCTCGGGCTCGGGCGGGACCTCGGCGACGGGTTCGGGCTCGCGGGCCGCGGCGACAGGGTCGGGTTCGGGTTCGGGTTCGGATTCCACGGCAGCCGGCTCCGGCTCGAGGACCTCGATGACCTGCTCGGTCGCCTCGGGCCTGCGGCGCAACGCCAGCCGGAACCGCGCGAACATGCCGGGCCGCGGCCCGACTTCTGTGGCAGTCGGCTCGGGCTCGGCCTCCACGGGTTCGGCCTCCAGCTCGACGGGGTCCGGCTCCAGCTCGACGGGTTCGGGCTCCAGCTCGACGGGTTCGGGCTCCACGGCCACCGGCTCGGGCTCTTGGACGGCCACGGCCGCCGGTTCGGGCTCGGGCTCGAGCGCCTCGGGCCCTGCCGGCGGCGGCGGTGCCTCCTCGGTGACCGTCAGGGTCACGCGCGTCCCCCATCCCGACGATTCGAGCCGCACCGTGCCGCTGGCGGCGGCGCCCTCCCAGGCAACGGCGGTCTCAGGCTCGAGCTTGGTGATGCGAATCTCGCCGAACGCCCCCAGATGCCGGGCCAGCGACGCCGCGTCGCTGCACTCCGCCCACAGCTCGGGCGCCGACTTGACGAGCGTTCGGCTGCTCTGGTGCTCAGTCATGACATCGGGGTTCGCGCGGGCGCACGCGACTCCTCCCGCCGTCCCGAGGCTTGCAGGCCCGCTCCCGCTGCGGCCGTCTAGGAGCGCGCCGCGCGGGCGACGAGCCCGTCGAGGAAGGTGTCGATGCCGAAGTGAAAGCGCTCGTCGCCGTTGCCGCTGACCATGTCCTCTCCGTGGCGCGCGAGATTGGGGAAGCGCTCCGCCGAGAGCATGGTGAAGACTCCCTGAAGCTTGTCGACGACATCGTCCTGCACGTCGCCGCGCTCCTGGTAGGTGGCGGTCTCCACCGCGGAGGCCGTGACGAACAGCGGCAGGACATCACAGGACCAGGCGGCGTCCCGGGGCCTGACTCCGCCCGCGAGCAGGAGACCCATGAGGTTGTCGGCCACCCGGAGCGCGCTCTCGCCGGTGGGCACATTGGCCACCGCCACCCGCGCGATCCCGCGGTGCTCCTCCATCACCCTGAGCAGCCCATTGACGAGCCGGTGCACCTGCTCCCGCCAGCGCGCAGGGTCGGGCTCCTCGAGTTCCACCATGCCGCCGACCCGGTCAAACAGGGCATCGAGCAGCTCGTCGCGGTTGCGGATGTAGACGTAGAGCGAGGCGGGCCCGGTGTCGAGATCGGACGCCAACCGCCGCATCGTCACGGCATCGAGCCCCTCCTCGCGCAGGATCCGCATCGCGGTGTCGAGGATCACGTCCTCGCTCAGCGGCGCCTTGGCCGGACGGTCCCGGGTGCTGCGCGAACGCGGGGGCGATTCCACCTCAAGGAGTCTATCCCTTGACCGATCATTGTTCGTGACGTACAGTGTTCGTCACGAACAGCGTTCGGCCCGAACATCGTTCATCGCCGAACCCGACTTCAAGCGAGAGGCACCGCATGTCCACCACCTCTACACCCCCCGCGACCGATCACCCACGACCCCTCACCGACGACGCTCCCGCCGGCGACGCTCCCGCCGGCGACGGCCTGTACTCGGCCCGCTGGCTCGTCCTCGCGATCGTGCTGTGCGCGGAGGTCATGGACCTCATCGACGCGACGATCGTCAACGTCGCCGGCCCGTCGATCCGGCGCGACCTCGGCGGCGGCGCGACGACGCTGCAGTGGCTGGGTGCGGCCTACACGCTCAGCTTCGCGGTGCTGCTGGTCACCGGTGCCCGCCTGGGCGACATCTTCGGGCGGCGACGGCTGTTCCTGATCGGCTCGTTCGGCTTCACGCTGATGTCGGCCCTGTGCGCCGTCGCGCCGTCCGCCGAGCTCCTGATCGTGACCCGGGCCCTCCAGGGCGGGTTCGGCGCACTGCTCATCCCCCAGGGGTTCGGGCTGCTCAAGGAGGTCTTCCCCAAGGAGGAGGAGGGCAAGGTCTTCGCCAGCTTCGGACCCGTGATGGGCCTGTCGGCGATCGCCGCGCCGATCCTGGCCGGCGTCCTCATCGATGCCGACATCCTCAGCACCGGCTGGCGGATGGTGTTCCTCATCAACCTCCCGATCGGTGCGATCGCGTTCGCCGGAGCGCTGCGCTACCTGCCCCACGGCGCCGCCAAGCCGGGCACCCGGCTGGATCTCGTGGGCATGACCCTGGTGGGCCTGGCCTCGGTCGCGATCATCTACCCGCTCATCCAGGGCC
Organism: uncultured Actinomycetota bacterium; assembly: GCA_963850325.1. Taxonomy (GTDB): domain Bacteria; phylum Actinomycetota; class Thermoleophilia; order Solirubrobacterales; family Solirubrobacteraceae; genus Palsa-465. The sequence continues at coordinate 173,601 of CAWKLB010000018.1, forward strand.
GGGCGGAGGGATGGCCGGCGTGGATCTTCGTCATGCTCGCCGCCGGCGCCGTGCTCCTGGTCGCGTTCCTGGGCTACGAGAGCCGGCGCCGGGCTGCGCCGCTGATCGAGCCCAGCCTCCTGCGCAACCGCACGTATGTGGACGGGATCGTCGTCGCGCTGGGGTTCTTCGCCGTGTTCGCGGGGCTCATCCTGATCGTGTCGCTGTTCTGCCAGGTCGGTGAGGGCTTCTCACCGGTGCACGCCGGCCTCACCCTGGTGCCGATGACGGCCGGAATGGTCGTCTCGATGGTCGTCTCGTTCGCCCTGGTGGCCAAGCTGGGCCGCCACCTGTTGCACCTCGGCATCGCGCTCTCAGGCGCCGGCGCGGTGGTCCTGGCGCTGACGGTGTCAGGCGTGACCGGAGCGAGCACGTGGGCGCTGATCCCGGCCTTGGCGCTCATGGGACTGGGCGCCGGATTCGTGTTCGGGCAGCTGTTCGACATCATCCTGGCCGGCGTGAACATGGAGGAGGTCGGCTCGGCCTCCGGCCTGCTCAACGCCGTCCAGCAGCTCGCCAGCGCGCTGGGCGTGGCGGTCCTGGGGACGGTCTTCTTCTCGCGACTGACCGCCGGGCACCTGCCGACGGACGCCCTGGAGATCACCGCCTGGGTGACGCTCATCCCGCTGGCCCTCACGTTCGCCCTCGCCTTCAAGCTGCCGATGCAGGCCCGCGAGGAGGGTGGCCACTAGGCCGCGCCGGCGCCGGCCCCGGCGAGGAAGAAGCGCGTCGCTCAGGCGCCGAGGTGCGTGGCCATGAAGAAGACGGTCAAGACCACGATGGCGGCCATGGCGTTGCCTGCGATCGTGAAGCGGCGCAGCGTGGCGACGTAGTCGGAGCTCCACGTGGCACTGGTGCGTTGCCCGCCGGCCGGCACCGCCGTGGCGGCAAGGTCGCGCTCTGCCTGGTCGGCAAGCTTCCCGGCCGACCGGATGATCAACGAGCCCTCGAGCGCGCCGAGAACGAGCGCGGCGAGGACGCCCCAGCCGACGTAGAAGTTGCTCCACTGGTGCTCCTTGGAGGCCAGGTAGACACCGGCGAGCACGACCACGAGCAGCCCGGGATTGATCAGGTAGCGCCCCAGCTGCTGGCGGGCGTGCAGCAGCCATGGGATGACCGCGGGATCGGCGCGCGACGCCGCGCCAAACAGCAGCGGGAAGGCGAAGACGCCGCCGAACCCGATCACCACCGCGAGGATGTGAATGGCCAGTACGAACTGCACGAAGGTGATGGTCGCGGCGACGACCACTAGTAGTTCGGCTTGTAGTCGCCGAACACGTCGCGCATCGCGCCGCACACCTCACCGATCGAGCAGCGGTCCTTCAGCGCCCGGCGCAGCACCGGCAGCATGTTGTCGGTCCCGCGGGCGCACTCGCGGATCTCCTCGAGGCGCTGGTCCACCTCCGCTCCGTCGCGGTCGTCCTTGAAGGCCTTCAGGCGAGCGACCTGGTCGCGCTCTGACTCGGGGTCGACGCGCAGGATGTCGGGCACCTCAGGCGTGTCCTCGACGAACTTGTTGACGCCGACGACGATGTCCTGCTCGATCCGGTAGCGCTCGTGGTAGCCGAACGCCGACTCCTCGATCTCGTTCTTCATGAAGTCGATCGCCTGCACCGAGCCGCCCAGCTCGTCGACCTTGTCGATGAGCTCCTGGGCGCGGCGCTCGATCTCGTCGGTGAGCGCCTCCACGAAGTAGGAGCCGGCGAACGGGTCGACGGTGTCGGCCGCGCCCGACTCGTAGCCGATGATCTGCTGGGTGCGCAGAGCGATCTTGGCCGCCCGCTCGGTGGGGAGAGCGAGCGCTTCGTCGAAGCCGTTGGTGTGCAGGGACTGGGTGCCGCCGCAGACCGCGGCAAAGCCCTGCAGGGCGACGCGGACGATGTTGTTCTCCGGCTGCTGCGCGGTCAGCGTCACGCCGCCGGTCTGGGTGTGGAAGCGCAGCCGCCAGGACCGCTCGTCCTGGGCGCCGAAGCGCTCGCGCATGATCGCGGCCCACATCCGCCGGGCGGCGCGGAACTTGGCCACCTCCTGAAAGACGTTGTTATGGCCGTTGAAGAAGAAGGCCAGGCGGGGAGCGAAGCGGTCGATCTCCAGCCCGGCGTCGAGCGCCGCCTGAACGTAGGCGATGCCGTTGGCCAGCGTGAACGCCACCTCCTGGACCGCCGAGCAGCCCTTCTCCCGGAAGTGGTAGCCACTGATACTGACTGTGTTCCACTTGGGCACCCGCTCGTCGCAGTAGGCGAAGAGGTCCGTGGTGAGGCGGATCGCGCCCTCTGGCGGGTAGATGAAGTTGCCGCGCGCGATGTACTCCTTGAGGATGTCGTTCTGGGTGGTCCCGCGCAGCTGCTCTGAGGAGACACCCTGCTCCTCACCGACGAGCTCGTAGAGGAGCAGCAGCACCCCGGCCGGAGCGTTGATCGTCATCGAGGTCGAGACCTGGTCCAGCGGGATCTGATCGAACGCCGTGCGCATGTCGTCGATCGTGTCGATGGCCACCCCGGTGCGGCCCACCTCGCCCAGGCAGCGCGGGTCGTCGGAGTCCAGGCCGAGCTGCGTGGGCAGATCAAAGGCCATGCTCAGCCCGGTCGAGCCGTGCTCGAGCAGGTAGCGATAGCGCTCGTTGGACTCCTTGGCCGAGGCGTAGCCCGCGTACTGGCGCATCGTCCACAGCTGTTTGCGGTACATCTCGCGATGCACGCCGCGCGTGTAGGGATACTCGCCGGGCTGCCCGAGTCGCTTGTCCAGGTCGGGCGGGAGGTCGCGCTCGTCGTAGAGCGCGTTGATCTCGATCCCCGAATCCGTGAAGTGCCGCGGGTCATCCGGACCGACGATCGGCGCGATCGTGCGGTGCTCGTCAGCGGTGGCCATCGCCACCGGAGGTTACCCGGAGGCGCCCGCCCTCACCGCGCCGCCGCTACAGGACCTTGTGGAGGAAGGTCTGGGTCCGCTCGTGCTGAGGATTGTCGAGCACCTCGGCGGGCTTGCCGGACTCGACGACCACCCCGGCGTCCATGAAGACCACGGTGTCGCCGACCTCGCGCGCGAAGCCGATCTCGTGCGTCACGACGATCATCGTCATGCCCTCGTGGGCCAGCAGCCGCATGGCGTCGAGCACGTCGCCGACCAGCTCGGGGTCGAGCGCCGAGGTGGGCTCGTCGAACAGCATCAGCTTGGGCTCCATGGCCAGCGCGCGGGCGATGGCCACGCGCTGCTGCTGGCCGCCCGACAGCGCCACCGGATAGGTGCTGACCTTGTCCGACAGGCCGACCCGGCCGAGCAGCTCGACCGCCTTGTCGCGCGCCTCGGCCCGGCTCACACCCTTGACCCGGACCGGCGCCAGCATCACGTTCTCGACCGCCGTCATGTGCGGGAACAGGTTGAAGTGCTGGAACACCATCCCGATCTCGGAGCGCTTGCGGGTGACGTCGCTGTCGTGCAGCTCATGCAGCTTGCCGCCGGCCTCGCGGTAGCCGACCAGCTCGCCGTCCACGGACAGCCGTCCGGAGTTGATCTTCTCGAGGTGGTTGATGCAGCGCAGGAACGTCGACTTGCCCGACCCGACGGGCCCAGCAGGCACATCACCTCGCCCCGGGCGACCGCGAGGTCGATGCCCTTGAGGACCTCGAGGCTGCCGAAGCGCTTGTGGACGGCCTCGGCCCTGACCATCGGACCGTCATCTCATCGCGCCCACACCGCCGGCGCCGCCTCGCCCCATCCCCAGCCAGCGGGCCCGCATCGTCATCTGCTGGGCGCGGGAGAAGCCCCGCCCGATAGCGGCGCTCGATGAAGAACTGCCCGACATAGAGCACGCTGGTCATCGCCAGGTACCAGAGGCTGGCCACGATCAGCAGCGGGATCGTCTGGTAGGTGGCGGCGTAGATCTGCTGCGCGGCGAAGAGCAGATCGAACACCGAACCCAGCACGATCACCAGCGACGTGTTCTTGAGCATCGAGATCGTCTCGTTGCCGGTCGGCGGGATGATCACCCGCATCGCCTGCGGGATGACGATGAGGCGCAGCGTCTGCAGCCGCGACATCCCGAGCGATTGCGCCGCCTCCGTCTGGCCCTCGTCGACTGAGATGATCCCGGCGCGCACGATCTCGGCCATGTAGGCGCCCTCGTTGAGCCCGAACCCGAGGACGGCCGCCATGAAGGCGCTGATGACCGAGTTGTATGAGACGTTGATGATCGCCGGGCCGCCGAACGGGACCCCGAGGTTGATGTGGCTGAACAGCGCCCCGGCGAAGAGCCAGAAGAGCAGCTGGACGAGCAGAGGCGTGCCGCGGAAGAACCAGATGTAGAGCCAGCTGAAGCCCGAGACGAGCGGGTTCGGGCGACAGCCGCATGACGGCGAACAGGACCACGCCAAGCACGATCCCGACGGCCATCGAGATGACGGTCAATTCGATCGTGATCTTGACGACCCCGCTGAGGATGCGATGGTCGAACAGATAGTGACCGACGACCCCCCAGCGGAAGTTGCGGTTGACGACGATCGAGCGGACGATCGACGCCGCGATGATCAGGATGATCACCGACGCGATCCAGCGCCCAGGGCGCCGGACCGGAACGGCCTCGATGTCCTCGGGCCGTTCCGTTCCGGGTGATGAAAGCTCGGAGGTACTCACCTCTGAGCGTGAGTTCTACTAGCTCGTGGCGCCGTTGATCTTCACATCGGCCGGGGAGATGGCTCCGTTCTGGAGCCCCCACTTGGCCATGATCTTCGAATAGGTCCCGTTGCTCATGAGCACCTTCAGCGCGGCGAGAACCGGCTTGTCCAGGTCACCGGTTTTCGGTACGGCGAGGCCGTAGGGCGCCGTGCCGTAGGTCGTGCCCACGAGCTTGAACCGACCGTTGGACTTCTTGACCGCGTAGGACGCCACCGGCGAGTCCGCCATGACGATCTGCGCGCGGCCGCTGGACAGCGCCAGGTTGGCGCCATTCTGATCAGGCGAACGTGAGCACGGTGACGTTGGGCTTTCCGCCCTTCTTGCACTTCACGCCCTGAGCGGTCGCGTCGGTCTCCTCGGTCGTGCCCTTCTCGACCGCGACGGATCTTACCGCACAGGTCGGCGAGGCCGCTCACCGACGTGCCGCCCGACGCCTTGGTGATGAACGAGGTTCCCGCTGAGAAGTAATCGACGAAGTTGACGACCTTCTCACGGGCCTTGGTGTCAGTGAACGACGACGCGCCCATGTCGTACTTGCCGGCGGCCAGACCGGGGATGATGCCGTCGAACGTCTCGTTGACGACGTTGGCCTTGAGTCCCATCACCGCCGCCAACGCCTTGCTCAGATCGGCATCCATCCCGATGATCGTGTGGCCGTCGGATGCGAAGAACTCGTTCGGCGCGTAGCTTGCGTCAGAGGCGACCGACAGCGTGCCCTTGGACTTGATGGCCGCCGGCACCAGCGCCACAACCGTGGCGTCCGCGCCCGCCGGAGTCGCGGAGCTCGAGGCCGCCGAGCTGGTGGCCGCCGCGGACGTTGACGACGATGTCGGCGCGGCGGCGGCCGACGATGTCGATGACGAGCTGTTGCTGCTCCCGCAGCCCACGATGGCTGCCGCGCAGACCAGCGGTACCGCGGCGGACAGCCATGTCCTCATTGAACGCATTGCGCTCCTCCTCATTGAGTCCCAGAAACAGGCGGGAGGATAGGCAAGATCGCGCCCGCCGGGCAGCCGTCCTAATCGCCGCCCAACAGAGGCGTAGCCTTGTCGCCATGAACGTCACCGTCCGTCTCTTCGCCGGACTGCGCGAGCGCGCCGGCCGCGACGAGGTCGCCCTCGAACTGCCCGACGGAGCCCGTGTCTCCGACGCGCTGGCCTGTCTGAGCGACGTCATCCGTGACGTGCCGGTGGTGATGGCGGTCAACCACGAGTACGCCGACGACGGCCACAGCCTCTCCGCCGGCGACGAGCTGGCGCTGATCCCGCCGGTGTCCGGAGGCTCGCTGGGCGTCGCCCACGTGCGGGTCACCGACGAGCCGCTGGCGCTGGACCCGCTCGTCGCCCGCGTCTCGGACCCGCGGGCGGGAGCCATCGTCACGTTCACCGGGGTCACCCGCCACGTGGCCGAGCTCGAGTACGAGGCCTACGCGGAGATGGCCGAGCGCCACATGGAGCGCATCGTGGCCGAGGCGATCGAGCGCCACGGGTTGTGCGCCGCGGCGGCCGAGCATCGCGTGGGCACGGTGCCGCTGTCCGAGGCATCGGTGGCGATCGCCGTGTCGGCGCCCCACCGCGCTGAGGCGTTCGCCGGGGCGCGGGAGATCATCGACGAAATCAAGGCCCGGGCGCCGGTCTGGAAGCGCGAGGAGGGCGAGTGGGTGCCCGGAGCCCAACCGCCCCGGCCACCCTCGCAGACGGGCTGAACGCACGCGGCGTGTAGATTTCCCGCCCATGTCAACCTGCCTAGTCACCGGGGGTGCAGGCTTCCTCGGATCCCATCTGTGCGAGGAGCTGCTGCGACGCGGCAACCGCGTGATCTGCGTCGACAACTTCGAAACCGGATCACTGGCCAACATCCACCACATCCGGTCTGACGACTTCCGTTACGAGAGCATCGACATCATCGAGCCCTACTACATCGATGAGCCGATCAACTTCGTCTACCACCTCGCCTCGCCGGCGTCGCCGATCGACTACCTGCGCCTGCCTCTGCACACGCTGAAGGTCGGCTCCTACGGCACCCACCACACCCTGGGCGTGGCCAAGAAGCACCGGGCACGATTCCTCACCGCCTCGACCAGCGAGGTCTACGGTGACCCGCAGGTCCATCCCCAGCCGGAGAGCTACTGGGGCCACGTCAACCCGATCGGGCCGCGCGGCGTCTATGACGAAGCCAAGCGCTACGCCGAGGCGCTCACCATGGCCTACCACCGCCAGCAGGGTGTCGACACCGCGATCATCCGCATCTTCAACACCTACGGGCCCCGCATGCGCCCCCACGACGGTCGCGCGATCCCGACGTTCCTGCGCCAAGCCCTTCAGGACCGTCCGATCACCGTCTTCGGTGACGGGTCTCAGACGCGGTCCTTCTGTTACGTCGATGACCTCATCCGGGGCATGATCGCCCTCTCCGAGTCCGGCTACCACAACCCCGTCAACGTCGGCAACCCCAACGAGTTCACGCTGCTGGAGCTGGCCGAGGCCGTGATCAAGGTCACCGGATCCAAGTCCCAGATCGTCTACGAGGCGCTGCCGACCGACGACCCGCAGGTCCGCCAGCCCGACATCACCCTGGCGCAGAAGGTGCTGGGCTGGAGCCCTGAGATCCAGCTCATGGAGGGCCTGGAGCGGACCATCGAGAAGGCTGGACGCGAGGGCCTCATCGGCGACGTTCCGTGAGCCTCGAGCGAGCGTAAGGCGGGATCGCCCGCGGGGACCTTGCATGGCCAGGTTCCTCGTAACTTCAGAGACGAGATACCGTTACCACGTGCGGGGTCCGGGCGATCGGCCCCGCTTAGCGTGACAATCGAACACAAAGAGGCCATTCCAAGCCGTACTGGCAGGCACGGCGCCGCCGTGCCGGTCGTGCTGCCCGAGCGCGACGTTCGGCGCAGACGGCCGCCCCTGCTCATGTTCCTGCTGCGCAAGGAGACGCTGCGGCGCCTATCGCGTGTCCTCTCGCTGCTCATCGTGGACTTCGTGGGCGTCACGGCGGCAATCGCCACCGCGATCGCGATCAAGCTTGCCCTCCGCGGCGACTTCAGCTTCGACGCGGTGTGGAGCAACACCCGCGAGCCGCTGGCGTTCGCGTACCTGCTCACGGTGCTGATGTTCGCGCGCGTCGACCTGTACGCAGATCGCCCACGCCGTCCCGGCCTGCCCAAGATCTTCGCCGCGTTGTTCCAGGCGACGGTGATCGCCCTGGTCTTCGCCCTGGCCACCGGCAACCACTTCAAGAGCTACTACATCTTCTACGGCGCGCTCTTCTTCGGCACCGCCTATATCTCGATCCTGCGCGAGCTCTACACCCGCTTCACCGGCTGGGTGCTGGAGCAGGCCGGCTACCGGCGCCGAGCGCTGCTGGTCGGCTCGGGAAGCCACATCGAGGAGGTGGCCCACGCGCTGGGCGGCCGGTCGAGGACCCAGGTGGACCTCGTCGGCTTCATCTCCCTCACGCCGCGGCCCGAGAACGGCCTGCGCTCCATGGGCCGGCTCGACCAGCTCTCCGACGTGCTCGCGGCCGAGCGGATCGACGAGGTGATCATCGCCGACCCGGACTTCCCGCAGGAGCGGGCGGTGGATCTCGTCGATCGCTGCCACCAGCGGGGCGTCACCGTGCACGTGGCGCCCTCGACGATGGAGATCCTCATCGACCGCGCGGTGTTCGTGCCCGGCGAGTCGGTGCCGCTGTTCACGCTGCGCCCGCCGGTGTTCGAGGGCGTCCAGTTCGCGGCCAAGCGGACGTTCGACCTCACCCTGTCCACGGTGGGACTGGTGCTCATGTCCCCGGTCCTGGCGGCCATTGCGATCGCGGTCAAGCTCAGCTCGCCGGGGCCGATCATCTACCGCTCGGTGCGGCCGGGGATGGGCGGCAAGCCGTTCAGCTGCTTGAAGTTCCGCACCATGCGCCAGCACGCGGATCAGATCCAGGCCGAGCTCGAGCCGTTCAACGAGCTCTCCGGCGCCCTGTTCAAGATCCGCGACGACCCGCGGCTCACGACGATCGGCCGTTTCCTGCGCCGCTTCTCCCTCGACGAGCTGCCCCAGCTCGCCAACGTCATCCGCGGCGAGATGTCGCTGGTGGGGCCGCGACCGCTGCCGATGCGCGACTTCGAGCGCCTCGAGGACTGGCACAAGAAGCGCTACCTGGTCATGCCCGGGATCACCGGGCTCTGGCAGGTCTCAGGGCGCGCCGAGCTGGACTTCGACGACCTGGTGCGACTGGACTTCCTCTATCTCGAGCGCTGGTCGATCCTCCTCGACCTCTCCATTCTCGTGAAGACCATCCCGGCCGTGCTCACCCGCCGGGGCGCTTATTAGGGCCCTCGGCCGCACCTCCGGTCGCCCCGGCCCGCTAGGCTCCCGGCCGCAGATGCCCCCGACCGACCGATTCGTCATCAGCTTCGCCGCCGAGCCTCCCCAGGAGGCGCTGCCCTATGGCCGCTGGGCCGACACACTGCGTGACCGCTTCCTGGCCGCCTGCCGCGACCTCGACTCCGACGGCGAGGATCTCGGCGAGGCGGGGGACATCGCCTGGTTCCCCGACCGCTCCTACGCCGGGCGCACCTACGTGCCGGCCGTCGCCCGGACCACCACCGGATACGAGCTCTTTGGGTTCGTCTCGTTCAGCGAGGGCGCGGAGCAGGGCGGCCGGGGGCCGGTGGACTTCGAGACCCGCGCCGACTACACCTCCGAGACGGCCGAGAGCAACCCCGAGTGGAAGCTGGACATCAACGACGAGGTCGTGGCCCAGTGGCGCGGGCAGCAGGGCAACGTCGCCGACATGACGCTCGTGTGGGGCGTGCCGATGATCCCGGGGGGCGCCGTGGTGACCGCCGAGCTGGCCGACCTGGCCGTCGACCAGTGCGAGCTGATCGAGGAGCGCTTCACACTCGTTGCGCCCGACAACTACCGCTCGGACCTGCTGGAGATCAAGCTGTGGGACAAGCGCGGCAGCGAACTGGCCTCAGAATCGCTCTACGTCGACGACGATGACGACGAAGACGAAGACGAGGACGAAGACGACAGCGACGAGGCCGAGGCCGACGAGGCCTGAGCCGGGCCGCTGAGCTGTCGGGCGGGCGGGCGGGCGGGGCCCGGTATCGCCGTCCTAGGTCGCGGGCTCGGGCTCGCCCCGCTGGCGCGAGAGGGCCACCGGCAGCCGGGAGGCGACCTCGTCGTCGGTCAGCGGGAAGTGGCACGCCGCGATGGAGCCGCCGGCCTTGCTCTCAAGCGGTGGGTCGTCCTCTGAGCACTTGGGCTGAGCCTTGGGGCAGCGGGTGTGGAAGCGGCACGCCGACGGCGGGTTGGCCGGACTGGGAACGTCGCCGGTGAGCAGCTGGCGCTGCTTGGTGCCGCCGCGGGGATCGGGCACCGGCACCGCCGAGAGCAGCGCGCCGGTGTAGGGATGGCGGGGCGAGCTGTAGAGCACGTCGCTGTCGGCCATCTCGACGATCCTGCCCAGGTACATGACGGCCACCCGGTCGCACATGTGGCGCACCACCGACAGGTCGTGGGCGATGAAGACGAGCGTCAGGCCCATGTCGCGCTGGAGCTCGCGCAACAGGTTGAGGACCTGGGCCTGGATGGAGACGTCCAGCGCCGAGACCGGCTCGTCGGCGATGAGCAGCTTGGGCTCCAGGGCGATCGCCCTGGCCACGCCGATGCGCTGGCGCTGACCGCCGGAGAACTCGTGGGGATAGCGGTTGTAGTGCTCGGGGTTGAGCCCGACGCGGTCCATCAGATCCTGGACGCGGCGCTTGCGCTCGCCGGCGCCGGTGTACAGGCCGTGGATCACGTACGGGTCCGAGATGATCGACCCGACGGACTTGCGCGGGTTCAGCGACGAGTAGGGGTCCTGGAAGACCATCTGCATCTCGCGGTGCAGCGCCTTGAGATCATCGCCCTTCTGGGTTCCGACCTCACGGCCGTCGAACGTGATCGACCCGGAGGTGGGGTCCATCAGTCGGCAGAGCAGCCGCGCGGTGGTGCTCTTGCCGCAGCCCGTCTCGCCGACGATGCCGAGCGTCTCGCCCTGCTTGACATCGAAGCTGATGCCATCCACCGCCTTCACGGCGCCGATCTGCTTCTGGAAGATGACGCCGCGCCTGATGGGGAAGTGCTTGACGAGGTCGCGGACCTCGACCAGGTTCGTCATCGGGTCACAGGCCTCCTATTCCGCCGATGAAGTCGCCGGGGTCCCGGGGGTCGTCGGGGTCCCCGGTTGTCGGGTGCTCGGGGTCGTCGATCGGCGCCGGCACATGCTCGCCCAGGCGCTCGGACTCCACCAGGTCCTCCTCTGACTGACCCAGCTCGGTGCCCTCGCTCTCGTCCGCTACGGGAATCGCCACCGCGGAGTAGTCGGGCTCCGGCGAGGCGTTCGCGATCCGCATCAGCGACTCGCGATCGCGCCCGCTCTGGATCCCTTCCCAGATCCGGCTCCGGACCGACGATTCGAGCAGGCACGCGACGACGTGCTCGGCGCTGCCATCCACCGAGGCGAGCTTGGGATCCACGCGCTTGTGCGCGTCCCGCACATACGGGCAGCGGGGATGGAAGTGGCAGCCGCTCGGACGGTTGATGAGGCTCGGCGGCCGGCCCGAGATCGGCACGAGCTCCTCGTCGCGAGGACTGTCCAGCCGCGGGATCGAGCTGAGCAGACCCCACGTGTACGGATGCTGCGGGCTGTGGAAGATGTCGTCCGTATTCCCCCGCTCGACGATGCGCCCGGCGTACATGACGCAGATGTCGTCGGCGATCTGGGCGACGACGCCCAGATCGTGGGTGATGATGATGATCGCGGTCCCGAGCCGCTGCTGGAGGTCCTGGAGCAGCGACAGGATCTGCGCCTGCACCGTGACATCCAACGCGGTCGTGGGCTCGTCGGCGATGAGCAGCTTGGGCTCGTTGGACAGCGCCATCGCGATCATCGCGCGCTGGCGCATACCGCCCGAGAACTCGTGCGGATACTGATCGATGCGGCGCTTGGGGTCGGGGATGCCGACGAGCTCGAGCAGCTCGGCCGCACGAGCGCGTGCCGCGGACTTGGAGATGCCTCGATGCGCCTGCATGGCCTCGACCAGCTGGGTGCCCACCTTGTAAAACGGGTGCAGCGCCGACAGCGGGTCCTGGAAGATCATCGACACGTCGTTGCCGCGGACGCGGCGCAGATGGGTGTCATCCATGGCGACCATGTCGTCGCCCTGGAACATGATCCGGCCCTCGATCTTGGAGCGCTTGCTGCGCGTGAGGCCGAGCGTGGTGAGCGAGGACACGGTCTTGCCCGAGCCCGACTCGCCCACGATCCCCAGCGTCTTCCCGGCCTCCAGGGTGTAGGAGATGCCGTCGACGGCGTGGACGATGCCGTCGTCGGTGTGGAACGAGACGCGGAGGTTCTCGACGCTGAGCAGCGGCTGCCCGACCCCGTCGGTGCCGGGTTCTGCGATCGCGGTCTCGGTGGTCACGTGTACCTGACGCGCGGGTCGAGATAGGCGTAAGTGATGTCGACCACGATATTGGCCACGACGATGAACAACGTGGCCAGGATGACCGTCCCCTGGACGATGGGGAAGTCGGAGTGGTTGATCGCGTCGTAGTTGAGCCGTCCGATGCCAGGGATGTTGAACACCGTCTCGGTGATCACGGCGCCGCCGAGCAGGGCACCCAGGTCCAGCCCGAAGATCGTCACCACTGGCGTGATCGCCGAGCGCACCCCGTGGCGGAAGATGACACGGCGCTCGCGCAGGCCCTTGGCGCGCGCCGTGCGGATGTAGTCCTCGCCCATGGCCTCGAGGAGGCTGCCGCGCAACACGCGGGAGTAGACCGCGGCCGAGGTGGCCGCCAGCACGAACCAGGGCATGATCAGCGATGTGAACCATTTCGTCGGATCCACCGTCAGCCCGACGTATGTGTTAGCCCCCGGGAACACGTGGAACTTCCCGATGTCATCGGCGAACAGGAAGAGCACGACCAGCCCCAGCCAGAACACCGGCATCGATACGAACACCAGGGCGATGCCCATGGCCGTGCGGTCCAGCAGCGAGCCGCGCCTGATCGCCGAGATGATCCCGACGGGGATCCCCATCATCAGCCAGATGATGGCGGCGCCCACGGCGAGTGAGATGGTGGCCGGCAGCCGGTCCTTGATGAGGCTCAGCACCGAGGCGCCGGTGTAGAAGCTGTAGCCGAAGTTGAAGTGCAGGAAGATGTTCTTCATGTAGACGAAGAACTGCACCGGCACCGACTTGTCCAGCCCCAGCTCGTGGCGGATGTAGTGAATGATCTGCGGGCTCGCGTTGCGGCCGGCGCGCAGCTGCGCGGGGTCGGCCGACGGGAAGACGTTGAAGAAGATGAAAGTGATCGCGCTGACCGCGAGCAGTAGCACGATGCCCCAGAGGATGCGGCGGACGATGTACGTTCCCATAGCTGGTTCTTGTCTTTCTAGCGGCGGCTCCCACCGCCCGGCTCAAGGATGGGCCCCGCCGCCGTGGGGCGGTGGGGCCCATTTCCTTGCTTACGGATTCTTCAGCGACGTGAAGTCCAGGGCCCAGGTCCCGGTATTCCACAGCTCGTTGACGCCCGCGACGTCCTTGCTCTCGACGTTGGCCTGATTGTCGAAATCCTCGGGGATCGCGACGGCCTGGTTGACGAGCATCTTGTCGACGTTGGCCCACGCCTGCGCGCGTGCCGTCGGGTCGGTGACCAGCGCCGCCTTCTGCATCGCGGCGTTGATCTGCGGATCGTTGACCTGACCCCAGTTGGAGTTGTTGGTCGGGGTGATCGCCGGGCCGTAGAACGGCACGTAGAGCACCGTCAGCGGGTCGGCGAAGTCACGGACCCAGCCGACGGTCGGGCACGCGTCGATCTCCTGCTTGGGCACGCCGCAGTATTTGGCGTACATGACCGACTGGTCCACCAGGCTCACGTGGGTATGGAAGCCCAGCTGCGTGAGGTCGGTGTTCAGCAGCTGGATGATCGCCGGGTCGTTGCCGTTGTTGGCGCCGACGATCTGCACGGTGGCCGAACCGGTGTATTTGCCGGACTTGTAGCCCGCGGCCTTCATGTACTGCTCGGCAACCTGGAGGTTGCCGGTCACGCTCTTGTTCCACGGCACCTGCGGGCCCGCGGCCCCGCCGGCCTGGTCATAGCCGTCAACGCCCGGGTAGATGAAGTGCGTCGCCGGCGAGCCGGTGAGGGACCCACCGCGCAGCTTGATGATCGCCGCCCGGTCGAGGTTGGCCCATGCCGCGCGGCGCAGGTTGACGTTCTTGAACACGCCCGCCGCGTTGTCGAGGGCCACGTAGTGGTCACCGGAGCCCTGCGTGAACGTGATCTGCGACGGATACTGCTCGTAGGCCAGCTTGACCGTCGACTGGGCCGGCGTGTCGAACTGGACCGCGTTAGAGCCCTGCAGCACCTGACGGCCGATGACCGTCGCGTCACCGCCGATGCTGAAGTTGATCTGGTTCAGATAGGCCGGGCGGAAGTCGGTCTTGGGGTTCCAGTTGGGGTTGCGCACCAGCGTCAGCGACTTACCGGTCTGGTAGCCGATGCCCTGGAACACGCCCGTCTTGGGATCCGCCTTGATCATGTACGGCCCCGACGCGACCAGATACTTGCTGCCGTAGGTCGTCGGCGACTTCTTGTCCAGCGGCCCCGCGAAGCTCTCCGGGACCGGCATGGAGATCGGCAGGCTCAGCGCCGAGACCAGGAACGAGCCCGACGGCTTGACCGTGTGGAACACGATCGTGGTCTTGTTCGGAGTCTGGATGCCCGGGATCGGGCCGCCCTTGTAGTTCGGGCTCGTCGCGCCCTCCAGCGGGGCCGGCGCGCCCGCGCCGAAGTACGCGGCGAAGTACGGGTTGGCGACGTTGGGGTTGGCGGCGCGCTCGATCGCGTACGCGACGTCGGCCGAGGTCACCTCGCGGTTGACCGGCGGGCTGAAGTGCACGCCCGTGCGGATGTGGACGGTGACCGTCTTACCGCCGTCGGTGATGCCGCCGTTGGCGGTCGTCGGGATCACGGTGGCGAGATCGGGACTCACCTCGTTGGCCGTGTTCGGCATGTAAGCGAACAGCGCACGCTGCGTGACGTAGTCCACGCCGTAGTCCTGCGTGAAGTAGGACTCGCCCGGATCCAGGTGCTCAAAGTCTTCACTGGAATACACGGTCAGAGTCCCACCGCGCTTCTTGGTCGAGCCGGTGAGGACCTGACCGACGGGGTTCTCCCCCGCCTTCAACGGAATCGTCGGAACCCCGCTACTGCTGCTCCCATTGCTGCTGCTTGATTGCGAGCTCGATCCTCCCCCGGACGAGCTACTCGAGCTACCAGATCCGCAGGCGGTAATGCCCACGGCAAGCAGCCCGGTGACCGCCAGCGAGGCGATCAGGCTACGACTAACCCTCATAGGGTGTGTCCTCCTGTTGCGTTGTGCGCGGCGGAGACGCTTTCCCAGAAAGGCTGCGGCGTCATCGCGACTCCCCACGCGGATTGAGGGCGTCCAGCAGGCCGTCGCCGACCAGGTTGAACGCCAGCACCGTGAGCAGCAGTGCCGCTCCCGGAAAGACCATGTACCACCAAGCGGTGTTGAAGATTGCGGAGGCGTCGTTGATCATCTGGCCCCACGAGGCGGTCGGCGGGCGGATGCCGACGCCGAGGAATGAGAGGCCCGCCTCGAGCAGGATGTTGGTCGGGATCAACAGGCTCGCGTAGACGATCAGCGGCGCCAGGAGGTTGGGCAGGATCTCGCGGAACAGGATCCGTCTGTTGGAGGCGCCCAGCGAGCGTGCTGCCTCCACGAATTCCTTCTCGCGTAAGGACAGCACCTGCCCTCGCGCGATGCGCGCGATGTACGTGAACGAGCTGATCACGATGATGAAGATCACCGTCCCCAACCCCGGCTGGATGAGGCCCCCCGCGCAGCCGCGCACGCCGCATGCCGCGCCGATGCCCAGGCCCATGACCAACACGGGGAAGGCCAGGAAGACCTCCACGATTCTCGAGACCACGGTGTCGACCCAGCCACGGTAGAAGCCCGCCAGAAGCCCGACGACGGTGCCCACAACGGTCGCGATGAGGGTTCCGAAGATCCCCACCTCCAGCGAGACGCGCGCGCCGTAGATCGTGCGCGAGAGAACGTCGCGACCGAGCTGGTCGACGCCGAAGGGATGGGCGGCGCTCGGACCCAGCGGGCTCCCGAACGCGTCGGTGGCGTTGGGGTCGTTGACGTACGGACCCGGGACGCCGAGGATCTTGACGATCAGCGGCGCGAAGATCGCGATGAGGATGAGCACGACGATGAACCCGGCCGACACCATCGCGACGCGGTCAGAGCGAAACCGCCGCCAGAACAACTGGCGGGGGGACCGGGCCGCGACCTCCTGGCCGGCGAGCTCAACTACGTCGACGCCGGCGTCCGGCTCGACGAGGAGCTCTGAGGCGCCAACGCTCATCGTTTAGTGGCCGACCTCACGGCGCACCTACCAGCCTCCATGTCCGGATCGAAGCAGATCGACGATTTCCTGTCACTCACGATTAATGCGTGCTCAACGAATGGACGGGCAAGCGGGGCGGTTACTCTCACCGCTCAAGCCCTCGTAGCTCAATGGATAGAGCACGCGCCTCCTAAGCGCGGGATGCAGGTTCGATTCCTGCCGGGGGCACGTTCTCCTCCCGGGCGAGGAGACGATTGTACGTCGGAAGTGGCGTCCGTGGCGCATCGAACCCCCGCAGGATGCACACGGCCCCCGTGCTACGGTCCGCGCGTCCTCGTGTCCGAGAGCACCGTCGAAGCTGCCCCGTCCCGTCCCGACGGAAGCGAACCCCGCGGATCCGCCGTGTCAAGCCCGTCCCTGCGCCGATTCGGCGCGAGCTACGCGGGCTGGCTCGTGGCGGCGTTCCTCGTCGTCTTCTCGGCCGTCCTGATCATCTGGGCCAAGACCCGCCCGGGCTTTGACCCGTACGGCTGGCTGACCTGGGGCCACATGACGCTGCACGGCGGCCTCGACACCAACGCCGCCCCGTCGTGGAAGCCGCTCCCCTACGTGTTCACGGTGGTCTACGCGCTGCTGGGCTCACACGAGCTGCGCCTGTGGATGATCACATCTGCCGCCGTCTCGCTCAGCGGGGTCATCTTCGCCGGGCGGATCGCCTACAAGCTCACCGACGCGCCGCCCGAGCGGCGGTGGGCCGGCTGGGCGGCGGGGATCTTCGCGGGCCTGGCGCTGCTGGGCATCCAGGACTACTTCCACTACATCCTCAGCTCGCAGTCGGACCCAATGATCGTGTCGCTCTGCCTGGCGGCGATCGACCTGCACCTCGACGGCCACACGCGCCTGGCCTTCGCCGCGGGGGCGCTCGCCGGCCTCGGGCGCCCGGAGGTGTGGCCGTTCCTGGGCCTCTACCTGCTCTGGGCCTGGGTGCGCCGTCCCGCCACCCGGCCGGTGCTGATCGGCGGCGTGGTGATGATGGCGCTGCTGTGGTTCGGCATCCCGGCGCTCACCTCGCGCACGCCGTTCGTGGCCGCCGCCAACGCGATGGACTCCGGTCGCCGGCTGACCTCAGACCAGGTCGGGGGCACGATCAGGCGCTTCCTGGAGCTGCACTACTGGCCGCTGGAGATCGCCGCACTGCTGGCGGTGGTGCTCGCGGCGTGGCGGCGGTCCTGGGCCGACCGCGTGACGCTTGTGCTCGCTGCGGGCGTCGTCGGCTGGGTGATCGTGGAGATCGCCTTCGCCCTGCACGGGTGGCCGGGCCTGGCCCGCTACATGTTCGAGGCCTCCGGCGTGATGATCGTGCTCGCCGGCGTGTTCGTCGGCCGGATGCTGGCCGACCCGCCGCGGCTGGGCGGTATGAGCGGGCCGGTCGCCACCGCGGTGGGCGCGGTGGCCGTGGGCCTCTTGGTCATCGGGTTGGTGCCGCCGGCGCTCTCAGCCGCCCGCGTCGAGCACAAGGACCTCCACGTCCAGCGGGCGCGCACGATCGAGCTGGGCAAGCTCAACTCGGTGATCGCACAGCTCGGCGGCGCCGCGCGGCTGCGTGGCTGCGGCGAGCCGCTCACCCGGCTGGAGTACCAGACGGCGCTGGCCTACACCTTGGGCGTCAACGTCTCCAAGATCGGCTTCAAGTACGGGAAGGCGATCGCCCACGGCAACCCGATCGTGATGTTCACGCCGACCTCGAACGGGTGGCTGGTCCAGGCCGACCATCAGGTCGCGGCGAGCTGTAAGTCGCTGCCGCAGCTGCACTGAGCACTGCTGTTGTTGTCCTTGAGCGTTCCCGGCTGGACGAGAGGAACGTCAAAGGCGGCTTGGGAGGGAGGGTTGCGGGGTTGGCGGGCGTCGCGGGGCGCAGCGGTGCTCCGTGGGAGATTTTGCCTCTCTGGTGGGCAATATCTCCCAAGAATCCCTGCAAAGGCCGCTATTTACGCTCCAGCCCCACCTTCCCAAGCCCGCCGTTGACGTTCGCCTCATACCCGGGGCAGACGCCGACAGCGCACGGCAACCCGGCACCCGGCAACGCTCAGCGGTCCGGTCGCTCCGGATAGACGTCGTCGATGGTCGTCAAAGCGACGTAGGGGACGCCGGCAGCGGCCTGGATCGCCTCGGCCCCACCGGCCAGCCGGTCGCAGATGGCCAGCACGCCGCAGACCTCGTGGCCCTCTGCACGGATCGCTTCCAGGGCGCGCAGGGTCGAGCCGCCCGTGGTGACGACATCCTCCACGAGCATGCAGCGGTCTGAGGCCTCGAGCAGCGGCCCCTCGATCCGCCGCGCCAGGCCGTGGGCCTTGGCCTCTTTGCGCACGAAGAAGGCCTTGACGTCGGCCCCACCGGCCAGCGCAGCGCAGGCGATGGGATCGGCGCCCATGGTCATTCCGCCCACCGCCGTGGCGTCCCAGTCGCGCGCCTGCGCGGCGACGAGCTCTGAGAGCGCGGAGAAGCCGGCCGGCAGCAGGATCGCCCGCTTGGCGTCGATCAGGTACTGGGCGGTGGCGCCGCTGGTGAGCACCACCTCGCCGATCACGAGCGCGTGGGTCTGCAGCTCGGCCAGCAGCCGCTCACGCGCGGACACGGTCAGCAGCTCCGGGGCTGACGGCTACTCGTAGTAGACGTCAACCCAGTCGCCGTAGTTGACCCAGTCGTAGACCGAGATGGCGTCGATGATCGGCAGCCGCATGCAGCCGTGGCTGGCCGGGTAGTCCGGCGCCGGGTTGTAGCCGTGGATGGCGTAGCCGCGGAAGAAGAAGCTCGAGAAGTACATGCCGTCGGGCAGGTAGCCGGGCACCCGGTAGTACACCTGGAAGCGCCCGAGGACCGTCGGGGTCGACGGCTTGCCCGAGCTGATCGGGTAGATCCACTTCACCTGTGAGCCGTTGATCTCAGCGAGCACTTGGCGGCTCAGGTCGCCCTCGACGTGGGTGCCGTCCTTGGGGTAGCGGACGTGGAAGGTGCCGACGCCGGCGAGCAGTTCCGAGACGGTCGCCGCATCCAGCGACTGCGACACGCCGTGACCGAGCAGCCGGTGGTACGCGTCGAGCGCCAGCCCTGTGTAGGTGTCGTAGACGCCGCTCTGCGGCACGAACACGTGCAGCGCGTTGAGCCGCTGCTGGATGAGCGTCACGAACGGGCCGCGGGCGCCGAAGCCGGCCTGCGGGTTGAGCACCGTGAACGCCCGCACGGTCTCGAAGCCGAGCATCTGAGGCGTGCGGTCGTGGGTCACCTTGACGCGCACGAGGCCGGCCGCCGAGGCCTTGACCTTCTCGGTGAACGCGCCGACGCCGCCCTTGGCGGGCTTGACGCGCAGCACGTCGGTCTTGATCAGCTTGCGGCCGAGGTAGGACTGGACCTTCACCTTCTGCCCGGCGACGTAGGGCCGCACGAATCCCTGGACCTCGACGACCCGGTTGGGGACTGTGACCTCGTCCTTGGACACCGTGAACGTGTCGGCCAGGTAGAGCTTGGCCGTGGCCTTGGCCGCCGGCGGCGCGGGCGGGGTCGTCGGCGTGGTCGGGGTGGTCGTGGTCGGAGTGGTGGTGCTCGGGGTGGTCGTCGTCGGGGTCGTGGTGGTCGCCGAGCTCGACGACGGGGTGGCCGCAGAGGCCGCGCTGGTGGCGGTCGAGACCGCAGTGGTCAGAGATCCGGCGGAGGAGGAACCCTCGGCGACAGCGGCGCCGGCGAATACCGCGAGCGACACGATCGAAGCGGTCAAGGCCGCGGTGTAGGAGGCGAAATGGCGACGCATAGCCCGGAAAGTAAACCAGTCAACGATTCGGACTCAGCCAGACCGTGCCGCGTGGGTGCGCGGGAGCGGGTCAGCCAGGGGCCCGCGTTGTCGGCCAGCGCGGGCGTCGCGCGCGGGTCACGCCGGGCGCGGCAGCGGCTTGCTGAGGGGCCCGACGACGGCCGCGATCACCAGCCACGAGGCGACGATCAGCCCGACGATCGCGAGGGCGCTCCAGCTCAGCTGGTTGACGCCCAGGGCGAGCGCGTTGTTGGCACTGTGCAAGGCCATGCAGGGGTACAGCGAGCCCGTCCGCCAGCGCACCAGGCACAGCACGAAGCCCAGGAACCCGAGGGGGATGAGGTACTGAGAGGACGCCGATCCGGTGTGAGCCAGGCCGAACAGGATCCCGGTGAGCACGGCGGCGATCCACGGCCCGCCGTCGAACCGGCCCATCCGCAGCGGGATATTGCGCAGCGCGCCGAACACGAACCCACGGAAGAAGAACTCCTCGCACATCGGCGCGACCGTGCACACGAACAGCGCCGCCGCGACGAGCGCCGCCGTGCTGTGGGTCGCGCCCAGCTCGCTGGGCAGCTTGTCCTTGCCGTGGAGATGGACGACCGCGCTGTAGACGGCGGTGAGACCGTAGTAGGCGACGGCGGCGACGGCGACCGCGCCGGCTCCCGTCGCCAGCGGCACTCGGCGGAAGCCGAAGTCCTCGGGGCGTGCGCGCCCCCGCCAGATCGCCAGCCACAGCGCCGCGGCCACGAAGCAGAGGTCGAAGACGATGTCGGCGATGACGGTGGCCGCCGGGCCCGGATGGTTGACGCTCGAGCCGCCCGCGCTGGCGACGACGTCGACGATGATCGTCCCCAGCGAGCCAAGGACCAGCCCCAGCGCGACGGCGGCCGGCGCGGTCCAGATCGGCCACGGCGGGCGGTCGTCGGCGGGCGGGGCGGGGTCCCGCGGATCAACCGCCGGCGGCCCGTCGTAGGGCGGAACCGCCGGGTGCGGGGACGAGGGGGACACAGGCGCTGAGGTTAGGGAGCGTCCCACGGCCAGGCGAGCTCCCCCAAACTGCCGATCGTCGCGACGTCGTCGGGGGCGGAGGGGATGGGGGCCTCGTCGCGGCGCAGGAGCACGGTGGGGATCCCGCACGCAGCCGCTCCCCGGACGTCCTCCTCCAGGCTGTCGCCGACATGGAGGGCCTGCTCGGCGCCCACGCCCGCCAGGCCCAGCGCGTGCTCGAAGATCGCCGGCGCGGGCTTGGCCGCTCCGACGGCGGCCGAGGTGACGACGGCGTCGACCAGCGGCGCCAGCCCGACTCGCTCGAGCACCTCGGCTAGCGACACATCCCAGTTCGACACGACGATGACGCGGGCGCCGGCGCCGCGGGCCCGCAGGAGCGCGGGGCGCGCATCCAGGTAGGGGTCGAAGCGCAGCGCGCTCAGCAGCGTCTCGGTGAGTGCCTCGACGTCGAGTGCGGCGAGCCGCTCAGAGGGCGGCAGCGCGTCGCGCATGACCTCGGCGCAGGTCCGGCGGAGGGCGGCCAGGCTGTCGAGGTCCCGTCCCTGGCCCATGTGTGCGCGATAGAAGGCGATCTCGGCCGCCAGCGCCTTCTGAGCCTGCTCCTCGGACACCTCGATGGCGAAGCGGCTCGCCAGCTCGCGGCGCAGCGCGGGGGCCGGGGGCGCGAGTGACACCAGCGTGCCGAGGCCGTCGATGAGCAGGGCGCGTCGATGCATGCAACGGTGCGATCTTGTCAGCGATTGCAGGACCCCGAACCGGCGGGCCGAACAACCCACGCAGCTACACTGGCGAGCAACGAGTGCGGCGCCTGCACTGATGAACCACTCCCCTGGCGCCCGTTCTGCTCGACTGAGATTTCATGAGCCGACGTGAGAGACAGCGCCGACGCCGGCGCAATCGGGGATCGCCGCTGAAGAGCGTCGTGGCGATGTGCGCCGTGCTCGTCGTGTGCGCGATCACCGTCGGTGCGCTCGCCATCGCCGGCTGGGTGGTCAACGTTGCGCAGTCGGCGCCCAACCTCAGCACCCTGAAGCCGTTCGTGCCCGGCTCGCCGTCGCAGGTGTTCGCCTCTGACGGGACGTCGCTGGGCTACATCTGGTCCCCGTCGGTCCACACCGAGATCGCCGGCGCCAGCATCCCGCAGGGGCTCAAGGATGCGACGGTCGCCATCGAGGATCGACGCTTCTACCAGCACGGGGCCCTCGATTACCAGGGCATCCTCCGCGCCGCCATCAAGGACGCCGTCAAGGGCGGCAACGGCCTGCAGGGCGCGTCGACGCTGACGATGCAGCTCGTCGACAACACCTACCTGCCGCACCGCTTCCGCAACAACCACGATCTCAAGTACAAGATCGTCCAGGCCAAGCTCGCCGAGCAGCTCGAAGGCCAGCACTCCAAGGATTGGATCCTCAACAACTACCTCAACGACGTCCCGTACGGGACCGTCGGCGGCCAGACCGCCTACGGCGTCGCCGCCGCGTCGCAGATCTTCTTTGACAAGCCGGTGCAGAAGCTGAGCCTCGCCCAGTTTGCGCTGCTGGCGGGACTGCCCCAGGCGCCCTCCGAGTACAACCCGTTCCTGCACAAGACCGACGCGCTGCGGCGCCGCTCCGAGGTGCTCCAGTCGATGGTCACCGCCGGCTACATCACCCAGGCCGAGGCTGACCAGGCCGCCACCAAGCGCCTCGGGGTGAGGGCTGACAACACCCTGCGGATCCACCGGGATCCCTACGTCTTCGACTTCATCGTGCAGCAGGCCGCCCGCGACCTGTGCCCCAGGACGCCGAACAACTGCAAGCCGCTGCAGCAGGGCGGACTGAAGATCTACTCGACCATCGACCTGCGCAAGCAGGACCTGGCCACCAAGGCGATCCTCGACCATGAGTCGCTGCTGGCCGAGCAGGGCCATGGCACGGCCGGCGCTGCGGTGGCCTCCGTCAACACCGCCAACGGGCACATCCTGGCCATCGCGACCTCGGGCAGCTACGCCCAGACGCAGGTCGACTACGCCACGTCCGCCCACCGGCAGCCGGGATCGTCGTTCAAGACGTTCGCGCTGATGACGCTGATCCACGACGACCAGGGCAATCCCAACAGCACCTACTACGTCTCCAAGCCGCTGGCCGCGGGCTGGCTCAGCGCCGCCCCGACGTGGGAGGTCCACACCGCCGAGGACTCCTACCAGGGCTCGATCAACATCACCAAGGCGACGATCCTGTCCGACAACACGGTCTACGTGCAACTCGCGTCGGACCTGGGCTGGGACAAGCTCGACGCCACGGCCCGGTCGATGGGCATCACGTCGCCGCTCGACGGCAACCCGGCCGAGGTCATCGGCGGCCTGCGCGTCGGCGTCACGCCGCTGGAGATGGCCGACGCCTACGCGACGCTGGCCAACGGCGGCAGCCACGTCCCGGCGACCATCATCGACACGGTCAAGTTCCCCGACGGGAGCTCGCGCAACTTCGGCAACGACACCCCCACCCGGGTCTTCCCCTATGACGAGGCGTACGAGGGCACCAGCGTCCTCAAGCAGGTCGTCACCAGCGGCACCGGCACGTCGGCCAACTACGGCTGCCCGGTGGCCGGCAAGACCGGTACGGCCAACAACCTGGAGAACGCGTGGTTCGTCGGTTACTCGCCGCGGATGTCGACCGCGGTCTGGGTCGGGTACCCACAGGGCAACATCCCGATGAACGACGGGTTCGGCGGCGCGCTGGCGGCTCCGATCTGGAACGAGTACATGCACGACGCCTCCAGCGGTTATTGCGGTGACTGGCGGGCGCCCGCCGTGCCGTTCGAGGGCAAGCCGTTCTTCGGCCCGTTTGCCGTCACCGGTCAACCGGTCAGCAGCCCCAAGACGACCGTCGGCACGACCTCCTCGAGCACCAGCACGACGCCCAGCGGCGGAAGCGGCGTGAGCAGCGGGACGTCGACGAACCCGTACAACAACCCGACGCTGTACCAGCATCCGCCGCAGTCGGGCTCGGGGACGAACGCGACTCCGCCGCCGGCCCACAACCCGCCGAGCGGAACCGGCGGGACCGGTGCCACCGGGCCGGTGAAGCACTGACGGCCCTCCGGCCCTCACGCGGCTGGTAGCCTCGTCTCTGGAACGGGGGCGTAATGTCTCCGTGCTCTCACAAGGTCGTCACCCCGTATGCCCAAGGAAGAAAAGGTCGAGTTGGAAGGAGAGGTCGTCGAGGCCCTCCCGAACGCGATGTTTCGCGTCAAGCTCGACAACATGGATCGTGTCGTGCTCGGCCACGTGGCCGGCAAGATGCGCCGCTTCCGCATCCGCATCCTCCCCGGCGATCGTGTTCGCGTCGAATTGTCGCCGTACGACCTCGACCGCGCCCGCATCGTCTACCGCCACCGGTAGACGCGCGCCGCTCGAGCGGCCGAGTGAGCGATGCGCGAGCTGGAGCTGATCGAGCAACTGGAGCAGGTGCTGGCGCCGCGTGGCGCCGCCGGCTCGACGGTGCTCCGATGGCTCGGCGACGACGCCTCGGTCGTGCGCGGCCGTGGCTACGCGGTGACGTCGGTGGACACCGTCGTCGATGGGGTCCATTTCCGTTCGGGCCAGCTCACGCCGGCCGAGATCGGCCACCGGGCGCTGGGCAGCGCGCTGTCTGACCTGGCCGCGATGGGCGCACAGCCCGGCGAGGCCTACCTGGCCCTGTGCCTGCCCGCAGGGACCGAGCTTGGCGACGTGGTGGCCATGCTCGAGGGGGCGCGTGAGCTCGCGGACGAGTGCGGCGTCACCGTGGCCGGGGGGGACGTGAGCGCCTCGCCGGTCTTGAGCCTGTCCGTCACCGTCGTCGGCTGGGCCGGCGACCCCGCCGAGCTCGTGGGGCGCGACGGCGCCCGCCCGGGCGATCTGGTGGCGGTCACCGGCACCCTGGGGGCAGCCGGCGCCGGGCTGGCCCTGCTCGACGGCCGCGCCACGCTGGACGGAGCGGCCGCCGCGGAGCTGCACGACCGCTACGCCCGCCCCTGCCCACGCCTCGCGGCAGGCCGGGCGCTGAGCGCCTTCGGAGCGACCGCGATGATCGACCTCTCCGACGGCCTGGCCACCGATGCCCGGCACCTGGCGCGCCGAAGCGGCGTGCGCATCGCCCTGGATCTGGCGGCGCTGCCGCTGGCGGAGGGCGTGGCGGACGTGGCGGCCCAACTCGACGCCGACCCGCCGTCCTTCGCGGCCACGGCCGGGGAGGACTACGAGTTGTGCGCCTGCATCCCTGAGCGAGCGCGTGCCGCCGTCGAGTCCGATTGGCCGACGACGGCCGGCGCGGCGCTGACCTGGATCGGACGAGTGGAGGACGGCCCGGCCGGCCTCGAGTTCGCCGGCGGCACCGGCGAGCTGTCAGGCTACGAGCACTCTCCCTGAGGGCGCTTCCCTGCTCCGGCCTGCTGCTGCTCCTGCAGAAGCCGCCGCAGTATCGCGTCCGCGACAGCGTGGGTGTCCACGCGGTATTCGCCGCGCCCCACCTGCTCCTGTATCTCACTGATCCGCATGTCGCGATTCCCTTCGCCCATCGGCTGTGTGTGCCCGATCAATTCCTGTCCTAGATGTCGGCGTTCAAGCTTTCGACCTCCATGCCGAAGCGCAGGGCCTGGACATTTGGACGTCGTTTTCTTTTGGGGGGAGCGGTAACGGCCATCAGGCGGCGGCGCGTGCGGGACCCAGGGGCTGGACCGCCTCCAGGCGGGCGAAGATGATGATCCTCTGAGCGGCGCTGTAGAGAGGATTGCAGGCCGACAGGACGAGCCGGTCATAGCCCACGTCGTCGATCACCGACACCTGTGTCGGCTTGACGATCCGCTGGTACTGGACCATGTAGGTGAACTTGCCGTAGGGCATCCTCACGTAGATCCGGTCCCCGCGCTTGAGCTGGTTGAGAAAGCGGAAGGGCGCCAGGTACGTGGTGCGATGCCCGGCGATCGCGACGGTCTGTCCCATCCCGGGCAGCGCGGTCTGCGGGTAGTGGCCGGGCCCCTCTTCCAGGCTCTGGGTGTCGGTGCCCTGCACGATGTTGTAGGTATTGCCGATCCGCGGGATCTCGATCTGCCCGATCGCGTCGCCGGTGGTGACCTGGGCCCGCTCGCGCCGGGCCAGATAGGCGATCCGCTCGCCCAGCGGCTTGATGCTGTGCAGCGCCTGGACGTCTGGTCCGGTGAGCGGCGCAGTCTGGTAGCTGAGGTAGCGCTGGTTGACCTCGCCGCGCATGATCAGCCCGATCGCGGCGGTCACGGGCTCCTGCCACACGAGCGTCGCCGCGGCGTCGAGGACGAGCAGCAGGCCGGAGAGGATGAGGACCGACGAGATGGCGCGAATGAGGCGTCTCATGACCAACTAACGGCGCAGAGCCGATTTTGTGCCGCCGAGCGAGCCCGGGCCGGCGTAGGTGGCCGGACCACGTACGGTGACCGGGACGGGCACGGGGCGCGAGCCGCGAGCGGCCAGCAGCGACAGGGTGAGGGCGCTCAGCAGGCAACCCAGCACGACGCTCCACTCCAGCGCGGCCACGATGCTCACCCCGTGCCCGGCGAGGAGCAGGATCATCTCCCACACCACGTTGACGGGGCCGTAGCCCAGCTCGTTGGCGTAATAGCCCACGACGAGCGCCGCCGGGACGATCCCGATCGCGATGAGCACGAGACGCAGCGGCACCGGCACGCGCATGTCCGGGCTGATCGCCCACAGCCACAGGTGCAGCGCGGGCACCAGCAGGAACGCCGCGAACGGGTTGCTGAGCCAGATGACGAAGGTGACCAGGCACATCACCACGAGCAGGCCCACAAGTGCACCGTCGCTGTCCAGCCCCTCCAGGGGACGCCGTGACGTGCGCGTGCGCGTCGGCAGCCGCCGCGCCAGCGCCAGTACGCCGGCCGACCCGGCCACCAGGACGAGCGCCATCACGATGAGAAGCGCGGCGCCCCCGCTGCCCAGCGGGATCGCGCCGGCCGCGACAGGGCCGGGCGGCGCCACCGGGATGACTCCGATCAGCCGGGCCAGCACCACGATCCCGACGAGCAGCATGAATGGGACCGCCGCGGCGAGGATCACGGTGAGCGAGCGCCAGATGATGTGCCCGCGCCGCCGCGCGCGGGCGACGCCGTCGATCGTGGTCATCAGCACCGGGACCAGCAGCGACAGGACGAAGAGTGAGATCGCCCATCCGGGTACGACCTTGCCGCCGAGCAGGACATAGGCCGACGGCGCGGGCAGCGTCTTTCCGCTGTCCAGCGCGGAGATCGTGGTGAGGACGGCGCGACCGACGGCGGTGAGCTGTGTCGAATCCATCACCGTGGCGTCCGCCGCGGGGCCCTGCTCGCCGGACAGCGACAGCTCCACTGCCGGTATGCCCCGCGCCCCGAAGGGGGCCTGCTGGCCCAGGGTGAACGGGAACGCCAGGTGCGCGAACTGCCCGCCCAGGCCGGTGAAGCTGTCAGACAGCGAGGTCTGGGCCGCGAGGGCCGAGGCCACCGTGTTGCGCAGCGCCGTCGGCGCGACGGTCTGGCGCGTGGACCACGGGAGGATGACCGGCTGCTGGACGTGGGCGCTGGCCAGGTCCCCCAGGACGAGCACGGCATCGACGGGGCCGGCCAGGTGGGCGGCCAGCCGGATGGCCCCGGCGGTCCCCTGGCTGCCGCTCGTGGAGGCAAGCACCACACTGCGATTGAGGGTCTCGCCCTCAAGGTTGCGCGCCAGCTCCATGAGCGTGGCGGTGCCTGACAGCGACGCCGTGGCCGGCGAGCCGAGGGCATCGCGAGGGGCCACGATCACGATGCTGCCGTTCTCGGTCCCGGGCCGGACGCCCACGACGTTCTCCAGCGGCACCGTGCCGTCCACGGTGCGCCCGGTGAACGTATCCACGGTGGGGTCAAAGCCATACTGCGTGAGCGTGTTGCGGACTGTCACGGCCAGCGACTGGTCGCCGTCGGAGCCGGGCCGCCGACTCGGATCGGTGGTGGCGAGGCTGGTCATGTTGGCGGTGACGTTCTCGCCGTTGAACGCCGACGGGGCGAGCGTCGGGCTCAGCGCCGTCTGCTGATTGGTCAGCGAGAACGCCAGGACGACCAGAGCCAGCGCCGCGATGACCAGCCCGGTCCGGTAGATACGCGGATCCAGCATCAAGCCAAGGTTATCCGCCGATCTTCTCGCCTCATTACTCTTGTGAGGTTGGCCGAGACGACGGTGCCCGAACGTAGCGCCCGCATTCTGCTCGTCGACGATGAGCAGTCGATACAGACCCTGCTCTCGTATCCGTTGCGCAAGGAGGGCTACGACGTCGTCCAGGCCACCGATGGCCGCCAGGCGCTGGAGCGTTTCGACGAGCAGTCCTTCGACCTCGTGGTGCTCGACCTGATGCTGCCGAGGATCGACGGCCTGGAGGTGTGCCGGCGGCTGCGCAGCCGCAGCTCGGTGCCGATCATCATGCTCACCGCCAAGTCCGAGGAGATCGACAAGGTGGTGGGCCTGGAGCTCGGGGCCGACGACTACATCACCAAGCCGTTCTCATTGCGCGAGTTCTCCAGCCGCATCAAGGCGGCGCTGCGGCGCGCCGAGATGAGCCGGCCCGACCAGGCGCTGCCCGGCGAGGCGCCGCTGGTCATCCGCGAGCTGCGGATCGATTTCGCCAAACGCAGCGTGCGCATCCGCGGCGACGATGCCCAGCTCACCTACGTGGAGTTCGAGATCCTGTCGGCGCTGGCCCGCGCCCCGGGGCGGGTGTTCACGCGCGACATGCTGCTGGCGCGCATCTGGGGCGACTCGGCGTACCGTGATCCGCGCACGATCGACGTGCACATCCGGCATCTGCGCGAGAAGGTGGAACGTGACCCCAAGGACCCGGAATATCTCTTCACGGTGCGCGGCGTCGGCTACCGCTTCCGTGACACCGATCCCTGAGGGTTGAGCGGGAACGGCACCGTGGGGCGCGCATGAGGCTGTCGCTGAGCAACCGTCTGGCGGTGGTGTTCTTCGCCATCACCGCACTGGCCATCGGGTCGCTGTACCTGTACGTCGCTCCGGGGCTCCAGAGCCGGCTGATGGGCGAAAAGCTCACCGCGCTGGCCGCCACGGCGCGGACGCACTCGGGCAAGCTGGGTCGTGCCGTGGGCAGCTCCACGCCGCTGCCGGGCGTGCGGCGGCTGGTCAACCAGACCGCGGGGATATCGGGCGACCGCGTGACCCTGCTGTCGGTCAACCTCGCCCAGGGGTCGATTCAGCTCTCCAAGCTGGCCGACTCGGGCATGGGCTCGGGGCCGCCCCTGCGGTTCCGGATCGCCAATCAGGCGGTGGCGCAGCGGCGGGTGGTCACCAGCATGGAGCGGTCTGGGTCCGGAGCGGTGGCCGAGGCGGCCAGGCCGGTGTTCTACCGGCGGGGGGCCGTGGGCTGGGTGATCGTCTACTCGGCGCCGCTGGCGGACGTCATGCGCACCGTTTCCACGGTCCGTCACGAGATCCTGGTCGCCGGGGCGATCGCGCTGTTGCTGGCCCTGATCGCCGGCTACCTGGTGGCGCGAGCGCTGGCCCGGAGGGTCAAGCGGCTGGAGCTGGCGGCCAAGCAGGTGGCCGCCGGGGACTTCAGCCGCCCGATCCCGGTCGACTCCACCGACGAGCTCGGCCAGCTCGCGGTGGCCTTCAACGAGATGCAGCAGCAGCTCCAGCAACTCGAGCAGGCGCGCAAGAAGTTCATCGCGACCGCCTCGCACGAGCTGCGCACGCCCGTGTTCTCGCTGGGCGGTTTCGTCGAGCTGCTCGAGGACGAGGAGCTGGACGCCGAGACCCGGCGGCGCTTCCTCGACCAGGTCCGCGAGCAGGTGCAGCGGCTGGGCAAGCTCTCGGTCGATCTCCTCGACCTCTCGCGGCTGGAGTCCGGCTCGCTGGAGCTGCGCCCGGAGGAGGTGGACCTCGGCGAGCTCACCCGGTCGGTCTCCGGGGAGTTCGAGCCCACGCTGGCCCAGCACGACAGCCGGCTCGAGCTGCGGCTTCCGGGGGGCCGGGAGCCGATTCAGGCCCAGTGCGATCCGGTCCGGGTGGCGCAGATCATGCGGATCCTCATCGACAACGCGCTCACGCACACGCCACCGGGTACCCAGATCCTGGTCACCGCCGCCCGTGAGAACGGCCACGTCCACCTCGCCGTGCGCGACGACGGCGACGGCATCGACCGGGTCGCCCAGCAGCGGATCTTCGAGCCCTTCTATACCGCCGACGACGCCCAGGGGTCGGGGCTGGGCCTGGCCATCGCGTCCGAGCTCGCCGATCGCATGCGGGGGCGGCTGTCCGTCCAGTCGGCCTCGGGGGCCACGACGTTCACGCTCGAGATCCCCGCCTGAGCCGATCTCCTGGCGAGCCCGTCTCCCGCCCAATCTCGTCGCCGGCCTGAGCCCGTCTCAGGGCATCCACGCGTCCAGCAGCCGCAGCCACACCTCGCTGCGGGTGGGGAATGCCGGCATGGCGTGGACGAGGCGGGTCAGGGGAACCTCGCCGACGATGGCGATGGTGGCCGCGTGCAGGGACTCGGCCACCTCGGGGCCGGTGAACGTCGCGCCGATCATCACCTCGCGCTCCTCGTCGACGACGATGCGGCAGGCCGAGGGCGCGCCCTTGCCGATGAAGCTGGCCCCCGGGGTCCGGCCCAGATCGGCGTCGACGGCGCGGGCCTGCATGCCGGCGTCGAGCGCCTGGCGGAGAGTCCGGCCGACCGCCGCGATCTGGGGGTCGGTGAACACGACCCGCGGGGTCAGCGGACCGTCCCAGTCAGCGGTGGCGTCGCGATGTGAGATGTTGGCCACGGCGACCATCGCGTGATACTTGCCCGCCTGGGTGAGCAGGGCGCGGCCCGTGACGTCGCCGATGGCATAGAGCCAGTCGCGGTGGGCGGGGACGGTGACCCGCATGTGGTCGTCGACGGCGATCGTGGCCTCCGGCTCGAGGCCGACGGTGTCCAGCCCGAGGTCGCCGGTGTGGGGGGTACGGCCGACGGCCACCAGCAGCTCATCGGAGGTGACGGCCTCTCCGGTGTCGAGGGTAAGAGTGAACGTCCCAGGGTCGCTGCGCCGCGCCTCGGTGGCGGTCGTACCCAGCCTGAGCTCGATGCCCGTGCCCCGCAGTGCCTCGGCCAGCTCCTCCCCCGCGAACGGCTCCTCACCCGGGAGCAGGGACGACTCGCCCTCGACGAGCGTGACCGCCGCGCCCAACGACGCCCACGCCTGGGCCAGCTCGCACCCCACCGCCCCGCCGCCCAGGACGGTGAGGCGCGCCGGGACGGCCGTGGCGGTCGTGGCCTGCCGGTTGGTCCAGGGCGCGACCTCCCGGAGGCCGGGCACCGGCGGGATGGCCGCGCCGCTGCCGACCGCGATTACCACGGCCCGCCGTGCCGTGAGGAGCCCGTCGCCGACGCGCACCCGGCGCTCGCCGTCGAGCCGGGCCTGCCCGCGGTAGAGCGTGATGTCGCGCTCCTCCACCCACGGGAGCTGAGCGGCATCGTCGAGGTCGTGGATGACCTCATCGCGGCGGGCGAACACCACCTCCGGGTCAAGGGCGCCGGTCACCGCCTCCGTGGCCCCGGGGACGCGCTGGACCTCGGCCAGGAGCTGAGCGGGACGCAGCAGCGCCTTGGACGGCATGCAGGCCCAGTACGCGCACTCGCCGCCGACGAGCTCGCGCTCGACCAGGGCCACGTCAAGGCCCTCCCCGGCGGCCCGCCCGGCGCACACCTCCCCGGCCGGCCCGGCGCCGATCACGATGACGTCGTGCTCAGGCATACCGGGCCAACGGTAACGATGCGCGCGGCCGCCGCCGCGGCGCGTTGGGCGCTACGAGACTTCGCGCAGCCGGCCCGTCTCCACCTCATAGACGAAGCCGCGGACCGAGTCCGTGTGGGGGATGAACGGCGAGGCCTTGATGCGCGCAATCGACTGGCGCACGTCGGCGTCGAGATCGGGGAAGGCCTCGGCGGCCCAGGCGGGCTTGACCCCGGTGTCCTTCTCGATCGCCGCCTTGAACTCGTCGTCGGTGAAGGTGAGCATCCCGCAGTCGGTGTGGTGGATGAGGATGATCTCCTCGGTGCCCAGCAGGCGCTGGGAGATGGCCAGCGAGCGGACCTCGTCGTCGGTGACGACGCCGCCGGCGTTGCGGATCACGTGGGCGTCGCCCTCCGTGAGCCCCAGCATGCCGTAGACGTTCAGGCGCGCGTCCATGCAGGCGATGACGGCCACCTTCTTGGCAGGCGGCAGCGGCAGGTCGCGCTTGTCGAAGGCGGCCACGTAGCTCTCGTTGTTGGCCAGAAACTCGTCGGTGCTGCTCACGGTGTTCTCCTTTGAGGGGGCGGCGAGGACGCAACGCTAACAAGTTCACCGATCCTGTCGGGTATGTTCGGGGAGCCGGGGCCGGTTATCGTCTACAACCGACGCATGTCATCCGACACGCCACTCGTCCTCGTCTCCAATCGGGGCCCCGTCACCTTCCAGGAGGGTGGCGAGATCAAGCGGGGAACCGGCGGGCTCGTGACCGCGCTCATCGGCCTGGCCTCGCATCGCCCGGTGACCTGGGTGGCCTCGGCGATGACCGACGAGGACGTAGCCGAGGCCCAGCGCAACGACGGGCGGCCGTTCCCGGTCACCACGCCCGAGGGCGGGGAGTACCGAGTCAAGCTCGTGGCCTCCGATGCCGACGCCTACGACGGCTTCTACAACATCATCGCCAACCCGCTGCTGTGGTTCATCCAGCACTACCTGTGGGACCTGTCCAACGCCCCGGACGTCCGACGCAACGAGACCGAGGCCTACGAGTTCGGGTACAGCGCGGTCAACGACGATCTGGCCCACGCGGTCCTCGAGGAGATCGAGGACATCGACAAGCCGGTCGTCATGGTCCACGACTACCACCTCTACGTCCTGCCGGCGCTCATCCGCCGCGAGCGCCCCGACGTGTTCCTCCATCACTTCGTCCACATCCCGTGGAGCCAGTCGGACTCCTGGCGGGTGCTCCCAACGCCGATCCGGCAGGACATCTACAACGGCATCCTCTCCAACGACATCATCGGGTTCCACACGCGCTCCTACCGCCGCAACTTCCTGCAGTGCTGTGAGGACCTGATGGGCCTCGACGTCGACCACGAAGCCGGCGTGGTCAAGGTGGACGACCGCGAAGTCTGGGTCCGCGCCTACCCGCTGCCCATCGACTCGAGCGCCATCCAGGCGGTCGCCGCTCGCCGGCGCGTGGAGGAGTTCGAGTCAGAGCTGCTGCGGCGGCGCCGCGATCACCTCATCCTCCGCGTCGACCGCGCCGACTTGAGCAAGAACGTCCTGCGCGGCTTCAGCGCCTTTGACACCTTCCTGGAACAGCACCCCGAGTTCCGGGAGAAGGTGACCTTCATCGCCCAGCTGATGCCATCCCGGACCGACGTCCCGGAGTACGCCGAGTACCTGGAGCGGATCGAGGCGGTGGTGGCGGTGGTCAACCATCGCCACGGTTCGCCGGACTGGATGCCGATCCAGCTCAAGCTCCGCGACGACCTCGAGGAGGCCGTGGCCGCCTACAAGCACTACGACATGCTCATGGTCAACGCCATGTTCGACGGCATGAACCTCGTCGCCAAGGAGGGCCCGATGGTCAACGAGCGGGCCGGCGTCTCGGTGTTGTCGGAGAACACCGGCGCCCATGAGGAGCTCGGCGAGTACGCGCTCTCGGTCAACCCGTTCGACATCCAGGAGCTGGCCGACTCCATCCACGCCGCGCTGACGATGCCCATCGAGGAGCGCAAGCGACGGCACGAGGGCCTCATCTCGATCGTCACCGCGCGCAACCCGGGTGACTGGATCGACGATCAACTGGCCGACATCCGGGCCAAGGAGGCCAGCCGCGAGAGCGCCGTTTAGCCTGGATCGGCGGATCCAGGCTTAGTCAAAGAGCGTCTTGCCGTCGCGCAGGAGCTCGATGTAATTGGCAATCCGCCGGTCGCGCGCCTTCTGGGTCTTGACGTTGTGCAGGCGGTAGAGGAACGAGTAGCGCTGCTGACCCTTGAGCGTCGCGAAGAACGCCTTGGCGTTCGGCTCGACGTCGAGGGCTCTCTGGAAGTCGTCGGGGATGGACGCGCGGCTCTGGGGCTCGTACGCCGCCTCCCAGCGGCCGTCAGCCTGGGCCGCCTCGACCTGCGCCCGCCCGGCGGGACGCATCCGCCGCGACGCGGTGAGGGCCAGAGCCTTCTCCCGGTTGACCTGGGACCACTTGCTGCGCGGTCCTCGGGGCGTGAAGCGCTGCAGGAAGTAGGTGTCGTCCAGTGGGCGGCGCACGGCATCGATCCAGCCGAAGCAGATCGCCGTGTCCAGCACCTCGGGATAGTGGACCGTGGTCACACCGGACCCCTTCTTGGCGATCTTCACCCACGCGTCGGTGGCGGTGGCGTGGTGCTCGGAGAGCCACCGCTCCCAGTCGGCGTCGTCAGGGCACTCGACGATGTTGAGGTCGGCCAGCGGGATGGCCGTGGGCCGTGTTGCCATGGGGCGATGGTGACAGGCGCCGGTCCTGCCCCACGCGCTATAGTCGGCGCCCGCCCCGGAATGGGCGGTTTTTCATGCCTGAGCAAGCACGCCTATATGACCTGATGGTGGTCCTCTCGACGAACGCCGAGGAGGAGCGCCGCGCCAAGATCCTCTCCGACGTGGAGGCGCAGATCACCGACGGCGGCGGGGCTATCGAGCGCAACGACGACTGGCACAGCCGCCCGTTGGCCTACGAGATCAACCACCAGGCCGAGGGCGAGTACCACCTGTTCCAGTTCACCGGGCCGACAGCGCTGCTCGAGGGCCTTTCGCACAACCTCCGTATCGACGACGCAGTGCTGCGCTTCCGGATCATCCGGGTCGTGCCGGGGACGCCTCCGGCGCCTGACTCGGCTCCCCCGGTGATGGCGGGGGCCCCTGCGGCCGGTCCGCCCGCCGCGGCTGCTCCCGCCGAAGCTTCCTAGTCGTCTCTCGAGCATGTCGGGCGGGTCGTCTGGTCTGGGCGGTCGTCTTGGTCTGACGCCGCGACGCCCGATCGCCACCGAGCGACGCCGCGACATGTGACGAAAGCATCACGAAACGCGCGCCGAGTGCCGGCACGGCAACGTTTCCGCCAAATTCCGCTGACTGCGGCCGGTTGCCGTCTGGCGCAGCCATAGACTCGACTCGAGCTTTCAAAACGGCCTTTGGGAAAGGAGCCACAACATGGCTGGCGCCAACATCAACCGGGTGATCATCACCGGCAACCTCACGCGAGACCCTGAAAGTCGCGCGACCGGATCGGGCAACACGGTGTGCTCGCTGCGCGTGGCCTGCAACGGCCGGCGCCGCAACCCCCAGACCAACGACTGGGAGGATGCGCCCAACTACTTCGACGTCTCCGTCTGGGGTGCGCAGGGCGAGAACTGCCAGCGCTACCTGTCCAAGGGACGCCCGATCGCAGTCGACGGACGCCTGCAATGGCGGGAGTGGACCGACCAGAACGGCAACAAGCGCCAATCAGTGGATATAGTCGCCGACTCCGTGCAGTTCCTCGGCGGTCGCGACGACGGCGGTAACGGGAGCGGGAACGGGTTCTCCTCAAGCTCGCGCGGGCAGGAGAGCGACGTCCCGATCGATACCGGTGACTTCGAGCGCACGCCGGTCGGCGCCGCCGGAGGCGACGACGACATCCCGTTCTAAAGGCAGTTCCCAAACAATCACGCTAGGCTGAACTCCGTGGCAAAGCAACGCAGACGACCGGTGCGCCGGCGCGACCGCAAGGGTGGGCCGACTTCGACCCGCCGCAAGTCGTGTCCGTACTGCCGGGACAAGGTGGAGCAGGTGGACTACAAAGACGTGTCCATGCTGCGTCGATTCATCTCCGACCGCGGCAAGATCCGCTCGCGGCGGATCACCGGGGCGTGCCGCCGGCACCAGAGCCAGGTGGCTCGCGCCGTCAAGCGGGCCCGGGAGCTTGCGTTGCTGCCGTACGTAGCCGAAGGCAGCGGAGACCATCGCAGTGGTCGCGGCGATCGCGATCGCGATCGGGACCGCGACCGCTAGAGACGGACCCGTCGATGCCGCAGGCAATCCTGATCCAGGACGTAGAGCAGCTCGGTGAGCGCGGGACCGTGGTCGACGTCTCGGCCGGGTACCTGCGCAACTACCTGCAGCCGCGCAAGCTGGCCGAGCCTGCCACCGCGTCGTCGATCAAGGTCGCCCAGCGCCGGCAGGAGGATGCCGAGCGCGCGGTCCGCGAGGCCGAGGAGCGCGCTCGCGAGGGCGCGGCCGTCCTCGGGCGCACCGTGCTCACGATCCCGCAGCAGGCCGGCGACGACGGGCGGCTGTTCGGGTCGGTCACGACCCAGGACATCGCCGACGCCATCAGGGACGCACGCGGGATCAAGATCGATCGCCGCAAGATCCACTTGGACGAGCCCATCCGGAATATTGGGACGTACATGGTGGTGGTTGAGATCGCCGACGAAGTGACGGCGGCGGTCAAGACCATGGTTGTTGCTGCCTAACCGGGTTTCTCTCTGAGCGCTGGGCCGGGGCCGCTCGCTCGTGCGCACCCGGCACTTACGTGGCGTCAGCTGTCAGCTGGGAGGTGGCTCCGAGGTGCGCCCGAACGAACACCCCGGCCCGCGCGGCGTCAAGGAGGCCCAGCCGCGGGCCCCGGAGTGCCGCCGCCGTCTCCCGCTCGGCTTGGGCGCGCGAGCTGGGTTCGTGGCGCCGTGGTGGGCAAGGGGGGTGCAAGGTGTCCGGCTCGAGGCTCTTAATAGAAGGAGCCGGAGTCGCCGGTCTGTGCGACGACCCGTCTGAAAACCAAACCTCGCTGATACCGGAAACGCATCTCCGGGGCGCGCGCCCCGGAACTTATCCTCGGACCCCCTCGTGAGCACCGTCCAGAACATCGCCGTCCCGCCCCACAATCTCGAAGCCGAGAAGTCGGTCCTGGGCGCGGTGCTCCTCGATGAGCGCCATCTGCACTCCCTGCTGGTGGAGGAGCAGCTGCGGCCCGAGCACTTCTACCGCGAGCAGCATGGGGCGGTGTTCGCCGCGATGCTGGAGCTCTACGAGGGCGACAACAAGATCGACCATCTCACGGTCTCCGAGAAGCTGCGCCAGCACGGCAAGCTCGACGAGGTCGGGGGCCCGGCGACGATCGACGAGCTGGCCGGGTGGGTGCCGGCCGCCGGCCACGCGCGCGAGTACGGCCGCATCGTTCACGACAACTTCAAGCTGCGCGCGCTCCTCACCGCCTCCTACGAGATCCAGGCCAGCGTCCTTTCCCGGGAGGCTCCCGCGCGTGAGCTCGTCGAGCTGGCCGAACGTGCGGTCCTGGAGGTCGCCACCGACGACCGCCAGAAGAAGATCCGCTCGATCGCGGACATCCTGCACGAGGAGACCGACAAGCTCCACCGCCTCTCGGTGGCCAAGACCGCCCTCACGGGCACGCCCTCCGGCTTCAAGGACCTCGATGAGAAGACCGGCGGCTTCCAGCCTGGCAACCTCGTCATCCTCGCCGCCCGCCCCTCGATGGGCAAGTCGGCGCTGGTCGCCAACGTCGCCGAGAACGCGGTGCTGGCCGGGCACGCGGTGGCCCTGTTCTCCCTGGAGATGTCCGAGTCCGAGCTGGCCCAGCGCTTCGTCGCCTCGCAGGCGCGGATCAAGGGTGAGGACCTGCGGCGCGGCAAGGTGGCCGAGCAGCGCTGGCCCAAGATCCTGGAGGCCTGCCAGCGCCTCGCCCAGGCGCCCCTGTACGTCGATGACTCCTCGGACACCGGGGTGCTCGAGGTGCGCTCCAAGTCCCGCCGCCTGCACGCGCAGGTGGAGGGCGGCCTGGGCCTCATCATCATCGACTACCTGCAGCTCATGCGCCACGAGGGCCGGGTCGAGAGCCGCGTCGAGCAGGTGGGCCAGATCAGCCGCGGGCTCAAGGGCCTGGCTCGCGAGCTCAACGTCCCCGTCATCGCCCTCTCCCAGCTCAGCCGTGGCGTCGAGCAGCGTGGCGGCGAGAAGAAACCGATCCTGTCTGACCTGCGGGAGTGCGTGACCGGCGACACGCTCGTGCTCATGGCCGACGGACGACGTGTCCCCATCGCTGCGCTCGTAGGCACAACGCCAGAGGTCCTCGCCCTCGACGGCGGGCACCGCGTGATCCGCGCCCTCAGTGACGCCGTGTGGCCGGTCGGCGTCCGGCCGATCCTCGAGCTGCGGCTGGCCTCGGGCCGGACGATGCGGGCGACCGCCGATCACCGGATCCTCGCCGGAGCGGGCTGGCGCCGGCTCTCCGAGCTCAACGCAGGCGACCGGGTCGCGCTGGCGCGGCAGCTCCCTGAACCCATGGCGCCCGAGCGGTGGCCTGACGATCGGGTCATCCTGCTCGGGCAGATGATCGGCGACGGAAGCTATCTGAGCGGTCAGCCGATGCGTTACACAACCGCCTCCGAGGACAACAGCCAAGCCGTGAGCGAGGCTGCCACCCGCGAGTTCGGTGCACGCGTCACGCGCTACCGGGGCCGTCGCTCCTGGCACCAGCTCCTCATCTCCGGCAACGGAACACGATGGCTGCCCGCGGGGGTGGGGGCCTGGTTCAAAGATCTCGGCATCTTCGGGCAACGGTCGCACGAGAAGCGCATCCCGGAGGCCGCCTTCAGGCTGGGGAGGGATCAGATCGCGCTTCTCCTGCGGCACCTGTGGGCCACCGACGGGTGCATCTGGGCCGGGCCGGTGACGAGCAGGAAGCTGGCGACCCGTGTGTACTACGCCACCTCCAGTGCCGGCCTGGCCACGGACGTCGCGGCGCTGCTGCTGCGGCTCGGCATCGTCGCGCGCATCGCGAAGACCGCCGGCGAGAAACCGATGTGGAGCGTGACGATCTCCGGCGCGAAGGACCAGCGGCGCTTCCTGGATGTGGTCGGGACGTTCGGGCCCCGTGTCTCCCAGGGCCACTCGCTCGAGCTCCTCTTGCCGATCGCGAACACGAATGTCGACACCCTCCCGATCGAGACGTGGGGGCTGGTGCGTGCGGCGATGGCCCAGCAGGGTGTCACGCAACGGCAAATGGCCCAGCTGCGCGGTACGGCGTACGGCGGTGCGGCGCATTTCAAGTTCGCGCCGTCGCGGTCCACACTGGCGAGCTACGCCAGGCTCTTGGGCGCGCCGGAGCTCACCGCCGCAATCGACAACGACGTGTTCTGGGACAAGGTGGTCGCGATCGAGCCCGCCGGCGAGGCGGAGGTGTTCGACCTCACCGTCCCAGGGCCGGCATCATGGTTGGCCGACGGGGTGGTCACGCACAACTCGGGCCAGATCGAGCAGGACGCGGACCTGGTCATGTTCATCTACCGCGAGGAGTACTACGAGAAGGACTCCGAGCGTCCCGGCGAGGCCGACATCATCATCGCCAAGCACCGCAACGGTCCCGTGGGCGATGTGGTCCTCACCTTCCAGAAGGAGTACCCGAAGTTCATGAACTTCGCGGGGGAGCGGTTCGAGTCATGAGGCCGGGGAGCGATAGAGGGCGGTGCGGGTCATGAGCGATGGGTGCGCGTTCGATCTCTGCGACGGCGACGGCCTCATCTACGACGCCGACACCAACACGGCCTACCCGTGCCGCTGCCGCCGGCAGCTCATCGCGCGACGCCGCGCCAGCAACCTGTCCGCGGTCATCCCCCGCCGGTACCGCGACGTCTCGTTCGACCGCCCGCCGGTGACCGACATCGAGCCGGCGATCGTCTCGGCCACCCGCCGCTATGCCGCCACCATCGATGACCAGCTCGATGCCGGCCGCGGACTGTGGTTCATGGGCCCTCCGGGCACGGGCAAGACGACGCTGGCCATGCTCGTCTCCAAGGCGGTGCTCGAGGCCGGGCGCACGGCGGCGATCTACTCGCTGCCGCGGCTGCTCAACGAGATCCGCCACACCTACGAGACCGGCGGGCACAACCAGCTCCTGGACCGGCTGGCGGCCGTGGACATGCTCCACATCGACGACGTGGGCGCGGAGCGCAAGAACGACTGGGTCCTGGAGGAGCTCTACTCGATCGTCAACGCCCGCTACGAGGACCGCCGCTCGATGGTGCTCACCACTAACTGCCTGGACCGCGAGGAGCTCTGCGAGCAGATCAACGCCCGCACCGTGTCGCGGCTGACCGAGATGTGCGACGAGCTGCCGCTGCTCGGCCACGACCACCGGATGGACCTGCGCACGGCCTAGCGCTCGGCGTGGGCCCGCCCTGGGCTCCAGAGGCCCAGGTAGCGCCCCAGCGTGGCGAAGCCCGCCATGCAGAGCAGCGCGTCCAGGATGCCCCGCAGCAGGCCGTCGTAGGCGTCCTGGGCCGGGACCGCGACCAGGGTGATCACCACCGCCACGGCGACCGAGACGACCGCGGCAAAGCGCCAGGGGCGGCCGCGCAGCGGCGGCGGCACGAGGATCACCAAGGCGCCGAGGTCGTCGAAGATGTCTCCGGCGCCGCCGCCGACCACCGGCCGCAACCGCGCCGCCTCCCAGATCGACGGCAGCGATGCCACCAGGGCCGCGGTGCCGACCGCCGCCACCGCGATCGTGAACGTCACCCAGGCTCCGCTGAGGAACCGGTGATACGCGATGGCGATCGTGCCGAGGCTGACCATCGTGACGATCCCGCTCAGCACTCCCACGGCGGCGCGGCGCACGATCACCCTCGCCTCGGCGGCGGGGAGCACCCCGGAGCCACGTCGCTGGACCCACCGCAGGACGGCGAGCATCCCCGCAACGAACGCGATCTGGGAGAAGAGGATCGCGAGCCCGGTGGCGATGCGGCCGATGACCGGCCCGCCCTTCGGCGCCGCCCCGAACGCGGAGTTCGAGGTCGCGAACGCAGCGGCGAAGAGAACGCCGGCCAGCGCCAGAGCGGCGAAGCCGATGACGGCCGCCCGCCGCGCCCGGGTGCTGCCCACCTCGTCGGCGAACTGCCGGGCCAGGGCGTCCGGCTCGCCGAGCTGCGCCTCGGGGTCGCAGGCGAGATGGTCGGCGTACTCGGCCAGGATGCGCCCGCGCAGGCGGCCGTGGATGCCCACCGCGGTCAGCTCCTGCGCGAGCCGGCTCTCAAACTCGGCGCTCATACGAGCACCGCCTCGACCGCGCGCGAGAACTCCCGCCATTCGCTGCGGCGGGTGCCCAGCTCGCGCCGCCCGCGGCGCGTGAGCTCGTAGGTGCGCCGGCGACGCCCCTCGCCATCGGACCATTCGCTGGCGAGCAACCCGCCCGCCTCGAGCCGGTGCAGCGCCGGATAGACGGTGCCCTCGGGCAGCGCTAAGGCGCCTTCGCTGCGGCGCTTGAGCTTCTCGATGATCGCGTAGCCATGGAGTGGGCCGTCGGCGAGGACGGCGAGGATCAGGGCGTCCAGGTGGCCCTTGAGGGATTCGGCTCTCATACCTCGCCATGCTAAGCCTAGCGTTGCTAGGTGTCAAGCGGCAATGTCGCGTCGGCCTGTGAGCGCCCTACACTCACACCGCGATGCCAGGAATCGTCGTAGTCGGCGCCCAGTGGGGCGATGAAGGCAAAGGCAAGGTCACCGACATGCTCGCCGAGCGTGCCGATGCGATCGTGCGCTTCCAGGGCGGCAACAACGCCGGTCACACGATCGTCCGCGACGGCACGACGTGGAAGCTGCACCTGATGCCGTCGGGGATCCTGCACCCCGGCAAGCTGTGCGTGATCGGCAACGGCGTGGTCGTGGACCCCAAGGTGCTCACCGACGAGCTCGACGAGCTGCGGCGGCGCGGCGTGGAGACCAGCGCGCTGCGGATCTCGGCCAACGCCCACCTGATCATGCCCTACCACATGCTGCTGGACCACGCGGGCGAGGCCAAGCTCGGCAAGCTCGAGATCGGGACGACCCGCCGGGGGATCGGGCCCTGCTACGCCGACAAGGCCGCGCGGCTGGGGATCCGGGTTCAGGACCTGCTCGACGAGAAGATCCTCAAGAAGAAGATCGTCGCCGCGCTCGACCCCAAGCGGCTGTCCCTGCGCCCCTACGCGAAGGATCCGCGCCTGGATCTGCAGTCGATGACCGACGAGTACCTGACCTACGGCCACGTGCTGGAGCCCTATATCGCCGACACCTCGCGGCTGGTGCTCGATCGCTTGGACCGCAACGAGATGGTCGTGTTCGAGGGCGCCCAGGGCGCCATGCTGGACATCGACCACGGCACTTATCCGTTCGTCACCTCGTCCAACCCCGTGGCCGGCGCGGCGTGCATCGGCGCCGGTGTGGGGCCCAAGGACATCGACGAGGTGTGGGGCGTGGCCAAGGCCTACGCCACCCGCGTGGGCGCCGGCCCGTTCCCCACCGAGATCGAGGGCCCGCTGGCCGACGAGATGCGCGAGCGGGGCGGCGAATACGGCACCACCACGGGGCGCCCGCGGCGCGTCGGCTGGATGGACCTCGTCGCGCTGCGCTATGCCGCGCGCCTGAACTCCATGACCGCGCTGGCCATCACCAAGCTCGACGTGCTGGCCGGATTCGATCCCATCCGGGTGTGCGTGCGCTACCGCAACGACGAGGGCGCGGAGTTCCTCGACTTCCCCTACCACCAGACGGTGTTGCACCACGCCGCCGGTGAGTACATCGAGATGCCGGGCTTCACTGAGGACCTGAGTGAGTGCCGCTCGGAGTCCGACCTGCCCGACGCCGCTCGCGAGTACCTGCGGTTCGTCGCCGACTACGTCGGCGTACCCATCGTGATGGTGGGGGTCGGTCCCGGGCGCGAGCAGGTCGTCTGGACCGAGGCCTCCAGCGCCGTGGCCATCGGGCCGCCGACCGACCACGCCGCGAGCGCCAGCTGACCGGGCTCGCTAGCGCCAGCGGTCGAGCAGGTCGTGCTCGCCGACCTGGCGCACCACGCGGCCGGGCACGCCCATGACCACCGCCCGGTCCGGGACATCGCGCACCACGACCGCGCCGGCGGCGATGAACGCCTCCTCACCGATGACGACGCCCGGCGTGAGGACCACGCCCCCGCCGACGCGGCAGGCCCGCTTGAGCGTCGCCCCGCGCAGGGC
This sequence comes from uncultured Actinomycetota bacterium, assembly GCA_963850325.1. GTDB lineage: Bacteria > Actinomycetota > Thermoleophilia > Solirubrobacterales > Solirubrobacteraceae > Palsa-465. Next base: position 216,615 of record CAWKLB010000018.1, read on the forward strand.
CATCTCGGGGCCGTGACGCGACATCGTGTCGTCGTTGGTCATGACCACACCCGGGCCGATGAACGCGTCGTCCTCCACGATCGTCCCGGCGGTGATGTACACAAGAGTCTGCACCGAGACGCGCGTGCCGACCACCACGTCGAAGTCCAGCGTCGAGCCGCGGCCGAGCACGGAGCGCTCACCGAGCACGCCGCGCTCGCGGACCTGGGACTGGTCGCCCACGATCGCCCGGTGCCCGATGGACGCCCCGGCGTAGACGACGGCGCCGCAGCAGATCGTCGCATCGTCGGCGATGACGAGCTCGCCGAACCTCCCCTCGGCGCTGGAGCCCGGGCGCAGGCGGGGCCGCTTGCCCAGCACGACCCCGTCCTCGACGAGGACCCGCTCGCCCAGCCGGCTGCCTGGATGGACGACGGCGCCGCTGCCGATCGTGCACCCGGCGCCGATGACCGCGCCGGCGTGGATGACGGCCCCCGGGGCCAGCGACACGTCGGCGGCCAGCTGGGCCGCTGACGAGACGAACGAGCCGTCCGGGCGCGCGGCGGGCGGCGGGAGCGGGCTCATTGCGCGGCCCCGGACGCATCCAGCGACTGCTGAAGGCGCTCGAGCACGCGCACCACCCGCAGCCCGCTGGCGCCGTCGGAGCGCGGCGGTCGCCCCGAGCGGATGGCATCGATGAAGTGCTCGCACTCGACGCGCAGGGGCTCGACGTTGGGGACACGCGGCGAGAAGACGTCCCCGCTGCGGGTGATGTACTCGCCATAGGTCCGCGAGTCCTCGTCAAAGCCCTTGTCATAGACGGTGAGCTTGCGCTCGAGCTCCATGTCGTCGAAGGTCGCCATCTTCTGGGAGCCGACCACGGTGAACCGCCGCTCCTTGTGCGGGTCAAGCCACGACAGGTGGAGGTGAGCGGTCAGGCCAGACGGAAAGCGCATGAAACAGAAGACGACGTCCTCCACGCCCTCGCGCACGTACGAGGCGCCGTGGGCCTCGACCTCGAGCGGCTCCTCGTCGGCGAGGTGGAGCACCACCGACACGTCGTGGGCGCCCAGGCTCCACAGGGCGTTCTCATCCGCGCGCAGCTTGCCGAGGTTCAGGCGGTTGCCGTAGATGTAGTAGATCTCGTCGCCCAGCTCCCCGGATGTCACCAGATCCTTCAGCTTGCGCACGGCGGGGTGGTACTCGAGCAAGTGGCCCACCATCAGCAGCCGGCCGGCCTGCTCCGCCGCGGCGACTGCCCGCTCGGCGTCAGCGGAGGACACGGCCAGGGGCTTCTCCACGAAGCAGTGCTTCCCGGCCTCCAGCACCCGCACCGCGAGCTCGGCGTGAGTCGGCACCGGCGTGGCCAGCACGATCGCGTCCAGGTCGGGGTCCGCGAGCAGGTCGTCGAGATCCGGCGTCGCACGGGCCGCGGGCAGCGTCCGCGACACACGCGCGCGCGCCGCCTCGTCGGCGTCACAGAGGTAGGTCACCTCCGCGCCGGCGACGGCGGCGAAGTTGCGCGCCAGGTTGGGGCCCCAGTAGCCCAGCCCGACGACGCCGACTGACAGCGGCGGGCTCACCGCGGTCCTCGCAGATGCACAGAAGAGGTCATCGGCGCCAGAGTCTAGGCCCAGCTCACGCCGCCAGGCCGACCAGCGCCTCGACGACACGTTCGCCGGCGTGACCGTCGCCGTAGACCGGAGGAGCGACGGTGGGAGGCTCGTTCTCCAGAGCGGCCAGGACGCGCGCCGGGTCGAGGTCGGCGAGCACGTTCCAGCCTAACTCCACGGTCTCGGTCCACTCAGTGTTGGGACGCAGGGTGATGCAGGGCACGCCCGCCAGGTAGGCCTCCTTCTGAAGCCCGCCGGAGTCGGTGATGGCCGCGCGCGCGTGGCACAGCAGCGCGCTCAGCTCGAAGTAGCCCAGCGGCTCGGTGAGCGTCACGCCCGGGGCCTGCGCCAGGCGGTCGCGCAGCCCCGCGCTGCGCAGCCGGGCGTCGGTGCGGGGGTGCAGCGGCAGGACCACCGGCAGCGGGAGCCCCGTGAGCACGTCCACCAGTCGGCCCAGACGCTCCGGGTCATCGACGTTGCCGGCTCGGTGAGCGGTCGCCAGCAGGTACTCGCCGGGCTCCATTCCTCGTGCCTTGACGAGGTCGACGCGCTCGCGCGCCCGGGGCTGCATCGCGCTGGCAACGTCGACCATCACATCGCCGACGAGCTCGGCGCGGCCGGCCACGCCCTCGTGGCGCAGGTTGGTCATCGCCACCTCGGTCGAGCACAGCAAAAGCGAGCTGGCGTGGTCGGTGAGAACCCGGTTGAGCTCTTCGGGCATGGACCGGTCAAACGAGCGCATCCCCGCCTCGACGTGCGCCACCGGGACCCGCGCCTGGGCCCCGGCCAGCGCGCCCGCGAGCGTCGAGTTCGTATCGCCGTAGACGAGCACGGCATCGGGCGCCTCGTCCTCCAGGACAGGCTCAAGCGCCGCCAGCATGCGCGCTGTCTGCGAGCTGGAGGAGCCGAGGTTGATGCCGAGCTGGCAGTCGGGCGCGGGCAGGCCCAGCTCGGCGAAGAACACCGCGGACAGGCGATCGTCGAAGTGCTGCCCGGTGTGGACCAGTATCTCCTCGTGCTCGCGGCGCAGGGGAGGCGACACGGCGGCGGCCTTGATGAACTGCGGCCGGTTTCCGATCACGGTGAGAACCTTCACGGCGCGAGGGAGCGGCGCAGGCTCAGCCGCGCAGCTGCTCGGCGATGCGTACGGTGACGGCGTCGCGGGTGCGGTCAGAGACCGGAGACGGGCCCGCGTACTCGTGGCCGTCGATCGACGCCACCGTCTGGACCTCGCGCACCGTGGAGGCGAAGAAGACCTCGTCGGCGGCGTAGAGCTCCTCGAGGGTGCACGGCTGCTCCTCGGCCCCCGTCACCTCGATGACGAGCGCCCGGGTGATCGAGGCCAGGATGTGCTCGTCCAGCGGCGGCGTGAGCAGGCGACCGTCCTTGACGTAGAACACCGAGCTCGTCGGGCCCTCCAGCACCCGCCCGTGCGGGGTGACGAGCAGCGCCTCGTCGTAGCCCTGCTCGCGGGCCAGTCGCCCAGCCAGCATGTTGGCCGCGTAGGAGAGCGACTTGACCCCGTCGAGGATCCGGGTCGGCGAGTAGGTGATCGACACGACCCGCGCGTCGTCGGCCACGCTCACCATCCGCTCGGTGAGCAGGATCCGGCGACCGCCGCGCGTGATCATGATGCGCAGGCACTGGTGGTCTGGACCGGTGCCGGCCTCCGCCAGCAGGCGGAAGGTGTCAGCGCGAACGGACTCCAGGTCGACCGGAAGGCGCAGGTTCTCGGCCGAGCGCTGCAGGCGGGCGAGGTGGGCGTCGAAGGCGTACGGCGTGCCGTCATAGACCCGGATGACCTCGAACACGCCGTCGCCGCGGATCAGGCCCTCGTCGGTGACGGGGATCGTCGCCTCGGCCGCGGGCATGATCTCACCGTCCAGCGAGGCCAGCGAGGTGGCGCCTGTGGGGCTCATCGGGGCACAGGCTAGCCGTTGGAGGCGGCGCGCCCGGCCCACTCAGGCCGTGTCCACACTTCGGCGAGGCGGACCACGGTCGCCGCCGCCGAGGCCATGTCCTGAAGCGAGGCCCATTCGCGCACGGAGTGGTACTCATGGCCGCCGGTGAAGATGTTGGGCGTGGGCAGACCCATCTCCGAGAGCCGGGAGCCATCGGTCCCGCCGCGGACGGGCACCCGTACCGCCTCGAGGCCCTCTGCGCCGATCGCCGCCTCGGCGGCCTCGACGACGAACGGGACCGGATCGATGTACTCGCGCATGTTGCGGTACTGCCGCCGCACCTGGAAGTCGAGGGTGGCGCGTGGGGCACGTGCCATCACCTCGCGGGCGGTGCCCTCGAACAGCGCGACGTGCTCAGCGAGGCGGTCCTCGTCGAAGTCGCGCACGATCGCCCGGATCTCGGCGACCGCCGCTGAGCCGCTGACGCTGTAGACGTGGATGAAGCCCTCGCGGCCGGACGTCGTATCCGGGGTGAGGCGGTCCGAAGGCAGCGCCGCGACGATATCGGCGGCCAGCCGCACGGCGCTGACGAGCTTGCCGGTCGCGTGGCCGGGATGCACGTCGACGCCGTGGATCGTGACCACCACCTCCTGCGCGGAGAACGTCTCGTCGGTGAACTCGCCGATCTCAGACCCGTCCATCGTGTAGGCGCACAGTGCCCCGAAGCGCTCGATGTCGAACAGCGTCGCTCCTTCGCCGATCTCCTCGTCGGGCGTGAAGGAGATGCGCAGGGTGGGACGCGGAAGGTTCGGGTGGGCGGCGAGATGGGCGACAGCCGCCATGATCTCGGCCACCCCCGCCTTGTCGTCGGCGCCGAGCAGCGTGTCGCCGCTTGAGGTGACGATGTCGTGGCCGACCTTGGCCGAGAGCTCGGGCATCGTCTCGGGGTCAAGCCGCGTGCCGGCGCGCGGGAGCTCGATCACGCTCCCGTCGTAGGCGCGATGGACGATCGGCTCGACGCCGGTGCCGGAGGCGTCGGGGCTCGTGTCCATGTGGGCGATGAGCCCGATGACGGTGGCGTTGCCGGCAGTGCCAGGCAAGGTGGCGGTGACGTAGCCGTTCTCATCGAGCGCCGCGTCGGCGAGGCCCGCCTCGGCGAGCTCCTCGACGAGCACGCGCCCGAGGTCGAGTTGGCCGGGAGTGCTGGGGGACTGCCGGCGCTCGCGGGCGGACTGGGTGTCGATCCGGACGTAGCGGTCGAAGCGGCGCAGCAGATCGGGAGCCAGCATCTCGGCCAGCTCAGAGGTGTAGGAGGCGCTCATCCATATGCAGTAAACCAGCGGCGTCGTGCAAGTGGTTGGTGCGCACGGTGACGGGGTAGCACATTTCCGCCGGGCAATTCAGAAAGGGAAGGGATGCATATGTTGCTGGTTCTCGCCATCGTCCTGCTCATCATCGCCATCGCCGGCGGTGTGATCATTCACCCCGTCATCTTCGCGCTGGCGCTTGTCGCCCTCGTGCTGTTCTTCTCCGGGCGCCGGGGGGCGCGCGTCTAGACACTGCGAGCTGCTTGCGCTCCACCTCGGCGGGTAGTCGGCCAGCATGGAGGCCCCTCAGCTGGAGTGGAGTGCGGCAGCAGTTCGTGACGGCACCCTCACGGTGCCGATCACCGGGGACCGCCCGCGAGGCTGGAAGTCCACGTTCGCGCAGACCGTGAGGCTGCTGGGCGGCGGCAACTGGGGCGAGGTGTCGCTGAAGAAGGACAGGGTCAAGGTCTCCGACGTCCCCGAAGGCGGCGAGGAGGAGCTGCGCTTCTTCCTGGAGGGCGTCGTCCAGCAGGCCAATGCCACCCACGTGGACACGGACGAGGACGCCGATGACGCGCCGGACGAGTCCGATGACATGGCCGCGGACGACAACGATGCCGACGCACGCATGACCTCTCGCTTTCGGGACTTCGGCGCCACGGCCTGATGACAGGAAGGTCCGCGTCGAGGCCCGGGACACGGCCCCGCCCCGCCCGGCTGCGACGCTCGGACTGCTCTGCCAAGGGCATCACGCGCACGCGACGAGGACGCGGGTTCAGCTACGACGACGTCGCCGGCAAGCGCCTGCGCGACCCCGAAACGCTCCTGCGCATCAAGGAGCTGGCGATCCCACCCGCATGGGAGGACGTCTGGATCTGCGTCGACCGGCTCGGCCATCTCCAGGCCACCGGCGTCGACGCGGCCGGCCGCAAGCAGTACCTCTATCACCCGCGCTGGCGTGAGATGCAGGACCGCAAGAAGTTCGAGCACATGGTGGACTTCGCCCATGCGCTGCCGAGATTGCGCCCGCGCGTCCTGCGCGCGCTGCGCTCGTCCGACGAGCTGGACGAGACGCGCGTCCTGGCCTGCGCGATCCGGCTGCTCGACGTCGGGCTGTTCCGCGTCGGATCGGAGCAGTACGCCGACGAGGAGGGCGGCATCGGCCTCGCCACGGTGCACAAGGACAGCGTCACCGTGAAGGACGGAGAGCTCGTCTTCGACTACCTGGCCAAGGGCGGCGTGCGGCGAGTGCAGGCGGTGCAGGACCAGCCCGTGATCGAGGTAGTGGGCGCGCTCAAGCGGCGGCGGGGCGGCGGCGATCAGCTGCTCGCCTACAAGGACGGGCGCCGCTGGCGCGACATCCGCTCGGAGCAGATCAACGAGTACCTCAAGGACCTGATCGGCGATGACTGCTCGGCCAAGGATTTCCGGACCTGGAATGCGACGGTGCTCGCCGCGGTCTCGCTCGCCGCGGACGGGCGCGAGGCCGGCTCGGCGACGGCCCGCAAACGCGCGATCAACGGTGCCGTGCGCGGAGTGGCCGAGGTGCTCGGCAACACGCCGGCCGTGGCGCGGCGCTCCTACATCGACCCTCGCGTCTTTGACCGCTACCTCTCCGGGTGGACGATCGGCGGCGAGCTGGACCGGATCGGCGCGTTGCGCGGGCCCGACGACCGGCGGCGCACACGGCTCGAACGCGCGGTGCTCGATCTGCTCGACGACGACCACGCCTCCGCGGCGGTCGAGCGCTTCGCAGGCAAAGCTCAAGCTGCATAGAAACGTCCCCCATCCGTCCGGAAAACACAGGATCTACCAGGGAAGACGCGCACGCTGTGATACAACAGGTGTTGTCTGCGACTTTGGGAGGTCAGCGATGGCGGCCACGTCTCCGCCTGTCTTGGCCGTCGGCTCGGGAGAGCTGTTCGATCGTTGGTATGAGGACCATGATGTCCGTGCTCGTGATGCGCTGATCGAGCGATTCCTGCCTCTGGCGCGCAAGCTGGCGCGTCGATATGCCGGCTCCAATGAGCCGTATGACGACCTGGTGCAGGTCGCCAGCCTGGGCTTGGTCAAGGCGGTGGAGCGCTTCGATCCCACCCGCGGCTTCGCCTTCACGTCGTTTGCCGTGCCGACGATCGTCGGCGAGCTGAAGCGCTATTTCCGCGACAGCGCGTGGGCCCTGCACGTCGATCGCAGCGCCCAGGAGCTCGCGCGCAAGATCGCCGATGCCCGCCGTGAGGTCAGCCTGCGCCGGGGACGGTCCCCGACGGTGCCCGAGCTGGCCGAGTACCTCGAGATCTCGGAGGAGCAGGTGCTGGACGGCCTGCAGACCAACGAGGCCTACGACACCGTGTCGCTCGACGCCCCGCGCAGCGGGGACGAGGAGACCGAGAACCGCCTCGAGGCGCTGGGCAGCCAGGATGAGCGGCTGGACCTCGTCGATGACCAGGCGACGGTCTTCGCAGCGGCCCAGCACCTGCCCGAGCGGGAGCGCCGGATCCTGTATTTGCGCTTCGGCGAGGACCTCACCCAGGCCGAGATCGCCCGCCGCATCGGCGTCTCCCAGATGCAGGTGTCGCGTCTATTGCGTAAGTCCGTGCAGCGGTTGCGCGACCTGACCCAGGAGCGCCCGCAGCCCGCCTAGGCCGGGCCGCCGGAGCGGCTCAGTGCTCCTTGATGTGCATGCGCAGCGTCGTCCCGGACGCGCCGCTGCGCAGCTCCACCAGATCACAGACCTGGTTGATGAGCCACAGTCCCCGGCCCTGCAGCGCGTCCGCGGCGGGACGCCGGCGGCCCGCCATCACGTCATCGATCTCGGAGCGCGAGCGGACCTCGGTCACTACCTCGTCCCCGTCGTGCCAGATGCGGGTCAGGCACGTCTCGTTGCCGTGCCTGACCGCGTTGCTGGCGGCCTCGTTGATCGCGAATACGAGGTCGGAGCGGCGCTCGGCGCTCAGCGATCCGAGCACCGGATCGCCGGCGATCGCTGTGCGCAGCTCCATCAGGCTCCCGTCCAACGGGTGCTCGGAGACGGGACCGGGCGGATCCTCGAGCGGCCAGAGCTCGCGAAACGTGGTGCTCATCGGGTCCGTGTAGGAGGTGCCCGCACGTCGTTGCCCGCCCTCGACGACGGTGGGGTGGGTCATCTCAACCCCGGCCAGGATGTCCTCGTCGAGATGCCGCGCATCAAACGACGACATGATCGTGGCGCCGGATCCCGCCAGGGCATGGTTGACCAGGGCCTCATGGCGCAGCGCCTCGACAGCCTCGGCGCGGCTGCGGCCGGGCCATACCACCTCGGACACGACCCGGGCACGGCCATCGTGGGATGCCACCCACTCCTCGATCATCGACAGCAGGCGGCCCGGGTTGCGGCCCACCTGCTCGAGGTCCTCGAGCCGGGCGTCCGCCATCTCCTCGCCGAGCGCCTCGCGCACGTGCGCGAGGTGGGACGCGGGGAGCGCGACCAGGACGGGCTCGCCCGCGGCCGCCGCATCCTGCAGGAATGCGTGCAGGGCCGTGTCGAACTCAGCCTCATCGCGATAGATGAGAGCTTCATGCACGAATCCGGCCGTCGGACTGTGAAAGGATGTGCGCGCGTCAGCCATGGAATGTCCCGCTATGAACTACCGTTTCCGGGTGCTCCCACTTCGAAACCCGACCTTGGGCTCATCTGACCACAACATGGCCTGGCCGAGATCAGTAGGCTCGTGACCAGCGTGCAGAATCAGTTCCAGGTAGAAGTCCGCAGAAATGGTGCGGCGGCCGTTGTGGCGGTGAGCGGAGAGCTCGACCTGGCCTCTGGGCCCGAGCTCGAGGCACAGCTCGATCAGCTGAGCGGACCCGACACCCAGCTTGTCGTGATCGACCTGCGCGGCCTCGATTTCATGGACTCGACGGGCCTCAGCATCCTCGTCCGCGCCCACCAGCGGCTCGCCGGCGAAGGGTGCGAGATGGGCCTGGTCAAGGGCTCCCAGCAGGTCCAGCGCCTGCTCGACCTCACGGGTGTCGCCGAGCGCCTGCGGCTGGTCGACGCGCCGGAAGAGCTGCTCGACGCGCGCTGACTCGACGCGCGCTGACGCCGGTCAGCGCCGGTGGTCGATGACGACCACTTGAAGGAGCTCGGCGTCGCCGGCCTCCTGCACGGAGACCTGATCGGACAGCAGGACGAGTGGGGAGGCGGGGTGATCGGCGGCCTGGGTGTCCAGCCGTGAGCCGGTGCCCTTGCGGAACGGGCCCACGACGAGCTCCAGCCGGCGATCCTGGGCGGCAAGACGAGCCTCGATCCTCTGCCCCTCTGCGGCGGTCGCGGCGTGGGCCGCCAGCGTGTCGGTGACGAGATAGACGTCAGAGAAGCGGTCCAGCGAGAAATGCGCCGTGGCTGCCAGCGTCCGCGCCAGACGCCCCAGCACGCCGGGGAGAAGCGTCACAGGCGAGAGCGAGACGATCACCTCGCCCTCGCTGTCCTGCGACGGCGTCATGTCGGCGTCGCCGGCGGCCGCCGGAGGCGCCTCGAACAGCTTGCGGCCATCACGGCGAACGGAGAAGTCCATCCGCACCTCGGTCCCCCCACCGGGCGCCGAGCTGAATTGGACGTCCTCGGTGAGCGCACGGATGACCGAGAGGCCGATGCCCTGGCTGACGTCTCCCGCCGGTGGCGGGGCCGGCATGCCGACGCCCTCGTCGACGACCCGGACGCTGAAGCGCTCCTCGGTGACGAAGAGCCCGACCTCCATGGGACCGGGCTCGCCGCCGTAGGCGTGCAGCACGACGTTGTTGCAGGCCTCGCTGACCGACGTCTTGAGGTCGTCGAGGAGCTCGGGATCGATCGACAACAACTCCGCGACGCCGCCGAGCATCCCTCGCACGATCGTCAGGGTCTGTGGCCTGCTCTCAAGGCGCAGGCGAACGGTTGAGCCTTCAGCCATCACCTCAGCAGAGCAGGTTCCCGGGCGCCCACGCCGACAAACAGCGCAGGCGCCTTCGACGGCCCAGCCGCTCGTGAAGTCAGCCCGCGGTGATCTCTGTCAAATGCGCGATCGCCCGCCGCAGGATGCGGCTGACCTGCATCTGCGACACGCCGATCTGATCGGCGATCTGCGTCTGCGTGAGGTCGTGCACGAAGCGCAACGTCAGCACCTCGCGCTCCCGCTGGGGGAGTTGCCGGGCGGCCGCAGTGATCGTCACTCGGTCGTCGGCGGACAGCAGACTGGGATCCAGATCTCCGAACGATTCGACCATAGTCCCACTTTCGCCCTCTCCATCGTCGTACGGGGCGTCCAGCGAGGAGGCGTGGTGGGCACGAGAGGTCTCCAGAGCATCGAGAACGTCCTCGATGTCGAACTCCAGGTACTGGGCCAGCTCGGGCACCGTGGGGGCGCGGTTGAGGCGACTGGAGAGGAGCTGCTGGGCCTCTTCGACCTTGACCGCGCGCTCCTGTGCGCCACGCGGTACGTGGACGGCCCAGCCGAGATCACGGAAGTAGCGCTTGAGCTCTCCGAGGATCGTTGGCACGGCAAACGACGAGAAGGCCGTGCCGCGGCTCAGGTCGTAGCGATCGATCGCCTTGACCAAGCCGAGGCTTGCCACCTGCATGAGGTCATCGAACGGCTCCCGGGCGCCGCTGTAGCGGCGGGCGAGCTTACGGGCGAGGGGGAGGAACCGCTGGACGAGCTCATCGCGAGCCTGGCGGTCTCCGCCCTGCTGCCAGCGGACGAAGAGTGTCTCGTTACCGACGTGGCCGAGAGCGCCGGCACGCTTGAGCCGACGCAGTTGCTGTGGGGGGGAACTGGTGGCAGTGCTCATGGTGGAGTGCCATTACCCCATTTCTCCGCAACTCAATCTCGCGCGCACGTTTCTCACATTTTTCTGTCTTACCCTTCACCGTATTCCGAGCTTCGGCGTCGATCATGGGTCCGTGGCTGAGCACACCGAACGATTGCGCGTGCTCGTGGTCGACGACGAGCCGGGGATCGTCGATGTGGTCTCGATGGCACTGCGTCATCACGGTTTCGAGGTGGCCACGGTGGAGACCGGAGCCGAGGCGCTCGCCCAGGTGCGCGACTGGCGGCCCCACGCCATCGTCCTGGACATCATGCTGCCCGACATGGAGGGCTTCGAGGTTGCGCAGCGGCTGGCCCAGCAGCGCGCCGAGGTCCCGATCCTGTTCCTCTCGGCCCGCGACAACACCTCGGACAAGGTGCGCGGCCTGACCAGCGGTGGCGACGACTACGTCACCAAGCCGTTCAGCCTGGAGGAGCTCGTCGCCCGGCTGCGCAACCTCCTGCGGCGCAGCGGGGCGTTCGAGCAGGCTCCAGGGCAGCTGCGCTTCGCCGATCTCGAGCTCGACGAGGACACCCGCGAGGTCCATCGCGGCCCGTACGCGATCGAGCTCACCGCCACCGAATACCGGCTCCTGCGCTACCTGCTGCTCAACCCGCGGCGGGTCCTGACCCGCGCCCAACTGCTCGACCACGTGTGGAGCTATGACTTCGGCGGCGACGCGCGGGTGCTGGAGACCTACATCAGCTATCTGCGCAAGAAGCTCGACATCCATGGGCCGCCGCTGGTGCACACGGTGCGCGGCGTCGGCTACGCACTGCGGCTCCCCCGGGACTGATGTCGCTTCGCGCGAGGCTGCTCGTGGGGATGGTGGTCCTGGTCGCCGCCGGACTCGCGGTGGCCGCCGTCGCCACCTACGAGGAGCAGCGGTCGTTTCTGCTCGATCGCGTCGATCAGCAGGTCCAATCCGGGCTCATCCCGGTCGCCTTCGAGCTGCGGTTAACCGGGACCCGCCCACCCGGGGCAACGCGCGCCCCCGGCGCCCGCCGCTTCCCGTTCGCCGGCCTGCTCGGACGGCGACCCCCGGGGATCGGGCCGGCCAGCCTGCCGCCCGGCACCTTCGGTGAGCTGATCGGCCCCGGCGGAAAGGTCCTGCGCCAGCGGACGTTCACCTACGGCGAACCGGCCCCCGCCGCGCCCAAGCTGCCCGCTCATCTCATCCTCAGCCACGCGGGCAGCCCGCTGAGGCTGTTCACGGTCCACGCCAGCCGCGGGCCCGACGTCCGCTACCGCGCCGCCGCCTTCGCGGTCGAGGGCGGGGACACGGTGGTGGTGGCGGTGTCGCTGCGCGAGACCGACGACACCCTGCACCGCCTGGTCGTGGTCGAGGTGCTGGTCGGGGGCGGGGTGATCCTCGCACTCGTGCTTCTGGGGTGGGTGGTGATCCGTATCGGACTGTTGCCGCTGGAGCGGATCGGCCGTGTCGCGTCAGAGATCGCCCGCGGGGACCTGTCGCGCCGGGTGAGTACGACCGACCAGCGCACCGAGGTGGGTCGTCTGGGTCGCTCGCTGAACGAGATGCTCGGCCAGATCGAGCAGGCCTTCCGCGCGCGGCGCCAGAGCGAGGATCAGCTGCGGCGCTTTCTCGCCGACGCCTCCCACGAGCTGCGAACGCCGCTCGCGTCGATCCGTGGCTACGCGGAGCTGTTCCGGCTCGGAGCAGCCGACGACCCGGCGACCCTGGAACGCGCGATGGCGCGCATCGAGGCGGAGGCCACCCGGATGGGCGTGCTGGTCGAGGATCTCCTCTCGCTGGCGGCGCTGGACCAGGCGCCCGAACGGCCACGCGTCCCCGTCGACCTCGGCGAGCTGGCCACGCATGCCGCCGACGACACCCGTGTGACCGCACCGGACCGCAACGTGCGCCTCAGCATCGACGAGCCGGCCACAACGGTGATGGGAGATCCCGGCCAGCTCGGCCAGCTGCTGGCCAACCTCATGCGCAACGCCGTCATCCACACTCCGGCGGGCACGACGATCGAGGTGGCCGTCCGCCGCGCGGACGGGCCGGGCGGGCCGGGCGGGCGGGCCGTTCTCGAGGTCCGCGACCACGGGCCGGGCGTACCCGACGACGCGGGCGACCAGCTGTTCGAGCGCTTCTGGCGCACGGAGGCTGGACGCAGCCGGGGCAAGGGCGGCGCAGGCCTGGGATTGGCGATCGTCAAGGCGATCGCGGTGGCCCATGGTGGCTCGGTCCGGGCCGACAACGTGGCCGACAGCGACGGCGGGGGCGCCGTGTTCCGTGTGTCGTTGCCCGCGCTCGCGCCGACGGAGCCCTCTCAGGAAAATCTCAGCCTTCTCACGTCGGACTCTTATCTGGATCACTCAGATTGAGCCAGTGACCGTCCGGCGAGCAGCGTTGACAGCTGCGTGAACATCAGGGTCCCCTGGCACATCCTGGGCCTCGTCGCCGTGTTGGCGGCCGCCATCGTCGCCGCGGTGATCGAGCTAGGGCCGCCGACGAGCTCGGCGCGCACGTCTACGGAGACGGTGACGGCGACCTCGGGCATCGTGCAGTCGACGGTCACCGGCACCGGGAACGTTGAGCCGGGGACCGACGTCGAGGCCAGCTTCCAGACCAGCGGGACACTGGAGAAGCTGGACGTCAAGGAGGGTGACCACGTCATCAAGGGACAGCTGCTGGCCACCCTCGATCCCACTGCGGCGGAGCTGACGGTGGAGCAGGCCGAGTCGAACCTGACCTCGGCGGAGGACAACCTCACCAACGCCGAGAACCAGACGACGACATCGGGGTCGTCGGGATCGTCGGGATCGTCGGGATCGTCCACGAATACGAGCCTGGAGAACACCCAGGAGTCGACCGAGTTCGTCACCTTCCACCCGCCGGTCACCACGACGACCCAGACGACCACGACGCAGACGACGACCTCGACGACGCCGAGCACCACGACCACGCACGCCACCACCGCGCCGACCAGGTCCACGCCGGGCAGCACGCGGTCGGGCAGCGGATCGTCGGGAGCGTCGCGCGGTGGGGCCTCCTCGGGCTCGTCCACCAGCGGGTCGAGCGGGTCGAGCAGCGGGTCGACCCGCTCGGGGAGCAGCTCGCAATCGGGCGGGAGCGGTTCGGGCTCGGGTCAGACGAGCACGACCAGCGCGGAGACCATCGCCGCCAACATCGCCTCGGCGCAGGCCGCGGTCGACGGCGCCGAAGCGACGGTCCGCAACGCCGAGAACGCACTGAACGAGACCCGCCTCTACGCGCCCGCCAGCGGCACGGTCGTCACCGTCGCCAGCGTCTCGCCGGGCGACACGGTCTCCGCCGGCTCCGGATCCGGATCGGGTTCAGGCTCGACGGCGAGCTCGGGCTCGAGCGCGAGCTCTGGGTCGGGCTCCAGCTCGACCGCCGGGAGCCTGGGCGGCTCCAGCAGCAGCTCGTCGTCGTCCTCGAGCAGCTCGGGCCTCGTGGAGATCGTCAACACCAGCTCGATGACGATGACCGTCGCCTTCAGCGAATCCGACATCTCCAAGATCAAGGTCGGCCAGCCCGCCAACATCACGCTGGAGGCCCTGTCCGGGGTGGAGCTCGCTGCGCACGTGAGCGCGATCTCCACCCTGGGGACGAGCAGCAGCGGCGTGGTGAGCTACGACGCGACGCTCACGCTGGACCAGCGCGATTCCCGCGTCAAGCCCGGCATGAGCGCGTCGGCGGCGGTCATCACGGGGCAGGCCTCCGGGGTCAACCTGCCCAACAGCGCCGTCACGAGCACGGGACCGGTGGGCCGCGTCAACCTCCTCCAGAACGGCAAGGCGGTCTCGACCACCGTCGTCGTCGGGCTCGTCGGCGACAGCCGCACGCAGATCGTCAGCGGCCTGAAGGCCGGCGACCAGGTCCAGGTGACGACGACGCTGCCGGCGCTGGGCTCCGGTTCCTCCCTTTCGTCGTCGGGCTCCACCGGAACGCTCGGCGGGGCCGGCGGCCTCGGGACCGGCGCGGCGCGGTTCCTCGGCGGCGGGGGCGGCTTCGCCGGCGGCGGTTTCGCCGGGGGCGGAACCGGCAGGTTCCGCGGCGGGGGCTGATGGCTGCCCGGCCGCCCGTCATCGACCTCGACGAGGTCACCAAGACCTATCACGTGGGCGAGATCGCGGTGCACGCCCTCAACGGCATCACCGCGACGATCGAGTCGGGCGAGTACGTCGCGATCATGGGAAGCTCGGGCAGCGGCAAGAGCACGCTGATGAACATCCTGGGCTGCCTCGACGTGCCCTCGAGCGGCGTCTACCACCTCAACGGCCTCGACGTGCGCTTCGCCGACGAGGACCAGCTCGCCGATCTGCGCAACCGGGAGATCGGCTTCGTCTTTCAGAGCTTCAACCTCATCCCGCGCACGCGGGCGCTGGCCAACGTCGAGCTCCCGCTGGCCTACGCCGGGCTCAGCCGTTCAGACCGCCACCGGCGGGCCATGCGCGCCCTCGCCGACGTCGGCCTGGCCTCGCGGGTGCACCACATGCCCTCCGAGCTCTCGGGCGGGCAGCAGCAGCGGGTGGCCATCGCGCGTGCCCTCGTCACCAACCCGGCGATGATCCTCGCCGACGAGCCCACCGGCAACCTGGACACCGCCTCCACGCGGGAGATCCTGGGGATCTTCGAGCGCCTCTCCGACGAGGGCCGGACGATCGTGTTGATCACCCACGAGCACGAGGTCGCCGCCCACGCCAGGCGGGTCATTGAGCTCTCCGACGGGCACATCGTCCGCGACGCCTCCGGCGCCCTGGAGGCATCGCCGTGATCGAGACCGTGCGTATCGCGCTCACCGGGCTGGCGGCCAACAAGCTGCGCTCGGGGCTGACCATCCTGGGCCTGATGATCGGCGTGGGCTCGGTGATCATCCTCGTCGCCGTCGGCACCGGGTCGTCGGCGGCGGTGGAGTCCTCGATCGAGGCGCTCGGCTCCAACGTCCTGCTCGTCCAGTCGACGCCTTCGCTCGGCGGGCTGGGCCGAGGCGGGGGCGCCACCGTGGACCCGCTCACCGTGTCCGACGCCAACGCGCTGGTGAATCGCTTCACCGCGCCCGACGTGCAGAGCGCGTCGCCCGTGGTCAACGCCAACGGGGTGACACTCACCTACAACGGCACCACGTACTCCCCCTCGTCGTTCGTCGGCTCCACTCCGACCTACCAGGCCGCGCGCGACTACACGATGGCCAGCGGGTCGTGGTGGACCAAGGCCCAGGAGAACCAGCACGCCCGCGTCGTCGTCGTGGGCCCCACCGTGGTGGAGGAGCTCTTCGGCGGCGCCAGCCCGATCGGGGCGACGATCGGGGTCAATGGAACGAACTTCCAGGTGATCGGGGTGACCAACTCCAAGGGCTCCAACGGCGCCACCGATCAGGACGACGTGGCGATGGCGCCGCTCACCGCGGTCCAGGACACGCTCACGGGCTACGGCGACGTCAGCTCGATCGTCGTCCAGGCCAGGTCGCGCGACCAGCTCTCGGCCGCCCAGACCGAGGTCACCAACATCCTCACCCCGCTGCTGCCCCCGTCGCCGGGATCGACCTCGGCGAGCTTCAACGTCATCAATCAGGGCTCGATCCTGCAGGCGTCGAGCTCGACCAGCAACGTGTTCACGACGCTGCTGGGCGAGGTGGCCGCGATCTCGCTGCTCGTGGGCGGGATCGGGGTGATGAACATCATGCTCGTGTCGGTCACCGAGCGGACCCGTGAGATCGGCATCCGCAAGGCCGTTGGAGCGCGGCGCTCGGACATCCTCATCCAGTTCCTCGTGGAGGCCGTGCTGGTCTCACTGTTCGGAGGCCTCGCGGGAGTGATCTTCGGCGTCGTCGGCAGCCAGTTCAAGATCGCCGGGGTCCACCCGGTGATCGCCCCCTATTCGATCGGCCTGGCGTTTGGCGCGTCGGTGCTGATCGGGCTGTTCTTCGGCACCTACCCCGCCGGACGCGCCGCCGCGATGCGGCCGATCGAGGCACTGAGGTTCGAATGAGCCGCGTGCCGCCACGACGCAGGCCCCTGCCCATCAGACCCAGGAAGACGACCATGGACACCCACACCCCGGACCGGCGCGAGGAGGACTGGGACGCCTATCAGGACGAGCCCGCGACCGAGTCGCCCCTGCCCCGCCGGACCCGGCGCCAGTTCTTCAACCGCCGCACGGCCGCGCTCGGCGCGCTCGTCACGTGCGCCATCGGCTTCTACGCGGGGATCCGCGTGGAGAAGAACCAGCTCTCGAACTCCAGTGCGGCGGTCGGATCCACTGCGAGCGGCCGCACCGGCGCCCGAGCGGCCGCCTTCGCTGCGCTGGCCGGACGCGGCGGGGCGACGGGCTCCGGCGCGTCGGGTTCGGGCGCGTCGGGCGCCTCGGGTTCGGGCGCGTCGGGTTCGGGCGCGTCGGGTTCGGGCGCGTCGGGGGCCCCGGGCGGCGGTGGGTTCGCCGGCGGCTTCGGGGGCGGGGCCGGGGGCGCCAACGCCTCGTTCGGGACGGTGGCCAGCGTCAACGGCAAGACGATCCTCGTCACCGACACCTCAGGCAACACCGTCAAGGTCAAGGTCGCGTCCTCAACCAAGATCACCAAGAACCAGTCCGTGTCGCGCCATGCGATCCGCCCCGGGGACACGATCGTCGTGACCGGCGTATCCGGCTCGGGCGGGACCACCACGGCGGCCACGATCACTGACTCCGGCAACCGCAGCGGCGGGTCCGGCTCCGGCTCCAGCGGTGGCTCCGGGTCGGGCTCTGGCTCTGGCGGGGGCGGGAACTCCGCCGTCGGCTCCCTCTTCTCGTCCGGCGGATGAGCATCACGAAAGGAAGCAGCACCCTATGAATCACTTGCGCACATTTCGGCTGGCGATGCTGGCGGGGACCGTCGTCGTCACGGCGATCGTCCTGGCCGCCTGCGGGTCGAGCTCCAACACGTCGTCGACCTCCTCGAGCCCAGGCGGCGCGGCGAGCGCGGCGGCGAGCGGGTCGACGTCCGCCACCCGCACCAAGTTCGTGGCCTGTCTGAAGGCTCACGGAGTCACGCTGCCCATCCGGCCCGCGGGCGCCCCGCGGCGACCCAACGGCGGTGAGGGCGGCGGCTTCGGGGGCGGAGGCGGTTTCTTCTTCGGCGGCGGGACCGGCGGCGCCGGCGGGCCGGGCGGGGCGGGTTCTCGCTTCAACAACCCGAAGATGCGGGCCGCGCTCCAGGCCTGCGGCGGCGGTCGCTTCCCGCAGCGCCGCTTCACGCCCAACAAGGCCGCGGTGACCAAGTTCGTCGCCTGCGTCAACACGCATGGCTACAAACTGCCCCCGCCGAACTTCTCGGGCAAGGGCCCGATCTTCCCGGCCACGATTGAGCGCAACAAGAAGTTCCAGACGGCGGCACGCGCCTGCGCGTCCGACCTGCGGCCCGCGGGCGCGGGCCCGTCGGGCGCGAGCGGCGCCGGCGGAGGCGGTTCCGGAGGCGGATCCAGGAGCGACTGACGGCGGCAAACGCAGTCTGCTGCACGCCGCGGCCGATGGACGGCCGCGGCCCGTAGGCGGGGGAGATGCACCGGTTAGCCTCATTCCGGTTGCGTCTCCCCCGTCTGCGTCCCGACCTCTCGCCCTTCCGCGACAGCCGTGATCTGCGGCTGGTCGTCGGGGGCAGCTTCGTGTCGAACCTGGGTGCCCAGGCGACGCTCGTCGCGCTGCCGTTCCAGCTGTACCTGTTGACCGGGTCGGCACTCGTGGTCGGGCTGCTCGGGGCAGTCGAGGTGATCCCGCTCGTGTCGATGGCGCTGCTGGGCGGCGCCATCGCCGACCGCATGGATCGGCGCCGGCTGCTGTTGCTGACGCAGATCGGGCTCGTGGCCACCTCCGGCGGCCTGGCGCTCCTGCCGGCGCTGGGGCGCCCGCCAGTGGCGGCGCTCTACGCGCTGGGCGGTTTGCTGGCCGGCTTCAACGCCCTGCAGAACGTCGCCATGTCCGCGCTGATCCCCAACCTCACCGACCGCCCGCGACTGCCGCGCGTGCTGGCCGTGAGTTACGGGCTCTCGGCGCTCTCGATGGTGCTGGGTCCAGGTCTCGGCGGACTGCTCATCGCTGCCGTCGGGGTCCAGGCGGCGTACGTGGCGGACGCGGTGAGCTGCCTGGCGGTCGTGATCACCGTATTGCTGATCGCCCCGCAGCCTCCGATCGTGATCGGCGAGCATCCGAAGGTGATGGCGTCGATCGCCGAGGGCCTGCGCTACGTGCGCAGCAACCGCGCCCTCGTCGGCTCGTTCGCCATCGACCTGGTGGCGATGACGTTCGGAATGCCGCGAGCGCTGTTCGCGGTGCTGGCGGTGAGCGTGTTTCACGCGGGGGCCGCGGGCACCGGCGCGCTCTATGCCGCGGTGCCGGCCGGCGCGACCGTCGCCGCGCTGCTCACCGGATGGATCAACCATGCCCGGCGGCTCGGGCTCGTGGTCATCTGGGCCGTCGCTGTGTGGGGCGCCGCGGTATCGGTGGCCGGGCTGATGCGCTCGCTGTGGCCCGCGGTCGCGCTCCTGGCCGTCGCCGGCGCGGCCGATTCGATCTCAGCGGTGTGCCGCTCGACGATCAACCAAACCGTCACCCCCGACCACATGCGGGGCCGGATGTCGGCGGCATTCTCGCTGGTGGTGACCGGTGGACCGCGGCTGGGGGACATCGAGTCCGGCAGCGTGGCGGGCGCCGCAGGCGTGCGCTTCTCGGTCGTGTCCGGAGGGCTTGCCTGCCTGCTGGGCGTGGTGGCCATCGCCCTCGCCTTCCCCGCGCTGCGCTATTACGACACCGAGGACTGGACGGCGGCGCCCACCGCCGGGAGCGGGGATCGAATCGGCGAGACGCTCGAGGCCGTCGAGCTAACGTGAGTTGAGGCATGGGCGCTTCTGCGGGCTACTTCGACGATGACTCGGTGATCCGCACCGTGCTGCGCGAGCGTGCGCTGGCCCTCTCGGGCCCGCGGGCGCTGTTGATGCAGGCCGCGCACCCGCTGGCCGTCGCGGGGTTGCTGGCCCACTCGGATGCGCTGGAGGATCCCTACGCCCGCCTGGCCCGCACCGCCAAGACGATGAACCTGATCACCTTCGGCTCCCGCGCCGAGGCCGACCGGGTCACACGCCGCGTCCGGGCGATGCACCGTGCGGTGCGCGGTCGCCTGCCCGAGGCGGTCGGCCCCTTCGCGGCGGGCACCCCGTATCGCGCCGATGACCCACAGCTGCTGATGTGGATCCTCTACAGCCTGGTCGACTCGGCCGTGGTGGTCTACCGGACCTACGTCGGGCGCCTGGGCGCCGACGACCGCGCATCGCTGTGGGAGGACTACAAGGTGATCGGCCGGCTGTTCGGGCTGCGCCGCACCCAGATGCCCGGGTCACTGGCCGAGTTGGAGGAGTACGGACGCCGGATGCTCTCCGGTGACGAGCTTCACGTCGGCGACTGGGCGCGCCGCCGCGCCCGCGAGATCGTGCTGGAGCCGCCGGTGCGAACCCTCGCACGGCCGCTGCTGGAGACGGTCAACTTCATCACCATCGCACTGCTGCCCGACGCGATCCGCGCGCAGTACGGTTTCTCCCCGCTGCCGCCCACGGCGGTGCGTAAGGCGCTGGTCGGCGCGGGCGCGGCGTATGTGCGGCGTGGCGTGCTGCCGGTGCTGCCGGCCCACATCCGCCAGGTGCCGGCGGCACGGCAGGCTGCCTGAGCCGCGGGCGCGGCGGCGCGGGCGGGTGGCTCAGCCAGCGCGCGGGCGATAGCGTCCGCACACATGACGCGAGTCGCCGTCGTGGGCCATGTCGAGTGGGTCCAGTTCCTCCGGGTAGACCACTTTCCCGTCCCCGGCGCGATCCAGCGCGCGAAGCGCGAGTCGACGCACGCCGGTGGGGGCGCGGTGGTGGCGGCGGCGGCCCTCGCCGAGTTCGGCGCCGAGGTGGACTTCTACGGCGCGGTTGGCAGCGACGCCCTCGGCGACGCCGCCGTGACCGAGCTGACCGAGCGCGGGATGACCGTGCACGCCGCCCGGCGCCCGGGCCCCACCCGCGAGGTCCTCACCCTGCTCGATCGCAACGGCGAGCGCACCATCCTCCCCATCGGCGAGCGTCTCCAGCCCGAGGGCGACGACAGCCTGGACTGGGACCGGTTGGCGGACGCCGACGGCGCCTACATCACGGCCGGCGACCAGGGCGCGCTGCGCCATGCGCGGGCGGCGCGCGTGCTGGTGGCCACGCCGCGCCTGCGCGAGCGGGTGGAGGATCCGGGCGTGCAGATCGATGCGCTGGTGTTCAGCGCGTCCGATGAGAGCGAGGTGAGCTGGGCGGAGCGGCTGCGCTCAGACACGCGGCTGATGGTCGCCACCGAGGGCGCCACCGGCGGCCGCTGGTGGGGAGCGTCCGAGGGCCGCTGGGCGGCAGTGCCGCCGCCCGGCCCGGTGCGCGACAGCTACGGCTGCGGCGACGCCTTCGCCGCCGGGTTCACCTACGGGCTGGCCGCGGGCAGGTCGGTCGCCGAGGCATGCGAGATCGGCGCGCGTTGGGGCGCGGAGATGCTCACGCGCGTGGGCGCGCCCTAGCAGCGCCACCTCGGCTCGTGAGCGCCCGGGCGGCGGCGCTTCGGCGCGTGAGCGCCCTGGCGGCGCCGCTTCCCTCACAGGTCGGTCTGCCGCGGCGCGTAGCGGTGGTGGAGCATCAGCGCGTTGCCGTCGGGGTCGTGGAAGAACGCCATGTGGCACACCCCCGTGTCGAGCACGTCGCCGCGGAACTGGACCCCGGCATCCTCAAGCTGGGCGCGCGCCTGCGCGACGTCGTCCACGTGCAGTGCCACGGGGCCGAGCGAGGGATGGTGCTCCATCCCCATCTTCGCCGAGTCGATGATGCTGAGGGTGAGGTTGCCGGTCTCGAACTCGGCAAACCCCCGATCCGGCATGTGGACCGCGCGCGGCAGTCCGAGCGTCTCCCCGTAGAACGTCATCGAGCGGTCGAAGTCCTTCGTCTGGAAGGCGACGAAATCGACCCCCTTGACCATTCCGCCTGTCGCCGTCATCTCCGTCTCCTCCTGTCGATTCCGCGAGGTGCTTTCACAGTGTGACGTCCGCCGCGGATGCGAACATATGTTCGTGTCGAATGAGCCCACGATACTCCACGCGGACCTCGATGCCTTCTACGCGTCGGTGGAGCAGCGTGACAACCCATCGCTGCGCGGGCGCCCCGTGATCGTCGGGGGCGGGGTGGTGCTCGCGGCGAGCTATGAGGCCAAGGCGTGCGGGGTCCGGACGGCGATGGGAGGCGCCCGGGCCCGGGCGCTATGCCCGGGCGCGGTCGTCGTCCCGCCGCGATTTGCCGCATACACCGAGGCGAGCAAGGACGTGTTCGCGGTGTTCGAGCGGACCTCACCGCTGGTGGAGGCGCTCTCGATCGACGAGGCGTTCCTCGACGTGAGGGGCATGCGCCACATCTCGGGCACGCCGACGGAGATCGCCGTGCGGTTACGCCGGGAGGTCAGCGAGGAGGTGGGTCTGGCCATCACGGTCGGATTGGCCTGCACGAAGTTCCTGGCCAAGGTGGCCAGCGGTGTGGCCAAGCCCGATGGTCTCCTCGTCATCCCCGCGGGCGGTGAGCTGGCCTTCCTGCATCCGCTGCCGGTGGAACGGCTGTGGGGGGTGGGCCAGGTGACGGCGGCGAAGTTGCATGCCCACGGGCTGACCTCGGTGGGACAGGTCGCGCGCCTCGGCGAGGAGACGCTGGTGTCGATGCTGGGACGGGCGGCGGGCCGCCAGCTCTACGCGCTCTCGCACAATCGGGACCCGCGGCGGGTGACCGCGCGTCGCAGACGGCGCTCGATCGGGGCGCAGCGAGCGCTCGGGCGCCGGCGGCGGTCGCCTGCGGAGCTCGACGCCTCGCTGATGACGCTGGTGGATCGGGTTGCGCGGCGGATGCGCACCGCCGGCCGGGCGTGCCGGACGGTCGTGCTGCGGCTGCGCTTCGATGACTACTCGCGCGCCACGCGCTCGCACACCGTGGCCGAGGCGACCACGCGCACCGCCACGGTGCTGCGCGTGGCTCGCGGGCTGCTCGCCGCGTCGGGCGCAGTGATCGCGCAACGGGGGCTGACGCTCATCGGGGTTGCCCTGACCAACCTGTGCGACGCGCGGGCCGTCCAGCTGGCGCTCCCCTTCGACCGGACCGCGGGGCTGGACCGGACGATCGACGAGCTGCGCGATCGCTTCGGCTCGAAGGTCATCTCCCGTGGCACGCTCGTGGGACAGGAGGTGGACGTATGGGTGCCGCTGCTTCCCGACTGAGGCCGGCGGGGCGTGTGGCGGGCCGCGCGGTCGGGCGCGAGCGTCCTCAGAGGCTGGCGAGGCGCTCGCGCAGGAAGCGGACCTCGGCGTCGGCGTCGGTCAGCTCCAGCGCACGGCGGTAGGCGGCCGCGGCCTCCTCCGGCCGGTCCAGGCGGCGCAGCAGCTCGGCCCGGGTCGAGTGGAGGTAGCGGTAGCCGTCGAGGCTGAGCCGATCGACGATGGCGAGGGCCTCGTCGGGCGAGCCCGCCTCGGCCACGGCGACGGCTCGGTTGAGCTCCACCACGGGTGAGCCGGTGACACGGGAGAGCTGCTCGTAGAGCGCGCCGATCTCCAGCCAATTGATCGGATCGTCGACCTGGAGCGACGCGATCGCGGCCTGCAGGACGTACGGACCGCGGCCGTGGAGCGCCAGGGCGCGCTCCAGGTCGGTGCGGCCGGAGGCGATCTGGTCAGAGTCCCACAGCGAGCGGTCCTGATCGGCGAGCCGGACGAGCTCGCCGTCGACGAACCGCGCCCGGCGCCGCGCATGGTGCAGGTGCATCAGGGCGAGCAGGGCGTGGACCTCGGCCTCGTCGGGCATGAGCTCTGCGAGCACGGCCCCTAGGACGATCGCCTCCGAGGCCAGGTCGACGCGCCCGCCGTAGCCCTCGTTGAAGATCAGATAGATGACCGCCAGGACGGCCCCAAGGCGCTCCGGGAGAAGGCGGGCGGGCGGGACGCTGAACGGGATGCCGGCGAGCTTGATCTTGGTGCGCGCGCGGGAGAGGCGGCGCTTCATCGTTTCCGCCGAGACGAGGAAGGCGCGCGCGATCTCGTCGTTGGTCAGTCCCCCGAGGGTGCGCAGGGTCAGCGCCACCTGGGCCTCGGTCGAGAGGGCCGGGTGACAGCAGGTGAAGAGCAGCTCCAGGCGCTCGTCACCGATCTGATCGGAGCCGAGATCGTTCACGTCATCCTCCACGGCTTCCTCGCGTTCCAGCAGACGCGCCTTGGCCGCTAGGGCGCGCTCGCGGCGGATCCGATCGATCGCCCGGTTGCGCGCGGTGGTGATCAGCCAGGCCACCGGGTTCTCCGGCGTGCCCTGGCGGGGCCAGCGCTCGGCGGCGATGGCGAACGCCTCCTGGGCGGCATCCTCGGCGAGCTCGAAGTCGCCGAGGTAGCCGACCAGGGACGCCACCACGCGGCCCCAGTGCCGCCGGAAGACGCTGTCCAGCACGGGGGTGGGAGTCAGCCTCCCACCAGCGGGCGTACCTCGACCGAGCCGCCCAGCCGGGCCGCCGGGACACGCGCCGCGATCTCAATCGCCGCGTCGAGGTTGTCCAGCTCGAACACGTAGTAGCCGCCGAAC
The DNA here is from genome assembly GCA_963850325.1 of uncultured Actinomycetota bacterium. GTDB lineage: Bacteria > Actinomycetota > Thermoleophilia > Solirubrobacterales > Solirubrobacteraceae > Palsa-465. The sequence continues at coordinate 240,858 of CAWKLB010000018.1, forward strand.
ACCTCCTTGGTCTCCGCGAACGGACCGTCGGTGGTGATGGTCTGGCCGCCGTCGACGCGGACCGTGGTGGCGGTGGCCACGTCCTCCAGGTGACCGCCGGTGATGCACCCCGGTTCGTCGCGCAGCGCGTAGTACTCGGAGGTCAACGCCTCCAGCTCGCCGTTGCTGAAGCCGTCGTTCATGTCGGGAGTGGTGTAGATGAGCAGGGCGTACTTCATGAGAACCTCCGCGGGAAGTGGGCCTTTGTCGTCCCAGAGACGAACGGGGCGGCGACGAGGGGACACTACGCCGCCACTCCCACCGAGATGGACCGGGCCGGAAGCTACGCCGTCCCCACCCCCACCAACACCGGCCCGACGGGCTCGTGCTCCAGCCGTGCCGCAGCGGCGCGGCCCGCGTCCTCGCCGGCGAACCGCGCGACGAGCCTGATGGCCAGGTCGATCCCCGCTGCCGGACCGCCGCCGGTGACGATGCTGCCGTCGTCCACCACGCGCGCGTCGCGGCGCACATCGGCGCCGGCGGCTGCCAGGTCATCAAGGGCGTTGCGGTTGGTGACGGCCGGCCGCCCGGTGAGCAGCCCGGCGCGCGCCAGGAGCATCGCCCCAGTGCACACCGAAGCCACCACGCTGCCCGCGTCGTGCAGCGCGGCGAGCGCGGCCGGGAGCGGGCCTTTGCACTGGTCGCGCACACCGGCCGCGACATCGAGCCAGCCACCGCCGGGGACGAGCACCAACGCGGGGGATCCGAGCTCCGCCGCCACGTCGAGGACGAGGCCGTGGGCGGAGTGCACGATCCTGGCGTGCCCGGCCGGGCGCACCACGCGCGTGGGGAAGCCGGCGGCGGTGAGGATCTCCAACGGTCCGATGGCATCCAGGTCGTCAAAGCCATCGAAGACGACGATCTCGGTGAGGGGGAGCGTGCTGTTCTCGGTCATGCAGCCATCCTGAGGCCGCGGGCCCGCGGTGGCAAGTGGCAGAAATGCCATGTATCGTAAGATTCATGCCAAGGGCGGCGGAGACCCCGCACCGGCAGGAGCCAGGGCGCGCTCCGGCCCGTGCCCATCACGTTGTCGCGCTCGCTCTGGACGGAGTCGTCCTCCTGGACCTGGCGGCGCCGACTCACCTGTTCGGCCACTGCGGCGCGCCCCACTACTCCTTCTCGCTGGCGGGCGTCCACGCAGGCGCCGTGCGCAGCTCGACGGGCATCGCGGTCATGGCGCCGGCCGGCATCGAGGCGGTCGGACGCGCCGACACGATCGTGGTCCCCGGGATAGAGGCCGACTCCGATCCCGCCGAGTTTGCGCTCGCCGCGCAGGCGGTGGCGCGCGCCCACCGCGCCGGCGCACGCGTCATGTCGATCTGCACCGGCGCGTTCGTGCTCGCCGAGGCGGGAGTGCTCGACGGACGCCGCGCCACCACCCATTGGGACTCGACCGAGCGGCTGGCGCGGCGCTATCCGCGGGTGTCAGTTGATCCATCGGTCCTCTACGTCGACGAGGGCAACGTGCTGACCAGCGCGGGCGTGGCGGCCGGCCTCGACCTCTGCCTCCACGTCATCCGCCGTGATCATGGCGTCGCCGTGGCCGCCCAGATCGCCCGCCGCACCGTCGTCGCCCCCCACCGCGATGGAGGGCAAGCCCAGTTCGTGGCGCAGCCGATCGCCGATGAAGCCGGCGCGGGCACCTCACTGGAGGCGACGCGGGCGTGGGCGCTCGACCGCCTCGACCAGCCGCTCGATGTGACGACGCTGGCGCACCGGGCATGCATGTCGCCACGCAGCTTCGCCCGGCGCTTCAGACAGGAGACGGGGACCACACCCGCCCAGTGGGTGTCCGATCAGCGCACGCGCGTCGCTCAGAGCCTGCTCGAAACGACCGACCTCCCCGTCGAGCACGTCGCCGCCCGCACCGGCTTTGGCTCGGCGACCACCCTGCGCACCCACTTCGGGCGCCGGCTGGCGACGACGCCCACCGCGTACCGGCGCGCGTTCCGCCAGCGCTGACCGGGCGCGGCGCGGCCCGGCGCGGCCCGGCGCGGCCCGGCGCGGCCCGGCGCGGCGGCGCCAAGAATAGTTGGCGTCAGTTCCCGCCGATGCGGTCGGCGAGGGCCAGCCCGCCGGCCTCACCCCAGGCGCCGCGCGCCTGAAACGCCGGCACGAGCTCTGAGGTGACGACGCCGCCCTGGTCGGTGAGCTCGTCGATGATGGAGAACCACGCGCCGATCCGCTCCGGCTTGTCGACGACGATGGTCGTCGCCGGGACGTGACGGCGCAGCGAGAGCAGCCGGTCGCCCTGCGGCGCCCGGTCTCCGTGGTACCCCCAGATCCCGTGCAGGACGGTCGCGCCGCCGGCCCCCGCGGCGCGCAGGCGGCGCACGATCTCGAGGAACAGCGGACGGCCACCGTGGAGCGTGTCGTGATCGGCGTGGACCATCAGCTTGACCCAGGTCTTGAGCCCGGCGTCGTCGATCCCAGGCGCGTGGTGGGGCTCGGCGAGGCGCTCCCCGTCGACCTTGCAGATGCGCACGCGCTCCAGCGTGAGCAGCGGACGCTCCAGCAGTCCGGCTACTTCGGGCAGGACCGGGCTGAGCTGCGCTCCCGGCCCGACGGCGATGATCATCAGCGGCACCTGGGCGTTGGCCGCGAAGAAGCGGGCGCGCTCGCGCACACCGTGGGCCGTCCCGTCGACGCCCAGCAGGACCGTGGCGCTGAGAAGCCCATGGCGACGCAGGAGATCCACGATGGCCACGAACGCCGGTCCGCGCCCGACGCGCTCGTGGCGCCCGCAGTAGATGGTCAGCTTCGACGCCTCGTGCAGTTCCTCGGGGAGGACGAGCGTGCCGACGCGCCCGCTGAGGAGCCGGGCGCGCTCGAGCGTCAGCAGGCCATGCTCGGCGGCGGCGCCGATCTCGGGGAGCGCCGCCTCGATGCGCGACCGCGCGTCGACGGCGGCGAGCACCATCGGCAGGTCCTCGGACAGGCTGAGCAGCCGGTCGGTCTGCAGGACCTGGTGGCGGCCGAAGCCCTCGGCTCCGCGCAGGAGGATGCTCGTCGCCAGCCCATGGCGCTCGCAGATGGACAGGAGGGCGTCCCCCAGGAACCCGCCCCCGGACCGGTCGCGCTCGGCGAAGTACGCGGTGAGCTTGAGGCAGTCCTCGTTCACAGCGCCGCTCCAACGGCGTGCCCGAGAGCCAGGGCGGCAAAGCCGATGACCAGGGAGCCGAGCAGGTTCGCCAGGGCGACGCGGAGCTGATCGTCCTGCCCCAGGCGATGGCTCTCCAGCATCCATGTCGACAGCGTGGTGTAGGAGCCGAGCGCCGCTGTCCCGGCGAGGATGAGAGCGTTTCCCGTCAGGGCCAAGCCGGCCACGCCGCCCAGGAGCGCCGCGCCCGAGATGTTGACGACGAACGTCCCCCATGGGAACGGCCCCCCGCCGCCCGCGCGCTCGCCCACCAACCCGTCCACGATGAAGCGGGCGATCGAGCCAGTGCCGCCGAGCAGCGCGACCAGCATCCACGTGCCCAGCGTCATAGGACGGTCCGCACACGCCGCACCAGCGCCGTGGCGAGGGTGACCGCGGCGAAGCTGGCCACGAGCGTCGCTCCCGCATAGCCCACCGCCAGCGCCCACTCGTGGGCTTGCGTCATCTTGTAGAGCTCGAGCTGCACCGTGGAGAAGGTGGTCAGCGCGCCGCACAGACCGGTCCCCAGGAAGGGTCGCTTGTAGGCGGAGGTGGGAAGCCTCTCGGACAGGCGCGTGACGAAGTAGCCGAGCAGGAACGCGCCGACGACGTTGACGGCGAAGATCGCCCACGGCCATGTGTGCGCGCTGTCGGGAAACGCCCTCGCGAGCCCCGTCCGTGCCAGCGCGCCGACGATCCCGCCGCCGAAGATCGCGGCCAGCTCGCGGCGGTCGTGGGTGGGAAGCATGGGAAGTCCGGGGGGCCGGCCGGAGGGAGACGCGGCTGCAACGAAGGTAGCGATCACATCGTCTAATGCCCGTTAGCGTATGGCGATGGCCGTCCTGGGGAACGCCTTCGGTCACACCCCCGCCCCGGTGGGCAATGAACAAGCGTGGTGGTTGACCGGATGGATCTGACGCATGCGACCGACGATGAGCTCCTCGGGGCGATCGCCTCGCGCGATGCCGAGGCGTTCGCGGTCTTCTACCGCCGGCACCTGCCGATCGCGCTGGCCTACCTGATGCGCGAGACGCGCGATCCCGAGCTGGCCGCGGACCTGGCCGCCGAGGTGTTCGCCGCGGTCCTGCTCACCGCGCATCGCTACCTGGATCACGGCATCACCGCGACGCCGTGGGTGATCGGCATCGCGCGCAACAAGCTGTTGATGAGCCTGCGGCGCGGTCGCGTGGAGGCCAAGGCGCGAAAGCGGTTGGGCTTCGAGCCCGTAGCGCTGGAGGACAGCGACCTGGAGCGCGTTGCCGCTGTGGCCGACGACGGCCAGGGGCCGCTGCGGGCGCTCGTCAACGAGCTGCCCGACGACGAGCGTCGCGCCGTGCTGTCACGCGTCGTTCACGAACGCAGCTACCGCGACATCGCCTCAGAGCTCAGCTGCTCGGAGATGGTGGTGCGCAAGCGCGTGAGCCGTGGTCTGTCACGGCTGCGCGATCGGTTGGGAGGGAGCTGAAGCGATGGCCGACTACCTGGACAAGGTCGGGACGCAACTGGCGCAGCTCACCGCGCGAGGGGTGGACCGCGGCACGGGGCCCACTCTCGTGCGCGAGCCGCAGCGACACGGCGATCACGATGACGACGCCCCCGTCCCGGGCCGCCGCGGACGCCTGCGCCGCACCGGCGGGCCGGGCGGGCCGGGCGGGCGGGCGGCGCCACCGCGAGGCGCTGGTGGTCGTGCCGGCCGTGGTCGTGGCCGTGGTTGTGGTGGTCGGGCTGCTCGCGCTCGGACTGGGCGCAAACCACAACACCGCCGCGCACCACCCGGCCACCACCACCACCACCCAGCACCCTCAGACCCAGCGGCGGCACCACACCGTGACGCACACTTCGAGCGCGGCCCGCCTGAGCAGTAAGGCTCCGGCCAGCGCGACGGCGCCGCGCCACGTCCACCCCCCTGCCGGACCGGTGCCGCCGGGCTTCGGCGCCCAGTCGTTCACCGCGATCGGCACCAACACGTGGTGGCTGCTGGGCAGCGCGCCGTGCTCAAGCCCGCCCTGCACGTCCATCCTGCGCACCGACGACGGCGGCACCAGCTTTGTCGGGACGCCCGCGCCGCGCACCACGCAGGTGTCCCAGCTGCGGTTCGCCAACGCCGCCGATGGCTTCGCCTACGACACCCAGCTGTGGGTGACGCACGACGCGGGCGCGAGCTGGCACCAGGTTCGCCTCGGCGGCACGGTGACCGAGCTGGCGACCGCCGGGGGGTTCGCCTACGCGATCGTGCGCTATGGCCACAAGGGCGCGGGCCGGCTGGAACGCGCGCCGCTGGGCAGCGACACCTGGACGACGCTCACCGGGGCGGGCAGTGCCTACGCGGGCCTGTGGGCCCACGGCCCGGACGTGCTGGTGGGATCCGGCGGTGGCGCCACGCTGGCGGTCTCGCGCAACGCCGGGGTCAGCTTCATCCAGGCGTCATCGCCGTCAAAGGGCCTGCCGTGCACCTTCCAGGAGCCGACCGCGGCCGTCGTCTGGGCTCATTGCGCCACCGGCACGGAAAGCGCCACGTGGCGCTCCACCGATTCCGGAGCGCACTTCACTCCCGTCCAGGGGCAGCCCAGCGCTCCCAACTCCGCCGCGTTCGCGGCCGCGTCGGGCGCTACCGCGGTGCTCGGCGCCGGCAAGCTCTACCGCACCACCGACGCAGGGGGTCACTTCAGCGTGGCCTCGGGCCCGCAGGCGGTAACCGCGTGGCAGTACCTGGGCTTCACCGACGCCACCCACGGCGTCGCCATCGGCTACGTGGGCGCAAGCCCGACGCCGGACGGTGCACGCCTATACATCACCACCGACGGTGGCGCCAGCTATCGCCTCGTGTCGACCGGCTGAGCATGAGCCTCGCCTCCGCCCGCGGCGCGGACGCGCAGGTCCAGCTCGTAGGTCTGGCCCACCAGGTCCACCCCGAAGCTGCGATGTGGCTCCTCGCGCACGAGCGAGAACCCGTGCTTCAGGTACACATGACGCGCGGCCGCGAGCGGATGGTTGGTCCACAGCTGCATCCGCTCGTAGCCGGCGGCGGTGGCGAAGTCCAGAGCGGTGGCCACAAGCCGGTACCCCAGCCGGCGCCCGCGGGCCCGCCGATCGACCAGCAGGATCCGCAGCTTGGCCACCCCCGGCTCGTCGCCTCTGACGACGAAGACGCAGCCGACGCGCTCACCGTCGAGCTCGGCGATCCACGCCGCGTGGCCTGGGGCATCCGACTCGGCCGCATAGTCGGCCACGATGCGCGCGCACAGCGCCTCGAAGGTCGTGTCCCATCCGAACTCCTCGACGTAGAGCTCGCCGTGAGCCATCACCACCCAGCCGAGGTCACCGGGCCGGCCCAGCTCCCGGATCGTCACCGTGCCCTCCTGCTGCTCCATCGCCACGGACCTCGCTTTCGCTACTGAAACAGTCGTGTCAGTAGACTACCGCATCATGGTCGAAACGGCACCGGTCTCATCCGCGCGACGCGACGAACTCCTGGACCGCGCCTACCGGTACGTCACCGAGCACGGGCTGTCCGCGATGTCACTGCGGCCGCTGGCCACCGAGATCGGCTCCAGCCCCCGGGTGCTCCTGTTCCTCTTCGGCTCAAAGGATGGCCTCGTGCGCGCCCTGCTGGCACGGGCGCGCGCCGACGAGATGGCCTACGTGCAGCGGGTCCGTCTCGAGGACGGCGTTGACCTGACGCGCGTCGGGCTGGAAGTCTGGCGCTGGCTGACCGCCGATGAGCACCGGGGGCTGCTCACGTTGTGGACCGAGAGCTACGCCCGATCGCTGATCGAGCCGGATGGGCCATGGGCCGGTTTTGCCGCGAGCACGGTGGACGACTGGCTGACGTTGCTGGCCGACACCCAGGCGCCCCGCGAACGCGACACCCCCGCCGGAGAGGCGCGGCGCACGCTCGTGCTCGCGATCCTGCGCGGCGCCCTGCTCGACCTGCTCGCCACCGGAGACGTGGCGCGCACGACGCGCGCGGTGAGCGCGGCGCTGGAGTCCATCTAGACCCGCGTGGCGAGGGCGGAGCACTGGTACGTTCTCCGCGATGCTCGACCTGCGCCCGGTGCAGCCCGCCGACGCCCCTGCGCTGCATGCGCTGATGTCCGATCCCGAAGTCGCGCGGTGGCTGCGGCCCAAAAGCGTGAGCGGCCCGTTTTCGCTGGAGGAGTGCGAGGTGTTCGCGGGCAAGGACGCCGCCCACTGGGCCGCGCACGGCTTCGGCTCATGGCTGGCCTGGGACGGCGACATGTGCGCGGGACGGTGTCTGCTGGAGCACTCGCTCGTCGACGGGCGCGGCGAGGTGGAGATCGGGTGGGCGGTGGCAAGCCACTATTGGGGGCGCGGCGTGGGCACGGCGATGGGTCGCCACGCGCTGGCGGCGGGCGCCCAGCACGGAATCGCCAACCTCGTCGCCTACACCCGCGTCGACAACGTCGCATCGCGCCGGGTCATGGAGAAGCTCGGCCTGGTCTACGAACGCGACTTCGAGCACGCCGGCTACCCCCACGTCCTGTACCGCACGATCCGGGAGCGCAACGCACCATGAACGACTTCACCCTCGTCGGCGGCCCCACCGCCGTGTTCGAGCATGCCTCGCTGCGCTGGATGACCGACCCCGCGTTCTCGCCGCCCGGCGACTACGAATACCTGACCAAGCTCACCGGCCCCGCGGTGGGGCCCGACGCCGTGGGTGAGATCGATGTGGTGCTGCTCTCCCACGACCATCATCCGGACAACCTCGACCCGGGTGGGCGCGCGTTCCTGCCGCGCGTCGGCCGGGTGCTCACCACGGTCGCGGGCGCCGATCGGCTGGGGGGCAACGCCATCGGACTCGAGCCGTGGTCCTCGGTCGAGGTCGAGCCCCCCGGGGGCGGGGCCGCGGTGACCGTCACCGCCGTTCCCGCCCAGCACGGCCCCGATGGCACCGATCACATCACCGGACCTGTGATCGGATTCGTGCTGTCAGCGCCCGGCGCCGACACCGTCTACGTCTCCGGCGATAACGCCTCGCTCGATGTGGTGCGCCAGATCGCGCAGCGCGCCGGGCCGATCGATGTGGCGGTCCTGTTCGCGGGCGCGGTGCAGCTCGCCCAGCGCTTCGACGGCGCCTACCTGACCCTATCCAGCGACCGCGCCGCCGAGGCGGCGAAGATCCTGGGCGCGCGCCTCGTGGTGCCGGTGCACTTCGAGGGCTGGCAGCACTTCACCCAGGGCGCCGACGCCTTGCGCGCGGCCTTTGCCGGCAACCAGGTCACCGATGTGCTGAGGATGCCCGAGCGGGGGGAGACGCTCACGCTGAGCTGACCGCGCGAGCACCGCAGGGACCGCGCGAGCACCGCAGGGACCGTGCGGGCGGTACAAGACCACGCGGGCGGTACGAGACCGCGCGCTTAGATCTCGTCGTGAACGCCGATGGAGCGCTCCAGCTGCTCCTCGGCGTCGCCCACGTGGCCGCGGCGCTCCTCCAGGAACGCGCTGGCGATGGCGTCGAGCTTGGTGTGCAGCGCGCGCTCGGTGCGCAGCTCCGAGTTCTTCAGCACGGCGACGAGGATGAGCGTGACCGCCGACATGCCGCCGGCGGTCGCAGCCTCGAAGCGGTCGCTGGCGCCCAGCGCGAGGCCGACCGCCCAGGCCACCACGAGCATCGCGCAGGCGATGAAGAACAGCGGCGAGCTGGCCAGAAACGAGGCGCGCTCGGCGAACTGATCGAAGCGGCCCCGCCGGTACTCGATCCGGTCGGCCGGGTGCTGGAGCGACCGGCCGAGGTTGGTCGACTTGACCGTGCTGGCCGCCCGCGCGGCGCGGCGGCCGGGCTGCAGGCGTCTGGAGGGTGGCATGTCTCAACCTTTAGCAGGCGCCGGCTCAGGCGGGAACCGGCTGGGGCCGTGCCGCGCCGCCGGCACCCGCAGCGCGCTTCTGGCCCTCGGGGACGACTCGCGTGCGGAGGTCGTACTCGTAGACCCAGTGGTCGAGCTGCATGGTGTGGCGAGGGCGTGCGGAGTAGTGGCGGACGTAGCGCCGCTCGTCGCGGCGGATCTCCGCCTCCATGTCTGAGACGGTGGGCAGCGCCCAGTCACCCCCCAGCCAGCGGCCGACGAGCTTGGCCTGGCACTCGGCGAAGGGGAAGATCGTCGGCAGCGCCTGCCCGAGGCCGACGAAGGCCAGGTCGTCGAGGCCGGGCTTGAACATCCGCTTGTAGAGACGCAGCACGTTGCCCGGGGCGGAGATGAATCCGGGGTCGAAGAACGGGAACGTGATCTTGTATCCGGTGGCGTAGATGATCGCGTCCACCGGCTCGACGCTGCCGTCGGTGAAGCGAACGCGGTCTGACTGCAGCTCGGCGACATCGGGCTTGGCGATCGCGTCGCCCGAGCCCAGTCGCAGCAGCAGCTCGCTGGAGACCGTCGGGTGGGCCTCGAGGAACTTGTGGTTGGGCCGGGGGAGGCCGAAGTCCTCCATGCGTCCGGACGCCAGGCGCGGAAGGAGCCGGGCGACGCGGCGCTGGAGGCCGAGCGGTATGCGCGGGTTGGTCCTCACGATCGTGTCCACGGGCCGGCCCAGCACGTACTTGGGGATGACCCAGGCGCCGCTGCGGGTGGAGATGAACGCCCGCTCGGCGACGCCCTTGCGCGATAGCTCCGAGACGATGTCGACGGCACTGTTGCCGATGCCGACCACAAGGACCCGCTTGCCCGCGAGCGCGAGTGGCTCGGTCGGGTCGATGTAGTGGTGGGAGTGGATCGTGGGACCGTCGAAGCGACCAGGAAAGTCGGGATACGAGGGGTCCCAGTGGTGGCCGTTGCAGACGACGAGCACGTCGAAGTGCTCGCCGTCGATGTCCCACCCACCCCCCGCCGTGCGCTGCGCGCGCTCCACCCGGGTCCCGAAACGGATCCGCTCACGCAGGCGGAAGCGGTCGGCGTACTCGCGCAGGAAGCGGTGGATCTCGGTGTGGTGCGGGAAGTCCGGATAGCGCTCGTCCATCGCGAAGTCCTGGAAGCTGACCGCGGTCTTGGAGGTGTCGATATGCAGCGAGCGGTACGCGGACGAGCGGCCGTTGGGGTTGCGGAAGTACCAGTTGCCGCCGACCTCGTCGCTGGCCTCAAAGCACGTGTGGTCAACGCCCCAATCCCCCAGTGCCTTGACGGTCGTGAGGCCGCTCACTCCGGCGCCGATCACACACACACGGGGGCTCTGCTGCATGGGGGCAGTCTAGGGGCTGCCGGATGTCGGCCGGCGCGCCCGCCGGTCAGCGTGAGGAGGCGAGCAGCGCCAGCTTGCCGGCCCGGGTCAGGCGCTTGATCCGCGCCTCCTCGCGCCGGGCGGCGGTACGGTCGGGCATCGGGATCGCGAGCTCCAGGTCGACCGGCAGCCGGCTTGCGGTGTAGCGGCTGGCGACCCCCGCCTGATGGCGGGCCAGACGGCGCTCGAGGTCCACCGTCCAGCCGGTGTACAGCGAGCCGTCGCGGCAGCGCAGTAGATAGACCCAGGCCTCGGTCACGGATCACAGCTTCGCCGCAGCTGCGGCCGGACCTGCGGCCGGACTCGCGGCCACCCGCGGTCGGACCTGCGGCCGCGAGTTATGATCCGGGGGCGCGTCAGGGCGTACCCGGTCCGCGGAAAGGGCGAAGCCCACCTGAGCAGATCGACGGACTCGTTACCGGTGTTGGTGTCTCCTTTCCGGCCCGAGCCTGCGGACGCCGGGCCTTGGTGAAAGGAGGCCTCTGTGCCACCCCGCGGTCTTCCAGGCAACGCCAACCTCGAGCAGCTGAGAAACGGCGCCAAGTCGTTTCAACGCGCGGTGCGCTCCGGTGATGCCGGCGCCGCGGAGGTCGTGCGCGAGTTTCACCCGCGCCTGGCCGACGCGCAGCCCGGCTCGGCCGAGCTTGCCGGCTTCACCCGCGCCGACGCACAGCTCGTCGTGGCGCGGAGCTTCAACTTCCCGAGCTGGCCCAGGCTCAAGGCCTACCTGGAGACGGTCTCCACATACGCGCGCTCGCCTCACGATCAGCCGGTCGGCGAACCGGTCGCCGACGAGCGGCAGCTCGCCGACGAGTTCCTGCGCCTGGCCTGCCTCAACTACGGCAACGACGACCCCGCCCGCCGCACGCGGGCGGCCGAGCTCCTGGAGGCCAACCCGGAGCTGGCCTCGGCCAGCATCCACACCGCCGCCGCGGCGGGTGACGTCGAGGCGACGCGCGCCTTCCTGGCGCGCGACCCGTCCGGGGCCAACGTCCAGGGCGGCCCGTTCAAGTGGCCGCCGCTCCTCTACCTGGCTTATGGCCGCGTCGGTGACCGCCCGCTCGGGCCCTCGTCGGTGGAGGTGGCGCGGTTGCTGCTCGACGCAGGGGCCGACCCGAACGCCGGATACCTGTGGGAGGGGCTGTCGCCGCCGTTCACCGCGCTCACCGGCGCGCTGGGGTCAAGCGAGGACGACCCGCCGGCGCAGGAGCACGGCCTGGCCCTGGCGCGGCTGCTGCTCGAGCGCGGCGCCGATCCGAATGACTCCCAGGCGCTCTACAACGAGGCAGGAGACAGCTACGACGAGTGGATCGAGCTGCTGCTGGAGTTCGGGCTGGGGACTGGCGACGGCGGGCCGTGGCACACGCTCTTGTCGCCGGCGCTGGAGACCCCTCGGGAGATGGCCGAGGACGCCCTGAAGGCTGCCGCCGGCCGCGGGTTTGCGCACAGGGCGCGGCTGCTGTTGGATCGCGGGACTGACCCGAACGGCTTGGGGACGCGCCATCCGGTCTACCGCGGGCGCTCTGCGCTCGAAGAGGCGGCGCTGCACGGCTACCCGGAGATCGTGGCGATGCTCGAGCAGGCTGGGGCGGACAACAGACTCGATGAGGTCGACGTGTTGCTCTGCGCCGCCACGGCCGGGGACCGGACCCGCGCCGAGCAGATGCTGCGCGCCGATCCGGCGCTGCGTGAGCTGGGCATCGCACGCCGGCCCGAGCAGATCGTTCGCGCCACAGCGGGCGGGCGCGCCGAGGCGGTGGTGCTCCTCATCGAGCTGGGCTTTGACGTCAACGCGATGGACCGCACCACGCCCCTGCACGTGATTGCGCTGCACGAGGCGGCCAGAAGGGGCGACATGACGCTGATCCGGCTGCTCGTGGAGCACGGTGCGGACCCCGACATCCGCGACTCGGGCTACGACGCCACCCCGGCCGGGTGGGCCGAGCACTTCGAGAAGGCCGAGGCTCGCGAGTACCTGGCGGCACTGGAGACACGGGCGTGACCGACGATCGCGTCAGCCCTGTGCTGACCCCTCCTCGAGGACGATGCCGCGCGCGGCCACCGGGGCGGACTGCACGATCGACGTGGTCGTCTGCCCGTAGGCGGCGAAGCGGTCGATGACCTCCTCCAGGTGCTCCACCGAGCAGACGTGGGCGGTCATGATGTAGCAGTCATCGCCGGTGATGCGACGGCAGTCGACGACCTCCGGCGTGCGCTGGGCCAGCTCCCCGACCTGATGCAGCTGCCGGGGGGCGGGGCGGATGCGGATCACCGCGGTGAGGCTGAAGCCGAGAGCGCGCGGGTTGAGCTGCGCGTGGTAGCCGAGGATGACCTCCTCCTGCTCGAGCCGGGCCAAGCGCTCGGCCACCGCGGGCGAAGAGAGCCCGACGCGGCGTCCCAGTTCGGCCAGGCTGAGGCGGGCGTCGGCCTGAAGCTCAGAGAGGAGTCGTAGGTTGATCGCATCAAGGAGCGAGCTACCTTCGGCATTGCGGCCATTACGCCTTCGATTCTCAGCCACAGAGGCCATCATACCTGCGGATTGCCATGGACACCAGAGGTTCCTCGGCGCAAGCTTGACCAGATGCCCTCGGACGCCACGACAGTGCCGACGCGCACGGGTGCTCGCACCGGCCGCGCTGCCCGCACGCTCGCGGACCCCCCGCCCCACCTGTATTTCGTCGTCAGCGCGGTCTTTCACTACCTCGGTCCCTCGTTCGCGGTGCTCCTGTTCGCCCGAGTGCAGGTCCTGGGCGTGGCCTGGCTGCGGATCGCCTCGGCGGCGGTGATCTTCGCCCTATGGCGGCGGCCGTGGCGGGTGTTCGGGCGCCTGGACTGCGACGGGCGGCGGCTGCTCATCGCCTGGGGGGCGGTGCTGGCGGTCATGAACGCGTGCTTTTACTCGGCCATCAGCCGCCTCCCTCTGGGCACGGTGGCGGCGATCGAGTTCCTGCCGGTGATCCTCCTGGCGGCGATCGGCGTGCGCTCGTCGCGCAACGTGCTCGCGCTCGCGCTCGCCGTGGGCGGGGTGTACCTGCTCACGGACATTCGACTCGCCGGCGCCGCGCTGGGCTTCGCGTTCGCGTTCGCCAATGCGGTCCTGTTCTCGGTCTACATCGTGCTCGCCGACCGGGTGGCCAAGCGCGCGACTCTGAGCGGGATCGACGGGCTGGCCGCGGCGATGCTCATCGCGGCCGTCGTGGTGATGCCGATCGGCGGGTGGCAGGCCGCGCGGGCATTCCTTGACCCGATCGCGCTCCTGGCCGGGATCGGCGTCGGCGTGTCGTCATCGGTGATTCCCTACGCCACCGACCAGCTGGCGATGGCCCGGTTGCCGCGCGCGACCTACGCCACCATGGTCGCACTGCTGCCGGCGCTGGCGACGGTCATCGGCGTGATCGTGTTGGCCCAGATCCCCAGCTTGGTCGAGGTGGCGGGGCTCGGCCTGGTCGTGGCGGGGGTGGGGTTGCACCGCTCGCAGCCACAGAGCTAGGAGCTGAGCGACGCTTCGGGCCGCCGGGGCTCGAACAACTCGATGGGGTTCCCCGACGGGTCCTCGAGCAGGATCTGGGCCGAGCCGACGCCGGTCACGATCTCATTGCGAAAGTGAGCGCCGTCGCCGCGGAGCCGCTGCACCGCGGCGGCCAGATCCGGCACCTCGAGCATGATCCGGTTCCAGCCGCCCGGGCCCTGCGTCGTCCCGTCGGGCATCGGCCGCGAGCCGCCGCCATGATGATCGGCGGGCACCGGCGAGACCAGCACCAAGCGCAGGTCCCCGCGGGTGAGCATCGCGAACGCCGGGTCGGGGAACATCAGCACCTCGAAGCCGAGGCGGTCGCGATAGAAGGCGATCGCCTCCTCGACACTGTTGACGATGTATCGGACGCTGACCGTGCTCATCTCTCATACCTCCGTGTCGGGTGTGGTCGTGCTGCGGCCGGGAGGCCGCTCGTGGTAGCCCTCGCCGCGGGGCTCGAACAGCTCGACGAGGTTGCCCGCGGGGTCGCGGACGAGGACGGTGCTCACCGCGGGCCCGGCGGTGATCGGTGTCGCGAAGGTCGCTCCCTGGCCGCGCAGCTCGTCCACGAACGACGCGAGGTCGGAGACCCGGAGCGACATGCGGTTGAAGCCGCCCGGTGCAGGCAGAGTGCCATCGGGTAGCGCGTGCGGCTCGGTCGGCAGGCTCAGCAGCAGCCGCAGGTCGCCCCGGTAGAGCATCGCGAACGCGGGCGCCGGACGCAGCTCCTCCTCGAAGCCCAGCGAGCGGCAGTAGAACGCCACCGCCCGGTCCATGTCATCGACGAAGTAGCGCACGGTCGCGCTCTGCCGCCCGGACGGCTCGGGCTCGCCCTGGATGCGCCGCAGCAGCGCCGCGGAGAACTCGGGTCGCGGCTCGACCGGGACGACGGGCAGGCGCAGCGCCTCGAGCGGATCACGCGGCATAGTGCTCCCCTTCCCGGTAGACGCGGCGCAGCGCGGAGCGGGCACGCACCAGCAACGTCTCGGTGGCGTGCACGCTGCGATCGAGATGCCGGGCCACCTCCGGCACCGAGAGCCCGTCGAGGTAGCGCAGCGTCAGCGCCGTGCGCTGGGGGAGCGAGAGGCGCAGCAGCGCCACGTGGGCGGCCTGCGCGTCGAGCACCTCGCTCCAGGGATCCTCGCTGGCCGGCTGCCCCTGCCCGGCGGCGGCCAGGCCGCGCTGCTCGCGCTCGGCACGGCGCCACTGATCGACGAGCTTGTGGCGCGCGATCCCGATCAGCCACGCAACGGTCACCGTCGGAGGAGGGTGGCGGCGGGTCGCCGCGACCGCGGCCATGAACGTCTCGGCCGTGAGGTCCTCGGCCAACGTGACGCTGCCGCAGCGAGGCAGCAGGTACCCGTAGACCTGGGGCAGCGCCACGGGATAGATCGCCGCCACCGGTTCAGCGCAGTCATTCGCGTCCTCGAGTCCGATGCCAACATCATCGCTCGGCGAGCCTCAACTCCGAACACGCTGCGCCAAGATCAGGTGTGTGGCCCTGTCCGTACTGACCGCCGAAAGCGCCTTCCGCCAGCTCTGGCGGCGACCGCGCTACCCCGGCTTCCTGCTGACGGTGCTACTCGCGCGGATCAGCGGCTCGATGTTCAACACCGCCGGGGTCCTGCTCGTCCTGACCCAGACCCACAGCGCGCCCCTCGCCGGGATCACCGCGGCCGCCGGGGTAGTCCCCGCCGCGCTCAGCGGCCCGCTGCTGGGGGCCTGGCTCGACGTCGCGCGCCGCAGGCGCGTGCTCATCGTGCTCGACCAGCTGCTCAGCGTCGTCGGGCTGCTGGCCGTCGTCGCGCTCGCCGGACACGCGCCGAACTGGACCATCCCGGCGGTGACCGTGCTGTACAGCCTCACGCGTCCGTTGAGCCAGGGAAGCTTCTTCAGCGCCCTCGCCGACATCGCCGGACCCGAGCTGCTGGACACGGCGAGCACGATCGAGGCCACCAGCCTCAATCTCGCCGTCATCGTGGGCCCGGCGATGGCGGGGGCGCTCGTCGGGGTGATCGGGGCGGCGGAGACGGTCGAGCTCCAGGCCGCGCTGACGGTCGTGGTCGCCGCGCTGGTGGCAGTCAACCCCGCGTTCGAGGCCCGGCCCATCCTCCGCCCTGCGAGCATGTCGCACGCGCTGCGGACCGGGCTGCGCGCTCTCAGGCGCCAGCGGGTGCTACTGGCCACGTCGTTCAGCAGCAGTCTCGCGGCGTTCAGCTGGGGCCTGATGCTCGTGGGCTTCCCGCTCTACGCGGCGGCCACGCTGCACACCGCGGCTCACGCGAGCGGCTACCTGTGGGCGGCGGTCGCCGGCGGCTCGATCCTGGGCACGTTCGTCCTGCACGGCCCGCCGGGGCTGCGGCGCGTCGGCTTCTCCTACGGGGTCCTGGGCCTCTCGGCGCTGTTGTGGCCGCTGGCCGGGACACTGGCGGTCGGCATCGCGCTGATCGGGTTCACCGGCTTCCTGGAAGGACCGGCGTATTCGGGGACCATCGCGCTCCGCCAGCGTCACGCGCCGCCGGCGGCGCGGGCGCAGGTGATGACCACGGTGACGAGCATCTCTCAGCTGATGCTCTCGGCCGGCGCGGCGCTCGGCGGCGTCATTCACGACCCGATGACGCTGATCGCGATGTTCGTCGCCGTCAACCTGGTCGCGGCTGCGGGCGCGCTGAGCCGGCGTGCGCTGACCTGAGAAGAGCGTGCTGCACACTGTGCGTGTGCCCTCGTCCCGCGGCGCACCCAAGACGGTCGCGCGGCGCGGTGATCTCGTCGCCGAGCGCGACCCGCGGCGCCCGTCGGGCTGGCTGCTGCGCCAGCGCGACATGGACGCCTCCTACGTCGACCTCGCCGATCCGCTGCACCTGGAGTTCGACTACCTGCGATGGATCCGGATCGTCCTGCGCGCGGCCCGTGCCCGCCGGGTCCTCCACGTCGGCGGGGGCGCGTGCGCGCTGCCCCGCGCGCTGGCGGCCGAGGATCCCGGCGGACGTCAGGAGGTGTGCGAGATCGACGCCGACGTGCTCGCGCTGGCCCGCGAGTACCTGGGACTGCGCCGCGCACCGGGGCTGCACGTGCGCCACGCCGAGGGGCGCGCGTTCGTTGCCGGGCAGCCGGCGGGCAGCTGGGAGGCGATCGTCATCGACGCGTTCGTCGGGGCCGCCGTCCCGCGGCGCCTCATAACGGTGGAGGCACTCTCCGACGTGGCGCGCGTGGCCCCGCTGGCGCTCGTCAATGTCGTCGACAACCGGGCCGCCCGCCACGTGCGGGCCGTCGCAGCCGGCCTGGCCGAGGCCTACCCGCGGGTGTGGTCGCTGGGCGGCCGCGTCGGCAACACGATCGTCGCCGGCAGTGTCGCGGCGCTTGACCTGCAGCGGATCGCCGCCGGGGCGGCCGCCGACCCCTCCCCGGCCCGCCTCACCCCGCCGGGAGCGTTGGCGCAGCGACTCGCGGGAACGGCGCCGCTGCGCGACGACGAGATCGAGTGACCGCCGGTTCATCTGCTCCCGCCGGGCGCGGATGGGGCAGAATGTCGGCGCACCGGCGAGTGGCCACCTTTTGCGGGGAGGACATATGGCAGTCGACTTGGTCATCGACGTTGAGAACACGCCCGGAGCCCTGGCACAGGTCGCCGGCGCGATCAGTGACGCGGGGGTCAACATCGCCGCGGCGACCTGCCTCGGCGCAGGGGAGCGGGCCGAGTTGCACATCCTCGTCAAGCACGCGGAGGCGGCCCGGCACTCGCTGGCGATCTCCCAGCTCGCGGTGACCCGCGAGCGCGAGGTGGTCGTGGTCGACGTCGAGGACCGGCCCGGCGTGCTGGCCGACCTGACGCGCAAGGTCGCCAAGGCCGGGATCGACCTGGACCTGGTCTACGTGGCCACCCGCAACCGGGTCGTGTTCGGAGCGGATGACCTGGACGCGCTCAAGGCCGCGCTGGCCTGAGATCGTCGCCAGTCGCTGAGCGATTTCGGTGGTTCCAAAGGGAGGCCGCTGCGCGCCGATGTGGCACGCAGCGGTCTGTCCCCCCTTGGGACTGCTCAGCTCTTGACCAACCCGTGCGGATTGAGCACGAACTTCTTGGCAACGCCGCTGTCGAAGTCCTTGTACCCCTGCGGAGCTTCGTCGAGCGAGATCACCGTGGCATTGACGGCCTTGGCGATGTGGGCCTTGTCGTTGAGGATCATCTGCATCAGGCCGTGGTGGTACTTCATCACCGGGCACTGGCCCGTGGTGAAGCTCTGGGACTTGGCCCAGCCCAGGCCGATGCGGATCGACAGCGAGCCGACCTTGGCCGCGTCGTCGACACCACCCGGATCCCCGGTCACGTACAGCCCGGGGATGCCGAGCTTGCCGGCCGCCCGGGTGACGTCCATGATCGAGTTGAGCACCGTTGCCGGCGCCTCATGGTCAGAGTCCGATCCATGGCCACGGGCCTCGAAGCCGACGGCGTCGACCGCCGCGTCGACCTCGGGGACGCCCAGGATCTGCTCGATCTGGTCCTTGGGGTCGCCCTTGGAGATGTCGATCGTCTCGCAGCCGAAGCTGCGCGCCTGGGCCAGCCGCTCCGGGATCAGGTCGCCGACGATGACCACCGCCGCGCCAAGCAGCTGCGCGGAGTGCGCCGCGGCCAGACCGACGGGGCCGGCGCCCGCGACGTAGACCGTCGAGCCCGAGGTCACCCCGGCGGTGTAGGCGCCGTGGTAGCCGGTGGGGAAGATGTCCGACAGCATCGTCAGATCGAGGATCTTCTCCATCGCGGCGTCTTTGTCGGGGAACTTGAGCAGGTTCCAGTCGGCATAGGGCACGGCGACGTACTCGGCCTGGCCGCCGACCCAGCCGCCCATGTCGACGTAGCCGTACGCGGAGCCCGGCCGCTCCGGGTTGACGTTCAGGCACACGCCGGTGTTCCCGGTTTTGCACATCCGGCAGCGCCCGCAGGCGATGTTGAACGGGACCGAGCACAGGTCGCCCTTCTTGATGAACTCCACCCCGGGGCCGACGTCGACCACCTCGCCGGTGATCTCATGGCCGAGGATGAGGCCCTCGGGCGCCGTCGTGCGGCCGCGGACCATGTGCTGGTCAGAGCCGCAGATGTTGGTGGCGACGCACTTCAGGATCGCCGCGTGGGGGAGCTTGCGGCCTACGTTGGCGGGGTTGACGCCCGGCCCGTCCTGGAGCTCGAACGTCGGGAAGTCGATGTTGTGGATCTCGACCTTCCCCCTGCCCATGTACGCAACGCCTCTGTTGTCCGCCATCTCTCTCCTCTCGTCGAGTGCTGATTGGCTCTAGTGGTCGCTCAGGCAGGTACGCACGAGCGGCCACTGCCTCCGAAGCTAGCGGCGGAGGTGCTGCGATTCACCTAGCCGGACGGGCGCTTGTACCTACCCGGTCGGTCAGTTCTGCTCAGACGTCGGGGAGGCCCAGCTTGCCCGCGGCGTAGGCGACCTCCGCGCGCCGCCGCACGCCCAGCTTGCGCATGACGTTGTGGACGTGGAACTTGGCGGTGCTCTCGCTCACGAACATCCGCGTGCCGATCTCGCGGTTGGTGAGGCCCTGGGCCAGCAACCCGATGACCTCGCGCTCGCGCGCGGTGAGGTCGGACTCCGGACTGTCGCCGCCCTGGACGACGAGCGCGCGCATCATCTCGGCGCTGCGGCTGTCAAAGCCCGACTCCCCGTGCGAGACCGCCCGGATGATCCGCACCAGCTCGATGAGGTCAATCTCCTTGAGCACGTACGCCTTGGCCCCGCGGCGCAGCGACTGGTTGAGCAGGTTCTCGTCCAGGAACGTCGACAGGATGACCACGCGGGACTCCGGGCGGCTGGCCAGGATCTCACTGCACAGCTCCAGGCCCTCGGCGTCATGATCGGCGCTCAGCTTAAGGTCGAGCAGGATCACGTCCGGCTGGACGCGGTCCAACAGGCGCAGCGCTTCGCTGCGCTCGCCCGCCTCGGCGACGACCGAGATGTCGGGCTCGAGCTCCAGGATCGAGCGCAGTCCGCGGCGGACGATGGCGTGGTCGTCGACCAGCATCACCCGCGCGGCGGCCACGGCGCTCTCAGCCGGCATCGCAGGCCTCCTGGAGCGGGATCTCGATCGCCAGGCTCACTCCACCACCGCGGCGGCGTCTCACCGCGGCGCTGCCGCCGAGCTCGCGGACGCGGCCGCCGATGCCGGCCAGGCCGAAATGCTGACCCGCTGGGGTGCAGGCCTCGAGCCGGCGTCGCACCACCCCCACGTCCCCGCCGCCGTCGTCGGCGACGACGAGGCGGACCCGCGCCGGCGCCCAGCGCAGCGTGAGCCAGGCGTGGCCGGCGTTGGCGTGACGGACGACGTTGAACAGGGCCTCGCGCGCGATCTGCACGAGCGCGTGCTGGGTGGCGCCCGGCAACGACTGCTGGCTGCCGTAGGTGCGCAGGCCCACCTGGAGGCGCGTCCCCGCGACGACATCCTCGATGACCTCGCGCAGCGCCCGGCCCAGGTCGATGTTGCCGTCGCTGGCCAGCTCGAAGATGACCGACCGGATCTCGTCGACGGCCGAGCGCGCCAGGGACTTGGCCGTGGTCACGCGCTCGAGCACCGGCGGGGAGGTGGAGTCATGGCGCCGACACCACTCCAGGTCCATGCCGATCGTGAGCAGGTGCTGGGCGACCGAGTCGTGCAACTCCCGTGCGATCCGGTTGCGCTCCTGGCTGAGGAGTTGGCGCCTACCCGCCTCCTCCAGGCGCCGCCGCACGCGCTCTGACTGCGCGAACAGCTGGGCGTGGTGCAGCGCCACCCCGGCGTGGTTGGCGAGCGTGACGAGAATCGAGAGGTCCGTGGACTGCACGACGGCGTCGCCCGGGAGCCCCACGGCGAGCACGCCGACAAGCTCCCCCTGTACCGGCATCGGTGCAGCCACGACCCCACCGGCCGCGTCGGTGAGCCCGTAGGCCCCGTCGCCCAGATCGGCGGCGTCGATCATCACCGGCGCCTCGGCCGCCAGCGTCCGGCTCGCCACCAGTTCGAGCACGCGCTGAGGCTCGCCGGGACGCGGCACCACCGCCCCGTGACCGCGCCGGATGACGTGGGAGGGCTCCTGGCTCTCGCTGTCGCCCGTGAACGTCATCGAAGCCCACGGCGCGTCGAAGTGATGGGCCGCGGCCTCGACCACCGCGTCGCACAGGGCTCCCGGCCCCTCCGGGGCGGCACAGAGTGCAGTGGAGATCCGCTCCAGCGTCTCGATGAAGCGGTCCAGGCGCTCGGAGTTGTCGCGCCAGGCGGCGTAGAAGCTCGGCTTGGACGAGCGGACGCCGATCAGACGCTCGAGCGCCCGATCGCGATCAGTAGGCGGCGACGCAGATGTCGCGGACATCGGCTTCAGTGACAGGCCGGGGGTTGGTGGTGATGTAGGCGTCGCGCAGCGCGTTGACTGCGAAGCGCCCGAAGTCCGCCTCATCGACGCCCAGCGCCCGCAGGCCCGCGGGGATGCCGAGCGCGCGGGCGAG
This sequence comes from uncultured Actinomycetota bacterium, assembly GCA_963850325.1. GTDB lineage: Bacteria > Actinomycetota > Thermoleophilia > Solirubrobacterales > Solirubrobacteraceae > Palsa-465. The sequence continues at coordinate 262,270 of CAWKLB010000018.1, forward strand.
GTCCTCGACGCGGTCGATGGCCGCGTCAGCCGCCGCGGCGGGGGTGAGCTCCGCGACAGGAACGCCGAGAGCCCGCGCCACGTCGACGTAGCGCGACGCGTGCGTCTCGGCGTTGAAGCGCATCACATGGGGCATGAGGATCGCGTTGAGCAGCCCGTGCGGGAGGTCGAGCGCGCCCCCGATCTGGTGGGCGATCGCGTGCGTCGCGCCCAGCAGCGCGTTGGTGAAGGCAAGGCCGGCCTGGAGGCTGGCCCGCGCGATCGCCTCGCGCGCATCGAGGTCGAGCGGATCCTGGACCGCCCTGGGCAGATCATGCGCGAGCGCCTCGATCGCCGCCACCGCGTGGCCCTTGCTGAGGAAGTCGCAGGCCTCGGACACGCACGACTCGATCGCGTGGCTGAGCGCATCGAGTCCGGTGTGGGCGGTGAGATCTGCCGGCATCGTCGTCAGCAGCTCCGGATCTGTGAGCGAGATCTCGGGAACCAGCGCCCGGCCGCCGATGGTGGCCTTGAGCCGCCGTGTCGTGTCGGTGACGACGCAGAACTGCGAGACGTCGGCCCCCGAACCGCCCGTCGTCGGCACCATGACCATCGGCGGGATGGGGCTGGTGGCACGGTCGATACCCTCGTAGTCGAGGATCCGCCCGCCGTTGCCGCTGAGGACGGCCACCGCCTTGGCGACGTCGATGCAACTGCCGCCGCCGATCGCCAGCAGCGCGTCGCAGCCGTTCTCGCGATAGCTCTCGAAGGCGGCCTCGACCTCGAAGTCCTTGGGGTTGGGCGTGAGGTCGTGCCACAGCCGGGACTGCACGCGAACGTCAGCGAGATGGGGCAGCGCCCGCTCCACCCAACCGGCGGCGAGCACGCCGGGATCGGAGACGAGCATCGGCCGGTGGCCGCCCACGCGGCGGACCGCGCCGCCCACCTCGGCCAGCGTCCCGATCCCGAAGATCACCTCGGGGATAACGAACTTGCTGACGCGCCCGCGTGTACCCGAGGGGTGTAGGGGCACCGGCTGCGGGGCCGTCGCCTGGGTCGGACTGGCGTCCTGCACTGCTCCCTCCCTGGGATCGCTACCACAGGAGATCCTACCCGGCCCTTCCTGGCAAGAACCGGAGCCGCAGGGGCCGGGGCCTAATGAGGTCCGCCGCGGTCCGTCGAGGACCGCGGCGGCTCCGCGGAAGAACCGCGGGGCGGGCCGCGCTACAGCTCGTGCTCGGCCAGCCGCGCGCGCAGGTCCTTCACGCGGACGGTCAGCTCCGTGGTGCGAGCGCGTGTGGCGGCGTGCTTGGGGTGCTCGCTGGCGCCGTCGCGGCTGGCACCCATGGCAAACGCGTACTCCCACGAGGCCATGTGCGCCTTCAGCGCGGCGTCGGCTTCGGCCAGCTCCGCCTTCAGCCTGTCGATCACAGCTTTATTGAACCATTGGGCCGGGACGGTCCCGGCCGGTGCTCGACGCTCAGTTGCCGCAGAACTCGCCCGTGACCACCCGGCCCGGCGCATTGAGCGCGCGCTCGCCCGCCAGCGCCTGCAGGGTCCTCAGTTGGGCCAGCAGGCGGTCGGCCTCGTCGCGCAGCGCGCGCAGCCGCGGGTGCGCGCCGTCCATGGCGCAGCCGTGCCCGAACGCGAAGGCGACGTCCATGCGCGACATGAACTCCTGGTACTGGCGGCGGGCTTCGGCGAGCGTCATCGTGACGGGGGAACAGATCGGTACGGGTGTGACAAGCCTCATCGGCTTTTGACACCCGGACCTTGAGCCCGCCGCCCCGCCGCTACCGGCGCTCGACGGCCAGGCGCAGGCCCAGCCCGATGAGCACGACCCCGGTGAAGCGGTCGAGCGCCGCCCTCACGCGCGGGCGCATGAGCGTCTGCGCCGCGCGCGCGGCCACCAGCGTGTAGGCCAGCAGCCAGACAACCGTCATGGCGACGAAGATCGCCCCCAGGATGAGGAAGGGGACCAGCACCGCATGCCCGGCACTGACGAACTGGGGGAGCAGGCTGGTGAAGAAGATCCCGATCTTGGGGTTGGCGAGGTCAGAGAGAAAGCCCTGCCGGAACCCGCCCCGCGCCCCCATCACCGGTCTCCCCGCCGGGCGCGAGGGGTGATCGTCGGCGAGCTGGTGGCCCGCGGCGCGCAGGGCCTGGATCCCGAGCCAGACGAGGTAGAGCGCCCCGGCGAGCTTGAGCACGGTGAAGGCCACCTCCGACGCCCGCACCAGCGAGGCGACGCCGACCGCGGCCGCGATCGTCCACATCGACAGCCCGGCACTGACCCCCAACGACGTGCCGAGCCCGGCGCGGCGGCCGTGGATGAGCACGTTTTTCGTCACCACCGCGGTGTCGGGCCCCGGGATGATGATCACGATCGCCGCGACGCCGATGAACACCAGCAGGTGCAGTCCCATGGACGGAAGTCTCGCATGATGGGCACAGCGGCTGGGTAAGCTCAGCGCACCTTGGGCTCGGTTGCGGGGGGTCGTCATCTGGTTGCTGTCGTCGCGGCGGTCGTCGCGGTCTGCGCAGCGTGGGTGAGCCCGGCGCACGCGGCTGCCGGGGACACGTTCCTGGAGTACGCAAAGCTCACCGCGCCCACCACCGGGCCCAATGCGGAGATCGGCGGCGGTGAGCTCGGCGGAGCGGCGTCTATCTCCGCGGACGGGACCACCGCGATCACCGGGGCCTTCGACGACGCCAGCGGCACGGGCGCGGCATACGTGTTCGCGCGAGCCGGCGCCGGGTGGACGCTACAGGCCAAGCTGACGCCCCCGGCCACGGGCGCCAACCGCGCGCTTGGCACCAACACGGAGTTCGGCAACGAGGTCGCGCTCTCGGCCGACGGCAACACGGCGGTCGTCGGCGGCTTCGGCGATAACAGCGACGCCGGAGCCGCCTGGGTCTACACGCGCGGCGCATCCGGCTGGACCGTGCAGCAGAAGCTGACCGCGCCCACCAGCGGCACCGACCGCGAACTGGCCCCGGGCGAGTTCGGCACCCGCATCTCGCTCAACGCCGCCGGAACCACTGCCTTGATCGCCGGCGTCGAGGACGGCGCGTTCGTCGGGGCGGCGTGGACCTACACCCGCCCCTCGACCACGGCCACCACCTGGACCGAGCAGCACAAGTTCACGGCGCCCACGAGCGGGACCGGTCGAGAGGTCGGCGCCGGCGACTTCGGGAGTGCCGTCTGGCTCTCCCCCGACGGGACGAGCGCGGTCATCGGCGGCGACGGCGACAACAGCAGCGTCGGTGCGGCATGGGTCTTCTCCAATTCGGGCGGGACCTGGACCGAGCAGACGAAGCTCGTGCCCCCCACCACCGGGCCGGACGCGGGCATCGGCACCTCCACCTTCGGGAGCGCCGTGTCGCTCTCTGGCGATGCGAGCACCGCTCTCATCGGTGGCCAGTCCGATAACCAGCGCGGTGCCGCCTGGCTGTTCACCCGCGCGACCGCGACGACCTGGAGCGAGCGCCAGAAGCTCGTGGCGCCGTCGAGCGGCGCCGGCGCCGAGATCGGCCAGGCCTTCTTCGGGGCCGCAGCCGTCCTCTCGTCCGACGCGACGACCGCCGTGGTCGGTGCGCCCATCGACGACTCCGCGGTCGGCGCCGCCTACGCGTTCGCGCGCTCGGGCGCCACCTGGTCGCTCCAGGGCAAGCTCGCCGCCCCAACCGGAAGCGACGCCGAGGTCGGCTCGGCGGTGTTCGGTGCGCACCTCGCGCTCTCCGGCGACGCGACGACGCTGCTCATCAGCGGGCAGGCTGACAACAACCTGGCGGGCGCGGTGTGGTCCTACGTCGCCACCACCCCGCCGGCGGTCTCGAGCGTCACGCCGGCGGTGGGACCGGCGCGCGGAGGCACGGCGGTCACGATCCTCGGCAGCGGATTTGCCCCAACCGGGTATGACGCCGTCGGGTCGGTGACGTTTGCGGGTGTACCGGCGACGTCGTTCCACGTGGTGTCGCCCACCGAGATCGACGCCATCGCGCCCGCGCACGGCGCCGGGGTCGCCAACCTCATCGTGGATGCCCCGGCCGGCGCGTCGCCGGCGGTCGCCGCCGGCCAGTTCCGCTATGTCGCCGCTCCGGGCGCCCCGGCGAACGTCACCACCACGGCGGGCAACCGCCGCGTCACCGTGGCGTTCAAGCCGCGAGCCGCCACCGGCCCTGTCATCTACCGGGTGATCGCGTCGCCCGGCGGCGCCCAGGCCACCGGGACCCGGAGCCCGATCACGGTGAGGGGCCTGCGCAACGGCAAGCGGTACCGCTTCCGCGTGTTCGCCACCAACGCCGGGGGCACGAGCCGCTCCGCGCCGCTGACCCGCGCCGCGACCCCGTTCGCGCCGCTCAAGCCGTCCGGGGCGTCGATCCGGGGCGTGGCCCGGAGGGCTCCGCGCGTCGCGTTCACGCTGACCGCCGGCAGGCGCTCACCCAAGCTCGTGTCGGTGTCGGTCACCCTGCCGCGCGGCCTGCGCCTCGACGCGCGGCGGCTCGCCGGGCACGTCCTGGTCGGCGGGCACGCGCCGCGTGGCTCGGTCGCGGTCAGGCATGGGGTGATGACGATCAGGCTGAAGCGAGCCGTGCGGCGCATCGCCGTCCGGATCAGCACGCCCGCGCTTTCGGCCACCGCGTCGCTGGCCAGAGCCGTCCGGCGCCACCGCGAGAAAAGGCAGATCGTCACCCTGAAGATTCGCGACTCGGCGCGCAACGCGAGCCTCGTGACGCTGAAGCTCCGCCTGTCCTGAGGCCCTGCCGAGGGTTGCGTCCGCGGGCTCAGCGGTGTGACGGGGCGCGAACCGGGCGATCGGGCTCCCGAGCCGGCCGGCGCCGGCGGCGAGTGTCCCACGCCCGCCGGCCGTGCTCGCGGATCCGCGTCCGCGCCGGCTCGGCGTCAGGCAGCGGCACCCCACCACGGGGCGGGGCGGGCGGGACCGGCGGGGGTCCGGGTCCGCGGCCCCCTCCCCCTTCGTCGTCGGACGAGTCCGGCGACGAGCCGGGCTTGCGGTAGAGCAGCACCGGGACGAGGATCAGTCCGGAGATGGTGAGGACCATCAGCGTCAGCAGCAGGGTGGCGGCGACGCTGTCGGGCAGCACGTGAAGCTCGGCGAACGCGATCAGGGTCGCCGCGACGAGCCCCGGGACGACCGGGAGCACGGCCACCCGGAGCCAGAAGTGGGGCTTGCGGTCACCGGGTGACCCGGCGAACACGACGAAGGCTCCGAAGAGGAGCGCGAACGCGGCGAGCCAGACGATGAGCGACGTGGCCCGGCCGCCTTCCACGGGCGGATGAGGAGCGGGGAGCACGACTCACATCAGAGTACCGCCACCGATCGGCCGCCTCCGCGCTCGGGCGCGCACAGGGGCACGCGAGATCCGTCAACGGCGGCTCGCCGCCGCGGGCTCCTCGGAGTCGATCGAGTCGTCGTCATCATCATCGGGCGGTGCGATCGGCTCATTGGTCCGTTGCCGGCTGGCTTGGTGCGGGAGGCGCCCCGCCTTGCGGACCTGCTCGGTGAGGAGGTACTCGATCTGGGCGTTGATGCTGCGCAGGTCGTCTTGGGCCCAGCGGCGCAACGCCTCGAAGAGGCGGGGATCCAGGCGTAGCAGGAAACGCTTGCTCTCGGCCATCGATCAGGTGTAGAGGGTCCCGGTGTTGATGACGGGCGCCGGCGAGTGGTCGCCGGAGAGCACCACCATCAGGTTGGAGACCATAGCCGCCTTGCGCTCGGGGTCCATCTCGATGAGATCGGAGTCGGCGAGTTGGGCCAGCGCCATCTGGACCATCGCCACCGCCCCCTGGACCAGCGTCCGGCGTGCGGCGAGGATCGCCTCGGCCTGCTGGCGGCGGAGCATCACCTCGGCGATCTCGGGCGCATAGGCGAGATGGGTGAGGCGGGTCTCGATGATCTCGATGCCGGCGCGCACGAGGCGCGACTGCAGCTCAGCCTGGAGCCCGGTGCGCACCTCGTCGGTGTTGCCGCGCAGAGAGGTCGCGTGCTCGTCGTAGTCGTCGTATGGGTACTGGTTGGCGAGGTGCCGCAGCGCGGTCTCGCTCTGCACCACCACGTACTGGTGGAAGTCCTCGACATCGAACACCGCTCTGGCGGTATCGGTCACCCGCCAGACGACGACCGCGGCGATCTCGATGGGGTTGCCCTTGGAGTCGTTGACCTTGATCCGGTCGCTCTGGAAGTTGCGCACGCGCAGGGAGATCTTCTCGCGCGAGAGCACGGTGAACGGATTCACCCACCACAGCCCGGATTCGCGCACCGTCCCGATGTAGCGACCGAAGAGGATCAGGACGGAGGACTCGTTGGGCTGGACGGCCACGAATCCCGGTGCGAGCAGCGCGACCACCACGATGAGCACGACACCGGCCGCGACCGCGGCCGAGCTACCGGAGCCGACGGCGATGATGACGCCGCCCACGACGACCGCGGCAACCGCCGCGATCAAAGCCGGCACACCGACGACGGCGCCGGCCGGCTGCTCGGCGTGGGGTTCCCGAGGCTCCGGGCGCCCCGCCTCGTCTGACGCGCTCATCTCATCCCTCCCTGTGATATCACCGGAATATTATTGCACGATCACCTGTCAGTACGAGGGCCGCTGGATCCACGTGTCAGAGCCCGGCGCCGTACTCCTCGTCGGTGACGTGCCGGCCCCAGGCGACCGGGCTGCCGGACTCGTCAGCCTCCTGGATGGCGATGTGACTCATCAGGCGGCTCGGAGCCGCGCCGTGCCAATGGTTCTCACCCGGCTCGAAGAAGACGCGATCGCCGGGCCGGATCTCCTCCACAGGTCCCCCCTCGCGCTGGCAGCGGCCGATGCCCTCGGTGACGAAGATGGTCTGGCCCAGGGGGTGCGTGTGCCACGCCGTTCGCGCGCTCGGGGTGAAGTGGACGCTCGCTGCGGCAACCCGGGCGGGCGCGTGCGGCGCCGCGATGGGATCGATAAAGACGACGCCGGTGAACCACTCGGCCGGGCCGGGGCCGCTGTCCAGCGAGTTGCGGGTGATCTGCATGGGTCTCCTTTTGGTCATGCGATCGGCCTGCACCGGCCGTACGCCTCACCTATGGTGACGCCGTGCAGCGCCGTCACCCCGTTATCTCGCCGTTACGCGTCCGGGGCGCGCTCCGCGAACACGGCGGCCGCGACCTGGGGGCGGATGCGACTCCGCCTACGAGGACGAGACCGGGGCCGGGATCGCCGTCTCCTTCGTCGGATCCATCATCTCCCGTAGATCGGCGGCGGCGCGGCGCAGCAGCCGCGAGACCTGCATCTGCGAGCAACCGAGCTTCGCCGCGATGTCCTGCTGTCTCAAGTCTGCCTCGAGCCGCATCTGCAGTGCCCTGCGCTCCAGGTAGGGCAGGCGTTTCATCGAAGCGCTCAGCGACGCTGCGGTTTCGACCAGTCCGTAGCCTCCGTCGGTGTGACTGATCGTGTCGATCAGCGCCTGCGGCTCGTCGGGGTCCGACGAGGCGAGCGGTGCGTCGAGTGAGGCGGCATAGTGGGCATTGCCCGTATCGAGCGCGGCTACCACATCCTCGGGGGTGAGCTCGAGGTATTCGGCGAGCTCCAGTACGTTCGGCTGCCGTCCGGACCGAGAGGTGATGTGCTCGGTGGCACGGGCGACCCGGAGTGCCAGTTCCTGCGCGCCTCGGGGAACGTGCACCGACCAGCCCGTGTCGCGGAAATAACGCTTGAGCTCTCCGAGGATGGTGGGAATCGCGAAGGACGGGAACGGGATCTCGCGGTCGGGATCAAACCGGTCGATCGCGCCCAGCAGTCCGACCGCCGCGACCTGCATCAGGTCCTCGACAGGCTCGTGGGGGCTGCGGTACCGGTTTGCCAGCCGGCGGGCGAGCGGCATGAACCGGTCGACCAACGCTTCACGCGCGACCCGGTCAGCCTCGTCGTGCCAGCGGCGCAACAGCTCGTCGGTCGTGTCTTGATGGTCCCGGCTTGGCTGGGGAAGGTGCGTGGTTGGAGTCAGCATCGTCTCTCTGTGGATTGCCTCGATGGTGCGTCGCCGGTTTCATGCGCAAGCTCGCGCACATCCGGCGACGCGGCGGCCTGTGGACCGCCGGTCAGTGGATGGACCGCCGGTCAGTGGATGACTGGCGCGAGGTCCGTGCGGGCCCAGTCGAAAGCGTGCCCGGCGTCAGACGCGCCGGTGTTCCTGCCCGGCTCGGATCGGAGAACGTCGTCGCCGCCGAGCACTGCGCTCTCGCGCGAGCGGTGCACGGCCACAGCGTCGAGCAGGCCGACCAAAGCGAGAACCCGGTGTACCTCGCCCTCCTCGTGGCACACGAGCGCGAGCGGACGGTTCTGGGCCTCGAGCTGCCGGAGCGTGTCAATGAGAACGTGCACCCCGGTCGAGTCCATGAACGGGACGTTGGATAGATCCACGACGACCGGACCGGTTTGGTGCTCGAGAGCCGGCGACAGGACCTCCCGCAACGCGGGCGCGGTCCTGAGATCGATTTCGCCGTGGACAGCGACCACCGCAATGTGCCCGCGTTGCTCGTGGGCGGCTAGCAAACGCGCCGAGAAGGGGCCGGACGCGGTTCTCGGCGGGGCGCCGGTGTGCTCCGGAGCGAGGGAGACATTCGACCGCATCCGCGCTTTATGGCAGCGACGATCAGCTTCTTGCATTGTCGGCACCGGCTTCCGGATTGCGCGTCAGGAACAGGGTCTGCATAACTCATGTTCGCATAGTGCAGAGCTCTTGTCAAAGTGCTGCAGAGAATACGAGGAGCAACTGCGGATATCTTGCGGAGAACACGATGATGACGCGGGGCCGTTGCGATACGCTCAGGTGCCGTGAGCCGCGCGCCTGGCATCTACAGCATCGGGGCAGTCGCTCGGATGCTTGGTCTGTCTCAGTCGGCGCTCCGCAGTTGGGAGGATCGTTACGGGCTGATCGTCGCCGAGCGCAGCGAAGGCGGGCGGAGGCTCTACACGCGCGATCAACTCGAACAGCTCCGGTTCGTCAAGGAGCGGCTGGACGAGGGGCTCTCCGCCGCCGATGCGCACCGCCTGCTCGCAGAACGTCAAGCGGGGGCGCAGCCGATCGCGGAAGCGGGAGCGCTGGATCCACCCGCCCGGCCGCTGGTCCTGTTGGCCGAGAGCGATCGCTATGGGGCGGAGCTCAACGACTCCTTCCTCCGCGCCGAGGGCTATGAGGTCGAGATCGCACTGACCGCAGAGGAGGCCGAAGAGAAGTTCTCCTCCCAGAATCCTGCGCTCTCGATCATCGAACTGATGATTTCAGGCGGCGTGGGACGAGAGCTGTGCGCACGGCTCAAGAAACGACGCGCAACGCCGGTGCTGTGCATCTCGAGCTTGGATCTCGGCGAGCACGCGCTCGCCGCGGGCGCGGACGCGTTCCTCAAGAAGCCGCTTGAGCCGCTGCAGCTCGTCGCGGCCGTGAAGGACCTGCTCGGCCGCAGCGGACATGTGGGCGAAGCGCCGAGCGCGGCGTGATGACTGAGCGGTTCTCAAGCGGCGACCGACACCTGGACGCAGTCCTCGGTGGGGGCCTGCCGGCAAACGCGCTCAACATGATCATCGGGCTCCCGGGCAGCGGCAAGACGATCCTCGCCGAGCAGTTCATGTTCCACAACGCGTCCCCGGAGCGGCCGGGGATCTATCTCTCAACCGTCTCAGAACCGCTTGAGAAGATTCTGCGCTACGGCCAGAGCCTTGACTTCTTCGATGCTCCGGCGATCGGGACGAGCGTGTTCTTCGAGGACCTCGGAGAGACCCTCAACGATGGCGGCCTCGATGGGGTTCTCGCTCACGTTCGCACGCTGGTCACGGAGCGCGGGCCGGGGGTGATCGTCATCGACAGCTTCAAGGCGCTGTCGGCGTACGCGGCGACCCCGCAGGGGTTCCGTCACTTCCTGCATGAGCTCGCCGGGATGCTCACAGCCTTCCCCACGACCGCATTCTGGATCGGCGAGTACGCCCGTGACGAAATCGCGACCGCACCGGAATTCGCCGTCGCCGACGGGATCATCTCGCTCGCCACCCGTCGGGAAGCCGAGCGCGCGGTGCGCCATCTCGAGATCCTCAAGCTGCGCGGCACGGGATTCATGTCGGGTGAGCATGCCTACAGGATCGCCCCCGACGGCCTGCACATATTTCCGAGGCTCGCGGAAAGCCTGGCCTCCGAGACCTACGAGCTGCAGAGCGAGCGCATGTCCTCGGGCATCCCCGCCATCGACCAGATGCTCGCCGATGGCTACTGGCCAGGCGCCGCCACCATGGTTGCCGGGCCGTCAGGGTCAGGGAAAACGCTCATGGGCCTGCATTTCATCTTCAACGGCGCTGCGGCGGGGCAGCCCGGGGTCATCGCGACCCTGCAAGAGAACGCCCCCCAGCTCGAGCGGATCGTCAGGGGCTTTGGCTGGTCACTGGCCAACGAATCGGTCGAGCTCATGTACCGCTCGCCTGTGGACCTCTACCTGGACGAATGGTTCTACGACCTTCTCGAGGCCATCAAGCGGACCGGCGCGCGCCGAGTCTTCATCGACAGCCTGGGAGATCTACGGCGCGCGGCCGTGGACGAGCTGCGCTTCCGCGAATATCTCTACTCACTGCTCCAGCGTTGCGCCAACCAGCAGGTCAGTCTCATGATGAGCCAGGAAATACCAGCGCTCTTCGGCATCTCCCACCTCTCCGAAGATGGCATCTCCCACCTCTCCGACAATGTCATCCTGCTCCAGTTCGTGCCCCGAGAGACGCAACTACGGCGCGCCGTGACGGTCCTCAAGACCCGCGCAAGCCGACACGATCCGGACATCCGCGAATTCACAATCACCCCAGAGGGCATCGTCCTTGACGAGCCGCACAGCAACGTGACGGGCTAACGACTCGCAGCAGCGCCAACAACGCGAAGTTACGCGGCCTGTCGCTCCCTCGATCGGTGTCGGGCATGCACGTCGGCGGTTTCGGTCTCCTCGAGGTCGCGGCCGCGTGTGTTGGGGGCGAAGGCGATGCCGATCGCGCCGGACACGACGAGGAGCGCCGCGAGGACGAGGGCGAGTGTGCTGAAGCCGGCCTTCTCGATGGTGGGCAAGAGGAGGATCCAGCCTCCCAGGGCAATCCGCACCACGCCGAACATGAAGCCCTGGGCGGTCGAACGCAGGAGGGTGGGGAACAGCTCGCCGCTCCAGAGCTGGAACAGCGACTGCTGACCGATCCCGGCGCCGACCCCGAAGAGCAGGACGTTGACGAGCGCGACCACGAAGGTGGCGTGGACGAAGATGAAGGGGATGAAGGCGAGGACCTGGAGGATGCTGCTCCACAGCAGGAGCTTGCGGCGGCTGACGTGGTCGACCAGAGGCATGTAGATGAAGCCGACCGAGAGTGCCGTGGACGCAAACCAGATCGCCTGGAGGACGTACGTGGCACGAGGGGTTGTCGAGCCAACCGCGTCGAGGATGTACGGGAAGAAGAAGCCGTACGTGCCGGCGACGAGGTTCCACACCCCGTACATGAGGATGAGGAACGCAAGCGCCCGGACGTGACGGCGCTGAAACAGCTCGCTGAAGGCGCTGGCCGCCCCCGCGGCCTGTTCCTGGGCGCGAGCCCACACCGCGGACTCGACGATCCGCCGTCGCAGAGCCCAGGTGAAGAGGGCGACGACGAACAACTGGGCGAACAGGATGCGCGGCATGGTGTCGCCCAGGCCGAGCAGCGCGATGCCGAGCACCAGGGGCACCAGGGTGCCGACGTACCACAACACCTGGGCCAGGCCGGCGACACGGCCGCGCGCCTCGCTGGGGGCCGTCTCGGTGATGAGCGTCCACGAGGCGGGCACGTCCGCGCCGACGGTGAGCCCGACCACGAAGTAGCCGAAGATCAGCATCCAGGACGCCTGGGCGAAAATGATCCACAGCACCCCGAACGCGTAGAGCAGCAGGTCCCATTGGTAGATCTTCTTGCGGCCGAGCCGATCGCAGATGCGGCCGCCAATCAGGGCTCCCAGCCCGGCGGAGATCGCATTGGAACTAAACGCGCCGAGCAGCGACACGAAGCTCGAGCCGAAGCCGAACTGCTTGGCCCAGACGGGAAGCGACACGGCACCAGCGACGATCGAGCCGGAATCGATGTAGTTCGCCATCGCCGCGAGGATGGTGTTGCGCCACTGCTCGCGACTCACATCCCGCTGTCCATCCCTCATAACAACGGCCTGTACCCACTGAGTGGTTGTTTATGCGCGAGTTTGTTTTTTACGAGCAGTTTGGCACCGGGCACGAACGTGGTCGCCCAACACTCACCCTCTCAGATGCCGGGCCTCCCGTAAGCCGGGTTCTTCACGTGCCGAGCGCGTCGCTGTACTTCTTGCACGGTCCGTTCGATGCGCGCCGGAATGCGGGGGACTGAGGAATGGGACTGCTGATCGGGAACTGGATATCGCCTTGCGCATTAGGGTCTGGGAAGCTCGGGACGCCGTTGGCGCGCATGCAGTTCGCGAGTAGGAGCTCCTGGCGCCGGATGCTCTCGGGTGTCGGCGGCGGGTTTCCGGAGGACGGCAGGTACTTTGTGCATGCGCTGAGTGCTCTCTCGTCAGCGGGCGACTCGAGGATGCTGCTGCCCGGGCGAATCTGGAAGCCGTGTGGCCCAGCGTCCGGGAAGTTCGTGACGCCGTTCGCGCGCATGCACCGGGAGAACCGAAGGCCGGAGGCGCTCGTGGCGTTGGTCGAGATCCGGCTCGGATGGCTGGTCGACCCGCAGCCGGCGATCGCCGCGCCGCCCAGTACGACGATGGCGATCCGGAGCGCGCCGGCGCGAGATCTCCCGATCATGCTCATGCCGCCGCGTTGTACCCCCGCGGGCGTGACGCCGGCGTAACTCTGTTACGCCGCTGTTATATGGGGTTCGCCATCGTGGCTCGCCTGGACCTCGGCGCGGGCGCCGGCGGCCGCCGGCGGCCGCCGGGGACGATGCACAGACCCCATTACATGAGCTGCGAGTGCGAAACGCACCATTCACCAACACCGCGTGCGCGATGATTGGCCGGCTGCGCACACGCCCGAGCCTTGGCTCGCGGTTGCGCCACCCTCGCACGACGGTCCGCTGGCGGCTTACGCTGCTCTACGGAGGGATGTTCCTAGTCTGCGGCTCAGTACTGCTGGGGGTGACTTATGTGCTCGTCTCGCAGCAGATCACCGGAGGCGTGGGCATCGAACTCCATGGCGGCGGGAATGACGCCGGCAAGGCACCGCCTTCCGTGGGCAACACGAGCCCGTTGCCGCCTCCCACCCTGACGATGCCGAACGTGCCTCCTCCGGTCCAACGCGTCATCGAGTCGTCAGCCGGTCAACAGTTCCTGCGGCTCGTGGAGACCCAACAGCAGGTCAACGAGCTGCATCAGCTCGAGATCGAATCCGCGATCGCGCTCGGGATCATGGCGATCCTCTCGGGTCTGCTCGGCTGGCTGGTCGCCGGGCGCGTGCTACGCCCCCTGCGTACGATCACCGCTGCCGCCCAAGAGATCTCGGAGACCAACCTCCACCGCCGGCTCGACCTGCCCGGCCCGCGCGACGAGCTCAGGACACTGGCGGACACGATCGATGCGCTGCTCGCGCGTCTGGAGGCTGCATTCGAGTCTCAGCGACAGTTTGTCGCCAACGCCTCTCACGAACTGCGCACCCCGTTGACCACGATGCGCACCGCATTGGACGTCGCCGGCGCCAAGCCGAACCTGTCCTCGGCGCAGGTGCGGGCGCTGGATGCGAGCCTGAGGGCGGACCTCGACCAAGCCGATCGTCTGCTCGAGAGCTTCCTCGTGCTGGCGCGTGCACAGCGCGCAGAGCTGGGCGACGAGACCTCGGCGTCGCTGGCAGACATCGTCGAGGACGCGCTCGCCAGCCGCAGTGACACGATCGCCGCCAGGCAGATCGAGGTTCACCGCGCGCTAGCGCCCGCGTGCGTGAAGGGCTCTGAGACGCTGCTGGCAGGGATGGTCGAGAACTTGATCGACAACGCCGTGCGACACAACCTGCCCGGCGGGCCCATCAACGTGACGTGCGACGCTGACCGGGACACGGCACGACTGATGATCGAAAGCGGCGGTCCGGTCCTGGACCCGGCGAGCGTCGCACAGCTCGCTAAGCCGTTTAAGCGACTAGGCGCCGAGCGCACCGGCTCGCAGAACGGGCACGGCCTCGGACTCTCGATCGTCGCCGCGATCGCTGCCGCGCACGGCGGCGGGCTCAGGCTCTACGCACGCGAGCGAGGCGGACTCGGGGCCGAGATCACCCTGCCAGTCGCTCGCGACGCGCAACCCGTGAGCGGATCGGCATGAGGGTGCTGGTGGTCGAGGACGCACCGCGGCTAGCGAACTGGATCGCCGAAGGGCTCCGCGACTCGGGAATCGCGGTCGACATCGCCTACGACGGTAACGAGGCTGCGAGCAGGCTGCGCCTCAACCCCTATGACGTTGTCGTGCTCGACCGCGACCTCCCGGGAATCCACGGCGACGACCTGTGCCGGATGATCACCGAGTCCGACGAGCCGGCGATGATCCTCATGCTGACCGCCGCCGGTGCGCCCGACGAGCGGGTGAGGGGCCTCGCGTTGGGAGCTGACGACTACCTGCCCAAACCGTTTCATTTCCCCGAGCTGGTGCTGCGTGCACGTGCGCTCGCGCGCCGCAGGTCGACCACGCGCAGCGGGACGCTGCGAGCGGCCGGAATCGAGCTCGACCCGACAACGGGAAACGTCACTCGAAACCAACGCGCGATTGCTCTGACGGCCAAGGAATGCGCCGTGCTCGAAGCCCTGCTCAGAGCCAGCCCGGCCGGCCTCAGCGCTGAGAAGCTGCTCGAGCACGCGTGGGACGAGAACGCCGACCCGTTCACCAACACGGTCCGCGTCACGATCGGCAGGCTCCGCCGCAAACTTGGAGAGCCCGAGGTCATCCACACATCGCCCGGTATCGGGTATCACATCGCAAACACTCAGAGCGAATCTGGCCACAGCGACGCCTGAGCGTCTGCTGCAACCCGACCTCGACATCAACCGCTCGCCACCTGGCTCGCGCTCGCTTAGACTCGCGCCATGCCAATTCTCATTCGCTACACACCGTCGTCGCTGACCCGCGAGCAGTACGACAAGGTCAACGAGATCCTTCAGGAGAACGGCCCCGACGGGGCCCCTCCATCACTCCAACTACACGTCATGTTCGGTGAGGGGTCGGACCTTCGAGTCAGTGAGATCTGGGAATCGGAGGAAGCGTGGCAGCAGGCCTGGGACGGCGGCCTGAAGGCCGCGCTGGACGCGGCCGGCGTTGAGCTTGCCGAGCCCGACAAGTTCCCGGTCCACGAGGTCTGGGGAAGCCGCGTGGCGGGCGCATAACTCGCGGGTCGCTTAGTCGATGCCGACCGCACGATCCACTACCAGCGCCGATACCGACCGCGTGCGCATCACGACGTGGACGTTCGAAGCCGGGGAGGACACCGGCCACCACCGTCACGACTACGACTACATCGTCGTGCCCGTCACGGGCGGCACCTTCGCGATCAAGGAGGCAGACGGAACGACACGCCAGATGACCCAGGAGGCCGCGGTCGCCTATCTGGGACGAGCAGGCACCGAGCACAACGTCATCAACCGCAGCCACCGTACCTCGGTCTTCGTGGAGGTCGAGCTCAAGCTGTGACCCACTCGTTTGTCCCGGATGACTACGTGGTCCCGCTAACCCTCAGCGGTCCGGGCTTCCGCCTGGAGCCCCTCGGACCCCAGCACAACGACGCCGACCACCGTGCCTGGATGTCGAGCATCGAGCACATCCGCACCACCCCAGGTTTTTCCACCAGGCGATGGCCACCCGTTGAGGGAATGTCACTCGACGAGAATCTCCGCGACCTGCGAAGGCATGCCGATGACTTCGAGCAACGAGTCGGCTTCACCTACACCGTTCTCGATGATGAAGACGTCGTCGTCGGCTGCGTCTACATCTACCCGTCGCGGGCAGACCCTGACGTCACCGAGGTGCGGTCCTGGGTCACCGCAAGTCGGGCCGAACTGGACTCCGTGCTGCACGAGACCGTGGACAGCTGGCTCGGCGCCGACTGGCCGTTGACCGACATCAGGAACCGCAAGCGCGTCTAGTCAGATGCCCCAATCGCGTCCGCGCCCCGGGTATCCGCTCAATCGCGCACGTCACCCGGGAGCTCTCTCAGTGATGAGGGGTCGGCGAGCGTGACCACGCGAGTGCAGTTGTCGATCAGTTCCGGGTCACCGCTGGCGATGATCACGATCGCGCCGGTGCGTGCGGCGTCGAGCAGGTGATCGAGGACAACGGTGCGGGACCCCGGGTCCAGACCGGCGGTGGGTTCGTCGGCGAGGATCAGCTCGGGATCTCCGGCCAGCGCTCTGGCGACCGCCACACGCTGGCGCTGTCCCCCGGAGAGCTCCCAGATCATGTGGTGGGCCTGATCACCCAAACCCAGGGCGGCAAGCATGCGGTCGCTGCGCTCGGCGACTTCGGAGCGGTTGACCCGTCGGGCCTGTAACGGCAGGCCGACTGCCTCGTGGGCGGTGAGCATCCCGGGGAGATGATGGTGCTGGAGGATCAGCCCCAGTGCCGCGGCGCCGCCCGGCGCCACCGGACGGTCGGCGTGGAGCACCCGACCGGAGGCCGGCGGGGCCAGACCTGCGAGGACATGGATCAGGCTGGACTTGCCCGTGCCGGACGGACCCGTGATGCCAAGCACTTCGCCGCCACCGATGCTGACCGAAAGATCGCTGACCAGCACTGAGTCGGTGCTGCGCACCGTCAGGTCCTCGATGACGAAGCGGGACGTCTCAGCCATCACCGGACTCCCGCGAGCTGTCCTTCCGGGCCCGTAGGACGATCCCGTCGGCGTCGAGTTCGACGGTCAGCAGCGTTCCGCTCGGGTAGCGGGCGAGGATTTCCGGGGGCAGTTGGACTGTCCCGGAGCCGCCGACGACCGCGAAGCGCTCCGCGCCCCGGCCCTCAGCGCCGATCGCCCCGCTCTCGATGGTCAGCGAGCGGGGCAGCGCCTCGGAGACCTCCTGGTCATGGGTGACCACGATGACCGTGGCGCCGCTCAGCTCACGCGCGTCGCGCAGCGCTGCGATCACCATGTCGCGGCTGTGAGGCTCGAGCTGGCCCGTCGGCTCGTCGGCCAGCAGCACGCGCGGGGATGTCGCCAGCGCACAGGCGATCGCCGCCCGGTTCTGCTGCCCGGCCGAGAGTCGGTACGCGGGCCGGTCGGCGAGGTCAGCCAGACCCATCCGCTCGATCAGTTCCTCGGTCGACCAGCGCAGCGGCCAGCCGCGCCGACGCGCGCCGCGCGCGGCGAAGCTGATGTTCTGGCTAATCGTGGCGTAGGGCAGCAGGTTGCGCGATGGGTCCTGGAGCAGCAGCGAGAGCTCGGTGGCGCGCAGTCGGCTGAGGCTGGCCGCGTCGAGCTGGGTGATGTCCTGACCGCCGATCAACACCGACCCCGCGGTCGGCTGCAGCAGGCCGCTCAGGAGCAGCATCAGCGTGGTCTTGCCCGATCCGGAGGGACCGACGATGGCGAGCATCTCGCCGGCCTTGACGACGAGGTCGGCGTTGCGCAGAGCGGCCACCGATCCCTGCTCGCTCGGGTAGACGTGCACCAGCCCGGCGCACACCACGTCGGCGCCAGCCGGTGTCTGTTCGTCAATCGACGTCATCGTCCGCGGCACGCAGGAGGGATGGAGTCATGCTCGTCAGGATGCCGCGCGCCGCCAGCGCGGTGGCGACCATGACCACCAGCACTGCGCCCAGCGCGACGGCGAGGATGAGCAACACCGGCAGCGCGTAGGACAGAGGCGCGTCGGTGGCCGCGGCGAGCTGCGGCAGTGATGGGAGGACGATGGCGGCGCTGGCCACGCCGGCCGCCACCCCGAACAGCGCGGTCAAGGCGAGGATCCCGGCCTCGATCGCCAGCGAGCGTGCGAGGATCGGTCGCCGCACGCCGGTGACCTCCAGCGCCATCATCTCAGTGGCGCGTTGACGGCCACCGGCGGCAAGCACGCTGTAGGTGCCGACCGCCGCGACGAGGAGGGCGACAAGCGTGGCCAGGAGCATGAAGTCGTACGCCAGAGCCGGACCGGAGTGCCCGGCCTGGCCGACGAGCGTCGATGAGCGTTGGACGTTGTCGATGTGCAGCCCGGCCGCCCGCAGGCGGCTGACGGCGTTCGCCGGCGCGTGCGGCCCGAGCCACACCTGCTCGCTGGCCTGGAGGAGGGTGGGGCCGACCTCGATTCCCTCGAGCGTGCCCAGATCGACGAACACTCCGGCGGGCCCGATCCGCGGCAGGGAGGTCGCCGCGATCACCCGACGCACGGTGATCGTGTTGCCGTCGAGGCCCTGTTCGGCCAGCGTCCCCCCGGGGAACTGCTCCTGACTTCCGCCGATCGCGGGGAGAACCGAGGGAGGCTCGACGAGGGAGGCCGCAGCGGTGCCCCGGTAGGGGCCAACATCACCGGCCACCGCCGTCATCGGAATGTCGAAACCCACCCCCGGTGTGTTCGCGATGACACGGACGCCGTCCAGGCTCGGGCGCCAGACGGTCGGGGTGAGCACGGCCCGCGCGCTCGCCAGCCCGCCCGGCCCGGTGCGGTAGGTCAGCGCGTCGAGATCAAGCCGAATGTGACCAGAGCTGGGCACCCGCTTGGTACTGGGGAGCACCCCGATGCCGGTCAGGCGGCACGGGCAGCCCGCCTGCGAGACGCCGTGGTAGATGGACCTGCCGGGGCGCAGCGACCCGAGGTCGATGGTGCGCGAGCCATGCGCCGGATCGAAGAGCCAAGCCTTCAGGTGGAGGTGCGCCAGATCTCGGCTCGCTGCCCCGGAGGCCGACACAGCGGCCGAGACGCCCAAGGCGCCGTCGGCGAGAATGACCTTGAAGGCGGTTCTCGGGGTCAACGCGCGACCGACCGCCGCGACGCTCGCGTGCGTCGTCCCACTCGGCCAGGCTGCAACAGCCGCCAGGCGCGTCGCATCGACGCCGATCAGCGCCGTGCTCGAGGTATTGATCTCGACCGCGGCCATGGCGAAGCGTCCGTGCGGATCGACCGTGTTGACCGCCTGCTCGAGCTGCAGATCATCTGCGGCGACGGTCACGACCGTGCGCGCGCCGGTCGAGAACGTCGCAGCGGTGAGCCGGTTGGCCCGTGCGACCGACCACGCACAGACCGCGAAGCACGCCAGGCCGACCGCGATCACCACGGTCCGCCCCTCGCGCAGCACCGTCGGCCGCCGGCCGATCCGACTGGCCGCCAGGAAGCTGGCCACGGCGGACGAATCGTGGGTCGCGACGCTGAGCCGGCGACACAGGTATTCGACGACGCGGATCGCGATCACCGAGACGCCGAGAGCAACCACCGCAGGGGCGGCGGCCGCCACCGGATTGCTGTGAGAACTGAGCGCCCCACTCGTAGACGCGACGACCAGCGCGACCACCGAGACGGCGAGGATCGACACGTCGATCGCGACTCGTGAGGGGCTCCTGCTGGACTGCGGAGACGACGCGGCAAGTCCGGAGCTCCGCAGCAACCGGATCGCGCTGAGACCCAGGACGGCACAGATCGTCACCAGCACGGCTGCGAAGCTGACGAACGTCCACCCGTCAGCCCTCACGACGGTTCCATGCGTGAACAGGATGGACGCGGCGGCGCGCACGATGACCCACGCGCCGCCGATCCCCAGCACGACCCCGATCGCGCAGAGCGCGGCCGGCTCGGTGATCGACACGGCGACCAGCGTGGGCAGCGGGAACCCGCGCAGGCGGGCGACCCGCAGCTCCGCACGCCGGAGGTCGGCGCTGCGCATGAGCACCGAGGTCAGCACCCAGATGGCCAGCAGGACGAGCTGAAGGGCGGCGACCACGACGACCGTGCCCATCAGGCTCTGCTGGTGGAGGGGGCCCGAGAGCAGCGCCGGGAGACCGGTCTGGACCTCGAAACCGTTCGCCGCGGCGCGCTGCTTCACGGCGAGCATCTCCTGCCTGACCGCCGACGCATTCCCGATGCCCAGCACTCCGGGCCGCAACCCACTCTGGATGGAAAGCGTCCGCGCATACGCGGCCGGGAGCGCAAAGGCGGCCGGGCTGGCCACGAACAGATCGTCAGCCTGGGGGAGAAACAAGGGCCTGCCGGTGTTCTCCCCGAAGTTGAAGTGGCTCGCCCCGTCGCCGAACCAGTAGGGGCTCTGCAGGTTCGGGAGGGCAAACACGCCGGTGATGCGGATCGGGGCCGGACTCCCGTGGTTGAGGTCCGTGACGGTGATCCTCGACCCGACGGAGAGCCCAAATCTGCGTGCCATGCGATCGCTGACGACCGCATCCCCGGGGCCGGTTGCACACCCACCGGCGCGGAAGTGCAGAATCGAACAGATGCCGGTGCGGTAGGTCAGCGCCCCTAGATAGGGCTGACGGGTGGTGACTCTGGTGGCGAGGAGGGGGGCGACCATCGTCCGCACCACGGGGCGTCCGTACAGCCCGCCCAGGTGCTCGCCTCGGAGGAACGTCTGCGCATCGGCCGCGAGCCCGTCGAGCGTCGACGAATGAGTCGCGGAGTCGAGCTCGAAGCTGGTGTGAGAGACGGCGGCGCCTGCCACAGCCCGTCGCACCAGGGAATCACCGCCGGCACGCAGGAAGAGCGGGCCGACGACCGCCGCCCCGACCGCGATCGCCGCGGTGATCACGACCAGCAGCGAGCCCAGCAGGCGCCAACGGACACCGCGCACCAGCACCGACCTCGCCCCGCCCCTCACGCCTCCATCGGCCCTCTCCTCATCGCCGCCGCCGGGATCCCGACGAAGCGGATCAGGCTAACGACATCGTGGCGCACGCGAGCCGACCCGGAGATCGGTGAGCGGAGGTGGCGGCCCGCCGAGCGGGCCGCCACCTCGACGTTCAGTCGCTCGCGCTGCCGTATCCGTGTCCGACGTGGGTCGTGAGGCCGTAACCGTAGGGATACAGCGGGTTGTAGTGGGGGTCGCCGACGTTGATCGGCTCCTGCGCGAGAGTCCGCGGCCAGGACACGGGCAGCTTGCCCGTGAACGGCCGGACCCCGAAGAGGTCGTCGGCCACACCGGCGCCCTCACTGCCCGGCAGCCACGACGCCACGATCGCGTCGGTCTCGTTGCGCTGAGCTGGATCGAGGATCAGCGGGCGGCCCGAGACGATGACCATGATGCACCGCTTCGCCGCCGCGCACACCTTGTCCAGAGTCGCCTTGTCCGCCACCGAGAGCTGCATGTCCTTGACCGGCCGCGGCACGCCATGGTCGCCGGGGTCAAACGCCCACTGCGGGCCGTTGACGTCGCCGAAGCCCTCCGCGTACGGAGTCTCGCCCACGACCACGATGCCGGTGGCATTGCGCGGGATCGGCGCTGAGGCGTCCTCGCTGTAGGTGACATTGCCTCGGGCGTCCTGGCGAATCCCGTCGAGGATCGTCGTACCGGGGATCACGTTGGTGGAGCCGCCCTGCCAGGTCAGCGTCCAGCCGCCAGCCTGGTTGCCGATGTTGTCGGCGTTCGAGCCGGCGACGTAGATGTCGCGTTGGCCCTGGATCGGCAGCACGTGCCGGTCGTTCTTGAGCAGCACCTGGGACTCGGAGGCCGCTCGGCGAGCCAGCGCGTGATGGGCCGCGTCGCCGACCTGGCTGAGGTAGCGGCGGTCGGTGTAGGGATGCTCGAACAGCCCCAGCTGGAACTTCTTGGTCAGGATCCGCGTCACCGCGTCATCGATCCGCGACATCGGAACCTGGCCCGAGTTGACGAGGTCAGTCAGGGTCGACTCGAACATCTCAAAGTTCTGCGGCTGCATGAACATGTCGATGCCGGCCATCACGCCCGCCTTCACCCTCATGGCGAACACCGCCGGGTCCGTCGACGGGCCGGCCTCCGGATTGATGTGATCGATGCCGTTGTAGTCGGAGATCACGATGCCGTCGAAGTTCTGAGCGTCCTTCAGCCAGCCGGTGATCAGGTCACGGTTGGCGTGCATGTTGATGCGGTTGCCGAGCCCGTCCTCGGTGAAGTCGACGTCCGAGTAGGACGGCATGACGGCGCCCACGTGGTGCTGTCGCACGGCGGGCACGTAGGGCGAGAGCGCGAGGCGCTCGAACGTGGCGTGACTGACCTGGTCAACGCCCTGGTCGATGGGATAGTTGCCGGTCGTCTGGTCATTGGACCCGGTGCCGTAGGTGGTCAGGCCGTCGCCCGCGAAGTGCTTGGCGGTGGCCATGACGCGGTCGGGATCCGAGAGGTGCCCGGGAGGGCCCTGGAAGCCGTCGATCGCGGTCTCCATCATCTTCACGAGGCTGGGGTCCTCACCGAAGGACTCATAGGTCCGGCCCCAGCGGTCGTCGCGCGCGACGCAGATGCAGGGGGCGAAGACCCACTGCGGCCCCGTCGTCCGCGTCTCCTCGGCGGCGACGTGCTCTACGTCGTACACCAGCCGTGGGTCACGGCTGGCGCCCAGGCCGATGTCATGCGGGAAGACCGTTGCGCCGTACATGTTCCCGTCGCCGTGCACGGTGTCGATGCCGTAGAGGATGGGGATGTGCAGCCGTGTGGCGAGCGCCGCCGACTGATAGCGGTCGACCATGTCGGCCCACGCCGTCGGGGTGTTCGGCGTCGGCACCGAGCCGCCGCCCGACAGCAGGCTGCCGAGATTGTCCGTGGTGATCTTCGATGTGTCTGTGTCGATGCTGGCGCGCTCGGCCTGGGTCATCTGACCGATCTTCTCGGCCAGCGTCATCCGCGACAGCAGGTCCTGAACCCGCTGACTAACCGGTAGTACCGCGTTCTGGTACGGCAATGGCTGCGCGTCGTGCGGGCGCGCGGCGTTGGTGCTGCGACGCCCCGTCGCGCCGACGGTCGGCGCGGCGACCGCCGCGGCAGCGAGCGCGGCCCCCGCCACGGCGAGCAACCGGCGCCCGAGTGACCCGGATGAATACATATGACTCCCTCCCTCTCCTGGATGGCCTGACGAGACGTAGGCCCTTCGCCCGGCCCGACGGCCACGCGATTGCACGTGGCCGCAGCGGCACATCAGCTCTTGGACCATCCCTCCCGGCCCTGCGCGTACCCAGCTCCGACTCACCTCAAACACGGCCCGACAGGCCGACCAAGAGCCGGGCGCATCCGTCGCCCGAGCTTGCGCCCGACAGTTCAGGATGCGTCTGGAGTCCCTGTGGGTCCCCGTGCCTCATAATGGGCCATTGTCGTACCGGAGTCCTGAGCGTCGTGTGTGGGACGCCGGCAGGTCCGGGATCAAGATGCAGCCCCGAGGCAGAGGAGAGATGGCCTGATGTCACCCGGAACGCGACGGATCCTCCTCGTGAGCGTTCTCGTCGTCAGCGGCCTGGTTGGCCTGGCGCCAAGCGCGATGGCGTCGATCACGCCGGCGATCAGCCTCGATCAGAGCGCCGGCAAGGCTGCCGGCGCCACGGCGAACCTCGGCGTGGACCTGACGTTTGCCCCCAGCGGCAGCGATTCTCCCGCCAGCATGACGCTCAGCCTCCCTCCCGGGCTGCTGGCCGACGCCTCGGTCGCGGGGGGCGCTTGCCTCAAAACCGCTGATCTCAACGACAGCACCTGCGAGGTCGGCAGCGGGACCGTGACCGCCTATGCCTATGGCAGCGTGCCGATCCCCACCAACGTGACCTTCGATCTCGTCCCGCCGCCGGCAGCGGGAGACCTCGCCGGACTCGCGGTGAACAGCAACGGCACGCAGATCGGCTCCACCGCAGACATCAAGGTCCGTCCCTCAGGCGACCCCGACGGCGTGGGCGTGACGATCGAGTTCCAGCTGCCCAACTCGCTCTACGGCGTGCCGATCGCAATCCATGAGATCAGCAGCACGTTCGATGGGCTGCGCTATCCCACGATCTGCCCCTCGACCCCCCAGCCGGTCACGGTGGCCGCTGACTCCTATGGCGATTCGACGGTCAAGACCGCGAGTGCGCCGCTCTCGGTCACGGGCTGCTCCTCACTGTCGTATTCGCCGTCGTTCGCCGTGACGGCCACGCGCGACACCGCCGACAATCGGGTGCAAGTGGTGACCAACGTCACGCAGAGCGCGACCGAGGCTCCGAGCCGCTCCGTGGCGCTGGCGCTGCCGTACGCGCAGCTGCGGGGCAGCGTCCAGGGCTTGCAGCGGCTCTGCCAGAACCTGGCGAGCGGCACGTGCACCCCCGTCGGTTCCGTGACCGCGGCCTCGCCGTTGTATCCGCACCCGCTCACGGGCCAGGCCTACCTCACAGGCACGATCACCGGCCTCACGTTGACGCTGGTCTTCCCGCCGCCGTTCCCACTCACGCTCGTGGGCTCGGTCAATCTGGCCTCGAACACCACCAGCTTCACCGGGCTGCCGGACATTCCGCTGACCAGCCTCAAGGTCACGCTCGACGGCGGGCCGGATGGACTGTTCCTCACGCTCTGTCACGACCCGACGGGCACGGCCTCGGCCACCCTCACCAGCCAGAACGGCGACAAGACCGCGACGGTCCCCGCCAACTTCACCGTTGCCGGCTGCCCGGCGTCCGGCGGCACGGGCGGGGGCACCACCGCCGGAGGCACCGCGCTGACGAACCCGTCTGCGGCCGGCCTCAAAGCGGGCCACCCCTCGATGAGCTTCCGGCTCAAGGTGGCCAAAGGTGCCGCCAAGCTCCGTGCGCTCACCGTCGAGCTCCCGGGCGGGCTGAGCCTGATCACCCACCGGACCGGCCACAGGCTCACGGTCAAGGGCGTCAGGGTCACCGGCGCCACAGTCAAGTCGTTGGCTGTCACGCATGGCCGTCTCGTGATCGCGCTCAAACGTCCGGTGTCGAGCCTCGGCATCACGCTGACCGGCACAGCGCTGCGCGAGAGCGCCGCGTTGCGCAAGAAGGCCGCGGCTCACAAGCTCAAACGCCTGGCGCTGCGCGTCATCGCCCAGAGCACCACGGGCAAGCGCACCACGATTCTCGTCCAGGTCACCCATCTCGGCCTGTAGGCGAAAGGAATCCACATGCGCCACTCCGTCAATCGCGCCGTCGCCCTCACGGCCGCCGTCGTCTCGTCACTCGTCCTCGCGGCGGCGGCTCAGGCCTCCATTACCCCGTCGGTCAGCCTCGACCAAAGCGCCGGCAAAGCTGCCGGATCGACCGCCAATCTGGGCCTGGATCTCAAGTTCACGAACACCGGCACCGACTCGGCCCACAACCTGACGATCAACCTGCCGCCGGGACTGCTGGCCAACGCCGCGATCAACGGCGGCTCCTGCCTGAAGACCACGAACACCTCGGGGACGACGTGCGAAGTGGGCTCGGGGACGGTGAGTGCTGATCCGGACGTGCTCGTCCTCGGTCTTCCCGCCGGCATCCAGGTACCGGTCACCTTCTACCTGGTCCCGCCCCCGAAGGCCGGGGACCTGGCCGGCTTGACCGTGATCGGGAACGTGCTCGGTCTCAACGAGCAGCTCGGGTCGACCGGCGATATCAAGGTCCGCCCCACGGGGGACCCCAACGGGGTCGGCGTGACCATCAACCTCGCCCTGCCAGACCAGCTCACCCTCTCGGGCTTCACCGTGCCGGTGGTGACCATCTCCGTGACCGAGATCAAGAGCACGTTTCAGGGTCTGCGCTACCCCGCGACCTGTCCGGCGACGCCGGCCAGGCTCATCGTGTCCGCCGACTCCTACAGCGATGCAACCGTCCACACGGTCAGCGCGCCGCTGTCGGTGACCGGATGCTCGGCTCTCTCCTACGCCCCGTCGTTCAAGGTCACGGCGACCCGCGACAGCGCAGACCGGCAGGTCAAGCTCGGGACGACCGTCACCCAGACCGCCAGCGAGGCACCAAGTCGCTCGGTGTCGCTCGCCTTCCCGACGGCCGTGCTGGGCCCCAACCTCGAGTCGATCAAGGCGCTCTGCCTCAGCCTCGCCTCGGGGACATGCCAGAGCGTGGGCTCGGCTAGCGCGACCTCACCGCTGTATCCCTCAACACTCACGGGCGCCGCCTACCTCACCGGCAACTCGAGCGGGGTGTCGCTCACGCTGGTGTTCCCCTCGCCCTTCCCGCTCACGCTGACCGGAGCCGTCGACCTGGCCAAGAACACCGCGACCTTCGCCGGCCTGCCCGATATCCCGTTGACAAACCTGGCGGTGAACCTCAACGCGGGCCCCGAGGGACTGTTCCTCTCGACGTGTAACACCCCGTCGGGAACCGCGACGGCCACGCTGACCGATCAGAACGGCGACAAGACGGTGAAAGCCCCGGCCAACTTCGCCGTCGTCGGCTGCCCGGGGACGAGCGGCAGCTCGGGCGGCGGCGGGTCCGGCGGCAGCGGGTCCGGCGGGTCCGGTTCAGGCGGCGCGACCGGGAGCGGCGGCAGCCCCAACGGCTCGAGCGCCGCCGGCGTCACCGTCGGCCGCGCGAACCTCAGCCGTCTGCGTTACTCCGCCCTGGCCACCGGTCATCCAGGTCTCACGTTCAAGATGAGGACGACCAAGGGCGCGCCCGCACTCAGCGCGGTCACGGTCGAGCTGCCCACCGGGCTGAGCTTCGTCGCCCGCCATCATCACGTTGCGGGCGTATCCGTGAAGGGGGCGCGCATCAAGTCGCTGGTCCTCTCCGGTCGCCGGCTCACGATCAAGCTCCGCCGTGGCGTCTCGAGCTTCACGGTGACGATCGGGAGCGCCGGGATGGCGGAGAGCAAAGCTCTCAAACGCGCGGCCAGGGCGCACCGGCTCCACCCCCTCCGCCTCACCGTGATCGCGCAGAACGCGCGCGGGACGCGCACCACCATCCGCGCGACGTAGCGCGACGAAGAAGCACTGCCGTGGTCACGGGGTGGCCGGGCGAAGCACGACCCCATCTGATGGGCTATGCCCGCGATACCGATGGTTCCGGTGGGCTAGGCGATCACGCTCATCCAAGCCCGCTGGGCGGAGGAGCCGACTGACTCGGACACCACGGATTTACGGGCACGTCCGCGCACGGATCGGGCATCGTCGCGAGGTTCTGCGGTAGTGGGTGCATGACCACCTGAGTGGGGCTCGGATAGGGCTTGCCACCTGGACATGCGATGGTCTGCCCGACCAGGGAGCCCTCGTTGCCGCAGAGGATTTCCTCGACCAGCGGTACGTTCACGTTGGCCGGCGCACCGGCGCCCGTGCACCGCGCGTGTGTCTGCTCGAGGCCTGCCGGCGATGTCGTCAGTCCGGCCGGGTTCACGTTACCGCGGTAGCAGGACGTCGGATTGCCGTCCTGGAAATTGACCGCGGCGATGTCGCCGTTGGTCTGGTGCCCGTAGGAGCCGTTGTCCGCGAAGCTGTTTTTGAGGATCGCGTTTCCAAAACCGTCGAACAGGCACGGGAGGGTGAGGATGCCGAGTACGTTGAAGTTCAGCGTGCCGCCGATGCACGGCGCTCCGCCCTCCCCCTGCTGGACTTGGATCAGCACCCCCCAAGCGTCGTTACGGACGATCCGGTTGTGCATCACCGTGTCGTTGCGTGCTCCGCTGAGTGACACGCCCACCCCGAGAGGCGTAGAACCGGCTTGGCCCACCTCGGGCGCACTGCGATTGTTGTTGTCATGGATGTAGTTGTCCATCAGCACCCAGCATGAGTGGGTGTGGGTGATCGGGCTGATGCGAGTGTTCGGACACGCGCCGTTCTGTGGCGACGGGGCATCTCCGTTCTCGCTGTCGGTGTCGAAGCCGTCCTGGTTGTCGTTGAACTCAGACTTCTCTATGACGAGCTGGCCGCCGGAGTTGGTCCCCGAGTAGCCGAGTGCGTTGAACTCGGCATGGGCCCGGCTGATTGTCTGGTGACACCGCTGTTGGCAGGCGCCGATGTAGTACCCGGAGTCGCTGAAGTTGCTGGCGTACGTCTGGGACCACGTACCCCCGGTCCAGTTGCTGGAGAAGATCCCGTACTGCGCCGGGGTGTCGTTGGGCTCGTAGAACGTGCTGGTTGCGGTCAGGTACGAGCCGTAGTAACCATGGCCTCCGATCTTGCCGCTGCCGTCGCCGCCGTTCCACCAGATCTCGTTGCCCGCGTCGCCCTTACCGCTGAGGAAATTGCAGGCGGTGAGATTCTGGACCCACACATCGGCGGCCTTCCACACCACGATCCCGTTGAGGCCTCGTGCGCCGCCCTTGCCGTGCGGACCGAAGTTCTGGTCGCGCTTGGCCCGGCTGCACGCTGGACCCGATTTGGTCCCGTCGACGATCACTGTCTTGCGGTTCATGCCCCGCAAATACACCTGCGGCGTAGTGATTAGCACGCCGGCAGCGGTGTCGGAACGGCCGGCGGGCGCCCGAGAGGAGGTCGTCTTGTAGTCGCCCGGCCCGACCAGGATCCAGTCGCGAGGCCGAGCGGCGTCGACCGCGGCCTGGATTGACTCGTACTGCCCGTGAATGCCTTTGTAGGTTCCGACCAGCAGCACGCGCGCGCTCGCCGCGCCGGCCGATCCGAGGGCGACGAGCGCCACGAGGACTACTGCAACGCGCTTCATCTTCCACCTCCGGATAGCGCCGGGTTTGGACGATTCCAGATCAGGCGTCGATCGCATCACCCAATTGGGATGAGCGTCCGCGGGTAGCGAGCAGGAGTGAGCGAGCTCGGAACCTGGTGAGCCTCAGTTGGACGTGGCGCTCCGCGAAATGGATGCACACGCTCGAGATCTATTTGGTCGGAACCGACGCGGCCTAGGTGACCCGTAGACCACGGTCCGTGAGCGCACCCCAGTGAAACAGGCACCCCCGCGGGGCTGCACCCCCTGGCTCGTAGTCCATCAGCTTCGCGACTTCTTCGTACTGCTCGAGCGTTCCACCGTCGAACTCTAGATCGACCGCAACCACCGTCTGCTCCATCCTTTCGTCGGTTGCGCCGACACTCTCACAGGCTCGCCCGCGCTACAAGGTAGGGACCAGACCGAGGACTCGCGACAGCACGGAAGCAGGTCTCGCCCTCCGGCAGAGGTCGCTGTCGTGATCCTCGCCAATCTCGCGGCTCGCCGCCGATCCCATGGCCGATCATCCAGCAGAGCTGCGCTCCGTCGATCGGGCGGAGCGGACCCGAATCGCAGGTCCCGCGACTTGCCTCGGTCCCAGTCGGCCGGGCAGGGCGGCACGCCGAGGACCCAAAGCGCGGCTGATCTGTCGGTCGTGCGGTCTGAAAAAGATCTACTGCGAGGGCCGCTGGGGCGTTATCGTCGCTCATACACCGTCACACGTCTTTGGGGGTCAAAGATGGCCGGAGAGGCATTGTTCCTTGGTTGGGGTCAGGTCGTTCGTGGGCGCGAGCAGCTCGCGCTGGAGGTCTTCCAGGAAAGCGTCGCCTACTACGTCAAGCTTCAGGAGGACGGGAAGATCGAGCGGTTCGACGCTTACCTGTTGGAGCCGCACGGCGGCGATCTCGCTGGGTTCTTCATGCTGCACGGCGAGCGAGCCGCCCTCGACGCGATCAGGTCCAGCCCGGAGTTTCAGCGCGTGATTGTGCGCGCGGGATCGATTGTCGACAATCTCGGTGTGGTGAGCGCCTCTGGCGGTGATGCCCTCGCACAGCAGATGGCGCTGTTCGGCGAGGTCTCCCAGGGTCTGCCCCAGGCGAAGTAGGAGACACGCCGCGGCATCCGGGTTCTGTCCGCTCGTTGAGGAAGACCCGAAAGTAGTCGAAAGCGGAGCGCGGCGGTGGCCATTGTGGTGCCCGCATAGCGGCTGCGTGCCCCCGTAAACGGCGCCGCGGCCGGTCCTTGACTCGGCCGCGGCGGATGAGCAGCGTTAGCCCGGGAACGGTTCGGGCGTACGCTCGCCCGGCACGTACGCACTTTCGGGCTCAAGCATGCTACGGAGCTGCTCGTGGAGCTCGGGCGTGTCTGCGTGCCCGTGCGAGGAGGCCGCGTGCTGGGCCGCCGCAGCGACCACATCGTCCTCCGGCCCGATGATGGTCAGTTGACACTTGCTGTCGCTGTCAAAGCGACGACAGTCAGCCATCATCCTTTCCATGGTCGTCCTCCTGGTTGAGAACCGGACGATCATCAATCCTCCGCCGCGGCGGGCGGGAAGTCAACACCCCCCGAGGCCCGGCGATGAGAATGGCTTCAGACATGTCCAGCAGCATCCAGTTGCTCGTCGGGCGGCGTCGATCAGATAGGGGGGCCGACCATCGACAAGGAAGCGGACGATGAACATCAGCAGTGTTTCTCACAGCCCGGCGATCGCGACACCGGCGCGGCTCACCACCAGCAACGTCTCCCCGGCAGCGCTGAAGGCGGCGACAGGCGACGGCGACGGCCGGACCGGCGCCGCTGCGCTCAACGACGGTGACGCGGCGGCGCAGAGCGCCCGCCGGGGAGCTGTCGACATCAAGGCCTGACGTCGTCCCGGGGCGTCGATGACGCTCCGATGCAGGGAGGCCACGAGACACGGTTCTGCAACTCCGCTCTGATTCGTCGGAGCGGTGTGTGCGGTGCTCGCACCGTGCACTTGCGCATCTCGGCGGCGAGCAGAGCACGCGCCGACCGCGAGGTGGGCGGCGACGCCCGAACACGCGCGGGTCCAGCGCCGCACCCCTATTGGCCAGGACCACATCTCTCAGCGCTTCAACGGACGCACCTCAGCTCGTCGAACAACGCACGTCTGGGGCGGCCGCCGGATGCCGACTAGGGGCGAGGGTAAATCGTCAGGTGCACGCAACGCCAGCTTGGAGATCGCAGATGATCGTGCCAAGGACGCCCGATGCGAGAAGGCCTGGCCCCAGCGGACCGGACCGATCCTCACCGAGCGGCGGAAGCTGTAGCAGGGCGACCCTGGCTTCGGCGGACAGGTTCCCTAGTTGCCAGTTGATCTCCTCACTGACGGCCTCCGGCCGGTTCGTGGCGGCCAATCCCGCGGCCTTGGCCGCGTACCCCGCCGCGCCCAGAGCGTGCGCACCCATATGAGGGACCGCAGAGGCCTGCCCGGCCGCTCGGGCGGCAGCGGCCGCTGCAGGGCTCACATCACGTGCGGCGCCACCTCCAACGAACCGGCGGCGAATCTCTTCTGCGACGTCGAGCTCGCCGCGGCCAAAAGCCCGCGTTCGGACGATGGCGTCGCGTGGCCGGCTATCGCCTGGAGCTTCCGCCTCGAACAGTCCGAGCGTTCGTTCCGCGCAGTCAGCCGCCCACACAGCAACGATTCGTCGGTCGGCTTCGCTCAGTGTCTGCGGAGAACGCACACCAAGATTCTCCCAAGCCTCCCCGACCTCAGCGCGCCCACCAGGCTGCAGGCTGCAGGGGGGCTACAGGGCTGTCCGGCGAGGCGCTACCTGTTCTCAGCCACGAACTGGCTGGCGGTAAACGGCGTACCTTCGGGATCCGCCAGCACGGTCAGACGAACGTACGGGGCGTCGAGCGGTGGGACTAGCACCTTGCCGCCGAGCTTGGACGCCTCGGCGGCGGCCGCGTCGGCATCGTTGACCGCGAATGTCACATGCCAGTGCGGCTGCCCACCATCCGTCAGCGGATCGAGCACCGCGACGACGTCCTCGAACCCCGCCGCTCCCATCTCAGCGGCACCCTCGCGCATCCCCGGAACGATCGTCTCAAGATAGTCGCCGTAGCCCGGGAGCGTCCAGAACTCCGCACCCGCGAGCGACAACGTGGCCCAGCCGAACACCTCGCCGTAGAACCTCTTGGCCGCTGCCAGGTCAGAGGTATGGAGCGTGTTGAAGTTGACAGCGCCGTGCTCATTGACGACCTTCGCACCCTTGGTGCGGCCGGCCTGCCAGACGCAGAACACCGCGCCCTGCGGGTCCTTGAGGATCGCCATCCGGCCCGCGTCAACGACGTCGAACGCCGGTGCGAGCACCTCGCCGCCCGCAGCCTGCACCTTGGCGACCGCGTCATCCGCGCTCGTCACGGCGACATAGGTGTTCCACGCCGGGACCGGCTGGTGATCGCCGGGCAGCTCACCGACCCCGGCGGTGCTGCCACCGCGGATCGTCGCGATGAAGAACCGCTCACCCGGAGTCTCTATAGCCGGGGTGAACTCCCAGCCGAACAGTCCGCGGTAGAACGGCAAAACGCTCTCCGGGTCCTTGTAGCTCGCATCGACCCAGCACGGCACGCCGGGAATGTACTCGTCGCGTTCCGACATCCTGCGCTCTCCCCTACTCGTTGACGGTGCCGCGGACCCTATCCGCGATTTAGGTCAGCTCCGGTCCGGTTTACCAACGGCAACCAGATCGCCGATGTCGTGCTCGCGGGGCGCCTTGTACGCCTCCCGCGTTGGGCGGAGGCGTGCGTACCGGCGGTGACGGGCACGAGTCCGACCGATGGCAGGTTGGTGGCGGTCCCGGCGTGATCGACTTCTCTCTCGACCGCGTCCGTCGCACTACCGGTTGACGATCTCGGCGGCTGCGGTGAGCGGGTCGATGTTTGCTGCGTCCGCGATGCCGGCGCGGTATTCGTCGGTGTTGGTGAGTGGTGGGGTCAGGTTCCGCTCGTAGCGGACTCGCTCGGCCGCGACCATCCGGAAGCCGATGTCGTGCTCGAGCCGCTCGGCGAGAGTCCACAGGCGGCCGGCCGCAGTTGCGTCCTCGTTTCGCGCGGCGACGCAGGCGAGACCCGCGAGGCAGTACGCCCCCAACCGCACGTTTCCCTCTTGGAGGCCGAGTGCGAGCGCCTCACGGTAGTAGCGCTCGGCGGTCGGCATATCGCCCGCGTCGAGATGGAGGTCGCCGAGGCTGTGCACCGTGGCCGCACCACCACCGAGTCCGTTTGCGCGCAGAATCTCGAGGGAACGGGCGAACAGATCGGCGGACCGCTCGAAATCGCCGAGGTCCCGGAGAGCCTCAGCGATGCCGTGCAAGGTGCGGGCGATCCCCAGCGTGTCGTCAAGGCGCTCGTAGATCCGAAGCGCCTGCTCCGCCCATGCGAGGCTGCTCTCCGGCGCGCCGGCTATGAACTCGGCGGCGCCGAGGCGAAGCAGCACGAGGGTCTCGCCGCGTTCGTCGCCGGCGTCCCGGTAGAGCGCGAGCGCCTCTAGCAGTGCCGCGCGCGCCTGCTCCAGGCGCTCGAGAAACACCAGCGCGGAGCCGAGCCCGGCGAGGGCCTTGGCGCGGTCTCCCGGCGACAGTGCGGTCGGATCGGCCAGCGCCCGCTCGTACCACCGCTCTAATTCACGGATGCGTCCGGCCCCTAACCAAGGCGTGAAGACGGCATCGGCGAGTGGGAGAGCCACGGCGATATCGTGGTCGAGCGCCCAAGCGAGCGCGAGTCCGACATTGCCGGCGTCTTGGCGCAGCCGAATCAGGTCATCGGTGCCCTCCCGGGGGCCGTCACCATCAACGACACCGTGCGCGAAGTACCAGCGAGCGTGGCGGGCGCGAATCTCGTCGCGCTCGACGCTTGAGTCGAAATGCTCGAGCGCGTATTCGCGCGAAGTGTGCAACAGGAAGAGCCGGCCGTTGTCGGCGTGGCGCACGAGGCTCTTGTCGATCAGTGCCCGCATGGCGTCGAGATCGGCGTCGCAGATCTGTTCGGCTGCCTCAAGCTCGAAGCTGCCGACGAACACCGCCAGCCGTGTGAACAGCCGCTGCTCGGGCCGGGTGAGCAGGTCGTAGCTCCACGCGATCGTCGCCCGCATCGTGCTATGGCGCTTGGGGAGGTCGCGGCGCCCGCCGGCCAGGAGCGGGAGCCGCTGTTCCAGCCGGGTGAGGAGCTGCTGCCCGGAGAGGAGCTTGACCCGCGTCGCCGCAAGCTCGAGCGCAAGCGGGAGGCGATCGAGTCGCTCGCAGATCGCGTCGATCTCAGCGCCCGGCTCGTAGCCCGGCTCCACCTGCCGCGCCCGCGCGGTGAACAGCTCGACGGCGGCGTGGGGCGACAGCGGCGCCACCGCGTACTCCTGCTCGGCGGCCACCCCGAGCCGCTCCCGGCTCGTCACGATCACCCCGCAACCCGGCGCGCCGGAGAGCAGCTCGGCGACCGCGCGAGCTGCCTCGATCACATGCTCGAAGTTGTCAAGCACGAGCAACAAGGCTCGCCCGCGCAGATACATCGGCAGGTCCGCGATGTCGCCGAGCGCCGCCGCGATCGCCGCTGGTACCAGCCGCGCCTCGCTGACCATGGCGAGCGGAACCCACCACACGCCGTCCGGATAGCGGTCGGCCAGGGCCGCCGCGAACGTCATCGCGAGTCGGGTCTTTCCCGTCCCACCGGTTCCGGTCAGGGTGATCAGCCGGCGCGAATCAGCGAGCGTCATCAGCTCGGCAAGTTCGCGCTCGCGGCCGATGAGGGGTGTCGCCTGCACGGGCAGATGGACATGGCCCGGCGCTCGCCCGTCCGTCGCGGCGCCGGCGGGCGGGGCCGGATGGCCCGGGTCGGTTTGGAGCAGCGCCCGGTCCTGAGCAAGGATCGCTTCGTGCAGTTGCCGAAGCTCGACCGAAGGCTCAATCCCCAGTTCTTCGACCAGCGCCGACCGCGCGGCACGGTAGGCGGCCAGCGCTTCCGCCTGCCGTCCGGCCCGGTACAGAGCCACCATAAGCTGGCCCCGCAGACGCTCGCGGTACGGGTAGTCGCGCACGAGACGCTCGAGCTCGCCCAGCACCTGCGCCTCTCGGCCCAGCAGCATTTCGACCGCGATCCGCTCCTCCAGCACGCCGGCGCGTAGCTCGCCGAGCTGCGCGATCTCCCCCTGCGCGAACGCGTCGTATTGAAAGTCGGCCAAGACGTCACCGCGCCACAGCTCGAGCGCGCCGCTCAGCGCGGCGACTGCCTGATCTGGTCGTCCCGCCGCCAGCAGCGATCGGCCCTCGCCGATCAGCCGCTCGCATCGCTGCACATCGAGCTCCTCGGGCCCGACTCTCAAGACGTAGCCACCGGCAGTAGTGACCAGCCGCTCCTCGTCCGGGTCTGAGTGGCCGGCGGCAAGGGCCCGGCGTAGCCGCGATACGTGCACGTGCAGCCCCTTCGCGCCGCTCGCCGGCGGCGCACCCGCCCACAGCGCCTCAATCAGCTGATCGCTCGACACGGCCTCGTTCGCCCGCAGCAGCAGCAAAGCAAGCACGGCTCGCGGCATCCGCCCGCCCAGGGCGAGCTCATGCCCATCGTCACCGATCACCTGTAGCGGTCCCAGGATGCCGAAACGCATACGCCCTCGCGACCGTACCGATCACGGTCACTCGCCGCCGACGGCACCCACCCGCGGTTGCAATGCCCGGGCCGGCGCGATCACCGGACTGCAAGCCGGCTGCAACCCCTGCGGATCACCGTGGCCGCACGACAACCCAACACGAGGTCAGCCATGCATCCCCAAGTCGTCCTCATCGCCGCCCGACAGCACATCGCCGACCTGCACCGAGCCGCCGACCACAACCGCCTCGTGCACACCGCCACCACCGCCGCCACGGCCACAAGCCGCCGCGCCGTCCGCGCACCCGGCCACGCCGCCGTCGCGCCAGTCTCGTTCCTGCACTGGCTCCGCTAGTCCCGAGCTATGCCCTGATCCTGGTCGGTGAGGCGACGGCGCGAGTCGCATTTTGTGAGGTTCTCTGCGCGAAGGCTGGCCTGTCGTCCGAACGCGTACGTTCGCGGGAGGACAGGCCACCGTCCCAGGGCTCCGCTTGTGGGGTTAACAAGCGAGCAATCAACCCCTCACCAAGGAGACAACATGCTTCTCATCCTGGCGGCGATCCTGCTGATTATCGCCATCGCCGGCGGCGTGGTCATTCACCCGTTGCTGTTTCTGCTCGCCATCGTTGCAATCGTCGTCTTCTTCGGCGATCGGCGCGGCCGAGCCATCCGCTGACCACGCGCGCAGCGCTCGGCCCGGCTCGTCTTGGCCAAAGCCGGGCGCTGCGGCTGCGTGACACGCCTTAGGTCATCGTTGCCGTGAGGCGATGGTGGCGCAGCTCCTCGGGTGGTGAGCCGTGCAGCATCCACGTTCGGTCTCCCCGACGGCTGATTTGGCCTCGCTGCTGCAGTGCACCCAATGCGCCGGTCACCGCGGGGCGGTGCGCGCCGATGAGATCCGCGAGCCGCTGGTGAGAAAGCGGGAGCGGTACGGCGATGCCGTCAGGCAGCACTCGACCCCAGCGTTCGGCCAGATGCCAGAGCGTCAGCAGCAACCGGTCATCGACCCGTTGATGGTGAGCGATCGCAAGGGTGACGGCGAGCGCGTGGGCGCGCCGAGTCCCCCGGTTGAAGAGCTCCAGTCCAAGCTGCGGCCAGGGGGTCATCCGCACCACAAGGCGATGGTCAAGCACGGCCAGGCGGGCGGGCTCTAGAACGACCCAGCCAACCTCCGCGTGAACGTGGGAACCCTCGTCGTCCCAGCTCCACGGGCGGATCACGTCGGCCGCCCCGATCAGTTCCACGCATCGCCGTCCCAACACGTCGACCTCGCGACTGATCAGTCCATCGACAATCAAGAAGCCACGATGATGACCGTCGGGCTCCTCGGCGGCTGTGACGTCCCAATTGCCGGTGGACAGGCGCCGGACTCGCGTCTGAGTCTCGCGTCGGGCCCGCTCGTAATCACTCGCAGGCAAGAGATCCCGAACCTCAGGATCGGCATCGACGATGCTGATCAAACCCGCGGCCGCATTCACTTGGGCCATCCGATCTCGCGGCGACCAACGTCGAGATCCTGGTTCGCTGAGGGCCTCACGTCGACGGCCAGCATATCC
Source organism: uncultured Actinomycetota bacterium (assembly GCA_963850325.1). Lineage (GTDB taxonomy): Bacteria > Actinomycetota > Thermoleophilia > Solirubrobacterales > Solirubrobacteraceae > Palsa-465. The sequence continues at coordinate 298,937 of CAWKLB010000018.1, forward strand.
GTCGTGTTGCGCACGCCGCCGACGTCGATGGTGGGCAGCACGCCCGAGGATTGTGGCGGCCTCTATGTCCGCATGCGGACGTTCGCGCGTGCACCAAGTTGCTGGCTTTCGGGCCCCGGGCGATCGTAGTTTTGCCCGAACATCCACCGTCACGGCGGCTGCGTGACATTACATAAGGAGCGGTCATGATCGTTTTGGGCATTTTGCTGCTGATCGTCGGCTTCATCGCGAAGATCGCGATCCTGTGGACGATCGGCCTCGTCCTGCTGGTCATTGGCCTCGTACTTGTTGTGCTCGGCTCGATGGGTCGTGCTGTCGGCGGGCGCCGTCATTACTACTGAGGCCGCGAGGTGGCCCGTCAGTCGAAGCGCGCCGCGTCGATGACTGGATGCCGCGGCCCGGCCGTGCGGTGTCCGCGCTGCAAGCTCGTGATCGCGCCCCGCATGCCGACTCTCCCTCCGCGGCATTGTCCGCGATGCCTCGCGCGCAGGCGAATCGTGGTCGAGTTGGAGATGCTCCCGGCGCAATGCTCGGGCGCGCGCCCGTCTCCCGACCCGCCCTAACCATCGTCCGACGAACGAACGCGCGAGCATCACGATCGCTGGTCGGCGCACGTGAACGGGGTCGCCTCAATTGCCGTCACCTGGCGTCGGCGTGCCGGGCAAGCTTCTCGTGGGAGGGATCGTCGGATGAGAGCCGGCGAGCTGTGAGGTGCGGACTGGCTGCGCGCACGGCGGCCCCGGCGTCGTCACCACGGAGAGCGATCTCGGTCAGCGTGCGCATGCGCGTCTCGGTGCTGCTGAGGAAGACCGCACGCTCGTGCTCGCGCAGAAGCCAGAAGCCCACGCGGATGATGGGATTGGACACCGGCGCGGGCCGGGAGACGGCGTGGACGCGGAATTGCACCTCGCCGGTGTCGCACCACTTCCACACCTGCCAGTCCATCTGGCCCATCTCGACGTGGCCTTTCAACGTGCGATAGGCCCACCCGAACACCCGCGCGTCTCGCCCGTCGCGCGTGCGAACCTCGTCGTAGACGTGAACCACACGCACGCCGACGTGGACGCTGACCAGGTTCAGGGCGCGCAGCTCGAGCAACATGTTGCGGCCTCGCAGCGGGGCGTCACGGTCGTAGTGGGCGCGCACGAGCGACGGGTCGGCGAACTCGTAGCCCTGGAGCAACCGCCCGGCGATCTCCCAGCTGCCGCTCGGGACCGGGTCTCCGGGCGGCTCGGAGGGGAGCGGCTGACAGCGATCGTCCACATGCCACCCCTCCGGGGGCCCGGTCAGGTCGAGCGTCGCCGGGTCGTAATTGAACGGCGTCTGTGCAAGCGCCGCGAGCCGGCGCTCAATCTGGCGACGTGTCACGCCGACGCTCCGAACGGGGTCTCGACACGCCGCGTGTCGATGGTGACGCCGCCGGACATCGTGCCGCCCGAGAGCGCGGTCACGCCCTCCAGAAACGAGGTCCACATGTGCAGTTGGACCTCCTTGGCCATGCGGAGCTTGTGATACAGGAGGTTGGAGAGACGATCTCCGCTGCGCGCCCAGGATTCGATCTCGAACACGATCGCCGCGTCCTCCGGGCGTGCGCGAAACTCGATCTGACCGGCCTCGAGGTGCCCCTCGAGCGTGGCCAGCCGAAACGATTGCTCGTCATCGGCGATCACCCTGACCGGGCCGTCCCACGGGCCGGGCATGCGCACCACGTACTCGTCCCCTAAGCGCAGGCGCGCGTCGCCGCCGAATACACGCTGGAAGCGAGCGAACTTGGTCGGCGCTGCCCGGTTGAGGTCGATCTTGAGCTTCGCCATGAGCGCGGGGGCCGTCAGCCCCGATTCGCGGATGCGAGTGCTGTAACGGCGATGAAACAGCGGACCGGTCCCGTCCTGCGGATGCTGCACCTCCGCCTCGTGCACGCCCCCTGGAAACGGCGGCGGGAGGTGCTCCGCGGACGCGTCGTCGGCGCTCTCGCGCCGGTGCATGACTGTGGTGCGCCACATGTAGTCCCAGGAGGTCAGCGCGATCCCGGTCGGCCAGGACAGTGCGAGCAGCCAACGGGCGGTGGGTTTCGGTCGGCGCGGCATGCTGCACATCTACCCGTCCACGTCCGGCTGACCCATAGTGTGTGCCTGGCGCAGGGACGGGTACCGCGCTCACATGCTCTCCTCGTTGCTGTACCGGTGGGGCCTGCGCGCCTGGCACATGCAGATCGCCTCGATGTCGGCGATCGGCCTGTGCATCGGCCTCTGGATCCGTGCCAAGACCGTGGACCAAGAAGAACGGGGCAACGCCGAGCGGCGAGCGTTGTTCGTGGGGCTGTGGCCGCCA
>CAWKLB010000019.1:0-473929 GCA_963850325.1 uncultured Actinomycetota bacterium
GCGTTTGCTGGGTGGGCAGGGGGCCCAGATGCGGATGGCGCGGCTGCCCTTGACCGGGCAGTAGCCGAGGGCCAGCCACGCTCGGAACCCCGCGACGCGTTCTGCGCTGGGGTGCTGCGCCATGATCATGAGCACGTTGCGCGCCGAGTAAGCGCGAAAGTGCCGGCGGCCTTTCAGATAGGCCTGCCAGCCGTCTGAGCTGCGTAGCTGCTCGATCGCGGCGGTGACGAGCTTGCGCTGCTCGGCGCGGCGGGCCTCGCGCTCGCTCTCGGTAAAGGGTTGGCGCGTGGTGGCCATCGCAGGACCTCCGGTGTGGTTGTGGCTCTGCGGGGTGCGGGGCCGGTGCCTGCCCCTCCCGCAGCCCGCCAGGGCTGCCACCCTCAGGGAGGGGCCCGGCCCGCACCCAGCCAGACCCTCCCGACCCGACGGCCACACGCCGGGCCCGCCCCGGGGAGAGCCCGGCATGCCCAGCCACCCCCGGCGCGCCGCTACCCCTCCGCGGGTGCTGCGCCGGGATCAGTAGCGGTCGACGCCGGCGCGTCGGCCGAGCGCGCACCGTTGGCCCCAGCCACCTGGTCACTGCAGTCCGCCGCGGTCGCCGGGGCCACCTTGCCGTTCTCCTCCGAGGATGCCTCAGCGGCTCGACTCGCCTCCCGGTGGGCGCGCTCCACGGCCTTGCGCAGCTGCGCCAAGCTGGCGGGCAGATGCGGCACGGCGAGCTTGTGCAGCGCCTTACGCGCATGGTCCTTATGCGACGCCCACACCGTGGAGGGCGTGCGTTGACTCTGGGGGACGACGAGGCGGCTGGCGTACTGCTCGGCGCAGATCACCACCAGCGCGCGGCCGTAGAGCTCACCGGCGGTCCTGGCCCCGTCGACGAACCGCCACAGCCACGTGATCGGCTCGGTCAGATCGTGGGGGTCGGTGTAGTGGATGCGGGTCTGCCCAGGCGTGCCGTCCTTGCGCGTCTTGGTCGCGTCAGTCCGGAACTGCTCGATCACCAGCCGGATCCCGCAGGCGGCCAGCCGCGCGACCTGCTCCCCGGTGGCCGTGTAGGGCGAGCCGTCGTGGTCGCTGCCCAGCAGCGCGTAGACGAAGAACCGTGCCACCGTCATATCGGCCGGGTCCACCGTCGACAGGCCGGTGAGCAGACCCGCGCCCAGATCAAGGTTCACGCCGTGGGCCTGCTGCGCGACGTCCCGTAGCTGTCGGCGCTCCTCACGCTGCGCTTCGGCGACCGGGTCGGCTGGCCGGTCGCGCTGGCGCGTGGCCCTGCGCTCGTGCTCGCGGGCGGCGACCTGCGCCTCGAGCTCGCCGACCGTGCGCTTGATCGCTGCCTTGCACAGCTCGCGGTACACGCCGCGGTCGACGATGATCGGCGCGGTGCGCTCGAACTCGATCACCACACCCGCTGCGCGAGCCTGATCGATGTCCTCCTCCGCGAACCGGATCGTCGGGGCGCCGTAGGCGTAGCGGTCAAGCTTCTTGTGCAGCTCCTTGGCTTTCTCAAACAGCGCGTCGGTTTTCTTGCCCAGCCGCAGCCCGGGCACCAACTGTGAGTTCACGGTGGAGAGGTGCTCAGCGAACACGCCTGCATCGCTGGCGCGCAGCGCGGAGTCCAGCACCCACCCCGGCTCACGCCCCAAGCCGGTCCGCGGCCCACTCGTTGCCGTCAGCCAAAAACGCGATCAGCGCATCCAGCAACACCGGCGAGACGCTTCCAATGGCGCGAAGTTGATCCACCGCGCTGAGCGCGACCCGCCCCTCACCGATCATCACCTGCGCCGCCTCGGGGAGCTCGAGCAGCTTCACCCGCGCCGTCACACGCTGCGCCGACCAGCCCAGCGCCTGCGCCGTACCCGCCTCGGTCAACCCGCGGTCGAGCATCGCCCTCACAGCGACCGCTTCCTCATAGGGGTTCAGCTGGCTGCGGACGATGTTCTCCGCCGCGCGCTCTGACTCCTCCGCCTCCCCGTCACGACGGATCTCCGCCCGGATCTCCGCGTGGCCGAGCTGCTCGAGCGCCGCGTAGCGCTTATGCCCCGCGATCAACACGTAGCCGCCCTCGCCGTCCGGGCGCACGCTCACCGGTGTGAGCTGTCCCAGTAGGGCGATCGACTGCGCCAGCGCGTCGACCTCCGACGGCGCCAGGTCCTGTCTGACGTTGCGGTCGTGGCGGATCTGCGACAGCGCGATCATCGCGATGCCTGGACCTGAGGTGGTGGTGGCCATACGGCCCTCCTGTGATTCGGTGGGTCCTCGCAGGGTGCGGGACCGCTTCCCCGACCCTCAGGCGCCCGCCAGGGCGCCACAATCTGGGTCGGGCGGTTCGCTCCCGGCCACCAGCGCCTCAGCCCCCTGACGCTCCGGCTGAGCACCTATCGCTCGCCTCGGCCACCGATCAGTCGCCCCGCACCCCAGGCACGGTTTCAACCTCCCCACCCTCGCGACCGGTCCCGCCTCCCACACACCGCCGCAGTCTCGCCCACCTCTGCTGCCCTCATCCGCCTTGCTCCCCGCCTCCGCTCACCTCTCGTTCATCGAGGCGTCCGTCGTTGCTGTCTCGGCCGTTTTGGTGTTTTTGTTTTCACTTCTGTTTCTCTCATCCCATGATCTGGAGTCCTGGTCAACTCAGTGGCCCCGCCTCCGCCCGTCCTGATTCCACGCATAGGTTCGAGCCCGACTACCCGCACCACCACCATCAGTCTTTCCACGTGGGGGGCGGGTAGTCGGGCTCGAACTCTTCGCGAAACCCCAGCATGGGCGGGGGCGGGGCCGCCTTCAGCTACAGAGTGACGCTCTGTAGTTCGCTCTGTAGTTCGCTCTGTAGCGATTTGTGAGCTCTCGATCTCGCGCCGGCCGGCGGCGACTCCTTCGAGGCTGACCACGAGCTCGCCGGGGCGATCGGTCCGATCGAGCTCGCCTCGATTTCGTCGCCCGACTGCGGCTGGTCGGACGGCGTCACCCGCCGGCCGAGTTCCGCGTGGTGTTAGGAGTCAAACGCTATTGTTCGCTGCGGCGATGAAGCTCGCCATGGACCGTGCCTCCTGGCACTGATGGCTTCTACGACTGTCCGACAGGGCATGTCGGCACCCGACCAGGAGGTGGTCTCGACGTTCCGCAGGTCCGCGCTTCATCGCACTCCCAAGCCGACACATCCTCGCTGCCAGACACCCACCGAGGCCGCAGCTGGTGTCGGCCACCGCCCGAAGGCGACGCGGTGACCGGGCTCGCGCGCCGTGCCGTGGACGGTCTGCGGCAGGGCGGCGACGCGCGATCGCCCGAGCTTCCAACCGGACCTGCGTTGCTCAGCGAGTTCGAGCGTCTGCTGGCTGTCCCCGGCTGTCCCGCCTGTACCTCGCTCGTTGAGGCCGAGCGCAGCTACTTCGCGTGGTTTGCCAATGAGAACCACACGAGTCCTACGGTCCAATCCCAGCTACGAGCCGGAATGGGGATGTGCCCGGTCCACTCTCGCCGGCTGGTCCACGAGCTCGGCGCAGGTTCTGTCAGCACCATCGTCCTGCGCCACGCGCTCGCCGGGGCGCTCCCGCGCATACGCGGAGACGGCCAGCCCGGCCGCTGCGCGGTGTGCGACGCGCTCTCGGGCAGGTCGGAGTCGGTCATGCACATGGTGATCGATGCCCTGAACCGCGACGCGGACCTCCGCGGTTTCCACACACACGACGGGATGTGCCTCGAGCACGTTCGAGCGCTCGCGTGCACCGCCGCGTCCGCGCCGGTCCAGATCGCTGCCGAGCGACTGCTCGAGAGCCTCAGCCCCGGCAGCAGGGCCGAGCCGGTCGCTCTCTTGGCCGGCGCCGACCACGACGCCGTCAGGCGCGCCATTTGGCGCCGACAGCTGCCCCAGCCCGATGTCGCATCCTCGACGATCGAGGGGTTGCGTGCTCACCTGGCGCTCGATGCGTGCCCCCTCTGCCTCGCCACCGGCCAGAGCGAACGGCTCTACCTAGAGTGGCTGCTGGATCGCAGCCGCACCGATGATAACTCCCTGCGCACCGAGCCCGGCGTCCTGTGCCTAACGCACCTCCATGACGCCGCGCTGGAGGATCCCACCGCCGCGCGATTCGCGATCGAACGCAAACGAGCGGTCACAATCGCGGCCCTGCAGAGACTCCTCGACCACCTGGCGCTGCCGCCCGCGGGCGGGCGCCGCCGGCGCGCCGCCGACGACCTGCCCGCCGCCGCAACTCAGACCATGGATCCGACGCACCGGTGTCCAGCCTGCCGCGCTCGAGACGTCGCCGAGGCACGTCAGGGCCAGCTGCTCCTGGCCGGCCTGGCGCTAGCCCCGGTGCGCCGCGCCTACGAGGACGGCCACGGGCTGTGCGCACACCACATACTGCGGATGCCCTCGACGGCGCCGCGCATGCTCCGGCACGTCGCCGAGGCTCGCCTGGCGGTGCTCGAATGGGAAGTGCAGGAGACCGCCCGCAAGTACGCCTGGGACTGCCGACATGAGCCACCCGGACGCGAGCAGGACGCCTGGCTGCGCGGACTCGTTCAGATCGACGGCCGTGTCTTTCTCGGCGGGCCTGCACCGCTGACGGTCGCGCCGGAGGACCAGTCGTGACCGACACCGGCCAGCAGCTAAACCTTGAACAGGTCGCGATCCGCGCGACCCGCATCCTCGATGAGGTGGAGCAGGCGATCGTCGACAAGCGCCCCGCCCTGGAGCTGGCGCTCTGCGCGCTGCTAGCCGACGGGCATGTCCTCATCGAGGACTACCCGGGGTTGGCCAAGACACTGGTGGCGCGGTCGTTTGCCACGGTCACCGGGGTTCGGTTCTCGCGGGTGCAGTTCACGCCAGACCTCATGCCCTCCGACGTGACCGGCTCGTCGATTTTCAACCAGCGCACCCACGAGTTCGAGTTTCGACCGGGGCCGGTCTTCACCAACGTCCTGCTCGCGGATGAAATCAACCGCGCTCCCCCCAAGACTCAGGCGGCGCTGCTGGAAGCGATGCAGGAGCGCCAGGTGACAACGGACGCACGCACCGAGTCGCTCGAGCGGCCGTTCCTGGTGCTGGCCACGCAGAATCCGATCGAGTACGAGGGCACCTACCCACTCCCGGAGGCCCAGCTCGATCGCTTCCTGATCAGGATGCGCATTGGCTACCCCTCGCCGCAGGGCGAGCGGCAGATGCTTCAGCAGCGACTCGCGCGACGCGACGATGACGTGACCCTGACGCCGGCGGTCGATCGCGAGGAACTGCTGGCGATGCAACGCGCGATCGAAACCGTGTACGTCTCTGACTCGATCGCCGCCTACATCGTGGCCGTATCCAATGCCACCCGGGACAGCTCGAGCGTGCAGGTGGGCGCAAGCCCCCGAGGGACCCTGGCGGTGATGAAGCTATCTCGGGTCAAGGCGGCTCTCGACGGTCGCGACTTTGTGGTCCCCGATGACGTGAAGTCTGTCGCGGTGCCAGCTCTAGCCCACCGGCTTGCGCTGCGCCCCGAGCTATGGGTCCAAGACGTGGATGCCGAGCATGTCGTCGCTGACTGCCTCGCGGCGGTACCGGTCCCCTCGGCCGACTTTGAGTCCCGATAAGCCCCGTCCCTCTTCGTCCGGCACGCGAGCGTGCCCCGACGCCCGGAGGCACCGGGAGCCATCCCATCTGGCACCCACCAGTTGGTGAGATGGCGCTCTGCGCCCAGGCCCAACCACCACGTCGGTAGACCGCCGCGCAGCGATGAGGCTCGCTACCAGGCCGGTCGGCGTGGAAACCGCGACGTCCGCTGATGGCCTCTATGTCCGGTGATCCCGAGACTGGAGGCCCATTTGGTGAGACTGCGCCTGCGTTCCCGATCCGTCCGCTCCGGCGCCCCCCATCCCCGCGGAGCGAGGGCGACTGCAGGTGACCGCCACCGGCAGGACCGGCAGTCCCCTGCGGCGGTGCTCACGACATGGCTTCGCCAGGGCCTGCGCACCGGCATCTGCCCGCTGTGCCGCGTCGCTCACAAGACCGACCGCGAGTACATCTGGCACTTCTTCGACGAGGGCGCCGACCAGGACGACGTAATCGAGACCGTCCGTCACGCGTTTGGCTTCTGCGCAGAGCACGTCGGCATGCTCTGTCGCATCGAGATCGACGGCATGCAGTCAACGTTGGCGATCAGCACCATGTTCGCCGACATGTTCGCCGGCGTTCCGGGCGATCTGCGGTCCATGGATCCCCAGGCGGCGTTCACACGAGCGCGATGCCCAGCATGCGCCAATCGCGACGCGCGGGTCACGGCCAACGCGCACTACCTGCTCGATGCGCTGGCCACCAACCCGGGGCTGCGCGAGAGGTTCGCGGACTCTCCTGGGCTCTGCTTTGCCCATTACGAGGTCGTATGGAGCCTCGCGCGCCCCGACGAGCGCGCGTTCATCGCCCGCGTCCAGTCTGACGCGGCCGCACGCCTGCTCGCGGATCTGTCTGAACATGTCCGCAAGCACGACCACAGGCACGGCCACGAGCCCAAGGGCCCAGAGCACGACTCGTGGCGCCGTGCGGTGTTCATGACGGCCGGCTGGCCCCCGCCCGCTGAATCCGCCTCCGAGCCGGAGGCGCGGCGATGAGAGTCAACGTACGTGCCCTCGTCGTGCACGACGGGAGGCTTCTCGTCTCACGCGAGCGTCGCCAGGGAGTCGAGCACGTTCTCCTTCCCGGAGGCCGCGTGGGACACGGCGAGTCGGTCCACGATGCCCTGATCCGCGAGGTCGCCGAGGAGACCGGTTTGCACGTTGTCCCCGACCGCCTGCTCTACATCGCCGAAGTCGTCGGGATGTACGGGGTCCACGACCTGATCCTCATCTGGAGCGCCGAGCCGCAGGCCCGCGATGCTTCCATCGCCGACGACGTTCTGGTTGCGGTGGACTCCGAGGAGGCGCGGTCGATCATGCCCCCCGTCATGGACTACATCGGCGGTGATCTCCACAACGGCTGGGCCGAGCATCCGCGGTGGCTGGGCAATGTCCGCCAGCCGCCGCGGGGGTCGACCTCCGTCGAGCCTCGGTCGCCCGACGAGTGACCGAGCGTGACGCATACGCGCCTGCGGGCGCGAGTGACATCACGTCGTCCATGCGCGAGCACCTGGCCAGGCTCGACGTGGCCGGCGTCCGGTGGGTGCGCAGCCTCCCTCACCCCCCGATGGTCGAACGTGCCCTCGTTGGCCTGTCTCGTGCCACCGACCACAGCGACGCATGGCTCGTCCTCGCGCTCGCGGGCGCGGTCTTCGATCGGCGCCGCCGCCTGCGGTGGATGAACGCCGGAGCACGCGTCGCGCTGGTCGAGCTTTCATCGCGCGCGATCAAGCGAGCAATACCCCGCGACCGACCCCGCCTCGAGGGCCTGCCGCCCCTGGCCCCCACGCCCTCGCTGATGAGCTTTCCCAGCTCCCACACCGCTGCGGCGGTTGGCGCGATCGCCGCCTTCCAGGGCCTGGTTCCGGCAACTCTGCTGCGCTCCATCGCGGTCGTCACAGCGTTCTCGCGGCTGTACCTCGGCGTGCATTTTCCGTTCGATGTGGTCGCCGGAGCGGGCCTGGGTTGCGTCCTCAGCCGCTCCATCCAGGAGCCGTGACACCACACTCACCTGCCGCCCCCGAGCCAGCCGCTCAAGCTGCGGAACGGGGCGCCCCGCCCATCGGTCGGCGCCCGTGGACTGAAGACTCAATTCGCCACGCCCTCGCCGGTCTCCTCGCCGATCGCGATACGTGGCCCACCTACCAAGAGTTCACCGCCGCTGGCGCCAAAGGACTGCGCGATGCCGTGGGACGGATCCACGGCCCCGACTGGTGGGCGGTGGAAATGGGCGTGACCGGCGGCGAGCGTCGACAGGGCGGCGTGCGACGCTGGAACGATGCGACCGTTCGCGCGGCGCTGGTGCAGTTCGTGGGCGACCGGACGACCTGGCCGACGTATCGAGAGTTTCGTCGCGCGGGGCACGCCGGGCTCTATGAGGCGGTCCGCCTGCGTGGGGGCGCGCGGCGCTGGGCCATCGAGATCGGCGTCGCCGCTCCCCCACTCGCGCCCGTGTCGGCGTCGCGGGCCGCCCGATCCTCGTCCACACGCGCCGCTCCGCGGTGGACTGACCAGCGCATCGCGTCCGAGCTCGCGGCGTTCCTCGCCGGAGAGCTTGAGTGGCCCCGCTACGTCGACTTCGTCACCGCGGGGCGCAAGGGTCTGTATCACGCCGTGCGCAACGCCCGTGGACCCGAGCACTGGGCCCGCCGCATGGGCGTGCGATACGTCAGGCGCCGAGGCGGCCTACCCCCGTACTGGACTGAGCAGCGGGTCCGCGAGCGCCTCGCGCTCCTCATCGATGGCCGGGATCACTGGCCAGCGCCGGTCGAGTTTGAGGCTGCCGGAGAGCAGCGCCTGCTCGCCGCGCTTTACCGCCTAGGCGGGGTCACACGGTGGAGGACGGAGTTCGGGTTGCCCGCCACACCATCGCCTCCCCCTGCCTCTCGAGCGCCAGGGCCGCCGCGGATATGGACCGACACCGCAATTGCCGCCGCCGTGTCGCCGCTCGTCGACGCGCTCGGCCGGTGGCCGACCAAGAGCGAGTTTCGCGGCGCGGGGCTGACCGCCGCGCTTGCCGCGGTATACAGCCACGGCGGTCGTCCTCTCTGGCAGCGCCGCCTCGGGGTGAAGGAAACTGAAACCCGATCCTCCGGCCCCGTGCCGGACCGTACGCTGTGGACCGATCAGACGATCGAGCGCGGCCTGCGCCGGCTGTGCCGGAGCCGGTCAGACTGGCCGACGCTGCGCGAGTTCACCGATCTCGGCGCCCTCCCGCTCTACCGCGCCGCCAGCAAGCACGGTGGCATCGCGAGGTGGCGCGAGCGCCTTGGCCTCTCGCCAGCAAACCCCGCAACACGATGAGCCTGCGCCGGCCGTCCGCGCGGGCACCGGAACGGATCCGGCCGTTCCGGGTGTGGCAGCGAGCATCAAGCGGGATGCGTCGCAGGCAGCGTGGTGTGCGTGCCCACAGAACATCCCTACGGGCTGTGGCGCGAGTGTTCAGGACGCTTCGCCAGAACGGCATTTCTCCGGGCGTAGCTATCCGGGTCGCCTTGGTTGTGAGACCGACGCGCTCACCTAACGCCGTGACACGTCCCAGCAGCCGGTCGCTGCTCAGTCTCGCCGCCATCCCCTCGCCGGCGAGCGACCCCTCTTGCTGACAAACTCCCATCCACAAAGCACGAGCACCAAAGTCCGCATTCCAACCCGCGGCCTGACACTTTCATCCGTGGTGTAGATCACGCGGCGCACCTCCGGGGGCACGGCAGGGACGGGATGAGGTTCTCCCAGGCCTCCCGTCAGGCTTTGGTGACCAGCGGGAGCTGGTCGCCCCACTGGGCCTCACCCCCCACCCCTGCGGTGCGCGTTTATGCCGGGGGCGACACCGTTCGCCTCCGCTAGAGACGAGTAGCCAGCCTGCACGCAGCTGCGACACGAGATAAAGCAGCTGTGACGTGGAACAGTACGGGCCGGGGGGATTGCAAGCGCCTCGCAATCCCCCCGGATCACGGCCGGCTGGGTATCGATCAGGCAGCCGCCGGTGAGTCGCTGACGCGCACACCGCCAGCGAAGTCACCCGGATGGTGCAGATCGGGAAGATGCGAGCGAATCCCAGCGGCGAAGTCGCCGTGATGCCGCACCAGCGAGGCGGTCGAGCCGCTCATGCCCGAAGCGAAGTTTCCGCGGACCGCGCGAAACTCTGACTGCGCACGAACCCCAGTCGCGTAGTCGCCCTCCAAGGGCAACATCTTGACCGTTGACATGTTTGCCTCCATTACTACCTCCACTTGGGGGGGGTCGATAACAGAGGCCATCAGCGCGGCGCGCGGTTAGGAGCGAGCCTCATCGCTCAACATCACTTATAGCAGGCCGATCAGCGGTAACTGACGGTCAGCAGAGTACAGGTTGTGTCGTTGGTGTTAAGTCTGTTTGTTTCATTTGACACATGTGCTCTACGCCAGTGCTACACGTGAGCGCTAACCGGTTTCGGGCCGAGCCGCGGGGGTGTCTGACCGCGGACGGTCGCATGATGTCATGAAGAGATTGCTTGACGGATGGTTGCGTCACGTTCGTGTCCACAAACGTGACTCTATGACCCCGAGTCGAGGGCTCCCACCACCAGCGTGAACCGGTGAAAGCAGAGGCTCAGGCGCTAGCAACGGCTCCGGGTTACGCTGCGCTCCTCCCCGTCCGGATATACAAAGACCCCGGGTCGAAGTCACCGGCGCAGTTGGCGGCGATGCACGGGGGTTGGAAAGACTGAGGCGGCATACGCTGACTCATGGGGTGGACGCTTCTGGGGCCCGTCGGGGTCCGCGCGGGGTTTTTGGACGCGCTCGGTGGTGGGGCAGCGGACTCGTGCCGTTCTGGACGCGAGATCGGCGGCCGGGCGCGTGCCAAGGCACCACATTCGTGTCGCACGCTCCCCGTGGATGTCTGTGATCACGCGAGCGCCCGCTGTGCCAGTTCGCGCACCATGAACCAGTAGCTCTGTGTGAGTTCTTCGAGCCAGCCCCGCAGTTCGTTACTGCCCGCGATCGTGATGGCGCTGCGTAAGGCAGCCGCCGCGAGAAACGGGTCCTCAGCCTCGCCAACGACTTGCCGTAGGGCCGGCAGCGCCGAGCGCACGCGGCGTACACCGAGAATCTGCGCAGCGAGGACCGCGCGGCCGCCGTCAGGATGCCCCAGCGTCCACACCAGCCAGTCGTCATAGGAGTAATCGGGCGGCCCCTGGATCGGACCGCCGCAGCGAACGCACGCACCGTGAGGGTCCGGATTCAACGCGTAGCAGGAGAAACACCAATGCATCAGGTACTCACTGATCACCAGGGGAGCGCGCCAAGCTCCCGGGAGATCGCGCGAGCGGCCTCGCGGAGATGCCCGAGCAGATCACTGCGAGGCTTGCGCGCATCGAGTAACCGCTCGGGAGGCCCGAAGATCGCGATCGCACCGACCACGCTGCCTTGTCGATCCATGATCGGCGCTGCAATCGACGCTTGATCGCTCGCAAGCTCGCCGACCTCGCCGCTCCAGCCCTGTGTCCGCACGCGTCTGAGTTCGCGATCAAGCCGTGATGGGTCGGTGATGGTCGCTCTCGTAAACGCCTGGAGTCCCGCTCCATTGTGATTGCTACCGACGTAGGGATGGTGGGCGAGCAGCACCTTGCCCAGAGCGGTCGCGTGCGCCGGCAGCAGCGACCCGACGTCAAGGGTCTGCCGCGTATCGTCGGGGCGGAACACGTGGTGGACGATGAGCACCTGGGCGTGATGCAGAGTGCCGATCCTCACCGCCTCCTGGGTTCGCGCCGCCAGCGAGTCTGACCAGTTGAGCGCACGGGCGCGCAGCTCGTTGCCGTCCAAGTAGCTCGAGCCCATGTGTAGGAGCGTCGCTCCGAGCTGGTACTTGCCGCTCTCGGGGTCCTGTTCGACAAACCCGACCCGCTGCAACGTCCGCAGCAGCCCGTGCACGGTTCCCTTGGGCAGCTCGAGCTCGCCCGCGAGATCGACGACGCCCAGCCGGCGCGTACGGCCGGAGAGCAGCCTCAGGATGGCGGCGGCGCGCTCAATTGACTGGATGTGTCCGGGCACGGACCAGCTACATCTCGGTCGCGGGATCCGTTCGCAACCCGGTCTGCATGTCGTCCTCTCCCCGCCTGCATCGGCGGCCGCCCTTCGCGCTCATGGCGTCTCCATGTCAGTCGTCCAGACATAGAGGCCATCAGCGGCATCGCCGCGGTTGGGAGCGAGCCTCATCGCTCTAACGGGCAGATCGTATCCCATGCGTTCCCGGTGAACGTCACCCGGGTCGCTGGTTCCCCGCCGAGCTCCGTGAGGTTGCGCCCGGCCTCGCCGTGCTCGTCGATCATCTCCGGCAATCGGGGCCCCACCCCGCCGTCGGCAGCCACGAGCCGGCCCGGCGCTCCGGCATCCAGGTGGTCCCGGCGGCAACGACGAGGAGGACCTCCTCTCGGACGGCACGCACTGGAGGCGCCGTGGCGCCCACAACGGCCGCTCAGGCATTGCTCTCCGCGCCTGCCATCTCGCTAAAACTCATGGTCGGCGAGTTTGAGTCCCCCGACGCGCTCGGTCTCGCTCATCGCCGTCATGGCGGGAACCATCTCGCTGGTGACGAGACCCTGCTCGCCGGTGAGCTCGTCGATGATCTCAAAGGCTTTAGCCGTGCGTTCGGGCGTATCGACTGTGATCGTGGCCACCGGAACGTGGCGGCGTAGCTGCAAGAGCTTGTCGCCGTGCGGGGCATGGTCGCCGTGAAACCCCCAGATGCCGCGCAGGCTGGTCGCTCCCGCGGCATCGGACTGGCGCAGGCGCCGGACAATCTCCAGGCTCACCGGCCGCCCCTCGTGCGTCGCGCTCTGCGAGGTGTAGACCATCAGCTTCTGCCACATCGCCAGACCGTGCTCATCAGTTCCGGGCAGCCCGTGAGGCCGGGCCAGAAGCTCCCCGTCGCGCTTGCACACACGCACGCGCTCGAGCGTCAGCAGCGGGTCGCGGAGCAGACCGGCGAGCTCGGGCAGCACCTGCGCGATCTTCTCGCCCGCACCGACGGCGATGATCATCATCGGCACGTCCGCGTTGCGCCCGAAGAACTTCGCCCGCGTGCGACGGCCGCGGTTGGTGCCGTCCACGCCCAGCAGCACGGTGGCGCCGGCGATCCCGCGCCGGTAGAGCAGATCGCACACCGCGACGAACGCCGGCGTGCGGTACACCCGTTCCTGGCGGCCGACGTAGACCGTGAGCTTGGTCGCCTCCCCGAGCGCCTCGGGCAGCTGGACTGCGCCGATCTGCCCCGACAGCAGCCGGGCCCGCTCCAGAGTGATCAGACCGCGGCGCTTGATCTGAAGCACAAGCTCGAGCATCGATTCGATCCGGTCGCGACGGTCGACGGCGATCGACACCAGCGGCAGGTCCTCAGACAACGACAGCAGCCGGTCGGTGTGCATGTGGTGCAGCCGCCCGAAGCCCTCGACGCCCCGCAGCAGCACGCTGACCTGCAGCCGATGACCACCGTAGATGTCAAGCAGCTCGTCGCCGACCAGGGCATGGGCAGTGCGGTCGCGCTCTCCGAAATACGTCGTGAGCTTCAGGCAGTCCTCGTTCACGCGTGCACTCCGATCACCCGGCCGACGGCTGCCGCCCCGACTCCGAGCACGACGCTGATGACCACATTGCCCACTCCTGGCCCCACCTGCCCGTCCTCGCCCAGGCGATGAGTCTCAAGCCTCCACGTCGAAAAGGTGGTGTAGGGGCCGAGGGTGGCGGGCCCCAACAGCACCGACGCGTCGGCGGAAAGCACCGACCCGGTGACCAGGCCGAGGAGGAAGGATCCGGTGATGTTGATCACGAACGCGCCCAACGGCAGGCTGCGCCCGAACGACTGCGAGGCGAGGCCGTCCAGCGTGAACCTGGCGATCGCGCCGAACCCGCCCAGCAGCGCCACCCCGATCCAGATGCCGTCGCACATGCGATCAGCCGGGGGCGTCGGACAAACGCGGTGGTCATCCAGATCGCGACGTACCCCGCCGCGATGCTGGCGGACGCGTACCCCACCGCCAGCCACAGGCGATCGTGATCGAGGATCTTGAGGATCTCGACCTGCATCGTCGAGAAGGTGGTGTACGCGCCGCAGCAGCCGGTCCCGAGCAGAGGCCGGCGGTAGGTGGACTGCGGCAGGCGCTCCTGCAGTCGCGTGGCGAAGTAAGCCAGCGCCACCGAGCCAGTGACATTGATCGCGAACGTCACCCATGGCCACCTGCCCGCCACCGTCAAGAACCTGGTTCCCAGCCACACTCGTGCCAGCGCCCCGCCGACGCCACCGACGAAGATGGCCCCGCGTTCCCGGCCATCCACACGTGCCATGCACTCCGCCTGTCATCCCACCCGTCATCGACTGGTACGCGCGGCTCATCACGTCTCGTCGCTGACCACCAGGACCGGCACCGGCGCGGCGGCCACCAGGTCCTGGGTGATGCCCTTGAGCAGCAGCCTGCCGGCGCGACGCTCATGGTGATGGCCGCACACGATCAGGTCGGTGCCGTGGCGGTGCACGTACTCCAACAACGCCCGGGCCGGCGTGTCGCCTTCGATGATCTCGTGCTCCACATCCACGCCGGCGCGCTCGGCGCGGTCCTTGACCTCGTCGAATGTCTTCTGCAGGTACCGGTGGGCGGCGTCGCTGGATTCGGCGCGGTCGGCCTCGGTCTCGGCGTGTGCCGGCGAGTGGGCGATCGATACCGCGATCAGTTCGGCCTCGTAGCGGCGGGTCACGTCGATGGCGACGTCAAAGGCGCGCAGGGCGACCTCCGAGCCGTCCCAGGCAAGCAGGATTCGTTGAAACATCAGCGCAGGATGGGGACGAGGGACAGGGCGAGGATCAAGGCCACGAGCATGTAGAGCAGGTAGACCGACAGGTGGCCGGACTGCAGTCGGCGCATAAGGGCGGCGGCACGGAGGACGAGGGTCGCGACGGGCGCGTAGACGAAGCGATCGATGGCGAGCACCACGGACGTCTGCAGCTGGAACCGCGGTGGCGCCTGCTGGCGGTCGCTGTCGTCTTGAATCAGACGGGTCCGGTAGCCCAGAGGGCCGCGCAGGATAACCCGCATCGGGTTGGAGTACGCCGACGGTCGGTATTGCACCGCGGCCAGTTCGGGGCCGCTGCCCGTGACCCACACCGGCGCCCGCCGCACCGGTTGGCGTGCCGGCGATCGGCCCCGCATTGCTCGCGCTGCTCCCGCGGCCAGCAGCGCGTAAGCGGGCAGCGTGATGCTCAGCCAGGTCGGCGCCAGCACGGAGAACCCGGTGAACACGGGCGTGAGGACGAGCGGGTGGCTGATCGTGGTGCTGGCCAGGTTGAGGCCGAGCACCGGCGCGAGCGCGGAGCCGATCGCGTGGATCTCCCAGGGTGCCACGGGACCCAGGAACAGCAGGATGATCCCGAGCCCGACCAGGCCGGCGGGCCACCGGGTCGGTTCGCGCACCCTGCCGACCCGGCCTCGCATCGGCCCGAGAAAGATGAAGCTGTAGAACTTGGCGAACGCCAGGAGACCGAGGCCGGCGGTCAGCGCCAACGCGGCGGCGGCCAGACCGCAGAGGAGGCGCGAGAGCAGCGTGGGCATGCGGAACCCTTGCAGCAGCGCCTCGAACGTGAACCACTCACTGACGAAGCCGCCCAACGGCGGGATGGCGGCCAACGTCAGCGAGGACACGCCCAGGGCCAGCGCGGTCACGGGCAGAGGTCGGCTCAGTCCACCGAGGGGATCGAGGGTGCGGCATGCGGTGGCCTGCTCGACCCGGTCGACGCTGATCAGCGCCAGGGTCTTGGCCAGGTTGTGTGCGACGACGTGCAGGGTCGCCGCGAGCAGTCCGGCCGCGGCGAGGATGGGTTCATGGGCCGACTGCCCCAGCAGCGCCACGCCCAGGCCGACGAGGACGACACCGGTGTGCTCGACCGTTGAGTACCCGAGGAACCGCCGGAGATTGTCCTGGGTCAGGGCGTAGACGATCCCGACCAGCGCGGTGAGCGCTCCGATGATCAATAGGGCATCCCCGCACCACACCGGCAGTGGTCCCAGGATCTGAAACTCAAAGCGCCAGAGGCCGTAGAAACCGGCGCACAGGGCCACTGACAGCGAAGCCGCGCCCAATCGCGGCGCGGCGGCGTAGCCGGCGGGGAGACCCCCCTGCAGCGGGAGCGCTCCGATCTTGGTGGCAAAGCAGACGAGGAACAGGACGAACGCGACCCCTCGCGTGCCCGCAGGCAGCGAGGCGGCGGCCCAGGTCTGTAGGGAGAAGCTGTGCGTGTGCGCGTAGAGCAGGCCGAACGCCGCCAGCAGCGCGGCTCCCCCGACCTTGGCCAGACCCCCGGTGAGATAGCCGGCCCGCAGGTCGTCGCGGCTTCGACCGGCGCTGGCGATCAGGTAGATGACGACGGTGAGCCCCTCCCAGACCAGCAGGAAGAGAAACGCGTTGTCTGAGCCGATGGCGACGGCGACACACATCACCAGCAGCCCCCCAAGGCAGGTGAGGCCGCGGCCTGCGGGCGCACCGGCGAACGCGAACGCGACCCCGGCCCCGGTGAGCCCGGTCAGTGCCAGGAAGATGCCGGCCAGGCCGTCGGCGCGCAGGGCGCTGTCCCCCAGTCCGATCCAGCTGCCGAGCTCGAGCGCGGGATGGGCGCCGCCGATGGCGGCATCGACCCCGACGATCACCAACAGCACGCCGCCTGACGCGGTGCACAGCGCGCCGGCACGGGGCAGCCACAGCGCCAGGAGCGCGCCGATCACCAGCGCGCTCATCGCGATCGCGTACACGACCGTCATGCGGCGGCTCCCGTGGCGTCCAGCAGCCCGACGGCCAGCAATAGTCCGTGCAGGATCGCGGTCGGCGCCGGGGGGGACCCGGGTACGTAGACATCGACGGGCAGAACGCGGTCAACGCCGCCGGCGACGAGCCCGCCCTCGGCCGCGATCCCTCCGGAGCACGCGTCGGTGCCGACGGCCACCAGCGCCTTGGGCCCGGGCATGACCTCCCAGGTGCGCTCCAGCGGCGCGCGCATCGCCGGCGTCACCCCGCCGGTCACCAGCAGCACATCGGCGTGGCGGGGCGCGTTGGTCAAGAAGAACCCGAGGCGCTGGATGTCGTAGTACGGGTTCCACAGCGCCTGGATCTCCCACTCCTCCGAGCCATCCGATCCGCAGTCAATGTGACGAACGTGGATGGACCGCCGCAGGGCGGGCGCCAGCTCGCCC
Organism: uncultured Actinomycetota bacterium; assembly: GCA_963850325.1. GTDB lineage: Bacteria > Actinomycetota > Thermoleophilia > Solirubrobacterales > Solirubrobacteraceae > Palsa-465. Next base: position 16,799 of record CAWKLB010000019.1, read on the forward strand.
AGGGTCGGACGTGACGGCGGCTCGGTCGGAAGATCGTCGCCCCTGACCACCAGCGCGGCACGTGACCGGGCCGCCGTCGCCTGGGAGCCGGCGAACCGGAAGCGCTCCGGCGCCGAGAGGACGCATTCACCGCACAGGATGCACCGGCCGCGGTCGAGCGACACCTGGCCGCCTTGATCGACGCCGATCGCTCCGGTGGGGCACAGCGCTGCCACATCCTCGGTGGCGTTGCGGTCATCCACGACCTCGACGTGGCCGCGAAACCCGTGCGGCACTGGTTCTTCGCCGTGGGGGTACCGAGTCGTGACCCGACCGAGCCGCAACCCTCGCAACAGCCACTCCAGCATCAGCGATCCGCTCCCGCGGGAGTGAGTCCGAAGCTGTGCTCGATGAACGCGAAGTCGGTGAGCACGTCCTTGGGGAACGCGTGATCAAACAGCGCCCAGTTGCGCAGCGAGGGGGACGCGAGATGGACGCGGTGCACCAATCCGTCGCGCAATTCCACCCAGACCACGAGCTCTCCCTGCGGCGCCTCCGCCCACCCGAACGCGGCGCCGGTAGCGCGCGCGGGCAGTGGAGCCTGGAGCTCTCCGTCGCCGCGTCGCAAGTGATCGATGGCCCCGCGCAGGATGCGAAGGGACTCAAACAACTCGCCGAACCGGACGTTGACCCGGGACATGGCGTCGCCCTCGCGATGGGTGATGACCTGCAACCCGAGCCGGCGGTAGTCGCCGTACGGGCGCTCATGGCGAGCGTCGGTCGACACGCCCGAGCCGCGAGCCAGCGGGCCCACGGCGCCGTATTCCTCGACGAGCTCGCGCGGCAACTGGCCCGCGCCGATCAGCCGGTCGCTCATCGATGCGGTTCTGAGAAACAGGCGGCGATCGCGCAGCAGGGCATCCTCGATGTCGTCCAGGACGCCGCACAGTTCGTCGAGCCCCACCGCCCCGGCGAACCGAACCCCGCCGGGGACGATGACGCCGCGGGCAAACCGGCTGCCCGTGAGCTGGGCCCGCAGCCGCGTCACCTCCTCTTTGAGGATCTGAAACCGCGCCTGCCCGACGTAGAGCGCGGTCGTCTCGGCCTCTTTGGCGATGACGTCGAAATGGCAGGCGAGCCGCTCGAGTTCGGCATACACGGCGCGCCAGCGTTCGGCGGTGCGTGGCGGCTGCACTCCGGCGGCCCGCTCGACCGCCTGGCTGAACGCGCTGGCGTAGGCGACGCTCGCGATTCCGGCGACCCGCTCGGCGACGTAGACCGCACGCTCGGGCGGCAGACCGGCGAATCGCTCCTCCATCCCCCGGTGCTTGAAGAACGGCCGGGTGTGCAGGCGCTCCACCGTCTCGCCGCCGGTTTCGATCAGGAATTGGATCGCCTCAAACACGCCCGAGCGCACCGGACCGTACGGGATGGCGAATGCGTCCAGGCCATGAACGGTCATGTCGACTGAGTCGGCGTTGGGCGCGGTCAGAGTCGGGGTCGGTGGCGCACCGAGCGGGTGGATGCCGTGACGCTCGGTCAGCTCTTGCTCGGCTCGCCGCGCCGCCGGCCAGAACTCCCCCAGCGAACCGTAGGTCACCGGGTCGGCGCCGTCGGTGGGCGCCCGCAGGACCACCAGCGAGCCGCGCAGCGCGAAGGCGCCGACGAGCGCCGGCTCGGGAGTATCGGCCAGAAACAGGGTGATGAAGCGCGCCCCAGCGCCCTTGAGCATGTGCGCGCCACGGCGGAAGGCCAGGGTCTTGACCTGCAGACGGACCTCGTGTGGCGGACCCGGCTCCCCGACGGCGCCGAGATGCTGAGGCAGATCGTCGGGCGGTGCGCTGCGGCGCCGGGAGACGCTGGTCATCCCGGCACCGCCAATCGGTGCCCCGCGCTGCTCACCAGGGACGCCAGCTGCCCCGGAAGGTGGATGCCGAGCGCGACCGAGACCAACAGACACCCGAGCATCCCCGCGACCATCCACGCGCTGCGCTCGCGGGCGACGGTGGCCGCACTCAACGCCGCGGAACCGGCCACCTCGACCGGTCGGCTCAACACCATGCGCGTCGCATGCCACATGACGCCGAAGAACGCCACGTTGACACAGACCAGCACGATGGTCACCCCAACGTACTGCGGTTCGGCGAAGCCGCCGGCGACGATCTGGAACTCGCTGCGAAACACGCCCGACAGCGGAAGTCCACACAGCGCCAACGCCGCGGCGAAAAACATCGGGCCCGTCCACGGCATCGCGCGCGCGGCGTCGGTGATCCCGTCGACCTCCTTGGTGTCATACCCCCGCAGCAGCGATCCGGCGCCGAAGAAGGCCAAGCCCTTGGCGGCAGCGTGAGTGAGAACGTGCAGCAGAGCTCCGGCTACCGCGAGGGGGGCGCCGAAGCCGATGCCCAGGGCGATGATCCCCATGTGCTCGATCGAGGAGTAGGCCAACAGCCGCTTGTAATTGCGCTGCCGGATCACAAACAGGCTGGCGGTGCCCAGCGAGATGACCCCGAAGACGATCAGGACGTGCTCGGCAAACGAACGCTGCCCCGTGGCCACCGCGACCTGAAAGAAGCGCAAGATCGCGTAGAACGCGGCCGACAGCAGGGAGCCCGAGAGCATCGCCGACACCGGCGCCGGCGCCTCGCTGTGGGCATCCGGCAGCCACGTGTGCATCGGCACAAAGCCCGCCTTCGTCCCGAACCCGACCACCGAGAGCACGAACGCCAGCGCCACCGCCTCGCGCGACAGCGCGTTGCCGTGCGTGAGAAACCGCTCGAACCGCGGGATGTACTCGGCGCCGAGCACGTGGGTGCCCGTGGCGTACATCACGATGATCGACAGCAGCGCGATCCCCAACCCGCTGGACGCGATCAGGATGTATTTCCACGAGGCCTCCAGCGCGGCGTCGGTGCGGTCGATCGCCACCAGCAGAGCGGATACGATCGTCGTCAGCTCGACCGCGACCCACAGTGTTCCGAAGTCGGCCGCCAGCGGGACCAGCAGCATCGTCCACGCGAACAGGTTGAGGTAAACGAAATACCGCTTCGCGAACCGGGGAAAGTCCGCGTGGCGCTGATCGACCGCGAGATACCCGATCGAAAAGATCCCGGCGATCGCATACAGCAGACCCGTCGCCAGCAGGAACACCGCGCCCAGCGAGTCCACCCGCAGCCATCCGCCGGCGGCGGTGAGCACCCGTCCGTGTCTGACCGTCATTGCGATCGCGATCACCAGAACCAATGAGATGACCCCGCAGATCACAGTCGCGGCCCGGGCCAGGCGCCACCCGTCGACCAGCGTCAGCAGCGCGGCCGCCAACGGCACCAACAACACCGCGTACAACGACCAGGTCATCCGGTGAGCCGGTTCAGGACGTCGGTCCGCACCGCGGTGCGCTCCACCGCCAGGTATTGGACGAGGACCACGAACACCAGCACTCCCACCAGCACGTCAAACAACAGCAGGAGCGCCAGGATGATCGGCAGGCCCGGAGCAATCACCAGGCTGGCCACCGACACGGCATTCTCCAAAACGAGAAAGCCCAGGAGCTGCGAGGGCGCGTAGGGGCGCAGCACCATCAGCAAGAACGCCACCAGCACCCCACCCACCGCCACCGGCAGCGCCGACAGCGGCAGCGCCGCCTCCGCTCCGATGTGCACCGGGCGCAACACGATGAACGACAGCGCGCACAGCGCGATGCCGATCAGGATCCCGCTCGGCACCCCGATGACCGACGGCACGCGCGCGTCGGCCTCCAACCGGCGCAGGACAAACGTGATCCCCAGCGGGAACAGCACGGCCTTGAGCGCGATCGTCACCGCCGCCAGCACGTAGAGCTGGTCGTTGCCGCGCCCGGTCGCCGCGGTCCCGATCGCCAGCGCGGCCACCGCCGCCGACCCCAGCGCATAGAGGCGCAACTGCTCCCACACGTCCTGAGAGCGGAGCATGCCGTACTCCAGCAGCAGCACCAGGACGGCGGCGATCGTCGCGATCGCCCCGAACACGGTGAGCTGTTGGTCGCCGAACGACGGCTCAAAGAGGAAGATCACCACGGCCAGCACCGCCAGCATGAAGCTGGCGACGGTGAACTCGGGGATCTTGTACAGCCGCAACTTCGCAAAGCTCGACTCGATCACCACCACCGCCGCGCCGACCACCAGCGCCTTGGCGAACAGCAGCACGATCGCCAGCGCCACCACATCGAGCCGCCCGCTGCTGGCCATCCCCCACGGGACCACCAGCACGTTCATGAAGATCGTGAACAGCAGCAGCTGCTTGATATTCGAGCCCCACCGCAAAAATGCCAGCCCTGGGCCCGAGTGCTCGGCGACCCGCCCTTCCTCGATCTGCCCGAACTCAAGCGTCCCGCCATGGTTCTCGACCGGGATCCGGCCCGTCTCGGTCAAGACGAGCATGAAGAACGCGGCGATCATCAGCAGATGGCTGGGCCGGAGCACCTGAACCGCCGAGGAGCGGATGGTGGCACCGAAGGCGTAGGGCAGATCGGTGTGGGTCGTCAACGCCAGGACGAAGGTGACGAAGATCACCGTCGGCTCGTTGAACGCGCCGAACGACCGCACCCGGCTTGACCCCAGCTGCGCGTAGGGGCTGCCGCTGTCGACGGCGGCGACCGACACCGCGAAGCTCGTCAGCGCGAAGATGAGACCCACGCCCAAGAAGTCGGCCATATATCCCAGCGGCAAGGGGAACGTGGTGAGCGCCGGGATCAGCAGTGGGATCGTCGCCAGGCCCGCGAAGCTGACGTACGGCGCGGCGCGGAACACCGGCCCGGCTGGTCCCGGCAGGACCGTCTGCTTGCGCAGCAGCTTGAGGATGTCGTAGTACGGCTGCAGGACGCGCGGTCCGTGACGCTGCTGCACGATCGCCTCGGCCCGCGCGATGATGCCATTCACCAACGGTGCGAGCGTCAGGATCGTGACGACTTGCAGGGTCTGGATGGCCCAATCGGGCAGGACCGGCACGATCCTCGATGCTCCTTTCGCTCGCTAGTGCGATCTGTTCGCGAAAGGAGCCATCAGCCCTTTTTCCGGGTGAGCGGTTCGAGGTGCGACAAGCACCTGCATCAGGACTCCATCTGACCGCCGGAAAACATAGCGCACGGTCTCCCTGAACCGTTAGTTATGCTGGCGCCAGGCGATGAGGCTCGCCGTAACCGCGCCGTCAGAGCGCTGATGGCCTCTGAGGTAGGTCACCGTCCCGGCCGACGCACGTATGGCGACGGCGAGGCGGCCAACCACGGAGGCCCCCGCGGTCATGGTTTCAAGCCTCGATATCGCTCGCGCCCATCGCCTCGCCCCGATCGAGACGATCGCCGAACGCGCCGGGCTCCTCCCGGACGAGATCGAGCCCTACGGCCGCCACAAGGCAAAGGTGTCCCTCTCGGTCCTCGATCGTCTCCGAGACGCGCCCGAGGCCAAGCTCGTGTGCGTCACGAGCATCACTCCGACTGCCGCCGGAGAGGGCAACACCACCACCGTCGTGGGCTTGACCCAGGGACTGGGTGCGCTGGGTCAGCGCGCAGTCGCGTGCCTGCGTGAGGCGTCGGTCGGCCCCGTCTTCGGGGTCAAGGGCGGCGCCACCGGTGGCGGGTACGCCCAGGTCGTGCCGATGGAGGATCTTAACCTTCACTTCACCGGTGACATTCACGCGATCGGCGCCGCCACCAACCTGCTGGCGGCGATGATCGACGCCTCAGTGCTGCACGGCAACCGTCACGCCATCGACGCGTTGCGCATCCCGTGGCGACGGGCCCTGGACATGAACGATAGGGGCCTGCGCCGGATCGTCGTCGGGCGGGGAGGCCGGGGCAACGGCTACCCCCGTGAGACCGGGTTCGACATCACCGCGGCCTCGGAAGTGATGGGACTCGTCGGCGTCGCGCGAAGCCTGAAGGACCTTCGCCGGCGACTGGGCCAGATCACCGCCGCCTACGCGTTCGACGGCCGGTCGGTCACGGCCGAGGACCTCGGCGTCGCCGGCGCCATGGCCGTCCTGCTCAAGGACGCGCTGAAGCCCAATCTCGTCCAAACCCTCGAGGGGCAGCCGGCGATCGTGCACTGCGGCCCGTTCGGCAACGTCGACCACGGCAACAACTCGCTGATCGCCGACCTTGTGGCCCTCAAGCTCGGCGACTACGCGGTCACCGAGTGCGGCTTCGGCTCCGACATGGGCTTGGAGAAGTTCTTCAGCATCGTCTGCCGGATCGCCGGGCTGGCACCGCGTGCCGCGGTTCTGGTGGCGACCACTCGGGCCCTCAAGCATCACGGTGGCCTTCTCGGCGGCTCCGGCCAGGCGGCGCGCAGCGCGATCGAGGCTGGGATGGCCAACGTGCGCCGCCACCTCGCGATCACCGCCGGCTTCGGGGTTCCCGCGGTCGTCGCCATCAACCGTCATCCCGACGATCACGACGACGAGATCGACCTCATCAAACGCCTGTGCCTCGACGCCGGGGCAGTCGCCGCCGAGGCCAGCGACGTCTTCGCCCGGGGCGGCGGCGGGGCGGCGACACTCGCCCGCGCCGTTGTCGACGTCTGCCGGCGTCCGAGCGCGTTTCACCAGCTCTACGCCGCCGACGCGCCGATCCACGACAAGATCCGAGCCGTCGCGACCCGCGTCTACGGCGCCAGCGATGTCTTCCTGTACCCCGAGGCCGAGCGCAAGATCGCTCAGTTCAGCCACGAGGGTCTTCACCGGCTTCCCGTCTGCATCGCCAAGACCCATCTGTCGCTCTCAGCCGACCCGGCGCTGCGCAACGCGCCGCAGCACTTCACCCTCCCGGTCCGCGACATCCGTGCCTACACGGGCGCCGGCTGGCTTGTGCCGATCTGCGGCGACATCAGCCAGATGCCCGGGCTCGGCCCGTCACCGGCCGCCATCCGGATCGACATCGATCCTGACGGCCGCACCGTCGGCCTGGTGTAGACCGTGACTCAGATCGCGGGAGTGCATGCGCGTCAGATCCTCGACAGTCAGGGCGATCCCACGATCGAGGTCCAGGCCACGCTCGCCGCGACGCGTGACCTCGGCATGCCGCAGTGGCGCCACCTCGGCGGCGACTGCGCCGTTCAGCTCCCCGTCCCCCGGTCGGACGTCATCAACGGCGGGGTCCACGCCGCCAGCCGCCTCGACTTCGCCCCCGCGACCCCGCCCCGCCGGTGACGCCCCGATCCGGTTCACGCATGTCAACCGCCCTACGGTTCGTGCTGATGGTCGGCGTGATGAGCTTCTTCGCCGACTTCACCTACGAGGGCTCGCGCAGCATCATCGGGCCGTACCTGGGGCTGCTGGGCGCCGGGGCGTTGGTGATCAGCGTGATCAGCGGCTTCGGCGAGCTGTTGGGCTATGGGCTGCGACTGTTCTCGGGTCGCGGCGCGGACCGCACCGGGCTGTACTGGCCGATCACGATCGGCGGCTACATCCTGCAGATGTCGGTCGTGCCCTTGCTCGCCTTGGCCGGAAGCTGGCAGGTCGCCGCGGCGCTGATCATCCTCGAGCGGGTCGGCAAGGCCATCCGCAACCCTCCACGCGACGCGATGCTCTCCCACGCCGCCAAGGAGATGGGCTACGGCTGGGGGTTCGGGGTCCACGAGGCGCTCGATCAGTCCGGAGCGATATGCGGCCCGTTGCTGATCGCGCTCATCCTCGCCGCCCGCCACCACGACTACAAGACCGCCTTCGCCGCGCTTGCGGTTCCGGCAGCAATCATGCTTTCGCTGCTGGCCGTCGCGCGCTGGCTCTATCCGCGACCCGAGGATCTGGAGGCCGGCCCGGCGCAGGTGACCACCCAGGGGCTGCCCCGGGTGTTCTGGATCTACCTCGCTGGCGCTGCCCTTGTCGGCGCGGGCTTCGCCGATTTTCCGATCATCGCCTACCACTTTCAGCGCAGCGCGACCGTCCGCGCCGACCTTACGCCGATCTTTTACGCCGCCGCCATGGCGGTGAGCGGCCTCGGCTCGCTGGTGTTCGGCCGTCTGTTTGATCGCCATGGGATCGCGGTTCTCATCCCGGTGACGCTGCTCTCCGCCGCTTACGCACCGCTCGCCTTCCTCGGGGGCTTCTGGGCCAGCCTCGTCGGCGTCTGCCTGTGGGGCCTGGGGATGGGCGTGCACGAGTCGATCATTCCCGCCGCCGTGGCCCCGATGGTCTCTCCCGACCGGCGCGCCTCCGCCTATGGGCTGTTCACCGGCGCGTACGGCATCGCCTGGTTTCTCGGCAGCGCGGCGATCGGCGCTCTGTTCGGGGTCTCGCTCGGCGTCGTGGTCGCCTTCGCCGTCGCGGCCGAGTTCGCGGCGATCCCGCTGATTCTGATCGTGGCCAGGCGAACGACGAGCCGCCCCCAAGCGGGACCAGGCGGGCCGACGCCGCCGCGGAGCTAGAGTGAATCGCCCTGAGCGATGAGGCTCGCTCACAACCGCGACCATGTCGCTGATGGCCTCTACGATCTCGTCGTCGACGACATCTGGGAGGTTCACACGGTCGCGACAGGCTTGGCTCAGGTATTCGGTCACGTTGGCAGCAGGCCATGACCGGGGGCAGCTGGCCATACATTCCCGAGCAGTGCCCGCACTGCGTCTATATCCACACGCTGTCGCCCTTCCAGGACGATTCGGGCTACGAGATCCGCGGCTTCTGCCGCCATCCTCTCATCGCGATGGAGCTGTTCACGACCCAGCGGCGAGACCTCTCGGGCGCTGAACGCTGCCGCCTGTTCGCGCCTGAAGCCACCAGTCCCGCTCGCCGAAAGGGAGCGTGAGCACCGATGGTACGCGGGTGTGGGCGACCGTCACCGCTCACCGCCAGACGGAAGATGGCCCCGAGTCGGGGCGCCATCGGAAGACGTTCGGTACGGGTCGGGATGGTCCGCCCCATCGGTGAAGCGGCCGTCGGCGTCCGCCCCATCATGCTGGCGCTCGCGGATCTGCCCACGGCGAGCACTCGCAACGATCGCGGCAAACGCAATCCCAGCGGCGATGGTGGCGGCCGCGCTGACCGCGACCGAGCGCGCCGCCCCTCCCGTCACCGCCACGGCAACCATCGCCGCCGCGCAACCACCAAAACCCGACGCCGCCGCGACGGTCAGGAGCCGTGTCCGCACGGCCGACGGGCTCACCCGACCCATCAGGCGCAGCTCACCGCAGGTCCGCGCCAGCTCGGACACGGCCAGGAGAGCGGCGCCATAGACCGGCGCCAGCGCGAGGCGCTCGTCGCTGCGCGCCAGCAGGGCCAGGCCGAGCAGCGCGAGCGATGCGTGCAGCGGAGCGTCCCATCCACCGACGAGGCCGACCGCGAGCAGCGCGATGGCGCCCCCGGCGGCGTACCACGCCAGCCCTGACGCGGAGCCGGCGTCGCTGATGACCAGCAGCGACAGCGCGGCCTCGATGGTCACCGCGATCAGCCCGAGCGTTAGGCGTGTGCGGCCAGTCGCGCGGAGCGTCGAAATGCGTTCACCCCCTCCAGCCCCACCCCGAGCTGGCTGCGCTCGTCCCACACCGTGACCGCGACCCCCATTGCCTGCAGGCGCGTGCGCAAGGCCTCGCGCTGCAGCGCCCACAGCCGATGGGCCACCTCGTCCCCGGCGGTCGGCCCCGGCTCGGTGTGCGGGATCGGCGACACCTCCACGACGGTGAGGTCGCGACCGCGGGTGCGCAGATCCGTGATCAGTCGGATCGAACGCTCGTCGAGCAGCGGTGTGATCGCCACCACCAGAGCGCCGGTCGGCAGCACCCTGCGCGGGATGCTCTCGACCGCCCGCCAGGCATAGCTGAACGCGACCTCGCTGGCCAGTAGCGCATCGACGATCCGATACAGCTGTCTCGTGCCGAAGGCGGGCTCGAGCCAGTGCAGGGTGCCGCCGAAATCCACCAGGGCGACCCGGTCGCGGCGGGCGAGATGCGCTCTGGCCAGCGAGGCCGCCGCCCGGACCGCCAAATCGAGCGTCCCGCTCGCGCCGTCGCGCGCTTCGGCGAACGTGTCAAGCAGGAGCACGACGTCGCTGGCGTGCTCAGGATGACGGTCGGTGACATAGAGCGCGCCTCGGCGGGCCGTGGCCCGCCAGTTGATCTGACGCACCTGGTCTCCGGCGCCGAATGGACGAATGTCGGCAAACTCGATCCCGCTGCCCCGGGCGCGCGCGACGTGCGCACCAAGAAACGGCTGCGTCCGCAGAGGCGCGACCAGCTGACGCAGGTGCTGCTCGCGGGGAAACGACCGCAGGGTCGCGCGGGAGCCCAGCTGCGTGTCCCATGCTCTCACGCCCAACGGGTCGCGCGCCCGGACCAGCATCGGACCGACCGAGTGCGCTCCCCACCGCTGCGGGTGGACCTCAAAGGTCAGCGACAGCGATCGACCCGCTCCCAGATGGATCAGCACCGGACCGGCGGGCTCGACAACGACGTGCCGGGTCCGAGCCAGCGCAACCTCCAGGTCGATCGCCCCCGTCCCGTCATTGCACACCGTCGCGGTCGCGGTCGCCCCGGTGCCCTCGATCAACCGCGTGTGATCGAGGGTAATCATCACCGTCAGCTGCGGCTCTGTGCTCACTGCGAGTCCGACACCGACGAGCAGGAATATGGGCACCGCGACCACGACCAGTTCAGGACGGCCGCTGGCCAGACCCGTCACGAAGGCGCCACCGGCCAGCGCCAGTAGGCTCCGCACACGAGAAGACAAGGACGCGGTCATAACTGCTCGAGCACCGCCACCATCGCCCCCAGCTCGCCTGGGGGGATCCCTGGCCCATGCCGGTCGTCCGGGAACGGGCGGCCCGGACGCACGACATCCCAGAGCGCCTCTCCCAGCAGCGCCACGCCGTCGGCGTCGCTCATGCGCTCCAGCGCGTTGCCGCGGGCGGCCAGCTGCCGGGTGGCGATCTCGACCAACAGCGGGCGCAAGTGCGCGTGGACCGTCACCGCGCTGACGCTTGACATGCTGACCAGCCGTTCCAGGTCAACGAGCTGGGGCGGTCGTCGCGGGGCGGGAGGCGAGGCGCGGGACCACCGCTGAGACGCTGCGGCGGGCAGACGCCCGAGACAGACGGCGATGACCCCGGCGGCGACAGCGATCAGCGCGATCTCGGCGACCAATCTCACTGCGTCACGGTCTTCCCAACTCCGTGCGCACGGCACTCAGTGCCGACAGCGCGCGCTGCCGGACGCGCTCGGAGATTGGGTGGGTGCTGAAGCGCGCTTCTTCGAACAGACCCGTGAGGGTTCTCGCCCCGGCTTCCGACGCGTCGCTTGCCCGCAGCACCCGCCGTAGGTACTCGCGTGGCGCCTCCGTCGGCGATCGTGGCACGCCGCGGGCGGCCAGGGTGTCCTGCATGGCGGCATACGCGGTGATCACCGCTGCGCGCGGATCGTCGATCGTGTCAAGCGCCGTCATCGCCGCCTGCACCGCGGCGCTCGCCGGCTCCGTATCCGATGCGGCGATCGTGGCCGGCCCACGCCACCACCTCCACAATGCAATCGCGCCGACCGCCACGGCCACGAGCACGATGCCCAGCAACGTCCACGGCAGCCACGCCGGCACGGTGAACCCATGGGCTGGGCTCACTGGCCGCTGAGCCGTTGGGGGCGCCGTCACCGGTGCCGTCGGCGACCGGATCCCTTGAGGAGCGACCGCGGACCCGGTGGCTTTCAGGCCGACGAACGCTGCCGCCAGCAGCGCGCCGCCGAGAGCGAAGGGCAGCATGATCGCCGCCACCTTCCAGAGCCAGTGCATCGCCGGCGTCTCATTCTCAAATTCAGGCTCATCGTCTCCACGCCGCCGGCGGCCCGGCCACAGCAGCACCGCCAGAGCGCTCAGCGCCACGATCCCTGCCCCGAGAGCCAACAGCCACAGCGCCGTCACGGGGGTCGCGGCGGACCGGGCATCGATCGGGGTCGCATGAGACAACGGCGCTCCGGCCGTAATGGCGATCACCGCCGACAGCCCCGTGAGCGCCAGCGCCATCCCGGGGCCCCGTTCCCATCGTGCTGGCCGTCGAATCCTCGGCATGGCTCCTCGCGTTGATCTCCTCGCGGATAATCGGTAGAAGCCATCAGCCTCTCGCGGAGGCACATTGGTCGGCGAGCTTCATCGCCGACTGCGAGCATACTGCCGCCAAAGCAAATGCCAGGCAAACGTGGTGCACGGGTGCACTGGGGGACGTGCCATGAGGCTCGCGTTGACTGCGACCCGCCGCTGATGACCTTCACACAGTGCGAGCAAACCCTGCGGGCATACGCGTAACCGTGCCGTCCGACCCCCGAAATCGGCCTCACGCAACGATCCCCAGCACCGCGTCCGTCGGCCCCGCGCAACCAAACGGTTCACCTCGCAGGGGCTATGATTGGTGCCAGGCGATGAGGCCCGCCTGACCAACTGCCGCTCCGGCTGATGGCTTCTACCGAACCCCGACCGGTGGAAGCGAATGCCATCCCGTCTCGTTCCCGGGCTCGATTTTCAGCCGTCGTCTGTGGGTACCCCGCCGGGTCATCGAGCCCCAGGTGACCGGATTGTGTGCGACCGTCGCCTCCCAGGGCCGGGCGACTCTCTGCCCTGCGCCGCCGCCGGCGGCGACCTGGGCATCGCCGCGGCGGCGCAATCCCGGGCCGGTCCGCAGCCGAAGGAGAACACGTGATGACGTTCACCAGCATCCTGTTTGACCGGGAGCCGGACGCCAGCACGTCCCCTCCCGACCGGGCGCCCGCCTTCTTCGGTGATCTGCACCTCGATCAGATCCTCGCCTCCCTCACCGACGGCCGCGAGGAGCACGAGCTTGCCCCGTTCTTCTACCGGCCGTTGCACTCGGTCGAGTCGGTCCGCTACCGCCACCACGTGCTGCGTGACCTCGAGCGCGACGACGTCATCGCCGCCGTCCGCGCATTTGCCGACGGCATGACTCGGATGCGCAAGCATCTCGCCCTCGCCGACAAGCTCCACTATGCGCGCCAGCAGCAACGCTGGTTTCTCGAGGCGGGCTCGGTCTACTGCAGCGTCGTCACGGAGCTCGCCAACGCGCTTGCGGCACTCGACCTCGAGTCGTCGGGCTTCCGATCGCTCCATGACTACGTGGCGAGCTATGCCGCCTCCGACCGGTTCACCTCACTGGCGGCCGAGACCCAAGACCGCGAGGATGAGCTGGCCGCCATCACCTACGAAGTCCACATTCGCGGCAACCGCGTCACCGTCAGCGAGCACGGCGGCGCGCCGGATGTCGGCGAGGAGGTGGAGCACGCCTTCGCAAAGTTCCGGCAGGGCGCCGTGAACGATCATCGGGTTCGCTTTCGTGAGTACGCCGAGATGAACCACGTCGAAGCGCAGATCCTCGATCTCGTGGCCAAACTGTTCCCGGAGCCGTTCGCCCGTCTGGCCGGCTACTGCACGCGGCACGACGGCTATCTGGACCCGACGATCGCGCGCTTTGATCGCGAGGTCCAGTTTTACGTTGCATACCTGGAATACATCGCCCCGCTGAAGGGCAACGGCCTCGCCTTCTCCTTTCCCCGGGTGTCGGGACGCTCGAAGGAAATCTCTGCCACGGCGACCTTCGACCTGTCGCTGGCCGCCAAGCTCCGTCGGGACGAACCGCCCATCGTCGGCAACGACTTCTATCTCGAGGGTCCCGAGCGGGTGCTCGTGGTCAGCGGCCCCAACAACGGCGGCAAGACGACCTTCGCCCGCACATTCGGCCAACTGCACTACCTCGCCAGCCTGGGGCTGCCGGTTCCCGGGCGCGACGCCCGTCTGTTTTTGCCCGATCAGGTCTTCACCCACTTCGAGCGCGAAGAGGACATCGAGACGCTCCGCGGGAAATTCGAGGATGAGCTGTACCGGATCCATACCATCCTGGAGCGGGCCACTGCCGACAGCGTGCTCATCATGAACGAGAGCTTCGGATCAACGACGCTGCGGGACGCGATCGTCGTCGGCACCGAGGTGATGAAGCACATCATCGCGCTCGACGCGCTGTGTGTCTTCGTGACCTTCGTCGACGAGCTCGCCTCGCTGGGCGACAGCACCGTGAGCATGATGAGCACCGTCGTCCCCGACGACCCCGCTGTGCGCACATTCAAGGTGATCCGCAAGCCCGCCGACGGCCTGGCCTACGCCGCCGCCCTCGCCGACAAATACGGCCTCACGACCGAGTCCCTGCGCCGGAGGATCAGCTCGTGAAGGCCTTCCTCATGCACCCCAATGAGGACTTCGACACCCAGAGCGGGCTGCCCGCCCACGAGCCGGCACTCGCTCAGGACCTCGAGCTCAACACGCTGCTCAGCGTGATGGCCTCCGGAGACCCGCTGCTCTTCCAGGTCGCCAAGCGTGGGTTGCTTCTGAGCCTGGGCGACCCCGCGGTCGTCACCTACCGCCAACAGATCCTGACCGACTGCCTGGAGAACCCCTCGGTCATCCGCGAGCTCTACGACGTCGCCGGGGAGGCACTGCGGGCAGAGAAGACGGTCTGGGGCAGCATCCTGGGGCGCGACGCGCCCCGCGTGTTGCTGGGCACATCGGTGCGCAAGATGGAGATTCTGGTCACGTTCCTCAGGCGTCTGCGCGAAGCCGCTGACAAGCACGCGCCGCGCGTCCGCTCGCCGGGGCTGACCCGGTTCTTCGCCATGCTGGTCGAAGAGCTCAGCGACGAGTACTTCGACCTGATTGAGGGCTACCTGAAGGAGCTCAAGTTCAAGGGCGGCGTCGTGATGGACGCACAACTGGCGGCCGGCAACAAAGGCACCGGATACAGGTTGCGACGCGCACGCGATCGGGGCTTCATCGCGCGCATGCTCGACCGCTCCGGCTACAGCTTCACCCTTCCCGATCGCGACGAGGCCGGCGCCCGTGCCCTGGGCGAACTCGAGGACAAGGGTGTCAATCTCGTCGCCAACGCCCTCGCCCAATCCCTCGAGCACGTGGTCAGCTTCGTCGTCATGCTGCGCACCGAGATCGGCTTCTACGTGGCCTGCCTGAACCTCGCCGACCGGCTCGCCGCCAAAGGGGAGGCCACGACGTTGCCGACCATCGTTGACGACGATCGGGTCCGTCTCTGCGCTCGCGGGCTGTATGACGTCTGTCTGACGCTCACCCTCGAGGAGCGTGTCGTCACCAACGACATCGACGCCGACGACAAGTCACTGGTGATGATCACCGGCGCCAACCAGGGCGGCAAGTCCACCTTCCTGCGCAGCATCGGGCTCGCACAGTTGATGGCCCAAGCCGGGATGTTCGTCGCCGCCGAGTCCTTTCACGCCAACGCCTGCGACGGCGTGTTCACCCATTACAAGCGCGAAGAGGATCAGACCATGGAGAGCGGCAAGCTCGACGAGGAGCTGGCTCGGATGAGCGACATCGCCAACCACATCGCACCGCGGTCCGTGTTGCTGTGCAACGAGTCGTTCGCCGCCACCAACGAACGAGAGGGGTCGCAGATTGCTCGTCAGGTCATCGACGCGATGCTCTGCGAGCGCATCAAGGTCATCTTCGTCACCCACATGTTCGATCTCGCCCACAGCTACTACGAGCAGCGCCTACCGACCGCGCTGTTTCTGCGCGCCCACCGCGGAGAGGAGGGCGCCCGGCCGTTCCGGCTGTCGGAAGGTGAGCCGTTGCCCACCAGCTACGGCGCGGACTCCTATCGCAAGATCTTCGGCAGGAGCGTGGACGAGACGCCCGCCGCTGCCACCGAGAGCTGATCGACGAGCGCCACCGGCACGCGTTGCGATTCGGCCGTCTCCCTGCAGTGTGCGCTCTCCGCCGGCTCGCGCGGTTCGAGTAGCTCGGCGCTTTGACACTCATGTCGGGCCCGGGGAAACCCGAGCGGGCTGTCACCGGGCTGAGGCGACGGCGTTGCCACTCGTCGCGCCAGGTGGAATACTCACGCACGAGCGATGAGGCTCGCTCAGATTGCGGCGGTGCCGCTGATGGCCTCTATCCGACGTTGATCCACTCCTGTGGAGGTCTGGTGGAGGCAGCTGGTGCTGACCGGTTCTGAAGCGGCACAATCCCCGTTGGCTGGCCAGGGAACAAGTGCGCGCTCGTCTGCGCTCGATGCCCTCGGCACACTCCTGACCCTGACCGAGGGGATGGTGCCAGCGGGTGCGCGTCGTGACCTGAGAGACGCCCACGCACGGATCTGCACCGATCGCTTCAATCTCGCGGTCCTCGGTGAGTTCAAACGGGGTAAGAGCACGCTGATCAACGCTCTGCTCGATCGAGAGCTGCTCCCGACAGGTGTCGTGCCGCTCACCTCGGTGGTCACCGCGATCGCCGCCGGCCCTGGCGATCGCCTCGTCGTTCGCTACGCCGACGGTCGCTCACTGGAGCGTCCCCTCGCCGAGCTGGCGCAGTACGTCACCGAGGCGGGCAACCCCCACAATCGCCTCGGTGTCGAGCTCGCCCGCCTGGAGCTCGACCATGAGCTCCTGCGTGCCGGGCTCGAGCTCGTCGACACCCCGGGGGTCGGCTCGATCCACGGCCACAACACCGATGTCGCTCGCCAGTTCCTGCCGCGCGTCGACGCCGCCCTGTGCGTGCTCGACGCCGGTCAGCCGCTGTCAGATGCCGAGCGGCGGATGTTGAGCGACGCCGCACGGCGGATCCCTCGCCTGATGATCATCGTCAACAAGATCGATCACCTCGATCAGGCCGATCGCGCCGTCGCGCTGGAGTTCGTTCGCTCAACTCTCGAAGGTCAACTCGGCTCAAGCGGCGTCGAGCTCTATGGTGTCAGCGCCCGTCATCATGAAGGGCTCGCGCCACTGCGGGCGCGACTGCTGGAACTCGCCTGCGGCGAACGCGAGTCGCTGCTGCTGCGTTCGGTGGCCGGCGTCGGGCACGACGTGGCCCACTCGGGCGCCCAGGCGGCTCGGTTTGAAGCGCAAGCCATCCAGCTGCCGCTCGACGAGCTCGCCTCACGGGCACGCCGGTTCGACCAGCGGATCGCCGAGCTGCGGGCCGCCGGGGCGGAGGCCGGAGATCTCCTCGAGCGGGGGATCGACCGTGCGCTTGCCTCGCGTGTCAACGAGCCCCTGCAGGCGCACGCGCGCCGCCATGAGGCTGAGCTGCGCCGCGCGGTTCGTCAACGGGCCGCCGAGCTTCCACGTTGCTCGCCTCGCGAGCTGGCCAACGAGCTCCAAGCGTGGATCGACGACTGCGTGCGGGCCGCATTTGCCGATCTGGTCCCGCGGTTCGAGTCCGCCATCGCCGACGAGCTCACTGTGCTTGAGACCCGCTACGCGGCACGCGTGCGCGACATCCTCGAGGAGGTTCAGGCCGCCGCGCAGGACGTGTTCGGCGTCCGCGCGGGCGAGGTGCTGCCGGAGACGGGTCTGCGCGCCCCGTCGCGGTTCTCGTTCAAGCTCCACGACGTCGAGAACGCGCTCGACATGATCGTCGGCTTTGGCCGCACGGTCGCCCCCGGGATGTTGGGACGCAGACTCGTGGTGCGCGACGCCGAGCAGCGACTGATCGAAATGACCGATCGCCACGCCGGCCGCCTGCGCTCTGAGCTCGCCGAGCGGGCCACGCGCGCAGCTCATGAGTATCGCCGCGATCTCACGACCGCCGTCGACGAGTCGGCGGAGGCCATCGGCGCCGCGGTCGACCGAGCAACAGAGGAACGTCGGCGCGGTCAGCGGACGGCCGACGCCCGGCTCAAGCAGCTCTCACAGATCGAGCGCGACTGCGACCACCTCGCACGGCAGATGCAGCGCTGGTTGCAGGACCCAGAGTCGACTAGCAGCCCGGAGCCGCAGTGAGAGTCAAGGCGCGCGCCGTCATCTGGATCGATGGTCTGCTCATGGTCGCCCAGCATTCGCGGCGCGGGAGAAGGGAGCTGACGCTTCCAGGCGGGCGAGTCAACGCTCACGAGTCGGTGATCGACGCGCTCAAGCGGAAGGTGATCGAGGAGATCGGGCTGGAGATCGATCCCGGACCGTTGCTCTCTGTGTCAGAGATCGTCGAGTCGGTCCGGGCCCGCGACTTGGAGCTCATCTTCCTCGCGCAGGCCACGGGCGTACCCAGGCTCCGCGGCAGCTTTCAGACGGTCGCCCTGGACAGCTTTCACCGCCCTGCCGTCCGTCCCCCGATCCTGGACCAGATGGGGTCTGACGTGAGAACGGACCGGGTCGCCTGAGCGACCGCCGGATCGACATCCGCTCCCAACTCCTCGTGCCCCAGCTCACCGTCATCCCCGCGCATACCGACTTCGCGGGTTTCTCCCCCACCTACCTCGCCGCCTTTCTCATCGCGGTCACGACGATCCCGATCGTCATCTACCTGGCCGGGCGACCGCGCGCCCCCAGCCGTCGCCCCCCGTGTGGGATGGCGGAATCCTCACCTTCAAGGCCAGGCTGCAATACACCGCCACGACCCACGCCAACCCGGTGCGCGTCACGTTTGAGGAGCTCTACCGCCCCCACATCGATCTCGAGCGCGCATCCGAAGACCCCGCGGGACGATCGGGCCCCGTCCACTACCGCTTCCAGGTGGACCCCGATCTTTGAGCGATATCTCTACCGGCCCGTGGTCTGGACCATCCGGCGCGCCGCCGACCTGGCCCGGCCGATCCAGAGCGGCGACGTCAACCTCTACCTGCTCTACGTCTTCATCGTGGTGCTCATCGCCTACGCCGTCTACCCCTAACTCACACCGCGCCGACGGTCACGGCTCATAGCGGCCCGCCGTCACCGCGACCCTCCCACCTGCCAGCGCTGCAACCGGTTGCGGGCGCTGTCCTGCACCGAGCGATCAGGGTCGGTCGTCATGTACAGCAGCAACGCCTCGGGGTCGCTCGCCACCGCCGGCGCCGCCTGAATGAGCGCGAGCCGCACGTCCGGTTCCGGGTCATCGGCCAAGCGCCACACCTCGCTTGAGGCCTCGCGCCCATGCAGGTGCGCCAGCGCATACACGCTGCACCGCCGGCGCAGTGGCCTGGCCGACGCCAGCTCCCGCGACAGCCGCGCGACCGCGCCGCGCCGCGTCAGCGACCGCTCCAACGCGTGCAGGGCCGCCGCGCGGACGACCGCATCGGGATCCTCGATCCCGCCGACCAGGCCATCGGCAGCGACGCCGGCGTCACAGCCGCCCAGCGTTCGCGCCGCGGCCCGGCGCACGTTGTCATTGGCATCGGTGGCCAGCAGGCGCGCCAGCATCTCGGCGTGCTGGGGGCCGGCCGCGAGCGCCGCCGCCTCGCGCACCCCAGCATCGCTGTCGGCAAACAGGCGCTGCGACGCCGAGCCGGCGATCGACCCGACGTGGCGGGCCACCTCAAGCCGCACCAGGCAATCCGGATCCTCGGCCAGCGCCGAGGCTGCGGCCAGCCGAGTCGGGGCGAGGCACGCGACCGCCCTCACCGCCGCGGTGCGCACCTGCGAATTGGGATCGGTCAATAAAGGCAGGCAGGCCAGTGCCGTGTCCTCGTCGGGCTCGAGCTTGCCCAGCGCGTCCAACGCCGCCATACGCACGCCCGCGATCTCATCGCGCAGCGACCGGCGCAGTGGCTCGCGAGCCCGCGGATCGCCCAGCACTCCCAGCGCCCTCGCGCCGGCCAGCCGCCGCGGGTAGCTCTCATCGCTCAGACCGCCGATAGCGACCCCCACCGCGTCGATGTCGCCCAGCGCCCGCAGGGCCGCCGCGACGTCGGCGACCACCTGCAGGTCAGCGATGAGCAGACGCGCGCGCAACACTCCCGCCGCGCGCGGACCATCGAGCTCCACCAGACGCACGATCGCCGCCCGCGCCACCTCCGGACTGGGATCCTGCAGCGCGCCCACGATCCGCGACGACGACCGCGACCCCCGCACTCTCCGCAGCCGGTCGCTTGGATCAGCCAGCCGCATGCGCCCCATCCTTGAACGCGGCGCCGGTCGCAACAGACCCCCCGCCGGCAAGCGCCGGGGCCTCTCGGATGTCCAACGTGATCGCCTCCTGATGGTTGGGCCGCACCGCGGCCGACTGCGCCAAAAAACCGGTAGAAGCCATCAGCGCCATAGGCGCGGTTGGAGACGAGCCTCATCGCCTTGGGGCAACCATACTCCGCAGCATCACAGACGCACATTTGGCTCAACCGGATCCGGCGCGCTCGGGGGCATACTCGCCGACTCGTCGGTCACTCAGGTCGGAGCCGCCCGGCTCTGAGGCACGGCAGCTGGTCGAGCCGGTGAACAGGCGCGCGGCGCCGATGTCCGCCCCGACGGCGCCGGGCGTCGTCGCACCCGGCCGGCGCCGAGAGCGAAGATGACGAGCAGCGGCTCGATGGTGGCCACGAGCTCGGCAAGCACCTGGTGAGCCAAGTCCTCGCAGTCTCGCGGCGCGGCTTTCGGCGCGGTGATTGGCGTGACGGCGTCTGCGCCACACGTAACCACGCACGCGGAGTCGGCAAGGTGCGACGATTCTCGGCGGTACACCATGGAGTTCACACGTCACATTCTCACCGCTGAGATGCTCGATCCGGGGACGGAGAGCGTGGTTCGTACCCCGATCGAGGTGCGCGTCGATCCTCTGACGGGCCACAGCTGTCGCATCCTGCCGGAGCGCGGCCTGATGCCGGCCAACGACTTCGACCTCGCCGCGTTCGCGCGCGAGAACCAGCCTCGCTGTCCGTTCTGCCCTGAGCGGATCGACGCCCTGACCCCAAAGCTGCCTCCGGCAATCCACCCGGACGGTCGCATCACCCGCGGCGAGGCGGTCCTGTTCCCGAATCTTCACGCCTACGCCTCGCACAGCTGCGTCTCTGTGTACTCGCCGCGACTTCACTACCTGCCACTCGAGGACATGACCGAACGCCTGCTCGCCGACAACCTGCTCACTCAGGTGGCGCATGCGGAGGCCGTGATCGCCGCCGACCCCGAGGCGCGGTGGGCATCGATCAACGCCAACCACATGTTGCCTGCGGGCAGCTCGCTGTTTCATCCCCACCTGCAGGGAATCGTCGACTCTCAGCCGACGACGCTTCAGCGAATCCTCGCCGAGGTACCGGCTGAGCGGTTCGAGGGCTACCTGCAGACCGAGCGCCAGGCCGGGGAACGCTACCTCGGGGACACCGGCCGGGTGCAGTGGCTCGTGAGCTTCGCGCCGATCGCGCCCGCGGAGCTGAGGGCCTTCATCCGGGGGATCTCATCACCCGTCGAACTCGACGAGGACCTGGTTATCGAGCTGGCCAACGGGCTGGTATTGGCGCTGAACGCCTATGCCGAGATGGGGTTTGAGAGCTTCAACCTCGCTGTCTACGGCGCGCCGCCTGGGATCGACACTTATCCGTTGAACCTGCGGGTCGCATGCCGCTCCAACCTGAGTGCGTTTTACCGATCGGATTCGACCTTCCTCGAGCGCCTGCACTGGGAAGGTGCGATCGATCTCGCGCCGGAAACGGTGGCTGAGCGGATCGGCACGCGCTTCCGCGCGTGACCGACGCAGCGGTGCACCGCGATTTCGCGTGTGCGACGCCGATGTCGTAGATGTTTGCGCCGGCGTAACAGGCGATTAGAGTCGGTCTATCCGCGGCGACCCGACACAACACGTTCGTGCCTTGCTCGGCAACTTTCGTCTCCTCGAGGCTGCCGGGGTCTGTGGAGTGATCGCGGAGAGCCTCAGCGAGGACTGCGCGCCCACGAAGCCGCCAGAGTGGTGGGAGGCACTGGCTCAGAGCGCACGGACATACCGATCGGCAATCTATGCGACCGGCGTGCAGGGATTCTCGGGCATCGATGAGTGGTCGCACTTCGGGGACTCGGGGAGCGGGCGCGATCCCGACCTCGCATGCGAGAGGAAGCGACTCGGTGCCGAGCACCGGAGATGGCTATGCGAAGTCCCCGGTGGGCACGCATACCTGGCCTGGCTGAGCGCGTACGTCGCCGTTGCCGAGATCGACGGCGATCGCGCGCTCTCAAGCCTCGATCGATGCGCCGCGATCGTGCGGGAATTCGTGGACGCGCCAGAGCTCGGGCGCCAAGCGTCGCTGTACGACTTCCTGCAGAGCGCCGCCGACACGCTGGCTCTCGTCCTGCGGTTGCCTGAGCATCCACTCCGCGACATGCGGAGGTTCGCGTTCCTGCCCTCTGCTCTCCGGAACGGCTAGCGTTCCTGCGCGATGCCGTCCATATTCACACGCATCGTCGCGCGCGAGATTCCGGCCCACATCCTGCATGAGGACTCCGACTTCCTGGCGTTTCTCGATGTCCGTCCGATTCGCGAAGGCCACAGCCTCGCCATTTCGAAGGTCGAGGTTCCGGACGTGTTTGATCTGCCCGAGTCGCTGCTCGCGGGATTGCTGCCGTTCGCAAGGCCAGTAGCGCGGGCGATTCAACAAGTGACGGGCGCGGCGCGCGTCGGGATTGCCGTCATCGGCCTAGAGGTTCCGCATGCTCATCTGCACCTCGTGCCGATCGACGGGGTCCACGACATCGATTTTCGTCGCGCCCGTCCCGCCGCCGACGACGAGCTCGCGGCGACCGCAGAGCGTATTCGGGCAGCCCTAGCGAGCTGATCCGGTCTCCGGCTCGGCGTGCCTGGAAGCCTGGCGGGCACCGCCGGGACGTTTCCACGTTCACCACACACCAGTCGGCAGGATCGGCGCCCAGCTCTACCCCCGTGGTCTCCATCGCGCTCTACCGCAACATCGACGCGACTCCACCCACCCGAACATCCGGATCGGTGGGACGGTCCTGAACAGGAGTACCCAGCAGCCCATAACCGCCAGCTTCCGGGCTCATTGCCGTGTCTCGGGCTTCTAACACTGGTTCGTCTCCTGCGCCTCTCTGCCTCGCCAGCGCACCTGGCCCGCTGGCAGCAGACCGTTGATCGATCGTGTCGGTGGAGAAGCCACCACTCTGTTCGCTCATCACACCAGTCTCACCGATCGCCCGACGACGCTCAAGCCGGCGGTGAGGTCGCCTCACGGTCTGTCTGGCGTCCTCTCGGACGACCTCGACCCGAGTGCCGCGTTTCGGTCTCGGTGGGGACGAGCGGACCGGGTGTTGGTACTGGCGTACGAGATCGTCGGTGGCCGGCCACTGAGCGAGCGCTTGTTGGCCGCATCGGTACGGGACGGTGCCATCGCGGTCGCCGTGGAAGACGATGACCGGCATGCCCCCCCCCGAAACCTCAAGCGGTCCAGCCGAGACCCGTTACCGAGCCTCCGCCGAGCGTGATGCCGAGGACAGCCGCCAGCCCCGCACCACGCGCGACAAGTGCGATTGAACGACCATGCGTATACGGTGCTGTCCTACGCCGAGGCCCTCGACGGGGCTCGCTCTGGTCACCCTTGCGCACATGGCTCACGGACAGACGGCCAGTATGAACATCTTGAACCGAGTTGCCGACGCGCGCGACGCGGTCGCGGCCGCTGATCAGCCCGCGGTCACGAGCGGCTGCCGGTCGGTCACGCGGCTTGGCACACGGCGTCCCGGATCGACGCGGCCGTGACGGTCGCGGCGACCGTGCCGAGCAGCGTTAGCGACCAGGAGGCGGCGGGGCCGGGGACGGGTGGCAGCTCGGATCCTGAGGCGAGACAGAAGACGACGTCCCCGTCGACCGGGGTGAATGCGGGGTTGACCGCGCGTGCGATCCCGGCGCCGGCCATGCGCGCAACGATCGCGCAGCTGCGCTTGTCGAGCGAGGCGTCGGTGAACACGCACGCGAGCGTGGTGTTGCCGGTGGTGCGCGCGGACGCGGACGCCACCTCTGGCAGCTCCGGCATTCCCGGAATCAAGTCCGCCGTGCGGAGCAGCTTGCCGCGCTCGTCGTGGGGCGCTCCGAGCAGCTCGCCGTTCTCCGCGATTACGTCTCCAAACGCGTTCGCGACCGTGATGGCAGCGACGATCGCCCCGTCGGCGAGCGCACTCGCCGCGTACCCCACTCCGGCGCGAGCGGCTCGATCGCGACCGAGCAGCTTGCCCACCGCAGTGCCGCAGCCCGCCCCGATCGATCCGCGCTCTGGGATGGCGGCGGCCGCGTTCTCGCACGCGGCGTAGCCCTCCTGCGGGCCAGGGCGTCTGCTGGCGTCTCCCTTCACCAGGTCGTATACGACCGCGGTGGGCACGAGCGGGACTACCCCCATTGGAGTCGGCCGTCCAAGCCCACGCTGTTCGAGCCATCGCGTCACACCATCGGCCGCGGCGAGACCGAACGCGCTCCCGCCCGTGAGCAACACGGCCGTCGGCCCCTCCGCATTCGCCAGCGGCGACAGCGCCTCGAGCTCGCGCGAGCCGGTACCGCCGCCGCGCACGTCCACCCCGCCCCGCGTCCCGGGCGGCGCCAGTATGACCGTGCATCCGGTTCGGGCGTCCGGATCGGTCCAGTGTCCAATCCGGAAGCCGTCCGGCAGCGGCAGATGATCCGTCATCGTGGCTCCATGACCGTGCGAGACGGTAGATGTTCTCCGGATTGCCGGGGGTCTCGTCCCAGCCGGCTGCCAGCCCAGAGCCGCCACATGGCCGGCGCCAGACGCCCTCAGCGGGATGCCCCGAGCACGCGATGGGCCGTCGGCTCGTGCGACATCCGCCAACTCTGCGCCCGTTGCTCATGCTGTCTACCGGAAGACGTGACGCTTCGTCTACGAGCGGGAGGGGATGGCTCCTCCAGGAGGTCCCTCGACGGGGCGGAACACGTCGCGGCGGGCCGCTGCGGCCTCGGGCAACGCTGGACCCATTCCGCCCAGGCGGCGCGCTGTTGGTCGGCCGTCACGTCGAGCCGCCATGCTCGCGGAGGCCTACGGCGTCCAGATCCCCGAGGAGTTCCCGTCATGACCGCTGCGCGATCGACGAGCAGCTCTCCACACCACCTTCGGGCCGCGCAAGCCCCCGGTATAGAGAACTTATCTTCTAGTAGGTATGGTGTCGAGCCTCGTCATGGCCGCCCAGCGACACAAGGGAGAGAACCGGACCTCGGAGCGGATCCTCGACGTCGCCGAGCGGCTCGTGCAGACGCGCGGCTTCAACGACTTCAGCTACGCCGACATCGCCAAGGAACTCGGACTCACCACGGCGAGCCTGCACTACCACTTCCGCGGCAAGGCCGAGCTCGGCCACGCCCTGACCACCCGCTACGCCCAGCGGTTCGGCGACGCGCTGGACCGCATCGACCGAAACGTTCCCAGCGCGCGCGGTAAGCTCGAAGCCTACGCGGACCTCTACGCCGGCGTGCTCGAGGGCGAGCGAATGTGCATGTGCGGCATGCTCGCCGCCGAGTACCAAACCCTGCCAGAGCCGATGCACCGCGCAGTGATCGGCTTCTTCGACGAGAACCAGCGGTGGCTAGCCGGCGTGCTCAACCAGGGACGGATGGAAGAGACGCTGGCCTTCACCGGATCTCCAGACGAGGTCGCTCAGAGCATCCTCTCCACGCTTGAGGGGGCCATGCTCGTGGCCCGCCCGTACGGCGATCCCACGAAGTTCACCGCCACCGCCCGCCAGTTGCTGGCCGCCCTGGCGAACTGACCGTGTTTGACGACGAGTCGCCGGCCCGAGCCCGGGCCGGTGCTCATTCATTGCCACGGTGGGCGCTTCCGGGTCGTCCGCAAGAGCCGTGAGGCGCCGCCGCTGCTGCACCGGATACGCGCTACCGGATCCACGCACCAACCAGAGTCTCGACCAGGCCCGACGCCGCATGCGCGGCGACCGCTTTCGGCCGAATCCGGTCCCGAGTCCGAACTCGGACGGCGTCGCGCCCACAGGGCAAACCGAGTCGCCGCCCTGCATCGTCTTATCGCGGTCTGCCGTTTGGCAATAGACGGCCACCGCGCCTGGCGCGGCGAAGCGCTCGACATCGACGTTGCCTGCAGCGGCGTCGACGCGTTTCGGTGGTCGGCGATGCGTCTCCGCCAATGGCCGCTAGATGGTGAGCATTGGCGCGGCTGGGACGACGGTCGTCCGCGTGCCGGTATCGACGTCGTAGACGTGACCGGAGACGGTGATCTTGGTCGACGGTCGCAGCGGCACGTCGAAGTTCAACGTCATGTTTGACGGTCTGCTCTGGGTCGGTGACAGCTTCGTCGGCGAGAGCGGCCTCGTCTCCTCCGACGTGGTCAGCGAAGCTGTGGCGGAAGCCCACGTTGGCGAGGAAGCTGGTCCCGCATTTGTCGTGGTCGATGATGGCGACCTCGAACAGCGGGCCTTCGGGCTTGAGCTTGGTCTCGGAGACGTAGGTGATGAAGGCGAGATCGTCGATCAGGGCTTGGTTGATCCAGCCGCCGGCATTGCGCATGACGACGGCGTCGCCGATTTCTAGCTCGAGGAAGTTCGCCGAGTCGGTGCGTGGATCGAGGCAGGTGATGACGCAGAGTCCGCGTCTGCCGTAGATGGGGCCCCGTCATAGGCCCCGGTCGTGACGACGTGCTTGTTGCGATCGCGGAGCGGTTTGATGTCGGGGATGACGGTAGCACCCCCCAAATGGGCTGGATTGCGCGTCCTAACGGTGCCAGGCCGAGTTCCTCGCCGCCCTCCGATGGCCCAGCTGGGCCCTGGTCTTCGCCGGCCGCTGCGTTCAGCCACGACGTGCGGGCTGGCGATCGCTCTCTCGGACCAAGCGATCCACGCTCGGAAGGCTGCCGCGTTGAATCACCGCAAACCAGATGAGTCCGCTCAACGTGCCGGCCAGGGCGATCCAGAAGTTCAACCGCATCTCGAGGATGTACACCGAGTAGTCGATGCGGATCAACTCTTCAAAGATGCGGAACGCCGAGTAGCCGGCGACGTAGAGGGCAAACAGCCCGGGCGGCTTGATCCGTCGCTTCTCTCCGAGCACGATCAGGAACGCCGCCAGCGACAGGTTCCAGATGATCTCGTAGAGAAACGTCGGCTGAAAGGTGGCGTACTGACCGTAGCCGGGCGGGCGGTGAGGGGGGCTGATCTCCAGCGCCCACGGCACCGTCGTCGGCTTGCCGAACAGCTCTTGGTTGAAGTAGTTGCCGATCCGTCCGATGGCCTGGGCCACGAGGAGTCCAGGGGCCGCGATGTCCAGCAACCGCAGGACCTCTGACCAGGGCATCCTCTTGCGCCTACGCAAGAGGTAGAACCCGCCAGCGACCCCGCCAGCGACCCCGCCCCAGATGCCGAGGCCGCCCTGCCAAACCGCGAAGGGTCCCCACCAATGCGGTGGGACCTGGCTCGGCGTCGTGATCAGGAAGTAGATGCGACCCCCGATCAGACCGGCCGGGAACCCCCAGATGGCAATCTCTCCAATCAGGTCCGGGTGACCGCCGACCCTGCCCCACCGCACGCGAGTCGCCAAGATCGCCGCCGCAACCGCGACGACATAGGCGATCCCGTAGGCGTGGAAGAACCCGGGACCAAGGTGGAAGCCGTTCTCCGCCGGACTGGGAATGAACCCATACGCGCTCATCGGAGCCGGCATCGTGCCCGACCCCGACAATCGCCGAGTGGCGCCGCCACGGTCGCTCGATCGTGCCGACCCCCGTGTGGTTGCGTCAGGGCGACCTCTGGCCGCGGACCCGACGACGTGTCGCGTCGCACCGATTTGGTCAGCCCATCGCCCGCGGCTGGCGATGTCGAGGCGGCCGCCAAAGAGCAGAGGCAAACGCGGGGCACTGGGTCGAGCCAGCTACTTATCGTCATCGCCGTCGCCCCGATCACAGGTGTGGCCGCCGGTGTCCTCACCACGCCTCCCGAGCGAGTCGCGCGACCCGCGCCATAGGCCGAGATAGCTGGCGGCGATCGCGACGCGTGCGGCGGCGATCTCCTGCCGCAATTGCGCTGCTGTCTTAGGCAGTCCGTTCCGATCACTCACGAGAAAGCTCGCACAGACGGCGCCTACCCTCCGCGTGCGGCGTCCCTCATGCTCTCCAGGGCAACCCTGCCCCGGCATCCGGCGATCGGCCTGACCCCCGGAGGACCCAGTGTCCGTCGATCGTCGCTCTGCCGATCAGGCCCAAGAGCGCAGGTCGCCGCTCGCGGTGCCCCCTCAGCGGCGCCTAGCGACGCGATCTCACCAGTTGGGGGAGCCCAATCGGAGGAGTGGTGCTCCTCCCGATCTCTCACCTCCTGGTCGGTGTTCAACGAGCCCGGTTCGCGCCAGCCTGACCGTGTGCAGGGTATGGCCCCGACGGTCCTGGTCGCCGACGCGCACGAGCGCTACCGACGTGGCCTGGTGCGCGCGATCACGGCCCATCCCGAGCTTAAGTGCGAGGGCGTCAGCGATGACGGCGTTGTCGCGTTGGCGCTGATCCTTCGCTGCCGGCCCGCCGTGGCGGTGCTCGACGTTCGCCTTCCAGGGCTGGATGGATTCGCCATCGGTGAGCGGCTGCACAATCTCGATCCGCGCCCGCAGACACAGGTTGTCCTGCTCAGTGCCATGTTCGACGGGGCGCTGCGGCGCCGGGCGCGGGCGCTCGGTGTCGCGGCGTGTCTGA
Source organism: uncultured Actinomycetota bacterium (assembly GCA_963850325.1). Taxonomy (GTDB): domain Bacteria; phylum Actinomycetota; class Thermoleophilia; order Solirubrobacterales; family Solirubrobacteraceae; genus Palsa-465. Next base: position 45,144 of record CAWKLB010000019.1, read on the forward strand.
GCAAGGACACCTCGCGACAGGAGATCTGTGCCGCCTTGGTCGCCATCGCCAGCGGCAAAGCGTCCGATCCCGACACCGACTGCGCCCCGATCCGGGTGACCGGGCCGCCTGGCACAGCGGCTCCCGCTCCTGGCAGTGGCGCTGCGTGACGATGTCAGACAGCCGTTGGTTGTACGGCCCCCAGGGGTCGCCGCGGTGCCCGTGCACCAGCGTCAGCCTGTGCTGCGGGGCCTGACGTCCCAGGTGCTGTCTGACGATCGGGAGCTCGCGGCGGTCATACCGCAGTCGCGGCGCGCGGAGGCGGTCCGACGCTGTAGCGCCGCGGGCCTTGTGGTCTGGCCCGGCCCGTGGAACCGCGCCCCCCTGTTCCGGATGACGCAAGGATTAGGCGCACTTGTCCTGCGCGGATTGGTGGCGCGCTCCATCACAGTTGCCGACAGACGCGGTGTCGAGTTGCTTGGCCCGGGCGACCTCATCGCGCTTCCCGAGGGTGGGGACGACCTGGCCCTGCTGGCGCTTGATGAGACCTGGGACGTCCTGGACCCGCTGCGCGTTGCGCTGCTTGACGCTCGCTTCGTTGAGCAAGCGTTGGCTGGCTACCCGGAGCTCATCGGGGCCCTCCTCGCGCGGGTTGAGCGCCAGACCAACCGGGTCGCGATCAACCTCGCCATCGTCCATCATCAGCGGGTGGACGTTCGCATCCTGTGTCTCCTGTGGGACCTGGCCGGACGCTGGGGGCGCCCTCAGGGCACCGGCATGCTCGTCCCGTTCGGGCTCAGACACACGATGCTGGCCGACCTCGTCGCTGCGCGCCGCCAGGCGGTCACCACCGCGCTCGGCTCACTGGGGAGCCGCGGTTTGGTCACCCGAACGCCGGAGGGCTGGTTATTGCATCGGGAGGAGTGGCACGACCTGCGTGACCGCGGAGTGCTACATACACGGCATGAGGGCCAGCACACGCACCCGAGTCGTGGTCGCCGACGATCATCCGCTGTTCCGAGACGGATTGACACGGCGGATCAGGGAGCGGCCTGAACTCGAGCTGGTTGGCGAAGCCTCCGACGGATCCGAGGCCCTCGACGTGATCCGCAGCCTGCGCCCGGACGTCGCCGTGGTGGATATCAAGATGCCGCGCGTCGATGGCCTGAGGGTTGCCGCCGCGATCAGCCGCGACGAGCTCGACACCCGCGTCGTCATCCTGAGCGCCTACGTGGAGGATGCCCTGGTGTTCAAGGCGCTCGCGGCGGGAGCCCGCGCCTTCCTCTCCAAGGACGCCGAGCGTGGGGAGGTCTGCGACGCCCTCGTCGCCGTCGCCCGCGGAGAGGTGGTCCTTCCACCGACGGTGCACTCCGGGTTGGTCAGCCAGATCCGGGCCAACGCCGGCGACGGTCAGCGCCGGCTCACCGCTCGGGAGCGCGACGTGCTGACCCTCGTCGCCACCGGCGCCTCCGCGCCGGAGATCGGCCGCCAGCTGCATCTGAGCACCGGGACGGTGAAAACCCACCTGAAGAACCTCTACGACAAGCTCGGCGTGAGCGATCGCGCGGCGGCCGTCGCGGAGGCCATGCGCCAAGGGATGCTCGAATGATCACGCGCAGAAACCACGACGCGGCCGCTCTCGCCGTTCCGGGCGCCGAGCCGCAGGGGCACCGTGGCGATGAGCGCGTTGCCATTCGGACGCTGGCCCTCCTGCGCGTGCTCCTGTTGCCGATCGTGTTCGCCGGCGACCACCTCGTCGCGCACCCCACCGTCGGCACGCGCCACTTCGACCTTGTGTTCGCGCTCGCGTGTGCCTACGCCGGCCTCGCCCTTTTCGACAGCTGGCGCCCCAGCGGCCCGACGGCCCCGGTCGGGGCGCTGCTGGTGGTCGACCTCCTGGTCATCGGCGCACTGACCTTTGAGTCGGGCGGGGCCTTCTCACAGCTCCACGCCGCCTTCCTCGCGCTCCCGCTCGCCGCCGCGCTCCTGCTCGACCCCAGGCCCACCGCGGCCGTCTCGGTGCTCACCGGCCTCATCTACCTGCTGGTCGCCGTCGTGCACCCGGCCACCCACGGCACCAAGCGACTGGATGTCACGCTGGCCCAAGGCCTCTACGTCGTGTGGTTCGGAAGTGCGGCCGTTGTCCTGTCCACACTGCTCAGCCGGCGCAAGCGACGGATTCTCGAGCTCGCAGGAGCGAGGGGCCGTCTCGTCGCCCAGGCCCTTGAGGCCGAGGAGCGGACACGCAAGGACCTGTCTGACGATCTCCATGACCACGCGATCCAAAACCTCGTCACCGCCCGGCAGGACCTCGCCGACGCACGCGCCGGCGACGACGACGCGCTGGATCGAGCAGATCACGCCCTCCTGCTCGCGCTCGAGCAACTGCGCAGCGCGGTGCGCGAACTTCATCCCTATCTGCTGGATCACCTCGACCTCCCAAGCGCACTGGAAACGATCGCCGAGCAGTACGCCGCCCGCGGCGGATACACCGTCCAGATCGCCGTTGACCCCGCCGCGATCGGTATACACGACCATCTCGTCATCTCGCTGGCCCGAGAGCTTCTGGCCAACATCGCCACCCACGCCCACGCCACCGACGCGACGATCCGACTCGTGCGATCTGAGCAGAGCGTCACGCTGGAGGTCTCAGACGACGGCTGCGGATTCACCGCCGAACAGCAGCTCGCGGCGCTACGCGCCGGACACATCGGTTTGGCATCAAGCCGCGAACGCGTCGAAGCGACCGGCGGCAGCTTTCACGTCACCACCGAGGCCGGGAAGGGCTCGACCGTACGGTGCACGCTCTACGCGCCGGCCCTCGGAACGCCGCGCGGCCGGGTTCCGATGGCCTCGGGCTGAGGACCGCACAGCGGCCGGCCGCTCCGCCGTCCTAGCCGATCGACGGACGGCCGATCGGGGGAGACGACCCGACCCATGTTGTGGGCCGACCGGGATATCCCCTCGGCATGCCCGTCCGTCCAGACTATGGGTCGGCAGCGGAGGTTCGCCGAGCGTTCCCCCGGCAGAACTCCGCTGCCCGGAGTCTTGGAGGTGCTCCCGATGGTCGCCACCGACTCCGAGATTTCCTTCCGGTGAGGAGATCGCTCTGAACACGATCCACGACGACGGTTGGCTGGGAGGCTGATCCATGAACGCGCCTCGTGATCCTGTTGTGCGGCATCAGGTCGAGCGGATGGTCGACGACCTGTGTGCCGAGTTCGGCGAACAGTTTGACCGCACACACATCGACGAGATCATGAACGACTCCGTTGAGCGGATAATGGGCACTGCGACGGTCTTTGAGTTCGTTCCACTCATGGCCTATCGGTTCGCGCGTGAGCGGCTCGATGCCGTCAGGCGTGCCCGAACCGGCGACGTGTACGGAGCGTGGGACGTTGTCTTCGTCAGCCGCAGTGGCGGCGGGCGAGGCCAGATCGCAGCCGCTCTGACGGTCAAACTGTCAGAGGGACGCGTGTCGGTCCACTCCGCTGGTACCGCCGCTCGCACGGCCGTCGATCCCCGGGTGCGCACGGTCATCGCGGAGTTGGGACTTGATCCCGACCAACAGTTCGCGCGACCGGTGACCGAGGAGGTCCTACGCGGCGCCGATGTGATCGTCACCATGGGACACAGCGTCGGACTCATCGATATCCCTGAAGGAGTTCGCCACGAGGACTGGCGGGTCGGTGACCCGATTACGGCGCCCATCGAAGAGATGCGCCGGGTTCGTGCGGACATCGAACACCGCGTGCGGAGCCTGCTCGCCGACCTCGGCGTTGTCACAGAGGAACGCGCCGGCGTCGGACGGACAAGCTGACGGTGGCCTCGATCGCTCCCGGGCAGCCGGATCCACGGCCCGTGGGCCGTTGCTCGAGCCGACCCGTGTGCGACCCACAGGTCATGGTCTCCCCCCTTCTCTCGCAGCGCTGTCGAGATGCCGGGCGAGGAACGCTCGCTGCTCGTCGTGCATGTTCTCGGGCAGGCTCGTGAACCAGGCGCATCCGGGTCGCAGCTTGCGCGGGTCATCGACCTCGTCGGCCATCACGTCGGCTCGGAATGCCAGCCCGACCGGTGAGTCGAGCCCGTTGTCGTAGTGGCTGGGGTATTCGATGTAGCCGAGTAGGTCTCCGACGCTCACGTTCAACCCCAGCTCATCTTCGGCCACACGTCTCACCGCCTCGACGACCGGCTCGCCGAATCGCACCGTTCCGCCGGGCAGATGCCAGAGCCCCTCGCAGGGGCCGGAGTCTCTGAGCGCGAGCAGAACCCCACGATCGCGGGAGGCGATCACGACCTCGACGGTCAGCCGCGGAACTCTGCTGAAGATCCAGTCGAACTCGTGTTGAGGGAGCGGAGCTCTCAACGGCCGCGGTAGCGCTGGATCGGCAGTCCGGCGTGCTGCCAGGCGGGCCAGCCGCCGGCGATCTCGCCTGCGCCGCGCCAGGCGGTGAGCTTTGAGCGGTTGGCGTGCTGGCAGAGGTAGATCGTGTTCGCCGCACCAGGCCAGACGATGTGGCGGGTCAACGAGACCCGCCGCACACCGGGTGACCATCCATGACGGCGCCGCTCATGCTCGGTCCGCAGATCGAGCAGCCTCGCTTCGCCGCGGGCGACCTGTTCCCAGGCCCGCTCGGGTGCGGTGCCGCGGGCGCGCCGGGGAGGGCTCACGTCGTCGAACGATCTATTGGCCAGGGGTGCGCTGAAGCAACGCGTCGAGTTCGTCGAGCTGGCGGCGGACGCCGCCGCAGACCTGTTCGCAGAGCTCGAATACGCCTTCGTCGGCGATCGAGTAGCGGGCGTGGTTGCCGTCCTTGGTCCGGGTGACCATGCCGGCGCTGTGCAGGATCCCGAGATGCTTCGAGATGTTCTGCTGGCTCGCGCCGAGCGCCGCTTGGAGCTCGCCGACCGTGGCGTCGCCGTCACGCAGCCGGTCAAGCAGCTTGATCCGCATCGGCTCGGCGAGTACCCGGAAGCGCTGGGCGATCAGCTCCACGAGCGGATCCGCCAGCGGATGTTGGAACGACAGCTGGTCTCGCATCGCTCGATCCTACCACAAGCACACAGTTGTGTAGATGATACTTTGACCGGATGGCCCCAGACCTCCCTCGACTTGCACGTCGCTACCATCCCGAGCGCGTCCCGAGAGCAGTTGAGGGCGAGCCGGGGATGTTCCTGGTTGACGCGACCTGGGGGGTCATCCAGCCGATCACCCTCGCTGAAGGGATCCGCACGGTCGGGGAGCTCGAGCTGTGCGAACATCTGCGGGCGCGCCGTCCGGTGGTCGACTGTCGTCTGCCGCAGTACCTCGAGCGGGGCACGATTCCCGGGGCAGTCAACATCCCGCACGGCGAGATTGCCGAACGGATCGCGGAGCTCGAGCACGGTGGACCCGTCGGTTGTGTTCTGCAACGGACCGCAGTGCCCCGCGTCCGCGCAGGCGATCGAGGCGCTGCTGGCGGCGGGGTGGCCGGCGGAGCGGGTGCTGTATTACCGCGGCGGGATCCACGACTGGGTGACGCTCGGCCTTCCCCTCGCCGAGGCCGCGAGCTGAAGAGCCCGCGCTGGCGGCATCGCCGGCGCGCCACCGTCGCAGCACCGCACCGCTCTGACGAGCGACCCAATCTATACAACTCCACCGGCGTGGAGTTGACATGTACGCAAAGTGGCGCTATTGTCCCATTCACAAACGTACAGTTGTGTAGATGATGCTGTCAAAACCCCTTCAGCCGCGGCCCACCGACCGGCCATCGCCATCCGACCGACGCATGGCGGCGCAGGGGAAGGAGAGAGTCATGTCCAGTTCTGAGCGCAAGCGTGTCGTGATCATCGGATCGAGCTTCGCGGGATTGACCGCAGCGTTCGAGCTCAAGAAGAAGGTGGGCGATCGCCACGAGATCGTGGTGCTCGATCCGCGGTCGGACTTCACGTTCATTCCGTCCCTGATCTGGCTGCCGTTCGGTGGCCGTCAGGAGAAGGATGTGACCTTCCCGCTCGCGCCCGTGTATGCCCGCAAGGGGATCCGGTTCATCAATGAGGCGGCCGAGACGATCGACCCTGCTGCGCACACGGTGACGACGAGCTCGGGCCAGGAGCTCGTCTATGACCGGCTGTTCATCGGCACGGGTCCGCGGCTGGCGTTTGAGAGGGTCCCCGGCCTCGGGCCCCACGACGGGCACACGCAGTCGGTCTGCAACCTCGAGCACGCTCTGCTCGCGCGGGATGAGTGGGACCGGTTCCTGCAGAACCCCGGCCCGGTCGTGATCGGCACCGCGCAGGGCGGCTCGTGTTTCGGCGCCTCCTACGAGTTCATGTTCAACGCGCACCACCAGATCAAGAAGGCCGGCCTGCAGGACGTCGCGCCGGTGACGTTCATCACCGCCGAACCGTTCCTCGGTCACTTCGGCCTCGGTGGTGTCGGCAACTCAGAGCAGATGATCAATCGCTTCTTCGACAGGCTCGGGATCGACGGCCGTCCGAACACCGTGATCAAGGAGGCCCGCGCGCGCGAGATCGAGCTCGACGACGGCACCGTCCTCCCCGCGGCGTACTCGATGATCGTGCCGCCGTTCACCGGCGTCGACGCCGTTCGCACCACCGAGGGGCTGGGGAACCCGATGGGGTTCATCCCCGTCGACGAGCAGTTCCGCCACGCCCAGTTCCCCGACATCTTCGCCGCCGGGGTCGCGATCGCGATCGCCCCACCGGCACCGACACCGGTCCCCGCGGGGGTACCGAAGACGGGGCAGATGACCGAGACGATGGCCAAGGTCGCCGTGCACAACATCGCCGCCGACCTCGACGGGTCAGACCGGCATCTGCTGCCGCTCGGCGACCTCGACGCGATGTGCATCCTCGACGCCGGCTCGGGCGGCGTGATCTTCAAAGCCAACCACGTCCTCGCCACCAACGGCGAGGACAAGCACGCGCACGTGATAGCCGGACCCCAGGCGCACTGGGCGAAGGTCGCCTTCGAGCACGTCTTCATCGCCAGCCGCAAACGCGGCGTGCTCGCCCTCTGAGAACCCGAACCCACCACAGAAACCATGAGCACCATCGAAACCCTCACCCAACACACCATCACCGACGCCCTCCGGCAACCCGGAATCCTCGTCATCGACTTCTGGGCGCCGTGGTGCGGACCGTGCCGCGCGATGGCCCCGCAATTCGAACGCGCCGCGCAAATGCGGCCCGATTACCGCTTCGCGAAGGTCAACGTCGACGAACAACCGACCGTCGCCAACGCCTTCCAGATCCGCTCGATCCCGACGCTCGTCGTGATCCGCGACGGCGAAGTCATCGGCGCCAGGCCAGGCGTGATCGGAGCCGATCAGCTCGTCGGCGCACTCCACCAGCTCGGCGCGACACCTGCAACCGAAACCGTGATCCAGGAACGAGCAGCCCGATGAACAGCCAACCGCAATCCCCGTCGGGCTGGCCGCTGGAGCGCGTGCTGTTCGCCGTCGCCGGCACGGTGGCACTCGTCGCTGCCGCGCTGAGCGCGTTCGTGTCGAAATGGTTCCTGCTTCTGGCGGTCCTCGTCGGCGTCAACCAGTGGCTCTACGTCACATTTGGCGCCTGTCCAATGTCGATCGTTCTTCGCCGCACATGTCGACTGCGGTCGGCGATCTACCCCAACCCCATTGACAACCGCGAGCCCGTGTCGGCGCTGACCGCTCGTGAGGAGGTGATGGTCTGATGGCCGTGCTCGATACCAAGATGCCGCCGTCGGCCACAACTGGTCTGGATCGGCATGCTGTGAAGGTCGGTCCGATCGGCCGCCTGGGCCGGTACACCGCGACCCATTTCCGGGTCGTCGTGGTTGCCTGGTTGGTGATCGCGGTGGTGCTCGGGTTCTTTGCCCCACGCGTCGAGACCGCCCTCTCGGGCGCCGGGTGGGAGACCACCGGCTCGCAATCAGTCCAAGCGCGACAGTTGATCGACAAGAACTTCAAGGGCCTGTCCAGCTACGGGCTGATGACCGTCCTCTACTCGCCGACCAAGACCGTCAGCAACCCGTCATTTCGCGCCACCATCGCGAACGTTGAGCGCACGCTGCGGGCCGACCGCGCGGTCAGCACCGTCATCCCGCCGACCGCGGGTATGTCCATCTCCCGCGACGGGCACACCGCGATCGTCCAGGCCGGCGCCGCGCGTGACTCCAACGCAATGGTCGTCGCGGCAGACACCCTGAAAGGCAAGCTGTCCGGGCTGTCGGCCGCCGGCGTCCAGGTGCACCTGACCGGCGCCTCGGCGATGTGGTCTGACTTCAACTCGGCCAACCGCTCAGCGATGCTGAAGTCAGAGGTGATCTCGTGGCCGGTGACGCTGCTGATCCTGCTGGTCGCGTTCGGGTCGCTCGTCGCCGCCGGTCTGCCGTTGATGCTGACGATGGTCGGGCTGATGGCCGCCGCCGGATCCCTGTATCTGACCACGAAGCTCATGCCGGTCTCGATCTGGGCGATGAACTTCGCGCTCATGTTCGCGCTCGCGCTCGGGATCGATTACGCGCTGTTCATCGTGCACCGGTTCCGCGGCGCGTTCTTTGGCTCGCGCCTCTCCGCTGAGGAGGCGACGGCGGTGACGATGGACACCGCCGGCAAAGCCGTCCTGTTCAGCGGCGTCACCGTCTTGATCTCGCTGAGCGCGGTGATGCTCGTCCCGAGCCCCGCGTTCCGCTCGATGAGCCTCGGAATCATGCTCGCCGTCATCTTCGTACTCGCCGCGACCCTCACCCTGCTGCCCGCCGTGCTCGCGAAACTCGGCCCCAGGGTCGACAAGCTCTCGCTGCCGTGGGCGCACTCGGGCGAGCACCGCTCGGCCCGGTTTGCCGCCTGGGGCGAGCGCCTCTGGAAGCGCCCGCTCGCCTACGGCGCGATCGCGCTCGCGATCCTGATCGCCCTGGCGTTGCCGGCCACGCAGCTCAAGACCGCGATGCCCTCGATCAAGGTCGTCCCGACCTCCGACAGCTCACGCATCGGCTACCAGCAGGTCCAGTCCGCGATGGGACCCGGAGCCACCGGACCGCTGCAGATCGTCGCCTCCACGGACCTGGCCACGCAGGCTGCCCGGATCGCCCGGCTGGACTCGGGCGTCGCGGCCGTGATGCCGGTGCAGACCAGCAACGGCTACGCGCTGATCACCGCGATCCCCAAGCAGGACCCGTCCAACCCGGCCGTCGGGCAGACGATCGACCGTCTGCGCGCAGCGCTTCCGGCGGGATCGCTGATCGGTGGCGCTGTCGCTGAGAACCACGACCTCCAGAACGCCTTGTCAGGCAAGACCCCGCTCGTCATCGGCGTCGTTCTCGGGCTCGGGTTCCTGCTGCTGTTGATCGCGCTGCAGGCGCCGCTGCTCGCCGCCGTCGGCGTGCTCACCAACCTGCTCGCCACCGGCGCCGCGTTCGGCGTTGCCAAGCTCGTGTTCCAGAACGGCGATCTGCACTCACTGCTGGGCTTCCAGCCGCAAGGGTTCCTGGACGCGTGGGGACCGGTGTTCTTCTTCGCGATGATCTTCGCCATCTCGATGGACTACACCGTGTTCCTGCTCTCCAGCGCCAAAGAGCATTGGGACCGCACCCACGACCCCAAGGAAGCCATGATCGGCAGCCTCGCCCACTCTGGCCGCGTGATCTTCGCCGCCGGCGCCGTCATGGTCGCCGTGTTCCTCACCTTCGCGCTGTCAGGGCCGCTGCCGCCCAAGGAGATGGGCATCATCCTCGGCGTCGCCGTGCTTCTCGACGCGGCGCTCGTCCGGCTGCTGCTACTGCCCGTGTTGCTGCGGCTGATGGGCAAGTGGGCGTGGTATCTCCCCCGCTGGGCCCGTCGGGTTCTCCCCGAAGTCTCCTTCGGACACGCATGAGCGAACGACGCCCAGCAACACACGTTCATCCCGGCTTGGGCGCGGTCTGCGCCCAAGCCGGACTCTCACCCTCGACAACCGTCCCTCGGACACACCTAACCGGTTTGGAGACTTGATGCTGTTCTCTCGCTCGAAGTCGCTCACCCCAAGCGACGCCGCTGCCGCACTCGCCCGCGGCGAGCTTCAGCTGATCGATGTCCGCGAACCCTCAGAGCTCAACCAAGTCCGGGTCAAGGGCGCGCGACACATCCCGCTCGGACAACTGCCCGCCAAGCTCGCCGAACTCGACCGTGACCGCCCCGTCGCCTTCCTCTGCCGGTCCGGGAGCCGCAGCGCGATCGCCACCCGCTCCGCCACGAAAGCGGGGCTCAACGCCGCCAATGTCACGGGCGGCATCACCGCCTGGACGCGAGCCGGGCTGCCCACGAGCTCTCAGCAACCGCGGGGAAGTCGATGACCTCGCGTCAGCGGATCCACGAGAACCTCGGCTGACTTCGGACTCAGACGAGTTCTCGGGCGACCTCGTCGATGTCGACGGCGGGTACGAGCTCGGCGAGGGTCTCGACCGAGTCGCTGGGGCCGGCGTCGTCGGAGTTGATACGGGCGGAGTAGATCGAGGGCGCGCCGAGCCGGCGCGCGACCACAGTGGCCATGGTGACCGCCAGTAGGACAGGCACCATCAGCCCGTCGCTCGTGCGAGTCAGCTCGAGGACCAAGACGACGGCCGCCAGCGGGCCCTGCATCGAGGCGGCCAGTACCGCCGCGCCGCCGATGATCGCAAAGCTGCCCAGCGGAGCCCCGGGCCAGAGTGCTGCCCAGCCGTGGCCGAGCACGGCCCCAAACAGCACTCCGATGGCGAGTGTTGGCGTGAACAGGCCGCCGGGGGCGCCGCTTCCCAGGCACGCCACGGTTGCCAGCGGCTTGAGGACGAGGAGCACGATGAGGAGCACGATTCCAAGTTGGTTGGTGACCGCCAACTGGACGGCGTCCTTGCCGTTGCCCAGCAGCTGTGGGTAGGCGATCGACGCGGCGCCCAGGGCGGTGAAGATGACAACCGGAGCGACAACCCGGCCCCAGCGCCGCGGCTTGAGCGTGTTGACGCGCGCGATCGCCCGAACCCATCCGACGGCGAGGACGCCCGCCAAGGGCCCGATGACGGCAGCCCACGCGATCTGGGAGGCGCTGACCCCGTACGCGGCGACGTGGTAGGTGGGGAGCTCGGGAATTGCGATCCACGCCACGCCGGTTGCGATCAGGCTGGTCGCGAGCGCCGGGAGCACGAGCGGCAGGGCGAGCGTGCCGAGCAGCACTTCCACTGCGAACAGCGCGCCGCCGAGCGGAACGTTGTACACGGCCGCCATGCCGGCTCCGGCGCCGCAGGCGACCAGCAACCGGCGCTGCCAGATGGGAAGCTTTGCGCGCTCGCTGAGGCTGCTGGCGAGCGCGGCGCCGGTCAGCTGGGGTGCGCCTTCTCGTCCGAGTGAGACGCCCATGCCGACGATCACGATCGACAGTAGTCCGCGGGCTGTGCTCTTCCAGAAGGTCAGGCGACCCTCGCCGAGCCACAGGGCCTCGGAGATCTCACCAGCGCCCGAGCCGCGGACCCGCTTGATCAGGAGCCCGCCGATCCCGGCCACGATCCCGGCCAGCAGCAGGACCAGGATGTGGCGCGTGGCGCTGGCGCGCATCGCTCCGTCGAGGAGTGTGCCGGCCTGGTCGGACCATGCGGTGCGCTCGACCGCCCGGAGGATCAGCGTCAGTAGCGCGCCGCCCACTCCGGCGCCGGCGCCGATGACGACGACGAGCGCCCAGAACCGGGGCGGGTAGCCAGCGATGATCCCTCGACCAGGTACGTTGGGCTGAGGTGAGGCGTGCCGGTTCACGGCATCTGGCATCTGGCACCCGCCTTGGCGCTCACCTCGGCGTGAAGGGGCGTCGCTGGCTCGCAGCGTTGCTCGCGACCGCTCGAGTCATCACGGGCTCGTCGAGTCATCACGGGCTCGACATCGCGAGCACGCGCTGCAGGACAGCCCGTGCGATCGGGGCGGCGCTGCTCCCGCCAGCTCCGGCGCCCACCAGCATGACGCCGACGGCGACAGGCGGATTGGCAACCGCGGGGAAGGCGACCAGCCAGGCGTCGTCGTTCTGTGGGGTGTCCGCCAACCCGTTGGAGTCGTGCAGCTCGGCCGTCCCGGTCTTGGCGGCGATCGGCACCCCGGGAATCTGCACGGCCGTCGCGGTGCCCTCGCGTGCGACCGCGAGCATCATGTCGCGGACCTCGCCAGCGGTCTGGGACGAGGTGACGCGGTGCAACGACAACGGAAGCGAGGCGAGCAGCCGAGGGCGCGCCCGAATCCCGTGAGCGGCAATCGTCGCGGCGACCGTCGCCATCTGCAATGTGGTGGCAAGGACCCGGCCCTGTCCGATCGCCGAGGAGCCCACCGCCAGGCTGTTACCTATCTGATCGGCCGATGGAATGCTGCTCTGCGCCTCGTCGGGCAGCCGTCGGGCAGGGTCATCAAATCCGAACGCGCGGGCCTCGGCCACGAGCCGCGCCGCCCCGAGCCTTGCGCCCAGCGGCGCGAACACGGAGTTGCACGACACCGCGAATGCCTCGGTCAGCGTCCCACCGCACGCCTCCCCATCGGCGTTATGCAGCAGATAGCCGTCGATCACGGCGCCCGTCTGCACCGGGAACGTGGTCTGCGGGGTGACCAGCCCCGCGTCCAACGCCGCGGCGGCCGTGATGATCTTGAACGTCGATCCCGGAGGCTGAGCCGCAGAGAGCGCAATGCCCGCCACCGCGAGAACCGCTCCGGTAGAAGGCTGGATCACGGCAATGCCGCCCTCACGGGCTCCGAGCAGGCTCAGCGCCAGCTCCTCCAACGTCGGCTCGATCGTCGTATGGATCGTCGTTCCGGGCCGAGCCGTCGAGCGGGCGATCACCCGCCCGCCCGCGACCAGTTGGGCGGGCGCGCGACCGGCCAGTCGCGCGTTGTACAGGCGCTCTAGACCGCTCACCCCGACGCTGGTCTCACCATGCGCCCGCTCGGCGGTGTTCGCCGATGTGACGCTACCTGCGATCGTTGCGCCCACGGCACCCAACGGCGAATCACCGGCGGCGTTCGGGGACAGCTGCCCGCCGTCGGCGGCCAAGATCCGCCCGCGATCGACGTGGCCGAGTCTGACGAGCAGGCGCTGACGATCGATGAGCCCAGGGAATCGCAGTGCCGGGCTCCACCGCACGTCTTCGGCCGTTGCGACATGCTCCATCGGCAGATCCTCAGTGAGCCGCAGGGTTCCGAAGATCGCCGTTCGGATCCGCAGCGAGAGCTGCGTGACACCGCCTGCGATCGAGGCCTCCCCCACCTTGATCGCGGTGACGCCGGCGATCTCCTCGGCGGTGCGGTAATCCGATGCAAACGCCACGTAGCGGACGGCGCGCCGCGAACCGGGTGTCAGCAACCGGTACATCGCCGGGTAGTCACCCGCCGCCCAGTCGCGGCCATAGCGCTCGGCAACCCGCTGAGCCGACGATCCCGCCGCACTATCGACCCCAACGGTCATACCGATCCCAAACGCGGCGCACCCGATGGCGGCCAGCACGAGCGCGGTGAACCGTCGGCGCCTGGCGAGCGAGACGGATCCGCGCGAGTCACGAGACATCTGAGTAGAATTGTACGTACATTCGAATATGATGCCGAACACGTCCGTCAGCCCTATCGACCGGTCTCATCCGTTGCCCCTCTGGGCGCAGGTGCTGGCACACGTTCGCGGCCGACTCCAGAACGGCGACTTCGCCGAGCGCTTCCCCACCGACGAGCAGCTCGTCGCCGAGTACGAGGTGTCGCGCCAGACGGTGCGAGAAGCCGTGCGCCGGCTTACCGATGAGGGTTTGCTGGAGCGGACCCGGGGACGCGGAACCCGCGTCAAGACCTTTGAACACGTCGCCGGGAGCCTGGGCTCGCTCTATGAGCAGGTTCGCGAGCAGCACGCCACCCAGCGCAGCGTCGTTCTCTCCCGCGATCGGGTACATGACGCCCAGATCGCACGGAGGCTGTCGCTCGCAGCCGACGCGCAGCTCATCTACATCCAACGGCTGAGGTTCGCCGACGAGGAGCCCCTGGCGCTCGACCGCGCCTGGCTTCCGGCCAGCTTGGCCGCTCGCCTGCTTGACGCCGACCTCACCGACACCGGCCTGTATGTCGAGCTCGCACGCACGTGCGGCATCACCGACCTGCACGGCAGCGAGCGGATCCGCCCGGTGATCCCATCACCCGACGACCGCCGCACCCTCGCGTTGCCCCGAGGCGAGGCGGCATTCTCGATCCAACGCCTCACCCTCACCGGCGAGGCCGAGCCCGTCGAGTGGCGCCTCAGCCTCGTCCGAGGAGATCGCTACACGATCTACGTGGACAGCCGTTCGGCACGCGCGGGGTTTCCCTGGGCGGTCAGTGAGGCGGCTTGGCTTCCCGGCCGCTGACCGGCATGGACCCGGGCGCTTCGCCCAGCGCGACCGGCATCGCGATCATGCTGCCCCACTCGGTCCAGGAGCCATCGTAGTTGCGAACGTCAGGCCAACCGAGCAGCTCGTGCAGGACAAACCATGTGTGGGCGCTGCGTTCGCCGATTCGGCAGTACGTGATTGTCGGCGTCTGGCGATCGAGCTGGCTGGCGGTGAAGAGTGGTTCGAGTTCCTCGGGGGATTTGAAGCTGCCGTCTTCGCGGGTGGCGTGATCCCACGGGATGCTCAGCGCGCCCGGGATGTGGCCCGGGCGCTGGGCGGCTTCCTCCGGGTAACCCGGTTCGGTCAGCATCTCGCCTCGATACTCCTCGGGTGTACGCACGTCGATGAGCTGCGGTGGGTCTGACTCGGGTTCGGCGACGTCGCGCCAGCTCGCTCGGAGGTTCGGGTCCAGCTGGGCCGGTGGCGGCTCGGAATTCTCCGGTGCGGGTTCGGTGGTTGAGAGGGGCAGGCCGCTGGTCACCCACGCGGGTCGTCCACCGTCGAGAATTGCCAGTCGGCGCAGGCCGTAGAGGCGGAACAGCCAGTAGGCAAAGCAGGCATACCAGTTGTTCTTGTCGCCGTAGAGCACGACGAGGGATTCGTGATCGATACCGGTTCGTCGCCACAGGGCTTGGATCGCTGCACTGTTTGGGATGTCTCGCGTGATCGGGTCTTGGAGGTCGCTGTGCCAGTCCAGGCAGTGCGCGCCGAGGATGTGTCCGACGCGGTAGAGAACTGGGCGTTCGTCGACCTCGAGGATGACGAGTTCGGGCTCGTCGAGGTGCTCGAGCAGCCAGTCACGGTCGACCAGCACGTCTGACTTGGTGGCGCTCACGACGTTTGATCTTGCAGGTGACGTTCGAGCAGCCGCTCGCCTTCGGGCGTGAGGTGCACGCGGTCGCCGCTCATCCGGAGGGGTGCGCGGCGGCCAGCGAAGAAGCCGCCGAGCCCTCGGCGGTCGTAGTCATAGGTGGCGCCGAGCGCCCCGAGCTGTGCGGCGTCGACGCCGTGGCGACCGTGTTCGTAGATGGAGAGCAAGAGCTGGTAGTAGCGCTCGGCGCGTGGCCGGCCGGCGGACGCCGGCTCGGTCCGCTCGAGCTGAGCCAGGTCGGCATCGATCCGGGCCAAGCGCGACTGGACACGCCGGAGCTCGGCGCGCATCATCGCGATGTCCGGTGCGCCGGACGACTCGACTGGTGAGGCGGAAGCTGAAGTTCGACGGGCGGTCGGCATCGGTTCCTACGTCGTTGGGTGGACGATTGTGACGCGCGCCCGCGTCGGAGGGGCCGCTGCTGCTCAGGCGAGGCCCTTCATCATCGCCCGCCAGTAGAAGGCCGGCAGCGCGTAGCGCTTGAGCTGGTACATCGACCAGCGCTCTTTGGTGGTGTCGAACGGGAATGAGGGGGTTGGCTTGAGGTCGTAGTCGAACTCGGCGAGTACGAGCTTGCCGTAGCCGGTGGTCAGCGGGCAGGCGGTGTAGCCGCCGTATCGCGCAGTCGGCGTCCCGCCCTTCATCGCCGCGAGCAGGTTGTCGACGAGCACCGGTGCCTCGCCGCGGACCGCGGAGCCGGTCTTCGAGGTCGGCAGGCTGGATACGTCGCCGAGCGAGAACACGTTGGGGTAGTCGGGGTGCTGGAGGGTGTGCTTGTCGACGTTGACCCAGCCGTCCGCGTTGGCGAGCGGGCTGCGCCTGACGAAGTCCGGTGGCCCCTGCGGCGGGGTGACGTGGATCATGTCGTAGCCGACCGTGGTCTCCTCGTCGTTGTCGAGATTCTTGAAGGTGGCCTGCTTGGCGTCGGCGTCGATCCGGATCAGGTTGTGCTTGTAGTGGGTCTGGATGTCTTTGCGGGCGATCACTTCGTTAAGCGTCGAAGCGAACTCCTTGACGGAGAAGATCCCCGGAGTGCCGGCGTAGTAGTGGATCTGGGTGGCGCTGCGCACGCCGACCTTGCGGAAGTGATCGTCGGCGAGATACATGATCTTCTGCGGCGCGCCGGCGCACTTGATCGGGGGCGGGGGCATCGTGAACAGCGCGTTGCCGCCCGTGAACGCCTTGAGCGTCTCCCAGGTCTTATCGCACTGGTCGTAGAGGTAGTTGCTGCAGATCCCGTTGCGCCCGACGTTGTCCTCCAGCCCGTCGACCTGGTCCCAGTTGAGCTGCAACCCGGCGGCGACGACCAGGTAGTCGTAGCTCAGCCGCTCGCCGCCGGCGAGCACGACCTGGTTGTGCTCGGGCGCGAACTCGGTGACCCGGTCACGGATCCAGCTGGCCTTGGCCGGAATCAGGCCGCGCTCGCCGCGGCGGGTCTTCTCACGCGCCAGGACGCCAGCGCCGACAAGTGTCCAGGCCGGCTGGTAGTAGTGATCCTCGCTGGGCTCAACGATCGCCAGGTCCGGCTCCTTCAGCTTCCTGCACAGCCGCGCGGCGGTAGCGATCCCGCCGCTCCCGCCACCGACGATGACGATCTTGTGGTGACGGAGGCGCGGGCTGGAGCGACTCGGATCGGTCGTCGCGCTGGTCGGGACTTGTGAGCTGGTGCCCATGCGTCTCTCCTCTGTTGTGTCTCCCTCAAGAACAGCTTCGCGAGTGCATTTACGATAACAACTTGTGATACAAGAAGCACCAGGGAATGGCAGATCTTCCCGTCGCAGAGGCCTTCGTGACTTTTCGCGTATTCACCTGAGTAGTTAGACATGCTGACGCGATGCTCTCTTCAGACACGCCGAGCTCTTCAGGCCTCGCCAGCCTCATCGCCTCACGCTTTGCCGCGCTCGGCGAGCCGACCCGGGTCCGGATCCTGGACCTGCTGCGACGCGACGGCGAGCTGTCGGTGGGAGAGATCGCCGAGCAGCTGGGCGCGGGCTATGCGAACGTCGCCAAGCACCTCGCCCTCCTCCACCGCGAGCGTGTCATTGGCCGCAGCAAGAACGGCACGCGGGTGATGTACCGGATCGTCGATCCCAGCGTGGTGCGGCTCTACGAGGCGGTCTGCAGTGCGATTGAGCAGCAGCACGCCGACCTCACAAGGCTTCTGTCAGGCCGTCAGCCCGCCGTCCTCGCGGCGGATCCCCATGAGGAGGAGAGCAGATGATCTTCCGACAGATCACCCACGACGATCTCGGATGCGCGTCGTATCTGATCGGCGATGAGAAGGCCGGCGTGGCCTGCGTCGTCGATCCAAGATTTGAGATTGACGAGTACCTGGATCTCGCGCGGTATATGGGCGTGAGCATCGAGCATGTGCTGGAGACCCATAACCATGCCGATCACGTCTCCGGACACGGCCGCCTCGCCGCGGCGACCGGCGCAAGGATTCACGTCCATCGCGCCGCGCAGCCCGCCTACGACCACGAGCCGTTTGATGATGGGTGGGAGCTTGCGCTCGGGGCGCTGACCGTCCGTGCGCTGCACACGCCTGGGCATCGTCCCGAGCACACCGCGTTCGCGCTGATCGACACGGCTCGCAGCGAGGAGCCGTGGGCGGTGCTGACCGGCGACACGCTTTTCGTCGGCGATGTCGCCCGCCCCGATCTGGCGGTCGAGAAGTCAGAGGGCGCGCGCGGCATCTTTCACTCGTTGCACGAGCATCTGCTGTGCCTACCCCCTCACTGTGAGGTGTGGCCAGGCCATCTCGGCGGCTCGATGTGCGGCGGCCCCGGCATGGACATGAAGGTCTCGAGCACCATCGGCTATGAGCTCGCGAACAATGACGTTCTCTCGATCGAAGACGAGGACGAGTTCGTGAGGCAGGCGCTGGCAAAGCTCGGCCCCCAGCCCCCGAACTTTCAGGCGATCGTCGAACTCAACAAGGGCCCGCTACTGACCGACGGCGTCGAACTGTTGCCGCTCGCGCCCCGGCAGGTCGAGCAAAAACGCTCCGCCGGAGCATTGCTGGTCGACGTGCGAACCGACCTGCAGTTCGACGAAGCGCACATCGGTGGGTCCATCTGTATCCCGTTGATGCGTGCGGGGTTTGGTTCCAAGCTGGCCTGGCTGGCCGACCGTGACCAGGAGATCGTGCTGATCGGCCGCGACGACGCCGATGGCCGCGACGCCGGGCGCTTGGCGCTGGCGGTCGGGATCCGCAAGCTCGGGGGGTTTCTGCACGGCGGGATGACCAGCTGGCGTCAGGAGAAGCGGCCGGTGCAGCGCGTCGAGCGCCAGACCGTGGCGCAGCTGCACGAACACCTGGAAGCCGGTGAGCCGGTCCAGATCCTCGACGTGCGCGAGGAAAAGGAATGGGATGAAGGTCACATCCCGGGCTCGCTGTCGCGCCCCTGGCATGACATGACCGAGCTCCCGGCCGGTCTGGATCCAAAGCGGCCGGTGGCGGTGATCTGTGCTTCCGGTCAGCGTGGCGCCACAGCGGCGAGTCTGGTCCTACGGTCTGGGGCTGAGCATGTCATCCACGTGGTCGACGGCGGCGTGCCGCAATGGGGGCGGCTGGGCTATCCGCTTGTCCAGGCTGAGCCCGCGGCGGCCAACGCCTGAGGGACCGTGACGACCGCAATTCCCGCCGTGGCATGACGCGGCTCGGCTTCGTGATTGACCAGCGCTCGTGCATCGGCTGCAACGCATGCACCGTTGCCTGCAAGGCCGAGCACGGCGTCGAGCTGGGCGTGTTCCGAACCTGGGTGAAGTACATCGAACAGGGGGCATTTCCCGACACCCGCCGGTTCTTCTCGGTGATGCGTTGCAACCACTGCGAGGACGCGCCGTGCATCGAGGTCTGCCCCGTCACCGCGCTTTTTCGCCGCGATGACGGGATCGTCGACTTCGATCCCGCGCGATGCATCGGGTGCAAGGCTTGCCTTCAGGCCTGTCCCTACGACGCGCTGTACATCGACCCCAAGTCTCATACGGCGGCGAAATGCAACTTCTGCGCGCATCGCGTTGATGCGGGCCTGAAACCGTCGTGCGAGATCGTGTGTCCCACCCAGGCGATCGTGTCCGGCGATCTGGACGATGCCGACTCCGAGATCAGCCGGCTGATGGATACCGAAGCCTCTTATGTCCGAGCGCCGGAGCAGGGCACCAGGCCCAAGCTGTTCTATATCGGCGTCCATCAGGCTTCGATCAACCCGATCGCAGTCGGTGGCGGTGATGCGTACCTGACCACGGAGGTGGCGGCCTCCCAGCGTGAGAAGCTCGGTCCACTGACGCCCGAGGCGACTGCGACCGTGATGGCGGACGTGGAGCATCCGCCGCCCTGGGGCTGGCGAGTGGCGAGCTACTTCCTCACCAAGGGAGTCGCCGCGGGCGCGATGATGCTCGCGGTGCTGCTGCTGGTCATCGGCGCGAACGGCTCGGCGCTCGCCGATGTCGTTCCCGGTGTCCTGGCGCTGGCCGGGATCGCGCTGACGGGGATCTTCCTCGTGTGGGATCTCAAGCAGCCGCGCCGCTTCCATTACCTGTTCACTCGCCCTCAATGGCGCTCCTGGCTGGCGATCGGCGCCCAGTTCATCAACGCGTCGGCGGCAATTGCGTTTGTTTTCACCATCGCGTCGATCTTCGGCCTGCACGGGCTGCGGGATGCGCTCTGCTGGGCGATGGTCCCCGCCGGGATCATGCTCGCCGGGTACACCGCGTTCCTGTTCAACCAGTGTGAAGGCCGAGATCTGTGGCAGAGCCCGATGCTGTTCGCTCACACGATCGTCAACGCACTGCTCGCGGGCGCTGCCAGCCTGGGGCTGCTCGCCCTGTTCGTCCACGCTCCCGCCGCCGACACCCATGCGCTCGGCTGGACGATCACGCTCGCTGCCGCGGCGAGCGCTGCCCTCATCGCGGTTGACCTGGGTGGGCACCATCCCACCCAGCAGGCCGAGCGCGCGGCGCTCAACCTGTGGCGTGACCTGTACGCCAAGCGGTTTTGGCTCGGCGGGATCCTGACGGGACTGGCGGCACCCGTGATCCTCGCCGCAATCTTTCTGGTCAGCGGCGGCGCCCTCGTGCTCGCCGTCGCGGGCGTCTTCGCGCTGACCGGTCTGTGGTTCTACGAAGACGCCTGGGTCCGAGCGGGCCAGAGCGTTCCCCTCAGCTAAAGGAGCACGACGCGATGGCGGGAGGAATCGACCCAACGGGCGCACGACGCCCCACCGGCTACGGCCCTAAGGATCGTCTGCTGCAGGCCTATCCGCCCGTCGAGCAGTGGGATTCCTGGACTGAGAATGACCCAGCGGCGTGGCCACGCAGGGTCTCGCGCGAATACATGATCGTGCCGACCGTCTGCTTCAACTGTGAGTCGGCCTGCGGGCTGACCGCGTATGTGGACAAGCACACGTTCGAGATCCGCAAGCTGGAGGGCAACCCTCATCACCCTGGGTCACGCGGCCGTAACTGCGCCAAGGGCCCGGCGACGATCAATCAGATTCACGATCCCGAGCGGATCCTCTACCCTCAGCGCCGCACCGGCCCACGTGGCGGAGGGGAATGGGAGCGGGTGAGCTGGGATCACGTGCTCGACACATTCGCCGAGAAGATGCATGACGCGTTCGCCGCGGATCGTCCCAACGACGTCATGTACTTCGTGGGCCGCCCTGGCGAGGACGGATTCGCCGACCGGTTCCTGGAGACGTGGGGATGCGACGGTCACAACTCCCACACCAACGTCTGTTCCTCGGGAGGTCGCGCGGGCTACGGGTTCTGGTGCGGGACCGACCGCCCCTCACCTGATTACGCCAACGCCAAGTTCACGCTGCTGATCTCCGCGCACCTGGAATCCGGGCACTATTTCAATCCGCACGCGCAGCGGATCATCGAGGGTAAGCACCGCGGAGCCAAGGTCGCGGTGGTCGACCCACGGCTATCGAACACAGCGACGATGGCCGACTACTGGCTGCCGACGTGGCCAGGCACTGAGGGTGCGCTGCTGCTGGCGATCGCGAAGGTGCTACTCGATGAGGAGCTGTACGACCGCGACTTCATGCGCCGCTGGGTCAATTGGCGCACCTACCTCACGCACCGTGCGCCGGGCAGCGAGCCGACATTCGCGAACTTCATCCTCGAACTGCGGCGCGAGTACTTCCGCTACACGCCGCAGTTCGCCGAGAGCGAGACCGGCGTTCCCGCCTCGACCGTGGTGCAGGTTGCCCATGAGATCGCTGCCGCGGCACCGGCGTTCAGCTCGCACATCTGGCGCGCGGCCGCCGCTGGCAACCTGCACGGCTGGCAGATCACCCGCAGCCTGTGGCTGCTCAACGTGCTCACCGGGTCCGTTGGGACAGAGGGGGGCGTCTCGCCCAATGCGTGGAACAAGTTCATCCCCGCACCCTGGCGCCCGCCCACCGCCAACCGGCAGTGGAACGAGCGTCAATGGCCGCGAGAGTATCCGTTGGCCCACAACGAGATGAGCATCCTGTACCCGCACTACCTGCTCGACGGTCGCGCTGAGCAGCCGGTGCTGTTCACGCGGGTGCTCAATCCGGTCTGGACGTATCCCGACGGCTACTCGTGGGTGCGCGCGCTGCGCGATGAGAGCCGGGTGCAGCTCCATGGCGCACTCACCCCGACCTGGTCAGAAACGGCGTGGTGGGCTGACTACGTGCTGCCGATGGGTCACGGTCCCGAGCGCCACGACACCCACTCCTACGAGACCCACGCGGGTCGGTGGCTGGGGTTCCGTCAGCCGGTGCAGCGCGTCGCCATGGAGAAGCTCGGGCGTCCCGTCGAGTTCACCTACGAGGCCAACCCGGGAGAGGTGTGGGAGGAGGGCGAGTTCTGGATCGAGGTCTCCTGGCGGGCTGACCCTGACGGGTCGTTGGGGATTCGCCAGTACTACGAGTCCCCGTACCGGCCGGGACACAAGATCCGCTTGGAGGAGTACTACCGCTGGATGTTCGAGAACTCGGTGCCGGGCCTCCCCGAGAAGGCCGCTTCCGAGGGCTTGGAGCCACTGGCGTATATGCGCAAGTACGGGTGCGTCGAGATCTCCGCGCCCGGCAGCGATTACGCCCAGCACGAGTCGCCGGTGACCGGTACCGAGGACACTGACATCGTCGGGCGCGAGCAGACGGTCACCCGGCGAGCCTTCGATCCCGACCATCTGCCGCTCACCGGGCGTCCCGACACGGTCGCCGCACTGGTCGACGGGGTCGCTCGTCGCGGTTTCAACAGCCCCTCACGCAAACTCGAGCTGTACTCAGAGACGCTCGCCGACTGGGGCTGGCCCGAGTTTGCCACCCCCGGCTACGCCCGCAGCCACGTCCATCACTCCCTCATCGACCACACCCGAGGGGAGTATGTCCTGCTGCCCACCTACCGGCTTCCGACCCTGATCCACACGCGCTCGGGCAATGCCAAATATCTCAACGAGCTCGCCCACACCCATCCGCTCCTCGTCTGCCCCGAGGACGCCGAACGCATCGGCCTATCCACAGGTGATCTGGCGCGCGTCGAGACCGAGATCGGCTACTTCGTCATCAAGACGCTCGTCACCGAAGGCATCCGCCCGGGCGTCGTCGCAGCCTCGCATCACATGGGACGCTGGCGGCTCAAGGAGAGCAACAGCACCGACCGCTGGAGCTCGGCGCTTGTCGACATGACCGAGGCCGGCGGGTGTGTTCGCTTCCGGCGGATTCACGGCGTGCAGCCGTTCGACTCCGAAGACCCCAGTTCGGCGCGGGTGTGGTGGAACGACGCCGGCGTGCACCAGAACATCACCTTCCCCGTCCACCCCGACCCGATCAGCGGCATGCACTGCTGGCACCAGAAAGTCCGGGTACGTCCCGCGCTGCCCGACGACCGCTACGCCGACATCTACGTCGACGGCCACCGCGCCCTCGCGGTCGCCCGCAAATGGGAGTCGCTCACCCGCCCCGCCACCGGGCAGCTCAGGCGCCCGATCTGGCTGTTTCGGCCGGTCAAGCCCGCACTGGACGCGTACGGACTGCCGAACGACGATCGGACTGACGCGGCGCGCCGGAGAGCAGCCACTCGCAGGCCCGCCGCCGCCGATCTGGCGGATCATGTCGACTGGAATCCAGCCGACACGTGGGGCCCACTCTCCGAGGCGCCTTCCAGCCGTGCCGACAAACGCGAATGACGGACGTGGACGCGTACTTTCCCATCGTGATCGGCGCGAAACTCCCGATGCGCCAAGCCGGTGCGCGGCGCATCATCGGGGCGGCACGAGAGTGCATGAAGGTCACATCGCGAAGCAGAAGGAGATGTCTGATGGCGCGGCCAAACAGCCGAACGAAACGGTGGGCTCACGCTTGGCTTCACTCCGACTTGATCGGGATACCGCTGACGCTGGCCGTGTTCGGCATCATCGTCGTCAGCGTCGGGCTTTACCGGGCACTTGGCAATGTCGGCGGGCTGTTCGTCGGCAAGCTGCTCTTCATCCTCGCGCTCGGAGGGCTGCTCAGCTTGATCCTCCTCCTGGAGGGACGACGTAAGGAGACCACGGAGGCGATGTCGAGCGGCGCAGCTGATGCCCCCCGCCGCGTCCTGGTGATCGCAAACGAGGGACTGCAGAATCCCGCGCTATGCGCCCAGATCTGCGCTGGTGAGACGAACACCCCCACCGAGGCTCTGATCGTATCTCCGGTTGTCGCGTCGTCACGTCTGCACGCACTCGCCGACGACGTCGACGTCGAGTTGCGTGCGTCCCAGACCCGCGTCGACACCGCGGTACAGACCCTTCGGTCCGCGGGCGTCACCGCAAGGGGACACGTGGACATCGGGCAACCGATGAACTGCCTGGTCGATGGCCTGCGCGAGTTTCCAGCGACGGAGGTGCTGATGCTGCGCGACGGCGAGACCGGCTGGGACGACGCAGAGCAGTTTGCGGAGCACGTCAGAGCCGAGATTGGTGTCCCGGTCACCGAGCTCGAGAACGGGGCTGCAGTGGAAGGCCGGCACGCTGACGTGTCGTGATCCGACCACCTGAGGAGCTCACGCCTCGGTGTGTGCAGTCATCGCCTCCCCCGCGGTGCCGCGCTCGCTCAGGATGTTGGTTCGGCCGGACCGTAATCCGAAGACTCGGACAGCAGTCCATAGCTGTGCCACCGCTCGATGCTCACGAGCGCGCTGACACAGGGCTTCCGTTCCGGCCACGGCTCGTCTGTGTAACGCATGGAGAGACGGTCCATGACCTTCAGGTCGGGGTCGTCCCACAGTGCTTGCACGGTGCCTGAGAGCGATACGTGCTGGTAGGGGTCCTCGCCGAGGATCGTCATCGCCACGTGAGGGTTGTGGCGAATATTGGGAAGCCGGCGAGCGTCGGCGTACATCGTGATCAGCAGCCGCCCGTCGTCCTGCACGTCATACCAGCACGCAGTGGTCGCCGGGGTGCCGTCCCGTCGCACGGTCGCGATCACCGCGACTCGCGGCTGCTCCAGGAAACGTGCCAACTCAGACGGAAGGCCGCCCTCGGGGCTCGCCTCTGCTTGGTCGCGCATCGCGGCAAGTGACGCTACCCGACGCGGCTGGCGATTGCGAGGAGCCCGCCTCCTAGCGACCGCTTTGACCGAGAGCCCAGATCGGGCGGCGAGCCAGTCTGGGCTCTACCGGCGGGTTGCTCGTCCAGAGTCATTGTGGTAGGACCCGATCAGGGATTGCAGATTCTCCTGATGACCAGCATATGCAGCGGTGAACAATGCTTGGCGGGCGCTACCTGAGATGACTCTCGCCCCCGCCTCCGGACACGGTGTCTGGGACCGCGTGGTATGCGCGGTGGATCTGACTCCGGCCAGCGTCGCGGCTGCCCGCCAGGCCGCGTGGTTGATGCCCGCCGCTGCGAAGCTCACGCTGTGCGCCGTGGCCAGTCGGGAGGCGATGGAGGGGGGCGTGCTCCTGGACAGCTCGCTGATGGACGAGGCACGCGCGGGGCTGGAGCGAACCCAGGGTCAGGTCGCGGCGTTCCACGAATCCGAGCTTCATCTCCGCGAGGGGTCGGCGATTCACCGACTGCTGGACGAGCTCCGCGCCGAGCAGGCGACGATGGTGGCCGTCGGCAGCCACCGGCACAGCCGGGCCGCCGGGATCGCGCTCGGCAGCGTCGCGAGGGCGATGCTGCACGAAGCCGCGTGCTCGGTGCTGGTCGCCCACGCTGACGATGAGCCGGCCTCTGACGCGTGTGGTCCGGGATTCGGCGACGTGGTGGTCGGCTTCGATGGCTCCGGCGGCGCCCGGCGCGCGCTCGGAGTGGGCCGCGAGCTGGCAGCGCGGTTGTCGTTGAATCTGCGGGTGCTCGTCGCGACCGGAGACGGACACCCGCCCGGTCCTGGCTGGTCACGCGACCAGCTGGGTGAGGACATCGCCGTCAGCGAGGATCCGCGCGCGTCGGTCGACGCGCTGACCCATGCGTCTGGCTCAGCCGGGCTGCTGGTCCTCGGCAGCCGTCATCTGCGCGGGATACCCGCACTCGGCAGTGTGAGCGAGCGTGTCGCTCCCCGGGCGAGCTGCCCTGTGCTCGTCGTCCGTTGAGACCTCAGTCTGCCGGTACTTACGCTCTCTTCCCGTAGTTTCTACTCTACAGTTGTGTAGCTGTGGCACGGTACTGTGGAACGAACAATGGTGTCGCACCCGCAACGCCGGAACGGAGCTTCGATGAGCAAGAACATGAACATCCTCGACCGGCGCCTACGCGCTCTCCTACTCGCACCGGCCGCCGTCGTGCTCGGGGTCCTGATCGGACCGGGGTCCTTGGGCGCGATCGTCCTCTACGCCGTTGCCGCGATCATGCTCGGGACCAGTGCCGCGGGCTATTGCCCGCTCTATTCGCTCTTGCACATCGATGGCCGGGCTCGCCGGCAGCTCTCACACTGAGGCCGGATGGCGTGACGGGAGCCCAGACATGGCACAACCCATTCGCTACCGCGAGTTCCGCTTCCCCGTCGAGATCGCCTGGGACGGGGACCGGCGCACCACCGCTCTGGTTGACGGCAAGGCGGTACTGCGGATCGCGACGCCGCCAGAGTTCCACGGCAACGACCCGCAGCTCTGGAGCCCGGAGGACGCGCTGGTCGCGGCCGCGGGATCGTGCCTGGCGGTGACGATCGCGGCCCTGGCCGAGCGCGAGCATGTTCCGCTGCGCGATCTCTCGATCAGGGCTGAAGGCGTTGTCGGGCACAGACCCGACGGCCGCTTCGGGTTCGTGCGCATCGAGCAGACAGTCGAGCTGACGACCGACGCGGGCCACGAAGACACGATGCGGGGTCTCGTTGCAAAGGCCGAAGACGGCTGCCTCGTCACCGCCTCGCTGGACCTCCCGGTGCGGACGACCGTCGACGTCCGCGCGCTGACGGAGGCGGGGTAGCAGGGCCGCGGCACTGGACCGCGAGAGCTGGGACCGCGGCTGACGGCGGCCAGGGTCTCGTCTGAACGGTGAAGCCGAATCCCCGTGCAACCACATGATCGTTGCCGCCGCGATCGCTCGGACTCCGGGCTGCCACCACCCTGTGTCCGGTTGACGTGCGCGCTATGCCCCAGCCCTGGCGACGCCGAGTACGACCGGGTTAGTGACCACCCACGACGGGCCGAGCTTCAACCGGCGGATCTCGTCGATCTCGAAGCCCGCGTCCGCGATTGCCTCGACGGTCTGGCGGGAGCAGTGGCAGCCGCCAGCGAGGTGTGGCCACACGCCGGACCGATCAATCCGCGCCTGCAACGCCGCCCGACGTGGCGCCTCGGCGCGGACGTGCTCGAAGAAGCGCAGCTCGCCTCCCGGCTTCAGCACGCGCTGCAGCTCCGCCAGCGCCGCCGCCTGCTCGGCCACCGAGCACAGCACCAGGCTTGCCACGGCGGCGTCGAACTCGTCGTCACCCGCCGGGAGAGCTTCCGCGACACCGGCTCGCACCGTCACTGGCACGGGCGCATCGCGCGCGGCCTGCTCGGCCTGGCCGCGCAGGTAATCCTCGGGCTCGACCGCCACCACCTCGTCGGTCGTCAGCGGGTAGTGGCGGAAGTTCATTCCGTTCCCGGCACCGATTTCGATCACCCGACCGCGCAACCCATTCAGCAGTTGCACCCGGTACTCGCCCACATCATGTTCCATGAACCGGCTCAACAGCCCGTAGCAGCGCGCGAAAATCGGGTGCTGAACACCGACGGTCAGCACAACCGCACGCTACCAGCAGTAGTCGGGTAGACGGGAGACGCCTCCGCGCGCCCGCCCAACTCGCCTCTTGTCGCGACGCAGGGCTGTTGTGTGAGTACCGCTACCGGGATTCGAAACCGGTCCCGCCATTTGAGCCGGTCAGTCGCCCTGGCGGCCCTCAGTGCGGGCGGGGATTCGCCTGCTCCGATCAGTACTTCAGCCTTTGCAACCTCCGAGCCTTCGATGGTGCCCACTCCGAACACCTGCTCATCGTCCGCCCCACCCGCAACTGGGCCGCGTGGCGCGAACGCCGGGCCTCGTCGCCGGGCGTGCGTGCAGCCAAATGGCAGTGAGCTGAACGGCGCCGCGTGCCTGCAAGCCCTGCGGAGTGACCGGTCGTGGAACCGCTGCTGACGGCCGACGAAGTCGCGGCTCGTCTCGGAATGAAGACCGAGTGGGTCTGGGCGCAGGCCCGGGCCGGGCGGATCCCGCACGTCCGTCTCGGCAGGTATCGGCGCTTCCGCGAGTCAGCGGTCGAGGAGTGGCTGCGACAGCTCGAGTCGGGCGGTATCGCCCGGGCCTCGAGCCAGCCGTCGCGCCCCATCCCGTTGCGCCGCCGCGCGTAGCTCGGCGACCCGAGATCTGCCCCAAGCTCTCGCTCCCGGAGCGTGGGCGCCCGCCTCCGTGGCACGCCCAATGGCCCGTCAGAGGCAGCGAAATCCGGTCTCAAACGCGCAACGTCCAAAACAAATTGATGGACAATTGATGGACACTTTCGACTGCCGCAATGCACCGACAGATTGATAATCGATGATTACCAGGGACTCTGAGGGGTGAGCGAGGGGACTCGAACCCCCGACCGCCTGGACCACAACCAGGAGCTCTACCAACTGAGCTACGCCCACCGTGGAACAGCTGAATCTACCAGCGCATTGGACGGGAGGGCCACGCCCCCGGCAGGATTCGAACCTGCGGCCAACGGATTAGAAGTCCGTCGCTCTGTCCACTGAGCTACGGGGGCCCGGCGCTGAGGGTAACGGCGCGCGTGGCCCGGGGGGTCAGCGCACGCCCGCGGCGTAGGCCGTCGGCGAGGCGTGCACCGGGCGGCGGCGGCGCCTGCGGGTGCGGCGCCGTTGCTTGATGGCGAGGCGAGTGACCCGGGAAGGTGCTGCACGCGTGCCCAGCGCCCGGCTCGAGCGTTGCTGAGGCGCGGCCCGCCCGGTCGGGCACGTCGCGGTTACGTAGCACGCCAGCGGAGGCTCGGCCGTGGTCTCCGGAGCCGTGGCCACGGTGGTCGCGACCGAGGCGAGGGTGTTGGCGTAGTCGGCCGCGAAGGTGCTCGGGTCGATCCCGGGCATGAGGAGGCTCAGGCAGGTCGTCGCGGCGACGCGGGCCGGGTCGGCCGGCCCGGGATGGGTCAGCGCGTCGACGGCGAGCTGATAAGCGGTGTTGTCATAGATGCCGATCCCGAGGTGCTCGGTGAGGTCCGCCGGGCACACCGACTGGATGGCCACGTTGGCGATCGCCCCGCCTCCGCCGGTCAGCGAGGAGGACGCCGCGGGCCCGAAGTTGGGGACGACCACCTCGTCGGTGTTGGTGTAGATGTTGGTGTACGAGATCCCGGGGAAGGTCTCCTGGGCCGAGTTGAGCGCTGCGATGAAGGCGGCGTTGGAGCGCTGCTGCCAGAACGCGGGCGCGCAGCTCTGGGCGCACGCCGGGATCGCGTCGAGCGTCCCGTGGTTGCTCGGTGAGAGGCCCACCAGGTCGTCGACCATCGCGCGGGTGTCGGGCCAGAACCGAAGCGCCCAGCGGGGGACCATGCCGCCCTGGGAGTGACCCACGATGTCGATCCGGCCGCCGTAGGCGGCATGCATGGTCCGGATGGCATAGACGACGTATTCGCCGGCGACCTGGATGTCGCCCATCGCGTTGCCCGGCAGCGTCACGGCGCAGTAGGGCCAGCCGAGCTTGCTCAGGGCGGGCTCCCAGCCGTACCCATAATCCGTGGATGGGTTCAGCGACGTCCCGGGCACGAGCAGCACGGGCGCGTGCGACGCGCCGCGCAGCGTGCCGGTGCACGTCAGCGCGGCGGCGAGCTTGGCCGCCGGCACCGACAGCGGCGGTCCCGGGCGGTTGGGGGGCGCATACGCGGCCGAGGCGGCCGCCGGCAGGAGCGCGAGCACGAGGACGAGCGCCGCAGCCGCACGCAACGCCGCTTGCATGGTCCGCACTGGCGTCATCCATGGGCGTACCGGCATGGCCGGGTCCTACCGTCGATCGGCAAGGTTCAAACCCCCTCTTTCGGAGGCATCGATCACCCGGATTGATGAGGGTTTGGACCGTCTCCGCGGACGGACGAACGAGTACGGGGGATCCGGCGCGGGTAGGCGGAACCTGAATGAGCTGCAACCAGCCAACGATCACAGCGGGAGTGACCGAATGAAGACCGGCCGTGAGAAGGCCGAAGAGAAGCGCCAGGCCAAGCTGGCCCAGGTGCAGGAGCAGGTCGACGAGGGGTCTCTCACCATCAGGCAGATGACCGACGAGGAGCGCCAGAAGTACCCGCCGCGACCCGAGCGTCCCAAGGGCGCGAAGGGCTCGCGCCGTTACTAGGCGTCGCGGGCTGCGCGCTCGCACGTGTGAGACAGTTCCCCCGCCAACGTGAGCGAGGGGAGCTGGAACGTGGAGATCACCGCCGCCGTCCTGGAGGAATATCACCGCCCGCTGCGCGTGCAGAGCCTCCAGATCGATGAGCCGCGCCCGGGCGAGGTGCTGGTGCGGACCGTGGCCACCGGCGTCTGCCACACCGACGCGATCGCACGCGACCAGGACCTTCCTTTTCCGGTGCCGGGCGTCCTGGGGCACGAGGGCGCGGGCATCGTCGAGGCGGTCGGCGACGGCGTGACCAAGGTGGCCGCCGGGGACAAGGTGGTGATCGGCTGGCCGTGGTGCGGTGTCTGCCGCAACTGCCTGGCCGGCCGGCAGCGCTATTGCGCCCAGATGCCGCCGATGGTGACCTCGGGCGCCCGTCCCGACGGCACCAGCGCCCTGCGGCGCCCGGGCGGGGAGCCGGTGCACAGCCACTTCTTCGGCCAGTCCTCGTTCGCCACCCGGGCGATGACCTGGGAGCGCAGCGTCGTCAAGGTCGCCCCCGACGCGCCCATCGACCTTCTCGGGCCACTCGCCTGCGGCCTCTCGACCGGGGCGGGTGCGGTATTCAACGCCCTGGCGCCCCCGGCCGGGTCGAGCATCGCCATCTTCGGCACCGGGGCAGTGGGTCTGTCCGCGCTGCTCGCCGCGCGCGAGCGCGGGTGCACCCGGATCGTCGCCATCGATCGGGTGACCTCGCGCCTGGAGCTGGCCTCCGAGTTCGGCGCCACCGACACGATCGACGCCCGCTCCACCGACGCCGTGGAGGCGCTCCGCGAGCTGACCGGCGGCGACGGGGTGGACTTCACGCTGGAGTGCACCGGCAACGTCGCCGTGCTCCGCCAGGCCGTGGACGCACTGGCCATGCCGGGCGTCTGCGGAGTCATCGGCGGCGCGCCCGCGGGCGCTGAGTTCTCGCTGGACCACCTCACGGTCCTGTGGGGCCGCACCGTACGCGGCATCCTCGGCGGCGAGGGTCAGAGCGAGCAGCTGATCCCCGCCCTTATCGACCTCCAGCGGCTGGGGCGCTTCCCCTTTGATCGCCTCGTCGAGTACTTCGACCTGGATCAGGTCAATGAGGCCATGGAGGCCTCCGCGCGGGGCGAGGTCATCAAGCCGGTCCTGCGCATGCCGGCCTAGATCATCAGTCAGTCAGTAATCGGGGCGCCCGGATTTGAACCGGGGACCTCCTGCTCCCAAAGCAGGCGCGCTACCAAGCTGCGCCACGCCCCGTGGCTCGGCCGAGTGTAATCAACAGCCGATCTGGCGCCGGTGACCTTCCTGTTAGCCTCGGCCCCGCCGATGGCAGAGATCCAGCCGATCCGCGCCCTGCGCTACGACCTGAACCGCACCGGCGGCCTCCAGGACGTGGTTGCGCCGCCCTATGACGTCATCGACGCGGAGCAGCGCGCCGCTCTGGAGGCGCGCTCGCCCTACAACGTCGTGCGCATCGACCTGCCCGAAGGCGGTGAGGACCGTTATGACCGCGCGGCGGCGCTCCTCTCCGACTGGCGCGCTGACGGCGTGGTCGTCCTCGATGAGGCCCCCGCGCTGTGGACGCTGTCTCAGGACTACACCGGACCGGACGGACAGCGGCGCACGCGCAACGGCCACTTCGCGCGGGTGCGCGTGGAGGAGTACGGGCCCGGCCGCATCCGCCCTCACGAGCGCACCCATCCCGGCCCGCGCGAGGACCGGCTACGCCTGACGCGCGCCACCAAGGCCAACCTCTCCCCCATCTTCTCGCTGTTCTCCGACCCGTCGGTCGCGGTCGCCGAGGCGCTGAGCCGGGGCGGCGGCGGCGAGGTGTGGGCGCAGACAACCGACGACGACGGCACCGTCAACCGACTGGGCCGCGTCGACGACGCGGTGGCGATCGCGACCGTGCAGGAGGTGCTGGCCGGGACCGAGCTGCTCATCGCCGACGGCCATCACCGCTACGAGACCGCCCGCGTCTATGCGGAGGAGATCGGCGGCGAGGGGCCCCACCGGTACGTGCTCATGTGCCTGGTCGCGCTGCAGGACCCGGGCCTCACCGTGTTCCCCACCCATCGCCTCGTCCGCGGCCTGCGCCCCGACCAGCACGAGACGCTCGCCAACGCGCTGCGGCGCGACTTCGAGATCGAGCGCCTCGACGACACCGCCACCCTGGCACCCGCCTCGTCGGACGCCGTGCGCATCGGCTACATCGACGCGCACTTCAAGCAGCCGTTCATGCTGACCCTGCGCGACCCCGCCATCGCCGACGCGGCGCTCCCCGATCGGGCGGAGCCCTACCGCGGCCTGGACACCGCGGTGCTCGAGGCACTCATCCTCAAGGGCGCCCTGGAGATGACCGACGAGGACATCGATCACCTCGATGGCCTCGGTTATGCCAGGGACTTCGCTCAGGCGCTCGAGCTGGTGCAGGGCGGCGAGTACGACGCGGCCTTCTTCATGGCCCCGACCCCGGTGGAGCGGGTGCACGAGGTGGCGGCCGCCGGCGAGAGCATGCCGCCCAAATCCACCTACTTCTTCCCCAAGGTCCCCACCGGCCTGCTCTTCAACCCGCTGGCCTGAGCCCGCGCCGATGTCCACGGCGCTGGCGGAGCAGCTCTCGGCGGTCCTCCTGAAGCCGGCCGCGGCGAGCGCGCTGGACGTCCGCGGCCGCACCGACGCCGGGGTGCTCGTGGCCCTCTATCTCGACGGCGGCCGGCTGCACGCGGTGCTCACCCGCCGCCGGGACGACATGCGGCGCCATCCCGGCGAGATCTCCTTCCCCGGCGGCCGCCACGACGACACCGACCCGGACCTCCTGGCGACCGCGCTGCGCGAGGCCGAGGAGGAGATCGGACTGGCGCCGTCGGGGGTGCGGGTCCTGGGCGCGCTCCAACCCACGCCGACGATCGCCACCGGATATGCCATCTATCCGTTCGTCGGCCTGATCGAGCCGGGCATGGCCTGGACCCTGTCGGCGCGCGAGGTGGCCGAGGTCCTGGAGCTCGCCCTCGACGACCTCCAGGCCGGCTACGGGCGCCGCCGGCTCCTGCGCCGCGGGGTCCCCATCCGTACCGACACCTACGTCGTCGGCGACGACCTCATCTGGGGTGCGACGGCACGCATCCTCGCCGACCTGTTCGAGCGGATCGGCCCGCTGGCGGCCGCGCCCGGGGCCTCGGCGGCCTAGCGGGCGTACTGATCGCGGCCCAGCAGCGCGCGCCCCACGGCCTCGACGGCCTGTGACACCCACCCCTGATCGGTGGCCGGGTCGGCGGTGAGCAGCTCATACGGGATGAGCGAGCGCTCGCAGGCGTAGCGGACACGCTCGGCGCCGTGGCTCAGGGTCGCCGGGTCGAGGCTGCCGGCGGCCTGGTAGACGACGCCGCGCACGGTGGTGTCGAGCATCCGCTCCAGCAGCATGTCCAGCCTCGTGCCGTGCAGGGCCGTCAGCTGCTCCTCGGTACCGGTGGCGGAGCCCAGCAGGATGCAGGCGACGCCGACGTGGGCGAGCGCGGGCGCCAGGGTGCCAACGATGTTCGGGTCGCCGACGAACGGCTCGGCCCCGGCGGCCTCCATCTCCGTGCCACGATGCGGATCGCGCGTCGTGCCGCGGACGGTATGCCCCGCGGACCGCAGCGCCCGGGTGAGCTCCAGGCCGCGGCAACCGCACCCGACGATCAGGCAGCGCGCCACGCCGTGTCAGCCGCCGCCGGCGGCGCCGGGTCCGAACTCGCGCTGGACCTCGTCGCGCGTGCGCTCGGGCAGGCCCCGGGCACGCCGACGCGCGTTAGTGGCCTCGAGCAGCTCGTCGAGCTCCCGGTCGGCAAGATAGGCCTCGCGCCGGCGGCGCTGCTCATTGAAGTCCTCCATCACGCGGCGCTCGAGGTCGGCGACGGTCACGTCGGCCTCGCCGCGACGTCGCCGGCGCTCGTTGTGGGCCTCAAGCATCTGGGCCAGGTCCTCGGCCTCCAGCTCCTCGCGCTCCTCGGTGATTTCGCGCGCCGAGCGCAGGCCGAAGGGTTCCATGCCGCGCCCCTGGTTGGCCCGACCGAGCATCCACACCACCAGCACCAGGATGAGGAGTCCGGCGACGAGCACGAGTGCGAACGAGTCCACCGGCGGCGAGTCTAACTCGCAGCGTCGGTTGCACCGTGCAGTCCGTGCGCAACTTCGAACTTGACGTCGTGTTTATCTGGACGTCATCGCCTCCGAACGGGCGGGCCGGCAATCGGCGGAGGCCTATCTCTACATATGCAGGGTCAAGGAGGCTTCATGCGTCTTCGCATCACCGTGCTCGCTTGCGCACTGTCCGCGTTGGCGAGCGCAGCTGCTCCGAGCTTTGCCGGCGCGGCACCGCTGCACAACCACGGGCTATCCATCCACGCGGTCCCGCAGCACATCATCGCCGGCGAGGCCGTTCTCATCTTCGGCCAACTGAGAGGTCCTGACCACGCCAACCAGGTGGTCACGCTGTATCACCGGATCAACCCGAACCCCGGGTTCACCGTCATCGGCGTCACCAAGACGAACGCGAACGGTCAGTACGAGTTCACCCGCCAGGAGGGCATCGTCGACACGAACCGCGAGTGGTTCGTCCGCGGTCCTGGCACTACCCACAGCCGCACGGTGCACGAGCGCGTGGACGCGCTGGTGAGCCTGGCGGCCAGCTCCGCCAGCGGGCTCACGCGTCACCCCATCGTGTTCAGTGGCCATGTCACCCCTGATCACAGCGGCGGTGTGGTCGCGCTGCAGGAGCAGAAGGGCTCCAGCGACGATTGGACGACCATCAAGACCGCCCGCATCGGGCCTGGCTCCAACTACACGATCTCGCAAGCGTGGCGTGTTCCGGGCGCCTACGACGTCCGCGTGAAGTTCCGCGGCGACGCTCGCAACACCCCGGCCGTCTCGGACATCGCGTCGGTCGTGATCGAGCAGACAGAGGTGCCGGGATTCAGCATCAACACCTCGGACCCGATCGTGCAGAACGGTCAGGCCGTCACCATCTCCGGCGTGCTCGACTCGCCGGGCTCGACGACTGGTGAGCCGAACACGAGCGTGAGCCTGTTCGCCAAGGTGCCGGGCAGCAGCGGTCCGTACCGTGAGCTGACCACCACCACGACGGCCACCGATGGCAGCTACAGCTTCGCCAACGTGGCATCGAGCACCAATGAGCTGTACCTGGTGCGCACCACCTTCGCTCCGCGCCGTCACACGGCGGTGCTGTTCGAAGGCGTGCAGGACGTGGTGACCATGTCCTCGAGCTCCTCGACGTCCACCGTCGACGGACACATCGTGTTCACCGGTAGCGTGTCACCTGACAAGGCCGGTCACGCGATTTACCTCCAGAAGCTGGGCAAGGACGGCGACTGGCACACCGTCGAGGTCCGCTTCGTCAACAGCGCCTCGACGTTCCAGTTCGGCTGGACGTTCGGCACCGCGGGCACCAAGGAGTTCCGTGCCCGGATCACCGGTGGCCCGGCGAACGTGGGTGGCGCCTCGGCGCCGGTCACGATCGTCGTGTCGCAGCCGCCGCTGTCGAGCCTGCCGACCAGCTAGACGCGAACCCGCACGGACGCGCAGCCAACCCGGGGAGGGTTGGTTCCGACGGGCAGGACCGGCCTCCGCAACTGCGGGGGCCGGTCGTCTTTTGAGACGCGGGTGGCTAGACCCTCGCTCGTGTAGCGTCCCGGCGCATGGACTTCGCACTGACCGACGAGCAGCGGCTCATTAAGGACACCGCCAGGGCCTTTACGGACAACGAGATCGTTCCGCGGGCGCGCGACAACGATCGCAACGCGCACTTCGACACCGAGCTTGTGGCCAAGCTGGCCGAGCAGGGCTATCTCGGAGCGATCGTGCCGCTCGAGTACGGCGGCGCGGGGCTGGACTACCTCAGCTACGGGCTCGTCGTGGAGGAGATCGGGCGCGGGGACTCGTCGATGCGGACCGTCGTGTCCGTGCAGACGTCGCTGGTGTGCTCGGCGATCGTGCGCTGGGGGACCGAGGAGCAGAAGCGGCGCTACCTGCCCAAGCTGTGCTCGGGCGAGTGGCTGGGGTGCTTCGGCCTCACCGAGCCCGACACCGGATCGGACGCGGCCAACCAGCGCACACGGGCACGCAGGACGGACTCGGGCTGGGTCATCAACGGGGCCAAGATGTGGATCTCGCTGGGCAACGTCGCCAACCTCGCGCTCATCTTCGCCCAGACCGATCCCGAGAAAGCCCACAAGGGCCTGGCCTGTTTCCTGGTGGAGACCGAGGGCAACGACGGCTACCAGCCCCAGGAGATCCACGGCAAGCTCGGCCTGCACGGCTCGGACACCGCGGCCATCTCGCTCAGCGACTGTGCGGTCTCCGGTGATGCGCTGCTCGGTGAGATCGGAGACGGCTTCAAGATCGCCATGACGTCGCTGGAGTCCGGGCGCTACAGCGTGGCCGCGGGCTGCGTCGGCATCTGCCAGGGCTGCGTGGACTACTGCGTCGACTACGCCAAGGAGCGCGAGCAGTTCGGCCGGCCGATCGCGAGCTTCCAGCTCGTCCAGGCGATGCTCGCCGACATGAAGGTGGAGACCGACGCGGCACGGATGCTCGTGTACCGCGCCGCCTACCTCAAGGACACCGGCCAGCCCAACTCGACCGAGACATCGGTCGCCAAGCTCTACGCCACTGAAGCCGCCAATCGCTGCGCCACGACCGCCATCCAGGTGCTCGGCGGCTCGGGATACGTCGACGATCACCCCGTGGAGCGCTACTTTCGCGACGTGCGCGTCACCACCCTGTACGAGGGCACCTCGCAGATCCAGAAGCTCATCATCGGGCGCGCGCTCACCGGCATCAACGCGCTCGTTCCCTCGTGAGCCCAGGCGGCGACGCGCCCGAGGTGCTCGGCGTCGCCGGGGCCGGAACGATGGGGTCCGGGATCGCGCAGCTCGGCTGCGTGGCAGGGATGCAGACGCTCCTGCACGACCCTGACGCGGAGGCGCTGGAGCGCGGCATCACGCGGATCCTGAGCCAGCTCGAGCGCGAGGTGAGCAAGGGGCGTATGGCCGCCGAGGATGCGGCACGGGCCAAGGGGCAGCTGCGGCCTGCGGCCACGCTCGAGGAGCTCTCCGGGTGCGAGATCATCATCGAGGCCGCCCCCGAGCGCGTGGAGCTCAAGCACCAGCTGTTCGCCCGGCTCTCGGAGGTCGTCTCCGCCGACTGCGTGCTGGCCAGCAACACCTCGTCTCTGCTGGTGACCGCGCTCGCGCCCGCCGCCCGGCATCCCGAGCGGATGGTGGGCATGCACTTCTTCAACCCCCCGCCGGTGATGGCGTTGCTGGAGGTGGTCGCCGGAGCCGAGTCCTCGGAGCGCGCCCTCGCCGTCGCCCGGGCCTGCGGCGAGGCCATGGGCAAGCGCGTGATCGATGCGGCCGACGGACCGGGCTTCCTCGTCAACCGCTGCAACCGGCCATGGGGCCTCGAGTCCCTCAAGCTCCTGTCCGAGCGGATCGCCACCGTGGAGCAGATCGACCGCATCTGCCGGCTCGGCGGCGGCTTCCGGATGGGCCCGTTCGAGCTGATGGACCTCGTCGGCGTCGACGTGGGTCTCGACATCGCCCGCTCCTTCTACGAGCAGAGCTTCGGTGAGCCGCGGTGGCAGCCGTCGCAGATCACCGTCAAGACGGTCGCCGCCGGGCGCACCGGCCGCAAGTCCGGCCGCGGCTTCTACGACTATCCGGAGTCCGGCCCCTACCGCGAGCCTGATCCCGACCCCCCGCCGCCCGGCGGCGGTCACGGTCTGGTGGTCATTGCCGGCGAATCCACCTTGGCGCTCGAGCTCGAGGAGGCCGCGGTCCAGGCCGGCTGGGAGGTCGCCACGCCGGCCGAGGCCGTCGACGGGCCCGTCCCCTTCCTCATCCTGGAGGTGGGCCTCGACGGCGAGGAGCCCGAGGCGCCGCTGCAGGGCGCCCCGCGCGCGGTCTGCTGCGCCGCCGGCTCGTTGGCGGCGCTGGACCCGGGCGGCTCGGCCGTCGGCTTTCACGCGCTGCCTCCGCTGGAGGCCGGTGCGCTGGTCGAGCTCACGCGCGGACCGGACACCGCAGCATCGGCGGCCGCCGCCGCCGAGCGGTTCTTCGCCACGCTGGGCAAGCACACCGAGTGGGTGGGCGACGCCCCGGGGCTCGTCCTCGGCCGGATCGTCTGCCAGGTCATCAACGAGGCCGCATTCGCGCTGGGTGAGGGGGTCGGCAGCGCCGAGGACATCGACGTGGGCATGGTCCATGGCCTCAGCTATCCGCGCGGGATCCTGGC
Organism: uncultured Actinomycetota bacterium; assembly: GCA_963850325.1. GTDB lineage: Bacteria > Actinomycetota > Thermoleophilia > Solirubrobacterales > Solirubrobacteraceae > Palsa-465. Next base: position 83,451 of record CAWKLB010000019.1, read on the forward strand.
CTGGGCCGACGAGATCGGCCTCGATCACGTGCTCGGCGTGCTCGACGCGCTCGGGCTCGAGCGCGGCGAGGAGCGCTATCGCGCGGCGCCGCTGATACGGCGACTGGGCTGGTCGGGGCGGCTGGGCCGCGCCACCGGCGAGGGCTTCTTCACCTACGAGGGGTCATGAGAGCAGTCACCTTCCAAGCGCCGATGGAGGTCCGCGTCGACGAGCGCGCGGAGCCGGAGCTCGAGAGCCGCGACGACGCCATCGTCGCCATCGAGGCCAGCGGGATCTGTGGCTCGGACCTGCACATCTACCACGGCCGGGTCAAGATGCAGCCGGGCTTCACCATCGGCCACGAGTTCGTCGGCCGAGTGGTGGCGGCCGGAGACGCGGTGACTCGCGTGTCCGTGGGTGACCGCGTGTGCGGGTGCTTTCACACCGCATGTGGCACGTGCTTTTACTGCATGCGCGGGATCTACCAGAAGTGCGATCGGGTCCGGGTCTTCGGCCACGGCGAGGCCCTGGGCGCGCTGCCGGGCACGCAGGCCGACCAGGCGCTCGTCCCCATGGCCAACCTGACCCTTCGCCCTGTGCCCGACGACGTGAGCGACGACGTGGCGCTGTTCGCCGGCGACGTGATGGGCACCGCGTATCACGCCGTCGACGGCAGCGGCGTGCGCCCGGGAGACAGCGTGGCCGTCCTCGGCCTGGGACCGGTCGGGCTGTGCGCGGTTCAGCTCGCCGTCGCCGCGGGCGCGGGCCCGGTGGTGGCCATCGACAGCGTCGAGGCGCGCCTGGACGTCGCCCGCGGCTTCGGGGCGGTGCCGGTGCATCTCACCGAGGAGAACCCGCGCGACGTGGTCAGGAAGTTGACCGAGGGGCGCGGTGTTGCCGCCGCGATCGATGCCGTCGGCCATCCCGCGGCGCTCGACCTCGCCATCCGACTGGCGCGCAACGCGGGCACCGTGGTCGCCATCGGCGTCTACGCGGAGCCGTGCGAGGTGCACATGGGCGTGGTCTGGATCAAGGGCCTGACACTGCGCACAGGCCAGGCCAACGTCATCGGCCACGTGGACCGGGTGCTGGGGATGCTGGCGGCAGGCACGCTTGACCCCACCCCGCTGGTCACTCATCACATGTCGCTGGACGACGCGCCCGAGGGCTACGCGATCTATGACCGGCGCGAGGCGCTGAAAATCGTCTTGCGCCCCTAGATTCAGGTGTTACGCGCCTAGATTCCGGGGTATCAAGCGTCTGGACATCCGGGAGAGATCATGCAGGACGTCAAAGGCGCACAAGTTCTCTCCAAAGATGTGGTGCGCTTTGCGAACCCTCCTCGGCATTTTCCGCTGAAGAGGGTGTGATTCTGCTGCCGCAAGGGTAGTACCGGGCCGACTCGGGAAGGTAGGCCCGGGAAGTGCCCGGAAGAAAACAGCCGACGGCAGGTTCGTGTAGGGTGGCCGGTCTGCCGATCTGGACATTTGTTCGATCGGCATCGGTAACCACTCAAAGCCGCCAGAGTGCTGCCGATCACAGGGATGTCCACAATGAGTGACTCAGACACAGCTGTGCTGTGCCTCGAAGAGGCACGCGCCTGGACTGCCGCTCGGCGTTTCGCGACGCTCGTCGTGACGCTGATTGCGTCGATGTCCTTCGTCTCCGTGGCCGCCGCCAACGCCCGGGGTTGCGCCGCTGCGCACACCACGATCGCTCATGCGTCTCGCGCTCGGCTTCAGCGCGCTGTGACCTGCCTCGTCAACCAGCAGCGCCACAGCCGCGGGCTGCCCGGTCTGCGCGAGAACCCTCGCCTCAACCGCTCCGCCCAGGGCTGGACCAACGTGATGGTCACCCACCGCGACTTCAGCCACGGCGCCGACTTCGCCGCGCGCATCAGCGCCGTCGGCTTTGACTGGTCCAACGTCGGCGAGAACATCGCCACCGGCTACGCCACCCCCGTCGCGGTCGTGAGGGCGTGGATGGCCAGCAAGGGCCACTGTCAGAACATCCTCAATCCCCAGTACCGCTACGTCGGCACCGGGGTGTCAAACGACTCCATCAGCGGCTACAGCACGCTGGCGGGCACCTGGACGCAGGACTTCGGCCTGCTCATGGGCCAGCACGCCGCGTCGGGCAACTGGGGCCCGGCCGAGGGCTGCCCCTACAACTAGGGCCGCGCGCGCCGGTCGCTCAGGGTTCCTCGGTCCCTGCCGCGTGGGGTCAAGGTATCGGCGAACGTCAACTGCAGCTGATAGGTCAAGCTTGGGTGGCCTCGACCGCCGCCGGGGGAGGGCCTCTGCGGGGTCGTGGCGGATAGTGGAGGAAATAGCGCAACTATCCGCCACAACCCCCCTGCAAAGCCCACTACTTGCGCTGCAGCTCGCCCCTCCCAAGCCCGCCGTTGACGTGCGCCGATACCCACGCCAGACGCCCTCCAGACGCACCGCACACCCAGACGGGGGCCTGAAGCCGCTTAGCTGGCCGCGACCCGCGCGGCGCTGTCAAAAGGCGCCGTGTCGCGCAGGTACCACTCGGCGTCAAGCGCCGCCTGGCACCCCGAGCCCGCGGCCGTGATGGCCTGGCGGTAGGTGTGGTCCACGAGGTCGCCGGCGGCGAACACGCCCGGGACGTTGGTGAGCGTCGACTTGCCCTGGGTGATGACGTAGCCGCCGTCGTCGATCTCGACCTGGCCCTGCACGAGCTGGGACTGCGGGTCGTGGCCGACGGCGATGAAGGCACCGGTTATCTCCAGATCCTTCTCGGATCCGTCGACGGTGTTGCGCAGGCGGGCCATCGTCAGTGACTTGCTGTCGCCCTCGGCGTGGAACTCCTCCACGACGTAGGGCGTGATCCACTCGATGTTGGGCACCGCGCGGGCGCGCTCCAGCATGATCTTGGAGGCGCGGAAGTCGTCGCGGCGGTGGACGATCGCCACCTTGGAGGCGAACTTGGCCAGGAACATGGCCTCCTCCATCGCGGAGTCCCCACCGCCGACGATCAGCGTCGGGGCCTGCTTGAAGAAGGCGGCGTCACAGGTGGCGCAGTAGCTCACTCCGCGGCCGGAGAGCTCCTGCTCGCCGGCCACCCCGAGCTTGCGGTGCTGAGCGCCCATCGCCAGCACGACGGCCCGGGTCAGATACAGGTCGTCGCCCACCCACACCTTGTGGGGCTCCGATCCATCGCGCGAGAGCTCGAGCGCGGTCACGTCATCGGTCTCTAGGCGCGCGCCGAAGCGCTCGGCCTGGTCACGGAAGTGCTGCATGAGGTCCGGGCCCATGATCCCCGGCGGGAAGCCCGGATAGTTCTCCACATCGGTCGTCTGCTGGAGCAGCCCGCCCCAGGCGAAGCCCTCGATGACGAGCGGGTCCAACTCGGCCCGCGCCATGTACAGGGCCGCCGTATAGCCGGCGGGTCCGCTGCCGACGACGATTGCGTTCTCGATCTTCTGCTCTGTCGATGTCACTTCATTAAGTATAGCTAGGGGTCTCTGGACGGCTGCGCCATTGCTGGACGGTGCGCCGCAGCTGAAGATAGGCCACCGCGCCCGGCAGCGTAGGCAGCCAGAAGGCGAAGGCCCGGTAGGCCAGCACCGACACCACCGCGAGGGGGGGCGAGACACCGAAGGCGGAGAAGGCGCCGATCATCGCGCCGTCCACGCCGCCGATCCCGCCCGGCAGCGGCAGCACGTTGCCCAACTGCCCGATGAAGTAGCACATGACGACCACGGCGGTGGGCGGGGCGCCCCCGAAGGCGTGGAAGCAGGACCACAGCACCGCTATGTCAAAGCCCCACCAGGCGACGCCGCCCAGCAGCGATGCATCCCGCTCCTGCACGAGGTGGATCGCGGTCCGCACCCCGCTGGCGGCCGCGGCCGGGAGCGTGGCGCCCGTGGCGAGCAGCCGCCCGACGCGCCCGCCACGGGCCCAGCGCGCCACCAGGCGGTCGAAGTCGCCCGGCAGCAGCGACACCGCCAGGAACAGGGAGATCACCCCGGCACCGAAGATGGCCGGGACGATCGTCAGCGCGAACGAGTTCCCTCCGGGGAACACGCCGAAGTACAGACCCAGGCCACCGATCACCAGCGTGCCCATGAAGATCGCGTAGAGCACCGCCATGAACGCGATCATCCGGCAGGCGACGATCCGGGGCTCCATGCCGGATCGCCGCAGGGCCCACGCGGTGAGCGCGATCCCTCCGGCGCCCGCCGACGCGAACAGGCGCGTCGCCGCCAGCCCCGCCATCGTGATCTCGTAGCTCGCCCGCCAGTCGATTCGGCTATCACCGCGAACGAACACGCCGCGGAAGAGGATCACATAACCCAGGAAGGAGAGGCCCTCGAGCACGGCGGCCAGCGCCAGCCACCACACATTGCCGTGCTGGAGTCGGTTCCACGTGTCGCGCAGGCCCAGCAGCTTGGGCAGCACGAAGTACATGAAGCCGACAATGGAGACGACGAAGATGATCGAGGCCACGAGGCTCCGCCGCGTGAGGCGGATCTTTGGCATCTCCTCCGTTTGGCCCGACCTCCCCTGGCCGGCCCCGTTCTGGCCCGCGGCGATCTGATCGTCGAGGGCCTCGTCATCAGCCCCGACCGCCCCTGGGCGCCCGTGGTCGATGGGAGCTCCCCCTCTCACGCGCAAGCGCCTAGTGCTCGTCCGCTGCCCGTCGGTGCAGCGCCTCGAGGCGCCGTGAGAGCGCCCGGACGCCCGGCAGAGCGCGATGGGACTGGGTGCGGACCGTCTCGGCCAGCAGCGCGCCGCCAGCGAGATCGGCGGCGTAGTGCTCGCCCAGATAGACGAGGGCCAGCCCCAGCAGCAGCGCATAGGACCATCCGACGGCGCCAGCGACCGGGCCCACCTCCCCCAGGAGGTGGGCGGCCATCAGCGAGGTGGCGAAATGCAGGGACGGCATGGCAGCAAGGGGATTGCCTCCAAGAACATCGTAAAGGCCCGTCCAGCGGTCACCCCAGAACTCCTCGCCGTACTCGATCATCATCCGGCGCACGGCGCGCATGCCGGCGTCCTGAAGGCGCCCGTGGCGAGCCGCATACCAGGGCGGAGCCGTCGGGATCGCCCAGTAGAAGACCGCGCCGAGGTCAAAGACGGCGTACATCCGCGCAGCCGCGGCGGGAAAGCGATCGGGGGCCCGCCAGGCCACGTAGGCGACGCTGCCGTGGGGGACGGCGAACCAGACCCAGTGGCACCACACGAGCAGGCGCTCAAAGCGGTTGATCTGCGCCGGGTCCGAGAAATCGGTCTGGAATCGGACCGTCGGGGGGACGCCGAAGCCGATGATCCGGTCCACCGCGATCGGGTAGTCGACGTTGACGCGCGCGGCGAGCGCCTCGGGGTCGTCGTTGGGCAACTCGTAGGCGGCCAGGTAGGCCCACATGTTCAGTCCCACGAGGCCCACGTCGCGCAGGCGGCTGCGCGGAGTCGCCACCACAAGCGCCGGCACGGCCAGGCTCGCGGCCCCCAGCACCGCCGCGGGGGGCAGCTTGACGCGGCGGCGCAGGCGGGGCGCCACCACCCCCGCGGCGACCACGGCCCAGGCTCCCGCTCTGATGGCCCGTGACGCTCGCAAGTCGCGCCAGTATAAGAAAGCATCGAGAAACGGCACATGAAAAACGCCGCTCCCCGATCGATTCGGGACCGCCGCGAAACCCCTCCGGGCGACGTGCGCCATCGTGGCGGCCCCGATGGCGGGGCGCGAAGCAGCGGCCCGGACTTATAGAATCCCGCGCGCCTTGAGACCCGACGTCAACGACGCCAAGTCCAGCCGCCGGCGCCGCGGGCATCCAGATCCAGGTCGGCGGCCCCGCCTCCGCACTGCGATCCCGATGCTCGCCCTGGTGCTGCTCGTCTCCCTGGTCATCGCACCCGACGCGTTGGCCAACTTCATCCAACCCAAGGCCGGTGGCTCACCTAACGCCAATGAGATCCGGTCTCTTTACGACGTCGTCCTCTACATCGCCGCCATCGTGGCCGTGCTCGTCGAAGGGGCGCTCGTCTACTCCGTCTGGCGCTTTCGCGCCAGGAGGAGCCCGGTCGCGGCCCAGATCCACGGCAACACCCGGCTGGAGATCGGCTGGACCGTCGCCGCCGCGCTGATCCTGGTGGTGCTCACGGTGGTGACGTTCATCAAGCTGCCGAGCATCGTCAACCCGCCCAACTCAGACGCCAACGGGTTGGTGCTGTCGGCCTCGGTCAACGCGCCCACGCCCCCGAGCGGTAAGAAGCTCACGGTCTGCATCCAGGGGCGGCAGTTCATCTGGCGCTTCGTCTATCGCAACGACTGCCTCAAGGACTCCTTCAACCCGAGGCTCGCCGCCTACTCGTACACGACGATGGTGGTGCCCGAGCACACCACGATCGTGCTCGCCATCCAGTCCACCGACGTCATCCACTCCTGGTGGGTCCCCTCCCTGGGCGGCAAGGTCGACGCGGTCCCCGGCTACACCACCTACACCTGGTTCAAGGCGCTGCACACGGGGACGTTCCGCGGGCAGTGCGCCCAGCTGTGCGGAACCAACCACGCGGCGATGATCGCCTACGTCAAGGTGGTCACGCCGGCGCAGTACACCGCCTGGCTCGCGCGCCAGCAGCAGCTCATCTCGGCCCAGAACTCCCAGGTCGGTCAGCTCCGTGCCGTCCTCACCGCCACAAATCAGCTAGGAAACTAAGAGACACATGGCGACCATCACCAGCGAAGACGTCCTGAGACCGGTTCCCCAGGTCATCGCCCATGAGGTGACCCGCCCGCGCGAGACCAAGCGGTGGGTCGACTGGGTCACCACGACCGACCACAAGAAGATCGGGATCATGTACCTGGTCCTCACCTTCGTCTTCTTCTGCCTCGGCGGGGTCGAGGCGCTGATGATGCGGCTGCAGCTCTCGGTCCCGGCCAACACGCTGGTGACCTCCGAGCATTACAACCAACTGCTGACGATGCACGGGACGACGATGATCTTCCTGTTCGTCGTTCCGGTCATGGCGGGCTTTGCCAACTACTTCCTGCCGCTCATGATCGGCGCCCGGGATATGGCCTTCCCGCGTCTGAACGCCCTTTCGTTCTGGCTGCTGCTGTTCGGTGGGATCGTCTTCTACGCCACCCTCTTCTTCCACCCGCCCAGCGCCGGATGGTGGAGCTACCCCCCGCTGTCGGAGTCGCTGTACTCGCCCAGCGGCGGCCAGGACGCGTGGATCTTCCTCATCCACATCACCGGCATCTCCTCTCTGGTCGGCGCCATCAACTTCTACGCCACGATCGTGAACATGCGGGCGCCAGGCATGACCTGGAACCGCCTGCCCCTGTTCGTCTGGACCGTGCTCGTATACGCGATCCTGCTCATCATCGCGCTGCCGGTGGTCGCCGCGGCGGTGACGATGCTGCTCACCGACCGCCACTTCGGCACCCACTTCTTCGACCCCACCGCTCACGGGTCGCCCGTCCTGTGGCAGCACCTGTTCTGGTTCTTCGGCCACCCCGAGGTGTACATCATGATCCTGCCCGGGTTCGGGATCATCTCGGAGGTCATTCCCGTGTTCTCGCGCAAGCCGATCTTCGGCTACAAGGCGATCGCGGCGTCCACGGCGGTCATCGCCTTCCTGGCCACGCTCGTGTGGGCCCACCACATGTTCGCCTCGCCGGTCCCGATCGTCGTGCTCGGCTTCTTCATGCTGAGCTCGTTCCTCATCGGGGTCCCGACGGGCGTGAAGATCTTCAACTGGATCGCCACCCTGTGGCGCGGGTCGATCGTGATGACGACGGCGCTGTACTTCGCCGTCGGGTTCATCGCGATCTTCGTCATCGGCGGGATCACCGGGATCTTCCTGGCCGTGTTCCCGGTGGACTGGCAGCTCAACGACACCTACTTCGTCGTCGCCCACTTCCACTACGTGCTGATGGGCGGCGCCGTCTTCACGGTGTTCGCCGGCGTCTACTACTGGTTCCCCAAGATCACCGGGCGGATGATGGACGAGCGCACGGGCAAGCTCTCGTTCTGGCTGATGTTCATCGGCTTCAACATGACGTTCTTCGTCCAGCACGCCCTGGGCCTGTCAGGCATGCCGCGCCGCGTCTTCACCTACCAGCCCGGGTTGGGATGGTCCACCTACAACTTGATCTCGACCATTGGATCCTTCATCCTCGGTCTCGGGGTCCTGGTGACGATCCTCAATGCCGTCCGGAGCCTGCGGGTCGGGCGGATCGCCGGCCCGGATCCCTGGAAGGGCAACACGCTGGAGTGGTTCACATCCTCCCCACCGCCCGTCAACAACTTCGACGAGATCCCGCGCGTGCGCTCGGTGGAGCCGATGCGCGACATCCGGCGCCAGGTGGAGCGCGCCACGGGCACGACCCAGAAGACCGGCGGCAGCGAGCGGTTCGCCCGCGCCGGCGGATGAGCCGCATGACGGCTCCGGCCACCTCGGTGGGCCGGCCCGCCTGATGCCCCCGTCCGTGACCACCGTCCCACCCGCCGCGAGCTCGGGCGCGCTGCGCGCGCGTCAGGTCCTCGCCGACTACGTCGACCTGACCAAGCCCAAGGTCCAGTCGCTGCTGCTCTTCACCACGGTGATGACGATGGAGGTCGCCGGTGACCCGTCGGTCTCGCTCGTGGCGCTCACCTGCGTCGGCGGGTATCTCTCCGCCGGGGGCGCGGGCGCCATCAACCACTACTGGGACCGAGACATCGACGCCCGGATGCGCCGGACCGCCGACCGGCCCATCCCCTCGGGCCGCGTCAGCCCCGCGGCGGCGGTCCGCTTCGGCATTGCGCTCCAGGTCGCCTCCTTCCTCCTGCTCTCGCTGACGGTCAACGTGCTCGCCGCGACGCTCGCGCTGGGTGGCTTCGTCGGCTACGTCGGCGTCTACACGATGTGGCTCAAGCGCCGCACGCCCCAGAACATCGTCATCGGTGGCGCAGCCGGGGCGATGCCGCCGCTCGTCGCCTGGGCGGCCACCCGCGGATCGCTTTCGTGGACGGCCATCTACCTGTTCGCGATCGTCTTCTACTGGACCCCGGCCCACTTCTGGGCGCTCAGCCTGCTCATGAAGGACGAGTACGCGGAGGTGGGCGTGCCGATGCTCCCGGTGGTGCGCGGCGAGGACACCACCCGGCTGCACATCGTCCTGTACTCGGCACTGCTCTATGCCGTGAGCCAGCTGCCTTTCTGCGTCGGCGTCTTCGGCGGCGTCTACCTGGCGGCCTCGATGGCCCTCGGCGTCGCCTTCATCGGCGGTGCCGTCTGGCTCTATCGCCGCGCCGACCGGCGCACGGCGCTGCGGCTGTATCTGTTCTCGATGGTGTACCTGGCGCTGCTGTTCACGGCCATGGTGCTCGACGTCAAACTCTGATGGTGCTCCTCGCCCATAGGGGCAGGATCACTCAGACCCCTGCAACCACTACGATCTAGGACCGCAATGGATCGAAAGCTCGCCCGAAAGAACCTGCGCTCCGGCTTGGCGGCGGCCGCGGTGTGCTTGTTCATGTTCGGCATCACCTTCGTCGCCGCCGCCATCTACGTTCACTCGTGAGCGAGGCTGAGCACGACACGCCGCCCGTCGGTGAGGAGATCCACCTCCCCGGGCCGACGTTCCTGCCCGTGGCCTGCGCGGCGGGCATCACGCTGATGGTGATCGGGACGACGCTCAACTGGTTCATCTCGATCCTCGGCCTGATCCTGTTCGTCGTGACCACCGTGATGTGGATCCGCGATACGCGCCACGACATCTCAGAGCTCCCCGAGGAGCACCGGCACTAGAGCGACTAGTGGACGGCGGGCACGTCGCAGTCCGCCCCCGCGCCGCACCACACCCTGACGATGTCACGCATCGACAGGACCCCTACCACGTCGGAGCCCTCGACGACGACGAGGTGACGGAAGCCGCCCGAGACCATCGTGGCGGCGGCGTGCTCGAGCGACCAGTCGCGCCGCGCGAAGGTGAGGTTGGCGGTGAGGTGATCGGCGACGGGCTCGGCGTCGGGATCCATGCCCCGAGCGACCGCCTGGAGGATGTCGCGCTCGGTGATCACGCCGGGCGCCGGGGCCTCCGGGTCGTGGACCACCGCGGCCCCGACCTGGCGTGCCCACATCGCCGCGGCGGCCTCCCGCAGGGAGTGGCCGGGACCGATCGTCAGCACGACTTCAGACATTCCCTCTGAAACGAGCATTGTGCGCCTCCGCTCGGCGTTTGCAACGATTGCCTCAATCATAGGCGCAGTCGCCCGCGGCCGTCCATGGCGGTGCCGTTCGTCGTTCAGAACCCATAGGATGCAGGGCGGAGATGAGGACGACACAAGGCGGGAGACGTGCGTAACAAGCCTCTGCTTCAGATGGGGCTGATCGGCGCCATCGGGATCATCATCGGCATCCCGGTGGCGCTCTCGATCCCGTGGTTCCCCGCCGACGCATCCACGCAGGCCCACAACATCCACACGCTCTACGACGTGCTGCTGATCGTGTCGGTGCCGGTCTTCGTCCTCGTCGAGACGGTCGTCCTCTACTCGGTGTGGAAGTTCCGGATGAAGCCGGGGGAGGAGGAGAAGGACGGACCGCCGATCCACGGCAACACGCGCCTCGAGGTGGTGTGGACGGCGATCCCGGCCATCCTGCTCGTCAGCCTCTGTGGCTACGCGTATTCCGTGCTGCGCTCCAACGAGAAGACGCACCCCGGGGCCATGGTGGTCAACGTCACCGAGCGCCAGTTCGCATTCCAGTTCGGGTATCGGGCCGCCGGCGGCAAGGAGATCCTCTCGCCCGAGCTGTACGTGCCCAAGGGCGCGCCGGTCGTCTTCCACCTGCGCTCGCTGGACGTCATCCACAGCTTCTTCGTGCCGGAGTTCTCCGTGAAGCTCGACGCCGTGCCCGGTATCACCACCACGGTGCGCGTCACGCCGACGCGGCTGGGCAACTATCCGGCCGAGTGCACGGAGCTGTGCGGCGCAGGGCATTCGCTCATGCGCGCCCCCGTGCACGTGGTCACCCCTACGGCGTTCAGGACGTGGCTGGTCCACCAGAAGCCCGGAGGGCCGCCGCCCGTCGGAGTCAGCCCGCCGGACGTGCTGAACTCGGGAGTGCCCGGGTATGCCAGCGGGAGCACCGGATCATCGAGCGGGGGATCAGGTTGAGCAGGACCGAGAGCACCTTAAGGAAGGAGAGCTGATGGCCATTCCGGCAAAGCTCCGCGCGCCCGGCTGGTATCGAGCCGCGCTTTATGACGTCATCGGATTCGCATTTGCCTTCGGTCTGACCGTGCTCATACGGTGGCTGATGCACCAGCATCCGATCATCGATGGCCACGCCATCACGATCGTCGCGCTCATCGCCGTGCCGCTCTTCTTCCTCGTGGGCCTGGGCGTGGCCGACTACTGGTTCTACTGGATCTCCGGGCGCCCGACGCGACCCGAGGACCACTCCTCCCACGGCGCCTACACCTGGCGCGACTACTTCCGCGTCAACACCGACCACAAGGTCATCGGAATCCAGTACACGGTGACGTCGTTCTTCTTCCTGCTCGTGGGCGGCCTGCTGGCCATGCTCATCCGCGCCCAGCTGGCCAAGCCGGGCATGCAGTTCCTCACGCCCGAGCAGTACAACGGCGTGTTCTCGGTCCACGCCACCGTCCTCATCTTCCTGTTCGTGATCCCGGTCTTCGCGGGGCTGGCGAACTTCGTCCTGCCGCTGATGATCGGCGCGCCGGACATGGCCTTCCCGCGGCTGAACGCCCTCTCCTACTGGATGCTGCCCTGCGCCGGGGTCATGATGCTGATGAGCTTCCTGGCCCCCGGTGGCTCATTCGCGGCTGGCTGGACGGCCTACGCCCCGTTGTCGACGACGATGCCGATCGGCCAGCTCTTCTTCTCGATCGCGGTGCAGTTTGCGGGCGCCTCCTCCATCGCGACGGCACTGAACTTCCTGGTCACGATCATCACCATGCGCGCCCCCGGGATGAGCTTCTTCCGGATGCCGCTGCTGGTGTGGGCGAACTTCTCGACCTCGCTGCTGGTCGTCATCGCCACGCCGTTCATCGCCGCCTCTCAGTTCTTCGTGCTGCTGGATACGGCGCTGCACTTCCACTTCTTCGACGCCTTCGTCGGAGCGGGCAAGAACGGCAACGTGATCATGTACCAGCACGTCTTCTGGTTCTACTCGCACCCCGCGGTGTACATCATGATGCTGCCCGGCTTCGGGATCATCTCGGAGGTCATCGCGGTCAAATCGCGCAAGCCGATCTTCGGCTACCGGATGATGGCCTTCTCGCTGCTCGCGATCGTCGTGCTCGGCTTCACCGTGTGGGCCCACCACATGTTCGTGAGCGGCATGGCCCCGTGGATCCGGATCCCGATGATGATCACCACGGCCATCATCGCCGTCCCGACGGGGATCAAGATCTTCTCCTGGCTGGCCACACTCTGGCGCGGCGTGCTGCATCTCGACACGCCGATGCTGTTCGCGCTCGGCTTCCTGACGATGTTCACACTGGGCGGGATCAGCGGCGTGATGCTGGCCATGATCCCGTTCGACATCCACGTCAGCCAGACGTACTTCATCGTCGCCCACATCCACTACGTGCTCTTCGGCGGCTCGCTGTTCACGATCTTCGCCGGCGTCTACTACTGGTTCCCGAAGATGACCGGCCGGATGTACGACGAGCGCCTGGGCAAATGGCATTTCTGGATCACGTTCATCTTCTTCAACCTCACCTTCGGCCCCATGCACATCATCGGTATCCAGGGCATGCCGCGACGGGTAGCCGAGTACGCGGAGAAGTTCGCCGCCTGGAACCTGTTCATCTCGCTGTCCTCGTTCGTGCTCGGCGCCAGCACGCTCATCTTCCTCTACAACATCGTCGCCAGCTGGCGCTGGGGCCCGCGCGCGGCGGCCAACCCGTGGCGCGCCATGACGCTCGAGTGGCAGGTGTCCTCGCCACCGCCGGTCTTCAACTTCGACGCGGTCCCGACGGTGGTCGGCGGCCCGTACGAGTACGGCGTGCCCGGCGCGGTCCACGGCATCTTCAAGCCGCCCGCCGAGGCCCGGCCGGTCACGGCGGGCGCCGGGGCGACCGCCGGCAGCGGCGCGAGCACCGGCGGCGGCAGCAGCGGGGAGCACCACTGATGCGGACCATCCTGGTCATCGCCAACGAGACGATCGGGGGCAAGCCGCTCATCGACGCGGTCCGGCGCCATGCCGCGGAGGAGGAGTCGCGCTTCGTGCTGTGCGTGCCCCAGACCCAGCCTCGGGCGGGCTACGTCGTCTATGACGACTCGGTGTTCGACGCCGCCCAGACCCGCGTGGACCTGGCCGTGGGCTTCGTCCGCTCCGAGGGAATCGAGGCCGTCGGCGAGGTCGGCGACCCGGACCCGTACGCGGCCACGATGGACGCGGTCAGGGAGTACAACCCCGACGCGATCATCATCTCCACCTACCCCGAGTCGCGCTCCGGATGGCTGCGCCGCGACCTGCCCGAGCGCATGCGCCAGGCCACCGGCCTGCCCGTCGAGCACATCGTCGCCGACATCGACTCACAGGGCCTCGAGTTCAAGGTCACGCTCGCCGTCGCCAACCGCTCGGCATCCGGCGACGACTTGCTCGAGGCGCTCAAGGCCAAGGCCGCCGCGGAGCCGGACAGTCACGACCGCCTGTTCGTCGTGCTCGTACCCCAGGAGGGCGGCGGCGGCGCATCGGCGCGACGCGCCCGGACCCGGCTGGCGCTGGTGCTGGGCCGACTGCGCGATGCGGGGTTGACTGCGGCCGGCATGGTCGGGGACCCCGACCCGTACACGGCGATCACCAACGCCCTGCAGTACTTCCGCGTCGACGACATCGTCATCTCGACGTTGCCGGAGACCAAGTCGGGATGGCTGCGCGCCGATCTCATCGAGCGCGTGCGCAACGCCACCGGCAAGGAGGTCCAGCACGTCGTGGCCCAAGACCCCGTTCGCGCCGCCTAATGCACGCAGCAGTGGTGGCTCTCACCAGAGGTAGGAGGATCTGATGGAAGCCGCTTCGATCGCCCACGCGGACACCCACCACGGGCCGCCCCCGGCACACAAGTCCTCCCGCGTGGAGGCGCCGACGCTGGGCATGCTCCTGTTCATCATCTCCGAGGTGATGATCTTCGGGGCGTTCTTCACGGCCTATTTCTTCATCCGGGTCGTGAGCCACGACCCGTGGCCGGCCGCCGGCACCAAGCTTCCCGAGGCGGTCGCCGGAATCAACACCGCGATCCTGCTGTCCTCCTCGCTGACGATCCACTGGGCGCTCACCTCGATCAAGCGCGGCAACCGGTTCGGGCTCAGGGCGGGGATGGTCGCCACCTTCCTGCTCGGCCTCAGCTTCCTCTGCATCCAGATCAACGAGTACGTCCACATCGGCTTCGCGCCGCACGACGCCGCCCAGGGAACGATCTTCTACGCCCTCACCGGACTGCACGGCGCCCACGTGTTCATCGGTCTGTGCATGCTGCTGATGGTCACCGTCCGGGCGTTCCGCGGCCACTACTCCGCCGAGCATCACCAGGGCATGGAGGTGCCGGGGATCTACTGGCACTTCGTGGACATCATGTGGGTGATCGTCTACACGACGGTCTACGTCATCTAGCGATGCCCGGGGCGGCCGCCCAGGCCGTCCGCCCCGTCGCGATGAAGCTCCGGCTCACCCCGCCCAACCCGCTGCGATCCGAGGCCGACGCGTTCGGGTTCCTGGTCTGGTTCGTGTGCCTGGTGGCGGCGATCGTCGTGATCGTGCTCATCATCGAAGCGCTGTAGCCCGACGGCGGGCGTGACACCATAGGAGGCGGTGCTGGTCCCGCCCCTCCCCTTTGCCGACGCGCCGGTCCAGACGATCGGCTTCCCCGTGCTGGTCGTGCTGGCCTGGGTCCCCTACCACCTGCGCTCGCGGACACTGGCGGCGCAGGGACGTGCGGTGCCGCGGTGGCGCTACTGGTGCTACGTCGCCGGCCTGCTCGTGCTCGAGATCGCCGTGAGCCCGCCGGTCGACACGCTCTCAGACCAACTGCTGGTCGCCCACATGGCCGAGCACCTGCTGATCGGCGACATCGCCGCCCTGCTGCTCGTGCTGGGCATGACGGGACCGCTCATCGCGCCACTGCTGCGCAACCCGGTCATCGCCCGCCTGCGCGTGCTCACCCACCCGGTGGTGGCGATCGTGGTCTGGGCCGTCAACTTCTACGCGTGGCACACGCCCTACCTCTACCAGGCCGCGCTGCGCCACGACGCGCTTCACGCCCTCGAGCACGCCACCTTCCTGGCTTTCGGGATGGCCGTCTACATGGCGCTGCTCGGGCCGCTGCCCAAGCCGGCCTGGTTCAACAACGCCGCGCGCCTGGTGTACATCGTGGCCATGCGGTTGACGGGCACCGTGCTGGCCAACATCCTCATCTTCGGCGGCACCGTCTTCTACCCCATCTACCACTCGGGGGACGCCCTCTGGCACATCAGCTCCACCGCTGATCAGGTGGCGGCCGGCGGGCTGATGATGGTGGAGGAGAGCTTCCTCACGATCGGGCTGTTCTGCTGGTTGTTCCTGCGCGTGGCGCGTGAGAACGAGGAGCGCCAAGCGCTGCTGGACTTCGCCGGCGAGCACGGCCTCGAGCTCGACACCCAGCGCGCCGGCCGGGCGGTGGCCGCGGGACGCGGCGATGAGCTCTGGGAGCGGCTGCGCGCACGCGCAGCCGCCGGCGCGGCGTCTACTTCGCCGCCGTCGACAGGAAGTTGACGAGCGCCGTGATCTCGTTGGGCTTGAGGGTCTGCGCGAAGTTCGACGGCATCACGCCCGCCTTGTAGCCCGACGGGAGGTAGGCGTAGGGCTTGATGATGGCGGTGCGGATGCACTGGTCCAGCGTCGCGCCGCGGATCTGCTTGGACTGCGCGGTGGCGCAGTTGGCCTTCAGGTCCGTGTCCAGGTTGGGGCCGACTGTGCCGGTGGTGCCCGCGGCGGCCAGCGTGTGGCAGCTGCCACACCCACCGACCCCCGTGAACACCTGCTTGCCGGCGGCCGGCGTGGTCCCCTGGACGCCTCCGGCAGCGGCCAGCGCGCCCGTGTCCTGACCGGGCCGGGCGGACACGGCGGCGACGTAGGCGGCCACGTCCTGGGCGTCCTGGCCCTTGAGCAGCCCCCCGGGCATGACGCCCTGGGTATTCGGATAGCGGATCCAGGAGTCGACCAGGCCCTGGATCGAGGTGTCCTTGACGCCGTCGGTCTTGTCCTGACGGAACGCATCGTCGAGGTTGGGGCCGGTCGTCCCGCTGGTGGAGGCGTGCGACAGCGTGTGACACCCCCCGCATGTCTTCTGGAACATCACCTTGCCGCTGACGAGATTGGTCGTGGGATGCTTGACCGCGCAGCCGCCGACGGCCAGCATCACGGCGACCCCAGCGATGAGCCGGATCGCGGTGTGGCGGAGCTGTGGTGGGCAGCGCAGCATCTCCCGTGCGGCACTCTATCCATTCAAGCGGCGCGCTGGCGCCCCCACGAACGCCCGGTGCCGCCCGACCCGCTGGTAGCATCAGCCAGCATGAGGTTGCACCAGAGATATCGAATGCGGGCCCCGTCAACGGGCCGCGAGGTGATCATCCAGGCCGAGCCTGACCAGATCTATCGCGACCGCGAGACCGGCGAGGAACTGCAGGCCATCGCGCAGCTCCTGCCCCTCGCCCCCACCCCTTCCGAGCTGCCCTGGACCGTGGAGAACCTGCGGTTCTGCAACTGGTGTGACCAGCTGTCCCAGAAGGATCTCAACGACTGCCCGGTGTGCGGCAGGCGCATGGAGCCGCTCGGCTCCTAAGGGCTCGTGGCGGGATCAGTTGAGGAATCCGGCGAGTGGCTGGGCGAGTCTGACGCTGCTCGCTCGCCGCGATCGTACCGGTGGCCCGTGAGGGCGACAGGACGGCGCCGGGCGCGTTCACGCGCCGGATCCAGGTCCGTCCCCGCGATCGCGCTCGCGATCGCCATGGGGCTGGGGCTCGCCGCCTGTGGCGGTGGGGACACCGGCACCACTGACACCGCCGGGGCGTCGGCGTTCACCGTGCCCACCACCCCTCCTGCAGTCGCGGCCACGACGACCACGACGACCTCCAGCAGTTCGTCCACGAGCGGGTCCGGGACGGCGACCAGCGGGTCGGCGTCGCCGTCGAGCGGCGCGACGACCCCATCCGGCGGCGCCACGACGCCCGCGAGCACGACCCCCTCGGGCGGCAGCGCCCCGTCAGGCACGACCCCGTCGGGCGGAGGCGCGACCGGCGGAGGCGGAACTGGCGGAGGCGGGACCGGCGGAGGCGGCGGGACCGGCACCTCAGGCGGCGCCGGCCTCGACTCGTCGTTCTGCCTGCAGAACCCCGCGACCTGTTAGCGCACGTCTACTAGCGCTTGGCCTTCTTGGTCGCCGTCGGCCCGCCGACGTACGACTTCGGATAGGGCTGGTTGACAACCTCGGTCGCCGAGTACTGGACCCGCGTCCCCGTGTAGTTGCACAGGTACTGCTGGCTCGAGTTGACGGTCGTCTGGGCCGTCTGGCTGCCCGGAGGGTTGGTGCAGTTGGCCCGGCGGCTCTGCCGGTAGGAGTACTTGCTGGCCGTGAGGTTGTACGTCAGCACCGGCGCCCACGTGAGCACCGTCAGGCCGACGATTTCGCCCTTCTTGACCGGCAGAGCGGTCATCGCCGTGAAGGTCGGCGGCAGCGAGAGGGGCTCCTGGAGCACCGACCCCAGGAACGGCAGCACGTGGAACGTGGCGCTCTGGGCGACCACGGTGTACTTGTTCTTGGGTCCGGGCTCGAGCACGCTGAGGACGAGCTGCGGCGGTCCTCCCCACCTGCCGTCGAGGGCCTTGAGGAGCTTCAGCTCGGTCGGGGCATCCGACGTGAGCTTGGACAGCCCGACGGTGAACGCGACGATCCATCCGTCCTTGGTGACCTTGGTCGGGTTGAGCACTCCGTTGGTCTCGGTCTGCACGGCGGTCGTGTGCGGAAGGACGATGAAGCAGTTCGCCAACGACACGCCCGTGGGGCAGGATGGCGCCGCGACCGGGGAGCTTGACGTCTGGCCGAGCTCGACGATCTGGGCGGATGCGACGCCGGGCGCGATGAGGCAGAGAGCACTCAGGCCGGCTGCGATTGCGAGCGAGAAGCGTTTCATGTTTCCAAGTGAACACCAACGGCGGGTCGCAGTTGCGCCTTGACGGCAAGCCTGCAAAGGCCGCCACGGCCTCCGACCGCGGAGAAAGGCGCCCCGGAAGGCCGCATATGCTGGCGTGGGAAGGGCTAGATCTTGGTGACGTTCACCGCTTTGGGACCTTTGGGCCCGGCCTCCTCCTCGTAGGAGACCTTGGAACCCTCGGCCAGCGAGCGGTATCCGTCGCCATTGACGCCCGTGAAATGCACGAACAGATCGCGACCCCCGTCATCGGGCGTGATGAACCCGAAGCCCTTGTCGTCGCTGAACCACTTGACGGTACCCGTTGCCATGAAAATCCCTTCGTTTTCCCCGTAGTGCAGGCCAAAGCCCGACCAGATCGCGGAAAACGTACCAGGGTCGGTCAAGCAACGGTAGGTATTTTCCCCACCTACCGGCCACGAAAGGTCGCGCGCCCGGGTCCTTGGTCCAGAAATGAGCGCACCGCGGCCTGGAGATCCTCCGAATCAAACAGCGCTCCGGCCACTTCCGGGACCCGCTCGTTGGCCAGCTCGACCCCGCCCTCGAGGTAGTCGCGCAGCACCTGCTTGGTCGCGGCGTGCGCCAGCGTGGGCCCCTGCGCGAGCTGGCGGGCGTACTCGCGGGCAGCGGCGTCGAACCCGTCGTCGGGCAGCACCCGGTTGACGACATTCCACCGCTCCAGCTCGGCCGCTCCGAACGGGCGGCCGGCCATGACGAACTCACGCGCCCGGCCGGTGCCCGCTCGCTCGGCCAGCCGCTGCGTGCCGCCCATCGCGGGGGTCAGGCCGATCACCTTCTCCACCAGGCCGAAGCTCGCGGACTCGGCGGCGAGGATGAGGTCGCAGGCCAGGGCCAGCTCGAACGCCCAGGTGAGGCAGAGGGCGTGCGCCGCGAACACGGTCGGGCACGGCAGGCGGTCCACCCGGCGAGCCACCGCCACGAGCCCGGCGAACACCCCTTCGGCCTCGCGCGGTCCTGAGAGCGCGGCGAACAGCGACACGTCGACCCCGCCGCTGACCACGCGGCCCTCCGCACGGAACAGCACCGCCCGAGGGCGGTCGGCCTCCAGGTCGGTGACGGCGGCGTCCAGGCCGTCCGACATGGCCGCGTCGAACAGGTTGAGCGGCGGCGCATCGAAGGTGACGACCGCCAGCCCGTCCTCGCGGGTGATCGAGACCGCCGCACCCGCTCCCGCGCCGGTCATCGCAGCTGTTGTGCGGCGGCCGTGATCTCGTCGGGATCGCCCGGCGACGGGCTCCATGGCAGCCGCAGGGGATCGCCCTCGTAGCGGGGGATCACATGGACGTGGAAGTGGAAGACCGTCTGCCAGGCGGCCGGGCCGCACGAGTTGAGCAGGTTGACGCCGTCGGCGCCGAGGCGCTCGGAGGCGGCCCGCGCCAGTCGCTGAGCTGCGGCCACCGTGGCCGCGAGGTCCTCGGCGTCGATCTCCAGCAGGTTGACCGCGTGCCGACGGGGGATGACGAGGGCGTGGCCGCGCGTGGCGGGGTTGATGTCCATGAAGGCCACGGTCCGGTCGTCCTCGTCCACGCGCTCGGACGGGATCTCGCCGGCGACGATCTTGCAGAACAGGCAGTCGGGATCTCGGTCGCTCATGGCCGCCAGCTTAGTGTTTTGGCCCCGAGGCGATCAGCTCGCGGGCGCGCGCGATCGCCTCCTCCCGCGTGGCCACCTCACCGCTGAAGCTGGCCGCCTCAAGCTCGGCCAGCAGGTCCCCCACCACCGGGCCCGGCTTGATGCCGAGCGCCTGGGCCAGTTCGTCGCCGCGCACGGGCGGACGGGGCGGATCGGCGATCCACGCCAGGCCCTCAGCCAGCATCTGGCGCGCCAGCTCCAGATGGGAGGCGATGGCGCGCTCGGCGTTGTCGCCGCGCGTGGCGAGCCGGTCGGCGACGCTCAACACGGTGACGTCGACGGCCACCGGCGCCGTGACGTGCAGGTAGTCATAGACGGCGCGGCGGCTGAGCGGCATCTCGTGCACGAGGAAGCCGAGGCGCAGGTGATGACGGGTGAGCGCGGCTACGTGGTCGCGCAGCCGCTCGGAGGCCCGCAGGCGGCCCAGGATCTCCGCGGCCAACCGGGCCCCGGACGCATCGTGCCCCATGAAGGTGACCCGGCCCTGCGGCGTCACCGCGCGCGTCTGGGGCTTGGCGATGTCGTGCAGCAGGGCGCCGAAGCGCAGGGCCTGGCCCCTGGTGAGGTCGTTGGCCAACGGCTCGCCGAGGAAGCGCATGAGCGCCGGCGCGTCGTCGCCCGCCAGGCGCTGCGGGTCGCGCTCGAGCCCGATCACCTCCGCCAGCACCGAACGCGTGTGATCGGACACGTCGAGGTGGTGAAAGCGGCTCTGCTCCACTCCGCGCAGCGCCGCCAGCTCGGGCAGCACCACGCTCGTGACGCCGATGTCGTCCATCAGCTGGAGGCCCGCCAGCGCGGCGGGGGCGCACACCACGCGCCGCAGTTCGGCGAACACCCGCTCGGGGGCGACCTCGGCCAGTCCGGGTGCGGCGGCCCGGGCCAGCCTCTGCGTCGTGGCCTCCACATCGAAGCCGAGCTCGCACGCCAGCCGGGCGAGGCGCAGCGTGCGCAGCGGATCGCGCTCGAATGCACCGGGCGAGACGGCGCGTAACCGGCGGGCACCGAGGTCCTCCAGCCCGCCGAAGGGGTTGACATAGCCAACGGCACCCAGCGGCGCCGCGATGGCGTTGATGGTGAGGTCGCGGCGGCCCAGGTCCTCCTCGATCGTCGCCCCGTTGAGGGGCAGGATGTCCACCTGCCAGGTGCGGTCGTGCGCGACGACCCGCCAGGCGCCGAACGCCTCGGAGAGCTCGAAGGCGAAGCCGCCGGCGGCCCGGCCGAGCGATCGCGCGACCTCGGCCGCGGACCCAGCCGTGGCCACGTCGAAGTCCGCGGTCTCCCGGCCCAGCACGCGGTCGCGGACGGTGCCACCGACAAGCCAGCCGTCAGGGACGATCTCGGTGAGGGCGGTGACCGGATCGGTCACGGCAGCGGCGCCCCGTCGCGGTGGTACCGGCGCGGCACCCGGGCCGAGATCCCGCACAGCACCTCGTGGTTGATGGTGTCCAGCCTGTGGGCGATGTCCTCGACGGTCTGCCGCTCATCGCCCGAGCGGCCGATGAGGATCGCGCGGGCCCCGACTCTGACCTCCGGGTCGGCGGGGCCGAGGTCGGCGGTGATGTTGTCCATGCTCACGGTGCCCACGAGCGGGTACCGGCGGCCGTCGATCAGCACGTCGCAGTTGTTGGTCAGCCCGCGCCGCACGCCGTCGGCGTAGCCGATCGGCATGGTGGCGACCCACGTCGCCTGCTCGGCGATGAACCGGCGGCTGTACCCGATGCTGTCGCCGGGCTCGGCGCGCTTGACCGCCGCCACATAGGAGCTCAGCTCCATCGCCTGCTCGAGCCCGGTGGAGTCGGGGTCCTCGTTCATGGGATCACAACCGTAGAGGGCGATGCCGCAGCGCACCATGTCGAAATGGCTGCCGGGGACGCGCAACGTGCCTGCGCTGTTGGCGGCGTGCACGCGTAGCCGCCCGTAGCGGCGCTGGAGCTCCGCGGCAAACGGAGTGAACACCTCGAGCTGGGCGGCGACAAACGCGAGGTCCCCGTCGGCCGTCGCCAGGTGGGTCATGGCCCCGGCGAGCCTCAGCCCCGGCGCCGACCGGTGGACGGACTCGGCGACGGCGAAGGCCTCGCCGGTGTCCCGCGTGCCCAGCCGGCCCATGCCGCTATCGAGCTTGATGTGGACGTTGACCGGTCCGAGCCCGCCAGCATCCGACGCGGCGGCGGCGGCGTCCGGCGCGGCGGCGGCCAGCTCGTGCACGAACCGCTCATTCCAGGCGACCAGCTCCGCCCGGGCCCCCAACGCGACCGGCAGCTCCTCGGAGCTCACCGCCCCCATGATCAGGATCGGGGCGGTCAGCCGGGCAGCGCGCAGCTCCGCCGCCTCGCCGGGAGTCGCCACCGCCAGCATCGTCGCCCCTCCGGCCAGCGCCGCCCGCGCGACCGGCGCCGCGCCATGTCCCGAGGCGTCGGCCTTGACAACGGCGCAGAGCTCGGTGCCGGCATCGAGGCGGCCCCGCAGAGCGACCACGTTGCGCTCGATCGCGGCCAGGTTGACGCGGGCCAATGCACGAAGTGCCATCGTCAGATCTTGTCGGAGAGGGCGGCTGGGCGGCGTCCGCTCACGCGTCCTCGCCGGCCCGGGCCCGGGGCAGCAGCGCGATGACGTCGCCGGCGATCACGCCCTCGGTGCCGATCGTCCGTGCGGCCAGGCGGCCGGCGCGCGCGTGGACGAATACTCCGGCGCAGGCGGCGTGGAAGGGGTCCATCCCCTTGCTCAGATAGGCGCCGATGACCCCGGAGAGCACGTCTCCGGTGCCCGCCGTGGCCAGAGCCGGGGCGCCTCCGCGGCTGACGGCGGCGCGGCCGTCGGGGGCGGCGACGATCGTGTCATCGCCCTTGAGCAGGACCACGGCGTCAGCACGGGCGGCCGCCTCGCGCACACAGCGCAGTCGATGCGCCCCGATCTCGCCGCTGTCGGTCTCCAGCAGCCGGGCCAGTTCGCCTGCGTGAGGGGTGAGGACCGTGGCGGCTTCTCGCTCGGCCAGCGCCCCCAATCGTCCCTCGTGGGCGTTGAGGCCGTCGGCGTCGAGCAGCAGGGGGATCGTGACGGCGGCGGCGAGCTTGCGCACCAGCTTGAACGTCCCCGGCTTGCGGCCGAGCCCCGGTCCGAGTACGAACGCGTCGGCGCGCTCGGTGCGCTCCAGGGCGGCCTCGAGTGCGGGCTGGGTCAGCGCGCCGTCCTTGTCGGGGAGCGGCACCGACATGACCTCGAGCAACCGCTGCTCGAAGACGATGTTCAGGGATCCGGGGACGAGCGCGGTGACATAGCCGGCCCCGGCTCGCATCGCCGCCTCGGCGGCCATGCACGGCGCCCCGGTGAGCCCTGTGGACCCACCGCACACGAGCAGGGCTCCGGCGGCGAACTTGGTCGCATCGTGGGCGCGATGGGGCACGCCGTCGAGCACGGAGGCCGAGATCAGCCCCACCGATGGTGTCACCGGCGCCCCTTCCGGAATGCCGATATCGATCACTGTCACCTCGCCGGAGTGCACCTTTCCCGGGGAGATCCACAGCCCGGGCTTGGGGGCGTGAAAGGTGACAGTCGCGTCGGCGCGAACGGCGTCGCCGGCGACCTCGCCGGTGGATGCGTCGACGCCGCTGGGGACGTCGCAGGCGCACACGAAGGCATCGTCGGCGGCGTTGATCGCTGCGATCGCCGACCGTGCCGGTTCGCGCGGCTCACCGCTGGCGCCGGTGCCGAGGATGGCGTCGACGATCGCCGCCGCGCCACTGAGCGCGCCGGGCTCGAATGGCCGCGCCTGGGGCTCGGGGAGGCGGTCGAAGTTGACCCGAGCATCGCCGCTGAGCTCCTCGCCGGCCGCCAGCAGAAGCACGTCGACCTCCCTGCCGGCCTCGCGCAGCAGGCGGGCCACCACCAGGCCGTCACCACCGTTGTTGCCCTTGCCGGCGACGACCACGATCCGGCCCTCGGGAGCCCGCTCGCGCACGACCTCGGTGAGGCCCGCCCCGGCACGCTCCATCAGCTCGAGCGACGCAATGCCGCGGTCGTTGATCGCCCAGGCGTCGGTGGCCCGCTGCTGGGCGGCGTCGGGAAGGGGCTCGAGCCAGGCGGGAAGCACGCCCGGCGCCACGTCGTCAGTCATGAGGTGCGGCGATCGCCACCGCGCCGGCTTCGCTGCGGGTGTGCGTCAGCGAGATCTGCACGCTGACTCCGAGCTCGGCCGCGCGCTGCTCAGCGGCCCCGTGCAGCGCCACGCGCGGGGGCCCGCCCGACGAGGTGACCTCGATGTCGCGAAAGCTCCAGGCCTCGAGTCCCAGCGCCTTGGCGACGGCCTCCTTGGCGCAGAAGCGCGCGGCCAGGTGCTGGCCGGGTCGCGCCCTCGATGCCGCGTAGTCGCGCTCGCCGTCGGTGAACAGCCGGTCGGCGAGCCGCGGTCGCCGGTCGAGTGCCCGCTCGAGACGCTCGATCTCCAGCAGATCGATGCCGACGGAGAACTCAGTCCCGCCCACCCGCGTCACTCGACCGTGACGGTCTTGGCCAGGTTGCGCGGCTGGTCGACGTTGAGGCCCCGCAGCCGGGCGATGTGGTAGGCGAGCAGCTGGAGCGGGATGACCGCCAGCAGGGGCGCCAGCATCCAATCCGTGCGGGGCACTCGGATCACCTCGTCGGCGTGCTCGGCGATCGTCTCGTCGCCTTCGGTGGCCACGGCGATGACCCTCGCCCCCCGGGCCCTGACCTCCTGGATGTTGGAGATCACCTTCTCCAACACGGGAGATTCGGTGGCCACGACCACCACCGGGGTGTTCTCGTCCAGCAGCGCGATCGGCCCATGCTTCATCTCGCCGGCCGCGTAGGCGTCGGTGGCGATGTAGGAGATCTCCTTGAGCTTGAGCGCGCCCTCGAGCGCCACCGGCAGCCCGATGTGGCGCCCCAGGTAGAGAAAGAAATCGGCCTGATAGTGGGCCTCGGCGATCGCCTCGACGCCGTTGACGTCATGCTCCAGGAGCTCCGCGATCATGTGCGGCAGCCGCTTGAGATCGGAGATCGGCGGCTTGAGCTGGGCGCGGTCCATCACCCCGCGGACCTCCGCGAGGCGGAGCGCCAGCAGGTACATGACCGTGATCTGGCTCACGAACGTCTTGGTCGCGGCCACGCCGATCTCCAGCCCGGCGCGGGTGTAGAGGACCCCGTCGGCCTCGCGCGTGGCCTGGGCCCCCATCACGTTGGTGACCGCCAGCACGGTCGCGCCCTTGGCGCGCGCGGTCCGCATGGCCGCCAGGGTGTCGGCGGTCTCGCCGGACTGGGAGATGCCGATGACCAGATCGTCCGGGCCGACGACCGGATCGCGATAGCGGTACTCGGAGGCGATGTCGACCTCGACCGGGACGCGGGCCCACTGCTCGATCGCGTAGCGGCCGATGAGGCCGGCGTGGTAGGCGGTGCCGCAGGCGACGATGACGACGCGGCGGATGCGCTTGAGGAGATCATCGTCGACCGGGGTGGATATGTCCCCATCCGCCCGGGCGGGTGGGGACATGTCGCCGAGGTCGATCCCCCAGCCCCGCGCGGCGCGCTCGCCGATCGTCTCGGCCACGGCGTCGGCCTGCTCGTGGATCTCCTTGAGCATGAACGTCTCGTAGCCCTGCTTCTCGGCGGTGTCGGCATCCCAGTCGATCTCGACGACCTCGTGCTCGACCGGCTCGCCGGCCGCGGTGTAGAACTCGGTCCCCTCCGGACGCAGAACGACAAGCTCGTCGTCGCCGATGTACTGGACCCGGCGGGTGTCGCGCAGGAACGCCGGGATTGCGGAGGCGATGAAGGTCTCGCCGTCGCCGCGCCCTACGACCAGCGGGCACTCCTTGCGGGCGCCGACGAGCACGCCTGGCTCCCGGGCGGTGAGGGCGACGAACGCGTAGTGGCCCCGCAGCTCGGCGTAGGCGGCGCGCACGGCCTCGAGCAGATCGCCGTCGTAGTGGTGGGCGACGAGGTGGGCGATCACCTCGGCGTCGGTCTCGGAGGTGAAGACCGCGCCCTCCTCGACCAGGCGGACCTTGAGGGCGATGTAGTTTTCGACGATCCCGTTGACGACGATGTGGACGCTGTCGGTCGTGTCGTAGTGCGGGTGGGCGTTCTCCTCGGTCACACGGCCGTGGGTGGCCCAGCGGGTGTGCGCGATGCCGGTATGGATCTCACCCTCCCTCGGCCGCTCGGCGACGGCCACGGCGGCACGCTCATCGGGGCCGTCGGCCGCCTCACGCCGGGCGATGGCGCTGCGCAGGGCGGATAGGTTGCCCACCGCGCGCACGGCGTCCACCCGGTCTCCGTCCAGCACGCTGATGCCGGCACTGTCATAGCCGCGGTATTCGAGTTTCTCGAGCCCCTCCATCAGCAGGGGCCGAACCTTCCTGGGACCGACGTAGCCGACGATTCCGCACATCTTGCGATTCCTCCATGAGTAGCTGCCCAAGACCGAGGCCGGTCGCCTGCCCATCCGCTCGGTCTTGCGGGCAGAGAAGGACCTGCGATGTTAACGGCCGGAACCGGCCGTCCTTACTATTCGCCTGCCAGGATCGTCTTGACGATGGCCGAGAGCCGCCCGCAGACGTCGTCGATCTCGCGCTCTGAGGGCGCCTCCACCATGACGCGGATGAGCGGCTCGGTACCCGAGGCGCGGACCAGGACGCGCCCCCGGCCCGAGAGCGCTGACTGCTCGCGATCGATCGCGTCGCCCAGGGCGGTCGCCTCCATCGCCGAGGTGAGTGACTGGCGGTCGGAGGCCCGGATGTTGACGAGCCGCTGGGGGAGCTTCTCCATGGCCCCCCGGTCGCGCAGATCGCGCCCGTCGAGCGCCTCGAGGGTGAGCAGGGCGCTGGCGATGCCGTCGCCGGAGGGGCCGAACCCGAGCTCGATGATGTGGCCCGACTGCTCCCCGCCCAGCGCCCAGCCGCGGCGGCGCAGCTCGTCCAGGACGTAGCGGTCGCCGACGGCGGTCACCGCCACCTCCACGCCGGCGTCACGCATCGCGGTGTGGAAGCCGTAGTTGGTCATCACCGTGACCGCGACGCCCCCGCCAGGCAGCCGATCACGGCGATGCAGGTGCAGCGCGGCCAGCGCCACGAGCTCATCTCCGTCGACGACCTCCCCGGCGCCGTCGACGGCCAGGACGCGGTCGCCGTCGCCATCGAAGGCGAACGCCACCTCGAAGTCCCCGGCCCGCGTGCGCTCGATGACGGCATCCAGGTGCGTGGAGCCACATCCGTCGTTGATGTTGCGCCCGTCGGGCTCGTCGGCCATGGTCTCGACGTCGGCGCCGAGGCGACGGAAGATCTCCGGGGCGGCGCGGAACGTCGCGCCGTTGGCACAGTCCAGGAGGATGCGACGGCCGCTGAGGTCAAGGCCGGCAAACCGCTCGTGCAGCGACCTCAGGTAATCCTCCAGCGCCCCGTGCAGGCGGCGCACGCGGCCGATCTGGGCGGGGATCGCGGGCGGCTGCTCCAGCGCCGCCTCGATCTCGTGCTCGGTGTCGTCGTCGAGCTTGAAGCCGTCGGCGGCGAACAGCTTGATCCCGTTGTCCTCGAAGGGGTTGTGGGAGGCCGAGATGACGGCGGCCAGCGCCAGCTCGTGGCGGCGGACCAACAGCGGGGCCGCGGGGGTGGGCAGCACGCCCGCCAGCAGGGCATCGCCGCCGGCGGCGGTGACCCCGGCCGCGATCGCGGACTCGAGCATCTCGCCCGACTCGCGCGTGTCGCGGACGACCACGACCTGCGCCCGTCCGGAGCCCGGCGGGGGCTCGTAGCGGGCCACGGCGGCCCGCGCCAGCTTGAGCGCCAGCTCGGCGGTCAGGAACTCCCCGGCACGGCCCCGAACACCATCGGTGCCAAACAGCTGACGCGCCATGGCGTTGCGGACCCCGTGGGGGTCAGCGCTTGGAGAACTGCGGCCGCTTGCGCGCCTTCTTGAGGCCGGCCTTCTTGCGCTCCTTGACCCGCGGGTCGCGCGTGAGGAACCCGCGGCGCTTGAGCTCGCCACGGAGGTTCGGGTCGGCCTCCAGCAGGGCGCGGGAGATCCCGTGCCGCAGGGCGCCGGCCTGCGCCGCGACGCCGCCACCGTGCATCCGCGCCACGACGTCCATGCGGGAGTCGTAGCCGACCGCCTCCAGCGGCTGACGGATGATGCGCTGCAGCGTCTCACGCGGGAAGTAGGCGTTGAGCTCCTTGCCATTGATGCCGTAGGTGCCGCTGCCCGGCTTGAGGATGACGCGGGCCACCGCCGTCTTGCGCTTGCCGGTGGCGGTGTAGCGAGCCCCGGCGGCGAGGTCGATCGCGGCGTCCGCGATCGGCTGGGCCTCGTGGTCGGAATCCTGCTCCTGCTCGCGGGCGGCGGCCTCTTCGGCCGCGGCCTCGGCGGCGGCACGCGCCTCCGCGTCGAGGAACTCGTCGCTGTCGGAGACGATGTCCGGGATCAGGTCAGCACCGGGAATCTCGGGGCGCTGGCGCGGGGAGAGCTCCTCCTCGTCGTCATCGCCGCCCGCGGCGGCCGCCTGCGGCTGCGCGGGGGTCTGCGGCGCTGCGGCGGCCTGCGGCTCTGCGGCGGCCTGTGGCTCCGCGGCGGCCTGCGGCTCTGCGGGGGCCTCTGCCTGCGGCTCTGCGGGGGCCTCTGCCTGCGGCTCTGCGGCGGCCTCGGCCCGCGGCTCCGCGGCGGCCTCGGCCTGCGGCTCCGCGGCGGGCGTGTCAGCCTCCGCGACGGGCTCTGGAGCCGGCTCGGGCTCAGGCTCGGCGGCCGGCGCGGGCTCCTCGGCCTCGGCGACCGGCTCCGGGGCTGGCTCGGGCTCAGGCTCGGCCGCGGGCTCCTCGGCCTCGGCGACCGGCTCCGGGGCCGGCTCGGGCTCAGCCGCGGGCGCGGGCTCCTGCGCGGCGGGCTCCTCGGCGCTCTCGGCGGGGACCTCCTCGGCGGCCGCCTCCTGGTCGTCGGGGCGCTGCTCGTCCTCGGGATGCTCTGCGTCGCTCACTGCGAAATCTCCATCGGTTGCGGCTGCTGGGCGGCGTGCGGATGCTCGGGACCGGCGTAGACCTTGAGCTTGGTGAGCTGCTTTCGCGCCAGCCGGTTACGGGGCAGCATGCCCTTGACGGCGAGTCGAATGACCTCCTCGGGCCGGCGCTCGAGCATGTCGTTGAGCGTCCGGGACTTCAGGCCGCCGGGATAGCCCGAGTGGCGGTAGTACATCTTGGCGGCGCGCTTGTTGCCCGTCACGCCGATCTTCTCGGCGTTGACCACGATCACGAAGTCGCCGGTATCGACGTGCGGGGTGTACGTCGGCTTGCGCTTGCCGCGCAGCACGTCGGCGATCTGGGTCGCCAGCCGCCCGAGGATCTGTCCCTCGGCGTCGACGATCAGCCAGTTGCGCTCGCGGTCTGTGGGTTTGGCTACGTAGGTCTTCATGGCACGCATCGGTTGCGCGGTCGCTCGCGCAGTAGGCCGACGATGATAGCCAGACCTCGAGCCTCCCGGCGGACCGCCCCTTCAAGGGGCGCGGGGATCCTCGTGGAAACGGGTAGAGAACGCTCACAATTGCGCGCCAGAGGCGCTGTCACGGCGGTGTAGGCGGGGCCTGGGCAGCCAACCAGCGGCGCGTCCCGTCCCTCCCACACCCAGACCGAATGTCCTCGGATTACCAGCTGGATGCCGAGCTGTCCGTGTCCGAGTCGCCATCACAGGCGGCCCGGCTGTTCGAGAACGCGTTCGCCAATGCGCCGATCAGGATGGCGCTCGTCATGGACCAGGTGCGGCGCCTCATCGCGGGCGAGATCGAGAGCTACGCCGGGGAGCGCGCCGCGTTGGCGGCCGCCGACCGGGCCATGTATGAGATCAAGAATGTCGCGCGGCGCGCCGGGCCACCCCGCTGACCGCCGAACCCGCCAGACCCGCCGAACCCGCCAGACCCGCCAGACCCGCGGCCCGCCTACCCTGTAAGGCGTGCCCGTCACGCTGACGCTTCGCCGCCTCGGCTACCGCATCGCCTACCGGGTCCTACAGGTGTTCTGGTTCGTCGCGCGGCCACCCAAGCAGGGCGTCAAATGCCTGATCACGTGCCGGGATCGCGTCCTCCTCGTGCGCCACACCTACGGCAACCGCGCCTGGGACATCCCCGGGGGCGCGATCAAGCGCGGCGAGCCGCCCCTGACCGCCGCCCGCCGCGAGATGGGCGAGGAGCTGGGGCTCAGCGGGGTCGAGTGGATCGAGGTCGGCGAGATCCGCGGCAATGTCAACCACCGTCGCGACACCATCCACTGCTTTTGTGCCGAGATGTGCGAGCCGGCCCTGACGATCGACCGCGTTGAGCTGGCCGTGGTCGACTGGTTCGCGCGCAGCGCGCTGCCCGAGGACCTCGCGCCCTACGTCGGCTCGGTCATCGCTCGCGCCCCCGCGATCGACCCCTGAGCCCGACTCCCACCCTCTGAGCCCCTACTCCCCCGGCTCCCGACCTCTGAGCGCTACTCCCACTCGATGGTGCCGGGCGGCTTGGACGTGATGTCCAGCACAACCCGCCCCACCGGGCGGATCTCATTGATCATGCGGCTGGCGATCTGCTCCAGCAGGTCGTAGGGCAGCCGCGCCCAGTCAGCGGTCATGGCGTCGTCGCTGGTCACGGCGCGGATGGCGATGACGTGACCGTAGGTGCGCTCGTCACCCTGGACGCCGACGGTGCGGATGTCAGGCAGGACGCAGAAGGACTGCCAGAGGTCCCGATACAGGCCGGCGCGCCGGATCTCCTCCTGAAGGATGGCGTCGGCCTCGCGCAGGATGTCCAGGCGCTCCTTGGTGGCCTCGCCGCCGACGACACGAATCGCCAGGCCCGGGCCGGGGAACGGCTGGCGCCACACGAGGCGCTCGGGCAGGCCCAGCTCGGCCCCCACCGCGCGCACCTCGTCCTTGAACAGGGCGCGCAGCGGCTCGACCAGCTGGAACTCGAGATCTTCGGGCAGCCCGCCCACGTTGTGGTGGGACTTGATCGTGGCCGCACCGGTGCCCCCGCCGGACTCGATCACGTCGGAGTAGAGGGTGCCCTGAACGAGGAAGCCCACGTCGTCGAGCTTGGCCGCCTCCTCCTCGAACACGCGGATGAACTCGGCGCCGATGATCTTGCGCTTGCGCTCGGGATCGCTGACGCCCTTGAGCCTCTCCAGGAAGCGGTCCTCGGCGTCGACGGCCACCAGCGGGACCTTGAAGTGGTCACGGAACGCCGCCACCACCTGTGCGCCCTCGTTCTTGCGCATGAGGCCGTGATCGACGAACACGCAGGTCAGCCGGTCCCCGATCGCTCTGTGCACGAGCAGCGCGGCCACGGAGGAGTCGACGCCGCCCGAGAGCCCGCAGATGGCCCGGCCATCGCCCACATGCGCCCGGATGCGCTCGATCTGGTCCTCGATCACCGAGGCGGCGCTCCAGCCCTGATCACAGCCGCAGATGTCGGTCAGGAAGTTGGTGAGCACCTGCTGACCGTAGGGGGTGTGGACGACCTCGGGGTGAAACTGGATCCCGTAGATGCCGCGCTCGGCCGACTCGAAGGCGGCCACTGGGGAGGCCGTGGACGCCGCCAGCGGCACAAAGCCCGGCGGCGGCGCGAACACCGTGTCGCGGTGCGACATCCAGCAGGTCTGTTCGGCGGGCGTGCCGGCCAATAGCCGCCCCGGCTCTGACACCGTGAGCTGCGAGCGCCCGAACTCCCCCACCTCGGCGCCCTGGACCCGCCCGCCCAGCTCCAGCGCGATGAGCTGCATGCCGTAACAGATCCCGAGCACGGGGATTCCCAGCTCCAGCAGTGCGGTCTCGAGCGGCGGGGCGCCGTCGGCGTACACCGATGCCGGGCCGCCGGACAGGATCACGCCCTTGGGCCGGCGGCGGGCCACCTCGGCCGCGCCGACGTGGTGGGGCAACAGCTCCGAGAACACCCCGCACTCCCGCACACGCCGCGCGATCAGCTGCGAGTACTGGCCGCCGTAGTCGAGCACCACCACCTCGTCGGTGGCGGCGCGCACGTCCTCCAGACCGTCGTCGGCCGGCGCCCCGCGAACCTCGCTCGACTCCTCGAGGGTGTCGAGCGCCGCGGCCGCCGACCGCAGGGAGCTAATCGGCCACTCCCACCGCTGCGCCGCGGCTGCCGGCGCCCATGCCGACACCCTGCTCACGCTGGAGCTGCTTGCCCTCGGTCTGGAGCGCGGGAGCGACCATGAGCTCGGCACGGTTGAACTCGGCGATGTCGCGGTACCCGCAGGTGGCCATCGACGTGCTCAGGCCCCCCATCAGGTTGAACGTGCCGTCGTTCTCACGGGCCGGGCCCTTGATGATCTCCTCGAGCGTCCCATTCGACTTGGTGGCGAGGCGCGTGCCGCGCGGCAGCGTCGGATGGAAGGTGGCCATGCCCCAGTTGTAGCCCCGCCCGGGTGCCTCGTAGGCGCGGGCCAGAGCCGAACCGAGCATGACGGCGTCGGCGCCGCAGGCGATCGCCTTGGCGATGTCACCGCCGTTGCGCATCCCACCGTCGGCGATGACCTTGACGTAGTCGCCGGTCTCCAGCATGTGCTGGGAGCGCGCGGCGGCGACATCGGCAATCGCCGTGGCCTGTGGGACGCCGATCCCCAGCACGCCGCGGGTGGTGCAGATCGCGCCCGGGCCGACCCCGACGAGCACGCCGGCCGCACCGGTGCGCATGAGGTGAAGGCCCGTGTGGTAGGAGGCGCAGCCGCCCACCACCACCGGCGTCGGCGCCAGCTCGCGGATGAACTCCTTGAGGTTGAGCGGCGGACGGCTCTCGTCGCGCGAGACGTGCTCGGCGGAGACCACCGTGCCCTGGATGACGAGGATGTCGAGCCCGGCCTCCAACGCGGTCTCGTAATGCGCGCGGACCTTCTGCGGGGTCAGCGACGCCGCGGCGACCACGCCGTGGGACTTGATCTCCTCGATGCGCTTGGCGATCAGCTCAGGCTTGACCGGCTCGCGGTAGATGTCCTGCATCTCACGCGTGGCGATGTCCGGGGAGAAGCTGGCGATCCGCTCGAGCTGGGTCTCGGCGTCCTCGTAGCGGCAGTAGATCCCCTCGAGGTTGAGGACGGCCAGGCCGCCGAGCTTGCCGATCAGGCCCGCGGTGTCCGGCGAGACGACGCCGTCCAGCGCCGCGGCCAGCAGCGGCAACTCGAAGCGATACGGACCCAGGGTCCAGGAGATGTCGACGTCGTCAGGGTCACGCGTACGTCGTGAAGGGACGATGGCGATGTCGTCGAACCCGTAAGCGCGGCGAGCCTTCTTTCCGCGACCAATCTCTACTTCCATTCACGCATCCTAGAACTCGCGGCGGACGATTCAGCGAGGCGGTGGCGGCCGCCCTCGGGATGTCGATCCTAGCAGTGGAAAATCGCCCTCCAGACGGGTCCGGGAGCGATTAAAGCGGAGGTTGCGGAGTCCTCTGAGACCGGCGCGTCAGCCGATCTCGGCGCCGATCTCGACGCGCTCGGACTCGACCTCGCCCAGCAGCCGGTCCACCCGGGCGGCGTCCAGGATGCCGGCGCCGAAGTGCAGCGTCGACTCGGCCCCGCAGGCGACCCCGAAGCGCAGGCACTCCGCCGGTTCGCGGTCGCAATAGCGCGCACAGACGTAGCCGGCGAGGAACGCGTCGCCCGAGCCGACCGCTGACCGCGCCTCCTGCTCGGCGATGCGCACGCGGTACAGCGCCGGTGACCCTGACTCGAAGATGCGGGCATAGCACCCGTCCGAGACGGTCATGATCGCCTCGTGCGCGCCGAGCCGGGTCATCTCGACCACCGCCTGAGCCCGGTCGGCGGCGTCGTTGAACTCGTGGCCGACGAGTTCCTCGGCCTCCAGCTCGTTGGGCGAGACGATGTCGGGCTCGGCCCGCATCGACAGCCGCAGCGGCTCGCCGTCGGTGTCGATCATGGTGGTGACGCCCAAGCGGCGGACCTCGCGGATCAGCGAGAAGTAGATGTCGGTCTCGATCCCGCGGGGCAGGCTCCCGGCGAACACGCAGATGGTCGCGCCCTGGGCCAGGTACAGGAGCTTCTCGCGGAACAGCTCGAGCTCCTGGGATGAGACGGCCGGGCCGCGCTCGTTGATCTCGGTCTGCAGCCCGGTGGTGGGGTCGAGCACCGCGGTGTTGGTGCGCGACTCGTCGCCGATCCGGACGAAGTCGTTGAGGATCGACTCGTCGTTGAGCGCCTCGACGATGCGGTTACCGGTCGGCCCGCCGGCGAAGCCGGTGGCGATCACCGGCTGGCCCAGGCGCTTGATCGCGCGGGCGATGTTGACGCCCTTGCCGCCCGGCATCGTCGTCTGATCCACCGTGCGGTGGCGGCGCCCGGGAGTGAAGCTGGGAACCTCGAGCGTCTTGTCCATCGCGGCGTTGAGCGTGACGGTGATGATCATGTCGCCTCCAGTTCCCTACCCCGCCGACCGATGCGACGGCGCCGACGTACGTTACGCAGGAGCAGCGCGGCGGCGCCGGCCCCGGCGGCGATGACCGCCAACGTCAGCGGTCGGGTGACGAATCTCGTGGCCCGCGTCAGCCCGCTCACCGCGGGCAACCGGTGCGTCAGCACGAGCGGGATGCGCGCCAGCACGCGACGGCCGTCCGTCACGGTGGCGGTCCCGACCACCGACTGGGCCGGCAGCGGCCCGACAAGTTGATGGGGGACCGCGACCTGGACACGCACGGGCGCCGAGCGCGGCAGGATGCGCGTATACCCGGCCGCCGCCGTCACCGTCGGGTGCAGGCCGGACTGCTCCTTGACGGTCGGCTGGGCCATGAGCTGGCCCTTGCGCACCGGGGTCCAGACCCGGAAGTTGGTCCCGTAGTCGAGCAGCGCCAGGGTATTGGCGTCCCGGGATGTCTCAGAGTCGGTC
Source organism: uncultured Actinomycetota bacterium (assembly GCA_963850325.1). Taxonomy (GTDB): domain Bacteria; phylum Actinomycetota; class Thermoleophilia; order Solirubrobacterales; family Solirubrobacteraceae; genus Palsa-465. The sequence goes on from CAWKLB010000019.1 coordinate 118,142, forward strand.
CCGAGGACGGCACTGATCAGCGCCATTCCCCCTCTGTGCCCGGACGCGACCAGGACGTAACCGGCATCCAGCGTGTGACCGGTCTTGACGCCGTCGATCCACGGGTACCTGCCCACGAGGTCGTTGCGGTTGGTCACCGTGCGCACGTGGCTGCCCGAATACAGGGTGGCTCGCGGCAGGGACACGATCCGCGCGAAATACGCGCTGTGGGTCAGGTCGTAGTCGGCGAGCTTGACCAGGTCCCCCGCCGTGGAGTAGTTGCCCGCGGTGTCGAGCCCGATCGGCGTCGTGTAGTGGGTGTCGCGCAGCCCGAGCGTGTGGGCCTCGGCGTTCATCATTGAAACGAACCGTGCCATCGAGCCGTGGCCGACGTTGAAGGCCAGGTCCTCGGCGGCATCGTCGGCGGAGGGGAGCATCAGCGCCAGGAGCAGGTCGTGCACGCTCATCCGCTCCCCCGGCTCGAGGCCGATCTGGGAGTCAACCGCGGCCGCGGTGTAGTCGTTCTGGGTGAACATCGTCGACAGCTTGTGGACGTGCTGGAGGACGATCAGCGCCGTCATCAGCTTCGTGGTCGACGCGATGGCCACGCGCTTGTGCGCGTTGACGCCGTAGAGCACCTGATGGGTGGCGGGCGCATACAGCGCCGCCGCGCTCACCGACAGGGCCGGGGGCGACTGCGCCGCGGCGACGGCCGGCGCCACGCCCAGGAGGCACGCGCCGCACGCTGCCGTCGCGATCAATCGCGCAGCGATGCGACGGCTCAACGCCTCAGCCTCAGCCGCTGCCCCGTCTGCAAGCTGTTGGGGGACGAGGCCAGGGACCGGTTCAGGTCCGTCAGCCGAGCCACCGAGACCCCTGTGCGCGAAGAGATCTGGCTGAGTGTGTCCCCGGATTTCACGATGTAGTACTTCGGGACGTGGCGGTGCTTGCGCGCTTTGTGCTGTGGCCCATTAGCGACCGTGGTGTGGCTCTGCTGAGTCGCGGTGGTGGTGTCGTGCGCAACGGTTGAGTGCACGATGAGATAAACCCCGACTCCTACCGCAGCAAGTGCGATCGGCGCCAAGAAGCGCGCGATTTTAGCCACCATCCCAGGGCGATCATACTGGTGGCCCCGACACCTCCCGCGGGCGTTGCGGGGTGGGTCTTCAGGCGTACAGGCCCCAGATGAGCTCGCGCAGCCGCGCCGCCTCATCGCGCGCACACGCTGCCGGACCACCCCCGCGGCCGCCACGCTCGAAGGCGTAGACGATCGCGCGCGAGGCCGAGACCAGGCCGCCCGCGGGGCCGGGCGCGAAGGCCGGCGCGAGGTCACGGCCGCTGCCGCCCTGGGGGCCGATCCCTGGCAGCAGCCAGACGGCGCGTGGCATCAGCGCGCGCAGCGCCTCCAGGCGCTCGGGCGCGGTGGCCCCGGTGACGGCACCGACGTCGGACAGGCCCGACTCCCCCACGCCGGGCTCTCCCAGCTCGTTGATCATCCGAGCCAGCGCCTCGCTGACGGTGCCGCCGCCGGCGAGCTCTCGGTCCTGCAGGTCGGCCGCGCCGGGGTTGGACGTGCGCACCAGAGCGAACAGGCCCGCGCCGCGCTCGCGCGCTGCCTCGATGAACGGGGCCAGCGAGTCACGGCCGAGCAGCGGGCTCACCGTGAGCGCATCGGCGCCCAGTCCCTCGACCTCGCCGAAGGGCGTCGCCGTGGCGCCGAAGAAGGCCTGTGCGTAGGCGCGCGCCGAGATGTCGATGTCACCGCGCTTGGCATCGGCGATCACCACCAGTCCGCGCTCGGAGGCGTCGTGCACCACCTCGCGCAGCGCCGCCCACCCCGGAGCGCCCAGGCGCTCGAAGCATGCCACCTGGGGCTTGACTGCCACGCACTCCTGGGCGGCCGCGTCCAGCACCAGCCGGCAATGCGCCGCTACAGCACGCGCAGCCCGCTCGGCGGGGGGCGGGTGGGACCGCGTCCGGGACTCGATCCCACCCGCCAGCTCGAGCGCCTCAGGCCAAAGACGAGCGGGGTCGGGGTCCAGGCCCAGGACGATCTGGGATCGCCTGCGCTGGACGCAGTCGGCGAGCGTGTCGCCGAAACCGATGTGACCGGAGAACGACGTGTCCGTCTGCGCGGCTGGCGCCGCCGCAGCGGCGTGGGGTCCTTCGGCCACGCGCCTCCGCGTCAGCGGCGGGTCAACGCCACTAGTTGACGGCCTTCTTCAGCGCCGCGCCGGCGGTGAACTTCGGGACCCGCGAGGCAGCGATCTGGATCTTCTCGCCGGTGGCCGGGTTGCGACCCTCGCGTGCACTGCGGTCAGAGACGCTGAACTTGCCAAATCCGGAGAACACAACGTCGCTGCCGCGCTTCAGTGCGCTCTCGATCGTCTCGAGCATCGCATCGACGGCGTCGCCGGCGTCCTTCTTGCTCAGTCCGGCCCTATCTGCAACCTGATCCACGAATTCCGATTTGGTCACTTGCTCCTCCTTCTACTTTGGTAGGAAACAGCGACGCTAACACGGTCTACGGACAGCGAATGCCCTGCCGGAAGCGTGCGCGGCCTCATTCTGGCCGCCATTCCGGCGGAAAACCACGCTACGGCGCTCTTTTTCCGCAATTTGCGACAATCGGTCGACCAAAAACAAGGTGAGGCGGTGCCGCAGCCGTCCTGGCCGGGAGCGAGAATACGCCCGTGGATGTTGAAGAAAGCACCGTGAACATTGGTCGCGCCGCCTGGCTGGTGACCGTGTTCGCCTGCCTTGTGGCCGTCCTCATCCTCATCCTGGACGGCTATTACGGCTACGCCGGCGTGACGCTGGCCGTCGCCATCTCGGCGGGCATCAACCTGCTGTAGTGGCCCACCAGGCCAGGAGCTCGGCGACCGCCCCGGCGCGATGGCTGATGGCGTCCTTCTCCTCGTCGGTCAGCTCGGCCATCGTGCGCCCGCCGTGATCGCCGTCGGGCAGGAACGCGGGGTCATAGCCAAATCCGCGTGAGCCGCGGGCCTCGTCCGCCAGACGCCCGCTGCAGTAGCCGAAGAACACCCGCTCGGTCCCACTGACCGGATCGACGTAAGCCAGCGCGCAGACGTAGCGCAGCGCGCCGCCCGCCGGGGCTTCGGCCCTCAGCTTGGCCAGGTTCTCCTCGTCGGTGGCCTCGGGTCCGGCGTAACGGGCCGAGCGCACTCCCGGACCGCCGTTCAGGGCCGCCGCCTCGATCCCCGAGTCGTCGGCGATCGCGATCCGGCCCGTGGCGCGAGCCGCGGCGCGCGCCTTGGGCAGCGCGTTGTCGGCGAAGGTCTCACCGTCCTCAGGCGGCAGCGTGACGTCGTCGGGCAGCGGGTCGACGGTGATCTGGGCCGGCGCCAGCAGCCGCAGGAACTCCCGCACCTTGTGCGGGTTGCGGGTCGAGAGCATTAATGCGCGCGGCGCGGCCACTACGCGGCGTTCTGCAGGGCCCGCAGCTCGTCGATCCCGTCCGCTGCGAGCGCGAGCAGGTCGTCCAGGTGCGCACGCGAGAGCGGGGTCCGCTCGGCCGTCGCCTGCACCTCGACCAGGCCGCCGTCCCCCGTCATCACGACGTTGGCGTCCACCTCGGCCGTCGAGTCCTCGGAGTAGTCGAGGTCGAGCAGGGCCACCCCGCCGACGATCCCGCATGAGACCGCCGCCACCGTCCCCGTCAGCGGAAGTTTGGCCAGCGCCCCCCGCTCGACCAGGCGCTCACACGCCAGGCGCAGCGCGACCATCCCGCCGGTGATCGAGGCGCAGCGGGTGCCGCCGTCGGCCTGCAGCACGTCGCAGTCGACGTAGATCGTGCGTTCGCCCAGCGCCTCGAAGTCCATCACGCCGCGCAGGGAGCGGCCGATGAGCCGCTGGATCTCCACGGTCCGCCCGTCCGGGCGCCCCTTGGTCACGTCGCGCTGCTTGCGCTCCGCGGTCGACGCCGGAAGCATGCCGTACTCGGCGGTGACCCAGCCGCGGCCGCCGCCGACCATCCAGCGCGGCACGCCCTCCTGCACCGACGCCGTGCAGATGACGCGGGTCTCCCCCATCGCGATGAGCGCCGAGCCGGCCGCCGTACGCACGAAGCCGGGCTCGATGGTGGCGGGCCTCAGTTGAGACGGCGTGCGGCCGTAGCTGCGCTCCGCAGTCATACCGCCACCCCGGTCCCGAGCTCGACCCCGACGACCTCGCCCAGCGGCATCTGCAGAAAGCGCGTGCCCAGCGCCTGGAAGGCGGCGACGTCGCCGGTGCAGCGGAAGCGGTAGCTGCCCTCGCCGACGCGCGGGTTGAGCAGCGCGCGCGCCGCCAGCGCACGCTCGACGCTGCGCGCCACGCCGGCGCCGGAGGTGATGAGCCGGACATGGCGCCCCAGGATGCGCTGGAGCATCGGCGCCACCAGCGGGTAGTGCGTGCAGCCCAGGATCACGGTGTCCACCTCGGCCGCGCGCAGCGGTGCGCAGTAGCCGCGGACGGTCTCGACGATCTCCTCGTCGAAGAGCAGGCCTCCCTGGATGATCGGGGCCAGGTCCGGACAGGCCACCGCCTCGACGTGCACGTGGCGATCGGCCGCCCACACCGCGCGCTCATAGGAGCCGGTGGCCACGGTCGCCGGCGTGGCCAGCAGCCCGATCCGGCCGTTGTGGCTGTGCGCGACGGCGAGCTGGGTGGCCGGCGCCACCACGCCGATCACGTCGATATCGCGGGCGATGCCCTCCAGGTGGCGCTCCAGCGTCTCCAGCGCGGCCGAACTGGCGGCGTTGCAGGCCACCACCAGGATCTTCGCGCCGAGCTCGAGGAGGTAGTCGGCGATCTCGACCGCGAACGCCTGGAGCTCGGCCTGGCTGCGCTCGCCATAGGGAAAGCGCGCGGTGTCACCGAGGTAGACGTAGTCCTCGCTGGGCAGGGACACGAGCAGTTCGTGCAACACGGTGAGGCCGCCGACGCCTGAGTCGAAGACGGCCACGGGAAGCTCCGCGGGTCGGGACACGACGACCATGGTGCCAAAGGCCGCGGCTGGGTCTAGGCTCGCGGCCTCCGTGCGCGCGCTGATCGTCACCAACATGTACCCCTCGCCGGGCCGCCCGGTGCTCGGCGGCTTCGTCGCCGACCAGGTGGCGGCGCTTCAGCGCACCGGCGAGGCCGAGGTCGAGGTCTTCGCGTTCGCGCCCGGCGACTATGTGGCCGGGGCGCGGGCGTTGTGGGCGCGCCACCGCCGCGATCGGTTCGACGTCGTCCATGCCCACTTCGGCCTGACGCAGTGGCCGGCGCTGGCCGCTCGCGGGCGGGCCCGGGTCGTCACCCTGCACGGCACCGATCTCGCCCACCCGCGCTCGCGGCCGGTCACGCTGGCCGGCCTGCGCCTCAATGACCTCGTCGCCGTCGTGTCCGAGCCGATGGTGGCGGCGATCCCGCGCTGGGCCACCCGCAGGCCTCCGGCCGTGCTGCCCGCAGGTGCCGACCTCAAGCGGTTCTACCCGATCGACCGGGCCGAGGCGCGGCGCCGGCTGGGCCTGGCGCCCGAGGGGCCCTACGTGCTGTTCGCCGCCGACCCCGCCCGTCCGGAGAAGCGCTATGACCGGGCACTGTCCGTCGCCGGCGACGTCCCGCTGCTCACCCTGGGCAACGTGTCCCCGGAGCAGGTCCCGCTGTGGATCAACGCCGCCAACGCGGTGCTGGTGCCGTCCGAGCGCGAGGGGTTCGGCCTGGCGGTCCTCGAGGCGCTGGCCTGCAACGTGCCGGTGCTGGCCACGCCGGTCGGCGTCCACCCGCAGGCCCTGGATGGCGTCGCCGGGACGCTGTGCGCGCACTTCGACGCCGAGGTCTGGGGCGCCGCGCTTGCGCCGCACACGGCGGCCGCCGATCCGAGGGTTGAGGGGCGGGCACGCGCCGAGACGTGGTCCACGGACCGGATGGCTGCGCGGGTACTGGACGCCTGGCGGGGGTTGCTGGGGTAGGCACCGACTGGGGTATCGGCGGGCCTCGGGTCCGAACTGCGGCTTTTCAAGGGTGGACGGGCCGGATCTGGTGACGTGTGTCGAGTTAAGCGTCGTATGCACGCTTATTTCGTGCACACACCCCCCATGCTGCGCGAGCAGGCAGCCCGAAGCCGACCCGCGCCTACGCCAACCCCGGCCAGAACTCCGCCAGGCGCTCCAGCGCCTGCCCGGACACGTCGGCCACCCCGACGAAACCGTCGTCAGGAGCGACCCCCGCCAGGACCGCCATCGTCGCGGCCACCGACCGGGCCAGGGCATCGAGGGCGTACCCGCCCTCCAGCACCGCCCCCACCGGCACGCCGAGCTCGCTCGCCGCGGTGCACAGGGACCGGGCCATCGCCGCGTAACCGTGGTCGGTCACCAGGCACTCGGCCAGCGGGTCCTCGGCATGGGCGTCGAATCCCGCTGATATGAGCAGTAATTGAGGCGCATACGATCGCGCCAGCGGCACCACCACGTGGTCGATCAGGGAGCGGAACTCGCGGTCGCCCGACCCCGGGGCCACCGGCAGGTTGACGGTGAACCCCCGCCCGGGACCTGAGCCCGTGTCGGACGCCGGGCCGGTGCCCGGATACAGCGGGGACTGGTGGATCGAGCAGAAGAGCACCCGGGGCTCGGCATGGAAGATGTCGTTGGTCCCGTTGCCGTGATGCACGTCCCAGTCGACGATCATCACCCGCTCCAGTCCGTGCGCGTCCAGGGCATGCCGGGCCGCGACGGCGACGCTGTTGAACAGGCAGAAGCCCATCGCCCGCTCGGGCTCGGCGTGGTGCCCGGGCGGGCGGTGGATCGAGAAGCCGGTGCGAGCGCTGCCGTCCATCAGCCGGTCCACCAGCGACACCGCACCGCCACAGGCGTGCATCGCGGCCGTGAACGAGCCGGCCGAGACGACGGTGTCGGCGTCGATGCGCGCCCCGCCTCGCGCGGCCAGGCGCTCGACCAGCTCCACGTGGCGGGCCGGGTGCACCGCCTCGAGCGCCGAACGGGCCACCGCCGGTGAGCTGACGCGCTCGTAACCGAGGTAGCCGCGGGCCGCCAGCTCGCGCTCGATCGCCACGATGCGCGCCGGTTGCTCGGGGTGCGGTCCGGTGTCGTGGTCCAGCGACGAGGGGTGGTGCAGGAGCACGGGCGGGGCGGCGGACATCGCCGAGTACCGTACCTGCACGTGACCCCGCACCAGACCGAAGTCGCCGTCGTCGGCGCAGGTGCCGCCGGCCTCTACACGGCGCTGTGTGCGGCGCGCGCGGGCGCCGCCGTCACGCTCATCTCCGCCGGGCCGCTGGCCGGCGCCTCCAGCTACTGGGCGCAGGGCGGGCTCGCCGCCGCGCTGGCCGACGACGACAGCCCCGATCGCCACCTCGCCGACACTCTGGCGGCCGGCCGCGGCTCCGTGCGCGAGTCCGCGGCCCGAGTCCTGTGCGACGAGGCCCCCGCCGCGGTCCAGGACCTCACCGAGCTCGGCGTGACCTTCGACGCCGATCGCACCGGTCGCCTCGCCCTCGGGCTCGAGGGGGGCCACTCGGCGCGCCGGATCGTCCACGCCGGCGGGGCCGCCACCGGACGCCGGATCATCCGCCAGCTCTCCGCCCTGGCGGCCGAGGAGGAGCGGATCGCCATCCTCGAAGGCCGCCGCGCCACCCGCATCCTCACCACCAATGGGCGGGCCGCGGCCGTCGAGCTCGACGACGGCACCGTGATCGCCGCGCGCGCAGTCGTGCTCGCCACCGGCGGCGCCGCCGCCCTGTGGGTGCGCACCACCAACCCGCCGGGTGCGATCGGGGCCGGGCTGCTGCTGGCCCACGCGGCCGGAGCCCAGCTCGCCGACCTGGAGCTCATGCAGTTTCACCCCACCGTGGTCAGCGCGGGAAACGGCTCCCACCCACCCGTCGACGGCTTCATGGTCACCGAGGCGATTCGCGGCGAGGGCGCGCGGCTGCTCGACGCCGCCGGCGAGCGCTTCGTCAACGAGCTCGCCCCCCGCGACGAAGTGGCGCGCGCGGTCCAGCGCCAGATCGACGCCAGCGGCGGCACGCCCGTGGGGCTGGACATGCGCGAGGTCGACCCGGCGCTCTTCCCCAACGTGGTGAGCGCCCTGCGCAAGGCGGGGATCGACCCCGAGCACGAGCTGGTCCCGGTCGCCCCTGCCGCGCACTACATGATGGGCGGCATCAGCACCGACCTCAACGGCCGAGCGTCGCTGCCCGGCCTCTACGCGGTCGGCGAGTGCTCCTGCACCGGGCTCCACGGCGCCAACCGGCTGGCCTCCAACTCACTGAGCGAGTGCTTCGTGTTCGGCGCCCGCGCCGCGAGGGCCGCGCTCGAGGAGCCCGTCACCGCGCCCGCCTCGCCCGACACGCCCGCCTCGCCCGACGCCCCCGCCTCGCCCGACGCCCCCGACGCACTCGCCCCGCCCCACGCGCTCGCCCCGCCCGACGCGCTCGCCCCGCCCGACGCGGCGCCGCCCGCGTTCGCGATCAGCGCGGAGTCGCGCACGGCCCTATGGCGCTACGCCGGCCTCGAGCGCGACGGCGAGGGGCTGCGAACCCTCGCCGTTGACACGCATCCGCTGGTGCGGCTCATCGCCGCCGGGGCGCTCGCCCGCCAGGAGAGCCGCGGCGCCCACCAGCGCCTGGACTTCCCCGAGCGATCGGCGCTTCTCGACGGCCGGCATGTCACCATCACGGCAGGCTCAGAGCCAACGCTCGAGACCTGGTCATAGGTCCTCGCACACCCGGAAACGCCAAGACTCCACTTAACGTGGAATTAACAAACGCGGCGGGGCGAGCTTCACACGGCGACGGGATACTCGCCAGTAGCAGTGGTCGCCCACGAATGGACGCGACCGTCGAGTTGGCATGGCTCCAGCCCCCCGGCAGGGAGCCGAAAGGAGTGAAGAGACCCCCCATGTATCGGTTCAGTCGCGCGATCTACCGGGAGATCGCGAACGAGATCATTGAGGATCCGCACGCCGGCTGTCCGCACGCGAATCATGAGCGCGTGCTGCGGGCGTGTGAAGGCACCGTGGAGCGGATGGCGACCGATCGGCACTACTTCGCGCGCCCGGCGCGAACGCTGTTCACCGACATACGTGCGTACTTCCCGATGAGCGCGCAGCCCCGCATCCTGCATGTGATCGAGCAGTACCTCAGGTTCGCGGACGAGTTCCTGCGCTTGCAGCCTCACAACGGGTTCGATCTGTACGGCAACCCGCTGCAGTGCCGCGCGAGCACCCGCAAGGGCACACCGTGCCAGCGGATGCCGCTGCCCCACAACGGCTACTGCCCGTCGCATCAGCATCTGGCCGAGACCGAGGAGGTCCCGGCGGCGCTGGCCGCATAACCACAGATTTCGCGTTGGGCCCGCGTGCGCGGACCCCGTGTGGCGCCGCCGGATTGCCGCACACGATTGCGTGGCGGCACCTCGGTAGGGTGCGGTGATGCTCCTCGGCGTGGACGTCGGCGGAACCTTCACCGATGCGGTGCTCGCCGTCGATGGCCGGCTGATCACGGCCAAGGCGCCGACCACCCCCGAGGACCAGTCCGAGGGGGTGCTTGGCGGCCGTGCGCGCCGTGCTCGAGCGCGCGGGCGCCGACGCGAGCGCGGTTGCCGAGCTCTCCCACGGGATGACCGTGGCCACGAACGCCCTCCTGGAGGGCCGCGGAGCGCGCACGGCGTTCATCGCCACCGAGGGGTTCACCGACATCGTCGCCCTCGGGCGCCAGGACCGGCCCGAGCTCTACCGGCTGTGCGTGGGCCGACCGGAGCCCCTCTCCCCTCCCGATGCGCGCTTCGGCGCGCCCGAGCGGATGACCCCTGACGGCCCCCTGCGCGAGCTGAGCGCCGAAGCTGCCGGCGAGCTGGCACGCCAGGTGGCCGAAGCCGGTGCGGGCAGGTTCGAGGCGGTGGCCGTCACCCTGCTGCACGCCTATCGCCACCCTGAGCACGAGCAGGCGCTCGCGCGGGCCCTGGCCGAGGTGATGCCTGACGTGCACGTCTCGCTGTCACACGAGGTGGTCGGGACCTTCCGCGAGTTCGAGCGGGCCAGCACCACCGAGGTCGACGCCGCCCTCTCCCCCCTGCTGGGCGGCTACCTGCGCCGGCTGGTGGCGCGCTGTGACGAGGCCGGGCTGCCCGAGCCCGCGATCATGCAGTCAAGCGGCGGCCTCATCGACCTGGAGGCGGCCGCCAGCCACGCCGCCTGGACGGTGCTCTCCGGCCCGGCCGGCGGCGCCGCCGGCGCGGCCTACATCGCGCGGGCCAGCGGTGCGCCCGACGCCGTGTGCTTTGACATGGGCGGGACCTCGTGCGACGTGTGCGTCGTCGACGACGGCACGGTCCAGGAGGAGAGCGCGGGGACGATCGCCCAGCGCCCGCTGGCGCTGCCGATGGTCGCCGTCCACACCGTCGGCGCCGGCGGCGGCTCGATCGCCTGGCGCGACCCGGGCGGCGCACTGCGAGTGGGGCCGCGCTCGGCGGGCGCGGACCCGGGTCCGGCGTGTTATGGACGCGGCGGCACCGAGCCCACGGTCACCGACGCCAACCTCGTGCTCGGCTATCTGGCCGGCGACGCTCCGCTGGCCGGGGGTGTCGCGCTTGATCGCGAGGCCGCGGAGCGGGCGGTCGGCGCACTGGCGCGGGAGCTGGAGCTCGAGCCGGCGGCGTGCGCCGAGGGGATCATCCGCGTGGCCAACGCCGAGATGATCCGCGCGCTGCGGGTGGTGACGGTGCAGCGCGGGATCGACCCCCGCCGCTACGCGCTGCTCGCCTTCGGCGGCGCAGGCCCGCTGCACGCGGCGGCGATCGCCTCAGAGCTCGGCATCACGGAGATCGTGTGTCCCCGCGCATCAGGCGTGCTGGCGGCGCTGGGCCTGGTCGTCTCCCCCCGGCGGCGCGACGTCCAGCGCAGCGTGTTCCTGGCCGGCGATGCGCTCACCGCCGAGGCGCTGGCCGAGGTCGTCGCCGAGCTCGGCACCGCGGCACGCGAGCAATTGCATGAGCCCGAAGCCGACCTGCGCGCCGTCTACGAGCTGCGCTACCGCGGCCAAGCGTTCGAGCTGGCGGTGAAGGGTACGCTCGAGCCCGAGCCCGCCGACCTGCGCGAGGCCTTCGAGTCACTGCATGAGGAGCGCTACGGGTACCGCGACGCCGACCAGGAGCTTGAGCTGGTGACGCTCCGGGTGTCGGCGACGATGCCCGGCGCAGACGTCTCCCTCGGCGAGGCCGATGGCGGGGACGGGAACGAGCCCGAGCGCGGGATCCGCACGGCCACGCTCGACGGCCAGGAGGTCGAGCTGGCGGTGCTGCGGGGGAGTCCGGCCCCGGGGACCGCGATCGATGGGCCTGCGGTGGTCGAGCTGCCCGAGTCCACCCTGCTCGTCCCGCAGGGCTGGGCGGGCGAGGTCGACGGCACCGGGACGATCCACATACGCATCGAGCGCGCGGACTGATGGATCCGGTCGAGCTCCAGGTCCTCGCCGGCGCGCTGCACGCGATCTGCGAGGAGATGGGCGCGGTGCTCATCCGCTCGGCCCACTCGGCCAACATCAAGGAGCGGCGCGACGCCTCGACCGCCCTGTTCACCTCCGAGGGCGAGATGGTCATGCAGGCCGAGCACATCCCCGTCCACCTCGGGGCGATGCCCGCGGCGGTGGCCTCCGTGCTTGACGAGGAGCATGCGCCGGAGCGCTCCTGGATCCTCAACGACCCCTACCGGGGCGGCACCCACCTGCCCGACATCACCGTGATCACGCCGGTGTTCGCGGAGGATCAGCTCATCGCCTTTGCCGCCAGTCGAGCGCATCACGCCGACGTGGGCGGGCCGACACCGGGCTCGATGCCGGCCGACAGCCGCACGCTGTCGGACGAGGGCGTGGTGATCGAGCCGCGCGTGCTCGACGAGGCGGCCATCGTGGAGCTGGCGGGGCAGATGCGCCGTCCCGACCAGCGCCGCGCCGACCTGCGCGCACAGCTCGCGGCCGGCCGGGTCGGGGCGCTGCGCCTCGGGCAGCTCGCCGAGCGCGTCGGGGTGGAGGCGCTGCGCGAGGCCTATGCCGAGGTGCTGGACTACGCCGAGCGACGCACCCGGGCCTGCCTGGCCGAGCTCGAGGACGGCGAGCGGCGCGCCGAGGACGTGCTGGAGGCGCGCGAAGGCGACCTGCGCATCGTGCTGCGCGCCACCGTCTCCGGCGACGAGCTCACCCTCGACTTCACCGGCACCGACGACCAGCACGAGGGGAACCTCAACTGCCCCGTGGCCGTCACCCGCTCCGCGTGCTACTTCGCGGTCCGGGTCCTCTCAGACCCTGACATCCCGGCCAACGCCGGCGCCTACCGCCCGATCCGCGTCATCGCGCCCGAGGGCTCCCTGCTCAACGCGCGCTCCCCGGCGGCTGTGGTCGGGGGCAACGTCGAGACCTCGTCGCGGGTGGCCGACGTCGTGCTGGGAGCGTTCGGCCGGGCGCTGGGCCAGGGGACGATGAACAACGTGACCCTCGGCGATGACGAGGTCACCTACTACGAGACGATCGGAGGTGGCCAGGGCGCGTGCGCCGACGCCGACGGTCCCAGCGGCGTGCACGTGGCCATGAGCAACACGCTCAACACCCCGATCGAGGCGCTGGAGCTCGAGTTCCCGATGCGGATGATCGAGTACTCGCTGCGCCGTGGTTCCGGCGGAGCCGGGCACTTTAACGGCGGCGACGGCGTGGTGCGGGAGATCGAGGCCCTGGCGCCGCTGCACTACTCGCTCATCACCGAGCGTCGCCGCCACGCGCCGCCGGGCGCCGCGGGCGGTGAGCCCGGAGCGTGCGGGCGCAACCTGCTCGACGGCGAGGAACTGCCCCCCAAGTCGATCGGAGAGCTGGCCGTGGGCCAGCGGCTGCGCATCGAGACGCCGGGGGGCGGCGGCTTCGGAGCGCCGGACTGACCGGCGCACCCGGGGAAGGTGGACGCGCCCCTGTGCCGTACCATTTCCTGGTAGCGGCTGTAGCCACCGCAGCTGAGGGCCGGGGACATCGCCTGAGCCCACCCGAGGGAGAGATACAGAGGCGTAGGTTCAGCCCGGTTTTCGGGGGAATCGAATGCGCGATTTTGCAGCTAGGTTTTGCGATTTCGGGTATCTCGCATACAATCCCCTGCGTCCTGACGCTGCCGTTGCAACGTAAAGGCTGCGCGCGCAGGATTCTGTCAACCCAACCGTCTCCCCCTTTATTTCTCTATGCCGATTGCTTTCAAAGAATGGGCCGTCACCGTGCGGGCACTCGCCGAGGGCGAGCAGCTTCTGACGCTCCGCAAGGGCGGCATCCGTGAGCCAGAAAAACATTTCAAGCTGGACTACGAACGGTTCTTTCTGTACCCAACGTTTGACCACCAGCGTTCCGACCTGGTGCGCGAATCCCACCGCCCCGAGCTGTCACGAGCGCTCGAGGAGGGCGTGTGGTCTGACGGCGAGCCACATCCGCAGGCCCTGTACCGCGGAGACCCGCTCAACCAGCCCGACCGGGTACGCATCCGCGCCTGGGCTGAGGTCGCGGCACACTTCACGATCACCGATCGTCGTGCCGTCGACGCCCTGTCCCCGTTCTACGTGTGGACACCCGACTACGCCGAGAAGCGGTTGGCCTGGAAGCGCCGGCACCCGCTCCACGTGATCCTGCTGCGGACCTACCGGATTCCTCGTCCGGTGACCGTGAAGGTGCGCGAGGAGTACGGCGGCTGCCGCTCATGGCTGGAGCTGACCCGCGACCTCCCGTTCGAGGGCACCCCCGTGCTCTCCGACGAGGAGTTCGACCGCGCGTCCGAGGAGATCGCATCGATCGCCTCTGACCGCCAGCCGGTCCTCGTCTGACGTCGTTTCCTTCTGGAGTCGCCGGGTCCGCGCGCCGCACGGGCCCGGCGAATCCATGTCCGGCGCGCCGCACGGGCCCGGCGAATCCATGTCCCGCGCGGTCCGCGCCGCGGGATCGTGATGTGGAGGGCCACGCGCCTCTATGACCTGGGTCGAGTCGGTCTCAGCATCGTTCACTGCGCGCCACGACGAGGCGGCGACCGATGACGCCCGTCACCTGCTCCAGTCGCTGGAGCGCACGCGCCAGTATCTGGAGGGTTACTTCCCGCGCACCCCGGCCGAGCTCACGCTCGTGCTGCACGGCGGTCCCGCCGGGCTCATCGCCTCCAATCCGCTGATGCCGTTCGTGTGGCTGGCCACCGCCCCGGCGGCGCGGCGCTACGTGGTCGGCTGGGCGGGGCGCAGCGTGATGCACATGCTCGCGCCCCAGGTGCTGCGCGAGCGCGCGTCCAACGTGCCGGGATCCGCCGAGATGCTCGAACAGGGCGCGTCGTGCCTCTACGCGCGGCGCGTGGTCATCGCCTCCAACAAGGACCTCGCGCGCATCATGCCCGCCCTGCGGCTGCGCCGGGAGCTGCGCTGGGCGTGGCTGCTGGAGGGCGCGGCGCGCTGGTTCGGCGGCCAGACCACTCACGCCCGTCCCGCCATCGCGCGGCGGCTGCGCGAGGGCGGTCCTCCAAGCTTCCCGCCGGGCCCCCGGGACGCGGCGCTGCTGGGCGGGACCGTCATCGATCTGCTGGCCCGCGAGCAGGGGGCGCAGGCCGCCGCGCGATTTGCCTGCCGCCTGCACCCGCAAGGGCCGCGGGCGGCCCTGTCACAGGCGTTCGGCGGGCGCTCCCTGGCCCATACCGAGGGGGCGTGGCGCTCGCATCTCTCGCGCCTGGCGGGAGCTCAGTGAATCGCCAGCGTCAGCAGCCAGACGAGCAGCGCTCCGACGGCCAGCGCCGCCAGCAGGCCGACGAGCAGCCGCCGCGGGTCCACGGGCCGGCTCGCCGCGTCCGGGCCGACGACGTCGGCCTGGAGCAGGACCTCGCGCGCGGTCTGCGCCCCTGAGACCGGAACCATCACATCGCGCGGGCCGGCGGCGAGGAAGTCTGGGACGTCGAAGCCCGCGCTGCGGCGCAGCATGCTCGGCACCCCCTCCTCCAGCAGCAGGCCCTGGATGAACTCACCCTCGGTCTCGTTGCGCGCCCATGCCACCTTGACCAGCTCCCCCTCGGAGAGCTGGGGCTTGACCTTGCGGGCGCGCTGGTGGCGGGGCGTCTCGTAGTCCTGCTCCTCGCCGGTGGCCTCCAGGACCAGCGGCAGCTTGCAGTCGGGGCAGAAGCGCAGCTCGCCGGCGAACCGCGACGCGCATCGCGGGCAGACGAGCGTCGGCTCGCGCACCCGTTCCATGGTCAGACGATGTCTAAGTCCGCCTCGGCCACCTGGCCGTCGCGGATCTCGTAGGTCTTGACCTCCGGCTCCCCGTTGGCCAGACCGATGATGATCCACAGCACCCCCGGCCAGTCCTTGGCGAAGTTCAGGTCGGTCTGCGACGGATAGGGCTCGCTGCGCGTGTGGGAGTGGTAGATCGCGCCGAGGTCCAGGCTCGCGCCCTCGATCTCGTTGTAGATGCGCAGCTGCTCCTGCGGATCAATGACGAAGCGGAACTTGCTCGCCTCGGTGTTCGTCGTCCGGTAGACCTTGACCGCGTCCCCGTTGCGGCTGGAGACCAGCCCGCAGCACTCGTTCGGGTCGTCGGCCTGGGCGTGCGCGACCATGTCGTCAACGAGTGCCCGAGGGATGCGCATGGCGCTCACTGTAGCCCCTGGACGAGTCCGTACGGGACGGCGGACCCCGGCTTTGCCTTGGGCAGCGAGAGCCCGATCACCGCGTCGTGCTGGGCCTCGTTGGCCATGATCTGACACACCAGGGTGATGAGCTCGGCGTCGTTGAGCTTGGTCAGCGCGACGAAGTACGCGCCGATTGTCACCTGCTCGAGCGTCAGCAGCAGGAAGAGGGCGTCGGTCGGGCCCTTGAGCTGGCCCAGCCGCCCGCCGATGCTGCGGTGCGCCAGGTCGCGGTTGGCGTCCCTGATGCTGCCGGGGCCCGCCGGGATGGTCCCGCCGCGGGCTTTCAGGCGGGTCTCGAGCGCATCGATATGGGCCTGTTCGTGGCCCTCGAACGGCGCCAGCGCGTGCTGCGCTCGCGGATCGAGGATCGAGGAACCGAGGACGTGGCGGTAGCAGTAGAGCAACAGCAGCTCCAGGCGGATGAGCCGCTGGAGCCGGTCGGTCTCCGAGAACGGGGGCTCGCTGGTAGTCGAGGTGTCCGCGGCCGCCGCGGTGGGCAGCGCCAACAGGCCGGCCGCGCCGGCGGCCCCGGCGCCCAACAGCTCGCGCCGGGTGGGCCCGCGGCGGCTCACGCCATCCCCGGCGCCCAACAGCTCGCGCCGGGTGGGCGCGCGGCGGCTCACGCCGTCCCCGTCACGAACGGCCCGGGGACCGGGTCCTGGCCCTGCATCACGCGGATCATGGCCAGGTGCTGGGCGTCCACGGTGAGCACCGAGGCGACCGCGGCGCGCACCGGCCCGGGCGATAGCTGTGGGATCCACTTCAGGTAGCTCGAGATCTGCAGCGCCTCGAGCGAGTGCAGCACCGTGAACGCGCTCGGCCCGTCGGTGGCGTGCCCGATCGGATAGCTGTCGGCACGCGGGGCGGCCTTGCCCCCAGCGGCCTTGATCAGCGAGATGAGCTCCCCGGTGTGCTCGAACTCCTCGTTGAGGAACTGGTTGGCGGCCTTGCGCTGGGGCCTGGTGAGCAGCGGGATGCACGCGATGTAGGCGGCAACGGTGCGCCGCTCGAGGTCGAGCGCGCGTCCGAGGATCTCGATGTCCTGCCGGCGGACCGGCTCAGCCGTCGTCTTGACCGCCTTCTTGCCGGTGGCGACCGAGCCGCATCCGGCCAGCGCCATCGCCCCGCCGGCGAGCGCCGTGCCGGTGCCCGTCAGGAGCGCGCGCCGGGACGCGCGACCGTCTTCGTTCACCACCAGACGGTGGAGTCCAGGTTCTCGATCTCTTCGACCGGCCGCGTGTAGATCCCCGACGACAGGTACTTCCAGCCGTCATCACACACGATGAACACGACGTTGCCCTCGTCCAGCTCGCCCGCGATCCGGACCGCGACCCGCGCGATCGCCCCCGAGGAGACCCCGGCGAAGACCCGCTCCTCGTCGAGCAGTTTGCGGGTCCACACGATCGCGTCGTGGTTGGTGACGAAGATCTTGCGGTCCAGGAGCGAGAGGTCGATGATCGGGGGGATGAAGCCATCGTCCAGCGAGCGCAGGCCCTGGACGGGCTCGCCCTGCATGGGCTCGGCGGCGACGATCTTGACGCTGTCGCCAAGCTCCTCCTTGAGGCGCCGGCCGTTGCCCATCAGCGTCCCTCCGGTGCCCAGGCCCGCGACGAACGCGGCCACCTCGTCGAGCTCCTCGAGGATCTCCAGCGCGGTGCCGTTGTAGTGCGCGTCGGGGTTGGCTTGGTTGCCGTACTGGTAGGGCATGTAGTACGAGGCGTCCTTCTCTGCCATGTCCAGCGCCTTCTCGACCGCTCCGTTGGAGCCCTTGGACCCTTCGGAGTAGACGATCTCGGCGCCGTACATCTCCAGTAGCTGGGTGCGCTCCGGAGTGACGTTCTCCGGCATGACGACCTTCAGGTTGTAGCCCTTGCGCCCGCAGATCATCGCCAGTGAGATGCCGGTGTTGCCCGACGTCGGCTCGAGGATCGTCTGGCCCGGGCGGATGAGGCCCTTGTCCTCGGCGTCCTCGATCAGCGCCCGCGCCACTCGGTCCTTGACCGAGCCCGTGGGGTTACGGCTCTCCAGCTTGGCCCAGATCCTCACGCCCGGCTTCGGGCTGAGGCGCTTGAGCTCGATCAGGGGCGTATGCCCGATCGACTGGACGATGTCGCCGTAGCGTCCCCCGCAGGGCTTGTTCTGCAAGCTCTCGGCGGCCATTGCTTCACGAAGTGTAGCGACGGATCGGTGTGGCGCGGGCGGGTGGGGACGGGGCCATACCGCCGGCCCCGGACGGGGTGGGACAGTCTCACCCCTCCTTGAACACGTGCCAGACGCCGCCGAAGTTGTTGATGCCGTCGCCCTCGGCCTTACCACGCCGGCCGCCGTCCTCGACGAACGTGTAGATCGGGTGGCCATTGAGGGTGACCTGCTTGTAGCCCTTGCGCTGCACCGCACCCAAGTTGCCCGTGAGCCCGGCGGCCTTGACCAGCTTCGCCGAGGCCTTGACCGGCGGCCAGACGCTGAGGCAGGCCGACGACTTGCACACCAGGTGTCTGGCGCTCTCCGGCGTCAGCTCATATACCGTCACGCCGCGGGAGTTGACCGCGACGGGCTCCTTGTGGCCCTTGACCTCGGCGCTGCCGATCCCGACTGTGACGCTCTTGGCGACGGCGAGCGCGGCCAGGGCCAGCACCCCGGCCACAGCCAACATCACCGCTCGTTTCCAGCGAATCTCCATGCTCGGCTCCAATGCTTGAGTGAACTGCTTGTCCACTCAAGGACGCCGGGCTGTGCGAACCCTTCCCCGGTCATCCCGGGGCACCGCGCGCCGCTATGCCGCGGCGCTCAGCGAGCCCCACCGGCCATGGCCGGCAGGATGACCAGCGTGTCGCTGTCGCCGACGGCCGTCTCCAAGCCGTCGAGCACGCGTACGTCCTCGTCGTTGAGGTAGACGTTGACGTAGCGGTTGAGCCCACCGTCGGCGGCGAACAGCTGGGACTGGGTATCGGGGTGCTCGTCGGCGACGGAGCGCAGGATCTCCCCAACCGAGGAGCCCTCCGCGCTCAGCTCCTTCTCCCCGCCGACGGCGGGGCGGAGCACGGGTGGAATGCGAATGGTGGCCATGTGCGTGAGCCTATCCAGTCCGCTAGTGCGCGCCCGCGCAGAACGCCTCGTAGTCGGGGAACACGCCCATCTCCTCGTCGGAGATCGCCTCGGGATGGCGCGAGCAGATCGGGCACTGCGGGTCGCGCCGGATCTTGACCTCGTTGAGCGTCGCCGCCAGCGCGTCGTAGAGGAGCAGCCGGCCGATCGCGGGGTCGCCCTCGCCGAGGATCAGCTTGATGACCTCGGTCGCCTGGAGCAGGCCCATCGTCCCCGGCAGCACGCCGAGCACGCCGTTGGCGCCGCACGAGGGGGCCATGTCGGCCGGCGGCGGGGTCGGGAACAGGCAGCGGTAGCACGGGCCGTCATAGGGCTTGAACACCGAGAGCTGGCCCTCGAAGCCGAGGATGGCCGCCGACACGACCGGGATCTGCAGGCGCACCGTGGCGTCGTTGAGCAGGTACCGGGTGGGGAAGTTGTCCAGCCCGTCGACCACGATGTCGTAGCCGGGCAGGATGTCCATGATGTTGTCGGGGCCCAGCCGGACCGCGTACTTGTTGACCTTGACGTCGGGGTTCAGCGCGGTGATCGTCTCCTCCGCCGAGTCGACCTTGGCGACGCCGACCCGGTTGGAGTTGTGGATCACCTGGCGCTGGAGGTTTGAGAGGTCGACCGTGTCGTCGTCGACGATGCCCAGCGTCCCGACGCCGGCGGCGGCCAAATAGAGCGCCGTCGGGGACCCCAGGCCGCCCGCGCCGAGCAGGAGCACCTTGGCGTCCAGCAGCTTCTGCTGGCCCTCGGCACCGACCTCGGGGAGCAGCAGGTGGCGGCTGTAGCGGTCGCGCTGCTCGGCGGTGAGCGTGCGCGGGGTCTCGACGTCGTAGCCGCGGTCCTTCCACAGCGTGAAGCCGCCGGTCATCGACTCGACGTGCTCGTAGCCGAGGTCGTCGAGCAGCGTCCGGGCCGCCCATGCGGACCGGTTGCCCGACTGGC
Source organism: uncultured Actinomycetota bacterium (assembly GCA_963850325.1). GTDB lineage: Bacteria > Actinomycetota > Thermoleophilia > Solirubrobacterales > Solirubrobacteraceae > Palsa-465. The sequence continues at coordinate 137,839 of CAWKLB010000019.1, forward strand.
AGTAGAGAACGATGTGCTGCGAGCGGTCGGGCGCGGCGCCCTCGATCCGTGACTCCAGGTAGGACTTCGGCACATGCTTGGCGCCGGGGATGTGACCGGTGCCCCACTCCTCGGGCTCACGCACGTCGATGATCAGCGCGCCGTTGGAGGACTGCTCACGGACGGCCGCCGGATCGATCTCTTCGATCCTGCTCTTGATCTGGCGGAGGACTTCGGCTCCGGACGGACTCATCGTGTGAAACTCCTCAAAGGCGGTATGGATTCCAATACTTCACGGAGTATAGCGCCATGGGAGCCGCCCGTCCGGGCCTGCTGCGCTACTCCGGAATCGGCGCAGTAGCAGGGAATCCCTGGCGCTTGTACTCATCGTAACGAGCGCGCCAGCTCTCTGGTTTCCACGGCCGCGTCGGGGTCTCTCCGGAGACCACCCGATCCAGCATGTCCAGGCAATCATCCCACCCCGCGGAGTCCCGGGCGGCCTTGTCCGCGCTGTCGAGGATGACGCTGAAACAGAGCCGGCACGCGGTCCCACCCTCGCGCTCCTCGAGCTCGAAGGTGAGCACGTCATCGCCCCAGGTGAAGGTCAGCCGGCGGGGCGGCGTGACCTCGCGAAAGGACCCGCTCATCGGCGCGATCGGGTGGTCGGTGAAGCGGAAGGTGATCGGCGCGCCGGCGCGCAGCTCATCGAACTCGACGGTCGTGGGAAACCACTTGGCGAGGCGATCGGGGTCGGTGATCGCGTCCCAGACCTGTGCGGTGGTGTGCGGGAAGGTCCGCTCGAAGCGGACGACGGGGCTGCCGTCGATCTGCTCGTAGGTGCCGGTGGCGGTGGGCATGTCCTGTCAGTCCTCCTTGGGGGGGTCGGTGTCGTCCAGATGGCGGCCCAGGGCGTCCAGATGCCGGTCCCACAGGGACCGGTAGGGCTCGAGCCAGCCGTCGAGCTCCACGAGCGGCGTGGGGTCCAGTGCGTAGACCCGGCGCTGGCCGTCGACGCGTACGCGTACCAGGCCGGCTTGCCGCAGGGTCCGCAGATGCTTCGAGGTTCCGGGCTGGGTCAGCCCGAGCTCCGCCGTGAGCTCGTTGACCGTCCGTGGTCGCGTGCGCAGCAGCTCCAGGATCGTGCGGCGTTGGGGCTCGGCGATGACGCTCCATGTAGATGCCATCCCGGTAATATAACCGATGGGTAATGTGCGCGATGTTGGCCCCTATGCCGCCAAAATTGCGCACGCGGCGCGTCTAGCATCGTGCGCCCCACCATGCGCCCCCCGGTCGACCACATCGAGGCTCCAGCCTTTCCCGCGCGCCTGCCCTGGATCAACGTCGCCCCTCTGCGCATGGACCAGCAGCGCGGGCGGCCGGTTCTGGTGGAGTTCTGGGACTTCTGCCGCCCCAACTCGATGCGCACGTTGCCGTATGTCCGGGGCTGGCACGAGCGCTACGAGCCCGAGGGGCTGCGCGTGATCGGCGTGCACTCCTCGGGATTCCCTCCCTCGCTCGCGCCCGAGTCCGTGGAGGCCGCCGTGGCCCGGCTCGAGGTCCCCTATCCGGTCGTGGTCGACACCGACCTGCAGATCTGGCAGGAGTACGGGAACCTCGGCTGGCCGGCGCGCTACCTGTTCAACCAGGAGGGCCGCCTGTTCGACTTTCACTACGGCGAGGGCGGCTACGACGAGACCGAAGCCGCCATCCAGGAGCTGCTCGGCGTGGAGCGCCCGCCCCTGGACCCGCTGCGGCCCGAGGACGCCCCCGGGGCGATCCTCGTTCCCCAGAGCGAGGACGTGGAGGGGCCCTACAGCGGGCCCTATGAGGCCGGCGGCGTGTGGGCGGTCCTGGAGGGCGAGGGCGCGGTGACCGCCAACGGGCGCTCGATCACCGTCGATCATCCCGGCGCCTACGAGCTCATCGCCCACGCGGTGAGCACCGCCGGCGAGCTTCACCTCGAGGTCGGCGACGGCGTGACCTGCCACGCCGTCTGCTTCACCCCAGGCCTACGTGGTTGATTCCACGACCCCGCGTAGCGGATCTGGATCTGGATCTGAGAGATTGAGCAGGCGCGGCGGGCCGTTGTCGTCGACGACAACGCAGAAGCCCGTCCGGTAGGGACTGCGCGACGCATCGGGCCCCATGAAGGCGGGCTCGTGGACCCAGCAGCCGCTGTTGATGAGCCGGCTGCCCCGGGAGGTCACCCACTCGGCCGGGTCGTCGCCAGGCAGCGGGCCGGCGCGGTGGGTGTGACCGAAGATGACGTAGGCAGGGCTCACGCCCAGCGCGGCGCACACCGCGTCGATCCCCCGCAGTCCCGAGCGTCGCAGCGCCGGACCCGAGACGTCGGCTCCGAGCGGGCCGAGGCCGGCGCGGTTGAGCGCCGAGATCAGCAACGGCCAGGCCGCCGCGATCGACCGCTCGCGAAGGCCGCGTCGACCGGTCGGCCCGGTCAGCGCCCGCCAGCCCCGGACCGACCCGCCCTGCAGCCCGCTCCCGCGCCCGGGCACCGCCCCCTGGGCCACCGCGTGCAGCCAGGCATAGATCGGCGTGAGGATCGCCTCGTAGTCCTCGGCGGCCGCCGGGCCGCTGCCCGCCGCGGCCACGATCCGCCGCATCACGCCCGCGCCCAGGCGCTCGATGCTCGGCACGGTCATGTGGATATCGAGGTAGTGCCCGTGGGTAGCCCACACATCCGGCCGCAGCCACACCCCCGGATAGGCGGCGCGCACGCGCGCGGGTGCGAGCATGCCGGCGAGCGCGTGCAGCGGGTCGCCGGCCATCCCGTCCACCGCGCTCTCAGATCCGAGCGGGAGCGGCGGACCGGAGGCGGCGCGGCGCTGGCTCCATGGGTGCACGAGGTAGTGGTCGTGGTTGCCTGCGACCAGGATGACCTCTCCGTCGGGCCCCAGCGCAGCGCCCATCTCGGTGAGCGGCTCGCGGGCCGCGGCCAGCGCCTCGTGCAGCGGGCCGTGGCGCAGCTCCAGAGTGTCGCCGAGCAGGACGAGGCGGTCGCAGTCGGCCAGCGCCGCCAGCAGCGGGGCGCGCCGACGGCGGTCACGCAGCACGTCGCCGCGCGAATGCGTGCCGAAGTGGAGATCCGAGACGACCAGCGTGCGCAGCGGCCCGCCCCCCGGACTAGTGGCCTCTCACCCCGCGCTACGCGGCGGCAGCCGGCGGCGCCTGGCGGATCTTCTTGGGCAGCATGAAGCGCACGTCCTCCCGCACCACCTCGAGCTCGCGCACGTCCACCGTGCCGCGGTCGCGGAAGAACTGGATGAGGCGCTGCACGAGCTCCTCGGGCGCGCTGGCGCCGGAGGTGATCCCCACCACGCGCTTGTCCTGGAGCCACTCCTCGCGGACCTGGCTCTCGTTGTCGATGAGGTAGCTGTCGGCGCCGAGCTCGCGGGCCACCTCGACCAGACGGTTGGAGTTGGAGGAGTTGCCCGAGCCGATCACGAGCACCAGGTCCGCCTGCTGGGCCAGCTGCTTGACGGCCGCCTGGCGGTTGGTGGTGGCGTAACAGATGTCGTCGGTGCGCGGGCCGACGATGGCCGGGAACCGCTCGCGCAGGCGATTGATGATGGCGCGGGTCTCGTCGACCGACAGGGTGGTCTGGGAGATGTAGGCGACCTTCTGGGGGTCGCTGACGTCGAGCGCGTCGACGCCGGCCTCGTCCTCGATGAGGACGATGTGCTCGGGCGCCTCCCCCATCGTGCCCTCCACCTCTTCGTGGCCGGCGTGGCCGATGAGCACGATCGTGTACCCCTCGGCGGCGAACTTCAGGGCCTCGCGGTGGACCTTGGTCACCAGCGGGCAGGTGGCGTCGATCGTGTGCAGGCGGCGCGTCTCGGCGTTGGCGTGGACGCTGGGCGCCACGCCGTGGGCCGAGAACACGACCGTCGCGCCCTCGGGCACCTCGGTCTCGGCCTCGACGAACACCGCCCCGCGATCGCGCAGCTGCTCGACCACGTGCTTGTTGTGGACGATCTCCTTGCGGACGTAGACGGGCGCCCCGTAGAGCTCGAGGGCGCGCTCGACCGTCTGCACCGCGCGGTCGACGCCCGCGCAATACCCTCGCGGCGCCGCGAGCAGCAGTGTGTCAGGGACATGTCCCACCGCTCGCAGTCTAGAAGCCTTGGAATCGGCCGTCCAAACGGCGCGTGCGAGGGCCGGTCAGTCGTTCGCGGTGACCGCTTCGAGCAGGTCCGCGAACTGCCGGCGGGCCGCCTCGCGGCGAGCCGGGATGAACTCCGACGGGATCTCGTCGGCGGGCGCCTCGTACCCGCGGAGCACCTGGCGCGCCACCGACGCGCGATGAACCTCGTCGGGTCCGTCGTAGATGCGGGCGGCCCGGGCGTAGCGGTACATCGCCTCCAGCGGCAGATCGGTGGAGTAGCCGAGGCCTCCGTGGGCCTGCAGCGCGCGGTCCACGACGTCGTGCAGGACCTTGGCGCCGTAGAACTTGATCATCGCGATGTCCTTGCGGGCCGCCATCACCCCTTGGGCGTCCATCTTCCAGGCGGCGTGAAGGGTCATGAGCCGGGCCGCGGTCATCTCGGCCTCCGAGTCGGCGATCCAGTTCTGGATGGTGCCGTGCTTTGAGAGGGTCGAGCCGTGGGCGTAGCGGTACAACGAGCGCTCGCACAGCATGTCGAAGGCGCGGCGGGCGACGCCCAGCCAGCGCATGCAGTGGTGGATACGGCCGGGATAGAGGCGCTGCTGGGCGATGAGGAAGCCTGCCCCCTCGGCCCCGAGCAGGCCCGAACCAGGGACGCGCACATCCTCGTAGCGGATCTCGGCGTGGTTGCCGTAGCGCCCGAAGCTTTCGTAGGGATGCTCCATCGTGGCGACGTCACGGATGATGTTCACGCCGGGGGTGTCGGTGTCCACGACGAACATCGACGCCCGGTTGTGCGGGCGCGCCTCGGGGTCGGTGACCGCCATCACGATGAGGAAGTCGGCGATCGAGCCGTTGGAGGTGAACCACTTGTGCCCGTTGAGCACCCAATCGTCGCCGTCGCGCACCGCACGGGTCTTGAGCAGCGTCGGGTCAGAGCCGGCGCTGTCAGGCTCGGTCATGGAGAAGCCGGACTTCAGATCGCCGGCCAGCAGCGGGTGCAGGTAGCGGTCCTTCTGCTCGGGCGTGCCGGCCATGGCGAGGACCTCGGAGTTGCCCGAATCCGGAGCGGCATTGCCGAACATCAGTGGCGCGATCGGGCTGGATCCGAGGATCTCGTGCATGAGGCCGAGCTTCACCTGCCCGAAGCCCTGGCCGCCCAGTTCCGGGTCCAGGTGCGCGGCCCACAGGCCCTGCGCCTTGACCTGCTCCTGCAGCGGCTGGCCGGCGCGGCGCAGTCCCTCCCAGCCCAGCTCGTCGATGAGCGTCTCGAGCGGCCACACCTGCTCGCGCACAAAGCTGCGCATCCACTCCAGCTTGGCCTCGAACTCGGGCTCTGTCGAGAAATCCCAGGGCATGTGACGGGTCCCTTCACACGCTACTGCAAAGGGCTACGTTCGAGTAGGCTTGACCTTCGGAGCCATCCATCTCACGAGCAGGGATCATTGCCCCAGCAGCACCTGGACCGCCTCACATCCATCGACGCGTCGTTCCTGCACCAGGAGGGACAGGCGTCGCACATGCACATCGGGGGCGTCCTCATCTTCGAGGGGCCGGCGCCGGCGTTCGAGGATTTCGCCGACCACGTCCGCGGGCGTCTTCATCTCGTTCCGCGCTATCGCCAGAAGCTGGCCACGCCGCCGCTGGAGACCGGGCGGCCGCTCTGGGTCGACGATCCCGACTTCAACCTCGAGTACCACGTCCGCCACACGGCGCTGCCGCCGCCCGGCTCCGAGGACCAGCTGTTCCTCCTGGCGTCTCGGATCGCCTCCCAGCAGCTGGACCGCTCCAAGCCGCTGTGGGAGACCTGGCTCGTCGAGGGGCTCGAGGGGAATCGCTTCGCGCTCATCTCCAAGACCCACCACGCATTGGTGGACGGCGTCTCGGGGGTCGACCTCGCCTCGGTGCTGTTCGACGCCGAGCGCGAGCCTGGGACTGGGCAAGGCGGGGCGACTGACGAGCTCGAGCCCTGGCGGCCCGAGCCCGAGCCCTCCTCCGCCAACCTGGTCCTGGCCGGCGCGCGCGGGGTGGTCACCACCTCAGCCTCGCTGCTGACGCGCACGCTCGTCGCCGCCAGCCGGCCGGCGACCTCCCTGCAGCTGGCCCGCGATGTGCTGGAGGGGCTGGGCGAGCTCGTCTGGGCCGGGCTGAACCCGGCGCCCGAGACCCCGCTCAACGTCGAGATCGGCCCTCACCGCCGCTACGCGGTGGTGCGCCAGCAACTGGCCGACTACAAGGAGATCAAGGACGCGCTGGGCGGCACCGTCAACGACGTGGTGCTCACCGTCGTCTCCGGCGCGCTGGCCCAGTGGCTGCGCTCGCGGGGCGTGCGCACCGAAGGCCTGGAGATGCGAGCGCTGGTGCCGGTCTCGGTGCGGACCAAGACCCAGCGCGGGCATCTGGGCAACCAGCTCACGGTGATGCGCGCGCCACTCCCGGTCTACATCGAGGACCCGGTGTCGCGGCTGCGCTTCATTCGCGCCGCCATGGACGGCCTCAAGGAGTCAAAGCAGGCCGTCGGGGCGGCCACGCTGGCGGCGGTCAACAACCTGGCGCCGCCCACGATCCTGGCCCAGGCGAGCCGCCTGAACTTCTCCACCCGACTGTTCAACCTCCTGGTGACCAACATCCCAGGCCCCCAGCTGCCCCTGTACGTCCTGGGCCGCCAGCTCCAGGACCTGTTCCCGGTCGCCTTCCTGCCCGAGGACCACGCCCTGGCGGTCGCGGTCATGTCCTACAACGGGCGCCTGGACTACGGCCTCCTGGGTGACTACGACGCCATGCCCGACATCGACATCGTCACCGACGGGATCGAGGCCTCGCTGGCCGAGCTGCTCGCGGCTGCGCGCGGGCGCAATGGGCGGGCGACGGCGGCCGCGGCCAACGGCGACGGAACGCCGGCGACCGACGTGCCCGCGGTCGAGAACGGCGGGCCCGCCCCGATCGTCCCGGCCGACCACGGCCGCCGTGCCAAGCACGGGCCGGCCGCGGACATGCGCGCCAAGCGCGAGCGAGGCTCCCGCCCGGTGCGTAAGCGATCCCAGGAATAGACCCAAAAGGAGTCTGAGTTGGAAGACGACGATCTGATCAAGCCGGGGGAGGTCGCCTTCCACCTGGACCTCACCGCCGCTCAGCTCAAGATCGTCCACACCGCGCTCAAGTCGCTCGTCGACGACCTCGGGCGTCAGGAGCGCGACGTGCGCGGCGTGGCGCTCGCGGTGCTGGCCAAGCTCCCGGGCGAGCACGACATCCGCGCCATCGACCTCAATCGCGAGCTGCGCCCCGAGGCCTGAGGGGCCCGGCGCGGGTCACGCCGCGTGATCGCGGGTCACACCGCGTAATCGCGGGGGGCCGTCAGAAGCCGAGGGCGAACTTGGCGTCCTCGCTCATGAGCTCGGGCGTCCACGGCGGCGTGAAGGTCATCGTCGACTGGACGTCTTCCACCCCGTCGAGCTCCATCACGAACTCCTCGATCTGCTCGGCGACCTGGGGGCCGATCGGGCAGCCCGGGCTGGTGAGCGTGTACGAGACCTGGACCGCCCCGCCGTCGACGGTCACCTCATAGATGAGGCCGAGCTCGACGAAATCCAGGCCCAGCTCGGGGTCGATCACCTCGCGCAGGGCGTCAGTCACTTCATCCACTGTTGCCATGCCCGTCAGTCTAGAGCGGTCGCGCGGGCGCTTCGCGTTTGGCCCGCGGCGCAGGTCGCGGCGACCCCGAAAACCCCTTCCCGAGCCGACATTAACGGTCGTACGAGGCTCCCGAAACCCCTTTTGCCATCGAGATGTGCCCGCTCACATGACATTTGATCGATTGGCTGGAAAGTACCGGTGGATTTGAGTAGGTTTCTGGGATCGTCGTCTTTGATGACACACCGTCCGTACTGCGCTGCGCCGGCGATGAGGACCGCACAACGCAGGGCTGCCGCCGCCGGGCACTGATCAGGGCCATCCGCGCTCAAAAGGACGTGCGGGTCGACCTGTCCGAGCTTGTGTTCGCCGACGCGTCGCTGATGATCGACCTGGTCATGCTGGCGAGACGGCTTCGCGCCCACGGGTGCCACGTGCGTCTCTGCGGTGCCCAGCCGCAGATCAGGACGCTGATCGAGCTCGTCGGCCTTCACAAGCTGCCCGGCGTCAAGCTGGACCTCGACGGCACGGCGCCCGCGCTCGCCTCGTAGCCCGCCGCGCTCGCCTCGTAGCCCGCCGCCCTAGCCCCGCCGCCCGCGCCCGCCTCATAGCCCAGCGGCCCGCGCCCGCCTTGTAGCCCCGCCGCCCGCGCAGGCTGTTCTCCGCTACGGCTCCGCCTCGCCGTCCGCGACATGTCCGCGACACGTCCGGGGGCTGCGCTATCGCGCCCGCGCGGCTCCGTCCGCGGCCATCCCTACCTTTCGCGGCATCGCATCCCCTAGCCGGAGTTGCAATGACCCTCTGCTTCATAGAACCGCAGAACGCCATCCGCGTGATTGCCGACTCTGTCGGTCGCGAGGCGCGCCGTCAGATCCTGGGCGAGGTGGTCCGGGCGTGGGTCGACGAGATCCCGGAGAGCGAGCTGGACTCACATTACGCCAAGGCTGTGGCCGATCTGGACGAGCACGATCTCTCGCTGCTGGCGGCCTGGCACGTCTCGCTGGAGGTCGGGCACCCGCTGCCCAACAAGGAGTTCCTGGTCAACGTCTTCCCATCGCTGGGTGAGAACCGGCGCGAGGCGCTGAAGATCGCCGCCGGTTTCCGGGGCGAGGAGGCGTTCGAGGCCGGCGTCGGCGAGGAGCAGGCGTTCGACACGGTGCTGCCGTGGCTGTCGGACGAGCGCTGCCGGTCGCTCGCCGCCGAGTGCCTGGAGCTGTACTGCTGGGACCGGCTGGGCGCCGAGAACTGAAGTCTGCGGGGCCAGATCGCCCGGGACGCGCCGCCGGACGGCTGCGCCTCGGCCGTCCGATCAGCCGACCGTGACCAGCGCCGCGCTCGTCCGCGGCATCGACAGCGTGATCCGCCCGCCCGTGGCCCGGACCCTCGCCACCCCAGGGGCGGCGAGCTCTCCTGTCGCGGTGCTCGCCCCGTAGCTGCGCCCACCCAGCGTCACGCCGCCGTTGGCGTGCGCACTGGGAGCCAGCATGCGCTCGACGGTGGCCGTGGCGCCCGAGCCGCGCGGCAACCGCAGCGACACCGTCTTGCGTTTGGCCTGGCTCTTGTTGATGACGACGATGCGCACGCGATCGTGACCGGCCCGGCCCGCCCGGGTGGCCCACACGCTGAGCCCGCTGTCGGCGCCGCGGCGCGATACCGACAGCAGCCGGGCCCCGGCGGGCGCCGCCTGTGCGAATAGCTGCAGCCCGTAGTACACGGGCCGGACCTGAGCCTGCCAGCGGCCGTCGTGCCGGCTGAAGGCGAACAGCTCGTAGGCGGCGTCGGGGAGCGTGTGCATGTCGACTCCGTCCACACCGGCGCGCGCCAGCGAGAACAGCGCGTCGGTCGCCCACAGGGCGCTGGCGAAGGTGTCCGAGACGCCGGCCTTGCCGCGACAGGCCACGGAGTTGAGCTCGTCGACGCGCAGCCGGCGATGCTGGGCGTGGGCGATATCGATCCAGCGCTTGAGGCTGTCGGCCAGCTCGACGGTGGCGTAGCCGGAGAGCAGGTGCGCGACCGTCGGATACTGCGGTGAGCTCGGCGGCACGTAGCAGTTGCGCAGGGGGTAGCGGTGGATCGTCATCGTCGAGATGCGCGGCGTGCGCCGCAACAGGTCGGCGACGGTGTTCACCCACGAGCCCTTCCCCGGCGACGGTCCCGCGGCCAGCGCCGGCGCCGCCACGCTCAGGGGGAGCGTCCGGTCGGCGATCGTCTCGAACTGCCGGCGGAACTCGGGATAGCCGAAGGTCCGAGGGCGAGCATGGAAGACAGTGCCGCTGGCGGTCCGATACTTGGTGATCTTGTTGTAGACGTTGGGCTCGTTGCCGATCTCCACCGCCTCGATCGAGTTCCGGGGCAGGGCGGCGACATAGTCGCGCAGCTCGGCGGCGTCGAGCGCGGGGTCGTCGGCGGCCAGGTTGAGCCCCATGATCATGTGCGCGCCGAGCGCCTTGGCGAGCGCTCCGGTGGTCGCCATCCAGCTCGGCGTGAGCTCATAGCCCTGATACGGGAGCGACTTGATCCCGGGCCCGGCGACGTATGAGATGTCGGTGCTGTTGCCGCCGATCCGCAGAACCGGCGGCTGTCCCGGAGTGAGGTTGCGGATGAGCTGGACGAGCACGGGGTTGACATGCGCGGGGTCTGACCCGGTGTAGGCGCGCACTCCCTGAAACTCGAAGGAGAGGCCCAGGAAGCCCGGCGCCACCGGCGAGCCGACGGCGCGATCGGACACCGAGACGGTGACCTTCGGGTCGCCCGGCCGGGGCGGGTCGGCCGGGACGGTCGGGCCCACCGTGCTGGCCTCCCGAGCGCTGCGCGGGCCGCGCTTGTCCTGCGCCGACGAGGAGCTGAGCAGGACCGCGGTGACGATGGCGGCGCAGCACAGGAGTGCCGCGGCCCCGCCGGCGGCCCATGTTGCGCGCCGGCCCAACTACTCCCCCTCCGCGAGCGCCGCCTCGGTGTCGGCGATCGCCTGCTCGGAGCTCTGAAACCAGACGGCGTGGATGCCCAGCTCTCGCGCGCCGGTGCAATTAGCCTCGATGTCGTCGATGAACAGCGCCGAGCCGGCCTCCACGCCGAGCGCCTCAAGCGTCAGCTCGTAGATCCGCGGCTCGGGCTTGCGGCTGCCCACGAAGGCCGAGTCCACGACGACATCGAAGATCTCCTCCACCGGCAGCATCGCCCGCCAGCGGTGCTCCCACTCGCGCACGTTGTTGGTGCAGATCGCCAGCTTGTAGCCGCGCTCGCGCAGTTCGCGCATGTAGCCGATCATGTGCTCGTTGGGCTCCAGGTGGGCAAAGTAGCGCTCGCCGAAGCCGTCCATGTCGATGGTGCGTCCCAACTGCTCTGAGAGCTGGACGCCGATGTCGGACAGAAACTCGGCCTCGCTCAGCCGCCCGGTCTCCAGCTCGAAGAGCGGATTGACGCCCCGACGCGCGCCGATCGCGGCCATCGCCGTGCCGAGCTCCGCCAACGGGACGCCCGAGGTGTCCTGGAACGCCTGGAAGGCACCGTGCAGAGGCGTCGTGAGGACGCCGCCGAAGTCGCTGATGATCGCCCCCACCCGCAGCCCGGGGTCCGTCTCGGCGGTGCCGTCAACCATCTAGAACGTGGCGAGCACGTACACGCCGGTTCCCTCGCGCCCCCGGCTGTGACATCGCAGCGGGATCACCCGCAGCTGCGTCTCCTCGGTGGTGAGGACGGCGCCCTCGCCGGCTGCCTCCCCGGCGACGCGGCGCGGGAACTCGTTGTCGCCCTCACCGATCCACAGCTCGAGGTTGGTGCGCGCAGGCAGGCCCGACTCGGCGTAGGTCGTCGACAGGCGCGGGTCATCCACCGGCACCCAGCCCTCGGGATCGAACAGCGTCGCCGCAACGAGGTCGGACTCGTGGCCGACCGCCTCGGCCGCCCGCAGCGCGAGCAACATGAACGCCTCGTCGTGGTCAAACCAGCCCGACACCATCCGCGCCGATCCCAGCGACCCGGCATCGACGCCGTCTATCACGCAGCGGGTGCCAACGCAGTCGATGGCGCGGTCGGTCTCGCCGACGGCCACGACGCCACGGACGCGGCAGAGCTCGTCGCAGCCGCGCAGGTCGGCGCCGGAGTCCTCAGCCTCGTCGGACTCCATCTCCTCGGCCTCGCCGCCCGGGGCGACGTGGAGGTCCACGCCCTCGCCGGTCAGCCTCCAGCCCACCCCCTCGGGGTTCCAGCCCTCGGACGACAGGGCAGCCGACCACGTGGCCCCGCTGGAGTCGCCGAACACGAGGACCGGGTGGGCCGCGTGCAGCGCAGCGCCCCAGAACCCACCCTCGACGTCGCCGAAGGCCAGCGTGCGCAGGTGATTGGCGGGGCTGAGGCTCATCCGTGCAGCTGCGGGCTGTCGAGGTCGGTGGCCGTCGAGTCGACGTCGTACGCGGACCGGGGCGCACGGGAGAACCGGGTGGCGGCGACCACCAGGCGGCTCCGGAAGTTGCGGGCGACCACCGCGCCCGCGACCGCGCGGGTGGGCGCCAGCAGGAGCAGGAGGCCGAACACGTCGGTGATGAAGCCGGGAATGATGAGCAGGGTGCCGCCGACGAGCACGAGCGCGCCGTCGATCACCTCCCGGCCCGGGGGCCGTCCGGCGTCGACCGCGGCGCTCAGCCGCCGCCACGCAGCCCTGCCCTGCGCCTTGGCCAGCCACATCCCGATCGGCCAGCCGACGAGGAGCAGGATCACCGTGAGCAGGACCCCGATCGCCTCGGCGACCTTGATCGCGACGAACAGTTCCGCGATGGGCCAGAGGATGAGGAGCAGGAGGGCGAACATGTCCGTTGGTAAGGCTAGACCCCTCGGGGGGCCAGTGCGTCAGAGTCCGAGCGCCGCCTGCGCCGCGTCGAGGAGCGCCGGGTCCGGCTCGGTGGAGGGGTCGATGCCCAGGCCAGCGCGCGAGCCCTGCTCCCAGTTGTAGAAGCCGAGGTCGAGCGCCTCCAGCGGCAGCTCACAGGCCGCCGCCAGATCCGCCGACCGGCGCTCGAGCAGCATCACGTCGCCGATGCCCAGCACCCGCTTGGCGGCAAGGGTCACCGGGTCGTTGCCGCCGAGGCCCAGGGTGCCGCCGCTGAGGTCGTACACGCCCAGGCGGCCGAGCGTCACGAGCAGGTCAAAGCGTGCGCCCCGATGCAAGCCGGGCAGCGCCAGTCGCTCGAACACGCGGGCGAAGCGTCGCTCGGGCGTCCAGGCGGCGTCACCGGTGAAGGCCGCCTCCTGGGACCCGGATCGCTGCGCCCACGCACGGTAGGCGTCGATCGTCCGCTGGCCGCGCCCGGGCTCGTAGGCGGTCCGCGGTCCGGTCGCCACGTCGTCGAGGTGGGGCGCCTCGCCCGATGCCCACGGTGTCCGCGCCTGGGCGATCCCGGCGAACGGCTGCTCGTCGTCGGTGGGGGTCAGATAGGCGATGAGGAAGGCCAGCCACGTGCGCTCCTCGACCGGCCGCGACGCATCGGCTACCTCGGCGTAGAGCCCGGGAGGATCGGCCGACAGGTGTTCAAGCCGGGTCGCGGCGAAGGCCAGTTCCTCAGCGAGGCGCTGGGCATCGGCGCCGGAGCGCAGCCCGGGAACGAGCGCGGAGCGAAAGCCGTCCTCGGCGGCACGGGAGAGCCGGCGCACGGTGACGCCGCCCGAGCCCCGCGCGGAGCTTGACCGCGTTGCCCCGGCGCGACCCGCCGTCCCTGCGCCCGACGATCCGCCGTGCCGGGCGGGGCGCACGGTGTGGCCGCCGGGGGACACCACGGGCCGCATATCCACGTGCTGCTCCTTGGCGCAGATCGGGCAGTTCTGGACGAGGCGGTTGTGGCGGCAGAAGGTCGGCATCGGGTGGGGGGAGGGGTCGGGCGGGGGCCGTGTCAACTATAGGTCCGCACCGCGGACCGAGCGCGGACCGAGCGCGGACCGAGCGCGGACCGAGGGCGAACCCAGGGCGGTCCGAGCGCGCAGAGTGAGCGGGGATCGGGCGCGGGTCGGGGCGCGGGCGAGCGCCGGCCGCCGTTCATCGATAGGGATGGGTAGGATTGCCTAAGTTTTGGCGCAATGTGGACGCGCCATCGTGAACGGGGACCCATGCTCGCTCGTGTGACCAGATACCGATACCGGACGCGCTCGGCCGCCGCGATCATCGTGGTGGTGGCCGCCGTGGTGGCCGCGACCATGGCGGGCACGACGTCCGCGCAGCCGGCCCCGGCCGCTCAACTCGCCCGGCCCACGCCCCCCGCGATCCAGCCTCCCCACGGCCGCTCGTTCATCCCAGTCCAGGGTGACTGGGAGGGCACGGCCGATGGCTTCGCGGCCAGCTTCAACCTCGTCGTGGACACCGTCAGGCAGCAGCGCGCGGGGGTGCCCCGATACGGGATCCAGGACCTCGTCATGCTGCGGCCGCTTGCCTGCCCGCCTGACCCGGCCCACTATGCAGAGTCGTTCCTCGGAGGCCGGCTGCCTTCGGTGCTGGGTGACCACGGCTCGCTGGGCCTGGAGCGTTTCGGTCTGAAGGGTGCGTTCACCGGCGGGCGCTCGGCCACGCTGCAGGGCCGCTACTCGCTCCCCTCCTGCCGCGGCATGCTCAGCTGGCACCTGCATCCGGCGGTGCGCTGGACCGTCGCCAACGGCACTTGGACGCTGAAGTACGAGGGCGGCGGACGTTCGACCTTCCAGGTGCAGGCGGGCGGGAGGCTGGCCACCGCGATCCGCCTGCCGGACTCGATCGCCGCGTGCAACGGGCTTCAGGGAACGCTCGACGTGTTCATCGGCACACAGGGCAGATCGGCGATCACCCAGGCGGGCGTGACGCTGAAGCTCCGCTTCTCCAACGGGACCGCCACGGGCACGCTGTCGGCCAGCGGCTGCACGGGCGGCCCGCTGAGGGTCACGGCCCGCCACAGCGCCGGCTGAGCCCGGCGCGCGGGCGCCCTTCAGGCGGTCCGGCTCAGCCGCTCGGGCTCGGGCGAGCTCGGGTCGGGCGGCTCCGGGGAGACCCCACCCTCGGCGCGGCGATGCGCGCGCGCCCGCGCCATCACCTCCTTGAAGCTCCGGAAGCGGAAGATGAACACCAGCGCCCCGAACCCCAGCGCGGAGCTGAGCGCCGCGGTGGCGATCTGCTGGCCGACTGAAAACGCCGCCACGTATGGGTTGTGGGCGAAGATCTGCAGCAGCAGCGCCTGCTGCACACCGGCGCCCCCCGGCGTGAAGGGAAACACCGAGGCCACCACCTGGACGGCCAGGACCAGCAGGGCGTTGCGGACCGAGCCGCCGATGTGGAACGCGTCGAGCAACGCCCAATAGGCGGCGAAGCGCGCGATCCAGCTGGCGAACTGCCACCGGCACATCTCGCGCTGGTAGCGGCGGCGGTCTGACAGGATCGCCAGCCCCTGACGGATGCGCTGCCAGAAGGCGCGCACCTTGGCCGACAGCAGCGCGAAGCCGGCCACGAAGACGATCCCCAGCACCGTCAGGAAGAACAGGGTGAAGCGCATGTTGGAGGCGAAGAAGCTGATGTCGAATGCCGGCAGCTTCGAGAAGTCCGGCGGCTTGGGGAAGACGCCCTGCGTGAAGGCGAAGCACATGACCAGGAGGCCCATGAACCAGTCGAAGAGGACGCCGGTGGAGAGCGCGCTGGCCAGCGTGGGGTAAGTCGATGGCGGGATCGAGATCCGGGTGAGGAAGAGCTGGGCCACGTTCCCCCCGCCCAGCGGGAAGACGTTGTTGACGGCGTAGCCGACCATGTAGGCGCCCCACACGTCGCGCCAGCGGACGGGCTCACCGGGATAGGCGGCGCGAATCGCGTTGAACAGCGCCCGCGAGCGCAGCAGCAGGTAGATGCCGTAGAGCGCGAGGCCGAGGAGCAGCGACAGCCAGCTCAGGCTCGCCAGCTGGGAGAAGAATGTCCCCGCCGACGAGAGCAGGCTGTTGATCGTGTCGGCGATCGAATTGCCGTGATGCTGGGCCACCTGCTCGCCACCGGCCGCCGCCGCCAGGACTGGGGTGAGCACTGGGAATCCCATGCACACACGGTCGCATACGGCGCAGTCGGCCGCCGCGGCCCCGGACGACGCTCCGGATGACGTGCCGGAGCGCGGTGTATTGAGGCCAACGCGGCGGTCGCGCCGTTAAGAGGACCGGGGGGCCCAGATCCATCTGGGCCCCCCGGAGAGTCAGGGAAGTGGGGGCGCAGTTCCCTGACCGACAGGGGCGAGTTTCCCCGTCCCAAGCCTTGAGTAAACCTCAATGCCCCGAACAATTTTGGCTAGGCACAGCTGACAGGCCGCACCACCGGGGCTTAACGTATCAGCTTCCAGGCCTTCCGTGGATAAGAATCCGATCACCGATCACGAGTCGCCGGCCCCGTGAAGAACTCCTCTCCGGGGCGAACGGTACCGGCGGCTTCGGCCTGGTGGCGCAGGGTCTGATCCGGGTCTCCGCTCCAGGCCCCGACGGCCAGCCGCTCGCGGTCGGCGTCCATCGGGCTGCCCCCCAGATCGGCGTTGACGACACGGGCGCACTTACGTCCCTCGGCGATGGCGGTAACCACCAGCGATTGCCCGATCCGCGCATCGCCGCACGCGTACACCCGGCCGACATTGGTGCGGTAGGTCATCTGGGTGGCGATGTTGCCGCGGTGGTCGAACTCGACGCCGGCCTGCTGGAGCAGGCCCTCGTGCTCGGGATGCTCGAAGCCGATCGCGATGAGGACGAGGTCCGCTTCCAGGACGAACTCGCTGCCGGGCACGGGCGTCAGGTCACGCGACGAGCTGCCGGTCACCTGGCGCGCGTACACGTGGCTCACGGAGCCCTGGCCGGTGCCGCCGAACCCGGTCACCTCGGTCCCCCACCGCCGCTTGCCGCCCTCATCCAGCGCGTACGTGCTCGTGGTGCGCTTGGGCGGCAGCGGCCACGGCGCACGTGGGTCGTGGTCGCCGTCCCCGAGCTTGGCGTAGACGTCGAGCATGACGACGCTCTTGGCGCCCTCGCGGTGGGAGTTGGAGATGCAGTCCATCCCTGTGTCGCCGCCGCCGATCACGATCACCTTCTTGCCCGCGGCGGTGATCTGGGACGGCGATCCCCACCCGCCCTCGGGGGGACGCGAGGGGCGGCCCTCCTGCGCGGCCACCCAGCGGTTGCGCTGGTAGAGGTAGACCATCGCCGGGTGGATCGACGCCAGGTCGCGCCCAGGGACGTCGAGGTCACGCGACACGCGGCTGCCGATGGCGATGACCACCGCATCGAAGCGCTGGTCGAGCTCCTCGGCGGTGATGTCTGAACCGATGTCCGCGTTGTAGACGAACTCGATGCCCTCCTGCTCGAGGACGGCCACCCGCCGGTCGATGATCCACTTCTCCAGCTTGGCGTCGGGGACGCCGAAGCGCAGCAGGCCGCCCGGGCCCTCGTCGCGCTCGAAGACGGTGACCGTGTGGCCGCACTGGTTGAGCTCGGCGGCGACCGCCAGGCCCGACGGACCGGATCCCACCACCGCCACGGTCCGCCCGGAGCGGCGGTCGGGCGGGTGGGGCACCACCCAGCCTTCGCTGTAGGCGCGCTCGATGATGGCCAGCTCGATCTGCTCGATCGTCACCGGGTCGTCGTTGATGGCCAGGACGCAGGCCGACTCGCACGGCGCCGGGCAGATGAGACCGGTGAACTCGGGGAAGTTGTTGGTGGCGTGCAGCTGCTCGATGGCATCGCGCCACTTGTCGCGGTAGACGAGGTCGTTCCAGTCTGGGATGAGATTGCCCAGCGGGCACCCCTCGTGGCAGAACGGCACGCCGCAGTCCATGCACCGCGCGCCCTGGCGGCGCAGCTCGGGCTCAGGCTGGAGCGCGAAGTACTGCTTGTAGTCGCCTACGCGGCGGCTGGGGTCGCGCTTGTCAAAGCCGACCCGGTGGATCTTCAGGAATGCGCCGAGCTCGCCCATGGAGCGATGGAGGGTAGCCGAGGCCTATTCAGGCCCCAACTCGTTCCCCCTCCTCGGGCTGCTCCTGCTGGGCACGCTCCTTGAGTACGCGCTTGTAGTCGCGCGGCATCACCTTGACGAAGCGCTGGCACTCGCGCTCCCAGGAGGCCAGGATGTTGCGCGCGCGTAGCGATCCGGTCCGCTGGGCGTGCTCGGAGATGAGCGTCTTGACCTCGGCAGCGCCCGCCTCGTCGAGCTCCTCCAGGTCGACGAGCTCGAGGTTGCAGCGGCCCTTGAAGCGGTTGTCTCGGTCATACACGTAGGCGATGCCGCCGCTCATCCCGGCAGCGAAATTGCGCCCGGTGGTGCCCAGCACGACCACGCGGCCGCCGGTCATGTACTCGCAGCCGTGATCGCCGACGCCCTCGACCACCGCATGTGCCCCTGAATTGCGCACCGCGAAACGCTCCCCGGCCAGGCCGCGGATGAAGGCGCGCCCTGCGGTGGCGCCGTAGAGCACGGTGTTGCCGACGATCGTGTTCTCCTCGGCGCGGAACAGCGCCGACTCGGGCGGGCGCACCGAGACGATCCCGCCCGACAGGCCCTTACCGGTGTAGTCGTTGGTCTCGCCGCGCAACGAGAAGGTGACGCCGGGAGCCAGCCACGCAGCGAAGCTCTGCCCCGCCGAGCCCGAGAACGAGATGTCGATGGTGCCCTCGGGCAGCCCGGATGCGCCACGGCGGCGGGCGATCTCCCCCGAGAGGATGCCGCCGACCGTGCGGTTGACGTTGCGGACCGGGATCGGCCCCAGGCGGAGCTTCTCGGCACGCTCGATGGCGGGCGCGCACAGCTGGACGAGCTCCCAGTCCAGCGCGTCGTCGAGCACCGGCACCTGCTTGCGGGTGCACGAGCGCGGCACCTCCGGCGGGAGGTCGATGGTGGCGAGGACCATCGTCAGGTCTACGCCGCGCGACTTCCAGTGGTCCACCGCGTCGTCGGTCTCCAGCAGCTCGGCGCGGCCGATTAGGTCCGCGAAGCGCCGCACGCCCAGGCGTGCCATCAGCCCCCGGACCTCCTCGGCCACGAACATCAGATAGGCGACGACGTGCTCCGGCGTGCCCTCGAAGCGCGCCCGCAACTCCGGGTTCTGGGTGGCGATGCCGACCGGGCAGGTGTTGAGGTGACAGACGCGCATCATGATGCAGCCCATGGCGATGAGAGGCGCCGTGGAGAAGCCGAACTCGTCGGCGCCGAGCAGCGCGCCGATCACGACGTCGCGCCCGGTCTTCATCTGACCGTCGACCTCGACGGTGATCCGGCTGCGCAGGTCGTTGAGCAGCAGGGTCTGCTGGGTCTCGGCCAGCCCGATCTCCCAGGGGACACCGGCGGACTGGATGGAGGACTGGGGCGACGCGCCGGTGCCTCCGTCGTGGCCGGAGATGGTGACGTGGTCGGCGTTAGCCTTGGCCACGCCGGCGGCCACCGTCCCCACGCCGACCTCGGAGACGAGCTTGACCGAGACCGAGCTCGTCGGATTCGCGCAGCGCAGGTCGTAGATGAGCTGCTTGAGGTCCTCGATCGAGTAGATGTCGTGGTGCGGGGGTGGCGAGATGAGGCCCACCCCGGGCGTGGAGTAGCGGATCTTGGCGATGTAGCCGTCGACCTTGTGGCCGGGCAACTGTCCGCCCTCCCCGGGCTTGGCGCCCTGGGCCATCTTGATCTGGAGCTGGTCGGCGTTGACGAGGAAGTCGATGGTGACCCCGAAGCGGCCGGAGGCGACCTGCTTGATCGCCGAGCGGCGCAGGTCGCCGTTCTCATCGCGGGTGAAGCGCGAGGGGTCCTCTCCCCCCTCGCCGGTGTTGGACTTCGCGCCGATGCGGTTCATGGCGATGGCCAGCGTCTCGTGGGCCTCCCGCGAGAGCGAGCCCAGGCTCATCGCTCCGGTGCTGAACCGCTTGACGATCTCGCTGGCGGGCTCGACCTCCTCCAGCGGGATGGGCTCCCCGGCGAAGCGGAACTTCATGAGGCCGCGGAGCGCCGCTGACCGCGTGGACTCGTCGTTGGCCTGCTGCGCGAACAGGTCGTAGGCCTCCTGGGGGTCGCGCGCGATACCGGCCCCACCCGGGCCGCCGTTGCCGTTGCCCTTGCCGTTGGCCGTCTTGGCCCGCACCGCGTGCTGGAGGTTGGCGATCGTGTCGGGGTTCCAGATGTGGCGCTCGCCGTCGCGCCGCCACTGCAGGACGCCGCCGACGGGCAGCACCTCGCGCTCGGTGCGCGGGTAGGCGCGGAAGTGACGGCCCAGCGCCTCGGCGGCGAGGACCTCCAGCCCCACCCCGCCGATCCGGCTGGCGGTGCCGGTGAAGTACTTGTCGATGAGCTCGGGCTCGAGCCCCACGGCCTCGAAGATCTGCGCGCCGCAATAGGACTGGATGGTGGAGATGCCCATCTTGGAGATCGTCTTGAGCAGGCCCTTGCCGATGGCCTTGACGATCCGCTGCTCGGCCTCCTCGCGCTCGAGGTCCTCGGGCAGCAGCGAGCGGTCGGCGAGCTCGTCGAGGGACTCGAACATCAGGTAGGGGTTGATGCCTGAGGCGCCGTAGCCGATCAGCGTCGCCATGTGGTGGATGTCGCGAGGCTCTCCGGACTCGATGACCAGGCCCGTGCGCAGGCGCGTGCCGGCGCGGACGAGGTGGTGGTGCACCGCGGCGACAGCCAGTAGCGATGGCATCGCCACCCGCTCGGGCCCGAGGTTGCGATCGGAGAGGATGAGGACGTTGGCCCCGTGGTCGACCTGGTCAGAAGCCTCGGCGCACAGCGCGTCGAGCCGTCGCTCCATCCCATCGGGGCCGCCCTCGATCGGCCAGGTGATGTCCAGCGTGGCGGCGTCGAAGATCTCGTGTGAGACCTGGCGCAGCTTCTCGAGCTGGGCGTTGCGCAGGATCGGCTGGGTCATGACCAGCTGGTGGGCCTGCTCGGGCGTCTCGGCGAGGAGGTTGACCTCGGCGCCCACCCCAGTCTGGAGGCTCATCACCACGTTCTCGCGCAGCGGGTCGACCGGCGGGTTGGTCACCTGCGCGAACAGCTGCTTGAAGTAGGAGAACAGCGGCGGCTGGCGGTCGGACATCACCGCGAGGGCGGCGTCGTTGCCCATGCTGGCGGTGGGCTCCTCGCCCTTGGAGGCCATCGGCGCGATGACCATCCGCAGATCCTCCTGGGAGTAGCCGAAGGCCAGCTGCTTGGAGCGCAGCGGCTCCACGCGGGGCACCCGCGGGTCGCGCTCGGGGAGGTCGTCGATCGCCACGACCGAGCGCTCGTACCACTCGCCGTAGGGCTTGCGGCGGGCGACGCGCCGCTTGACCTCCTCGTCCTCGACGATGCGGCCCTCCTCGAGGTCGAGCAGGAACAGCTTGCCCGGGGCCAGCCGGCCCTTGCGCTGCACGTGCTCGGGCGCGACGGTGATGACCCCGGTCTCGGAGGCGAGCACGACGTAGCCCTCGGTGTCCTGGACCCAGCGGCCCGGACGCAGGCCGTTGCGGTCGAGCACCGCGCCGGCCATGCGGCCATCGGTGAAGGCCACCGCCGCCGGGCCGTCCCACGGCTCCATCAGGCACGAGTGGAAGTCGTAGAAGCCCTTGACATCGGGGTCGATGTCGGTCCGCGTGCGGTAGGCCTCGGGGATCATCATCATCATCACGTGGGGAATGGAGCGCCCGCTGAGCACCAGCAGCTCCAGAACGTTGTCCAGCGTGGCCGAGTCAGAACCGCCGCCGCGCACCACCGGCAGGACCTTCTTGAGATCCTCGCCGAAGAGCTCGGAGGCGAGCTGGGACTCCCGCGCGCGCATCCAGTTGACGTTGCCGCGCAGCGTGTTGACCTCGCCGTTGTGGGCGATCATGCGGTACGGGTGGGCCAGCTCCCAGCTGGGGAAGGTGTTGGTGGAGAAGCGCGAGTGCACGAGCGCCAGGCGCGACGCGACCCGCGGATCGCGCAGGTCCGGGAAGTACCGCGGCAGCTGGGGCGCGGTGAGCATCCCCTTGTAGACGAGCGTGCGGCTGGAGAAGCTGGGCAGCGAGATCTCGGTGCCGGCGGCCCGCTCGACCACGCGACGGATGACGTAGAGCTTGCGTTCGAAAGCGCCCTGATCCTCGATGTCGTCGTCGGCCTGGACGATGACCTGGCGGATGACCGGCGCCGAGAGCCGCGCGGTCTCGCCCACGTAACGGTCGTCGACGGGCACGTCACGCCACCACAGGACCTTCTGGCCCTCGGCGGCGACCGTCTGGTCGATCAGCTGCTCGAACGCTCGCCGGCGCTCGGGATCGCCGGGCAGGTAGCAGACGCCGATGCCGTAACGGCCCGGAGGCGGCAGGTCGACACCGGAGACCGCGCCGCGGATGAACGCGTCGGGGATCTGGAGCAGGATGCCCGCGCCGTCGCCGGTATTGGGGTCGGCGCCCTCGGCACCGCGGTGCTCCATGTTCTCCAGCGCCTCGAGGGCCTTCTCCACCACGGCGTGGCTGGCCTCGCCCCAGAGCTTGGCGACGAGGGCGATGCCGCAGGCATCATGCTCATTTGTGGGGTCGTAGAGGCCAGTGGGCGGGGGGGGCCCGTCCGCGAGATGGTCCATAGAGCGGTGCCTGGTCGAGAGGGTGGGCAGGAAGGCACTGCAGCCAGCGTGGAAATCGTACCGGACCGAAGTTCGGAGTCGGGGCTCGGCGCCTGAGAGTCGGCTAGGACTTTGCTTTGGCCCGGCTGGAGCCCTTGGCGCTGGACGCCTTGGACCCCTTGGAGCCCGACGACTTCGACGAGCTCGAGCGCTTGGTCGACTTGGCCGCCGGCTTACCGGATTCAGGGGCGACGTCGTCGGAGCTGCCGCTACGCACCTCGGCAAGGCTGGCCTCGAGCGCCGCCATCAGATCCGGCGCCGGCGCGGCCTCCTCGGCCTCGGGCTGCACGGCGATCTCCTCACCGGCCGCCTTGCGCTCGATGAGGTCGAGCACGCGTTCGCGGTACTCGTCCTTGAACTTCTCGGGGTCGAACTCCGCCGAGAGCGAGTCGATGAGCTGCTGGGCCATCGTCAGCTCGCGCTTGCTGGCCTCGGCCTCCTCCAGCCCGTCGAGCTCGTCGATGCGATCCGGGGGAAGCACCTCGTCACCGAAGAGCATCGTGGAGAGGGCCATCGCCTCGCCGGTGGGGCGCAACGCGCACAGCTGCTGCTTGGAGCGGATCACGATCTTGCCGATCGCCACCTTGCCCGCCTCACGCATGGCCTCCAGCAGCAGCCGGTAGGCCTTGGCCCCGCCGGTGGCCGGAGCCAGGTAGTAGGAGTGGTCGTAGTAGATCGGATCGATCTCGGCCAGGTCGACGAACTCCTCGATGTCGATGGTCTTCGTCGCCTTGGGATCGAGCGCATCGAGCTCCTCGGGCTCGATGATCACGTAGCGATCCGGGGTCAGCTCGTACCCCTTGACGATGTCCTCGAACGCGACCTCGTCGCCGGTCGAGGGGTCGACCCGCTTCTGGCGGATGCGCGAGCCGCTCTCACGCGAGAGCTGATGAAACCTCACGGTCTTGGGCGAGGTGGCGCTGTAGAGCTTGACCGGCACGTTGACCAGTCCAAAGCTGATGGCGCCGCTCCAGATTGCTCGTGGCATATGGGGTTTGTATAGCGCAGCGCGAGGATGGGCAAGCGTTGAGCGCGGTCTTGCCGGGCCGTGGCGGTACGGCGGACGCCGACGAGCCGGCGTCAGCGCCCGATGGACGACATGTCGCCGTAACGGTCGCCGGCCGCCACTCCCGCCGGAGCGAGCTCGTCGATCCGGGCCAGGTCCTCCTGGCTCAGAGTGATCTCGGTGGCCTGGATGTTCTCCTCCAGGTAGCGGCGGCGCTTGGTCCCCGGGATCGCCACGATGTCGGGCGGGCGGGACTGGTTCAGGACCCAGGCGAGCGCGAGCTGGCCGGGCGTGCAGTCCTGCTCGGCCGCGATCTCCTTGATCCGCTCGACCAGCTCCAGGTTGCGCGTGAAGTTCTCGCCCATGAAGCGCGGGCTGGTGCGGCGGAAGTCGTCGGGGGCCAGGTCAGCGGGCGAGGTGATCTGACCGGTGAGAAAGCCCCGGCCCAGGGGGCTGTAGGCCACCAGCCCGATCCCCAGCTCGCGCAGCGTCGGCAGGACCTCGTCCTCCACGTCGCGGCTCCACAGCGAGAACTCGGTCTGCACCGCGCTGATGGGATGCACCGCATGAGCGCGGCGAATCGTCTCGGGCCCGGCCTCCGAGAGCCCGAGGAACCGCACCTTGCCGGCGTCGACAAGCTCGGCCATCGCCCCCACGGTCTCCTCGATGGGGACGCCCGGGTCGACGCGGTGCTGGTAGTAGAGGTCGATGTGGTCGACGGCCAGCCGACGCAGCGACGCGTCGCAGCACCTCATGACGTAATCGGGGCGGCCGTTGATCCCGCGCGCGGCGGGGTTCTCGGGGTCGCGAACGATCCCGAACTTGGTGGCGAGCACCACCTCGTCGCGCCGGTCGGCGACGGCCTCCCCGACGAGCCGCTCGTTGGTGTGCGGGCCGTAGATATCGGCGGTGTCCAGCAGGGTGACGCCGAGGTCGAGCGCGTGGCGGACGGTGGCGATCGCCTCGGCCTCGTCGATCGACCCGTAGAACTCCGACATCCCCATGCACCCGAGCCCCTCGGCGGAGACGGTGAGACCCTGGCTGCCGAGCGTCCGCTGATCCATGGCGCCTGGCAGCTTAGCCTGGGGCAGGCTTAGCCTTGGTCTCACACCTCTCGTCGCCGCGGCGTTTGATCTGAGAATGCGCCTGCCACCGTTCCAGAACCTGCTCGACGCGCATGCGCGCGACGTGCACCGCTTCCTGATCGCCACCGTCGGCCCGGTCGAGGCCGACGACGTCTACCAGGAGACGTGGCTGGCGGCGCTACGCGCCTACCCGGGGCTCACCGGGGCCTCCAACCTCAAGGGCTGGCTGTTCACCATCGCTCACCGCAAGGCGATCGATCACGTCCGCGCCCGTGCGCGGCGGGCGACCCCGGTGTCCGAGCCCGCCGACCTGCCCGAGGCTCCGGCGACCGAAGGGGTCGGGGTGGTCGCCGACGCGGGCCTGTGGGCCGCGGTGGCAGCGCTCCCCGACAAACAACGCACCGCGGTCGCGCTGCGCTTCATCGCCGACTCGGCGTACGCGGAGATCGCAACCGCGATGGAGATTTCCGAACCCGCCGCACGGCGCAACGTCCACGAGGGACTCAAGCGCCTCAGAGAGGAACGCATCAGATGAGCGAGATCAACGTCAATCACGGCACCCACGAGGGCGACGAGGAGATGGAGCGGACGCTGCGCGACGCACTCCAGAGCGGGTCTGACGCGGTCCAGCCGCCGTCGATCGTCGACGCCGCCGCCGCCGCGGGCCTGCTGGACGTCGCCTACGCCCGCCTGGACTCCCCGGTGGGTCCGCTCGTGCTGGCGTCCACGCCGCAGGGGCTGGCCCGGCTGGCCTACATCGACGAGGGCCAGGAGGAGGCGGTCATGGAGGACATCGCCGCCCGGCTCTCGCCACGGATCCTGTCGGCGCCGCGCCGGCTCGACGAGCCCCGCCGGGAGCTGGACGAGTACTTCGCCGGGCGCAGGCGAGCGTTTGACCTGACGCTCGATCTGAGGCTGCTCTCCGACTTCACGCGGCGGGTGCTCACGGCCACCGCCGAGATTCCCTACGGCGAGGTCGCCACCTACAAGGACGTGGCCACGGCCGCTGGCAGCCCTCGCGGCTTCCGCGCCGCGGGCAACGCGCTGGGCTCCAACCCGCTCCCGATCGTGCTCCCCTGCCACCGCGTGCTGCACAGCGGCGGAGGGCTGGGCGGCTACACCGGCGGGCTGGCGCGCAAGCGAGTCCTGCTGGA
Organism: uncultured Actinomycetota bacterium; assembly: GCA_963850325.1. GTDB lineage: Bacteria > Actinomycetota > Thermoleophilia > Solirubrobacterales > Solirubrobacteraceae > Palsa-465. The sequence continues at coordinate 163,398 of CAWKLB010000019.1, forward strand.
GATCGAGGGCCGCACTGCGTGATCGATCTCAGGGCCGCAGCGCGTGATCGATCTCACACAGAGGTTCATCCGATCTGGAAGGCTGTCACCCCGTCGAGCGAGGAGCCGTAATGACACGCAGCGAGACAGCCCAGTTGCCCCCGGGACCATCAGTGCCGAGGGTGGTGCAGATGATGGCCACGTGGACGCGGCCGGCCGCGTCGCTGGAGCGCCTGCGGCCCTACGGCAAGCGGATCACCGTACGGCTGCCGTTTCAGCCGCCGTTCGTGATGCTGTGGGACCCCGCCGACATCAAGGAGATCTTCACCGCTCCACCGGACGTGCTGCATCCCGGCGAAGGGGCGCGCATCCTTGAGCCGCTCATCGGGCGCAACTCGGTGATCCTGCTCGACGAGGACGAGCATCTGGAGCAGCGGCGCCTGCTGCTGCCGGCTTTCCACGGCGAGCGGATGCAGCGGCTCACCGGGCTCATGACCGAGCTGGCCGAGCGCGAGGTGGCGTCGTGGCCCACCGATGAGCCCGTCGCGCTGCACCCAAGGCTCCAGCGCGTAACGCTCGAGATCATCCTGCGGGTGGTGTTCGGCCTCGAGGAGGGGTCCGATCTCGACCGCCTGCGCGACCTGCTCACCAACGTCCTGGCCTTCACCGAGAGCCCCTTGTCGGTGCTGCCGCCGATGATGCGGGCGTTGGGCTGGATGCCGAGGCTGCGGCGCTTCAACGCCCAGCTGCGCGACACCGACGCGCTCATCTTCTCCCTCATCGAGCAGCGCCGTGCCGAGATCGCGGCCGGCGGCGGGGCCGATCGCGACGACATCCTGTCCATGCTGCTGGCGGCGCGTCATCAGGATGGCTCGGCCATGTCTGAGCAGGAGCTGCGCGACGAGCTGATGACCGCGCTCGTCGCCGGCCACGAGACGAGCGCGTCGCAGCTGGCGTGGGCGCTCGAGCGCCTGGCCCGCGAGCCCGCCGCCCGTGCGCGCCTCACGCAGGAGATCGACGCCGGCGAGTCCGATGAGTACCTGGGCGCCACGATCACCGAGATCCTCCGCCTGCGTCCGGTGCTCCCCAACGCCGAGCCGCGTCTCACCACGCGCGAGGTGGAGATCGGCGGCTATCGCTATCCGCCGGGCGTCGTGCTCATGGCCAGCGCCTACCTCGTCCACCACGATCCCGAGATCTACCCCGAGCCCCACGCGTTCCGGCCGGAGCGCTTTGAGGGCACCTCGCCGGGGACCTACACCTGGATCCCGTTCGGGGGCGGGCGCCGGCGCTGCCTGGGCGCGAGCTTCGCCGTGCAGGAGATGAAGGTCGTCCTGCGCGCCACGCTGCGCCGGTACGAGATCCGGGCGGCCTCGGACCGTCCCGAGACGACCCGGCGGCGCAGCATCACGTTCAGCCCCGCGGGCGGGACGACGGTCGTGCTGCGCCGGCGTGCCCTCGTGGCGGTGCCGGAGTCGGCAGCGGTGGCCGACGCCGCCTGACGCGCGCGCTCCAACGCACCGGAAAATCTGCGGAAGTTGCGAACGCCCGGGGCGGGGTAGCGTCCCCGGTATGGACTTCATGAGACCTGTCCACAGGTTTGACGATTACCAGCAGAAGCGCAAGTGGCTGGCGCTACCGGTGGCCGTGGTCAAGAAGTTCGGCGACGACCAGGGTGGCAACCTCGCCTCGCTGGTTGCCTGGTACGGGTTCTTCTCGCTGTTCCCCCTCCTGCTCGTGTTCGCCACGATCCTCGGGTACGTGCTCGCCGGAGATCCGAGCACGCGCGCGTCGGTGGAGCACTCCGTGCAGAGCCAGTTCCCGGCGATCGGCAGCTCGCTACCGCTGAAATCGATCTCCGGCTCGGCGTTCGCCCTCGTGGTCGGCGTCCTCACCTCGCTGTGGGCCGGCCTCGGCGTGACGACCGTCTCGCAGACGGCGCTCGACACGGTGTGGGCGGTGCCCTACAAGAACCGGCCGAACTTCATCAAGTCCCGCCTGCGCGGTCTCGGCCTGCTGGTCCTCCTGGGCGTGCTGTTCATCGCCTCCACGATCGCCTCCGGAGCGGTGAGTGCCGGCTTCGGCGGCGCCCTGGCCAAGGTCGCCGGCTACCTCGTCTCGCTCGCGGTCAACTTCGTGCTGTTCTTCGCCGTCTACCGCCTGATGAGTGCCGGCAACATCCCGAGCCGGGATCTGCGCTGGGGCTCGGCGGTGGCCGCGGTGTTGTGGACGATCCTCCAATCGGTTGGCGGCCTGTACCTCAAGCACGCCGGGGGCCACGGCTACGGCGTCTTCGCGATCGTCATCCCGTTGCTCATCTGGCTGCGACTTGGCACTCAGGTGTTCCTGTACTGCGCCGAGGTCAACGTCGTTGTCAGCCGGCGGCTGTGGCCGCGCAGTTACTTCGGTCCGCCGGACGAGCCCGCGGACAAGCGGACCCTGCGCGCGTTGGCCAAGGTCGAGGAGCGCTCAGACCATCAGCACATCGACGTCGAGTTCAAGCGCCCGGAGCCGTCCCCCACGCCCGAGGGCCCCGCCCCGGACTTAGCGTCCTAGCTCTAGAACAGCGTGTCCGGCGACTCGCGCCGGGTCGTCTCCAGCGGCCACGAGCACAGTCCTCCCTGGGCCGGGCAGCCCGCGCACAGTGCGCGGTAGGGCGCAGGGGCGACCTGGAACCGACGCTCCAGCACCCCGTCGCCCAGCGCGGCCAGCCGCCCCTGAAGCTCGGCCATCTGCGCGCGCTCGAAGGTGACCGAGACCGGCTCGTCGGGACGCTCGAGGAAGCAGTGGGCGATCTCCACCGCCTCCGCGCCCGCGTGCAGCGCGGCCAGCGCGTAGACCAGCCGCTGGGTCGCGTACAGGCGGGCGACGATGGCAGCCGGGTCGGCGCCGTCCAGCCGGTCGCTCTTGTAGTCCACCACGAGCATCCGCCCGGAGGGCTCGCGGGCGAGGACGTCGATGGCTCCGACCACGAGCGGCTGGGACGGGTCGGACCCGAGCGGGAAGGCGAAGCGCTCCTCGCGGCGGGTATGGGTCGCGCAGCCCAGCCGCGTGCATAGGTCGCTGGCGGCAAAGCGACGCACGAGCGCGGCGAGCTCGTCGGCCTCGGCCGGACCCGGCGGCGGATCGAGCCCCGCCTGTGCCGCGGCCGCTGTGATCACGTCCGCGCTGGGGACCGCCGGGCGGCGGAAGTCCAGGCCCTCGAGCAGCGCATGGAGGAGCACGCCGCGGTCGGCGGCGCTGCGCGGGCCCTCGGCGGGCTCGGGAGCGCCGCGGGGCTCGGGGACCGGCGGCAGCCCGAGGACGCGCTCTGTGTAGAAACGGTAGCCACAGCGGGCGTACTCGCCCAGCGAGGAGTAGCTGAGGGCGCCGACCGGGGCGCCGGCGCGAGCCGGCGCGGGCGTGGCCGGGCCGCGCTCGACGTCCTCATGCGCAGGCGTGGCCAGGCCGCGCTCGACGTCCTCGTGCGCGGGCGCCACGGCAGGTAGCGGCGCCGGCGGCCGCTCGGCCGCCACCGGGTCGGCTGCGCGGGCAAGATCCTCGGGCCGCCCGATCCGCACCGCGATCCGCGCCCCGTCGCGGTCCACCGCTCCTCCCCCGCGCTCCATGACCTCGCCCAGATCGGGGACGAAGGCCGGGGCCAGCCACGCCGCCGGCCCGCCGCCGGTGGCGCCGCCCTCGCCGATGAAGCCGTCGAACTTGAGCGCCCCGCTCAGGACCAGGCGCTCCTGCGCGCGGGTCACCGCGACGTAGAACAGCCTGCGCTCCTCGGCCTCCTGCGCCTGGCGCCGCTCGTCGCCGATGGCCCGGTAGTCCAGCGCGTTCTCGCGGCCGCCGGCGCCGGCGCGTGACAGGCGGAGCCCCAACCGGCCGTCGGCGGTGACGCGGACGATCTCCGAGGGCGGGCGCACGGCCCGCCCGAGGTCGGCGACCACGACCACCGGGAACTCCAGGCCCTTAGCGCGGTGGATCGTCATCAGGCGGATGGCGTCAAGGCCCTCGCCCTCCATCGGGGCCTCGCTCTCACGCGACTCCGACGAACGACCCGCCTCGCGGTCTGAGATGAGGTCGAGGAAGCCGTTGAGGTCGGGACCGTCGGCGTCCTCGTGCTCGCGCGCCAGGCGCATGAGCTTGCGGACGTTGGCCAGCCGCCGGCGCCCGCCGGGCATCGCCAGCATCGCCAGGTCATAGCCGCTGGCGACGAGCGCCGAGTCGATCAGCTCCTCCATCCCGCACCGCCGGGCCCGCTCGCGCTCGCCGGCGAACCAGGCCGTGAACGTCTGCAGTCGCGCCCGATCGGCCTCGTCGAGCCCAGCCAGCTCGCCGCGCGGCTCGCGCAGCAGCCACCACGGATCGCGCTCGGACTCACGGCTCGCCGCCGCCAGCACGACGAGCGCGTCGAGGGAGACCCCCACCAGCGGCGAGGCCAGGACCCCGTAGAGCGACTCCTCGTCGCGCGGGTTGGCCAGCGCTCGCAGGTAGGCGACCAGGTCAACCACCTGCGGGTGCGACCAGTAGCCGCGCCCCCCGATGACGTACGTCGGCAGCCCGCGACGCTCCAGCGCCCGCTCGTAGGCGCGCATGTCGGTGGTGGCACGCATGAGCACCACGATCTCGCCGGGAGCGCGACCGGCGGCGACCAGCTCGGCCACGCGATCGGCGAGGGTCCGGGCCTCGGCCACCCGCCAGGGCGAGGCCACCCCTTCGTTCTCCCAGTCGGCCGCCTTGTCGACGAGGACGAGCTCGACGGCGGGATCGGCCGGGCCGGCGCCACCCGGAGACTCGGCGCCGCGCGGCCGCCCGGGCAGCAACGTCCGGAACCGGTCGCCGAGTGCGTCGGCGAAGGCCAGATTGACCGCGTCCAGGATCTCGGGCCGGCTGCGGAAGTTGGTCTGCAGCGTCTCGCGCGCCCCCGCCGCTTCGAGCCGCTCGCCACGACGCTCGAACAGCTCCACCTCCGCGTGGCGAAAGCCGTAGATCGACTGCTGGGCGTCGCCAACGGTGAAGAGGTTCTCGCGGGCGATCGATTCGATGAGCTCCAGCTGCACCCGGTTGGTGTCCTGGAGCTCGTCGACCATGATGCGCTCAAACCGCGCGGCGTAGCGCTGACGCAGCTCGCTGTTCTCGAGCAGCAGCTGCCGCGTCACCAGCTCCAGGTCCTCGAAGTCCAGGCCCGAGACGGCGCGCTTGCGCTCCGCGTAGTGGCGGCCGTAGGCGTCCAGCAGCCGGTCCAGCAGATCGCGCACCGGCCGCGCCGCCACGGTGGCGCAGTGCACGCGGAAGCGCCCCAGCGCCTCGGTGTAGCGCGCGCATGCGTCGGTGCTCAGCGCCGCTCCGTTGCGCGGCAGCCGGCCGCGCTCGAGGTCCGCGGGCCACACATCCCCGGCGGCGGCCAGGTCCAGACTGGCGCCGACCCGGTCGATCGCCTCGCGCACACGTGGGCTCGGTTCGGGGATCGCTCCGAGCTCCCCGGCGAGCGCACGCGCGGCCGCGACCAGCTCGCGCGCCGCGTCGGCGGGATCCGCATCAGGGTGGGCGGGATCCGTATCAGGGATCTCGGGCAGCCGGGGATGCACCTGACCGGCGGAGCGCAGCTGCGCGTAGACCGCCAGCACGGCGGCGCGCAGCGACCACTGGGTGTAGTCGGCGATGAGGTCGACGATTCGGCCCCCACCCACCCCGTCGTCCTCGCGCGCCAACTCCTCCAGCGCGGCCTCGAAGGCCGCCGCCGACAGCGGCTCTGACTGGTAGCGATCGAGCACCGCGAACTGCGGGTCAAGCCCGGCGGCCAGCGCGTTGACGCGCAGCAGCCGGGCGCAGAAGCCGTGGATGGTCGAGATGAAGGCGGTCTCGGTCCGTCGGGCCGCCTCGGGCGCGCCCAGCGCGCGCAGCCGCGTCCGGATCCGGTCGCGCAGCTCTGCCGCCGCCTTCTCGGTGAAGGTGATCGTGAGCATCGCCGAGACGTCGATGCCGTCCTGCAGCACCGACTGGGCGAAGCGCTCCACCAGCACCGAGGTCTTGCCGCTGCCGGCGCCGGCGTCGAGCAGCAGGTCCCCGGTGCGGCGCTCGATGGCGCGCTCCTGCTCGGGCGTCCACGCCCGCCCGCCTGCGGCCGGGGGCTGGGCCCGCGGCTCGTCCCCGGGGGCCGCGAAGGGTGGATCGAGTGGCGGGGACACGCTCACTGGGAGCGGCAGATGGCCGGGTACATGCAGCCGTCGCGCGAGCAGTTCTGGGGGCACGGCTCGAGCTCGCCGGCGCGCAGCGACGCCGCCAGGGCCACGGCGCGCTCCGCGGCGTCGGCGAGCATCTCGTCGAGCTCGTCGCCGGCGCGGGCGTCAGTCGCCACCACGCCGGAGCCCACCGGCGTCCCCTTGACGAAGACGCCGCGAGCGCGCAGGTCCTCCCCGCGCAGCGGCTGATAGAAGCCCGCCACCGGCTCGGCGTCGGTGAGCTCGCGGACCACCAGCATGTACAAGGCGACCTGGAGCTGGCGATCCTCGCTCCAGCGGGCCGCCGACCAGGCCTGGCGCCGAGCGCCGGACTTGTAGTCGCGTACGACGGCGTGACCGGCGTCGTCGACGTCGACGCGGTCGACCAGGCCGCGCACGCGCACGCGGTCGGGGCCCTCGCCGAGCTCGAGCGGCGGCAGCGACCCCTCCTGGCCCTCGAACCCGAAGCGCAGCTCGAGGCCCAGTGGACGCCACTCGCCCGCGGTGCGCGCCTCGTGCTCCAGGTAGCGCCGCAGGTCGGCCTCGATCGCGCGCAGCGCCCCCGCCCGCACGACGTCGGGGCTGCCCACGCCCAGTGCGCCACCGGCGTCGGCCGCGACCTCCGGGAGCAGCCGGTCGAGGATCGCCTGCGCCGCCGCCAGCGTGTCCGGGGTCACGGGGCCGTGCAGCTCGCCGAGCAGGCGTTCGAGCACGTCATGCATGAGGCTGCCGCGGGTCAGCGCCTCGGGCTCGGGGGTGAGCGGCTGGGGCTGGAGCTCACGCTCGATGAGCCAGCGGACCGGGCAGTTGGCGTAGGCCTCGAGCGCCCCGGCCGAGAGGATCTCCGTGTGGCGCATGCGGCCAAGCGCCTCGGGGCCGAGCACGCGCCGGCGCGCGGGCGGCTCCCCGCCGGCCGCCGCGCCGCAGTCCGCCGCCGCCCGGGCCCGCTCGCGCTGGGTGGGGGCGCGATCCGGCTCCCAGACGACATCGGCGAGCAGGCGCCGCTGCCGCCGGGCCGCCCAGTCGGGGGCCAGCAGCTCGGCCACGTCGGCGATGAACGGCGAGGGCAGGGCGAGGTTGCCCTCCTCGTCGGAGCTGCGATAGGCGAGGAACACGCGCTCGGTGGCGCGCGACAGCGCGGCGTAGAACAGGTAGCGCTCGGCGGCCAGCGCATCCTCGCGAGGACGCAGCCGAGGACCGCCCGCCGAGGCCAGCTCGAAGCGGCGCTCGTCGGACAGGAACGGCTCGGGAGTGGCCGGGCGGGGAAACTCGCCCTCCTGCAAGCCGCACACGAACACGGCGCGAAAGCGCCGCGCGCGGACCTCGAGCGGCTCGGCCAGCAGCACCGCGTCGGCCCCCGGGCCCGATCGGGGCGCGGGCACCGAGAGGTCCTCGAGCAGCTTCACCAGTTCCGCCCCTGCGGGGGTGAGGCCGATCTGGGCGAGCTCATCGACCGCGGTCACCAGCGCGCGCAACGCGCGGGCGTCGAGCGCCTCCGCCTCGGTCAGGGCCGGAGCGCCGCCACGGTGGGGCGCCGCGAACAGCCATCGCGCCAGGCGGCACAGCGCCCGCGCCGGATCGGCGGCCCGGGCCAGCTCGTCGAGCTCGGGCAGCTCCCACCCCAGCCGCTCGCGCGCCTGGGCCGCGGTGCGCAGGCCCTCCCGGCGCACGTCGGCGTCCAGCCCGTCGGCGAGCTCGGGCGTCTGGAGGCGTCCGGGCGTGCGCAGGTAGGCGAGCAGGTCGGCGGGGCGCGCCTCACCCCCGGGCAGCAGGGCGCAGCGCGCGGCGCCGAGCAGCCCCCGCCCGAGCGGGGTGTGCGCCAGTGGCGGCGCGTGGCCGGTGGCCAGCGGGATCCCGTACTGGGCGAAGACGTGCCCCAGCAGGGGCGCGGCCCGCGGGCGCGAGCGGTAGACGACGACGATCTCAGCGGCGGGCACACCGGCCCGCTGCAGCTCGAGCACCTGCTCGGCGACGAGCTCGGCCTCGGCGCGCTCGCCGCCCGCCTCCAGCAGGGTCACCGTCTCGCCCGGATCCACGCGCTCGATCGGCCCCACCGCGAACAGCGAGCGCTCGAGGTGGTGCAGCAACGCCCGGGAGTCGACGGCGTAGTGCTCGTCCTGGGCCGGGAGCTCGATGACCCGCTCGGCCAGCGGCCGCAGCTCCTCCATCGTCTCGGCGCGGGCCACGAGAGCCTCGCGGCCGGGCTCGTAGGTGAGCGACACGGTGACCTCGGTGCCGACCACGCGGGCCAGCGTCTCCACCGCATCGCGCTCGAGCGCGGTGAGGTCGTCAAAGCCGTAGAAGAAGACGGGCTCCGGACCCCAGCGATGAGGGGCGGCCCGCAGCGCGTCCAGCGCCCGCCACGCGTACCGCTCGCGGTCCACGCGCCCGAGCCGGTCGAGCTCGCGGACGTAATCACCGTAGATCCGCCCGACCTCGTGCGCGTAGGGCGCCCGGCGGACGTCCTGGGCCGCCCAGCTGCGCAGCCCGGCGATGAGCCGGCCCGGGTCCACGAGCGAGCGCTGCAGCTCGGCGATCAGCTCGCCGGCGGCGGCGGCGAAGCCCGCGCCCGAGGCGGAGGACCGCAGCACGTCGAGTCGGGAGCCGGCGACGACGCGCTCGAGGATCCGCTCGCGCTGGAGCTCCGAGACGCGGCGGCTGGCGTACTGGGCCCGGCGGGCGACCTCGTAGGCGAGGCCGCTGAACGTGAGCACCGAACCGAGCACCACCCCGTCGGCGGCCAGCTCGCGGGCATAGTGGTCCGCGTCGATGGCGGTGGGCACCACCAGCAGCGCGCCGCGGCGCGCGGCGTCGGCGTAGGCGCCCAGCACCACCCCCGCCTTCGCGGAGTTGGCCGGGCCGAGGACGAGGGTGAGAGCCACGCGCCCAATACTGGCGCGCGGTCCCGACGGCTAGACCGGCGCTGCGACGCTCAGGCGGCGGCGGACTGCTCGGCGGGGGCCTCGGCGCCCTCGGCGGCGCCGTCAGCGGCGGCTTCCTCGGCCTCGGGCGGCTTGGCGCCCTCCTTGGCCCAGGGCTCGTCGAACTCGACCCGCCACTTGCCCTCTTCGTTCTGCATCAGGGCCAGCCGCGCCCGGAAGCTCTTGCCCGAGCGGCCCTTGAAGCCGGTGACGGCCTTCTCGGTGCGGCCGGTCTTGATCAGCTCGCGCGCCACCGCGATCGGCAGCTGCTTGCCCGCCTTGGACTTCCAGATGACAAAGCCACAACCCGGGTCCTCGCGGCCCCAGCAGGAGTAGCCCTTGCGGTTCTCGTTGATGTCGCGCGCGCACACCGGGCAGGGACCGAGGTTGGCCCGCGGGATGCGCACGTCCTTGAGCTTGCTGTCCAGCTCGCCGACGGTCGACTCGGTGAACTTGACGATGTCGCCCATGAACTTCTCGCGCGAGTCGCGGCCGATCTCGATGTTGGACAGCCGGTGCTCCCAGTCGCCGGTGAGGCCGGGGCTGGTCAGCGGATGCTCGCCGAGCAGGCGGATGACGTTGAGCCCCTTCTCGGTGACGACCAGGGCGCGGCCGTCGCGCTCGATGTATCCGACCTGGAGCAGGCGCTCGATGATCGCCGCTCGGGTGGCCGGGGTGCCGATGCCCGACTCCTTCATCGCCTCGCGCAGCTCCTCTTCCTCCACGAGCTTGCCGGCGGTCTCCATCATCTCCAGCAGCGAGCGCTCGGTGTGCCGGCGCGGGGGCTTGGTCTCCTTGGCCTCGTCGCTGACCTTGGTGACGGCGGCCTCCTCGTCCTTGTTGAGCCGGGGCAGCCGCTGCTCGCGGCCCTCATCCTCGTTCTCGGCGGGGGCGTCGTCCAGATCGGCGGTCTCGCCGTAGACGCCGCGCCAGCCGGGGACGAGCAGGAGCTTGCCGCGGGTGCGGAAGACATGGCCGCCGTCTCCCCCCACCGTGGTCTCCACGCGCGTGTTCTCCGACACCGCCTCGGGATGGAAGACGGCGAGGAAACGGCGCACGACCAGGTCGTAGACCCGGCGGTCGTCCTCGTTCATCTTGTCCACGGGGTGGCGCTCGGCATTGGTGGGGATGATCGCGTGGTGGTCGGTGACCTTGGCGTCGTTGACCACGCGGCCCAGCGGCAGCACGTCGAGGCTCAGCACGTACTGCCCGGCGGCGGCGTACTCCGACATTGCGCCGACCAGCTTGGCGATCGGCTTGATCTCGCCGACCATGTCGCCGGTGATGTAACGCGAGTTCGTTCGGGGATAGGTGAGCGCCTTGTGCTCCTCGTAGAGCCGTTGGGCGGCGGCCAGGGTGCGCCGCGCGGTGAAGCCGTAGCGGCCGTTGGCGTCGCGCTGGAGCTGGGTGAGGTCGTACAGGAGCGGCGCGCGCTCCTTGCGCTGGGTCTTCTCGAGCTTGGTGATCGTGCCGGTCTGGTCGCGGCACGCGTCGACGATCGCCCGCGCCTCCGCGGCGGTCTTCAGGCGCGGGCCAGCTCCGCCCGCAGCGCCCGCGGCGGCGTGGTAGCGGCCCTCGTAGGCCCGTCCGGCGGGCTCCGCCACGGCGCGGAAGGCGGCGTCGACGACCCAGTAGGGCTCGGGGACGAAGGCGCGGATCTCCTCCTCGCGCCTGGCCAGGATCGCCAGCGTCGGCGTCTGCACGCGGCCCAGCGAGACCGCGCCGTCAAACGAGGAGCGCAGGCGGATGGTGGCCGCGCGGGTGGAGTTCATGCCCACGATCCAGTCGGCCTCCGAACGCGAGCGCGCCGCCGCCTCCAGCGAGGCGTACTCATCGCTGGGGCGCAGCTCCGCGAAGGCGGACTCGATCGCCGACTTGGTCATCGAGTTCAGCCACAGCCGCCGCACCGGCTTGCGCGAGCCGGCCTTCTCATACAGGTAGGCGAAGATGAGCTCGCCCTCGCGACCGGCGTCGCAGGCGTTGACCACCTGATCGACGTCCTCGCGCCCGAGCAGGCGCTTGACGACGTTCATCTGCTTCTTGGAGCGCTCGTCGCGAACCACCAGCTTGAAGTGGTCGGGCACGATCGGCAGGTCCGCCATGCGCCACTTCTTGTACTTCTCGTCGTACTCGTCGGGGTCGGCGAGCTGGACGAGGTGGCCGACGGCCCATGTCACGACGTGGTCGGGCCCCTCCAGGTACTCCTCTCCCTTGCCGCCCTGCTTGTTGAAGGCGCCCGGGAGCACGCGTACGAGGTCGCGACCGACCGATGGCTTCTCGGCGATGACCAGAGTCTTGGACATAGGCCGCGGAGGGTAGCGCCCCCGGCAAGCGGGGCTGAGCGCTGCACGCACAACTGCGCGGAGAGGCTCTCCTAGATGAATCGTTCGCGCAGCAGGGCGGCGCGCCGCGCCACGGCCGGTAGCCGGCGCTCGGCGGCGACGGCCTCCGCCGCCTCGAGCAGCTCGATTGCCTCGGCCCCGGGGCCCAGCGCCCACGCCAGATCCACCTGCGAGTGCGCGAGCTCAACCGTGGCCTGCAGCGACGCGTTGGCGGCGACGGCGCGGCGCAGGTAGGCCACGGCGTCCGCCTGGCGGCCCAGGGTGAGCGCGAGCCGGCCCAGATAGCGGCTGGCGGAGCCCAGGCACACCGCCCCGAGCCCGATGACGACGTTGGTATCGGCAAACGGCTCAAGCAAGTCGTAGAGGATCGCCGCGCGCTCGACGTCGCCCAGCACGTGAGCCAGGTCGGCGGCCAGTGCCGTGATCACCATCCAGTCCCCGTCGCGGGGGATCCGGCTGAACCCGTCGCGAGCGAGCAGATCGAACTCTGTGCGCGCCTCCTCGGTGCGACCGGTCTCGTACAGCATCAGCGCCAGCCCGGCGCGCCAGGCAGCGCGGTCGGGGTTGGTCGTGAGCGCCTCGCGCACGGGATCCTCGAGCTCGCCCATCCGGGCCTGCTCGCGGCGCAGGTAGAGCACCTGGACGGCGTAGTACTGGGGCGCGGTGACGCCTTCTGAGCGAATGCCCGACGACACTGCGGCGGCGGCGAGGGGCTCGGCCTCCTCCAGCCGGCCGTCCAGCAGCGCCTTCATCGCCTGCCAGACGGCGGCGTTCCACAGGTACAGGGGCTGGCGCAGCCGGTCGGCGCCGGCGGTGAAGGCGTCTATCTGGACCTCCACCCCGGTGCGGTCGCCGCGCTCGAGCAGGTCCACGACGAGCCACGCGTGGCCCTGGAGGGTGAGCTCGGTGTCGGATGCTTCGCGGGCGGCGCGCAGGAGCAGCGTCGAATCGGCGAGGCGTGCCTCGAGGTTGCCCGGGCCCCAGTAGGCCCGGCGCCGGGCGGCGGCGGCCAGCGCGATCGCCTGGGGGTCGTCGAGCTCCGAGGCGATCGCCGTGGCCTCGGCGCTGAGGCCCGCCATCTGGTCGCGGCGGTCAGAGAAGTACAGCGCGCCGCAGAGCCGCGCCAGCAGCCGCACCCGGGCCACGGTGCGCTCGTCGGCGGTCATCTCGGCGGCCTGCTCGAGCAGCGCGATGAGCTCCTCGTCGACGACTCCCGGCGGCTGCACGTAGCGCCGGGAGGCGCCCACCGCCGCCCGGGCCAGCGAGCCCTTGTCGCCCAGCGCCGCGGCCAACGTCGCCGCTTCGCGGAACGTCGCCCACGCCAGCGGGCGCTCGCCGCTGCGCACCTGGGCCTCCCCCAGCTCCAGCAGCAGGTCGCAGCGCCGCCGCAGCGCCTCCGGGTCTGACCGGTCGAGCACCTCCAGCGCGCGTGAGTAATGCGCGGCCGCCTCCTCGTTGGCCAGCATCTCCGTCGCCTGCTCGCCGGCCCGGAGGCCGTAGCGGATCGCCCGCTCGGCGTCCTCGGGGTCGGCGGCGCGCGTGAAGTGCAGCGCGAGCGCGCCGATCTGGCTCTCCGGGAGAGCGGGGTCGGACTCCTCGAGCGCGATGCCGACGCGGCGGTGCACCCGCGCGCGGCGCGCCGAGGACATCCCCTCATAGAGCGTCTCGCGGATGAGGGCGTGGGCGAACGAGTAGCGCCCGGGGTCGCCCGGTGCCTCCGCCACCAGGCCGGCGTCCAGCGCGTCCTCCAGCGCGGACAGGAAGCGATCCTCGTCGAAGCCCAGCACGCGCTCCAGCAGGCGGGCGTCGAAGTCGCGGCCAATCACCGCCGCCACCCGCAGCCATTCGATCGATCCCGGGGCCAGGCGGTCCAGGCGCCGGCTGATGACGTCGCGGACGTCCTCAGGCAGCCCGACGCGCTCGAGGTCGCGCGCGCCGGCGTCCTCCGAGCGCACCCCAGCGTCGGTGAGGTGCCGGACGATCTCCTCGATGAAGAACGGGTTGCCCTCGGTCTCGCGATACAGGGCCCGGACGAAGGCCAGCGAGGGCGTGCCCCCCGCGCGCAGGCGCACGAGCTCCATCGCCTCGGCCTCGGGCAGGCCGCCGACGTCGATCTGGACCGTGAGACGCTCCCGGCGCAGGCCGGCCAGCGCCGCGTCAAAGCCCTCGCTCCACTGGTCGACGTCGCGGTAGGCACCCATGATCGAGACGCGCGTGTTGTGGGGGGAGCGGGCGAGGTGGCGCAGCAGCAGCAGCGTCGGGCGGTCGGCCCACTGCAGGTCGTCGAGCACGATGAGCACCGGCACCGCCGCCGAGATCTCGGCCAGCAGCCCGGCCACCGCCTCGAACAGGCGGTAGCGATCGGTCTCGGGATCGCCGGGATCGGGCGGGGGCAGCTCGGGAACGCGCCGGCGCAGCTCGGGAATGAGCCGGCCCAGCTCGGCGCCGTACTCCCGGGCGACGACGCGCAGCTCCTCCAGCGGCGCGCGGAACACGTAATGGCCCAGCGCCTCCAGGAACGGCTGGTAGGGCACCAGGGTCTCCTCGGGCGCACGGCCGGCGAGCACGATCGCCCCGGAGGCGAAGGCGCGCACCGCGGTCTCGGCCAGCAGCCGCGTCTTGCCGATGCCCGGGTCTCCGGCCAGGAGCATCACCCGCTCGTGATCCGCGCCCCGCCCACCCTCGCGCCCGCCACTCCACCACGCCTCCAGCTGCTCCATCTCGGCCTGGCGGCCGACCAGCGGGCCCGAGGCGGCCGCCGCCAGCTCGGCGGGCACCTCGATCTCCGCCGCGGTGGCGGCGGTGGTCAGGCTCTGGCGCGCGGCCGGCGGGTTGAGCAGCCGCTCGTGGGCCTGGATGGCCTCGGGCGAGGGCGTGATCCCGAGCTCGTCGCGCAGCAGCGAGCGCAGCTGGTCGTACACGCGCAGCCCCTCGGCCACGTTGCCCTGGGCCTCGAGCGCGGCCATCAGCAGCACGTAGCCCGACTCGCGGTAGGGCTCTGACTCGATGAGCGTGCGCGCGGCCCGCTCCACCGATCCCAGCTGCGTCCCGCCGAGGGTCAGCCCCGCGCGGCCGATGACCTCCAGGGCCTGCAGGCGGATGTCGGCGAGCTCCTGGCGGCGGGGCTCGAGCCACGACGCCTGGGTCCCCGGGAGCAGCCCGCGGCTGGCGATGTTGAGCGGCACCTGAGCCAGCGCCCACGCCGCCCGCGCGTCGCCGGAGTCCAGAGCGCGCTGGGCGCGCCACACCTCGCTGGCCGCCGCCTCGACGTCGACCCAGGCGGGCTCGGGCAGGGCCAGGCCGAGCTCGTCGCGGCCCGCGACGATGTCGCGACCGAGCGCGGAGCGCAGCCGCGAGAGCAGCGTGCGCATCGCCGCATCCTGCGAGCGCGGGGCGGTTTCGGGCCACAGCGCCCCGATCAGCTCCTCGCGCCCGACCGGCCGATCGCGGTTCAGGACCAGGTAGGCGAGCAGCAGGGGGACCTGTTTGCCACGCAGAGACTGGACCAGCTCGACGCCATCCAGCTCCACCGAAAGACGCCCACACAGCTGGATCCTGGTCCTTTCACCCACGGGAACAAGTTCCGGCAACGTTGTGGAAACGTATCGCCAACGCCCCCCTGAGAACGTTTTGACACCGTGGCCACCGGGGGCCACGGCCATCAGTAACGAACGGCGCTCCATTCCGGTACGCCGAGAGCCCGGCCGCAGACCGAGGAATGACCCCAGTCAACAGAGAGCACAATCGGATCGCCTACTGCGAGTGCGGGGCGCAACTCCAGGGCGACTCCGAGCAGGAGCTCTTCGACGCGGCGCAGGCTCACCTCGCTCATCACCATCCAGAGCTCTTGGGGGCGGTTGGGCTCGACGTTGTGGCGCAGATGGCCGAGGAACGTCCGGGGGCAATCAACGCCTGAGGCGGGCGGCGACGCAGACCGCCGCCCGCCAGGGCTTGTTGCAGGACAGGTCACGGCCCCGCTCTCTTAGTGGGGCCGTTTGGCTGTGTGGGGCGGGGTCTGCGGGCGGCCTGGGCGGTCTGCCGTGTGGCGTCTGCGCTGGGTATGTGACGAACGTCAACGGCGGAC
Source organism: uncultured Actinomycetota bacterium (assembly GCA_963850325.1). Taxonomy (GTDB): domain Bacteria; phylum Actinomycetota; class Thermoleophilia; order Solirubrobacterales; family Solirubrobacteraceae; genus Palsa-465. The sequence continues at coordinate 178,933 of CAWKLB010000019.1, forward strand.
TTGGGAAAGGGTGGGTAGAGCGTCGCTCGCGAAATCCTGAACGCACAGATCGCGCACCGCCGATCCCGACGGCGTGCGATCTCGCGGTTCAGCCCGCTGAACTCTCAGATCGCACACACGGCAACCAGGGAGTGTGCGATCTGAGCGTTCAGAAACCGAGACGTTGCACATCCACGCCCGTGCTCACCCTCTCGATGGCCCGCCGTTGACGTTCGCCCCATACCCAGGTCAGACGCCGACGGACGACCACCCCAGGCGAACTCAGTTGGCGCAGTGGCCGGTCGTCGCCGGCCCGCCCGCGGCCTCGGCGCGACGGAGCGCAGCGCGCACGAGGTCGTTGGGGACGGCGAAGCCGCCCGCCCGCGGTGTCCCGGTGAGCGCCGCGAACACCGTGGCCACGACCTGGCCGCGCCCGTTGACCATCGGGCCGCCCGAGTTGCCGGGGCGAACCTCCCCGCGCAGCGCGGTGATCGTGCGCAGCACGTGGCCCTGGCCGTAGGCGTTCTGGGTGTCGACGGTCTCCGTCTGGCCCAGGCGCCCGGGCTGGGCGTCGAAGGCCCCGTCGAGCGGGTAGCCGAGGATCGCCGCAGCGGTCCCGGACGTCGGCTTGGCGGCCATCGGGAGCGGCCGGAGGGTGAGCCCCGGCACGCGCAGGACGGCGATGTCGTTGTGGGGGTCGAAGACGAGCGCGCTGGCCTCGCGGCCCGGTCCGACGCCGTCGATCTGGATCTGGGTGTCGGCCTCACCGGCGACGACGTGGGCATTGGTGACCACCAGGCCGGGGGCGACCACCCAGCCGCTGCCCTCCACGCCCAGCCCGCAGGCGGTGCCGAAGACTCGGACCACGCTGTGGCGCGCCGCGAGCACCCCCGGAGTGGCCAGGATGCGCCTTGTGGGCGCGGGCACGTTGGGCGCGGGCCCGTGGACCGACGGGATCGGGTCGAGGCGGTCGAGCGCGTTGAGAATCGGGCCCGACGGGGGCAGGATCTCGTCCAGGGCGCGCAGGATCGTCGAGTTCCGGATGTCGGTGCGCAGCGGCCGCGACGCGGACGCGTCGAGGGCCACGGCCCCGATGATCCAGGCGATGCCCAGGCCGACGCACGCCGTCAGGGCCGCCCCGAGCAGCCCGTCCACGGTGCGCAGGCCCGGGATCCGCAGCGCCGAGCGCACGCGGGTGCCCAACCCCTCGAGGCCGCTGGCGAACACCCCGCCGGCCAGAAGCGCGCCGAGCAGGCCGAACAGCGGCGCGTAGGGCGAGCGATCCCCCTGGCTGAGCAGCAGCGGAGCCAGGCGGGTGCCCAGGAACGCTCCGACCGCGAACCCCGCCAGCGACAGCGCACCGACGATGAACCCCTGCACGTAGCCGTAGAACGCCAGGAGCACGGTGAAGCCGACGATGACCCAATCGAGCGCGGTCACGGCCTCAGGGTAAAGGTCGGTGGCATCGTCAATCGTGGGTGAACCCGTGCAAAGCGGCGACCGAACCGGTCAATAGTCGCCGCGCATTGTCTACCGTTTGTCCCAAGGTGGCAGAAAGCGGGGTGATCGTGGCGCATAGACCGCGGCCGAGGGGACGGCGGCGCAGGCGTCAGCGCCTGCTCACCCGGACGCTGCCGGTCGCCGTGGTCGCCGTGGCCGCGTTCGCCGGCGGAGCGCTGTGGTCGCTGCGCCCGGGCCACGAGGAGCGCCAGATGGTGACGCGGTATGTGACCGCCTGGCATCACGGGGATTACGTGCAGATGTACACACTGCTCGATCGGGTCTCCAAGGGGCAGATGAGTGAGAGCCGGTTTGCCCGGACCGTCGAACGCGCGGGCGACACCGCGACCGAGGAGTCGGTGCGCGCGCTGCACGTCGCCGGCCGCAACGGCAACGACATCCCCGTGTCGATGGTCGTCCAGACCAAGCTGTGGGGCACGTTGCACGAGACGCTCGAGGTGCCGCTCACCGGATCGGGCGCCGGGGCCCGCGTCCATTTCTCCGACTCGCTGCTGTTCCCCGGGCTGCGCCCCGGCGAGAGGCTGCATCGCGTCATCTCGCTGCCGGCGCGGGGCACGCTGCTGGCCAGCGATGGGACCCCGCTGGCGCAGGGGCCCGGCCGCACCTCGCCCATCCCCGACGTGGCCAGCCAGATCGTGGGCACGGTGGGCGCGATCCCGGCCGCCCTCAAGGCCACCTACGCCGCCCGCGGTTATCCCACCGACGCCCATGTCGGCCTCGACGGGCTCGAGTTCATCTTCCAGGACCGGCTCGCCGGTACCGCGGGTGGCCGGCTGATGGGCGGTCGCCGTGTCCTGGCCAACTCGGCCCCGGTGCCGGCCCAGCCGGTGAGGACCACGATCTCGCCCGGGATGGAGCGCGCCGCCGTGGCCGCGCTCGGCGGCCAGTACGGCGGGATGGTGGTGATGAACCCGCGCACCGGAGCGCTGCTGGCTCTGGCCGGGATCGCCGACTCGGCGCTGCAGCCACCCGGCTCGACGATGAAGATCATCACCGCCACCGGCGCGCTGCAGGCGCACATCGCCACGCTGGGGACCGTCTTCCCCTACGCCACCTCGGCCACGATCGAGGGCTACTCGCTGCAGAACGCCAACGGCGAGGACTGCGGCGGCACGCTCATCAACTCGTTCGCGGTGTCGTGCAACTCGGTGTTCGCGCCCCTCGGGGTCAAGCTGGGCGCCAACCGGCTGGTGGCGACGGCCGAGCGCTTCGGCTTCAACCAGCCGAGCTCGATCCCCGGCGCGGCCGAGAGCACGATCCCGTCGGCGAGCTCGATCGGGGACGACCTGGCCGTCGGCTCCTCGGCGATCGGGCAGGGCCTGGTGCAGACCACGCCCCTGGCGATGACCGACGTGGCGGCGACGATCGCGATGGGCGGCCGCCGTCCCATCCCCACCCTGCTGGCCCATCAGCGCCCCCGCTTCGTCCGGGTCACGAGCGCCAAGGTGGCCCACGAAGTGCAGCAGATGATGCTGGCCGTGGTGGAGTACGGCACCGGCACCTCGGCGCAGATCCCGGGCGTCCAGGTGGCCGGCAAGACCGGCACCGCCGAGCTGAAGAACACCGCTCCCCCGCCGGGCGCGACCGGCACCGGCACCTCCCAGACCGCGACCTCCAACCCCAAGAACACCGATGCGTGGTTCGTCGGCTACGCGCCGGCCGGCCACCCGCGGGTCGTGGCCGGGGCGCTCTTCCCCAATCAGGGAGCGGGCGGGGGCACGGCGGCGCCGCCGGTGCGCGAGGTGCTGGCCGCGGCACTCGCCGGCCACTGAGGCGGCGGCCTCAGCCGGAGTACGCAGCGCCGACGACGCTCGGATTGAGCGTGCCCTGCGTCCACGCCGCCAATCCGGCGCCACCGGAGCCGAAGGCGACGGTGAGGTCGAGCGCGAACGTCGTGGACGAGAGGGTCGCCGGGGCGCCGAAACGACCCCCGGCGGAGGTTGCGCCGGACGCCACCGGCTTGCCGCCGCGGACCCAGCCGACGAGGACCTGGCCGTGGGGGCCGACCGCCGCCGCGGGCTCCTGGGAGGCGTCGATCGAGCCCAGCGCCCGGACGGGGCCGAACGAGCCCTTGGCGCCGCGACCGTCGGCCTGCGCCTGGCAGGCGGCCTGGGCGGTGCACGACTGCCACGCGACCTCCTGGTCACCCGCCACGTCCCCGGCGAAGCTCAGCCCCGAGGCCAGCCGGTTGGCCGGCGACAGATCGCGGACCATGGCGTGGGGCGCGATGTCCATCGCTCGGACGATCGAGTGGTAGCTGTTGCTCTTGTCAAACCAGCTCTCCACCCACGCGGCGGTGGCCCCGCCGTTACGGGCGGCGAGGGCGAGCTCGTCGATCCGATGGCCGGCGGGCACGGTGACGGCGGTCTTGACCCCGTGGGGGGCACGGGTCTTCGAGCCCAGCGCGTAGGAGATGCTGCGCGGGGCCGCCTGGCCGGCGACCCCCGTGGCCGCCGTCCAGGCCACGATCGTGCTCTGGGCTCCCAGCCACGCCGCATCCAGGGCTTCGGGCATCTGCCCGCCGCGGGTGAGCAAGTGCTGGGCGCCGAAGCGATTGGACTTGGCCGACTGGACCACCCACACGCCGCGCTCGGTGGCGACGGCCGCGACCATGGCGCCGTTCTTGAGCGTGAGCAGCCGGCCCTGCGTCGCGCCGGCAAGGCCGCCGACGAGCGTCCGGGCGCGCCCCACGGCGCCGCCCGCGCTCACCCGAACTGCCTGGGCACTGCTACAGCACGTCTGGTCAGACCGCGCGGTGCCGGTCAGCATCTCCAACGAGCCGCCGTCGTAGGTGGCGGCCAGGATCTGCGACGAGCCCGGGACCGCGATCGGGACCCGATCCCCGCCGGCCCCGCCGTGCGCCGGGCGCAGGGACACGTAGCCCTCCGAGATGCCGGGCGTGTCGACGTCCTGGATGCCGAAGGCGGCAGCGGCCGCACCGGATCCGGAGATGGCCAGCACCGAGGGGACGACGTCGAGGGTCCCCGGCGGGGCGAACTGAAACGGCGCGCCCCACTTCGCCTGTGCCACCGCCGGCAGTCCGGCCGATGGCAGCAGCGCCAGCACCGCCACGGCGAGACCCAACCCCAATACACGTCGTGCCGGCCGTGCGGCGTCGGTCAAAGGTTGAGGGAGATCCCGCCGAGCTTGCGGTGGTCGGGACCGAGGATGAAGAGGGTCAGGGGCCGGTTGGAGTACACCGTGCTCGACATCTTGAAGAGGAGCAGGCCGCCCTGGGTGGGGCCGTCGCTGGCCACTGTGTTCGGGCCCGGCTCGGTCCCCAGATTGGCCAGGGTCTGCGAGGTCCAGGCGAACGGGTTGATGTCGGTGTCGAGCTTGACCGGCCGGTACACGTTGCCCTGCGTGTCGACGACCTCGAAGTTGTCTGAGGTGGTGGCCGGATGCCCGCTCTGGTTCTTGGCCCACAGGAACACGCCGTACCACAGCTGGTCGGGACCGAGCGTCGCCGGCACGCTGGGCGGCAGGCCCTTGAGGTAGGCCGAGTCCTCGGTGCCGTACTGGTTGAGCTCGCGCGAGATCTGCAGCTGATAGGTGATGTACCCGGCCGAGATGTAGTCGCCGTCGTTGTTGGCGTCGGCGAAGTTCTGGTGCGGTGACTGGTGGCCGCAGGCGGCGAGCCCGACGACAAGGAGGAGCCCGCACAGGGCGATGAGGGAGCGGCGCAGGGTCACGGCGGCCCGGAGTCTAACCCTCACGACGCCCATTGAAGCTCAGTCGCTCTCCACCGAGGCGCGCTGTCCGCGATCGCGCCCCTCCTCGAGGATCGAGCGCAGCCGGCGCATGGCCTTGGCCGCCTTGCGGCGCGTCCAGGAGCGCCCGCCGAAGTTCTCCATCAGCTTGTCGGAGATCTGCGAGGGCTCGGTCTCGTACGTGTACTGGACCTTGGTGGTGCCGCCGGGCCCGGGCGACAGCGTGTAGGTGCCGACCATCCGGATCCGGTTGTACTTGCCGCCGCGCCCGCGCTCCACGATCCGGAACGGGGGCTGCATCTCGATGAAGGTCACGTCGGCCCAGGCGAAGCGCTGCAGCGGTGCCTTGACGCGGAAACGGGCGCCGGCCCCGGGGCCGTACGGGTCGACGCGGAGCAGGTGCCAATCGACGAGGTAGTGATCGCTGAACTCGGCGTGGTTGGCGATGTCCGCGAGGTACTCATAGACCTGCTCACGCGGCTTGGCGATCGTGGTCGAGACGGTGAAGGGCTCCACGGCGCCCGATTCTAAGTGGTCGTCCCCACGGTTGCGGTCGCACCGAGAGTGGTCGCCGGTGGATGCCGGGCGAGGACGCAGGAGGCGACGTGCAGCAGCGCTGCACGAGCCGACGAGGACAAAGCCTGGCGCCGCCGGCGGCCGCTCGAATGCGAGTGCAGCCTGGGGACGCCCACGGGGGTTCCGAGCGGTCAGGCGGCGGCGCGCTGATCGGTGATCCGCATCGTGTGGCCGAACTCCGGCCCGTGGACGGTGCGGCTCTCCAGCGGGTCCTCGCGCTGGCGGTCGCGGCACAGCTCGCAGGCGATGGTGCCCGACCCGTAGACGTAGACACGCTCGCCGACCAGCGGGGTGCGGTGACAGCAGGTGCAGCGCTCGGAGCCGGCGAGACGCTCGTCGAGCCCGCGGCGCAGGAGCGCGAGCTCCAGATCGAGCATGTCGCGCAGCGTCGGCATGGCGTGGGATTCGGCCTGCCGCACGCTGTTCCTGCCGGTGAAAAAATGTGAGCGCTCGCCCTCAAGCGCCACGGCGGTTTTCCCGAAATACCGGCTGCCTGATGGACGAAGAGCCGATTACCGGTTTCAGGAGTACTTAGGCGGGCAGGTTAGAATGGCCTTGAGCTCATAGGAGCTTCACGCAGCCTTGAGACCCACTACCGCGGCGCTGCCGGAGCCCGTAGCGAGGAGACGGCGATGAAAGCTTGGATGACTGGCAGTGTCGCTGGAACTGGCACCTTCAGGTGCACGGATTGTGACTTCCCGGTGTCGCTCGACGCTGCCGACGAACTGCCCCCGTGCCCCAACTGCGGCGGGACCGAGTTCGTCCGCGCCTCGCTGTTCACCACCTCCCAGCAGGCCGTCGTCGACCTCGGTCCCGAGGTCGAGGATCACGCCTGGCTGGAGGAGATCCGCAGCGGCCTCGAGGACCCCGGCCAGTACATCGCCTACCGGTCCGGCGACGACGTGGTGGCCTACGCGCTCACCCGCGAGTGGACGCGCATCGGCCGCAGCCTCGCCGCCGACATCCGCTTCGACGACCCCACGGTCAGCCGCCGACACGCGCTGATCGTGCGCCAGCCCGACGGGCTGAGGGTGCTCGACGACCGCAGCCTCAACGGCGTGTTCGTCAACGGCGAGCGGGTGGAGTGGAGCACGCTGGCTGACGCCGATGAGGTCGTGATCGGCCGCCACCACCTCCATTTCATCGACGTTCCGGTCGTCTCCGGGATGCGCTTCGGGCGCAGCTCGGAAAGCGGCACCGGGGCGCAAGCCGGCTGAGCCGGGCTCACCTATAGTCCGGGCGGATGCCGCCGGTCACCATCGCGGTCCTGTCCCAGAAGGGCGGGACCGGCAAGACCACCACCGTCCGGACGCTGACCGATGTGTTCCGCCGGGCGGGCCTGTCGGTGCTCGCGGTCGACCTCGATCCCCAGGGCAACCTGTCGGACTACCTCGACGTCGACCCGGACGCGTCACCGACGATCGGCGACGTGCTCTCGGGCCGGGCCAAGGCCCGAGAGGCCATCCACGGGGGGATCATCCCCGCCAACCTGGGGCTGGCCGAGTCCGAGCTGGCCCTCGGCGGCAAGATGGGCCGCGAGCTCACGCTCAAGAAGGCGCTGCGCGAGGTCGCCGGCGACTACGACATCGTCCTCATCGATTGCCCGCCGGCGCTGGGCCTGCTCACCGTCAACGCGCTGGTGGCCTCCCGGTACGCGCTCCTATCCGCCGAGGCCCAGTACTTCGCCATGCAGGGGGTCGAGCAGGCACTCGAGGTGATCGAGCTCGCGCGCGACAGCCTCAACCCCGAGCTCGAGTGGCTCGGAGTCGTGCTGAACATCGCCGACATGCGCACGCGGCACTCGCGCGAGGCCTTCGCCTCGCTGCGTCAGCACTACGACGACAAGCTCATCGACACGACGATCCGGTCCTCGATCGCCTATGCCGAGTCGGCCGAGCGCGCGCTCTCGATCCTGGACTACCGGCCCGACCTTGCGGTGGACTACCTCGATGTGGCCGACGAGCTGCTCAAGCGCCTGGGTCGCGATGACGCGCGTGAGCCGCTGCGCAAGCTGCGACTCCAGATCGCCCCCGGGTCGGCCGCCGAGGCCCGCGCCTAATCCGCTTCGGCCCGCGTCCTAACCTTGCTCTCACACACGACGGGGAGACTGGCGGCGTGACAACGGAGTCCGCGGCGGAGACCGTCTCCGACCCGCCCCGCCCACGCCCCTACCCCGTGCTCGTGCTGGGGATCCTCGGTGTGCTTACGTTCGTGTTGATCCCGATCAGGATCAACACGATCTACAGCGGGCTGCCCGCCCACCCGCTGTTCCTGCACGTGCCGGTCATCCTCATCCCGGTCGCGGCGCTGGCGGCGCTCGCGCTGGCGGCGCGGCCGTCGTGGTGGGTGAGGCACGGCGTGTGGGTCACCTTTGTGGCGGTGGTGGCGCTGGGCGCGCTCAACCTGACGATGGGCGCCGGCAAGGCGCTGCGCGAGGACCTGGGCGTCCCGATCGCCGGTTTCGGCGGGATCGGTTCGCAGGCGTCCCTCATCGCCCGCCACGAGCACGCCGCCGACATGCTGCGGATTTTCATGATCCTGTTCACCGCGGTGCTGATCGTGTCGCTGGCGCTGTTTCGCGAGGACGGCGGCGCGCCCGTGACCGGAATCGGGTTCGTGGACGGGCTGGTCGTGCGGCTGCGGTCGATGCCGGCGGTGCTGGTGCTCGCGCGGGCGGCGATGACGGTGCTCGCGGTGCTGTGCCTCTACTTCGTCTTCCACACCGGCGATCTGGGCGCCAAGGCGGTGTGGCAGGGACGGGTCCACACCGGGGGCGGGTTCATTGGCGCTCCGGGTGGCGGAGGTGGGGTCGGGAGCCTGTTCGGTCCCGGCGGCGGCGGCGGCGGCGGGGGCGGCGGTTAGAGCTCGCGGACGTCGGCGCCCTGGGACTCGAAGGGCGCCCGCAGGACCTCGGCCCAGCCCTCGGCGGCGCGCTTGAGGCGCTCGATCACCGCGCCGGTCTGCTCGTAGGTGCACCACACCAGGACGGTGGGGCCCGCGCCGGAGATCGTGGCCCCCAGCGCCCCGTGCTCGGTGGCGTGCTCCATGAGCTCGGCCGAGCGGGGATAGAGATGGGCCCGATGAGGCTGGTGCAGCCGGTCGCTCAGGCCAGCGGCGATGAGGTCCCAGCTCCCGGTGGCCAGGCCGAGCGTCAGCGTCGCGGCGGCGGCGACGTTGAAGACCGCGTCGGCGATGGGGACGGTCGCCGGGAGGGCGGCACGCGCCTGCGCGGTGCGGACGGGGGTGTCCGGGATGACGAGCACGGCTTCCAGCCCCATCGGCGGCTCGAAGCGGTGGGTGCCGTCCTGGGCGCAGATCACGAAGCCGCCGTCGATGGCCGCCGAGACGTTGTCGGGGTGGCCCTCGATCTCGGTGGCGAGGGCGCGGATGTCGGCGTCGAGCTCGAACAGGTGGTCGGCGGCAACCAGGCCCGCGACGATGGCCGCGGCGCTCGAGCCCAGGCCGCCGGTGAGCGGGATGTGGGAGGCGATGTGGAACTCGAACGCATCGGCCGGATGAAGGCGCTCGAAGGCCTGCACGATGAGGTTGGAGCGATCGCGCGGGACATCGAGCTCGGTGTGGACAGCGAAGGAGCCGGTCTCGCGCACCTCGAGCTCGAGGTGCAGCGCGAGCGCCGCGGCCATCACGTCGAAGCCCGGGCCGAGGTTGGCGGTGGACGCGGGCACGCGCACCACCCGGCGCCGGCCGAGGGTCATGGGTGGCGGGAGCCGAACACCGCCCGCTCGAGCGCGGTGAACTCCGGGGCGCAGGGGACGACGGCCCCGACCTGGGTCATCGCGGTCTGGGGGTCCTTGAGCCCATTGCCGGTGAGCACGCAGGCCACCCGCCGCGCGTCGCCGGCGCCGTGGGCCAGCAGCCCGGCGACGCTGGCCGCCGACGCGGGCTCGCAGAAGATCCCCTCATCGGAGGCGAGCATGCGGTAGGCCGAGAGGATCTGCTCGTCGGTGACGGCGTTGACCGCGCCGCCGGACGCCGTCATGGCGTTCATGGCGTCCTCCCAGCGCGCGGGGTTGCCGATGCGGATCGCTGAGGCCACCGTCTCCGGATGCTCGACAGGGGCGCCGTGGACGAGCGGGGCCGCGCCCGCGGCCTGGAAGCCCAGCATCCGCGGCCGGCACTCGGTATCCGAGAACCCGCGCCAGTAGGCGGTGATGTTGCCGGCGTTGCCGACGGGGATGCAGAGCGCATCGAGCTCGGAGTCGAGCTCTTCCGCGATCTCGTAGGCGGCGGTCTTCTGGCCCTCCATGCGGAACTCGTTGACCGAGTTGACGAGCGAGATCGGGTGCGTGGCGCTCAGCTGGCGCACGAGCGTCAGCGCCACGTCGAAGTTGCCGTTGAGCGCGATCACCCGCGCGCCATGCATGAGTGCCTGGGCCAGCTTGCCGGTGGCGATCTTGCCGTCCGGCACGATCACCGCGCACTTCAGGCCGGCCCGGGCGGCGTAGGCGGCAGCGCTCGCGGCCGTGTTGCCGGTCGACGCGCACACGATCGCCTCCGCTCCCTCCCGGACGGCCGCCGACACCGCGCAGGTCATCCCGCGGTCCTTGAAGGAGCCGGTGGGGTTCAGGCCCTCGAGCTTGCACCACACCTCGGCGCCGACGCGCTCGGAGAGCGTGGGCGCCAGGATCAGCGGCGTGCTGCCCTCGCCCAGGGAGACCACGGGGTCCCCGATTGCGAACGGCAGGCGCTCGCGGTAGCGCTCGATCAGTCCGTGCATCGCGGCCGAGGATGCCAGACGCCGGGGCGCCGGCCGTTACTCGACGTCGAGGACGACCTTGCCGGTGGCGCCGCGCTCGTCGAGCAGGATGAGCGCGTCGGCGGCGTTTTCCAGGGCGAACCGCGCCCCGACGACCGGCGTGATCTCCCCCGCCTCGATCATGCCCTCGATTTCGCGGCCGATGCGCTCGGTCCGCTCGGGCCAGCCGATCACCGACGCGCCCCAGCCCGCGCCGATCACCTCGCTGTTGTTGAGCAGCAGCCGGTTGACGCGGACCTCCGGGATCGACCCGCCGGTGAAGCCGACCACCACGACGCGGCCGAACTCGCGCAGCGAGCGCAGGCTGTCCGTGAAGCGGTCGCCGCCCACCGGATCGAGCACGACGTCGGCGCCGCCGTCCGTGAGCTCGCGCACCTGATCCTTCCAGGGGCCGTCGGAGCGGACCACCTCGTCGGCGCCGGCCCTGCGTGCCACGGCCTCCTTGGCGTCGCTGGAGACCACGCCGATCGTCCGGGCCCCGCGCGCCTTGGCGACCTGGAGCGAGGCTGTGCCGACCCCGCCGGCCGCGCCGTGCACCACGACCGTCTCGCCCTCGGCCAGCCGGCCGCGCCCGACCAGGGCGAAGTAGGCGGTGTGATAGTTGAGGACGAGGGCCGCGCCCTGGGCGTAGTCCCAGTCGTCGGGGATCTTGAAGGTGAAGTACGTGGGCGCGACGGCGGCCTCGGCCCAGGCGCCGAGCATGCAGAACGCCGCCACGCGGTCGCCGGGCTTGAGGTGGGACTCGCCGTGGACCTCACGGACGATGCCGCCGACCTCGGAGCCGGGGATGAAGGGGAGGTCGGGCTTCACCTGGTACTGGCCGCGGGTCTGGAGCAGCTCGGGGAATGAGACCCCGGCGGACTTGACCTCGACGATGATGCCGCTGCCCGGGGTCATGGGATGCTCGCGGGCCGGCTCGGGCACGTCGTTGAGGGCAAGGGCGGTGGCGGGGCCCGAGAGGTCGGTGATCTGGACGGCGCGCATCGACGCGGGGGATCCTCTCACACGAACTCTTCTTCGATGACCCTGATCGCTCGCGGAGGCGCCCGCATCGCCGAGAGCGCCGCGATCTCCGCCATCGCCGAGAAGAACTTGGACTCCAGGACCGGGTGGACCACCATCACCAGTCGCGCCTGGTCCTCCAGGCCCTTCTGGACCACCGACTTGACCGAGACGTCCTGCTCGGCGAGGACGTGAGCGACGCGGGCGAGCACGCCGGGCTCGTCGGCCACCTCCAGGTAGAGGTAGAAGGACGACATGACGTCGGTGACGATCCGCAGCGACTCGATGGCCGGCGGCGTCGAGGCGGGCGGGATCATCGCGCTGATGACGTCCCCCAGCACGGCGCTCGCCGTCTGCGGCCCGCCGGCGCCCGGCCCGCTCATGGTGATCTCGGTGATCGCCTCGGACTCGACGGTGACGGCGTTGAAGGGGCCGTTGACTGAGGCCAGCGGATGCCCGGGATACAGGAACGCCGGGTAGACGGTGACCGACAGTCCGTCAGAGCCCACTCGCTCAGCGGTGCCGATGAGCTTGAGCCCGAGGCCGAGGTCGCGGGCGTACTCCAGATCGTCGGGCTGGATGTGCTCGATGCCCTCGTAGCGGACCTGGTCGATGTGAACCGGCGTCTCGAAGGCCAGGCGCGCGATGATGGCCATCTTGGCCGCCGCGTCCTTGCCATTGACGTCCTCGGTGGGGTCGGCCTCGGCGTAGCCCAGGCGCTGCGCCTCGGCCAGCGCCGTCGCGAAGGTCTCCCCCGTCCGCGCCATCTCGGTGAGGATGAAGTTGGTGGTGCCGTTGACGATCCCGTGCACCCGGTCGATGGTGGCGCCGGCCAGCGACTCCTGGAGCACGCGGATGACCGGGACGACGCCGGCCACGGCGCCCTCGAAGCGCAGCTGCACGCCCCGGACCCGAGCCTCCTCCCACAGCTCCTCGCCGTGGTGGGAGAGCAACTGCTTGTTGGCGGTGACGACGTGCTTGCCGGCCCGCATCGCCGCCAGCAGGTACTCGCGCGCCGGTTCCAGCCCGCCGATCAGCTCGACGATGAGGTCAGACCCGTCGAGGATGTCCTCGAAGGAGCCGCGGCTGCGGGTCAGCACGCCCGAGAGCTCGGGCCGGAGCCCGGTGATGCGGGCGATCCGGTCCGCCTGGCGGGGCAGCAGGTCGGCGAAGGCGGCGCCGACGGTCCCGTGCCCCAGAAGCCCGACGCGGAAGGTGTCGCCCTGGGCGGCCACTAGTGGCCGCTCCCGTGGTCCACGTCCCGGCTCATGAGGTCGGCATAGGTCTCCCGGCGGACGACGACGCGGGCCTCGCCGTTGCGGACGAACACCACGGGCGGCCGCGGGACCCCGTTGTAGTTGTTGGCCATCGCGTAGCCGTAGGCGCCGGTCGCGGGCGTCACCACAACGTCGCCGGGAGCGGGGTCGGGGAGGCTGGCGTCGCGGACGATGACGTCGCCGGACTCGCAGTGCTTGCCGGCCACGTGGCAGAGCGTGTTGCCCGGGGTCAGGGGCCGGTCGGCGATGACCGCCTCGTAGCGGGCGCCGTACATCATCGGGCGCAGGTTGTCCGACATGCCTCCGTCGACGGCGACCCAGGTCGAGACGTTGCGCTTGAGCGTCTCCACCGTGTAGAGGGTGACCGTGGAGTTGGCCACCAGCGCGCGGCCGGGCTCGAGCAGCAGGCGCTTGTCGGCCCCGAGCTCCGCGTGGACCGCGTCGACGATCGCCTCCACCCACCGCTCGGCGCTCGGCGGCTGCTGGTCGGGGGTGTAGGCGGCGGCCAGTCCTCCCCCGAGGTTGTAGACCGGAAAGTCGCCGAGCGACGCGATGGCGCGTATCGCGGCACGGAAGGGCTCGAGCTCGAACAGCTGTGACCCGATGTGGAAATGCAGCCCCTGGAGGTTGAGCCAGCGGTGGGCGTCCAGCGCGACGATCGCCTCGCGGGCCTGATCGAGCGAGAAGCCGAACTTGGAGTCGGCCTGGCCGGTGGAGATGGCGTGGTGGGTGTCCCCCGCGACGCCGGGAGTGACGCGGATGAGAACGTCCTGGCGGATCGCGGCGTTCGCGGCGATCGCGGCCAGCCGGTCGATCTCGTGGCAGGAGTCGAGCACGATGTGGCCGACCCCGGCGGCGAGGGCCTCCCGCAGCTCGGCCTCGGACTTGGCGTTGCCGTGCATATAGGTGCGCCGCGCGTCAAAGCCGGCGCTCAGCGCCAGGGCCAGCTCGCCGCCGGAGGCGACGTCGCAGGCCAGGCCCTCGTCGGCGAGGACCCGGTACACCGCGGTGCACGGGAACGCCTTGGAGGCGAACAGGACGTCGTAGTCACGGTGGCGCGCGGCGAGGGCGTCGACGAAGGCGCGGGCTCGGGCGCGCAGGTCGTCCTCCACCACGACGTAGACGGGCGTCCCGTAGTCACGGGCGAGCTCGAGGGCGTCGCAGCCGCCCAGCTCCAGGTGGCCACGCTCGTTGACCCGGCTTCCCAGGGGGTAGACGTGTGACAGCTGGCTGGCGGTGGCACTCACGCCCTGAAAGATATGGTCTTCGGCCTGCGCACCGTCACCCCGCTGCTTCCCGCCGAGACCGCCGCCGTCGACGGCCTGGCCTACACGCTGTGGCTCCCCCCCGCGCCCCAGCCGCCCGCTGGTGCCGGCATCGTGGTCCTGCACGGGGCCGACTCCTGCAAGGAGAGCCACCACGACTTCGCGCGGGCCGCGGTGGCGCTGGGGCTCGGGGTCATCTGTTTTGACCAGCGCGGCCATGGCGAGAGCGGTGGCGAACTGGGCCCGGGCGTCCTGCAGGACGTCGCCGCGGTCGCGGCGCGGCTGCGCGACGCGCTCGGGGACCCCGCGGCGCCGCTCGCGGTCCGCGGCTCGAGCATGGGCGGCTATCTGACGATCCTCGCCGCACCGGTGGTCGGGGCGCGCGCCGCGGTGGCGATCTGCCCCGCGAGCGCGGACGGCCTCCGGCGCGGCCTGGACGAGGGCCGGTTCGGGTTCGCCGCCGACCGGCCGGGGTTGGAGGGATTCCTGGCCGAGCACGACCTGACGCTGGCCGCCCGCCAGCTGACGATCCCGCTGCTGCTCCTGCACGCCGAGGGCGACGAGCGCGTCCCGATCGCCCACTCGCGCGAGCTGGCCGAGGTGCTGACGGTCCCGGGCAGCCGGCTCATCGCGGTGCCGGGCGGGCATCACCGCTCCATCCAGCACGATGAGGAACTGCAGGCCGTGAGCCTGCGATTCATCCAGCGGTCGCTGGGCCTGGCGCGCTGACGCGTGCGGCTCAGCGGCTCAGCTCGGCGGCTCGGCTGAGCGGCTCAGCGGCCGTGGGGGCAGGCGCGGCTGGCGTAGGCGTTGCCGCCGGACCGGCTGTCGCCGTACACGGTGCCGAAGCGGGCGTCGGCGATGCCGGACACGATGTGCGCCATGGGGGTCCCGGAGACCCCGGTACGCGAGACCGGCGCGATGGTCACCGGCACGCGGTTGGTGGGGCTGCTCGTCGAGGTCGACGTCGTGCTGGTGCTGGTGCTAGTGCTGGTGCTGGTGCTCGAACTGGAGCTGGAGCTCGATGTGCTGGTGGCGCTGGCCGACGCGCCCGACGATCCGGAGGTCACCCGGACGACCGGGGTGCCGGTCGGGTGGGTCCCGACGATCGGCGGCGGGGTGACGGTTCCGCTCCCGGCCTTCACGACCGTGATGATGGTGCTGGCGCCCGAACCGGAGCTGCCGGAGCCGCTGCCCGAACCGGAGCCGCCGGAGCCGCTGCCCGAACCGGAGCCGCCCGAGCCGCTGCCCGAGCCGGACCCGGAGCCCGAGCCGGTGGACACGGGGGTGGCCGGCGTGCTCACGACCGGGGTGGGCGTGGCCACCACCGGCGTCGTGGGCGTGGTGACGGTCGTGGTGCCGCTGCCCGTGCCGGTGCTGCCGGTGCCGGTGCTGCCGCCGCTGCCCGAGCCGCTCTTGGTCGGCGTGGAGGTCTGAGTTGGCTGCCGGCCGGCGACCGGCCGCGAGATCGTCCCGGAGGTGGAGTGGTGGTGCACCGATGCGGGCCTCGTCGTGTCGTGCCCCACCTGCGCGAGCAGGGAGCTGCGCTTGCTGGCGACCGCGGCGGGGACCCCGGCGGCGCCGCCGGAATGCGGCTTGACGACGGTGACCGAGGCGAGCCCGTGGGAGGCGTGGGAGCCGGGCTTGGGGTGCGCGGTCAGCGTCTGTGTGGCCGGCGAGCCGATGCCGCCGAGCTTGGGCCACCCGTTGTAGGTGACCATGGCGCTGCCGAGCACGAACAGAATCGAGGCAGCGAGAACCAGAGTTCCCGCAGTTCCCAGGCCGGCGAGGTAAGCACGAGTTGCGCGCACGAGTAGTTAATCGGCACCTTACGCTCGAGCTTTAATCGGCGCGTTGGGGCGGGCGTCAGCCCGTCCAGCACCCCGGTTGCCGGTCCATCGCGGCAGACCCGTGCCTACGGGGAATTCATCGGCCGCGTTCAGGGACGCCTTAGACCATCTGGCAACATCTGGACACTATGGCCGCTCCCAAGTCATTCGGTCGCGACCGGGGTCTCCAGACCCGGATGCTCGCCACGTCGTTCCTGCTGGGCCTCGTCTACGTCGTGCTGATCGCGGTCCTCATCGCGGCGGGCGCCGGCGCGGTCACGGTGGCCGTCATCGCCGGCGCGCTGTTCCTGGTGCAGTACTTCACCGCCGACAAGCTGGCGCTGGCGTCGATGGGCGCGCACGAGGTGACCGCCGCAGAGGCCCCGGAGCTCCACGGCACGATCGAGCGTCTGTGCATCCAGGCCAACCTGCCGATGCCGAAGGTGGCGATCGCGGACACGCCGATGCCCAACGCGTTCGCGGTAGGCCGCTCTCCCAGCACCGCGACCGTCTGCGCCACGACCGGCCTTTTGAGCCTGCTCAACCAGGCCGAGCTGGAGGGCGTCCTGGGCCACGAGCTGACACACATCGCCAACCACGACGTGATGTACATGACGATCGCCAGCTTCTTCGCGTCGATCGCCGCCTTCATCGTCCAGTTCGGCTTCCTGTTCGGAGGCGGTTTCGGCGGCGGGAACAACCGCGACAACAACAACAACGGCGGCTTCCTCGTCGTGGTCCTGGTCTCCGGGATCGTCTACGTGGTCTCCTATCTGCTCCTGCAGGCGCTCTCGCGCTATCGCGAGTTCGCCGCTGACCGCGGCTCGGCGATCATCACCGGGCGCCCGAGCGCGCTGTCCTCGGCACTGCTGAAGATCTCGAACCAGATGGATCAGATCCCGCAGCGCGACCTGAGGGCCGCCTCGGGCGAGCTGGCCGCCTTCTACATCTTCCCGCCGAAGGTCAAGTCGACCGTGGCGACGCTCTTCTCCACCCATCCGCCGCTCGAGGCCCGCCTCGAGGCGCTGGCCCGGTACGAGTCCCAGCTGCAGGGCACCGCCCGCTAGCTGGCGACCCGCCATGGGCTTCCTGGACATCCTCACGGGCAGGCGCAAGCTCGCCCAGCCGGCCCAGGACCGCCTGTTCGCCATCAGCACCGCCTATGTCACCTTCGAGACGGGGCTTGAGATCACCACGCGGGGAACCGCCGCCATCGTCTTCCAGTCGCTGGCGACAGCGGACTTCACGTCGATCGTGCGCGAGACCGAGGAGGTGGTGCGGGCGACCGCGTCTGACAGCGCGACGACCGTCGAGAACTCGACCGACAGCTTCGGCTTCAGCTGGCTGGTGCTGCGGGGCAGCGACTTCGACAGCCTCGTCGTCGGCATCAACGCGGTGTCGGAGGCGCTGCAGGCCGGCGGCTACGGCGAACGGCTGCTCTGCTCGGTGTTCGCGTTCCAGGATGGGCAGCGACGAGCGCTGTACTGGATCTACAACTACAAGCGCGGCTTCTTCTACCCCTTCGTCCCGTCCGGCGCGCAGCAGCGCGACAACGAGCGCGAACTGGTCCTCAAGGCCCAGGCGGCCAACGAGCTTCCGATCGAGCCGGAGCTCAGCCGGTGGTTCCCACTGTGGGGCATCCCCGTCTGACCGTGTAAGGTCAATGTCGGAGTCCTGCTCAATGGCGCCGCTGCCGCCTGCAGGTGCGCTAGGCTCCAAAACCCTGGCCAACTGCGCCTTAAGCAGAGCCTAACCTTCTTGCAGCGCCGCCTGGGGCGCGCGCGTGCCATTCGGAACGGACAAGGAGACACCTTGCGCATACTGATTCTCGGTGGAGACGGCTTCTGTGGTTGGCCGACGTCCCTGCACCTCTCGGCCTCTGGACATGACGTCGCCATCGTGGACAACCTCGCTCGGCGCAAGGCCGACGTGGAGCTCGAGGCCGATTCGCTGACCCCGATCACGCCGATCGGGACCCGCCTGGAGACCTGGCGTGAGCTGACCGGACGCGAGATCCCGTACTACAACTTCAACGTCGCCGAGAACTACCGGGTGATGCTGGACCTCCTCAACGAGTGGCAGCCCGAGGCGATCGTGCACTTCGCCGAGCAGCGCGCGGCGCCGTACTCGATGAAGAGCTCGTGGCACAAGCGCTACACGGTCAACAACAACGTCAACGCCACGCACAACCTCCTGTGCGCGCTGGTCGAGTCCGAGCTGGACGCCCATGTCGTCCACCTGGGGACGATGGGCGTCTACGGCTATGGGACCGCGGGCGTGAAGATCCCCGAGGGCTACCTCCGTGTCCGCATCGACACCGACGAGGGCACCGAGGTCGAGCAGGAGATCCTCTACCCGGTCAACCCGGGCAGCGTCTACCACATGACCAAGACCCAGGATCAGCTCCTGTTCGCGTTCTACAACAAGAACGACGGCACCCGGGTCACAGACCTGCACCAGGGCATCGTCTGGGGTACCCAGACCGCCGAGACGCGCCTGGACGACCGGCTCATCAACCGCTTCGACTACGACGGCGACTACGGCACGGTGCTCAACCGCTTCCTCATGCAGGCCGCGGTCGGCTACCCGCTCACCGTTCACGGCACCGGCGGCCAGACCCGCGCCTTCATCCACATCCAGGACACCGTCCGGTGCATCCAGCTGGCCATCGAGAACGCGCCCGAGCCGGGTGAGCGTGTCCGGGTCTTCAACCAGATGACCGAGTGCCATCGCGTGCGCGACCTGGCCAAGCTCGTCTCCAGCCTCACCGGCGCGGAGATCGACTACGTGGACAACCCGCGCAAGGAGGCGGCGGAGAACGAGCTGTTCGTGGCCAACGATCACCTGCTCGAGCTCGGCCTGGACCCGATCCGCCTGCAGGACGATCTGCTCACCGAGGTGACCGAGATCGCCCGCGGGTATGCGGACCGCTGTGACCGGACCAAGATCCCGTGCAGCTCCAAGTGGATCCAGCGCCGCACCGAGACGGTGCCGGCGGCCACCGCATAGCCACCGCGTAGCCGCCGCCACACGCCAGACCCGCGACAGCCGCTGATCGTCCTCAATCGTCGCGCCGCCGCGCGGCCGACGATCACGGGCGTCGAACGCTGGGCGCACGAGGTCATCGGCCGGCTGACGGCGCGGGGCCCCGACCGCTATGTCGTCGCCCAGCCGAGGCCGCGCGCGCAGGGCCGGCTGCTGGGCCAGGCCTGGGAGCAGCTCGCCCTGCCCGCCACGGCGTCGGCGCTGCACGCCGCGCTGGTGTTCTCACCGGCCAACCTGGCGCCGCTGGCCTGGCCGCGAAACGTGCTGGTCATGCACGACGCCGCGGCGCTGCGCGAGCCCCAGGCCTACTCGCGCGCCTACCGCGCCTGGCATGCCACCGCCGGGCTAGCGGCCGCGAGGCGCGCGCTCGGCGTCGTCACCGTCTCGGAGTTCAGCCGCCGCGAGCTGATCGACCTGGCCGGGCTTGACCCATCACGGCTGACGGTGATCCCCGGAGGCGTGGACGCCCGCTTTGCGCCCGGTGCGGACCGGACGCGCGCGGCCGAGCGGCTGGGCCTGGCCCGGCCGTATGTGCTGACGGTCGCCACCGACGATCGCCGTAAGAACGTCGAGAAGCTCGCGCCGGTGGCGAGGGCGCTAGCCACCGAAGGGATCGAGCTGGTGTGGGCCGGTGACCGGCGGCCGTACTTCGCCGCCGCCGCCGAGGCCGCGGGCGTGCGCAGCCTGGGCTACGTCGACGACGCCGACCTCCCGGGGCTCTACGCCGGGGCGCGGGCGTTCGTGCTGCCGTCGCGCTACGAGGGCTTCGGGCTGACCTGCCTGGAGGCGATGGCTTGCGGCACCCCGGTTGTCGCCGCCGACCGGGCGGCCCTCCCGGAGACGTGTGGCGATGCCGGGCTGCTTGTGGACCCTGACGACGGCACCGCCCTGACTCGGGCGGTGCGGATCGCCGCGACGGATGTGGCGGCTCGCGAGGCGATGCGCGCCGCCGGGCTGAGGCGCGCCGCTCAGTTCAGTTGGGACCGGACCGCGGCCCGGGTGGACGCGCTGCTGACGGAGCTTGCGAACCGAGTTTCGTCGAGCTGATGGCGAGGCTGTGGACTGTGGAGGTGCTCCGGCTAACCCGGAGAACGTCAACTGCAGCTGGGGAGAGTGGACGCCGGTTTGCGGTCGTCGCGAGGCCGCGGTGGGGCCCCGTCGATGTGTGAGAGGCATTTCCTCTCACAGATGCGGGTCGGCGCGGTGGTTGTGGGAGATCTTCCCCGCTATGGAGTGAAGATCTCCCAAGACCCTCGGTGGTGGAGCAGGTTCCGCTGCGCTTTTGGGCTGATTCTGAGAGGTAAACCCACTCACAGCCGAGAAATCGCCCGCAGTCCGCCGGTCCGCGCCCGATCCGCTGGTCCGCGCCCGATCCGCCGGTCCGCGCCCGATCCGCCAGGCCAGCCCCATGGATCCGCCACCCACGCCGCAGTGCCACCCTTCCCCAGCCCCAGTTGACGTGCGTCGCGGCAGCCGGAGCTCGACTACGGAGCTCAACTGGGCAGGTCGACGAGGCAGGTCGACTACGGACCGGCTAACCCGGGATCAGGCCCTCGCCCTGGAACTCCCGCTTGGCCTCGTCGAGGGAGACGTCGGGGGGCGGCAGGATGATGTCTGACCCGTAGAGCTCGTCGTCGGGGACGGGGCGTCCCTTGGTCCGCACGTAGTCGAGCAGGCGTCCGAACGCGTCGCGGAACGCCTGCTCGTCGCTGGCCTCGCAGCTGGCGACGGCCTGGTTGTCCAGCTCGTTCAAGCCGGCGCCGTCATCGTCGGACACCTCGTACTGGCCCTCGTTGGAGATGCGGACGATCACTGGGCCTGCTCCTGACCCGCGCCCGCGCTCTCACCCCCGGCCGTCTGCGCGCCGGCACCCAGCTCGCCCTTGGCAGGAGTGGGGCCACCGAGCTCGGCCTTCATCTTGGCCAGCTCGGAGTCGACCTCGCTGGTGCTCGACAGCTGCTTGAGCTGGCGGTCGATGTCGTCCTCGCCGGGGCCGATCTGGGTGAGATCCTCGAACGTGCCGGCCGCCTCGAGCTCCTGCACGGCGCTGGCCCGCGCCCGCATGTTCTCGGTCTTGTCCAGCGCGCGCTGCATGGCCAGGCCGACGTCGGCCATCTCCTCGCCGACGCCTGTGGCGGCTTCCGAGATGCGGACCTGGGCCTCGGCCGCCGAATACTGGGCCTTGATGACCTCTTTCTTGGAGCGGAACTGCTCGATCTTGGAGCGCAGCTTCTGCTCCGAGGCGGTCATCTGCTCCTGCTGCTGCTCGAGCTGGGCGATCTGCGAGTCGAGCGACTGCAGTTCGGTCTGCAGTGCGCTCTTGCGCTCCAGTGCGGTGCGCGCGAGATCCTCGTTGCCGGCAGCCAGGGCCTGACGTGCCTGCGTGTCGAGCTTGACCACCTGCGCCTGGTACTTCTCCTCCTGAAGCTGGAGTCGCTTCTTCGAGGTGACGACGTCCGCGATTCCCTTCTTGACGTTCTGGAGCAGCTCGATCTGTTTCTGGTAGCTGTACTCCAGAGTCTCGGACGGGTCTTCGGCCCGGTCCAGCAGCTTGGAGATCTTGGCTTTTATAACGGTGGACATGCGCCCGGAAAGGCCCGGCATCGCATCCTCCTTGGCGAGTTCTTTACTGGCGCTACGAAGCGTAGCCGCTAGAGACCCCGCGGTCGTTGCGGTCCCACGCGAGAGGCACGAAGAACCGGCCTCTCCGCAGCAATAGGATCACGCGATGGACGCAAAGGCTGCAGCAGACTCGCGCGCGGAGATCACCCAGCTGATGGGGATCACCGACGCCAACAACCGGGGCAACATCCACGGCGGGACGATCATGAAGCTCGCCGACGAGGCGGCCGCCCTGGCGGCGATCAAGCACTCACGCCAGCGCGTGGTCACGGTCGGCATGGACCGGATGGACTTCCTGGTGCCGATCTATGTCGGCGAGCTGGTCACCTTCCGGGCCACAGTCAACGCGGCCTGGCGGACGTCGATGGAGGTCGGCGTGCGCGTCGAGGCTGAGAACCCGATGACGGGGAGCCGCCGTCACACCAACACGGCGTTCCTGACGATGGTGGCGCTCGACGAGGCCGGCGACCCCGCACCGGTCCCGCCCCTCCTGGCCGTCACGCCGAGCGAGACGCGGCGCAATCGCGAGGCGGAGCTCCGGCGCGCCAACCGGCTGGCCGAGCGCGAGGAGATCGTCGCTCGTCGCGCCGAGGAGAGCGCAGCGCCGGCCGGCTGACCGTTGGACCCGGTCAGCCGGCATGGTGGCGGCGCTGTCCTCCGAGTCGGCGGCTGCTCAGAGGGCCGACGGATGACGGGCGATGTAGCCCGAGGTGCTGTCCATGATCGGGCGCCAGCGGGGGCCCGTTCCGGGCGCGGGGTGCGGATCGCCCTCCCGCGAGGTGTCCAGGCGAATCCCGGCAACCTCGATGAAGGCGTGCCCGGGGTTGGTGTAGACGGTGATCCACTGCCCGATGCCCCTTGAGCCCCAGCTCTCCATCTCGCCGGAGTCCTCGGAGACCTTGAGCAGGCCGGCCGCGTGCAGGACGTAGGAGACCGAGCCCGAGCAGTCGTAGGCGGAGTCCTTCCACTTGCCGTGGCCGCCGCCCACCGCATAGGGCTTCAGGCGGATCTGATTTCCGGCCCAGATCGCCTGTTTGACCTGCATCGGCGCGTAGGCCGGGGCGTAGGCGACGCCCTTGATGATCTTGGCGACGCTGCCCGAGACGGTCGGGTGCTGAGGCGTGCTCGGCGGCGCGGGCAGCGGAGCGAGGCCGGCGCCGCCGGTGGCGGCGGGCTGGTCGGTGCTCTGAGTCTGGGACGGCTGGGTCGTGGACGTCGGCGCTCCGGCTGCGCCGGTCCCCCCCGCGGCTGAGGCGGAAGACGCGCCGGTCAGCGCGAACAGCGCCAGGGCAGGGATGATCAGTCGTTGTAGCGGCAAATCTCTCTCTTTCGTGGGCCGGCGGGGTTAGCTGTCGGGCTGGCGCGAAAAGAGCCTGCGCCTCCCACGGATCCACCGCGGGATTAGCCCCAAGGGAACTCTGGGTCCCCCGCTCCGCGGATGTGACTGGGCCCGCGGATTAGGCGAGCGGCAATATACCGATTTGTTCGGGCACGAGTCATAACCATGGTCCGGGGTGGCAGGCGCGCGGGTTGACTCGCGCGCTCCGGGCACGCCCTCGCTAACGTCCCGGCCGCATGAGAGCCCGCGTATCCCGTGGCGCCCGGAGAGGCGCGATGCCGGCGATCGCCACGCTCGTGGCTCTGGCGCTGAGCGCTTGCGGCGGAGGCACCAAGCTGCTGCACAGCACCACCACGACCCACCAGAGCGCTAACGGCGGCGTCTCGTCGACAACTCCGAAGGCGGCCCAGAAGCTCGGCTTCCCCGGCCTTGCGACCAAGAACACGACGCGAGTGGCCGGAGCCGACCCGGTCTCCGACGCCGCCGGAGTGGCGCTGGCCGTGTTCCCGTCGGCCGCCGCGGGGACCCATCCGACCGCAGTCACCCTCGCCCCCACCGACGACTGGCAGGCCGCCATCGCGGCATCGGTGCTGATGGCGCCCCCCATCCATGCCCCGGTGCTGCTCTCGGGCAGCACCTCGCTGCCCCCGGCGACCGCCGACGCACTGACGACGCTCGCCCCCACGGGATCCGGGCCCGCAAACGGTGCCCAGGTCATCCGCATCGGCGCGGTGCCCACCGTGAAGGGCATGCGCTCTGCCGCGGTCAACGGCAGCGATCCCTACACGCTGGCGGCCGGGATCGACCGGTTCGTCTCGGCCGTCGCCGGACAGCCGAGCAACGACGTGGTGATCGCGTCGGCCACGAGTCCCGCGTACGCGATGCCCGCAGCCGGCTGGGCGGCCGAGAGCGGCGACCCGATCCTGTTCGTCGGTGCCTCCGGCGTCCCCGCGGCCACCCGCCAGGCCCTCCTGGCCGACTCCAAGCCCCACATCTACGTGCTGGGCCCGTCCAGCGTGATCTCGGACGCGACCATGACCCAGCTGGGCAAGTACGGGACGGTGAAGCGGGTCAGCGGCGCCGATCCCGCTGCGAACTCCGTGGCCTTCGCCGTCTACCGAGATCCTGCCTGCCCCTTCGGCCAGGCCTGCGCCCACGTGCCCAACAGCTTCGGGTGGGCGCTGCGGAGCCCCGGGCACGGGTACGTGCTGCTCAATGCCACGCGCCCGCTCGACGCCGCCGCGGCGGCCGCATTGTCGGCCAGTGGCGATTACGGTCCCGCCCTGCTGGTGGAGAATGCCTCTACCCTTCCGAAGCCCGTGCTCGACTACTTCCTCAACTACGCGACCCCCGGCTACACCCAGGAGGGCCCCACCGTGGCGGTCTACAACCACGCGTGGATGATCGGGGACGAGAGCGCGGTCTCGGTCGGGGTCCAGGCGGAAGTGGACCGGCTGCTTGAGGTGGTCCCTCAGAGCGGGAATGGGAGCGGCCAGTGAGCCAGTCCGAGCATCCCGACCGCCTGGCGGCCGAGCACGAGACGACCGTGGAGGACGTGCGCCAGCTCATGGGCGCCTCGACACCGCACTTCGCCCTGCAGTTGCGCGAGCGGATCCGCAAGCTCATCCGAGGCCTTCCAGAGGATCATCCCGCCCGTGTCGAGGGCGAGCGAGAGATCGCCCGCCTCGACACCATCGCCTTCTCCGGCGAGACGCGCGGACACGCCGGCGAACCCGGGCTGACGCCGCTGCGCAGCGTCGGTCACGGCCCCGGCGACGGCCACTGAACGCCCTCGCGCTCGGGGCAGGCGCGGGCCGCGTGGCGTCGAACCTCAGTACCGCACCCCGGACGCACGGCTACCGTTAACCCAGAGAGATGAGTGAACAACGGTCCGTATCGGTCATCGGTCTCGGTCGTGTCGGCCTGCCGCTGGCGCTCTGCTTCGCCGATCGCGGCCTGCGCGTGCTCGGCGTCGACCACGATCAGACGATCCTGGACTCCGTGCGCGCGGGCCGGATGCCGTTCATGGAGGCGGGGACCCAGGAGCTCCTGGACCGTGTGCAGCAGAGCGGACGGCTGGAGCTGTCCGATCGCGCCGCCGACGCTGCCCGTGCCGATGACATCGTCATCACGATCGGGACGCCGTCGTTCTCGCATGTCGAGTCGGACCTGCGCCAGGTCCGAGCCGCCGTCGACGACCTGCTGCCGTTGCTGCGTCCCGGCCACGCCCTGATCCTGCGCTCGACCATCGCCCCGGGCACCACCGAGTTCGTCGCCGGCTACCTGGAGAAGCGCCGCGGGCTGCGCGTCGGCGAGGACGTGTTCGTCGCCCACGCGCCCGAGCGGATCGCCGCCGGCAAGTTCCTGCAGGAGATCACGTCGCTGCCGTGCATCATCGGCGGCGTCGGGGAGAGCTCCACCGAGCACACCGCCAACCTCTTCAGCGTCTTCGGCGCGCCGATCGTGAAGACCTCACCGGTTCAGGCCGAGCTGGCCAAGATCTGGACCAACATCCTGCGCTACGCCACCTTCGCGCTCCCCAACCTGCTGATGATGGACTGCGAGAGCTACGGGGCCAACGTGTTCGACGTCATCGACCTGATCAACCGCGACTATCCCCGCGGCGGCATCGCGATGCCGGGCATGACCGCCGGGACGTGCCTGCGCAAGGACTTCGCCTTCTCCGAGGAGCGTTCCCACGCGCCCGGCATGCTGCTGGCGGTCTCGCGCGTCAACGAGGGCGTGCCCCTGTTCCTGGTGGAGGGGATCAAGCGCCGCATCGGCAGCCTGTCCTCGCGCAAGGTCGCGGTGCTGGGCCTGACCTTCAAGCGTGACACCGACGACGAGCGCGACTCGCTCTCGCCCAAGCTCATCCGCCTGCTCGAGCGCGAGCTGGCCGACGTCGCGGTCTGCGATCCACACGCCGGCACCCCGACCCAGTCTCTGGCCGAGGCGGTGCGCGACGCCGACGTGGTCATCGTGGCCACCAACCACTCCCAGTTCGAGCACCCCGACACGCTGCGCGAGATCCGCGCGCTCGCCTCCGACGACTGCCTGCTGGCCGATCCGTGGGACACCCTCGGCACCGGCCAGGTGTTCGTGTTCGCCGCGGAGACGGCTGCGCTGCTCGGGGACTCGGCGGGCGTCGACGCCTCCCCGGACGCCGCCCACTGATGGCCCGGGTGCTGGTCACGGGCGGGGCCGGCACGATCGGGTCGGCCGTCGTGCGCCGGCTGCTGCGCGACCCGGAATTCGAGGTGCGGGTCGCCGACCATCGCCCGGCGCCGGCATGGATGCGCGAGGGCTGCGAGCTGCACGAGGGTGACCTGCGCGACCTCGACGTCGCGCGCGAGGCGCTCGCCGGCTGCTCGCACGTCATCCACCTGGCCGCGATCGTCGGGGGGATCGCCAACTTCCACAAGCTCCCCTTCACCCTCACCGAGGTCAACAACGCGCTCACGGGCGCGATCGTGCACGCCGCGGTGGAGCAGGACGTGACGCGGCTGGTCTACGTGTCGTCGTCGATGGTGTTCGAGCGCGCCACCGAGTTCCCGACGGCCGAGACCCACCTCGACACGTGCGCGCCGCCGCGCTCGGCCTACGGCTTCTCGAAGCTGTCGGGCGAGGTCTATGCGCGTGCCGCCCACGACCAGCACGGCCTGCGCTTCACGATCTGCCGCCCGTTCAACGCCTATGGCCCGGGCGAGCTGCCCGACCGCGAGGAACCGGGGATCGCCCACGCGGTCCCGGACCTCATCACCAAGGTGCTGGCCGGGCAGCGCCCGCTGCAGATCTTCGGCTCCGGCGAGCAGACCCGCACCCTCACCCACGTCGACGACATCGCCGACGGGATCGTCACCGCGATGGCCTCAGCCGCCGGCGAGAACGAGGACTTCAACATCTCGGCCTCCGAGGAGCACACCGTCGCGGAGATCGCCACGCTCATCTGGGAGGCCTGCGGCGAGGATCCCGAGCAGCTGGCCTTCGAGCACCTGCCGAGCTTCGAGGTCGACGTGCAACGCCGGTGGCCGTCGGTGGAGAAGGCCCGCGAGCTCCTGGGATGGCAGTCGCGCGTTGACCTGCGTGACGGCCTGGCCGCCACCGTGGCGTGGCTACGGGAGCAGAGCGCGCAGGCCACCCCGCCGTGACGGCGATCCCCCAGGAGGCGGCGCTGGGCTTCCAGCGGGGCGCGGCGGACTACGAGCGCGGGCGCCCGGGCTACCCCGAGGCGGCGATCGCGCGCCTCGCCGACGAGCTTGACCTCGGTCCCGAGCGCGTGGTCGTCGATCTGGCCGCCGGCACCGGCAAGCTGACGCGCGCACTGGGCGGACTCGGCGCCCGCCTGGTGGCGATCGAGCCGGTGGCCGGCATGCGCGAGCAGCTGGAGCGAGCGGTCCCCGGCGTCGAGGTGCTGGACGGCACCGCGGAGCGCATGCCCCTGGACGACGCGAGCGTGAACGCCGTCCTCGTCGCTCAGGCGTTCCATTGGTTCGACGTCCCCGCTGCCGCGGCCGAGATCCACCGCGTGCTGGTCGGAGGCGGCGGCCTCGGGGTGGTCCGCAACGAATGGGACGAGTCGGTGGACTGGATCGTGGAGATGCGGGCGCTCACGGCCACGCACGCGTCCAGAGTCGAACGTGACCGGTCCGATGACTGGCGAGAGGCGCTCGGCGCGACCGGTCTCTTCTCGCCCTACCAGGAGGAGACGTTCCCGAACCCCGTGCGGGTGAGCATGGACACCCTCCGGGCACGCATCGCCTCGCTGAGCTTCGTCGCGCTGCTCGATGACGAGCCGCGCCGGCGCCTGCTCGACGAGGTGTCGGACATGGTGGCCGCGCGAGGACTGGTCGGCGCCGATGGGCTGCTCGATACCCCGTACCGCACCCACGTCACGTGGTGCCGGGGGCTCGAGATCTGACCTCGGACCTTGACGTCGCCCTGGCCGCCGACCGCGCGCTACGGCGACGTGCGGCGCGGGAGGCCATCGCGCTGACCGCGGGCCTGGCGGTGAGGCATCCCGAGCTCCATGACGTCCACTACCTCAACGCCGTGCTCCTGGACGCCGGGGCCGTGGACCTGGACGGGGCGGGGGTCGCCGCGGTCGCCGAGCGATTCCTGGGCGATCTCGGCCACCGCCACGTCGTCTTCGACGACCCCGACGCCGGTGAGCGAGCCGCGGCGGAGCTGGTGGGCGTGGGTTGGGAGCGCGGCCGGACGGTGTTCATGGTGTTCGCCGGCGACCCAGCGGCGGTGAAGCCCGAGGCGCGCGCCCGGCCGCTTTCCGAGGCGGAGATGGACGCGCTGCAGCTGGCGAACGTCCGCGAGCAGGTGTCGGAGGCCCACGCCTTCGACGACTTGACCGCGCGTCTGCTGGCCACCCAACACCGCCTGCGCGCGACGACGCCCGCGCGCTGCTTCGGCGCCGGCGAGCCCGCCGGGGAGCCGGTCTCGATGTGCACGCTCTTCCTCGATCCCGACGTCGAGGGCCGACGCGTGGCGATGGTCACCGATGTCGGGACCCGGGTGGCCCATCGCGAGCGGGGCCTGGGCCGCGCCGTCGTCTCGGCGGCGGTCGCTCACGCGGGCGACTGGGGCGCGGACCTGATCATGGTCGGGGCCGACGCCGACGACTGGCCGCAGCTCATGTACGCCGGCCTCGGCTTTGAGGCGGTGGGCCGCCAAGTGACGCTGACCCGGCGCATCCTGGCGCCCTCGGGTTCCGTGTCGGGCGGCGTGTAGCCTCGGCACCGGGATGGACTCCACCCGCTCTCACGGCTCCGCCACCACCGCCAGTGCGGCCACCACCGCCACCGCGGCCACCGCCACTGCGGCCGCCGCCGCGCTCGCCGCCGAGGCGATCGCCGACAGCCAGTTCCCCGGGCCCTTCGAGGTGGGCTCGTACGCGGCCCAGCTGCGTCGGCGCCTGCAGGAGTTCGCGCGGGTCCAGCTCGTGGGCGAGGTATGGGGGTTTCGCTCCAGTCGTGTCCGCGTCTACTTCGAGCTACGCGACGCCCGCGGCGCGCTGCCCTGCTCGATGTGGCGCGACGACTTCGAGCGCCTCGCCGTGACCCTTGCCGACGGGATGCGCGTCGTGGTCGGCGGCGGCTGCGACTACTACCCGGGCAGCGCCGCCTCCTCGCCCACCTTCAGCTTCGCCGTGACCGAGCTGCGTCTCGCGGGCGAGGGCGACCTGCTCGTCCAGCTCGAGCGGCTGCGGCGGCGACTGGACGCCGAGGGCCTGTTCGCCCCCCAGAAGCGCCTGCCGCTGGCCGCGCTGCCAAGGACGATCGGGGTCGTCACCGGCGAGAGCGGAAAGGCCCGCGACGACGTGCTGGCGGGCCTGCGCCGCCGCGGCTGGAGCGGCCGGCTCATCTGGGCCTTCGTCCCGGTCCAGGACCGTCACGCGGCGCCGCGGATCGCGGCCGCGCTGCGCGAGCTGGCCGCCACCCCGGAGGTGGAGGTGGTGATCGTCGCCCGCGGCGGTGGCTCGCTGGCCGATCTCTATGCCTTCTGCGACGAGGCGCTGTGCCGGACCGTGGCGCTGCTGCGCGTGCCGGTGATCTCCTCGGTCGGCCATCACACCGACCGCACGCTGATCGACGACGTCGCCGCCGTGTCCTGCTCGACGCCCACCCACGCCGCCGAGGCCGCGGTCCCGGTCGATTGCGCCGCCGCACGCCGGGCGCTGGCCGCGAGCGCCGAGCGCCTGCGCGACCACGGCCGTCGCGCGATCCTGGCGCGGGCCCGGGCGCTGGCCGCGCTGTCGCGGGCCCCGGCCCAGCACGTCGCGCGCCACCGCGGGCGCCTGCATCAGCTGCTGCGCGAGCTGCGCGCCTCCGCCCGCCGTCACGGCGACTCCGGGCGCGCCCAGGTCACCCGCCACGCCACCACCCTGGAGCGGTCCGCCGCCCGCGCCGCCGAGGGAGACCGGGCGCGCCGGGGGCGCGAACTGGAGCGCCTGGCCCTGGCCCTGGCGGCCCACGACCCCCAGCGCACCATGGCCCGCGGCTATGCGCTCGTGCAGGATCGCGCGGGGGTGCCGCTGGGCTCCGCGGCAGCGGCCCGCGACGCGCGGGAGCTGACGCTGCGCTTCCACGACGGCGCCGTCGCGGCCGAGGTCGCCGGCGAGAAGGAGACCGAATGAGCGAGACACGCACCTACGAGTCGGCGGTGGGCCGGGTCGAGGAGATCATCCGCCGCCTCGATTCCGGTGAGGCCGGCCTGCGCGAGACGCTGGACCTTGTCCGCGAGGGCCGCGAGCTCGTCGAATACTGCGCGGGGGAGCTGGACGCGGTGAGCCAGGGCCTCGAGGAGCTGCGCCTGGACGAGCTCGTGGCGAGGTTGACCCCGACCGCCCCCGCCGGGAACGCCGGCCGATGAGCACCTTCGACCAGCTGGCCTCCCTGCCCCTGGAGGTGGACGGCTACACCCTCGAAGGGCTCCGCGCCCAGGTCTCCAGCGGCTTCGAGCGACTGTCCACCGTCGTGCACCTCACCGGCCCCGGTGCCGACGGTGTGGGCGAGGACGTCGTCTATGACGCCGAGGATCAGGTCGCGCTGCAGGAGGCGGGCCCGGTGCTCGACCTGTCGGGCCGCTACTCGCTGGGCGAGTTCTGCGAGCGCGTCGACGGCCTGGACCTGTTCCCGGTGGAACCCCAGCGCGGCGAGGTGTCACGGCTGTATCGCCGCTGGACGTTTCACAGCGCCGCCCTGGACCTGGCGCTGCGCCAGGCGGGCACGTCGTTGCAGGCGGCGCTGGGTCGCGAGGCGCAGCCGTTGACGTTCGTCGTCTCGTTGCGTCTGGGAGAGCCCCCGACGCTGGCGCCGATCACCAGCCGGCTCGCCAACTACCCGACGCTGCGCTTCAAGCTCGATGCCACCACGTCGTGGTCACCGGAGCTGATCGAGGAGTTGGCCCAGACGGGCGCGGTGGACTCGATCGACTTCAAGGCGCTCTATCACGGGACGGTCGTGGACCAGGAGCCCGACCCGGTGCTCTATGAGCGGGTGGTCGGGGCCTTCCCCCACGCCTGGCTGGAGGACCCCGACGTCGTCACCGGCGGCACCGCCGCGGCGCTGGCCGACGAGCATGACCGGGTCACCTGGGACGCCCCGATCCACTCCATCGCCGACATCGAGGCGCTCCCGTTCGCCCCGCGCATGGTCAACATCAAGCCGTCGCGCATCGGTGGGCTGCGCAAGCTCTGCGACACGTATGACTACTGCGCCGAGCACGGCATCGGGGCCTACGGCGGCGGCCAGTTCGAACTCGGGCCCGGCCGCGGCCAGGCCCAGTACCTGGCCTCGCTGTTTCACCCCGACACGCCCAACGACCTCGCGCCGGCGGGCTTCAACCAGAACGACCCTCCGGCGGGGTTGCCCTCGAGCCCGCTGCCGGTGGCCGCTGACGCCGTGGGCTTCCGCTGGGGACCCTAGACGGGCCCCAGTCGCCCGCCTCACACGCATCCTCAGACGCGGTGAGACCGCTCAGCTGAGGTCGAGCAGCAGCTTGCCCTGAACGCGGCGCTCCGCGAGGCGCTGGAAGGCGTCGTTGACGTCCTCGAGCGGGAGGACCGAGTCGATGCGCACCGTCAGCTCGCCGGCGCGCACGGCCTCAAGCGCGGCCTGGAGGCCCGGGCGGCGCTCCTCGCGGGTGAGGCTCGTGCCGCCGTAGCCCAGGAGCGACAGCATCTTGCGGTAGAGCACCCGCATGTTGAAGGTGACATCGGCGCCCGCCGAGACGCCGAGCGAGACGATCCGCCCGCGCGGGGCCATCGCCTCGGTGACCACGGCGACGTACCCGTCGCCCAGCACGTCGAAGGCGACCGTGGGCGCGTAGTCGGCCAGCCCGGCGGCGATCTCCTCGGGTCCCCCGACGAGAACGTGGTGGGCGCCCTCGGCCGTGATGGCCGGCACCTTTGCCTCTGACCCGGTCTGCCCCCACACGGTGGCGCCGGCCGAGCGCGCCAGCGACACGATCATGCTTCCGACGCCGCCGGACGCCCCCAGAACGACAACGCGGTCCTCGGCGGTGACCTGCGCGAGCTTGCGCACGCAGTTGAGCGCGGTGAGCCCGGCGATCCCCATCGCGGCCGCGTGCTCGGACGCGACGCCCTCGGGTACCGCGGCCACCGCCTCGCTCGGGACGACCGCGGCCTGCGCCCACACGCCGTCGCGCACGAAGCCGAGGCCCTCACCCGCCACCAGCACGAGCCGGCCGTCGACCTCGCCCGAGGCCTCGCCGCCCAGCGTGCGCGGCCGGATCGCGTCGGGATTGACCTGGCCCTCGGCGTTGTAGCGGTCGATCGGGTTCACACCGCCGTAGTGCAGGTCGACGCGGACCTCATCCTCGCCGGGCTCCGGGAGCTGCACGTCCTGGATCTGGAGCGGCTGTCCCAGCTCGGTGAGCCGGGCGGCACGGACGGTGTCGGGGCCAGGTGCCATTCCGGCCCGCGGTTCTACCACAGACGGCGTCGGGTGGCTGCTCACTAGGCTCGACCAATGACCATTACCGAGAAGCTGAAGGGAAGCGTGGCGCTCGTGACCGGCGCCTCCAGCGGGATAGGCGAGGCCACCGCCGTGGCGCTCGCTGAGCAGGGCGCCACCGTGGCGATCGCGGCCCGGCGCAAGGACCGTATCGACGCGCTGGCGGCACGGATCGCCGACGGAGGCGGTCATGCCCTCGCCATCGAGTCCGACGTGACCTCCCAGGAGCAGGCGCAGGCGCTGGTGGAGAAGACCGTGGCCGAGCTCGGCCGGTTGGACACGCTGATCAACAACGCCGGCGTGATGCTGCTCGGCCCGGCGGTCGACGCTCCCCTGGAGGAGTGGGAGCGGATGATCTCCGTCAACGTCCACGGGCTGCTCTATTGCGCCCATGCCGCCCTCCCCCATCTGCTCAAGGCCGCCGAGGACAGCCCGCGGCGGGTCGCGGACCTGGTCAACATCAGCTCTGTGGCCGGTCGCGTCGCCCGTAGCGGCAGCGGGGTCTACAACCTCACCAAGTGGGGCGTCGGCGCCTTCAGTGAGTCGCTGCGCCAAGAGGTCACGCGCCGCCACGTCCGCGTCTCGCTCGTCGAGCCCGGCGCGGTGGCGACCGAGCTCGTGTCCCACAACCGGCCCGAGATCCGCGAGGCGATGGCCGCCGGCAACGACTTCGAGCGGATGCTGCCCGAGGACATCGCCGACGCGATCGCCTACGTCGTCACCCGGCCGTGGCGGGTGGCGATCAACGAGGTGCTCATCCGCCCCACCGAGCAGGAGCGTTAGACCGCGCCCGGGCCGCCGGGAGCCCGCGCCGCCGCGGGCGTCAGAACCCGCGGCGCGCGAGCGTCAGAACCCGCGGAGCCCGCGCGTGAGGGGTATACAACGGGCGGCGGAGCGGGTAGCTACGTTCCACTGAACGGTCCCGTACTCTTGAGGCGCCATGGGCCGGGCACGGTCCTGGGCGCCCCTCGAACCAGGAGATCCCTTGCACGAACGACTCGCCATCGCCGGCTCCGGCACGATCGCGGCAGGACTCGCCGCTGTCGCCGCCGCCCACGGAGAAGTGCTGCTGTGGGCGCGCTCCACCGCATCCGCGGACCGCGTGCGGCGCGCCGTAGCCAAGCACTGCGACAAGCTTCCCGAGCTGAACGGCTGCGCCGATCGGGTACGTGTCGTCGGCGATCTGGACGAGCTGGCGCAGGCGACCTTCCTGGTGGAGGCGGTGGTCGAGGATCCGGAGCACAAGGGCCCGCTGCTCGCCGAGCTCGCCTCCCACACGGGGCCCGACGAGATCCTGGCCACGACCACCTCGTCGCTCTCGATCGCCGACCTCGCGGTCGCCAGCGGGCATCCGGACCGCTTCGTGGGTCTACACGTGTTCAACCCCGTGCCCCGGATGGAGCTGATCGAGCTCGCCTTCGGGCCCCAGACCCGTGACGACGTGCGCGCTCGCGCGCGGACCCTGTGCCATGACCTCGGCAAGACCCCGGTGGAGGTCCCCGACACGCCGGGTTTCGTCGTCAACCGGCTGCTCTTCCCCTACCTGTTCAGCGCCGTGGACTTCATGGTCCAGAACGCCATGGAGCCCGCCGACGTGGACCAGTGCATGACGCTGGGTGCCGGGATGCCGATGGGCCCCATCGCGCTCTTGGACTTCGTCGGGCTGGACGTGTCCAAGGCGATCGGCGAGGAGATCGGCGCCGTCGTCCCCGCCCGTCTGGCCGAGCTGGTCGAGGCCGGAGCGCTCGGCCGCAAGACCCGTCGTGGTTTCTACGACTACGACTAATTATTAAGGCTGCGTTCAGGTCCGACGCCCAATATCCATCACGCGACGTACCTCATAGCAGCACCTCCTCCCCAGAAGCACGAGACCGGCCCGTCCCCAGCGGGCCGGTTTCTTTTTGGCCACACCCGCCTCGCCGTGGTGCCTGAGATGGCATGCAAACGCCCTGAGCTGGCGGGCAAAGCCGAGCCCTGACACGGGGTACACACGCGGCCCTGAAACGCGGGCGAAGCCGGCCCCTGAGGGCCGGCTTCATCTCTCCTCTCAACCGCCGGAAAGGAACCGGACGGCCCGTTACCCCGGCAATGTAACGAATGGCGCGAGCCCGCGCATCACCAGATGTGCGCCGGGTCCCAGCGGACCCGAGTCGTCAGCGTCCTACGAAGCCGGCGTCGTCGACTCGGCCGGGGCCTTGCGGTGGCGGATCCTGACCGCCTCGATCCGGTTCTGGCGCACGGACTCGACGCGGATCGAGTAGCCGTCGGCGGTGACCTGGTCACCGCGTTTGGGCAGCCGGCCCAGCTCGGCGAACACGAACCCGCCGACCGAGTTGTAGGCGTCGGTGTCCACCGGGAGGTGCAGTCCGTAGTCCTCGAGGTCGGAGACCGGGACGTGGCCGCGCACGAACCACTCGCCGCTGGCCAGGCGGCGCACCCCGCCGCCGGCGGGATCGGTCTCGTCGGTGATCTCCCCGACGACCTCCTCGATGATGTCCTCGGTGGTGACGATCCCGGCCGTCCGGCCGTACTCGTCGACCACGATCGCGAGCTCGGTGCGCTCGCGCTGCAGGTCGGCCAGCAGGTCGTCCAGCGGCTTGGTCTCGGGGACGATCGGCGCCTGGCGCACGAGCTTGTCGAAGTGGGCCTCATAGCCCTCGTTCATCATCAGCTTGACGAGCTGGTTGACGTGGACAATGCCCTTGACCCGGTCCTGGTTCTCGTCTTCGGTGACCACCAGCCGGGAGTGGCCGGTCGAGACGCAGCGGCGCAGGGCGTCCTGGACGGTCTCCGAGAGGTCGACGGTCACCACAGCCGGGATCGGCGTCATCACCTGGCGCGCTTCCTGCTCGTGCAGGTGGAAGACACCGGTGAGCATGTTGGCCTCGCCGATGTCCAGGCTGCCGCCGCTCGAAGACTCGGCGATGATCCGCTTGATCTCGTCCGGGGTGCCGCCCTCGGGCTCGGCGTCGGGGTCCGTGCCGGTGGCGCGCAGCAGCGAGTTGGACGCCGCGTTGAGCACGTAGATGAACGGGGTGAAGAGGACCCGGCTCATCTGAAGCGGCCGGGCGACCAGTCGTGCCAGGTCCTCCGCGTGCTGGATCGTGTAGAGCTTGGGGGCGATCTCGCCGATGATGCTCTGGGCAATGGTGATCAGCAGGTAGGCGATGACCACCGACACGATCAGGGCGGCGGAACGGCCCAGCGGCCCGCCCAACACGGGCTCGAGGATATGCGCGATCGCGGGCTCGCCGAGCGCGCCGATGCCGATCGACGCCATCGTGATCCCGACCTGACAGGCGGCGATGTAGTCGCCGATGTCCTCCATCTGAGCCAGCGCCAGCTTCGCGCCGCGCTTGCCGTCCTCGGCCATCTGCTGCAAGCGGGCCTTGCGCGACCGGACGAGCGAGTACTCGGCGATCACGAAGAACGCGTTGACCAGGATCAGCACCCCGGTCAGGAGGATGAAGAGCGCCTTCACAGAACCCCGCGCGTCGTCCGGATCATCGTCCGGATGGCGCCCTGCGTCAGCGCGCTGCTACTTCGGGGTCGTTCGTCGTCGTTCATTCAGCGACTTGGCGAACGGTAGCAGCAGGCCCCGGCGTGATCGAAAGGCCGGCGGCCGCTGCCCGTCTCGGCCTGCCGCAGGGCTGTCCGGATGCGCGTGAACGACCCCGGGGCCGGCTACCCGTCCAGGGCGTCGAAGCGCTCGGCCATCGTGAAGTCGACCTCGGTGAGACCGCCCGCCGAGTGGTTGGTCAGGGCCAGCTTCACCTTGTTCCACCCGTGCAGGAGGATGTCCGGATGGTGGTTGGCCTCCTCGGCGACCTCGGCGACCCGGTTGACGAACGCCACCGCCTCGTTGAAGTCCTCGAATCGCCATTCCCGCACGATCTCGTCGCCCTCGCGCTCCCAGGGCAAACGCCGTAGCCTTGACGCGACTTCTTCCTCGTTGAGCACTTCGGCCATGTCTTCTCCTTATCCGGTTCCGATCAGGCTCCCACGGGCGCGGTGCCTGCAAACCTGAGCATGCGCATCGTCAGCCTCGTCCCATCGGCCACCGAGATGCTGTTCGCGCTCGGGCTCGGCGAGGACGTCGTCGGAGTGACGCACGAGTGCGATTATCCGGCCGAAGTCCAGGCTTTGCCGAAGGTCACGCGCGACGTCCTGCCCACGGGCCTCAGCGCGGCGGAGATCGACGCAGCGGTCAAGGAGCGGACGCTGGCCGGCGAATCGATCTACGAGCTCGACGCCGAGGCGCTGCACGAGCTGGCGCCCAACCTCATCGTCACCCAGGCGCTGTGCGCGGTGTGCGCCGTCTCCTTTGACGACGTCCAGTCGATCGCCGAGGAGATCGACACCCAGCCGATGGTGATCTCGCTCGATCCGCGCACCGTAGGCGAGGTGCTGGGCGATTTCCGCATCCTCGCCCAGGCCACCGATACCAAGGACGCCGCGGTCGAGCTCGTGCGCGAGGCCTCGGCGAGGATCGATCGCATCCGCTTGCTCACCCGCACGGCCCGCCGGCGGCCGCGAGTGGTGGCCCTGGAGTGGCTCGACCCGCCCTTCGCCGCCGGCCACTGGACTCCGCAGCTCATCGAGCTCGCCGGCGGCGAGGACGCGCTGGGGTTCACGGGCGAGAACTCCGAGCAGTGCTCGTGGGAGGAGGTGGCAGCCGTCCAGCCCGACATCGTGATCGTGATGCCGTGCGGCTATGACGCCGAGATCGCCCATCGCGAGGCCGAGATGCACCGTGACGAGCTGGCGGCGATCTGCGCGGGCGAGATCGTCGCCGTCGACGCCGCCGCCTATTTCTCGCGGCCCGGCCCGCGGATCATCGACGGCTTGGAGCTGCTGGCGCACATCCTCCACCCGGAGCTGGTGCCCGAGCCGGCCCCGCCCGCCCGGGCTCTCACCGTCGAGCTCTAGGACCCTGAGTGAATGGGGGACCGGCTCCCCGGGCGCAGGTCCTCTTCCTGCACTCTTCCAGCGGCCATTACGGCGCCGACCGTCAGCTGGCGCTGCTCGTCTCCGGCCTGGACCCCGACCGCTACCGCCCGATCGTCGTGCTCCCGCCCGGCGCGCTGGCCGGGGACCTGCGCGCCGCCGGCGCCGAGGTCATCGAACGCTGGCCGGCGGTGATCCGCCGCGGTGCGGGATCGCCGCGTGGCCTCGCGGCGCTGACGGCCGACGCGGCCCGCGACGGCGTCACGCTGGGACGGCTCATCCGGCGCCGGAGGGTGGCTCTCGTGCACTCCAACACGTCGGTCGTGCTCAGCGGCGCCGCGGCGGCCGCGGCGGCGCGGGTTCCACACGTGTGGCACGTGCGCGAGCTCTACAGCCGCTACACCGCTCTGTGGCCGGTGTACCGGCGGGTGCTGCGCACCGCCGCCGCGCTCCCGTGCGTGTCGTGGTCGGTGGCCGGCCAGTTCGGCGCCGACCCCCACGCGCGCGTGGTC
This sequence comes from uncultured Actinomycetota bacterium, assembly GCA_963850325.1. Taxonomy (GTDB): domain Bacteria; phylum Actinomycetota; class Thermoleophilia; order Solirubrobacterales; family Solirubrobacteraceae; genus Palsa-465. The sequence goes on from CAWKLB010000019.1 coordinate 216,819, forward strand.
TATGACGGCGTGGCCATCGACGCGCGGCGGGCTCCCCGGGGCCCCGCCCGCGCGGCGCTGGGACTGCCCGCTGATGCGCCGGTGATCGCGGTGCTGGGACGCATCTCTGACTGGAAGGGACAGGACCTCCTGGTGAGCGCGCTGGCGACCGCGGCACTGCGGGACCGCGGGGCGATCGGGGTGATCGCGGGCGAGCCCTGGCCCGGCGCCGAGGCGCGCCGCGAACGAGTGCTCGAGCTCGCCCGGCGGTTGGGCGTGGAGGACCGCCTGGCCCTCGTCGGCTTCCGCGAGGACGTGGAGACGGTCTACGGTGCCGCCGACGTGATCGCGGTTCCCTCGACCGCGCCGGATCCGCTGCCCAACACCGCGCTGGAGGCCGCGGCCGCCGGCTGCGCGGTGGTGGCCGCTGCCCACGGCGGGCTGCCCGAGATCATCCGCGACGGCGAGACCGGCCGGCTCTTCGCCCCCGGCGACGCGGGGGGGCTGGCGAGGGTGATCGACGAGCTGCTCGACGACGCGGGGGAGCGCGTGCGCCTGGGCGGCGCGGCCGCGGCCGACGTGCGCGCCCGCTTTGACCCCGCGCGCCTGGTCGCCGAGATGCAGTCGCTCTATGACGCGGTCAGATGGTGATGCCGTTGGGCGCCAGGCCGGTGCCTCCGGCCACGGCGACGGCGGCGATGACGCTGACCACGCCCACCACGACGCAGCCGGCGATGGCGGCGCTGGGCATGCTGCGGCGCTCTCCCACCTGCACGATCAACCAGCCGCAGATCGCCCCGCCGACGAAGCCCCCCAGATGGCCGCCGATCGAGATGCCGCTCACGCTGAGCGAGAACACGATGTTGATCAGCAGGGTGATACCGAGGCCGTTCTGCCAGATCGAGATCCCCCGGTAGTGGGAGACGACCATCAGCGCGCCGAGGAGTCCGAATAGGGCACCCGACGCGCCCACGGTGGGGATCTGGGGAGAGAACAGCAGCGCGCCGAACGACCCCGCCAGCAGCGAAACGAAGTACACGACGGCGAAGTTCAGGCGGCCGATCGCGGACTCGAGCATCGGCCCCAGAAAGAACAGGAAGAACATGTTGAAGGCGATGTGCAACAGGCCGTCGTGCAAGAAGCCGGACGTGACCAGCCGGTAGTACTGATGTAGGTGATCGACGTACGGGCCGAAGAGCGCTCCCTTGACGTAGAGCGTGCCGAAGCCGCTGGAGTTCACTCCGCCCAGTGGCGTACCGCTGGCGGTCTCGCCGAGGAACACCGCGACGTTGATCGCGATCAGGATCCGCGTGACGACGGGGACCGTCGACCCGCTGCGCACCGTCTTGACCTTGGTGCGCTCGCGCGAGCACTCCGGGCAGCGCATGCCGACGGAGGTCGGCGTCATGCAGTCGGGGCAGATGGGCCGCCCGCAGGAGGAACACGAAACCCCGGTCTCTCGCGATGGGTGTCGGTAGCAGGTGGCCATTGGGGGCTGACGGTATCAGCGGGCCTGGCGTCGCCCGCCGGGCCCCGAGTGGAGATGCCCCCGCCGCCCCCGCGGGGATCAGCGATCCGGGAGGACCCGCCGCGCTTCCTCGGCGAAATCCTGGAACGTGCGCTCGGCCAACTCCCGCAGGGTGGCCGACTGGTGCCGTCGGGTGCGGTGGCGCGCGCGCACCCGCAGCACCACCAGCGCCGTGCCGGCGCTCGCTCCGATCAGCACCGCCGCGGCGGGGCGCGCCCAGTTGCGCGGATCGCGCATGGTCTTGAGCTCCCACGCCTCGAGCTCGTCCTGGGCGAGCTCGGTAAGGCTGACCAGGGTCATCTCCATCCGCGCGGCCAAGTCCTCGGGCGGATCGACGGGGCTGAGCGCCTCGCGCAGCAGGGCCTCGAAGTCGGTGGTGCCGCTGCTCATCCGTCCTCTCCGGAGGTCGTGCTGGGCTCGCTCACCATCTCCTCGAGCTGGCGGATGGCGCGGTGCAGGAGGACCTTGGTGGCGCCGTCGGTGCGATCAAGCGCGCGGGCGATCTCCCGGTTGTCCATCCCGAGGGCAAAGCGCATGATCAGTGCGTTGCGGCGATCGTCGGGCAATTGGGAGACGCCCTCCAGGATGTTCTTGAGCTCCTCGCGGCCCTCGACGAGGGCCTCGGTGGTGTGGGGCGCCGAGATCAAGCCGGCGTCCTCGATGGCCGACTCCGGCTTGCGCGAGCGGTCCCGGTAGAAGTTCGCCGCCAGGTTGTGGGCGATCCGGATGAGCCACGGACGGAGCGGCCGGCCGTCAGACTCGCGCAGCGCCCGCTCGAAATGGCGGTAGGCCTGGAGGAATGTCTGCTCGGTGATGTCCTCGGCGTCGTGGTGGTTCCCGATGCGGTAGTAGCTGTAGGTGTAGACGTCGCGCAGGTGTCGGCGATACAGCTCCGTGAAACGGGCGTCGAGTTCAGCTTTGGAGTCGGGGGCCTCGAGTGCCAAGTCACGCGGAGCCTACCTCCGCTCGGAGCGTTCCGGGGGGTGGGCGGGGGGGTGGGCGGGGATCCAAGTCACGCGGCGCGCACCGTCCGGGATCGTTTCGGGCGCGGCGGCTCGCTGACCGTCGCTGCCCACTGGTCGGGATCGATCCGCCCCTCGACCAGCGCAGCCAGGCCGTCAAGCGCCGGGGTATCGAGCTGGGCGGCCTTGGCGGCGCTGGCCAGCAGCGGGACCGAGTCGACCGCCTCGGTGCCCTGGCCGAGCGCGTGACCGATCTCCGAGGCCGGCATCCCCTGGGCCAGCAGCTCCCCGGCGCGATGGTTGCGCGAGCCGCCGTCGACGACGCTGGCGACAAGCGCACCGGCTCCGGCGACGCCGGCGAACGTCTCGGGCCGGCCGCCGCGGGCGCGGGCAAGGGCATCGATCTCGGCGAACACCTTGCCGGCCGCCGCTCCGGCGACGTTGGCCCCCGCCTGCGACGCGGCAGCGGCCGCGGCCAGGGCGGCGACGTTCTTGGCGGCGCCGGCCAGCTCCACGCCGGTCACGTCGTTGGTGACGAGCACGTCGAGCTTGGCGGCGGACAGGATGTCCCTGAGCTGGCGAGTGAAGCCGCGATCCAGCGAGGCCACGACCACCGAGCCGCCGCGCTCGAGCATCTCGGTCGCGTTGGCCGGCCCGCCGAGCACGGCGACGGTGCGCGCCTTGCAGCGCTCGGCCGCGAACGCCGAGGGCAGTGTCCCGAGGGGCGGCACGACACCCTTGGAGACGACGAGCACACCGGCCCGACTGGTGATCCGCCCGCCGTGGGCGGCCATCACGGACGGCAGCGCCTTCGCCGGGACGGCGAGGCAGACGATGTCCGAGCCCTCCAGACTGAGGTCCGAGGCGCGCAGCACGCGGACCGCGTCGGGCAGCGAGATTCCGGGCAGGTAGCGCTCGTTCTCGCGCGATGCCTGGAGCCGTTCGGCCTGTTCGAGGGTTCGGCAGCCGAGGTCCACCTCGAGTCCGGCGCGGGCCAGGCAGACGGCCAGGGTCGTGCCCCAGCCGCCGGCCCCGACGATGGCGACGCGACGCACGGGCGGCAGGCCGCCCAGCCACTCCCACTGGAGCATCACGCACGGCCAGATGCGGTTCGTGACCGCTCCGGCCAGCTCGACCGACGGGTTCTCGACCTGCGGGAAGCGCAGCGCCCGCCCGGCGCGGATCTTGACCTTGCGGGGACGGATGCGCCACCCCTTGCGGACCGCCTCGGTGCCGAGCACCGCGACGGGCACGACCGGGGCGCCGGACTCCAGCGCCAGGCGCCCGACCCCGCGCCTCGGCTGGCCCAGCGAGCCGGGGCGGGTGCGGGTCCCCTCGGGGAAGATGAGCACGATGTCGCCGCGGGCGAGGATCGCCTTGGCGGTATCGATGAAGTCCGAGTCCCCGGCGCCGCGATCCACCGGGAAGGCCCCAAGCGCGGCCAGCACCCAGGCCAGCAGGCGGTTGTAGAGGAAGATCTCCTTCTTGGCCACGTAGTACATCGGGCGCCGGGCCATGCACGCGATCACGAACGGATCGAGGAAGCTCCGGTGGTTGGAGGCGATGATCACCGGCCCGTGCTTGGGGATGTGCTCGCGCCCGATTCGCTTGAAACGGAAGTAGACGAGAAAGAACGCCTGGAACGTCACCCGGACGAATCCGTAGATGAGCAGGTTGGCGCGTTTCTCCCGCGCTCTCCGGTAATAACGGTCGTGCTCCATCGCACAATGCGGTACCCGCCGGGCCTCCGCCCGTTACAGTTGAGACCCAGTGACCCGTGGCCTGGACTCCACACGCACGCTCCGTGGCGCCCTCAGCGGCGCGGTGGCCGCGGCGGTCTGGGCGCTCCAGCAACCGCTGGACAAGCGGGTGTTCTCCAGCGCCTATGACGACGTCGAGCTGCTGGGAAAGGCCTTCACCCGCGACGCCGGATGGCTTCCGATCGGCCTCGCGATCCACATGGCCGACGGGGCCCTGTTCGGCGCGGTGTACGCGAACCTGGCGCCCGCCATCCCGGTGTCGCCAAAGCTGCGCGGGCCGGTGGCGGCGCTCGCCGAGCACGTCGCGCTATGGCCGCTGGTGGCGCTGACCGATCGCCTGCACCCCGCGCGCCACGAGCTGCCCGAGCTGCGCGGGAACCGGGTTGCCTTCCTGCAGGCCGCGTGGCGGCACCTTCTGTTCGGGATGGTCCTGGGCGAGCTGGAACGGCGGATCAACGCCGAGCCCGAGGCCGAGCCCCCCGAGCCCGAGACCCACTACTCCTCAAACGGCCACGGCTCGCTCGAGCACGCCGTGTCCGTGCACGACTCACCCTGACGGCGGCGGTCACCGGCGTGCCATGCGCGTCCTGATCACCGGCGCGTCCGGCTTCGCCGGCTCGTGGCTGTGCCGGCAGTGCGCCGAGGCCGGCGACGAGGTCGTCGCCCTGTCGCGTCGGGGGCTGGCGCCCGACGGGTGCGGTGAGGGCGTGGCGGTCGACATGAGAGACGGGGACGCGGTGAGAGAGGCGGTCCGCGCGGCGGCCCCGGAGCTCGTCTACCACCTGGCGTCGCTCACCTCGGTGGGCCGCTCCTGGGAGTCCCCGGCGCAGACCCTGGGTGATAACGACGCGATCACCGTCGGGATGCTGGAGGCTCTGCGCCATGTCGCCGGCGGGGCGCCGGTGGTGTGGGTGAGCTCGTGCGAGGTCTATGGCAACCCGGATGTGCTGCCCGCGCCCGAGGATCTGGCCCCGCACCCGGCCAACCCCTACGCGGTCTCCAAGGTCTCGGGCGAGATGCTCGCCGAGCTCTACGGCGATGCCTATGGCCTGGAGATCGTCCGCGCCCGGCCGTTCAGCCATTCGGGGCCCGGTCAGCTGCCGATCTTCCTTCTCTCCTCGCTGGCCTCCCAGGCCGCCGAGGGTCGCCGCGCCGGGGTCTCGAAGCTCGAGATCGTCACCGGGAACCCGGAGACGCGCCGGGACTTCACCGACGTGCGCGACGTGGTGCGCGCGTATCGCCTGCTGGCCCAGGCGCTGATCTCGGGGAAGCCGGGCGCGGCCGGGGGCGCCTTCAACGTGAGCACCGGCCGCTCCGTATCCGCGGGAGAACAGGTCGCGCTGCTCCGCGAGCTCCTCGCGCCGATCGAGGTCGAGCACACCGTCGACCCCTCGCGCGTCCGCGCGAGCGAGGTCATGGACCTCCGCGGCGACCCGGCCCGGCTGCGCGCGCTCACCGGCTGGGAGCCCGAGATCTCCCTGCGCCAGACGATGGCTGACACGATCCAATGGTGGGAGCGCCAGCAGGAGCGCAGCGCCGCCTGAGGGCCGGCGCGGCGCCATTCCGGGCGGGCGGCGCGGCCGCTCGGGCCCGCCCCGCCTGCCAGACTTGGGACAGCCGCGCCCGCCTAGCTCAATTGGTAGAGCACTTGATTTGTAATCAAGGGGTTGGGGGTTCAAGTCCCCCGGCGGGCTCTCAGGGCTGTTCTCAGGTTTGATCTCAAGTTCGGCCGCATTCTCAAATTCCAACCGCCCGCCGCAGACCCGTTGTCCGAGGCGCCACCGGCGAGTCTCAGTTGTCATCGGCCGTCAGGCCGGTGAGGACTGGTGAAGCTAGCCGCCGCGGGCGTCTGCACGGCCGGGTTCTGAGGGTGGCGTGGTGGCGATCGCCGGTCCGTATCGGCTGGCGGCTCGGCGAGTCTTACCAGTCGGTCTTGATCCGTCGCCAGCGCGCACTCTTGCCGGTGCCGAGCGGCTGGATGACACCTTGGTCGCGTAGGCCAGCAAGCTTTTTGCTGATGTAGGACTGGCTGGCGTTGGGTACGGCGTGGCGGACGTCACCGACGGCGAACTCGTCGGAGATGTTGGAGCGGATGAACTGTGTGATCGCTTCCGCCTTCGCGCCGCGGCCTGACACCGCGCCGACCCGGCTCTCGAACTCTCCGTAGGCGGCGGTGATGATCCCTAGGAAGTACTCCAACCAGGGGGTGACGTCGTGCTGTTCGTCGTGCCATCCGTGGCCGGCGGCCTGCAGGGCCTCGTAGTAGGTCTCTTTGCTCTCGTTGATCAGCCGTTCGAGGCTGATGAACCGCCCCACCTCGTAGCCGGCCTGATACAGCGCCAGCAGCGTCAGCAGGCGGCTCATCCGTCCGTTGCCGTCGCCGAAGGGGTGGATGGCCAGGAAGTCGAAGACGTAGCAGCCGATCACGAGCAGCGGGTGGTAATCGGGCGATTCGATCGCGCGCGCGAACCGTTGGTGGAGCTCGCGCATCGCGTCAGGGGTCTCGGCCGCCGGTACGGTTTGGAATCGCACGACCACTGCGCCGTCCGGCCGTTCTTCTTCGATTGCGTTCCCGACGCCCTTCCATCGGCCAGCGCGCACGCTGGTGAACTGGTAGAGGTCGCGGTGGAGCTGTTCGACGACGCTCGGAGTGAATGGGATATGCGGCGCGCTGGCATGGATCGTGTCCAAGACGGCGCGGTACCCGGCGATTTCGGCCTCGGACCGATTCGTCGGCGTCGTCTTGTCCGACATCAGCTCCTGGATGCGCTTCGGCGGCGCGGTGATCCGCTCGATCGCGTTGGACGCCTCGGTGCTCTGGATGCGCGCGATCTCGGTCAGGGTCTTGAGCGACTGGGGATGCTGCTCGCGAAACGCCTGCTCGCGCCCGCGGCGTGTGTCGATGTCGCCCAGCGTCCGGCCCAACGCCCCGGGAATCATCCCGATCTTGCGATCTAGGCTACGGAAGGTATGCATCGTCTGTGAGGACCGAACGTCGCACTATCAGGCGCCGAACATAGCACTTTCACTCAACTTAGTGATACGTTTGCCCTCCACCACTGAGGCCGGAGACCTGCGTAAAGTCGGGGCGGTCCGAGCGCCCCAACATGGCACTAAGGGTGCGAAAGTGCGAGGTTAGGAGGCGTAGTGCCATGAATCTCCGACGCGCTCGTCGCCATCTCGCCGCCGGCGCATCACACAGTTCTTGAGCGCTGCGGCTCCGTTGCGACCGCCGCCTCGGCGACCGTCCGCAGTTCGCCGAGAATCTCCGCGCCGACCGTCCGCAGGTCGCCTCGCCGCGGCCGTGTAGGGCCCGCGTAAGCGCGGGGGGCAATTCTTAGCCGGCTATCGCCGCGCACAGGGGTCGGTGTGCTGAACTGGCCGCCCGATGACGCCGCCCTGGACCGCAGCCGAGCCGCTGATGACGCGTCGGCGCCTGCTCCGGGCCGGGATGGCTGCCGGAGGGGCCGCCGTGCTTGGAGGCGGGGCCTACGGCGTGTCGCAGCTCCTCGGTGGCGGCCGGTCGTTTCTGGCGTCGTGGCGTGTCACCGACGGCATCCACGGGACCGTGCGGCGCTTTCACTCCGCGCCCGGGCTCGAGCCTCCGACCACGTACACGCTCGCGAACGACGCCGCGCCGTCCGACGGCCACTACCTGTTCATTGGGCCCGCCGGAGTGGGCGGCGCCCAGTCGGGCCCGATGATCGTCGACAACGCCGGCGAGCCGGTCTGGTTTCAGCGTGCGCCATGGCCGACGAACTTCGCCGTCCACACCTATCGCGGCGAGCCCGTCCTGATCTGGTGGGAGGGCAAGGTCCGCACCGGCTACGGCTTCGGCGAGGCGGTGATCTGTGACCGCTCGTACCGCGAGATCGCACGGGTGAAGGCCGCCAACGGACGGTACATCGATCTGCACGAGCTGACGCTGACCGATAGCGGCACGGCGCTGTTCACATGCCCGCCGGTCACGACGCCGCGTGACCTCAGCGCCATCGGCGGCTCGCCCGGCGCATCGGTGCGGGAGTCGATCTTCCAGGAGGTTGACATCGCCACCGGCCGGCTCGTCCAGGAATGGCGCAGCCTGGCTCATGTCGACCCGGCGGAGTCCTACCGTGCGCCGACGCACGAGTTCGACTACATGCACCTGAACTCGATCGACGTCACCCCGGACGGCAACCTGCTGATCTCCGGGCGCCACACCTGGGCCCTGTACAAGCTCGACCGCGCGACCGGCGCCGTGATGTGGCGTCTGGGCGGAAAGCGCAGTCAGTTCGCCATGGGCCCCGACGCTCAGTTCGCCTGGCAGCACGACGTCCGGATGCCCAACGCCCGGACGATCACCGTCTTTGACAACGGCGACGACGGCCGGACCGCAACTCATCGGACCCGCGCGCTGGAGCTCGGCGTCGACCAGCACGCCCGTCACGTCGCCCTCGCACGCGCCTACCGGCGCCCCCGGCCGGTCACCGCAACCGCGATGGGGTCCGCCCGCCGACTGGGTGACGGCCACATGGCCGTCGGCTGGGGCTCGGCGCCCTATGTGACCGAGTTCGATGCCGGTGGCGACGTCCGCGTCGACCTGCGGATCGGGACCAGCACAGACCAGAAGTCCTATCGCAGCTTCCGCCAGGCCTGGTCCGGGCACCCGGCGACCGACCCGTCGATCGCGGTCTCGCGCGACCGGTCGAGCGGCCGCGCCACCGCGTACATCAGCTGGAACGGCGCGACCGAGATCGCTCACTGGCGGGTCGACGCCGGCCCGCGGCGCAGTGACCTGCGCAGGGTGGGCGCCGCCCCTCGACGCGGATTCGAGACGGCGATCGACCTCGGCACCAGTGAGGGCTACGTCGCCCTGACCGCCCTCGACGCCCACGGTCGCGCGCTCGGGCGCAGTCCCGTGGTCGCGGTCTAGCGGTCCCCGGCGTCAGCTCTTCTGGTGGTGGGAGCGGTGTCGTGGCTTGTGCTTGTGTGCCGCCGGCCGGCACGCCTCGATCGCCCGCCCGAACCCCGTGAACTTCCAGACGCCGTGCTCGTGCTTGAGGGTCACGTGCCTGAGCTCGGTCGCGACGGGGGTGGCGCTGGTGTCGGCGTTGGCGACGGTGCCGTTGTCACTGAGGCTCACGTTGATGTCCGCGTAGAGCAGCTGGGTCTGATCGCTCTTGAGGACGAGCGACCGGTTGGGAAGGCAGCGGGAGAAGAGCTTCACGCAGCTGATCCGGACGTGCTTCTCGCGCGTGAGGGCCTGCAGGGCCTGGCCGTCGAGCATGCCGCAGGCAGTCGCGTACTCGCCCCCGCCGAGCGCGTTCAGGTAATTCTGGACAATGGCGATCGGCGGGTTGGGCGCGAGGCCGCACCCGCAGAGCACCGCCGCCACAGCGGCCACGCACCCGCACGTCGCGGCCCGAGCGCGCCACGCCGATCGAGGCGCGACGGGGCGGCGTGGATCAGATCGGTCAGCGTGCCACCTCACCGGTCTGGATGCTATCGGTGGTGAGAACCGGGGTGCGCGGGTGGGCCCCCGCGTCTGTCGCACCGACGTGCTTGTGGCGCACCGAGGTGCGTCGCGACCGTCCGTCGCCGGGCTTTCGATATCGAAAGCAATCTGGCCTTAACGCAGAAGTATTGACAAGCCCTCGCAAGCGGATATAACTCTGCCTGGGAGAGATCGGGCATGTCTCGCGGGAGGCGCCCTTTCGAAAACCCAAGGCAAGGGTTGTCGTCGCCTCTGGTCTGCGAGGAGGAGAGCATGCGCTGTCGTCGTGTCATCACCGTGACCCTGATCATGGCTACGGCCCTGATCCTGGCGGGTGTGCCGCTCGCCTCGGCCTCGCGCAGCGCCGCGGTGAGGGCGCCCTCGCGCGCCATTGCCGCGCATGCCTGGACCCCGCGCACGTCGGGCGCGACCAGCGCTTCAGGTGTCGCGCCCGATCGACCCTCGGGCTGCCCCTCGGAGACGACCGCGGAGGCGGATGAGCCGACCCCGGGCGTCCCGACCCATGTCGGCGCGATCGCCGGGAACGGGTCGGTCACCGTCACCTGGTGCCCGCCGGCCGCCGGTCAGGGGAGCGTCACCTCCTACACGGTCACATCCTCCAGCGGCCAGACGACGACCGCGCCGGTGCCAGACAACTGGGCGATCGTGGACGGGCTGGACAACGGGACGTCCTACTCCTTCACCGTGCGCGCCAACACGTCCACCGCGGGCGGGGCGTCGTCATCAGCCTCCGACTCCGTCACCCCGGCCCCGATCGCGCCGCCGCGCGACGTGGTCCGCGGCCGAGCGCAGACGGTCACCTATGACCAGTACTCGCTGATGATCGATGGAAGGCGGACGATGATCTACTCGGGTGAGTTCGATCCATGGCGCACACCGTCCCCGTCGCTGTGGCTCGATCTGCTCGAGAAGATGAAGGCCGACGGCTTCAACGCCGTCACGCCGTACTTCGACTGGGACTACTCCTCGCCCGCGCCCGGCCGCTACGACTTCACCGGCGTCCGGGACATGAACACGTTCCTCAACGACGCCCAGAAGGCCGGCCTGTACGTGATCGCCCGGCCCGGCCCATACATCAACGCCGAGACCGACGCCGGGGGCTTCCCGGGGTGGCTGGTCACCCAGCAGGGGAAGGCCCGCACCGACGCGCCCGACTACGTGGCCGCGGCCAAGCAGTGGCTGTCCGAGATCGACCCGATCATCGCCGCGCACCAGATCACTCGCGGTGGCGACGTGATCCTCTATCAGGTGGAGAACGAGCTCTTCTACAACGAACCGGCGACGGTCAACTACATGGCCGACCTGATCGCCAAGGTTCACGCCGACGGGATCAATGTCCCGTTGACCGGAAACCACAGCGGAACCTTCAACGGCACCCCCGGCGCGGTCCAGATCGACGGCTACGACTCGTATCCGCAGGGCTTTGACTGTGCCAACCCAGACTCGTTCGGAAGCCCGGGTGGCTTCGCGCCCTTCGCCGGTGAGCCGCTGATGCTGCCCGAGTTCCAGGGAGGGTCCTATGACAGCTGGGGCGGCTCGGGCTATGACAACTGCTACGAGATGACCAACTCGGACTTCGAGAACGTCTTCTACAAGAGCAACTTCGCGCAGGGGGTGACGATCCAGAGCAACTACATGACTGTCGGCGGCACGAACTGGGGGTGGCTGCCCGCGCCGTTCATGTACACGTCCTACGACTACGGCTCGGCGATCCGCGAGTCCGGGGAGATCGGCACTCCGGCCAACGAGAACGACATCGCCGCCTCCAAGTACGGCGAGAACAAGCTGCTCGGCGACTTCCTGCAGTCCGTGGCGCCGTTGACCAAGACCGACGGCGTGGCCGCGCCTACATCCACCAACGCGGCGATTACCGCGCAGGCGCGCGGCAACCCGGACACCAACACCCAGCTGGTCTATCTGCGTCAGCGCGACGCGTCCGCGACGTCAGATGCCAGCACCCACCTGGCGCTGAACACGCAGCCGAGCTTCGGGTACACCTACGACGACACCGACCCGGCCCTGGGCTACACCGGCAGCTGGTCACACGTCTCCAATCAGTCGTACACCGGTGGTGACTACAAGACCACCGAGAGCTTCAGCGACGTCACCGGCGACTCGATGTCAGTCACCTTCAGCGGCACCGCCGTACAGTACGTCGCGCCCACCGCCTCCAACCACGGGATCGCCGACATCTATCTCGACGGCGCCCAGGTGGCCACCGTGGACGGGTACTCGTCGGGCACGAACTTCCAGCAGGTGCTGTACTCGGCCAGCGGACTGGCCGACACGACGCACACGCTAAAGATCGTCGTCACCGGACAGAAGAACCCGTCCTCGGGCGGCACCTACGTCTCGGTCGACGCCATCAACGTCCCCACGGCGGCACAGCAGACTGACTACTACCCCACCGTGCCCCAGCAGCCTGGCACCGCGATCACGCTCCAGGGCCGCGACGCGCGCCTGCTGCTCACCGACTATGCGTTCGATGGCCAGCAGCTCCAGTACTCGACCTCAGAGCTGATGACCCACGCCGACCTCGGCCCGGGCGCCCTGGCCGTGCTCTACGGCCCGGCCGGCACCGACGGCGAGACGGTCCTGCGCTACACCAGCCGGCCCACGGTCAAGGTCCTGCAAGGCAGCGTCCAGAGCACATGGGACGCCGGCCGCGGGGATCTGCGTCTCGACTACACCCACGCCGGCCTCATCGAGGTGCAGATCAGCGGGGGCGGCCGGCCCGCGCTTGAGCTCCTCATCGCAGAGAAGGACATCGCCGAGGACTTCTGGCCGGAGGCGACGGACGCCGGCCCCGCGCTGGTGCACGGCGCCTACCTGGTGCGGAGCGCGTCCAGTCGCGACGGCGTCCTGGCGCTGACCGGCGACACCAGCAGCTCAGGCCCGATCACCGTATGGGCTTCCTCGCACATTCGCGCCGTGACCTGGAACGGTCGGCGCGTAGGCACGACGCGGCAGTCCGACGGTGCGCTCGCGGGCTCGCTGCCGGGCGCGGGAGCCGTCCATCTGCCCGTCCTCACCGGGTGGCATTTCCGGTTTGAAACCCCCGAGGCACAGCCCTTCTACAACGACAGCACGTGGACGCTGGCCGACCATTCCACCACGACCAACCCGACGCCGCCGGTGACCACGCCCGTGCTCTATGCCGACGACTACGGCTTCCACCACGGGTTCATCTGGTACCGCGGCCACTTCAGCGCCACCGGCGCCGAGACTGGGATCACGCTGACGGCCAACGGCGGGCAGCATGGCGCCTTCAGCGTCTGGCTCAACGGCGCGTTCATCGGCTCTGACAGCTCCGGCAACCAGCAGACCAAGACGTTCAGCTTCCCATCCGCGGCGCTGCGGGCGGGCGCCGACAACGTCGTGGCGGTGCTGGTCCAAAGCTCGAGCCACGACGAGGACGGCGTCTACGGCAACCCGCCGAGCGACTCCCAAAAGAGCCCGCGCGGCCTGATGGGCGCAACGCTCGCGGGCGGGACCGAGACCGTGAGCTGGCGCCTGCAGGGCAACGAGGGCGGCGAGCAGCTTCAGGATCCGACGCGCGGGCCGCTCAACGCCACGGGTCTCTACGGCACCAACCACGGCTGGGACCTGCCGGGCTACCCCGACGGCGACTGGGCCGGCGTGTCGCTGCCCGACGACTGGAACGGCCGCGGCGTGCCCGAGGGGATCGGCTGGTATCGGACCACCTTCCGGCTGTCGCTCCCCCAGGCGAGCTACAGCCCGGTCGCGGTGCAGCTCGACAGTCTGCCGAACGCCTCCAACGCCAACTCCCGGGCGTTCATCTTCCTCAACGGCTGGCTGCTGGGCCAATACGACAACCAGCAGGGACCCCAACACCAGTTCTACCTCCCTGCCGGGATCCTGAATGATCGTGGTGTGAACACGCTCGCGATCGCCGAGTGGGCGCTGTCGCCCAGCGGCGGGGGCCTGGGCACGGTGAGACTCGTGTCGGTCGGCAACCAGGCCGGCGGCGTGCCGATCGCGCCAGTGTCCAGCCCGCCCTACTCGGCCGCGGTATACGGTCAGCCGACCACGGGACAGCCGACGCTCGCGGCGACCTCCTCCAGCGAGCTTGCCCAGCCGGGGCAGTCGTTCAAGGTCACCACCACGCTCTCTGACCAGGCCAATACGGCGCTGCGAGACGCAGGGGTGACCGTCAGCGCCCCGGCGGGCTGGACCGTGTCACCCGCCAGTGCCTCACTGGGTCAGGTCAACGCGGGCAACGCGGCCAAGGCGGTGTTCACCGTCACGGCGCCCGCGTCGGGGCTGACTGCCGGGCCGGTCCCGCTCGTGGCCAAGGCGACCTATGACGCGCCGAGCGGCGGCGCCACGCACACGCTCCAGTCCGGCCTCACCGTCGAGGTCCCCTACGCCTCCCTCGCCGAGAGCTATGACAACACCGGCATCACGGACGACGGCAACCGCAACCCGAGTCCCAGCTTCGAGGGCTTCGACGGGCAGGGGACGACGTTCTCCGCGCAGGGCCTGGCGGCCGCCGGGCTCACGCCGGGCGCGTCGGTCACCGCCGACGGCCTCGGCTTCACCTGGCCCAACGTGCCGTCGGCGCAGCCCGACAACACGATGGCCGAGGGGCAGATCTTCGACGTCAGCGGCTCGGGGTCCAAGCTCGGGTTCCTGACCTCGGCCAACAACTCGACGCTATCGGGGAGCGGCACCGTGTTCTACACCGACGGGACCAGCTCGACCTTCCAGCTCAACGTCGGCAACTTCTGGTACCCCTCGGGCCAAGACGGGAACCCGTCCAACGTCCAAGTGGCAGCGGTCAACTACGCGAACTACCCGACGGGCTCCTCGGGCCACACCGTGTACGTGTTCGAGCAGTCGGTGGCGATCGACCCGAGCAAGACCGTCGAAGCAGTGGCCCTGCCGCCGCTGGGCGACGTGGCCGGATACAACGCCGCGATGCACATCTTCGCGGTCACCGTGGCGAGCTGAAGTGCCGCTGCCACGACCCCCCGGACCCCGCCACAGCGGCCGGTAGTCTCGGCGGTCATGACGCCGGAACGGGGCCAGCTCGTGGACGCGGACGTCCCCGCCGAGGTGCGCCAGCAGCGGATCGCCGGGCTGGTGGCCGAACGCGGCTTCGTGCGAGTGGTGGACCTCGCCACCCGCTTCCAGGTCAGCACGGTCACGATCCGCAGCGACCTCCAGACGCTCGAAGCGCGCGGCCAGCTCCGACGCATCCGCGGTGGGGCGGTGCCGGCCAGCGTCATGGTAGGCGAGCTGCCATTCGAGACCTCGGAGCTGACCTCGGCGACCGAGAAGGCCCACATCGGCACCTACGCCGCCGCCAAGGTCGCCAGCGGCGAGACGGTCCTGCTCGACGTGGGCTCCACGACCACGGCGGTCGCCCGCGCGCTCATCGCCCGGACCGAGCTCAACGATGTCACCGTGTTCACGACGGCGCTCAACGTCGCGCTCGAGCTCGAGGAGGCCTACCCGCGCATCACCGTCGTTGTCACCGGCGGTACCGTGCGCCCGCTCCAGCACTCCCTCGTCAATCCACTGGCCACCGTTCTGCTCGCGCGGCTGCACGCGTCGATCGGCTTCATCGGCTGCAACGGCGTCGACGTCACCGGCGGCATCACGAACATCAACCTGCCCGAGGCCGAGATCAAGCGGGCGATGCTGCTGGCCGCGCGGCGTCGCGTGATCGTGGCTGACGGCTCCAAGCTGGGCGAGGTGGAGCTGGCAAAGGTCTGCGACCTCGACGAGGTCCACACCGTGGTCACCGACAACACCGCCGATCCCGCGGTGGTGGCGGAGATCGAGACCGCCGGGGTGACCGTGGAGATCGCCCGCTGACCGACCGTCGGCGGTTGGGGGCCCGGAGCGCGCCTACGGGCGCGGCTTGCCGATCGACGTGCGCTCGATGTGCACGGCGTCGAAGTCTGTGGCCTTCCACTGCTCGGTCTTGCCCGACGGATCCGCGGCGTAGCCCCGGATGACCGCATGCCGGAAGGTGACGATCACCCAGCTGTTCTCGCCGGTGAGCGCTTGGACCTGGATTGAGTCGACCTTTGTCTTGCCGTCGGCCATCTGTTTGAGCTCGCTCGAGTGCTTGCCCGCGACGGTGGTCAGCTCGAGGTCCTCGGCGCTGCTCTTGTGTGCGATCCAGTCGCCGATGTTGCTCTGGCTGATCTCGATCGGGCCGAGCTTGCCGATCTGGACACTGTTCTCGAAGGTCCCGCGGCCGGAGCCCTTACGGGCCAGGAGCTGGGCGGTGGCACGGTTGCCAAGGCTGCGCTGCAGGGCCAGGACCGGACTGTCGCCACGGCGCGGCATCGCCGCGCGCGACCGGGCCTGGCCGTCTTGGATCCTGCGATCGTGGTCCCGTGGAGACATCGCCCTCGGCCGCCAGGCTACACCGCGGCCATGCCAGACGTCCACCCTCGGCCTCGACCACATCCTCGACGGCCTCGAGCGGCTGCGCCACAATCCCCCACCGACATGCCACCCATCGGATCGCGGGCGTCACACCCGGCGATCCCGAAATTGTGCAGCTGATCGAGGGCGCGCCACACTAGGAGAGGTGAGCAGCGGCGCGGCACCGAGCTTCGCCACCCGGCAGTCCCCCGCCCGGCTGCGGGCCCGGACGGTTGCCCGGCGGCTGGCGATCGCGGTCCTCGGCCTGCTGCTGGTCGCCGCGATCGGCGGTGTCGTGTACCTCGGCTCCCTGCGTGGTGTCGGCGATGCCCAGCAGCGGGCGAGCCGGATCGCCGCAGCCCACCACGAGCCCGCGGGCATGCCGGCGCCCGCCAGGCTCGTCGCCGCCGTCGTCTCTGTCGAGGACGAGCACTTCAACGACAACGTGGCCGTCAACGTGCTCAGCGGGGTCGGTCGCGCGGGTCTGGCGGCGGTCGACGGCGGCGGGGATCCGGGTGGGAGCACGATCGAACAGCAGCTCGCCCGGCAGCTCTACCCCGGGGGCTCGACGTTGCAGGACATCGGTCTGGGCGTGAAGCTCGCGCTCGGATACGGCAAGTCACAGATCATGCGGATGTACCTCAACGCCGGCTACTACGGTCACGGCTTCTGGGGCGTGACCGAGGCGGCCGCGGGCTATTTCGGTGCGGCGCCGGCGCACCTCACCTGGGCGGAGGCGTCGATGCTGGGCGGGCTCCTGCAGGCGCCGAGCGACTATGACCCACTGAGGCACTACGCGCTGGCGCGCTCCCGCGAGCGCCACGTCCTGCAGCAGCTCGTCGTCAACCGTCATCTGAGCCCGCGCGAGGCCGCGGCGATCTTCAGCGCTCCGCTGCCGCTGCGCTGACTCGGCCGCTCGGGGGCGAGCCATCCAGTACTGTCCGTATACGGATCATCCGTACACGGACGAAGGAGGCGAGAGTGACACCCGAGACAGCGGACAGCCTGCTGACCGGCGAGGCGTACCTCGAATCGCTGCGCGACGGCCGCGAGGTGTGGATCGACGGCGAGCGCGTGAGCGACGTCACCGCACACCCGGCGTTCCGCAACGCAGCGCGCTCGGTGGCCTCGCTCTATGACGCCATGCACGATCCCGAGCAACGCGACGTGCTGGTGTCACACGGCGCCGATGGGCTCACCACGCACCGGTTCTTCCGACCCTCCTACACCTCCGCGGACCTGCTGGCCTCACGCGAGGCAATCGCGGCATGGTCACGGATGTCGTATGGGTACATGGGGCGCACCCCCGACTACAAGGCCTCGTTCATGGCCAGCCTGGGCGCGGACCCCGACTGGTATGCGCCGTTCGGCGACAGCGCGCGGACGTGGTACCGGAGCTACGCCGAGCAGGCGCTCTTCCTCAACCATGTGCTCGTCAATCCTCCCATCGACCGCGGCAAGGCGGTCCACGAGGTGGAGGACGTCTACGTGCACGTCGTGCAGGAGCGCGACGACGGCATGGTGGTCCGTGGCGCCAAGATGCTCGCGACCGGCTCCGCGCTCACCCACGCCACCTTCGTAGCCCAGAACAGCGCGGTCGAGCTCGAGGAGGGCAAGGCCGAGGACTACGCGCTGTGCTTCATCGCGCCGATGTCCACGCCGGGAGTCAAGCTGGTCTCCCGCGCCTCATACGAGCTGAGCGCGCGCTCGCCGTTCGACGCGCCGCTGTCCAGCCGCTTTGACGAGAACGACGCGGTGGTGGTGTTCGACGACGTGCTCATCCCCTGGGAGGACGTGCTCGTCTACCGCGACGTCAAGCGCGCCACCGCCTTCTACGCCCAGTCGGGGTTCATGCCGCGCTACACGCTGCAGTCGGGCACGCGCCTGGCGGTCAAGCTCGACTTCCTGTGCGGACTGTTGGCGGCCGGGCTGCAGACCAACGGCACCGACGGCTTTCGCGGCGTCCAGGCCGCGATGGGCGAGCTCATGGGGTGGCGCAACCTCATCTGGGCGCTGACGTCGTCGCTGTGTCACGACACGCAGCCGGGCCCCGGGACGAGCGTGGTTCCGGCCATCGAATACGCGGTGCTCATCCGCCAGTTCGGGACCCAGGCCTTCGGACGGGCGCGCCAGATCTTCACCGAGCAGCTCGGTGGAGCCCCGCTCGTCATCCCCTCGAGCACAGCCGACCTCCAGAGCCCCGAGCTGCGCCCGGTGCTCGACCGCTACTACCGGGGGTCGTCCGGCGACGCCGAGGAGCGCATCAAGCTGTTCAAGCTCATCTGGGACGCGATGGGCAGCGAGTTCGCCGGCCGCCACGCCTGGTATGAGGTCAACTACTCGGGCAACCAGGAGCAGATGCGGCTGGACATGCTGCGCTTCTCCCAGGTCCGAGGGATCGCCGCCCGGCAGCGCGAGCTCGTCGACAGCTGCCTGGCCGATTACGACCTCGACGGCTGGACGCGTGGCCCATGGATCATGTGAGCGCGCCCGCGTTTGACCTGCTCGCCGCGCCGGGTCACCTCATCCGGCGCGCGCAGCAGCAGCATCAGGCCCGGTGGGCGGAGCTCGTCGGCTCAGAGCTCACCTCCGTCCAGTTCGCGGTGCTGGCCAAGCTGGCCGCCGAGCCCGGCACCGACCAGAACTCGCTGGCGGGCGGCCTCTCGATCGACACCTCGACCCTGGCCGAGGTCTGCCTCCGGCTGGCCTCCCGCGGGCTGATCGACCGCAGGCGCTCAGAGCTCGACGCCCGGCGCTACCGGCTGTATCTCACCACCAGCGGCCGGGCGGCCCTCGAGCGCCACATCCCCGCGGTCGAGGCGGTCGGCGACGCGCTGCTGGCCCCGCTCACCGAGCACGAACGCCAGACGCTCATGCGTCTGCTGCGACGCGTGATCGGCGCCTGACGCGCCTCACCCCCGCGACCCCGCGGCGAGGCGGCGCTCGAGGTAGGCCCACATGGCGCCGACCTGCGCCTCGGACCACACGGTGGCGCGCTTGCGCAGCGCCTCGTCGTCGGGCGAGGAGCGCTCCAGGGACCCGAAGGCGCGCGTCAGCATCTGCTGGTGGGCCGCGTTCTCCAGCAGCACGGCACGGATGACCGCCTCCCGCACGTCCGCGCCGGCGGTGACGATGCCGTGGTTGACGAGCAGGCACGCGGGCTGCCGCGCGATCGTCGCCGCGACCTCCTGCCCCATCTCAGCGGACACGATCAACTCGGCCGTCCGGGTGAACCGTGGCACGTCGGGGGGCACGAACATCGTCGCGGCGTGCGACAGCGCCAGCAGTGGCTGGCCGCTGGCCCCGAGCGCGATCGAGTGAGGCGGATGTGAGTGGACCACGCTCGAGACGTCGGCACGGGCGCGCATGACCTCGGTGTGGATCGGCCACTCGATGTGGCGCGGATGGTCCCCCACCAGCACGTCCCCGTCGAAGGAGACGAGGACAACGTGCTCGGCGGTGATCTCGTCGAAGCCGAATGTCGACGCCTTCATCCAGATGCCACGGCCGTCGGGGTCGCGCGCGGACACGTGGCCCCAGACATAGTCGTCGTGGCCGTTGGCGCCCAGGATGCGGCAGCCCAGGGCGACCAGCTCGCGCAGCCCCCGATCGGACTCAGATGCCGTCACAGGTCAATCGTCTCACGTCAGCGCCGAGGGGTCGCGGTCGACGGCACGGTTCATGAAGAACCGGGACTAGTCTCCGCGGCATGCGGATCGACACCCACGCCCACGTGCACCCTCCGGCCTACCGAGAGGCTCTGGGAGACCCGCCGCTGCCGCCGATGACCCTCGCGGGACTCAAGGAGGCGATGGAGCGCCACCAGATCGACGCCGCGGTCATCTCCACCGGCCCGCCCGGGGCCTTCGTGGGCCGGGGCGGCGACGGGCGCGACCTGGCCCGTCGCGCCAATGACGGGCTGGCCGAGATCGTCGGCGCCCAGCCCCGCCGGTTCGCAGCAGTGGCGACCCTGCCGCTGCCCGACGTCGACGCCGCACTGACCGAGCTCGACCGTGTCTACGACGAGCTGTCACTCGACGGGATCCTGCTCCTCACCAACCTCGCCGGCACCTACCTCGGCGACCCTGCCTGGGAGCCGCTGTTTGCCGCGCTGGATGAGCGGGGCGCCTACGTGTTCGTGCATCCCGGGCTCCCGCCGCACGCCCTCCCCCTCCCCCACCCGGTGTGGATGTACGAGTTCCCGTTCGAGACCGTGCGGGCTGTGGCCAACCTCATCTACAGCGGCACCCTCGAGCGTCACCCTTCGATCCGCTTCCAGCTCGCCCATCTGGGCGGCGCCGCTCCGTTCCTGGCCCACCGCATCGCCTCACTGGCCGATCGCGAGCCCGAGCGCGCCGGCCAGGCCCCTGCCGGAGCGCTCGCCTACCTGGAGCGGCTCTACTACGACACCGGGCTCACCAACAACGCCCCGGCGCTCGCGGCCACCCGCGAGGTGACCTCGCTCGATCACATCGTGTTCGGCACCGACTGGCCCTACGCGGCGCTCCCGGAGAGCGGAGACCCCGCTCCCGACCTCGACGTGCTGGGCGCGGACGGGCGCTCGGCGGTCGAGTTCGCCAACGCCGCCGCGCTCGTGCCGCGGCTCGTCGACGCGATGACAGTGGCGCCATCGCCGCCATCATGACCTCCTGGCGACCCCCCGTCAGCCCAGGCGACCGCCGAGGTATTCGGCGCGCGGTGCTCCAGCACCCCGAGGACGTGTCGCGCCGACGTCACAGCGCGACCTCCCGGTCCAGGCGCAGGCCCTCGGCGAGGCGACGGTCGTGGGTGGCGACGACGAGAGCACCCGGCCACGCTGACAGCGCCGCCTGCAGGACCTCGAGCGACTCGATGTCGAGGTGGTTGGTGGGCTCGTCCAACAGCAGGCAGGTGGCGCGCTGGTGGGCGATGACCGTGAGCTCGGCGCGGGTGCGCTCGCCGGGTGAGAGCGTCGCGGCGCTGCGGCCGGCCAGCTCGGCGGAGAGTCCGAACCGTGCCAGCGCCGTGCGCGCCGACGCCTCGTCGAGGCCGGTCAGCGTGCGCACCTGATCGGCGATCGGCGCCGGTCCGGGGAGAGCGTCGCGGGCCTGGCCGAGCTGGGTCACGACTGCGCCCGCGGCGACATGGCGGTGGCCGTCGGCGAGGGTGAGATCGCCGACCAGCGCCTCCAGCAGCGTGGACTTCCCGCTGCCGTTGGGGCCCGTCAGGCGGACGCGCTCACCGTGGGCGACGGCGAGGTCGATCGGCCCCAAGGACCAGCGACCGCGCCGCATGACCGCCCCCGACAGCGCCACCACCCATGTCTGGCGCCGCTCGGCGGGAGTGAGCGCGAGGCGAAGCGCCGGGTCCTCCCACGGCGCGTCGGGCACCTCGATGCGGTCGGCGCGAGCGCCGACCTTGCGCGCGCGGCCGGTCATGCCGTCAGCACGCATCCTCACCCACTCCCGCAGGTGTTTGTCGTTGTCGCGCGCGTGCGCGTGGGTCCGCCGGAGGCTGGCCGCAGCGCGGCGGCGCGTCTCCTCCTCCGCGGCGATGAGCTTGGCCCGGCGTTGCAGCGCACTCTCGCGCTCGGCTCGGACTCGCTCCCGCCCCATGTCACGTTCGCGCTCATAGGCCTCCCAGCCGCCCCGCCAGTGGCTTCCCTCCCCGGTGTGGCGATCGAGCGTGACGATCTCCCGGACGGTCTCGGCCAGCAGCGCTCGGTCGTGGGAGACGAGCACGATGCCGCCGGTGCGGCGGACGAGCAGCGTGGCGAGGCGCTTCAGGCCCTCGTCGTCCAGGTGATTGGTGGGCTCGTCCAGGAGCACGACGTCGAAGCGCGCCACGGCCAGCGCCGCCAACCCTGCGCGTGAGGCCTGTCCCCCGGACAGCGCGCGAAACGGCCGGTCCAGACATGCGGCGTCGAGACCGAGGTCGGCGACCGCGCCGGCCAGGCGTGCGTCGATGTCAGCGCCACCCAAGGCCAGCCACCGGTCAAGAGCCGCCGCGTGGGGCTCGACCGCCGAGAGGTCGCCGGTGCCAAGCGCCGATGTCCAGCGCTCGACCTCGCGGTTGGCCGTGGCGAGCCCGACCTGTTCGAGGATGGCCTCGCGAACTGTCAGCGCCGGCGCGCCCTCGGCGGCCATCTGCGGCAGATAGCCGACGCTGCCGAACCAGCGCACGACGCCGCTGTCCGGTGCTTCGCGGCCCGCCATGATCCGCAGCAGGGTCGACTTGCCAGAGCCATTGGGACCGACGAGGCCGATCCGGCTCGCGCCATCCACCCGTAGATCGACGTCGTCGAGCACGGTGCGATCGCCGTATCGGCGATTGATCTTGCGTGCATCCAGCAGGGTCGCAGGCATGCGAGCCCTCCTTCCGGGTCAAGCGTTCACCAGGACTCCATCCGCGAGCCCCCCGGTTTGAGACCGGGGAGTCAGTCGAGGCGGATGTCAGTCGGCAACACGCATACTGCGGCCCGGAAGGGCCAAAGGGAACGCTAGCAGCCGCGCGGTGTCAGACCCTCGGTCAGCTCGGGCACATCAGCTCCGCGTCACCCCAGTCGCCGTTGTCATGGCCGATGCCATCCCCGCCGTCACCGACGTTCAGGGTCAGCTGCGAGACGCCGGTGACGTCGGCGGTGAGATGCTGGGCCGGCTGGCCGCCGCGCATCACGCCCGTGGAAGCGACCTGCACCCCGTCGGCCAGCACGCTGAACGTGACGCTGCCCTTCCCGGCGGCGGAGTCGTCGACGCCGACATCACTGGAGAACTGTGTGCAGCCTGTAGGCACGTCGATGACGACGCTCGAGATCGCGTTCGTGCCCAAACCCTTGGCGTAGCCGACGCCGTCGATACTCAGCGGGCCGCCGTCATCGGCCCCGGAGCCGCCCACGTTCTGGTCGCGCTCCACCGGACCGAAGCCGTTGGTGGCCGAGACGAAGGGCAGGTCACTGATGTAGACAAGGCCCTTGGGGATGACGTTGAGGCCGTAGGAGCCGCCGGTGGTCTGGGTGCTCTGGCCCTGCTGGTAGCTGACGATCGCGGCCACGGCATAGCTGCCCTGGGCCGCGTCGTCCGGGATCGTGACGCTCCAGCTCACCGCCTGCGACGCCCCGTGCGCCAGCGTCCCGACGGTGATGGGGCTGGACGGCGTCGCCGTCCATCCCGCGGGCAGGGTAAGCGCGGCGCTGACGCCGTGGGCCGGCGGACCGCTGAGGTTGGCGACGGTGCCGGTGACCGTGAAGGTGTCACCACCACGAGCCGGGCTGGCCGCGGTGCCATGCAATCCCTCCATCGCCACCTCGCTCGGCGTGGCGGGAGAGCCCCAGGTGTGGGCGTTCCAGCCCGGCGACCGGTCCATCCCGACCGGCACGCCGCCGCGGACGGTGCCGAGGTTGGTCAGCGCAACCTTCTCGAGGCCGTTGCCGGAGCCGCCGTCGCTGGTCACGGCGACGGCGAGCGTGTTCTGCCCATCGGGGTTGAGAACGCCGTTGGGGATCACGAAGGTGTGCTGGGGCCCGACGTTGGCGATGTACTGGCCCATGTTCCACCCGTTGACGAAGACCAGCGCGCGGTAGTCGGCCCCCGAGCGGGGCGACGACGGGTCGCCGATGGTGAGGCCGAGCGAGGCATCGTCAGACCGCGGGATGTTCAGGTTGAACCTGGTCCGGTACCACGCGGTGCCCGACATCGCCGTGCTCGCGGGCACGCTCGTCTGTGACCAGTCACCGTCGGGATAGCCGGGGAGATACCAGCCGTGGCGCTCGCCGTACAGCCCGCCGTTGTTCTCCGGGCCGCGCACCGGGTCGGCGAGGTCCTCGCCGCCGAGGTCGCCCTGGATCCTCCAGCTGATCTGGGGGGCGACAGCCGCCTGGTTGGCATCGGTCATCTTGACCGCGATGAGGCCGCGGCCCTCCTTCTGGGCGTCGTTGACGCCGCCGTCCTCGTTGTGACCGTCGTTGCGGACCATGACGGCCAGCGTGTGCGAACCGTCAGTCCGCAGTGCGGTCGGGATCGTGAACGTGGCGGTGCCGGTGGTCGGC
Source organism: uncultured Actinomycetota bacterium (assembly GCA_963850325.1). GTDB lineage: Bacteria > Actinomycetota > Thermoleophilia > Solirubrobacterales > Solirubrobacteraceae > Palsa-465. The sequence continues at coordinate 240,970 of CAWKLB010000019.1, forward strand.
GGCGACGACTGGCCGCTGGCGAGGACGTTCGGGCCGAGGTAGACCCCGTCCAGCCACGCCTGGAGCATCCCGGCTCCGCCGCCCCCGTAGTTCATCGACAGCGTGCTCGCGGCGGCCGCGCCCGAGTAGGCGGCGCGGTACCACACGTCGCCCTGATGGAAGCCGTAGTCGTCGGCCGTGAGCACCGGCTGGCCTGCCGGGGGCTTGGTGGTGCTGTTGGTGGTCGTCTTGTCGGCGACCTGCCAGCGGGAGTCATCGAAGGACGGCTGGGACTCCGGCGACTCGGGGGCATAGCGCCAGTGGGCAGTCGACAGGTCGGGCAGCCGGATCGGGGCCGGCCCGGGCAGCTGTACGGTGGCGACCGCGCCACCCTGTGCCGGGTCGAGCCGGGCGGAGCGCGTCACCGTCGCGCCGTTCCATGTGATGGCCCGCACGCGCGGAGGGGCCCAGACCGTCATCGTTGTAGCCGCGCTCGTGTCGCCGGTGAGCGCCAGCGTCGAGCCGCTCACCGCGGCGGTCCGCACCAGCTCGGGGCCGTGCTCGAGCACCGGCCCCGCGGCGGTGTCCTGGCGCCAGAAGCCGTCAGCGGTGCTGTTGTCGGCGAGCAGCAATGTGAGGCCGGGCCGGCCTCCGCCGCTGATCCGAACCTGAGCCAGCCCGTTATGGATGTAGTCCAGGCGCAGATCGCCGGTGGACGGGTCAAACGTGCTGCTGATGTTGCCCGAGACGACCCTCACGTCGGGCCGGCTCGCGTAGCGTAGAACCGTCTCGCCGTCCTCCCCGTCGCGCCCGTAGAGCAGCGCGACGTCCTGGGAGCCCTGCACGAGGTGGGTCATCAGCTCCGAGGTGGAGTAGACGAGGTGCTGGCCGTCCATGTCGTAGTCGGCGAGCAGCATCTTGGCGTCCTGGCCGTTGATGGCCAGGGTCCCCTGCTGCGGGACGGTGTAGGTGCCGTCCGAGGTGGTGATGGGGAAGGTGAAGCTGTCATCCGTCGTCGCGTTGGACGGGTTGTGCATCGCGATGTAGAGGTGCGTGCCCGTGGCGGGGCTGACGTCGTCATAGACCTTGACGGCGGAGGACGACGGCGTCACCGGGTCGCTCTTCTGCACCGTCGAGACGACCGGGGCAGTGCTCTGCAGGAACAGCCCGATCTCCTTCATCGTCGCGGCCTTTGGCCGCAGCTGGCGCGCTTCGTTGATCGCCGCGCCGTAGTCGTATGAGGTATAGACGACCGGTGCCGGCTCCCACCCCCACGAGGTCCCGCCGAAGGTCATGTAGAAGTTCTGGATGGTGAGGCGGTTGGCGATGTTCGTCTCGTAGAACACGCGCTCGTAGCCCGGGCCCTCCCGCTGCGCCGTGCAGTCATACGTGCCCTGGCTGCCCCAGTAGTCGAACCAGCCTCCGCCGAACTCGGCCGCGAACCCCGGCGTGTTGGGCGAGGCGCTCGAGCCGCCGGTGGCCCCGCCGGGGCCCCAGATCCCCCAGTCGGGCGCCGTGGAGGGCGAACCGGGCGTGGCGTTGGTGTTGCATGTGCCGCCGGGGTAGCCGTCGAAGGCGTAGAGGTCGTTGGGGCCCGTGACGGTGCCCGGGACGCCGGAGCTCGCGGGCACCCAGATGCCGTTGCGGCCCTTGTCGTTGTGGAAGATCGGAACGGTGATGCCGTCGCCGCGCGCAGTGTCATAGAGGTTCTGCATGTAGTCGAATTCACCGGTGCCGGTGCTGGCCAGCTCGTTCTCGATCTGGTAGAGGATCACCGTCCCGGTCCCGTTGGTGAGCTGGTGGTTGGCGAGGATCGCGTCGATGTGGTGAAGCCAGTCGTCGGCCGCCGCTTCGTAGTCGGGCGCATTGGTGCGGGCCTTCCCCGCCTGCGTGGTGAGCCATCCGGGCAGCCCGCCTGCGCTTGTCTCGGCGTTGATGTACGGGCCCGGCCGGGCGATCACGTACAGGCCGGTCCTGGCCGCCATGTCCAGCAGCTTGCTCACATCGCGGACGCCGGAGAAGTCGTAGACCCCGGGCTTGGGCGAGTGATAGGCCCAGTCGAAGTAGATGGTGACCGCGTTGTAGCCCTCGGCCTTCATCTTCTGGAGGATGTCCAGCCACAGGCCGGGGCTCGGCAGCCGCCAGTACTCGAACTCACCGGACCAGATGACCGTGCGACGCCCATCGATCATGAGCGAGTCCTGGTCGTAGGTGATCGTGTGCGTCTGGGGCGTCTGACGCCCGAGGTGGGCGCCCCGCGCGGTGCGAGCGGCGGAGGCGGCATGCACGCGCGACGCGGCTCGAGCCGCTGCGACCTTGGCCCCGGCGCCGCTCAAGAGGCCGCCGGCCAGCACAGCCATCGTCCCGCAGACGATGACCCACGAACGGTACGCCCTGCGCATACCTTCCCTCCCGACTTAAAGACATGTTTCGCGCGCACACGGCGCGCTCTCTCGCGGGGAGAATGTTAGCGCTAACGGGGTCAGGTTGAGGCGGTCACCCGGCTGCGCGACACGCGCGAGAGGAGGACGCGCGCCACGTGGTCGAGACTCCTGCGAGTGACGACGGTGCCGGCGCCCGTGGGCTCCGCGGGCGCCGAGCCGTTCACGCCCTCCGCGGAACCGGACCGAAGTCCGAGCGTGGCGCGCCTGACCCTCAGGCGAGCCAGCTCGTTGAGGGCGGCCATGTTGCCAGGGGCGAGCGCCAGCACCCGATGGAACGCCGCCTCGGCCGCCAGGTCCTCTCCCTCGGCCCGCGACACCAGGCCGAACGCGAGGTGCGGCTCGGCTTCGTCGGGGGCGAGCACGATCGCCCGGACGGCCATATGCCGCGCCCGCTCGATGTTGCGCTTGGCGCGCAACAGCGCCCGCGCGAGCGCGACGAAGCCCCGATGGTCGTCGGGGGCGAGACGGATGGCGTCCTCGGCGTGGGCGATCGCCTCCCGGTGCCGCCCGCGGCGACTGGCCGCGATGCTCGCCTGGCGGCGGGGCAGGGCGCGCTCGGGATCCAATTCGATCGCGGTGGTGGCGGTGGCCAGCGCGCCGTCCGGGTCGTGGTCGGCGAGCTGCGCCTCCCCGAGCAGGCCGAGAGCGTCGACGTCGTGGGGATCCTCGGCGAGCAGCGTGCGCAGAACCGCGATCGCCTCAGCGGTGCGCCGGCGGTCACAGAGCGTCGCGGCCTGCTCCAGCTCCGGGGTTCGCATATCCCTTTGTGAATCGACGTCCATGGCAGCTCACTTGAATCCAGTTGATGGGCACTCGACTAACGCGCTCGCAGCGCCGACCCGTACGCGGCGCCACGCCGTAAGTCATCGCGCGGACCTCTCGTTGATCTCCATGGAGAAACGGTATGAGCACGTCCGCCAACCAGCCCGTTCGCCTCGCCAGCGAGGACGTCATCATCAGCGCGCCGATGAGCTACGCCGGCTCGGCGCAGCGGATCATCCGGCTCCGGCGCCGGGCCCAGAGCGGCGGGAGCCTGGTCGCGCTCACGACGGCGGCGGTTGTGCTCATCGTGTCCGCCTGGCTGATGGTGACCGTGTGGTACCTGGTCTGGGGGATCTGGCTCGTCCCCTACCGGCTGGTGCGACGCAGCGCGCGCAAGCGGAAGGTCGAGGCCCTCAGACACCGCGAGCTGCTGGGCACCGTCCAGGGCTCGGCCGCAGCCTCGGCGGCGACGATCGTGGCGGCCCAGGCGGCCGAGCTGATCCTGCCGGTGCACCCGTCCGACGAGCTCGTCGCCGACGCCGACCGCGACCTCACCGTCGACGAGCTCCGCGGACACCTGATGGCCGGGCGGCTGACGGCCGAGGAGTTCGAGGAGCGGGTCACCGCCGCGCAGAAGGCGAGGACGCGCGCCGACCTCGACGCGGCGACGATCCACCTGCCCCACGGTCCGCGCTGATGCCCACAGTCAGCCGGTAGGCTGACGGGCCATCGCTGGGCAGTTCCATATCGCTCAGGTCAACGTCGGCCTCCCGGTCGCCCCCGTCGACACGCCGGCCCTTGCCGGGTTCATGGCCCTGCTGGAGCCGATCAACGCGATCGCCGACCAAGCGCCGGGGTTCGTGTGGCGCCTGCAGACCGAGGACGGCAACGCGACGTCGATTCCGGTCCTGGGCGACGACCGGCTGATCGTCAACATGTCGGTATGGGAGTCGATCGACCAGCTTGCCGACTTCGTGTACCGCAGCGGCCACGTCGAGGTCATGCGCCGCCGGCGCGATTGGTTTGAGCGCATCAAGGTCTTCATGGCACTGTGGTGGGTGCCAGCCGGCCGGCTCCCGTCGGTGACCGAGGCCGAGGAGCGGCTCCAGTGCCTGCGCGCCCACGGCCCCACGGCCCACGCCTTCACCTTCCGTCAGCGGTTCCCGGCGCCCGGTGAGCTCAAAGGACCGCGCCTGGACGACGACCTGCTGGGCTGCCCCGCCTGACCGTCAGGCCACGGTCCCACCGAGCGCCGCGGTGAACTCCTTGGCCGTCTTCCGGTGGGCGCGCGGGATCTCGAACTCCCACACCAGGCCGTCAGCGAAGGTGAGCTTGAGGTACGAGAGCACCTTGCCGTGCTCGATCTCCACCGACTGCACGTTGCTGCGCGGTACCCGCACCAGGGCATCGCCCTTGGGATGCGGCTTCCATCCGAGCTGTGAGGTCTTGGTGAGCACCAGCTCCGTGTCTGAGGCGGCGAGGTAGCCGCTGCGCCCGAAGCTGGGCATCTCCGGCGTCGCCTTGGCCGCCTTGCCGGCCACCGCCGTCGCGGCCAGCGATCCGACCATGCCTCCGACCTGACCGCCCGCCGTCATCATGCTCATCTTCTTGGTCAGTCCGCGCGGGCTGACCACCGTGCCAGCCACCTCGGGCGCACCCAGGGCCTGCGATGCGTCATTCGCCATGGTTTCCGGTCCCTCCAGACAATGTCGTGTTGTCGTGCCCCACTCGCTGACGGCCACCCCCGACGGCGGCGAGTACGTTGCACCATTATCGACGTTCGCGACAGACGGGAGTTGACGCAGTGGACGAAGCGACGATCGAGAACGGCGTTCCGACGACCGCGGGCTGGTTCGTCATCAACGCGCGCGACGCGTGCTGGATGCACAACGACATGCGGATGGTCTGCAAGTTCGGCGGCGAGGGCCCTGCGCATTTCGACGACCTCGGCATGGGCCTGTACTGGATCGAGCCGGGCAGGCCGATGACGCTCTACCACCACGAGACCGGCCAGGAGGACTTCCTCGTCCTGCGCGGCGAGTGCATCCTCGTCATCGAGGGCGAGGAGCGGGCGCTGCGCGCGTGGGACTTCGTCCATTGCCCGCCCGGCACCGCGCACACGATCATCGCCACGGGCACCGAGCCGGCGCTCGTCTTCGCCGTCGGCGCGCGCAAGGAGCGAGGCAGCGCGCGCTACCCGTTCGAGCCGGCCGCGGTGCGCCACGGCGCCGGCGTCCCCGACGGGCAGACCTCCGCCCGCGACCACTACGCGACGTTCGGCGCCCCGCAGCCGGGGCCTCCGCCCAGATTCCTGAGCGGATCCGCGGGCAGTTGAGCAGGGCGCGTCACGCGCCGGTGCGTCGCGCCCAGCGCTCCTCGCGGTAGAGCCGATCGGCGAACTCGCCCGCGGGGTGCGCGCGGAGGCGGCGGATCTGGTGGGCCGCCGGCGCGGGCATCGCCTCCGGCGGCGGCAGGGACGAGCCGTAGCCGCCCGGGAGCAGCATCGGAGCCGAGAGGGCAGCGAACGTGAGGTCGGCGGCAGTGAAGCGATCGCCGAGGAGAAAGCGCCGGCCGTCGGCGAGGCGCTGGGCGACATCGTCAAACACGCGGTCGACGCTTTGGAGCGCTGCGGCGGCCGAGGCGTCGTTGACCCCCAGGTAGCGGCTGATGGCGACGCGCACCATGGGCCCGGAGGCGCGAAAGGCCAGCTGCTCCCAGCGTGGCAGGCCGGCCTCGGCCCAGGGCCGCAGCCGGCTCACCACCGGGAGCGTCTCGTGGTACATCCACAGCCGGCCGTCGGGCCCGAGCCCTTCGTCGAGCTCGTCCTCGAGCGCGGCCGCCTGGGCCCCGAGGTCGCCGGCCGGGTAGAGACGCTGCTCCGGGGCGATGCGGCGATCGGCCCAGTGCAGGATGTCGGTGGAGTCGGCGATCACCTCGCCGTCGCCAGTCACGAACACGGGGACGGACCTCCCGCCGCCGGCGCGACGCGCGGCCGCGACGTGGACGAGCTGGAGGTGGGGCTGTTCGACGAACGACACGCCGGCGCGCTGAAGCCCCCAGCGCGCCTTCTCGCAGAAGTGGCTGATCGGGATGGTGACGAGGCGGGCGGGCATCGGGTCGTGAGCAGGCGGGCGCAGATCAGCGCACGATCGAGCCGCTGATGGTCGGGCGCCCGGCCCCGAGGAAGAAGATCCCGGCCAGGCCCGGGGTGTGGAACGCGTCGTTGGGGTTGTCCCGCAGCGTGGAGTCGGTGATGGCCATCGTGCCCGTCCGGTCGTTGGAGACGAAGAAGATCGCCCCACCGCCCTCGTTGGCGTGGTTGCGGATGAAGGTGCAGCCGCCCACCGCCAGCGTCATGGCGTCCCCGTCGTTGTAGATCGCGCCCCCGCTACCGCCGCCCGGCGAGCCCGACCGCGCCGGATTCGCCCCTCGGCCGATGGCGCGGTTGTCGGTGAACTGGCTGTTGAGCACCGTCCAGGACACCCCGATGCTGCTCAGAGCGGCGCCGTTGGAACACACGTTGCCGGTGAAACGGCTGCCGACGACGTACACCGGACGGCCCGGGTACTGGGAGAGGGCGCGGATGCCGGCGCCGCCCAGGTCGGGACCCGTCGGGTCACAGCGGTTGCCCGAGAACGTCGCGTTGACGATTCGCAATTGCCCGCCCCGGTCGAAGATCGCACCGCCGCCGCCGCCCTCGTAATGCTGGCCGGTCGAGTTGCCGTCGGCGAAGGTGATGTTCTGGACCACCAAGCTCGGCGTGGCCTGGTCCTGACAGTGTGACGTCGTGAACACCTGCGCCGGATCGCAGGTGTCCATGTACAGGATGCGGCGCCGGCCGCCGCCGCTCAGCGTCACCAGCCCGCCGCCGTCCAGGACTACCCGGGCGCTGGTATTGCGGACCTTGGCGGTTGCGCGCATCTTGATCGTGACCGGATTGGGGCCGCAGGCAAAACGGATGATTCCTCCCGCCCGTACCGCGGCGACGACCGCGGCCGATGTGCAGCCGGCCGGGGTGCCGTGGCCGATGACGTGGTTGGGGTGCGACGTGTTGACCGGCCGGCCGGTGGCGGGAACGGGGACGGGGCGCACGCCGCGCGCCGCCTGCGCAGCGGTCGCGGCGGGCCCAATCGAGCACAGCGCCCCCGCGCCGAAGACGAACGCCATCGCCAGGAGAGGTCGGCGCATCACGGCAAGGGTACGCGCGGAGCGGCCCGGAAGCCCTCCGGGCCGCATGCGGGCACGCTGACGCGGGCCTCTCGCACCATCGGCCCACGTCAGCGAAATAGGCCCGGGGGGCCAAGATCCGTCTGGACCCCCCGGAGAGTCAGGGAAGTGGGGGCACACTCGCCCGACCCGCGGGACGAAATGACTTTCGTCCCAAGCTTGCTCAAATTGATTATGCCAAAGCCGCGCGCGGAAAATGAAGTTCTTCGACCAACCTTCTGCTCCACCCCGCGTTGAAGTAAACGGAGCCACGTTGGCGGAGCGTTGGCCAAAGGTTTTGCGGTCGGGCTACACCCGAGCCGCTGGTGATTGTCGTGGGGGCACCGCGTCCCGGGGGCTAGGATGGCCCCCCGGGGCGCAGTCCTACCGGGTACGGCGGCCCCGGCGACGCGATTTCGCACCCCCCGGGGTCTGCACGCGAACCCGTGACAACAACCGGGACTGGACTCTGATGCGCCGGTAGCGCACACTATGCGCATGGGGGAGACGGCAACCGCCCTGGGGTTGCGCCAAACGACGGACCGCGCATCGGTCGTAGGCCGATCGGATGACGAGCTCATCGCCGGTGTGCGTGGCGGCGACACGGCAGCGTTCGAGGAGATCTATGACCGCTACGCGCGCGGGATCCTGGCGTTCTGCGCGCACATGCTCGGCAGTCGTGAGGCCGCCGAGGACGCTCTGCAGCTGACCTTCGTCTCGGCCTACAGAGCCCTCTGCGGCGGGGAGAACAGCATCGCGCTGCGGCCGTGGCTGTACACGATCGCGCGTAATCGCTGCCTGTCGGAGCTGCGAGCTCGCCGCGAGGCGATCGGCGTCGACGAGCTGACCACCGCCCAGCCTGTCTTCGAGGGTCTCGCGGACCAGGTCCAAAGGCGCGAGGACCTGCGCGAGATGCTCGACGACATGCAGCGGCTCCCGGCCGATCAGCGCGCCGCGCTGGTCCTGTTCGAGCTCGGCGACCACCCGCAGAAGGAGATCGCCAGCGTCCTTGGCGTCCGCACGGAGAAGGTCAAGGCGCTCGTCTTCCAGGCGCGCGAGGCGCTCGTGCGGGGGCGGCAGGCCAGGCAGCATCCGTGCGGCGACATCCGCGAGCAGCTCGCCATGATCGAGGGACGCATTCCGGCGCGCAGCGTCCTGCGCGCCCACATCGATCGCTGTCCGGGCTGCCGGTCCTTCGAACACGAGGTTCGCCATCAGCGCGCCGCCCTGGCGGTCATCCTTCCCGTGGCACTCGCCGGCGAGCTCAAAGCCTCGATCCTCGGCTCAGCCTCGCACGGCGGCGGCGCGGTTGCCGCAGCGTGCGGTGGCGGTGGCGGCGCTGTGGCGGCGAGCGCCTGTGGCGGCAGCGCGGTCGTCGGCGGCGCAACGGCGGTCGGCGGCGTATCAGCCATCGGGGGTGCCACCGCGGCCAGCGGCGTCGGAGGAGGCCTCGGCGCGGTCTCCGCCGCCACGGCAGGCGGCGTGGTGAGCGCCGGCGCCGGTGCGGTGGCGACAAGTGCGCCGGTGGTGGCAGCCGCCACGGGCCTGGCGGCGATCGGCGAGTCCGTGGGCGTGGGCGGTCTGAGCGCGTCCGGCGTCGTGGCGAAGATCCTCACGGCTGCGGCCATCGCCACCGTGGCGGCCAGCACCGGCCACAGCGACCGGCCGTTCGCTCACCGGGGCGCGGCACCTCTCACGACGCGCGAGAGACTGCTGGCCTCCGTGCCGGCGCGGGCGGCCCCTCGAGCGTCCGCTCCGTCCACCTACCCGCCGGCCACGGCCCTCCCGGCGCCTGGAACGGTGAGCTCTACAACGCTCGGTGCCCCTCAGGGACCGGCCTCGAGCACTCCGACGACCTCGGGTGGCGCGACCTCGACCTCGACGACGGTGAGCCCGGGATCGGAGGCCACCGGGGGGTTGACGGCCCCGGCCGCCACGCCCAGCAGCACCACTTCGACGTCGCCTTCCGCCGCGACCGACCCCAGCGCGACCACCCAGCCGTCGGGGACTTCATCGCCGACCAATGCGGGCGACGGGACGACCGCGACGACCACCACGCCCGTCTCAGACCCCACCGGGTCCGCGACGTCGAGCGCACCCGCCGCATCGGCGCCCGCCGCCACCGACCCGAGCTCCACCAACACCAGCAGCGCCACGGCGCCGGCCGGCTCGACCGACGCCGCGAGCGCGACCGGCTCTGCTCCCTCAGCCCCGGCAACAGACTCGAGTGCCTCGGGTAGCACGGCGGCGGACGCCGGCAGCTCCGCGTCATCGGGCACGGCAGGCGCCTCCGCCCCGGCCAGCACTGCCCCCGCCCCGTCGACCTCTGCCGTCGACCAGTCATCGCCGCCCCCGTCCGGTCAGGCCAGCAGCGCGGCGCAGGCGGACGTCTCGCAGGCGGCAGCCGCGCCGGCGCAGGCCGCCGCGACAGTCGCTCCTGGCTAGGCGCGAGCGCTCAGGATCCGGGCGCGAGCGCTCAGCGCGCCCGGCGGCGGGTCCCGCTCGCGATGTACGCCGGCTGTACCTGAGCCGCGCGACGGCGGCGGCGCAGTGCCAGGCCGCCGATACCCGCAGCGGCAACAAGGGCTGAGATGGCGTTGATGACGAGAATCGTGGTCATGGTGAGGCTCCTTTGCTGATGAGCCCAGGATGCTCCGCGTGGATGAACGGAACGTGCGGCGAAATCCCATAACTCCGTAAGAACCCGCGCGGGTACGGGCGCGCGGGAGCGCCTCCTCATTTGTGGAAGATTGCGCTGCGCAGCGCCAGCGGCTTTCTGTGCACCTGACAGGTCCCCGCGGGGCGGTGCAATGCAGCAACTTTTCTGAGGACCGGGGGTTTGCCGAGAGTGAGGCCGCGCCGGCTGTGGCGGCGGGCCGCCCAACCCCACCAGGAGGCAGCGATGCGACTCATCCGGCGCCATCTCTCGTACGCGAACGTGGCCTCCACGCTCGCGCTCGTCTTCGCCATGGGAGGCGGGGCCTACGCCGCGCTCTCCCCCGTCCACGACGGCGTGATCCACACCTGCTTCCGCAAGTCCAACGGCGCACTGCGCGTCGTGCGCGCGGGCGCCCGCTGCGGCCGGCGCGAGCGCGCGCTGGCCTTCAACCAGCGAGGCCCGGTCGGACCGCGCGGCGCCACCGGAGCGCAGGGACCGGTTGGCAAGACCGGCGCCACGGGCAAGACCGGGAGAGCCGGGGCGTCGGGCCGCAGCGTCACCAGCGCGACGCTGGGCGTAGGCAACGCCACGTGCCCCAACGGCGGTTCGAGCTTCACCACGGTCTCGGGCACCACGTCTGCCTGCAGCGGTGTCGCGACCAGCTTCGCCAGCGTCGACGCCTCCGCCACCCTGGCCGGGAGCCGAGGGGTGACCGCCGTCCAGCCCGGTACGGGGCCCGGCGTCTACTGCCTCAAGCTCGGCGCGGCGCCCTCGGTGGGCGTGGCCTCGGTGCGAGGCGACGCCACCGCCGGCGGCGCTGCCCAGGTGCTCATCCCCGCGGCCAGCGCGGCGTGTGCTGGCACCGGTGACACCAGCGCCGAGATCCTCACCTTCAACGCCTCGGGCACGGCGGCCGCGCTCCCGTTCGACGTGCTCTTCGGCTGACGCCTTCCGGCACGCCCTCCGTGCCGATCGGTGCGGGGGGCGTTGGCTATTTGTGCGGAGGCGGCCGCACGAGCGGGGCCGGGATGTCAGGATCTGGGCAAGCCTCGTCCAGCGAAAGGACTTGCCGTGACAACACCGAGCTTTGGCATCTTCGACCACATCGAGGACATTCCGGGGACGCCGACGAGCCAGCTGCTGAAGGACCGGCTGGCCCTCGTCAGGACGGCCGACGAGGCGGGGTTCGCCGGCTACTACTTCGCCGAGCACCACGGCAGCGATCTCTGCATGACGCCGAGCCAGGAGCTGTTCATCGCCGCCGCGTCCCAGGTGACCAGCCAGATCCGGATGGGCCCGATGGTCAAGCTGCTGCCCATGCACCCGCCGGTCCAGCTCATCGAGGACCTGTGCGTCCTCGACCAGCTGCTCGAGGGACGTCTGGACTATGGCGTCGGGCGCGGTGCGGTCCCGGTCGAGCACTACTGGTTCGGCGACTCATGGCCCCAGTCACGCGAGCGCTTCGTCGACGTGTTGGGAATCATCAAGCGCGCGCTGGCCACCGGCGAGATCTCCAGCGAGGGCAGTGCGTTCTATGACTTCCCGACGATGCCGATGTCCACCAGGCCGTTCCAGGAGCAGATCCCGTTCTGGTACCCCGGCAACCCGGTAGCGGCGGGTCAGTACGGCCTCAGCCTCATGTGGCCGGGCAAGATCGAACAGGCCGCCTACGACCAGTACGTCGAGGCCTGGCACCGCCACAAGGACGACGAGCTCCGCCTCGACGGCCCCGACTCCGAGCCGCGCGTGGCCTACAACGTCGTGCTCGCGATCTCGCACACCGAGGACGAGGCCCAGGAGATCGCTCGTCGCGGCATGGAGGGCCTGGTGCGCCGCACGCGCAACGCCCACCGCTTCGACCGCCTGGTGATCTCAGAGGAGGAGTGCGACGCCGCCCAGGGACCGCTGCGAGCGATCATGGCCACGATGGAGCCCGCCATCAGCTTCGGTGCCGGCACCCCCGGCCAGATCGCCGAGCGCCTCGCGGCGCTGCTCCAGGACGGCATGAGCGACTACATCTGCTTCATGCTCCCCACCGGCGACATGAGCCTCTACGAGGCGCGGCGGACGCTCGACCTGTTCGTCACCGAGGTCAAGCCCCAGCTCGACCAGGTGACGGCCTCGCGCTGAGTCCCGTCGACCCCATGCGATGGGAGCTCGAACCAGACCTCGGCGCCTTCGCCGCGCGGGTGAAGCCGTTGCTGGAGGCCCACATCGAGAACAACGTGGTGGCAACCGTCCTCGCCGGGACCGTCCAAGGTCAGTTCCGGATGTCGCCGCCCGTCCTCGCGGTGGGCGTGGACGGCGGCGTCGTCGCCGCCGCTGCGTTGCGCACGGCGCCATGGCCGATGCTGTGCACACCCGTGGACCCCGGCGACGCCGAGGCGCTCGTCGAGCTGTGGCTGGAGCGCGATCCCGAGCTGCCCGGGATCAACGCCGTGCTGGACACCGCGCGCTCCGTGGCCGGCGCCTGGGCCCGGCGCAGCGGAGGCTCGGAGCACTGCCGGACCGCGATGGCGATGCACTCGCTCACCATGGTCCTGGACCCGCCGCAGCCAGGGCCGGGGCGCCTAGTGGCCGCCACCGAGGCCGAACGCGACCTGGCCCTTGGGTGGTGGGACGAGTTCGTCGCCGAGGCCCACGTGATCGACGCCGGCCCGGAAGCCCGAGCGGCGAGCGTTGACTTCCGTATCTCTCAGGGTGACCTGTTCTTGTGGCACGACGAGCGGCGGCCCGTGTCGATGGTCTCGACCAACCCAGCGGTGGCCGGCGTCGTGCGCATCGGCCCGGTCTACACGCCGCCTGAGGCCCGCCGCCGCGGCTACGCCAGCTCGGCCGTCGCCGAGGTCAGTCGCCACGCGTTGGGCACGGGCGGTCACACCTGCATGCTCTATACCGACCTCGCCAACCCCACGTCCAACAAGATCTATGCCGATGTCGGCTACCGGCGCATCGCCGAGTGGGAGGAGCGCGTGTTCACGGGCGCACCATCTAGCCCGCGAACGTGATGAAGCCGTCGGCGTCGAGGTCGGGACGCCGGACCAGGCCGATCGCGACGGCCAGGCGCGCCGCCGGCTCGTTCCCCGGCCGCGTTCTCACCACCACCGGCCACGCCGGTGTGTGCTCCCGCGCGGCGGCGATGGCCTCGCGGGTGGCCTCGGCCGCCAGTCCCAGGCCGTGGACCGCGGGCGTGAAGCGGTAGTACATGTTCCAGCAGGGCCGCCTACCGATACTGGCCGGCTTGACCCCGGCGACGCCGACGTCGCGGCCCTCGTGCTCGACGATCCAGTAGGCCAGGCCGTAGGTGTCCCAGTCCTCGATGAAGCGCCGCGCGAACGCCTCGGCCTCCTCGCGTGTCGGCGTACCGGTCGGGCTGTGTTGGTGGGTACGTGGATCGGTGCTGAGCGACACCACGGAGGGGACGTCGCCATGGGTGACCCGCCGCAGGCGCAGCCGTGCCGTCCGCCGCTCGGACACCGGCACGCTCATGGGTCAGCTCCCTCCCGCCGGGATGCCCCGGTGAGGAACGCCTGCACCCCGGCGGCGGTCCGCAGCCGCACCACCGGGAAGGCGCGCAGCTCGGCCGGCCAGTCGCGCCGGCGGGCGAAGTGGGACTGCAGGGCGTAGCCCACCAGCGAGTCGCGGCCACACACCGCCGCGCGCAGCGACTCGCGGTTGCCGTTCCAGATCTGCTCGCGGCCGATGAGGCGCCGGCCGGTCCTTGCCACCAGGCGCGGCAGCCACACGCGGATCGGCAGATCCAGCCACACCACCATGTCGGCCGCCTCCAGCACGCGGTCACCGAGCTTGTGGCGGTATGTGCCGTCGATCACCCAGCCGTCTGAGGCGAGGACCGGCGCGAGCTGCGCCGCCAGGACGTCGTCCGGCGTCTCGGTCCAGTTCGGGCCGTGGACGAGAGCGTCGAGCTCGACGAACGGCACTCCCATCCGCTCGGCGAGCTCGCGGGCAATCGTGGTCTTGCCGTTGCCACTCGCGCTGGCGATGACCGCGACTTTGCGCATCGAGCCCACGCGGTCAAGTGTGCCTGCGCCACGGCTATTGCGCCATCGAGTATGTGTGCTCGCGGCGATCCACCGCGTCGATGGCCGGCGACCTGCGCCAGATTCTCATCAGCCATCGCGACGTCGCCTTGGCCGGGCTCGGCCGCATCCCGTCCTCGCCCAAGGTCCTCGAGGCCGCCGAGGTCGTCGTCGGACGCCCACACCTTCTACCAGCGCCTGCCCGCCGACCGCTTCCCGGTTCTGGCATCGATCGCCGAGCCGATGACCGGCCCCGACGGCGAGGAGCGCTTCGCGTCCGGCGTGGACGCGCTGCTCTCAGGGTTCGAGGCGATGAGCAGACCCACCCGACGGTGAAGTACCCTCGTCGCCGTGTCCGAGTGGTTCGACGAGCTGGCCGAATGGCTGCGCATCCGCTCCGTCAGCGCTGACCCCGCCCGAGCCGGCGATGTCCGCGACGCCGGAGAGTGGGTGTGCCGGTTCCTGCGCGGGTCAGGTGGCGAGGCGGAGCTGATCGACTGGCATGGCCAGCCGCTGGCCATCGCCGAGCTGCGCGCCTCGCGCGACGCCGATGCCGCGCCCACGGTGCTCTGCTACGGGCACTTCGACGTCCAGCCAGACGACCCGCTCGACCTCTGGGAGTCCGCCCCGTTCGAGCCGGAGATCCGCGATGAATACGTGTATGCCCGCGGGGTCGCCGACGACAAGGGCCAGCTCTACATGCTCCTGGCCGCGGCCCGCGAGCTGGCCGTGGCGGGCGAGCTGCCGGTCAACGTGCGCTTCACCTGCGACGGCGAGGAGGAGACGGGCGGGCACTCGATCATCGACTTCCTGGAGGAGGACCGGCGCGGCGCCGACGCCGCGATCATCTTCGACAGCGGGATGATCGCCCGCGACCTGCCCGCGTTCAACATCGCCACGCGCGGGCTCGTGTACTTCCACCTCACCCTCCGGACCGGTGAGCGGGACCTGCACTCCGGGGTGTTCGGCGGTGCCGCGCTCAACGCCGCGCACGCGCTGATCCAGACCCTGGACGGGGTCATGGCCGGCGACGGCCGCCTCGCCGAGCCGCTGCGCCAGGGCCTCGCGGCGCCGACCTCGGAGGAACTGGAGGGCTGGCGCGCGCTGCCCACCGGCGCCCACGAGCTTGCCGCCCAGGGCGCCCGTCCCAAGGACGCCAACGCCGCAGAGGAGTTCTACCTGCGGACATTCGCCGAGCCGGCGCTCGACGTCAACGGCGTGGAGAGTGGATCCCCGCAGCTCCAGAAGACCGTGTTGCCGGTGCAGGCCACGGCCAACGTCTCGGTCCGCCTGGCCCCCGGCCAGGATCCCGAGGAGATCGCGGGCAACTTCGAACGCCTGCTGCGCGACGCGGCGCCGCCCGAGGCCGACGTCGAGCTCGAGCTGCTGTCCTCCGCCGCACCGGGGCTCGTGCCGCCGGACTCGCACGCGGTGCAACTCGGCCTGACCGCCTTCGAGCGCGTGGTGGGCACCCGCCCGGCACTCATTCGCTCGGGCGGGACGCTCCCGATCGTCCCGGCACTGAGCAAGCGCGACATCCCCACGATCATCACCGGGTTCTCCCTGCCCGATGCCAACATCCACTCGCCCAACGAGCGGATGCTCGTGGACTACATCCCGCTCGGCATCGCCGCTGCGCGGGCTCTCCTGCAGGAGTTCTCGGCACTCCGGTAGCCGGTGAGCGACGGAGCGCAGCCGCACTTCAGCGACGAGCAGCGGCTGGCCTTCGGGCGCGTCGCCGAGCTCTACGATCGCGCCCGCCCTTCCTACCCGGCAGCCGCGATCGACGCGCTGCTGGAGTACGGGGGGCTGGCTCCGGGGTCCCGGGTCGTCGAGGTCGGCGCCGGCACCGGCAAGGCCACCGAGCTGTTGGCGGCACGCGGCCTTGACGTGACGGCGATCGAGCCCAGCGAGGAGATGGCCGCCCTGGCCCGGGTCAAGCTTGCCCGGTGGCCGGGGGTGACGATCGTGGAGAGCGCGTTCGAGGCGTGGGAGCCTGGCGAGCGCTTCGACGCCGTGGTGAGCGTCCAGGCCTGGCACTGGGTGGACCCCGCGGTTCGCTACGCCAGGGCCCATCATGCGCTCGCGCCGGGGGCCACGCTCGCCGCGGTGTGGTCCTTCCCGGATTGGGAGCGATGCCCGGAGCGCAGCGGGCTGAGCCGGGCCTATCGGAGCGCGCCGGTGAAGCTGCAGGCGGACTTCCCCATGCACCCCGACAGCGAGGCCACCCGTCTGGCTGGTGACTGGGAAGCCGAGATCGCCGCCGGCAGTGGTTTCGGCGCGGCCGAGGTCCGCCGTTTCCCGTGGTCTCAGGGCTATAGCGCCGAGGCGTATACGGCCCTGCTGGGGACCCACCAGGACCACATCCTCCTCGCCGACGAGGACCGGGCGGCGCTGATGGGCGCGATCGAGCGCTGCATCAAGGACAGCGGCGGCCACCTGGAGCTGCCGCTCACCACCTACGTCTGTCTCGCGCGGCGAGGTCAATCGCCGGCGTGAGCCGCCACGAAGGGGTCGTCCGCGGCGCCCGGCGGCGCCTGGGCGACGAGCGTGGCGCGCGCGTCCTGGATCGCCTTGCGGTCGTCTTCCGTGAGCGAGGGGTACTGCGGGTCGAGCTCGATCAGGGCCTGGACGAGGACGCCCCCGACCGCGATCCGGCGCACTGATAGCGCCTCACGTGGCGGATCGTCCCGTCCTTACCCGCGGCATCGATGCCCTGGAGGATGACGAGCAGCGCCCGCGTGCCCTCCGCCGCGAGCCGCTCCTGATACTCGGCGAGCATCGCGACCCCCAGCTCGAGCAACTCCTTGCCATCGCGCTTGCGGGCCCAACCGGCCTTGTACGCCGGATCGTGGTCACGGGCCAGATCGACCTTCGCCCCTGGAGATACACGGAGCCTGTCGATCAGCTTCGTGAATCGCTCCGCTCTGGTATCTGGCACCGGAGTCCAGACTCTACGCAGCGGTGACCGCCTCGTCCACCGACGCGTAGAAGTGATCGGCGCCGATGCGCTCCATCAGGCCGGCGCGCCCCAGGTTCTGCTTGAGGTGGTCGCCGGCGCGGGCGACCGCGAAGGCGATGCCGTCCTGGCCGAGCTCTTCGAGCGCCCGGGAGAGCGCCTGCGCACCGGTGAAATCGACGTCGTACATGCCCAGGGCATCGAGCACGACGAGCCGCGGCGCCTGCGCCGATTGG
Organism: uncultured Actinomycetota bacterium; assembly: GCA_963850325.1. Lineage (GTDB taxonomy): Bacteria > Actinomycetota > Thermoleophilia > Solirubrobacterales > Solirubrobacteraceae > Palsa-465. Next base: position 258,255 of record CAWKLB010000019.1, read on the forward strand.
CGACGCGCATGGTCGAGCGCGGCGCGGAAATGCGTGGCGTTCGCATACCACAGTGGCGCGGCGAACAGGACCACGAGGACGCCCGGGATCTCCGCGGGCCTCTGGGGGGCGGTCATCGGCGCCCAGCTGGTGGTGCCGGGGATCCGGCCCAGCACGTGGAGCTGGGGTCGTGCCGTGAGGCGGGTGCGGTCGAGGATGGCGAGGCCCACGGCCACGCCGATCCCCTGCTCGACGCCGACCAGCGCCACGGCCAGCAGGGTGATGATGGCCAGGCCCAGCTCGAAGCGGTCAAAGCGCGCGATGGCCTCCAGCTCGCCCAGGTGGAAGATCCGTGTCGCCACGTACAGCAGAACCCCGGCCAGCGCGGCGAGTGGCACATCGCGCAGCAGCCCGGCCGCCGGCACGACGGCCACCATCCCGACGGCGGCAAGCAGACATGCCAGCTGGGTGCGCCCGCGCGCCGCGCTCACCGCGGCGGTCCGGGCGGGACTGGCGTTGACCGGGAAGGCGCCCACCAGCCCGGCGGCCACATTGCCCGCCCCCACAGCCAGGAAGTCGCGACCGACGTCCGACGGATAGGGCTCCGCGGCCGCAAAAGCCCGGGTCGTGGCCGCTGACTGGGTGACGACGACGAGCGCCACGACGCCCGCCAGAGGCGCGAGCTGCTGGATGGTGGCCCACGAGAGCCCCCGGAGCCCCAGGCGCGGCGCGCCGTGGGCGAACGGACCGAGCACGTCGACACCGTGACGGTTCAGATGAGTCGTCGCCACGACGACCGTTGCCCCCACGAGGCCCACCAGCGCGCCAGGCAGCCGGCCGTCGATCCGCTCGGAGGCGATGACAAGGCCGAACACCGAGAGGCCGATCACCAGGCTCGCGACGCTCACTTGGCCGAGATGGGAGACGACCGACCCGACCCGATGAAGGGTGGAACCGCCGTCCGAATGCACCCCGAACAGGTCAGGGAGCTGATGGACGATGATGATCACCGCAATCCCGGCCAGGAAGCCGGTGATGATGGGAGCGGAGAGCAGCTCGGCGATCCACCCCAGCCGCGCCAGCCACACCAGCGCCACCAGCGCGCCGACCATGACCGCCAGGATCCCGGCCAGATCCTGGTACCGGTGCGTCCCGCTGGCGGCGAAGCTCGCCACGCCCACGGCGAACAGCGGGGCGATCGTGGAGTCGGCCCCGACCGACATGCGCGGGTTCGAGCCCAGCAGCGCGAACAGGACCGTCCCGGCGACGAAGGCGTAGAAGCCGGTGACCGGCGGCATGCCGGCCAGGCGGGAGGTGGCCAGCTGCTCGGGCACCGCGATCGCGAGCAGCGTCACTGCCGCGAGCACATCGGAGGCCAGCCACGAGCGGCGATATCCGCGCAGGGAGCGCAGCACGACCGGTGCGCGCCCCGAGCCGGTCCGGGCTTGCGCGGGCTCGGTCATGGGGGCAGATCATCGCCGATCCAGGCGTCACACTGGACCGATCGCGCCGGTATTGTCTGCGGGCACGATGATCGCCGGGGCTGATCGGAGGTCCGCGGTAGGTGGCCTGGCGCGCGCCGCCGTCGTCCCTGCCGCGGCCATCGCCGTGCATCAGCTGCGCTACTGGCTGGCGTTCGGCAGCAGCGCCGGCGTGGAGCTCCAGCGCCAGGGCCACTCGTACCTGCACTCGGTCGCCCCCTGGATCGTGGTAGCGCTGGCCTGGGCCGTCGGCACGTTCCTCTCGGCGCTCGGGCGGGCCATGAACGGCCACACCTCAGCGTCGCGGTACGGGCTGTCGCTGTTCGCGCTGTGGCTCATCTGCGCGGCCAGCCTGGTGGCGATCTACAGTGGCCAGGAGTTCCTCGAGGGCCTGCTGGCCACCGGCCACCCCGCCGGGCTGGTGGGGATCTTCGGCTACGGCGGCTGGTGGTCGATCCCCGCCGCCGTCTGCGTCGGGCTGGTCCTGGCCGCGCTCCTGCACGGCGCCCGCTGGGTCCTCCGCGAGGTCGCCTCCCGCCACGCCCGCACCGCGCGACCATCCTCCTCCCCGGGCGTCGCCCAGCCACGCCCGGCCGGCATCTCCCTGCCTCGCCTCACGCCGCTGGCGCTGGGGTGGTGCGGCCGCGGCCCTCCGGCCTGACGACCGGGGACCCGCCCACCTGTCCCGGGTCCCGCATGTGGCACGTCAGAGACCATCGATGGCCGACCACCGTGCCTGCTGCGTGAACACACACGCTGTCGGGCGCCGGAGGCCGGGAAGGAGGAACACACAGTGAAAGCACAGCTCGCGGCGGGACCGGTGAGGCGAATCCTGGTCCTTGCGCTGCTCATCGTCCTCGGCGTCCCGGCCGTGGCGCTCGCCCATGCGCGGGTCAGCCCGGCCGTCTCGCTCGCCGGTGAGCTTCAGCTCTACAGCCTCGCCGTGCCCACCGAGAAGTCGAACGTGAGCACGACCAAGATCGTGCTCACGGTTCCCAACGGCTTCGGGATCGACTCCTTCGTGCCACCGCCCGCGGGCTGGACCCAGAACGTCAAATCGACGGGCTCCGGCGAGAATGCCGTGGTCCAGCAGGTGACCTGGACGGGCGGCAGGACGCCGACGGGAGAGGACTCCATGTTTCAGTTCCTCGCCCAGCCGTCCAAGCCGGGGACCTACACCTTCCACGTCCAGCAGACCTACTCCGACGGGTCGATCGTGGACTGGACGGGCCCTGAGTCATCCGCGTCGCCGGCTCCGACGATCCAGGCCGCGTCGTCCTTGAGCGGAGGCGGTGGCGGTACCTCGGTGCTGACAATCGTTGCGCTCATCGTCGGCGCGCTGGGGCTGGCCGCCGGCGGCTTTGCCCTCGCCGGCGGCCGCGGCGGCGAGGGTGGGAGCGGTAGCGGGCGGCCCCTGGTATGAGGCTGAAGGGCTGGATCGCGATTGTCGCGGCTGCCGGCGGTATCGCGCTCGCTGCACCCGCCGCGGCGTCCGCGCACGCGTATCTGATCAAGACGGTGCCGGCGGCCAGCGGCGTGCTCGACTCGCCGCCCACGACCGTGGCCCTCACCTACGACGAGGCGGTCGAGCCGCGCTTCGCCATCATCTCGGTGACGAGCGCCGCGGGCACGCAGGAGACGACCGGGCCCGTGCGCCGGTCTGCGGCCAACCCCGACACGCTCGTCGTGCCGCTGCGCCCCAACCTCCCCGAGGGCTGGTATCTCATCTACTGGCGGGCGATCTCAGTCGACGGCCACCCGGTGCAGGGCGCGTTCACGTATGCCGTGGGGCCCAACCCGGGGCCGGCACCGCGCTTTGCCATCCCCAGCATCGCCGGCAGCGCGACCTCGCCACAGCCGCTGGTCACGCGGACGGTGATGTTCCTGGCGGTGATGATCGCCATCGGGCTCTTCGTCCTGCGTTTCCTCGTGGCCCGGGTGCTGGCGCGGCGGACCGACGGGACGGGGTTGAGGGCTCTGTCGGTCGCCTACGTGGCAGCCTCGGTGGTGGGGCTGCTGGCCATCGCGGCGTATCTGGACGCGTCGATCGCCACCGACTCGCTGCGCTCGGTGTTCGACGTGGGGGCGCTCGTGCCGCTGTTCCGGGTCACGGCGTTCGGGCGCGGCTACGTCGACATGCTGCTGTGCTTCGCGCTGTTCTGCGTCGCCGGCTGGACCGCGCTGTATCTCGATCGTCCCGAGCGCGCGCAGCGCTCGGTGGCGGAGGTGGCGGCCCAAACCGGCGCCCTGCTGGCCGCGGTGGCGGTCGTGATGATCCCCGGGACGGCCGGGCACGCGGCGCAGACCTCGCCCGCCGGACTGACGCTCTCGGCCGACTGGGTGCACCTCATCGCCGGGTCGGTGTGGCTGGGCGGCCTCGTCGGCCTGCTCGTGCTGTGGTTCGCGGTGCCGGCCGCCCGCCGGGTGTCGGCGCTGTCGGTGGTGGTGCCGCGGTTCTCCAACGTGGCCTTGGGCTCGGTGGCGTTTCTGGTGATCACCGGCACCATCGAGGCCATCGACCACATGCCGGCGCTCGACGCCCTGTGGAAGACCGGGTACGGCGTGGCCATCCTGGTCAAGATCGGGATCCTGCTGGTGGCGATGGCCGTCGCCTCCGGCAACCTGCTCAGGACCGCGCCCGCGCTGGCCGCCGCCGGCGAGGATCCGCGACGGGCGGCGGGGGCTTCCCGGCTGCTGCGCGGCCTCGCCTCGGGTGAGGTGATCCTCGTCGGCGGCGCGGTGTTCGTCGCCGCACTGCTGTCGAGCCTGGCCCCGCCGCCGCCGGCGTTCGCGCTGCAGAACACGGCGCTGGCGCAGGTCGGCCCCGGGCCAGTGGCCCACACCGTCACCCGGGCGGGCTACCGACTCTCGGTCCTGGTGTCACCCAACAAGGCCGCGGCCCCCGACTCCTTCGCGCTGAAGATCACCAAGAACGGCCAGCCCGTCCGGCACGCCAACGTCACCCTGACGTTCAATCACACGGAGATGGAGATGCCCCAGCAGCAGTACCAGCTCACCGAGACCCAACCCGGGGTCTACACCAGGTCGGCTCCGGCGCTGATCATGGTCGGCAACTGGAGCCTGGGCTTCCAGGTGACCCCGCCGGGCGGACAGCCGTTCACGGCCACCATCCTCGACGAGGCCGAAGGATGACCGGCTCGCGCCGGGTCGCACTGCGGCTGACGCTGGCACTGATCGCGCTGGCCGCGGGCATCGTGGCCGTCGTGGTGGCGATCCAGCTCGTGCGCACCGTCGTGTAGTGCGCGAGCACCCGCCCGGAGCGATCGGCCCCGGGCGGTTGCAGGCGGCTGCAGGCGGGACGCCGGCTCAGCGGCGCGACCCCTCGGGCTGCGGGACGATGCGGATGTAGGGCTTGGGCGAGTCGTAGTCGCCGAAGAGTTCCTTGGCCTGGTCGTTGGAGACCGAACCGGCGATGATCACGTTGTCCCCCTGCTGCCACTGGGCCGGCGTCGCGACCTTGTGGCCGGCGGTGAGCTGCAGCGAGTCGATCACACGAAGCACCTCGTCGAAGTTGCGACCTGTGGTCATCGGGTACACGAGGATCAGCTTGATCTTCTTGTCCGGCCCGACGACGAACACGTTGCGGACGGTCTGGTTGTCCGCCGGCGTCCGGCTGGCCGCATCGCCGCTGGTGTCGGCCGGCAGCATGTCGTAGAGCTTGGCGACCTTGAAGTCGCCGTCGCTGATGATCGGGTAGTTGGGCGCGGTGCCCTGGGTCTCCTCGATGTCCTTGGCCCAGCGGGCGTTGTCATCGACCGAGTCGACCGAGAGGCCGATGACCTTCACGTTGCGGCGATCGAACTCGGGCTTGATGGACGCCATGTAGCCCAGCTCCGTCGTGCAGACGGGCGTGAAGCTCTTGGGGTGCGAGAAGAGGACGGCCCATGAGTCGCCGATCCAGTCATGGAAGTGGATCGGGCCCTCTGTGGTCTCGGCCTCGAAGTCAGGAGCGGTGGCCCCAATCTGGAGCGTCATGTGGTGTTTCCCTCCTATTGTCGGTAAATGCGGTCGACATTCTGCCCTATTGTGCGGGACCGCTCGTCGACGGTGGCAGTGGCGGCTTCATTAAGGATAGGAATGGAGAGCTGCCGGCGTGCGGAGCGTCGGCCGCAGGCCGGGCTGCGGCTGCGGCTGCTGGCGCGGTGGGACACGCGCGCGGGCCGGGGCGGAGCCGGGGGCAGGCGCAGAGGCCCGGGGCGGGGGCTCAGCCGCGAGGGGTCAGCTCGTAGGGATAGTCGGTCAGCGTCTCGCAGCCGTCGCGCGTGACCAGCAGCAGATCTTCGAGGCGCACGCCGCCGATGCGCTTGTCCCACAGCCCGGGCTCGATCGCGATCACGTCCCCGGCCACGAACGGCTCGCGTCCGGAGAAGCCCAGTCCGGGCGGCTCGTGGACCTCGAGCCCGACGCCGTGACCGAGCGCGAACTGGAAGCCCTCCTCCCCGCCGCCGGTGCGCTGGGTGGCCCAACCCGCCGCTTCGAACAGCTCGCAGGTGGCCTCGTGCAACTCCCGGCCGGTGACGCCCGGACGGACGGAGGCACGAGCCTGATCCAGCGCGGCGCGCACGAGGCGCTCCTGCTCGGAGATGAGCTGGGCGTGCTCGGCGGTGGGCGCGCCGACGACGAACGTCCGGGTCATGTCGGCCCAGCAGGCGCTGGCCTCGTGGCGCGGGAAGATGTCGACCTGGATCGGCAGCCCCGAGGGCAGCGGCCCCGTCCCGGGATCGTGCCCTCCCCCACCGTTGTGGATCGAGGCCACGATCATGTCGGCCGGGCACGTGGCTCCGTGCTGCCCGCACGTGCGGCGCAGCTCCTCGCGCACCGCCTCGGCGAGCAGCGGCCCGCCGTCCTCGCCGAGCAGGTTGCCGTCGGGGCCGATCTCGGCGCGAGCCAACAGCTCCGCCGCGCGCGCCGTGGCGGCGTGGGCGGCCGTTTGCGCGTCCCGGATGCCGTTGAGCTCGGCCCCGTCCTTGACGCGGCGCCGCGCGGCCACCACGCCGTCGTCGATCGTGAGCGTGATCCCGTCGGCGCGCAGCCGGTCGGCGATCGCCACCGGGAAGTCACCGGGAATGACCGCCTTGCCGATGCCCAGTTGTCTGACCGCCCGCAGCACGACCTCGCGCTCGGCGCCCAGCCGCGTCATCCCGTCCTCCACCAGCGCGCGCATGCCGAGGTCGACGAAGTCCAGGATCTCGGCGTCCGGGAGCACGGCCGCGATCCGGTCGCGCTCCAGCCAGGAGGTGAGGATGGTCGCGCGGCCGTCGACCTCCGCGAAGAGCAGTCCGTCGCCGATCGCGATCGGGACCTCGTGGCGCATCGCCGGTGAGCGTTCGGTGTCGCCGAACAGGAGCAGGGCGGGCATGCCCTTCACGATACGGGTCCGGTTAGCGACGGCGCCGTGACGGCGGGCGGGCGCCCTTGGTCGCGATCAGCGTCGCGATGCCGTCGAGGATCCGCGCCATCCCGAAGTTGAACTCCGCGTCGGGATCGTCGGGGTCATCCAGTGAGCCCGACGCGATGGCGCGATGCAGGGACGGTAGGTCCTCGGCGGCCGTGAGCTGTGCCAGGAGCTGGCCGTACCCGGGCATCTGGGGCGCACCGCCGGAGGCCTCGGTGAAATCGAGGGCGAGCGTGACGTCATTGCGCACGAACCCGCTCACCAGCAGCACGCAGGACAGCTTCTCCTGCTCGGAGAGCGGCGTGTCGGCCATGGCGGCCAGAGCGTTGTCCAGCCAGGCGACGTTGTTGGGGCCCAGCGGCGGCCCTGAGATCGGCACCCGCAGCGACCACGGTTGGCCCTGGTAGGCGGTGCGCACGCCCACCGCCCAGCGCGTGAGCCCCGCGCGCCAGTCCTCGCCGACGGCGGGCGGCGGGGGCGCGCCCAGGCCGGTATCGACCATCGTCGTGAGCAGCTCGTCCTTGGACGCGACGTAGCGGTAGAGCGACATCGTCCCCACGCCGAGCTCCTTGGCGATGCGCGCCATCGACAGGGCGCCGACGCCCTCAGTCTGGGCGACGCGGATGCCGGCGTCGACGATCCGTCCGAGCGTCAGCCCGCGGCGCGGGCCGCGGGAGCCGACCTCCCGCAGCCCCCAGAGCAGCTCGAGGCTCGGGGGAAGCTGGAGGTCATCGGTGGGCTCGGAGGGGGCCATGTTCGCGTGGGGGCTTGACGTCCGGAGAAACTGCGTATAGCCTACGCACTATCGCGTACGCCATACGCAATTTCGTCTTCAAAAGGATGACACATGACCACTGACCTGACCATCGAGGCCGCCGGCCTCAAGAAGTCTTACCACTCGACCCCGGTGGTCTCGGGGATCTCGCTCCGGGTCCCCCGGGCGACCGTGTTCGCGCTGCTGGGCCCCAACGGCGCCGGCAAGACGACCACCGTGCGCATGCTCACGACGCTGACCGAGCCCGACGGCGGGGTCGCCGCCGTCGCGGGGCGGGACGTGGTGGCCCAGCGCGCCGAGGTGCGGCGGCGGATCAGCCTCACCGGCCAGTACGCGGCGGTCGACGGGCTGCAGACCGGCGCCGAGAACCTGCGGATGATCGGCCGCCTGCAGGGGCTCTCGAGGACGGCGACACGCGCACGTGCCTCCGAGCTGCTCGAGCGCTTCGACCTCGTGGAGGCCGGCGGGCGCCGCGTCGCCACCTACTCCGGCGGGATGCGGCGCCGCCTGGATCTGGCGGCGTCCTTGATGCGTCGGCCGCACGTCCTGTTCCTGGACGAGCCCACCACCGGCCTGGACCCGCGCAGCCGGCGCGCGCTGTGGAACCTGGTCGGGTCGCTGGTCTCAGACGGAGTCACGGTGTTCCTGACCACGCAGTACCTCGACGAGGCCGACGCGCTCGCCGACCGGATCGCCGTCCTTGACCGTGGGCGGATCGTGGCCGAGGGCAGTGCAGCGGAGCTCAAGGCGGCGGTGGCGGGGCGCCGGCTCGTCGTGCGCGCGGTTGACCGTGGCGCGTTCGACGCGGTCGCGCGCGTCGCGGGCGCGGGGTTGGGGGCCGCGGGCGCGGGTTTGGTGGGCGCGGGGGCGGGTTTGGGGGGCGCGGGCGCGGAGGCCACCGGCGGGCGCGTGGTCGAGCGCGATCCCGGGCTCCTCACACTGGGGATCGCCTGCGAGGGCGACGGGGCTGCGGTCCGCGCGCTGCTCGACGAGCTCGACCCCGACCGCAGCCGGATCGCGGACTTCTCCGTGCGCACCGCCAGCCTCGACGACGTCTTCCTGACCCTGACCGGACACACCTCAACCGTGGAAAGGGAGAGCACCGATGACTGAGCTGACCTATCCCCTTGCCGCCGGCGCCGAGGTCGACGACCACGCCATGGGCGGGTCCGGGCTCACGGAGCTCTCAACGATGATCGTCCGGGCGCAACGGCTGTCTCTGCGCAACGTGGACGGGTTGATCACCGCGCTGGCACTGCCGGTGATGCTGATGGTGATGTTCGTGTACTTCTTCGGCGGCGCCATCCACGTCGGGGGCCGGTACATCGACTACGTCGTACCCGGCGTGCTCATGGTGTGCGCGGGCTTCGGCGCCGGGACGACCGCCGTCACCGTGTGCTCGGACCTGGCGGGAGGCATCGTCGACCGGTTCCGGTCCCTGGACGTACGGCCACGATCGCTCCTAGCCGGTCACGTAGTGGCCAGCGTCGTGCGCAACCTGGCGTCGGCGACACTCGCGGTCGGAGTCGCGTTCGCCCTTGGGTTCTCACCCCACGCGGGCATCGGTGACTGGTTGGCCGCCATCGGGCTCCTGGCCCTGTTCATCCTGGCGCTGTCGTGGCTGGCCGCCGCGATCGGCGTGCTGGTGCGGTCTCCCGAGGCCGCCCAGGGCATCACCTTTGTGATCGCGTTCCTGCCCTATCCGTCCAGCGCCTTCGTCCCCATCCACACGATGCCGTCCTGGCTCCAGGGGTTTGCGCGCCACCAGCCGGTGACGGCGGTGATCGACTCGCTGCGGGCGCTGCTCGCCGGGCACGCACCCGGGCCGGCGGCGGTGACCGCCGTGGCGTGGAGCGTCGGAATCGTGGTGGTGTCGGTGGGCGCCGCCGGGGTGTTCTTCGGGCGGCGGACCGCCTGAGGGGTCGTTCGGTGGAGGGGTGGTGGTGCGGGGTCGGTTGCTGGCCGGGCGTCCGGGCGCGGTTGTTGTTGTAAGACTCGCTGGGGAGGGGGTGAATCGGGCGCCCCTCGAGGCTCTGATCTATATGGGGTCGAAGAGCCTGCACCTCGCGTGAAACCCGCTCGGCATGCCCAGGTGTGGCGCGTTACGCGCGCTCCAGGGCCGTCTGGTGAAAAACCTGGGATGCCGACCGCGGTTTCTCACGATCTGCCCCCTGAGGGATCGGGTCAGGGGGCGTTGGCGGAGCTGGCCGCGGCGCAGCACGGACTGGTCACGCGGCGGCAGCTGGTCTCGCTGGGGTTCAGCCCGAAGGCCATCGAGCATCGGGTGCGGAGAGCGGGGCTCCGTATCCACCAGGTCGCGGCCCTGTATGGGCGTCGAGGTCGACGCGCTCTGGGCCTCCGCGAGGGTGGTGATCGAGGTTGACGGGTACGCGGCGCACGGGCACCACGGGCTGACTGTGCGCATTCACACAACCTTGTTGGCGCCGAAGGCGGTAGGTTCTCCCCAAACCTGAGGCGCAGAGAGGGGTAGGCGAGATGGGCGATTCGATCGTGGTGGGCACCGATGGGTCGGAGACCGCGAAGCAGGCGCTGTCCGAAGCCGTGCGGCTGGCCAAGGCTCTGTCGGCACCGGTGCACGTGGTGTCGGCCTACCAGCCGACGCACGCCAGGGTGGCCGGAGCGCCGGAGGGCGCCGCCAAGGTGTGGCAGCCGCTCCCCCACGACGAGGTGGAGCGGATCCTCACCGAAGCCGTCGCCGGAGTCCGCCTGGCGGGCCTGGAGGCCACCTCGCACGCCATCCGCAAGGACCCCGCCGATGCCTTGCTCGCGGTCGCCGACGAGGTCGGTGCATCGATGATCGTCGTCGGCAGCAAGGGGATGCACGGCGCGCGCCGCCTGGCCCTGGGCAACGTGCCCAACAAGGTCTCCCACCACGCGCGCTGCAACGTGCTGATCGTCGCCACCGGCGACCAGCACTAGCGCCGCCGCCGTCAGAGGGGCGCCAGGAGCTCACGGCTCCTGCGCACCCGCAAGCGCGCGCCGAGCCGCCCAAGCCCGCCGAGCCCGCCGAGCCGCCCAAGCCGGCCAGGAGGCCCACTGCGCGCGCTGCTAACATAGTGCTTGCCAGCAAGCAAGTATCTCGAAAGGCACTATGTCCCCCGCCGCAACCGCCCTAGACATCGACACCGCCTCGCGGCTGCGTGTCGCCATCGGCCGGTTGTCGCGGCGCTTGCGGACCACGGCCGCGGGGTCGGCCGCCGGACTCACCCCGACGCGGATCTCGGTGCTCCTCACCGTCGTCCGAGAAGGGCCCATCCGCCTGTCGGCCCTCGCGGAATCGGAGAGCCTCAATCCCACCATGCTCTCCCGCGTGATCGCCGACCTCGGCGACGCGGGACTCGTGGCCCGGACCAGCGACGACGGCGACCGCCGTGCCGCGTGGGTGGAGGCCACCGACCATGGCCGGCGCCTGGCGCAGCGGATGCGCCGCGAGCGAACCGATGCCGTCAACGAGGCGATGGAGGAACTGGCCCCCAACGACCGCCGGCTGCTGGAGCAGGCGCTGCCCGCGCTGGAGCGGCTCGCCGAGCGGCTGAAGGACCGCCGCCCATGACGCGTGTCATGCACGCCGGCCGCGTCACTTTCGCCTCACTCGCCATCCCCAACTACCGCCGCTACTACGCGGGCCAGTCGATCTCGCTGATCGGCACGTGGATGCAGATGACCGCCCAGTCGTGGCTGGTCTTCACCCTGACGCACTCGGGGACGATGCTCGGCGTCATCGTCGCGCTGCAGACACTGCCGGTGCTGCTGCTCGGCCCCTACGGCGGCGTCATCGCCGACCGGGTCGACAAGCGCCGCATGATGATCGGGCTGCAGAGCGCGATGGGCGTCCAGGCGCTGATTCTCGGGCTGCTCACCGTGACCGGAGTGGTCCAGGTGTGGGAGATCGGGATCCTCGCGGCCCTGCTCGGCCTCAACAACGCATTCGAGAACCCGTCACGGCAGTCGTTCATGATGGAGCTCGTCGGCCCCGAGCATCTGCGCAATGCGGTGAGCCTTAACTCGGTGCTGGTCAACGTGGCCCGCGCGATCGGCCCCGCGGTGGCCGGAATCCTCATCGCCACCGTCGGCGAGGGCGAGTGCTTCCTGGCCAACGCCGCGAGCTTCATTCCCGTGGTGTTCACGCTGACGTCGATGGACACCACCAAACTCGCCACGGTCACCCCCACTCCCCGCGCACGCGGCCAGCTGCGCGAGGGGCTGCGCTACATCGGCTCCACTCCAACGCTTGCCGTCCCACTGGTGATGATGGCGATCGCAGGCTGCCTCACCTACGAGTTCCAGGTCTCCCTCCCCGTCATGGCCGACCGCGCCCTGCAGGTCGGCGCCACCGGCTTCGGCTTCATGACGGCGGCGATGGGGGTTGGCGCCGTGCTCGGCGGCCTCTTCGTCGCCGCCCGCGGCAAGACCGGGCTGAGGCCGCTCGTCCTGTCGGCGCTCGGGTTCGGGGCCGCCCTGGCGTTTGCCACGATCGCCCCCAACCTGCCACTCGAACTGCTCGCACTCGGCGTCGCCGGGGCCGGCAGCATCGCGTTCATGTCGATGGGCAACTCCACCCTTCAGCTCAACTCGGCCCCGGAGATGCGCGGCCGCGTGATGTCCCTGTGGTTCGTCGCCTTCCAGGGCTCCACTCCGATCGGCGGCCCGGTCGTGGGGTTGACGATGGCCGCCATCGGCCCGCGCGCCGGGCTCGGGCTCGGCGCCGTGGTGGCGCTCCTGGTCGCGTTCGGCGGCGCGCTCGCCCTCCGGCACCTCGCCGTCCAGCCGGCGCAGGCCGCCCGCGCGGCCGCCCGCGCGGCCCGGGCCTGACGGCCGCTCCATAGATTGGTTGTCGATTTCGAGCGGCGTCGTTCGACGCCTGGACGTACGAGCCCCTCAACCAAGGAGCACAGCAATGCGGCGCATCGTGGTGACCGAATTCATCTCGCTGGACGGCGTCATCGAGGACCCCGGCGGAGCCGAGGGCTTCCGGCACGGCGGCTGGTCGTTCAAGTTCAACGATCCCGACGGGATGAAGTACAAGCTCGACGAGACAATGGACCACGAGGCCATGCTGCTCGGGCGGGTCACCTACGAGGGCTTCGCCCAGGCATGGCCGGGCCGGACCGACGACGTGGGCTTCGCCGACAAGATGAACAGCATGCCCAAGTACGTCGTCTCAAAGACGCTCACTCAGGCCGACTGGAACAACTCGACCATCCTCAGCGGCGACCTCGCCCAGGAGGTCACCGCGCTCAAGGAGCAGGACGGCGGGGACATCCTCGTCGCCGGAAGCGCGAGCCTGGTGCGCGGCCTGACCGACCTGGGGTTGGTGGACGAGTACCGGCTGATGACGTTCCCCATCGCGCTGGGCGAGGGCAAGCGCCTGTTCGATGGCATCAGCGACGCCGTCACGCTCAACCTGGTGGACGTCAAGCACCTCAAGACCGGCCCGGTGATCTTGACCTACCACCGCGCGTAGGAGGGTCGGGGGCGTGGGCTAGGCTCCCCCGCGTGGCCGACCCCACCTTCGATCTGCAGAGTCATTCGGTCTACTCCGACGGCGCGCTCGTCCCTGCTGACGTCGTGGCGGGCGCGGCGGCCGCCGGCGTGACGCTGTTCGCGCTGTCAGACCATGACACCACCGAGGGTGTGGCCGAGGCCGTCGCGGCCGCCGCGCGGGCCGGGATCCGGCTGGTGACGGCCACCGAGATCACGGCGCTGTTCGAGGGTCGCCAGGACCTCCACGTCCTGGGTTATGACATCGACCCCGACGACCCCACGCTGGTGGCGGCGCTGGCACAGTCACGCGGCGATCGCGAGCATCGCGCCCGAGCCATGATCGAGGCGCTCACCGCGCTCGGCTTCACCGTCGACGAGGAGATGCTGGCGCGACGTGCCGCCCAGGGCCAGTCGATCGGACGGCCCCATCTCGCCCAGGCCGTGGTCAGCCGGCCCGAGAACCGGCAGCGGCTGACCGAGGCCAACCTGCTGGATCCGACCGCCTTCCTCGTCGAGTACCTCATCGACGGCCGCCCGGCGTTCGTGCCACGTGCCGCGCCCAGTGTGCAGGAGGCGATCGAGCTCATCCACGGTGCCGGCGGGGTCGCCATCTGGGCGCATCCCTTCTGGGACATCGAGAACGCGGGTGCGGTGATCGAGGCCGTGGACCGCTTCCACGGGGCCGGCCTGGATGGCGTGGAGGCGTTCTATGCCACCCATACGGAGGAGCAGACCCGGCTGCTCGTCGATCACGCCGCCAAGCTGGGGCTGCTGACGACCGGCTCCTCAGATTTCCACGGCCCCGAGCACCACACCTTCTCGCGCTTCCGGGCGTTCTCGACCTACGGGCTGGAGCCCGTGCTCGGGCCACTCGCCGGCTGAGGGCCGCCGGGATCGTGGCCGGACGACCTCGGCGGCCTTCACCCGGCGAGTGGCCTCGGCGATCAGCCCGCCTTCGGCGTCCGGGCGATCACGTAGGTGCGCTTGGGCGCGGTGAGGACGAGCACCCGCTGCCCCGCCTTGACGTCTGAGAGCGTCGCCTTCTGGCGGTTGTCACGGACCACGGCGCCGGCCGGGACCGTCACCGTCACGGTCTTGTAGGTGGCCTTGGGCGTGCCCTCGGTGATCGTCAGCTGCTGCCCGCTCACCGAGTCGACCTTGCCGCGCTCAAACGTCACGTTGGCAAAGCCGTCCGCCGTGCGCACGACCGCCGAGCCCTGGACGGCATGCAGAAGGCGGCGCAGACCGGCCCTGCCCTGCTTGGCGTGCTTGGCGGCGGCGTGGGATGACGGGTTGCTCGTCGCCGCCCCGGCGGTGGCGATGGCGCTGATGCCGCCACCCACCGCGATGCAGCAGACCGCGACGAGCAGCAGACGTGAATGCCTGCGGATTGATGACATGAGTTCTGACCTCGCTTGTCGGTGGGATCTGGAACTGGCCCGGTTACTGTCGCGCCGCGATGAAAGGGGCCGGTCAGCCGAAGATCAGCTGCGTGTAAAAAGCGGTGTGCCGCTGCGCCAGCCCCACCTACGATTGCGCCATGCCGACGACGGTCATGGTCGTGGAGGACGAGCCCAACATCGGGGCGCTGGTGCGCACGTATCTGGAGCGCGCCGGCTACCAGGCCCTGTGGGTGCGCTCGGGTGAGGAGGCGCTGGCCGAGCTGCGCCGCCACCCCGTGCGGCTGGTGATCCTGGACATCGGGCTGCCCGGGATCGACGGCTTCGAGGTGTGCCGCCGGATCGCCGGCGAGGTCCCGGTGATCATGCTCACCGCGCGCGACGAGGAGGCCGACCGGGTCGCCGGACTGGAGGTCGGGGCCGACGACTACGTCGCCAAGCCGTTCTCGCCGCGCGAGCTGACCGCCCGGGTCAAGGCCGTTCTGCGCCGAGCGGGCAGCTCGTGGTCATCGGCCGACGCTCAGGACGTGCTCGAGCTCGGCCCCGTGATCCTCGCCCGCGGCGCCCGGGAGGTGAGGGTCGATGGCACGGAGGTCGAGCTCACTCAACGCGAGTTCGATCTCCTGGAGTACCTGCTGCGCCACGCCGGCCAGGTGGTCTCGCGCGATCAGCTGCTGGAGTCGGTGTGGGGCTTCCGCTCCCCCGGCGAGACGCGGACCGTCGAGGTCCACGTGGCACAGCTGCGCAAGAAGCTCGGGCACGCCGAGCTCATCCGCACGGTCCGGGGGCTCGGCTACAAGGCGTCATTGTGAGCCTGCGCAGGCGTGTCCTGGCTTACGTGGCGCTGGCGGCAATCGCCTCGTGCGCGCTCACGACCGCCGTTGGCGTCGTGCTCGTGCGCCACAAGATCGCCAACCAGCGGGTCACCGCACTCCAGACGCAGGCCAACATCCTCGCCGTGGTGGGCGGGGCGCCGGGAGCGCTGACCGCGGGCGACCACGTCTACCGGGTCGGGTCGGGCAAGCCGCGGCGGGTGCGGCCGATCGTCGGCCGTGCCGTGGTGAACGCGATCGGGACCGCGGGCGACTCCGAGGGAACCATCACCGTGGCCGGGCGCGGGCTGCTCTACGTGGCCCGGACCACCCCGCGGGGACGAGTCGTGCTCATCCGCGCCGCTCGCCTGGTGTTCGCCGAGTGGCGGCCGTTCCTGGCCAGCCTCGTCATCGCCGGGTTGGGCGGAGCCGCGCTGGCGACGCTCCTGTCCTTCCTGCTGGCGCGACGGCTGCTGCGCCCCATCGACCAGCTCGCCGCCGCCACCCGCCGCCTGGCCTCGGGCGAGCCGGACGTCGCGGTGCCGGTGGAGGGCGAGGACGAGCTGGCCGAGCTCGGGCGCTCGTTCAACAGCATGTCCTCGGAGCTGGCGCAGGCCCGGGAGGCGCAACGCAGGTTCCTGGAGTCCGTGAGCCATGAGCTCAAGACGCCGCTCACCTCGATCCGGGGGTACGCCGAGGCGCTGGAGGAGGGCGCGGTGTCACCCGCGGAGGGCGGGCGCGTCGTGGCCGCCGAGGCCGACCGTCTGGAACGGCTCGTCTTCGACCTGCTGGACCTGGCCCGGCTCGGGCGCGCCGGCTTTGACGTGGAGCATCGGCCCATCGACCTCACCGCCGTCGGTGCGACCGCCGTCCGGCGGCATCTGCCCCGCGCCCAGGAGCTGGGCGTCACCCTCACCAGCACGAAAACCGGCGACAACGGCGCCTGGGGCATCGGCGACGAGGGACGGCTGCTCCAGGCGACGTCCAATCTCATCGAGAACGCACTGCGCCTGACGCCGCCGGGCGGGTCCGTGGAGGTCTGCACCGACGCGGGGACGATCGCCGTCCGCGATACCGGTCCAGGGCTCGCCGCAGAGGACCTGCCGCGAGCCTTCGAACGCTTCTACCTGTATGACCGCTACCGCTCAGAGCGCGCGGTGGGCTCCGGGCTGGGTCTCGCCATCGTCAAGGAGCTCACCGCCGCGATGGGCGGCGACGTGACCGCGCGGGGACGGCCCGGCGGCGGAGCCGAGTTCCAGATCCGCATTCCCACCGCCGCTTCAGAAGCGCCGAGCTAAGCCGGGACCGCGCGCTGCATCAGGTGCGCGCCGACCTTGCGCTTGACGCGCTGCAGCGCGTTGTCCACGGTCTTGCAGTCGCAGCCGAGCCGGCGGCCGACCTCCTCGTAGGAGTAGCCGTCGAGGTAGAGGGCCAGTACGCGGGACTCCAATTCGGACAGCGCGGTGGAGATGCAGGCCACCAGCGCCCTCAGCTCCTCGCTGGAGATGACCTGGTTGACCGGGTCGTGCACGGTCGAGCCCGGGATGACCTCGTCGAGAGTCGGCTCGCTGTCGCCGGTGCCGCCCGCGGGCGAGCTGGAGAAGGAGACGTACTGGTTGAGCGGCGTGTGCTTGTTGCGCGTCGCGGTCTTGACCGCGGTGATGATCTGGCGCGTGATGCACAGCTCGGCGAAGTTACGGAAGCTCGACTCCCGATCGGTCCGGTAGTCGCGAACGGCCTTGTAGAGGCCGACGAGCCCCTCCTGGATGAGATCGTCGGCATCCCCGCCGGCAAGGAAGTACGACGAGGCTTTGAGTCGCACGAAGCCGTAATAACGGCGCACGATGCGGTCATAGGCATCCGGATGACCCTGCTTGGCCAGGGCGATCAGGTAACCATCCTCAACCCGAGGTTGAGCCTGAGTGTTTGCAGAGAGTCGAGCCACGAAACCAGCCTTTCCCGACTTCCGCACATGCGAAAGCCGGCTTGTCGTGGCGCGCTACCTCCCCTGGCGCCGCACCGTTATAGCTTTTTCCCAGAAGCGGGCGTCAAAGACGTCCTACTCCCCGTTCAACCCAGCCTAAAGCTGAAGTTGATCGTTACTAACCGCGGCGAGCTTGACATAGCACCGCACCTGTGTCAAGCAAAATGCGGTGTTATGCAAAGCCGCTTGCGCGCCGGGGCCTCAGAGCGACGCGACTGCCGGATCAAGTCACGACGCCTGCGCGTGGGCGCCAGGGCGTGGTCAGATCAGGCGGCGGGCATGAGCTCGGGGCCATCAGGGCCGTCACGGACCTCCCAGCCCATGGCCCGCAGCTCGTCGCGCAAGCGGTCGGCCTCGGCCCAGTCGCGCTCCCGGCGCGCCCGCTCGCGGGCGTCCCGCATGGCCGCGACCTCATCGGAGATGGGCTGCGCCCCCGATTCCATGAGACTGGCCAGACCCAGGATCTCCAGCATCTCGCGCAGGTCGTCGCCGCCGACGGTGCCACGCTCGCCGCGGTTGGCTTCCCGCTCCCATTCCGCCAATGCCGCCAGGGCCTTGGGGGTGTTGAAGTCGTTGGCGAGGGCCTCGAGGTAGCGCTCCTTGAGCGGCTCCGACCACTCCGGGCTGGGGCCGTCCACGAGTCCGCGGGCGGTGTTGCGGATGCCGGCCGCCCGGGCGCGCGCCTCCTCGAGGCGATCCTCGTCGTACTCCATCGGCTGGTGGTAGTGGGCGCCGGCGAAGTACATGAGCAGCGTCTCGGGCCCGTGACGCTCCAGCGCCTCGCCGAGCATGAAGACGTTGCCGATCGACTTGGACATCTTCTCGCTGTCCAGGCGGACCATCCCGACGTGGACCCACAGGCGCGTCAGGTCCTCGTCGCGCGCCGCCCGCGTCTGGGCCGCCTCGTTCTCATGGTGGGGGAAGATGAGGTCCGAGCCGCCGCCGTGGATCTCGAACCCCACGCCCAGCAGCTTCTCGGCCATGGCCGAGCACTCGATGTGCCAGCCGGGCCGCCCGGGGCCCCAGGGTGACTCCCAGGAGGTGTCCTCGGCCTCCTTATGGCCCTTCCACAGCGCGAAATCGAGCGGATCGCGCTTGCGCGCGGCCCCTTCGACGTCCTCACCCTGGTCCATCTGGTCAACCTGACGATGGGATAATTCGCCGTAATGGGGGTAGGAGCGAACCGAAAAGTAGACGTCTCCGTCTGCAGCGTAGGCATGTCCCGTCTCTACCAATTCCTCGATCAACCTCGTGATCTCGGCGATCGTCTCGCTCGCCAGCGGCTCTTGGTCGGGGCGTCCCAGCCCGAAGACGTCCGTGTCGGCCTGGTAGGCCGCCGTCATCTGCTCGGCGAGGACCGCGCTGGGGATGCCGGCCTGACGGGCCGCGACATAGATCTTGTCGTTGATGTCCGTGACGTTTGCCACGAACTCGACCTCGTAGCCCTCGTGGGCCAGGAACCGCTTGAGCAGGGAGAAGACGACGAACGGGCGGGCGTTGCCAACGTGCACCCGGCCGTACACCGTGGGGCCGCAGGCATAGATCCGCACCCGCCCCTCGGTCTCGGGGACGAGCTCCCGGATCTGCCCGGTCCGAGTGTCATGGAGCGTCACCGTGCGCAACGTGGCCGAACCCTAGCGCCCGCGGGATTCCGACCGCCGGCGAGCACGTGTGCACGACCGCCCGTCACAATTTGCGCGCCCGCGACCATCCGGACGAGGCGTCACCGTTAAGTAGATGGCAATGCCCATCACCCCAGACCGATCACACCGCCTGGCGGATGTCGAGACCGCGTTCCGCACGCTGCCCGAGCGCTATCTGGGGGCCCATCCCGGGTTCGACGCGACCTACAGCATCAGGCTCTGCGACCTCGGGCACACGTGGGAGGTGCGCTGCACGGCGCACGGGGCACGAGTGCGCAAGGGCGCCACCCGCCGGGCCCCCGACGTGACCATCTCCACCGATTCCGAGACCTGGCTGGCCCTGCGCGAGGGCGAGATGTCCGGCATCGACGCCTTCGGGCGCCGCCGTCTGAGCGTCACCGGCAACCTTGACTACGCCGTCGGCTTCGAAGGGATGTTCCGGCTCCCGGGCGGCCGCCCGCCGCTCCTGCAGATCCATGACGTGCCGGTCGGCCGCCATCACGTCTCCTCGCTGACCATCGGCCACGGCCCCGACGTCCTGCTGCTACATGGACTGGGCGGAACGCGCGCGTCGCTGTTCGCCACGGCCGCGGCGCTGAGCCAGCGCTACCGCGTGCATGCGCCCGACCTGCCCGGCTTCGGCTCCTCGAGCAAGCCCGCCCGGGCGCCGTACAACGCCCGGTGGTACGCGGAGACGATGCTCGGCTTCATGGACGCCCAGGACATCTCGCACGCCCATGTCGTCGGCAACTCGATGGGCGGCCGGATCGCCATCGAGATGGGACTGATGGAGCCTGAGCGGATCCGTTCGCTCGGCCTGCTGTGCCCGGCGGTGGCCTGGGTCAAGCGCGGCTTCCACCCGCTGGTGCGGCTGCTGCGGCCCGAGTTCGGCCTGCTGCCCCACGGCTTCACCCGCAACACGGTGGCCGCCCAGTTCTGGAGCCTGTTCTATGACCGCGACCTCATCGACCCCGAGGTCGGCGAGCTGATGGTCGACGAGTTCCGGCGTATCTACCAGTCGGCGGGAGCCCGGCTCGCCTTCCTGGCCTCGGCGCGCAACATCTACCTCGAGGCCCCGTACGGCCGCCATGGCTTCTACTCGCGGCTCGCCGAGCTGCGGCCGCCCGCGCTGTTCGTCTGGGGTACCCACGACGGCCTGGTGCCGGCAGCCTTCGGGCGCCATGTGCGCAAATGGCTGCCCAGCGCCGAACAGGTGACGATCGAGGACTGTGGCCACGTCCCCCAGGTGGAACGGTCCGACGAGACCAACGAGCTCCTGATGCGCTTCATCGCGCGCAATGAGATCTCGGTCGCGCGGCCCAAGGCGCCGCGCCCGCAGAGCGGTGGCGACAGCGCCGGCCGCCAAGCGGCGTGAGGTCCGGGCGCTGATGGCCGGCAGCGGGGTCGCGCACAAAGCCGGCACCAACGGCCACGTCGGCTCCGACGAGGGCCGCACCGACAGCGGACCGAGCTCCGGGCCCTCGCTGGTGGGCCGCGCGATCCGCGGCGTGGCACGCCAGGTGCAGAGCCGGATCCCGCGCGCGGACCTTGACGAGCGCGATCCCGACTTCATCCGCGAGCGCCTCCCGCTCATGTGGCTGGCGGCCAGCCTGTGGTACCGGGGCGAGGTGCGCGGCCTGGGCAACATCCCCGACGACGGCGCGGTGCTGATGGTGGGCAACCACTCTGGCGGCAACATGACCCCGGACACCGTCGTCTTCACGCTCGCCTTCAACACGTACTTCGGCGTGGAGCGGCCCTTCTACCAGTTGGCCCACAACCTCGTGCTGTCGATGCCCGGCCTGGGCTCGCTGCGGCGCTTCGGCACGGTGGCGGCGTCGCCGGGCAACGCCCGCAAGGCGCTGCAGGCAGGCGCGGCCCTGCTCGTGTATCCCGGCGGCGACTACGAGGTCCACCGGCCGTTCTGGCAGCGCAACCGGGTCGACTTCGACGGACGGAAGGGGTTCATCCGCCTCGCGCTCCAGGAGAACGTGCCGATCGTGCCGGTGGTCTCGATCGGCGGCCACGAGACGGCGCTGTTCCTCACCCGCGGTGAGGGCCTGGCTCGGCTGCTGGCGCTCGACCGGCTGTTCCGCCTCAAGGTCGTCCCCATCTCGCTCGCCGTGCCCTGGGGTCTGAACGTCGGCGACATGCTGGGCCACATTCCCCTGCCCGCCAAGATCACGATCGAGACCCTGCCGCCGATCGACCTCAAGGCGGAGTTCGGGGCCGACCCCGATGTGGATGAGATCTACGATCACGTCATCCGACTCATGCAGGACACCCTCGACGCGCTCGCCGAAGAGCGGCGACTGCCGGTGATCGGATGAGATCCACCGCAGCCACGATGATCTCCGCCCCGATCGAGACCGTCTGGGGAGTGGTGTCTGACCCGGAGCGGGCGCTGAGCTTCATGTCAGGTGTGACCCGGTGGGAGGTCGAGGGCGACGTGCGCGTCGGGCTCGGCGCGCGCTACCGGATGCTCCTGCGAGTGGGCTCGGCCGAGGTGGGCGGCCTCATCGAGATCGTGGAGTGGGATCCGCCCAAGGAGTTGGCCTGGACGTCGATCACCGGCGTGGACCAGCGCGGGCGCTGGCGGCTGCGCTCGGTGGCCGCCGGGCGCACGAAGGCCGAGATCCGGCTCGCCGCCGGAGTGGCGGGGTCCGGGGTGCCGGGCTGGATCGCGGAGCGGCTCGCCCAGCCAATCGTCAGCTCGCATCTGCGCAACACCGTGACCCAGCTCACGCGTCTCGTGGAGCACGAGCGGATGCGCGACCAGGCGGCCGCGCGGCGCTCGGCCCGCGGCGCTCACGCGGGCTAGCGCGGCTCAGGCCGGGTCAGCGCGAGAAAGGCCGGGTCAGCCGGGTCAGGCCGGGTCAGCGCGAGTCAGGCCGGGTCAGCGGTGGGGTCACAGCGGCGCGAGCGGCCGCACCGTCGCGATCGCCAGGGCCGCGACACCCTCCTCGCGTCCGACGAACCCCATCCCCTCCCCCCGCGTCGCCTTGACGCTGACGTGGCCGAGCTCCAGCTCCAGCGCCGCGGCCAGGCGAGCGCGCATCTCGTCGCGCACCGGGGCCAGCTTGGGCCGCTCGATCACCACGGTGGCATCGACGTGGGCCACCTCGAAGCCGGCGTCGCCCAGCAGGCCCACGGTGGCCCGGAGCAGCTCGATCGAGTCGGCGCCGCGGTACAGGGGATTGGTGTCAGGGAAGTGCTGGCCGATGTCGCCCAGGGCGCAGGCGCCTAGCATGGCGTCGATGATGGCGTGGGTGAGGACGTCGGCGTCCGAGTGGCCCTCGAGGCCGAGCTCATGCTCGAGCTCCACCCCGCCGAGCACGAGCCGCCGGCCGGCGACGAGGCGATGGCAGTCGTAGCCGATCCCGGTGCTCACGTCCGGACCTCCCCCAACAGGAGCTCGGCGACGCGGAGGTCCTCCGGCGTGGTGATCTTCATGTTGCCGGGATCTGAGCCGAGGATGCGGACGGTGCCGCCGGAGCGCTCGATCAGCCAGGCGTCGTCGGTGGCGCGGCCCAGCTCCTCATCGGAGGCCGAGGCCAGCGCGTGCTCCAGCGCGGCGCGACGGAACACCTGCGGCGTCTGCACCGCCCACAACGTCGATCGATCGAGCGTGCGAGCGACGGTGGCTCCGTCGCCCGAGACCTCCTTGATGGTGTCGGCCACCGGCGCCGCCGCGATCACGGCGGCCGCGTTCGGGTGGCGCTCGAGCTCCTCCAGCGCCTGCTCGAACAGCCGCGACGTGGCCAGCGGCCGGGCCGCGTCATGGACGATCACCGGGTCGCCGCCGGCGCAGGCGGCCAGCGCGTTACGCACCGAATGGGACCGCTGGAGCCCTCCGGGGACGGCGGTGGTGCCCTCCGGGGCGGCGTCGAGCTCGTCGGCGGGGAGGGCGACCACGATCTGCGTGACCGCCCCCACCGCCCGCAGGGCCGCGACGCTCCACTCGAGCATCGGGCGCCCGCAAAGCGGGACGAGCGCCTTGGGCCGGCCAGACCCAAGGCGCTCGCCTCGTCCTGCGGCCACGATGAGCGCGACCGCCATGGTGATCGATCCCGCGCGCCCGGCGCCTACTTCGCGGCGACGGCCACCTTTCCATTCCCGTTGCTGGTACTGGCGCCGTTGGCATGCGTGTCGAGCAGCAACCCATAGAGGTGCTCCTCCACCTCCTGCTCGTCCATGCCCAGCGCGTACATCAGCTCTGACGCCAAGATCTTCTTGGCGCGGGTGAACATCTGCTTCTCACCGGTCGAGAGCCCCTTCTCGGACTCGCGGATGGCGAGGTTACGTACGACTTCAGCGAGCTCGTAGATGTCGCCCGTCTTGATCTTGTCCCGGTTGTGCTTGAAGCGCCGGTTCCAGTTCTTGGGCATCTCCGAACACTCGTCCTGGAGCACCGCACACACCTTCTTGACGGTCTCCTCGTCGATGACGCGGCGTAGGCCGGCAAGCGCCGCGTTCTCCGTTGGCACCATGACCGTCATGTCGTTGTGGAGGATCTTGATCGTCAGGTACTCACGGCTCTCGCCGAGGACTTCCTTGACCTCCTTGCGAAGCACCTTTCCCGCACCATGATGCGGATAGACGACACTGTCGCCGATCTCGAAGTCGATATGCGGCGGCGGCTCGATCGACTCAAGATCATCCAGGTGCTCTTCCATTAGCTCTGTGATGGTGTCCTCCTCTGTCAAGGCGGCGCGGGCAGGATCCCGCTCGCGATTTCCTACGTCTGCAGGTACCGATCAACGAGGTTGATCTCCTGCTGTCGGCGAAGGCCCTCCCTAATGTCCTTCGCCCGGATCTCGCCGACTCCGTCGACGGTCTCCAGCTCGCCATCCGATGCGGCAAGCAGCTCCTCCAGTCCTCCGAATTCCGTGACAATCCGCTGAACAACGAGGCGCGGGAGCCTCGGTATTCGCCCCAATATGCGAAATCCGCGCGGAGAGACGGGGTAATCAAGTGTGTTCAGCTTGCGGTCATAGCCCAGAAGCTCCGCAAGACGCCCGAAATCGAGCAGATCCTGGTGGGCCAGGCGGGCCAGCTGGTCCAGCACGACGGCAAAGCTGTCGTCGGTGTCCTCAACCAAGTAATCGTGGACGAGCGCGGCCTTGTCGGCGGCCACACCCACCATCGTCTCGTCCAGCTGCATCTCGATGAGGCGACCCTCGGTGCCGAGCTCGACGATGTAGCGCTCGATCTCCACCGCCATCCGCGTCACCAGCTCGACGCGCTGCAGCACCGTGAGCACGTCATGGAGCGTCACGCCGCCCTCAAACTCGAGCGCGGTGAGGCGCGTGGAGACCTGGTCCAGGCGGCTGCGGTACTTGTCGAGCGTCGCCAGGGCCTGGTTGGCCTTGGCCAGCACGACCGGGATGTCCTCCAGGATGTACTTGATCCCGTCGATGTACAGGGAGACCACCTCGCGGCGCTCGGAGACGGCCACGACCATCGCATCGGTCTGCTTGGAGACGCGCTCGGCCGTGCGGTGGCGGGTGCCGGTCTCCATCGTGAGGATCGTCGGATCCGGCGTCAGCTGCACGTTGACGTGGACGATCTTGGTGGCGTTCAGGTTGAGCGCGATCGCCCCGTCCATCTTGGCCAGCTCGTAGAGGAACGTCGGCGAGTAGTCGACGTCCAGCTTGATCCCGCCCGAGAACATGAAGCCGAGCTCGTCGGCATCCCCGATGACGATGAGCGCTCCGGTGCGGGCATCGACGATGTTGTCGATCCCCTCCCGTAGCGATGTCCCCGGCGCCACCATCTCAAGCGCCCTCATGATCCGGGACTCTTGTCGAGATTCGAGCTCGTCTTTGAGCTCTTCCCCGGAACGCGGCGGCATCAACTCATATTTTAGCTTAGGTTCGGTCCTTTTAGGCCCTCCCGCGACGCGATCATTGCCGGAATGCGCACAGACGCGCGCGTGTCGCACGGTTTTTCTGCGCGCGAATGCAACCGTTTGCGGGTTTGGCCGCGACTCAGGCGGCCCGCACCACCTCCTTGGAGGGTGACAGCGCTGCGGAGAGCGCTCCGCGCAGCGTTCTGTGAGCCTCCGGCTGCACAACGGGCGTCAGCCCGAAACGCTCGGCCTCGGCCAGCCGCCGGTCTCCGTGTCCCACCGTGCGCAGCTCGCCGGTGAGCCCAAGCTCGCCGAAGCAGGCCATCGGCCGATCACCGTCCCCGGTGAGCGCGACCCGCTTGGCCGCGGAGGCCACCGCCAGCGCGACGGCGAGATCGGCCCCCGGCTCATCGACGCGCACGCCGCCGACGACGTTGACGAACACGTCGGCGTTGCCCAGCCCGATCCCGCCGTGGCGCCCCAGCACGGCCAGGACGAGCGCCACACGATTGCGATCAAGGCCGGCGACGACCCGCCGTGGCGGGACGAGCTCGGAGGAGCTGACCAGCGCCTGGACCTCCACCAGCAGGGGCCGGGAGCCCTCCATCGCGCACAGCACCACGCTGCCGGGCGAGCGCGTGGCCTCGGCCACGAACCGCGCCGAAGCGTCCAGCACCTCGACCAGGCCGTCATCGCGCATCTCGAACACGCCGGCCTCGTTGGTGGACCCGAAACGATTCTTGATCGCGCGCACCGTCCGGTAGGTCCGCTCGCGCTCGCCCTCGAATTGCAGCACGCAGTCCACGAGGTGCTCGAGCACGCGCGGGCCCGCCAGCGCGCCCTCCTTGGTCACATGGCCGACGAGCATCACCGCGATCTGCCGCTGCTTGGCCACGCGCATGATCTCGCCGGCGACCTCGCGGACCTGGGCGACCGAGCCGGCCGCCGAGGAGAGGTCGGTCGAATGGAGCGTCTGCACCGAGTCGATCACGCACACCTCGGGGCGCTCCTGCTCGAGGGTCGCCAGCACGGTGTGCAGATCGGTCTCGGCGATCACCGGCACGGCGAGCGCCTCCCCGCCGCCCAGGCGCTGCGCGCGCAGACGGATCTGTGCCGCCGACTCCTCGGCCGACACGTACAGCGTGCGACGACCGGCGCCACACAGGTTCGCCAGGGCCATCGTCGTCAGCGTCGACTTGCCGATACCGGGCGCGCCGCCGATGAGCACGAGCGATCCGGGCACGATCCCGCCCCCCAGGACGTTGTCGAGCTCACCGATCCCCGTGCTCAGGCGCTCATGGTCGACGGCCTCGACGTCGGCGAGGGCCACCGGCTTGACCGGCGTCGCGCGCGAGCGAGCATCGAGACCGCCCCCTCCCCCACCGCCCTTGGGGCCCGCCGAACGGACCTGCTCGACCAGCGTGTTCCACTCACCGCAGCCGGGGCAGCGGCCGGCCCAGCGGGCGGTCTCGTGACCGCAGGCCGAGCAGACGTGGACGGAGGTGGGCTTGGGCATGATGTGCTTCATGCAGCCTACGGATGGGGCCCGACGCCACCGCCTGTGTGTGACGCGATTGGCACACAGACGACACCGGCCCGGGCCAAAAGGCCCGGGCCGGTGCAAAACCGTCTATGCGATCTGAAGCTACTCGGACTCGGCCTGAGGCTCTGAGGCCTCGCCGTCCGGCGCCGCCTCGCCCGCGGGCTCCTCGGCACCACCCTCGGCGCCGACACCGACCGGTGTGGGAGCGGGAGCGGGCTCGATGACCGAGAGCTTGACGTCCTCGTCGTCCGTGCCCTCCTCGCCCGGCTCCACCAGGACCGTCGAGCCCGGCGGCACCTGCGAGCGCAGGACGAAGTCGGCCAGCGGGTCCTCGATGTAGCGCTGGATGGCCCGGCGCAGCGGGCGGGCGCCCATCGCCGGATCCCAGCCCTTCTCGACGAGCAGGTCCTTGGCCGGCTCGGACAGCTCCAGTTGCAGCTCGCGCTCGGCCATCGACTCGCGGATGCGCAGGAGCAGCAGGTCGACGATCTCCTTGATCTCGTCCTTGGTGAGCTTGTGGAAGACGATGACGTCGTCGATCCGGTTGAGGAACTCAGGCCGGAAGACCTTCTTGAGCTCGCCCATGATCCGGTTCTTCATGTCGTCATACGTGATCCCGGTCTCATCATCGGAGACCGCGAAGCCCAGCGGCGTGTTGCGCGCGATCTCCGACGCTCCGATGTTGGAGGTCATGATCACGATGCAGTGGCGGAAGTCCACCGTGCGCCCCTGGGCGTCGGTGAGGCGTCCGTCCTCCAGGATCTGGAGCAGGATGTTGAACACGTCGGGGTGGGCCTTCTCGATCTCGTCGAGCAGGAGCACGCTGTAGGGCTTACGGCGCACCGCCTCGGTGAGCTGTCCGCCCTCGTCGTAGCCGATGTAGCCAGGAGGCGAGCCGACCAGCCGAGACACGGCGTGCTTCTCCATGTACTCGGACATGTCGATGCGGATCATCGTCTCCTCGTCACCGAACAGGAACTCGGCGAGCGTTCGGGCGAGCTCGGTCTTGCCCACGCCCGAGGGGCCCAGGAAGATGAACGAGCCGGTCGGCCGCTTGGGGTCCTTGAGGCCCGCGCGCGAGCGCCGGATGGCCTTGGAGACGACCTCGACGGCCGGCAGCTGACCGATGACGCGCTTGTGGAGCTCTTCCTCCATCCGCATCAGCTTCTGGGTCTCGGCCTCGGTCAGCTTGAACACCGGGATACCGGTCCACATCGAGACGATGTCGGCGATCTCCTCCTCGCCGATCGACGGCCGCTCGGTCGACTCGCCCGCCTCCCACTGGTCGGCCAGCTCCCGCTTGCGCTGGGTGAGCCGGCGCTCCTTGTCACGGAGGTTGGCGGCCTTCTCGAACTCCTGGGACTCGATCGCCTCCTCCTTGGCGCGGCGGGTCTCCTCGATCTCGTCCTCCAGCTCCCGGTACACGGGCGGGGAGGTCATCGACTTGATCCGCATCCGCGACGCCGCCTCATCGATCAGGTCGATCGCCTTGTCAGGCAGGAAGCGGTCGGAGATGTAGCGGTCGGCCAGGTCCGCCGCGGCCTCGAGGGCCTCGTCGGTGATGTTGACCTTGTGGTGCTGCTCGTAGCGATCGCGCAGGCCCTTGAGGATCTGGACGGTCTCCTCCGTGGAGGGCTGGTCCACAGTGATCTTCTGGAAGCGCCGCTCCAGGGCGGAGTCGCGCTCGAGGTACTTGCGGTACTCCTCCAGCGTGGTGGCGCCGACGGTCTGCAGCTCGCCGCGGGCCAGGGCCGGCTTGAGGATCGACGCCGCATCGATGGCGCCCTCGGCAGCGCCTGCGCCGACGAGGTTGTGCAGCTCGTCGATGAACAGGATGATGTCGCCGCGCTGGGTGATCTCCTTCATCACCTTCTTGAGGCGCTCCTCGAACTCACCGCGGTACTTGGAGCCCGCGACGAGGGCGGCGAGATCCAGCGTGTAGATCTGCTTGCCCTTCAGCAGCTCGGGGACGTCCGCGTTGGTGATGCGCTGGGCCAGGCCCTCGACGACGGCGGTCTTGCCGACGCCGGGCTCGCCCACCAGGACCGGGTTGTTCTTGGTCCGCCGCGACAGGATCTGCATGATCCGCTCGATCTCGGTCTCGCGGCCGACGACCGGGTCCAGCTTGCCCTCGGAGGCGAGCTTGGTGAGGTTGCGACCGAACTGATCCAGCAGCTTGGAGGACTTCTTGCCCTCGCCGGTGCCCGGGGCGCCCGCGCTGCCGGCGCTGGAGCCGCGCTGGCGGCTGCCGGGCCCGGACAGCATCCGGATCACCTCGTTGCGGATCTTCTCCGAGTCAGCGTCGAAGTCGAGCAGGATGCGCGCGGCGACGCCTTCGTTCTCACGCACGAGGCCGAGCAGGATGTGCTCGGTGCCGATGTAGTTGTGGCCCAGGCTCAGGGCCTCGCGCAGCGCCAGCTCGAGCACCTTCTTGGCGCGCGGCGTGAACGGAATCTGGCCCGAGGTGACCTCCTCGCCGGAGCCGACGATGCGCACGACCTGCGCGCGCACACGCTCTACGGTGATGTCGAGCGACTCGAGCACCCGCGCGGCGAGTCCCTCCTCTTCGCGCAGGAGTCCGAGAAGGATGTGTTCGGTGCCGATGTAGTTGTGCTTGAGAGTCCGGGCCTCTTCCTGCGCCAAGACGACCACTTGGCGGGCTCGCTCTGTAAATCGCTCAAACATTGGGCTTCCTAAGTGTGGTTGTGGCTTACGACTGAGGAAGTTGGTCGGGGTGTGGTCCTGTTACTGGCTCCTACGGCGCTGCCCCGCTTCTGGTTCACAAACGCTTGCGGGGACGCCGAAGAATCCGCTTCACTCAATATATTCGGCAGTTCTGGCCGAATATATGAGCCCCACGGCGCTTTCTTTGGGCCATAGGTCAGTCTAACAGCCGGTCCTCCCTACTTTTCCCGGTCCGGACTCCGGCTACACCGCCATCAGCCGCTCTGTGCGGCCCGAAGTTCGGGCTCGGGATCGCCTTCGTCGGTGTGCCGGCGGTTCGGCCGCAGCGGACCCCGGGGCGGAAAGCGGCCGCGAGTCGAGAGCCACGATCCGGCCAGGATCATCACCAGGCCCACCAGCGCGCCGGGCCCTGGGCGCTCGCCCAGCAGGGTCACGCCCAGCACCACCGCGACCAGCGGGTTGACGTAGGTGATGATCGTCGCCCGGCTCGTACCGGCCTCGCGGACCAGCACCGTGTACACCACGAACGCCATCGCGGTGCAGAACACGCCGAGCGCGGCGACGGCGGCGAATGCGCCCACCGTGGGCGCCCGGCGTGGGAGATCCAGCGCGGCGACCGGCGCCAGGATGACCGTCGCGATGGCCAGGGAGGCCCCCATGGCCGCGCGCGAGTCCATTCCGTCCATGCCGAGCTTGACCAGCATCGGGCCGATCGCGTAGCCGACCGCGCCCACGAGCACCGCCAGCGCGCCCACCACCTGCGCGCTGCTGCCGGCCACGTCGATGCCGACGAGGGCGATCACGCCCGCGAAGCCGACCGCCAGGCCCAGCGCCCGCAGGGGCGTCGGACGCTCGGACGGGTCGAAGCGCAGCGACAGCACGGTCACGATCAGCGGGACCGAGGCGATGATGATGGCCGCCAGCGACGAGGCGATGTGGACCTCGCCTGCCGCGATCAGCGGGAAGGGAATCGAGATCTCGGCCACGGCGTAGCCGACCACCCAGCGCCACCGCCCCGCCAGCGTGCCCATCGTGCCCGCCCGCCAGGCCAGCACGACCAGGATCACCGCGGCCAGCGCCACCCGCAGCCAGGCCACGTCGGGGGCGGGCATGCCGCCATCGATCCCGATCTTGATCAGCAGGTACGACGCGCCCCAGGTCACCGACATCACGGCGAACGCCCCCCAGGCGCGCCGGCTCATGAACGCAGCGCGGGAAAGAGCACCACGTCGCGGATCGACCGCGTACCGGTCATCGCCATCACCAAGCGGTCGATGCCGATCCCGATCCCGCCGGTCGGCGGCATGCCCTGCTCCAGGGCCTGGACGAACGCCTCGTCATAGGGCTGGGCCTCATCATCGCCGGCGTCGGCGAAGCGGCGCTGGCTCTCGAAACGGCGGCGCTGCTCGTCGGGGTCGTTGAGCTCGGTGAAGGCGTTGGCGATCTCCATCCCGCCCACGAACGCCTCGAAACGCTCCACCAGCCCAGGCGTGTCCCGATGCTCCTTGGCCAGAGGCGAGATCTCGATGGGGAAGTCGAGCAGGAAGGTCGGCTGCTGCAGCGTCGGCTCGACGTGGTCGGACACCAGGTCGTCGACGAGCTGGGGCCAGGTTCGGTCAGACGGCGCGTCGAACCCCCGCTCGCGCATCGCCGCGGCCAGCGCATCGCGGTCGCGCAGCGCGAGGATGTCGATCCCCGTCCGGTCCAGGACGGCGCCGGTCAGCGTCTCGCGCTTCCACGGCGGCGTGAAGTCGAACTCGCCCTGATAGCCCACCGCCTGCGCCACCGCGTGCACGAGGCGCTCGCAGCGCTCGGCAACGTCGAGGTAGTCGGCGTAGGCCTCGTACCACTCCAGCACGGTGAACTCCGGATTGTGCGTCGTGTCGACGCCCTCGTTGCGGAAGTTCTTGCCGATCTCGTAGACGCGCTCCAGCCCACCCACGATCAACCGCTTGAGGTAGAGCTCGGTGGCGATGCGCAGGTAGAGATCGCGGTCCAGGGCGTTGTGATGGGTGGTGAAGGGCCGCGCCATGGCACCGCCGTAGAGCGGCTGGAGGACGGGGGTCTCCACCTCGACGAAGCCCTCGTCGTCCAGGAACCGGCGGATCGTGCTGATGACGCGCGCGCGGGCGATGAAGCGCGCCCGCGTCTCAGGGTTGGCCATGAGGTCCAGCTCGCGGTGGCGATGGCGGGTCTCGACGTCGGTGAGGCCGTGGTGCTTGTCGGGCGGCGGGCGCAGCGACTTGGCCAGCAGCGCAAAACCGTCGACGCGCAGGGTCAGCTCGCCGCGGCGCGACACGAACGCGGTGCCGTCCACGCCGATGAGATCGCCGAGGTCAAGGGACAGCAGCCGCTCCATCTGGGCGTCGCCCAGCACGTCGACGCGCGCCTGGAGCTGGATGCGCCCCGAGCGATCCTCGAGGTCGAGGAACGCCATCTTGCCCTGGCCACGCCGGGCCGCGAGGCGGCCGGCGACGCGATGCGAGACGTCGGTCTCCGCGCCCGCCTCCAGGCCCTCGTGGGCCGCGCGCACCGCCGCGATCGGCTCGACGCCGTCGAACTCGTGAGGGAAGGGCTCGACCCCGGCGGCGCGGAGCGATTCGAGCTTGCGCCGGCGGTCGGCGAGGACGTCGGAGAGACCGTCTCGCCCATCCTCGCCGGGCTGCTCACCCACGAGCGATCACCGGTACGCGACTAGACGCCGACGTCGATCTTGGTGATCTTGAGCTTGCGCTCGCCGCGGGGAGTCACGATCGACACCTCGTCGCCGCGCTTGCGCCCGATCAGCGCCCTGCCCACCGGTGATTCGTTGGACAGCTTGGCCTCGGCCGGCTTGGCCTCGGCGGATCCCACAATCGTGTATTTGTTGGACTTCCCAGCCTCGTCCTTGACATGAACGACCGAACCGACCCGGACGACATCGGTGCCGAGGTCCGAGGCGTCGACGACCGTGGCCGAGCGCAGCTTGTCCTCCAGCGACGCGATCCGCGCCTCCAGCATCGCCTGCTCGTTCTTGGCGTCGTCGTACTCGGCGTTCTCCGAGATGTCGCCGAACTCGCGAGCCTCCTTGATCCGCGCGGCAATCTCCCGGCGGCGGGTGGTGGACAGATGGTCAAGCTCCGCCTTGAGATTGGCGAGGCCTTCCTGAGTGAGGATGACGTCCTTGGGCATAGCGATCAGACCTGTGTTTGCAATCGTCAGACGAGAAAAACCCGCCGGGTGCGGCGGGAATCCAGTGCGAGTGAGCCCGCGGTGGGCGCATGAGTATAGACAGCGTGTTCTGACTGTCGGGTCAGAGTTCCCGGTCCCTCATCTTCCCCGCTTGTGCACCAGCAAACGCAGTCTAGTGCGCCACTACCCCGGCGCGTGGCCCTGGATCTCGTCAGCCTGCTGGAAGGTCGGCCGGTTGACCCACTCCATCAGCGGCTGGCTGATGGCGCCGATGGCCCGGAACTGGATCGAGTCGTGGCACTTCTGGTCCCCGGCCTGGCACGGACCCTCGGCGGGATAGACCTGATCGGGCGTCTCGGCCACGGCCGCAGCCAGAGAGCTCTCGAGGGCAGCGCGACAGCGCGCGAGCACGCCGTTGCCGCAGTAGACCCGGTTGAGCCGGTCGGTCTCGGGCTTGCGCATCACCGAGCGCAGATCCTTCTGCACGATCCCGTAGAAGCCGACGTCGAAGGCCGAGCCCTGATGCAGCGTCGACGGAGTGCCGTGCACGGGGGCGCCGGCACCCGGCTCGTCGTTGATCGGGTAGTCGCTCTCCACCTGCGCAAGCAGCGTGGGCCCGAGCACCGGCTGGAACTCGGCCTGGACCCACATGGGCCACCACGCGTCCATGATCCGGACCGCGTCTGACTGGTCGTAGTTGCCGGATACTCCGCCCCCGCCCGCCCCCTCGCGGTTGATGCGGTGCGCGCCGCTGGCCACCCAGGCGCGCAGCTCGGACACCGCCTGGGCCAGCGTCGGGTTCGAGGGGGTCCCGATGATCTTGAGCGCGTAGGGCAGCACCTCCACGCCGCGCAGGTCCTGGGTGCCGGCGGTGCCCATCGCGTTGATGAGATCGGCCAGCGTCATCTTGTTGTGGTCGCGCTTGAGGTAGTACTGGATGTTGTTGTCCAGCAGCTGGGAGCGGTAGATCGACGAGTACTGCTGGGCCGTGGCCGGATCTCCGAAGCCGGGCGCCTGCTTGTTGTTCCAGCTCGTGATGTAGGGCTGGTCGACGACGTGGGGGTGCCCGCTGCGCCCCATGTCCTGCTCGGTGAGGCTATGTGGCGTCATCTGGGCGGCGCCGGCCAGCCCCTTCCACGCGTCGGTGGACCAGGTGGGAAACAGCGGGTCGGTGTGGAGCGCGCGCATCGGGTTCTGGCCCGAGTTGAAGTAGGCGATGTGCTGGCTGTTCGCGTAGAACCAGTTGAACGTGTAGCCGATCTGGTTGGCGGAGTTGAAGAACTCCTGCGGGGTCCGCATCGCCGCCGGGTTGTTGAAGTCGGCAAAGCCGGTCGCCGAGTCCAGCTCGTGCATGTAGGTGGAGCGCAGGTTGGTGTAGACGACAGGCTTGCCATTGATCGTCGCGCGCGCGGTGACGATGCCGAACGCGGTCCGCTCGGTCTGGAGCGTGATCGAGCCCGCCGGGGTGGAGTCGGCGAGGTTGGGCGACCATGACTCGTTGTCGGTCAGGGTCTCCATCGCCACGCAGCGGCCATGCAGGAGGTAGTAGTCAGAGCTCTTGGACACCGCCCCGCCGGAGGGGTTGCAGAGCGGCACCGCGAACGTGTCGATGATGTTCTGGCCCGCGGAGGTCGCCGACCACGCGTAGTCGGTGCCGTGTCCGAGCTCGACGTAGAGGTTCACGCCCGGGAAGGCCGCACCGTCGGCGTCGATCCCGGGACCGTGGATGTCCTCCTCCATGAGGATCTCCGGCGAGAAGTAGGACACCTGCGGGCCCATGACCGCCAGCGGGTGGCCGCTAGCCGAGTCCTTGCCGCTGACCAACAGCGCGTTGGACATCGAGTGGTTGAAGCTCAGCAGTCCCGGTCCCGCGTTGGCCGCGGTGCCCAGCCCCAGCCCGGAATGGCCGGTCCCGGCCGTGTGTGCCGCTCGCGCCTGGCTGGAGGGAGGCGCGCCACCGACGACCTCATCGACGGGCTGCACGGAGCCGGGGTCGGGCAGCGCGATCGTCTTGGCGACGGCCTTGCTCGGCGCCGGCAGGGTCTGGTAGGGGAACTTGGTCTTGTGGACGGTGGTGGGCGCCTCGGGGTCGTTGGGGTCATCGAAGCTGAGGAAGGTGGCAAAGCCGGAGTGGTCGGCCGTCCGCGCCTTCTTCTTCCGCCTGGCCGTGCCCTTCCTCGTCGTGTGCTTCTTGGCCTTCTTGACCGCGATGACCGTCGGCGAGCCGGGCACTGACAGATGCTCGCCGCCGAACCTCTTGGCCATGTTCTCGTAGATCTGGGCGTTGTAGAGCTGGTCGCCCCCGCCGTTGCCGAATATCCCGCCCACCAGCGTGGCGATCGAGACGAGGTTCTCCAGCGTGAACGGCGCCGGCCCCTGGGGCTGGCCGATGGCGGCGTATTCGGCCGGCATCATCGTCAGGTAGTTCAGGGGCTGCTGGGCCTGGTTGATGTAGGCGTTGATCCCGTTGACGTAGCTCGTGGCGTCGGCGAAGAGCTGCTCGCCACCCGGGCGGTCGTGCATGTAGTTGACCTGGTTGACGAGGTCCTGCTGGGTGTAGGGCTCGTCGGCCCAGACCTCCTCGTCCATCGGGATGTTGGCTCCGCCGGCGAAGGACGCGAGGTCGCCCTGACCGGAGTGGCGCAGCGCGTCGATGAAGAACAGGCGGTCCTCGGCAGTGGCATAGCCGATCCCGAACATCAGCTCGGCGCGGGTGTCGCCGTAGATGTGGGGCACGCCGAACTGCTTGTCACGCACGATCGTCACCCCCGGCCCGGGGGACTGGGTGCTCTCCGCGTCACCCGACGGGACCCCGAACGTCGCGTCCTTGAAGTAGTCCGGGATCGTGGCCGGAGTGACCGATCCGGCCGCCGTGGTCAGGTTGGAGTACATCGAGAGCTGGTCGTCGTTGTGCTCCGGGCGAGCGCCGGTGGCCTCGAACTGAGCCAGCTGCGCGGCGTCGTCAAAGCCGTTGGCCCCCGGGGGCAGGATGTTGCGAAAGCCCCCGTAGTCGCTCGTCCCGTACGGCTGTACCTGGGCCTGGGCGGCCGGCACGCACAGGAGCGCGGCGCAGGCCGCGAAGGCGGCGACTTTGGCGACGCACCGGAACATGGCGCGCAGACCCTACCCGTCACCCGGGTTGGCATAACCCGGGTGCTAGCCGGGGTTCCTGAACGCCACCGCGAACCTCGTCATCTTGTGGGACGCGTCGGTCGCCTTCAACCACACCATCAGCTTCTTGACCTTGCGTGCGCGGACCTTCCCCGCCTCGGCGGCGCTGATGGTGATCGCGGGGCGGCCGACCGTCACCGACGCAGAGGTGACCGCGACCTTGAAGGTGATCGTCAGCGCCCCACCCCTGCGTGTGAGCGCGAATGCCACCTTCTTGGAGCCCGACCTGACCGCGGTCCCCTTGGTCAGCGACGTGATCTGCTTGGCGAAGCTCAGTCCCCCCGGCAGCCTGATCGTCACCGACTTCAGCGCCGGAGCAAACGCGCCCGCGGCGATCGAGAGGGTCAGCTTCGGCCTGCCCCCGCGCAGACCGCGGAGACCGCGCGCGTTGCCCAGCTGCGGGGCGCCCGGCACGACGACGGCCCACCTGAACGACGTCGAACCGGCGTTGGCGAACGGATCCCCAGCGCGAACGGTGACCATTGCCGTCTGCCGCGTTGTCGGCGTGCCGGAGATGACGCCGGTGGTGGCGTTGAGGCTCACCCCGGCCGGCAGGCCGGTGGCGCTGTAGGTGAGCGCGGCGCCGCCGGAGTCGGTGGCGTGGACCGCCAGGCTCACCGCGTGGCCTCTGACCGTCAACTGGTCGGCCGGGCGGGCGAGGTTCACCGTGTGGACCGGCGCGCGCACGGCGCACAGCGAGTTGCCCAGCACGTTGGCGATCGGCGAGCCCAGACCGGTGGTCATGTCGTAGCCGGGGAGCACCGGGTAGAGATCGGCGGGG
Organism: uncultured Actinomycetota bacterium; assembly: GCA_963850325.1. Classification (GTDB taxonomy): domain Bacteria; phylum Actinomycetota; class Thermoleophilia; order Solirubrobacterales; family Solirubrobacteraceae; genus Palsa-465. The sequence continues at coordinate 294,452 of CAWKLB010000019.1, forward strand.
TTGTCCGCGTTGTCCGGCGAGGCCGACCAGGTGTCATTGGTACCCGGGTCGTTGGCGTGATTGGTGATACTCGTGAACGGGCTCGCGGCCGTCACATCGTGGAAGTTGGCCGTGTACGCGTTCCCCGCGATCGCATACAGAGCGGGGTTCTCGAACCCCAGGGTCAAGCCCCGGCACCGGGGAGAGGCGTTGGCCAGCGCGGTGAACGCGGCCCACAGCGGCGCGGACGCGCTCGTCCCCCCGGCGACGGCCCAACCGGAGCCGCTCGTGGGATCGGTCAGCCACACGATGTAGCCCGACATGGGATCGCCGTCGGCTGACACGTCAGGCACCTGGCGACACAGCTGGGCGCCGCAGGCCTGGCCCGAGTCGGCCTGGACGACGTCCAGGCCGTCCGCCGCCGACGACTGGTAGGTCGGCATCGTCCACGCCGACGAGACGCCGCCGCCCGTGCCCGCGGCCGGGTCACCGGCCGCGTCGGCGCCGCCGTCGTTCCACACCGCCTCGCCGGCGTAGGAGCCGCCGGCGGGAGTGGTCCCGTCGGGGTTGCCCAGGAACGTCCCGCCGACCCCCGTCGCAAACGGCTGGCTGCCCGGATCGATCACGCTGAGGCCCGTGTTCGGACTGCCGCCCACGGGCGTCTGGTAGCACATGGTCGACCCGCTGTCGCCCGACGAGTTGAAGAACGACTGGCCCTGGACGGCCATCTCCTGCAGGACCGTGTTCTCGGCGCTGATGGTCGGCAGGCCCGTGAGCGACTCGCACATCCCCCATGAGCTCGAGACGACCTTGGCGACGTTCTGAGAGGCGATCGCGTTGAGGACCGCGGCCTGGCTTTCGTCCATGGGCGCCTGGTAGACGAGGACGTTGGCCTTGGGCGCCAGACCGATGACCTGATCGAGGTCGAGTGCGGACTCGTCGTCGTCGCCGGCGAACGCGCCCGGCCCTCCGTCGACGTCGACGTTGGTGACGTGGGTGCTGGTGCCGTAGCACTGCTGGTAGACGGTGATGTCGCTCGGGTCATAGCCCTCGAACTCGACCAGCGCGATGGTCTGGCCCGCCCCCTCGTCGGAGGGGTAGTAACTGCCGATCCCGTAGGCGCCGGCGATCTCGTCCGCCGTGTAGCCACCAGCGTTGGCGGCGCTCACCGCATCCGGACACGGCGCCGGGCCGGTGCCGACGGCGTGAGGCCGCGCGGACGCGACGGGGTGACCGGACCGCACCACCCGGCTCAGCCCCTGAGGCTGCTGGCGCGCGACGCCGTCGAGCCCGAGCACCGCCTGGACGCTCCGGGAGATCCCGGCCGCCAGGCGCGGCGCGCGGTCGTTGGCGAACGTGACGCGGCCCCCCGGCAGGTGCACCCGGGCCTCGGTCACCGAGAACGCCCTCTGCACCTGGGCCACGGTGCCGCTCACCGGGATCGTCAGGCGGTTGGCGGTGGGCGCGCCCACGTGGAGCCCGCCGGCGCGCAGGGCGGCTGACACCGCCGCGATCTGTGGCGCCGCGGCGCCGAACTGCCGGGCGAACTGGGGCACCGTCAGGTAGCGGCCGTACTGAGGCGTGCCCGGGGTCGACACCGCGATGGCAAACGCCTCCAGCCGAGCCGGATCGTGGGGCCTGAGCGCCACCGTCAACCGCAATCGGCGCGACGGCGGGAGCGCGGAACCGAACCGGGCGCCGAGCGGCAGGCGCGCCGCCGACCCCACCGCGAGGCGCGGGGACGACGCCCCGGCACTGGCGGCGCCGAGCAGCACCGCCGCGCCCATGACGACAGCGCCCATGACCAGCACCTGCATCGCTCGTCTGCGGCTGCAGCTCATTCCGGACCCTTATTCCCTGTTTTGCCCAGTGGCCCCAACGTGCCGCCCCGATCCTGAGGAGGCGTGCCGATCATACCGACGCGCTGGCGAGCGGCGGGCGTGGCGGATCAGGCGAGGACGAGCAGTTCGCGGGCGGCGTCGATCGAGTCGGCGCGCTGGAGAGCGTCCTGCAGCGCCTTGTCGCCGCCGAGGCGCTCCACGTACCACGGGTAGAACTTGCGCAGGTAGCGCGTCGCGCGCTCGGTGCCAAGGTGCTCGACGGCGCGCTGGATGACCCATTCCACCTCATCCAGGATCTCGGCCCGCGTCGGCTCGGACTCGCGCTCGCCCAGCAGCTGCGCGAACAGCCACGGGTTGCCCAGCGAGCCCCGGGCCAGCGCCACCGCGGCTGCGCCGGTGCGCTCGAACGCCTCGCGGGCCAGCTCCGGCGTGCGCAGCCCGCCCGAGATGACCACCGGCACCGGCAGCTCCTCCACCAGCTGGCGGGCGAGCTCGTAGTCGGGCTTGCCGGAGTGGCGCTGGGAGGCGTGACGCGGGTGGATGCACAGGCCGGCCACCACGCCCTCCTCGGCGAGCCGGCGGGCGACCTCGATCCCGCTGAGGTCGCCCGGGCGGGCACCGGAGCGCAGCTTGACCGTCACCGGGAGCCCGCTGCCGCGACCCGCGGCGCGCGCCACCGCCACGGCGCGGGCAGGGTCTTGGAGCAGCGCCGCACCGGCGCCGGTCTTGCACACCTTGGGCACGGGGCAGCCCATGTTGAGGTCGATGAGGTCCGCCCCGGCGGCGGCGACGCGCTCGGCCGCGGACTCCATGACGTCCGGGTCGGAGCCGAACAGCTGCACGGAGACCGGGTGCTCATCGGGGTGGATGCGCAGGAGCTCGTTGCAGGTGCGCTCGTTGCGGTAGTGCACGGCGTGACTGGAGACCATCTCCGACACCACCAGCCCGGCGCCGTGGCGCTTGGCCTGCAGCCTCACGAACCAGTTGCCGATCCCCGCGAGCGGAGCCAGCACTACGCGGTTGGCGATGGGGATCCCGCCCAGGGTCCAGCTGTCGGTGAGCGCAGCCTGCGCGGGGCGGGTGGGGCTGTCCAGAAGCGGAGTCACCACCAACTCATGGTACGAATGAGGGATATGGACATCACTTCGCTCATCCGCCCGTGGGCCGAGCTGATGCTCGAGCAGGTCCCCGGCGTCGAGTTCTTCGACGCCCACACGCACCTCGGCCAGAACGATCCCGACGGGATGAAGCAGACCCCGGCCGAGCTGCTGGACGCGCTGAGCACAGCCCGGGCGCGAGGCGCTTTCGTCTTTCCCATGCACGAGCCCGACGGCTACCCCCCGGCCAACGACATGGTCATCGAGGCTGCGGCGCAGGCCGACGGTCTGCTCACGCCGTTCTGCCGGGTCAACCCCAACAACGGCGGGGCCCGCGTGGAGGCCGAGCGCGCGCTCGAGGCCGGCGCGAAGGGCATCAAGCTCCACCCCCGCGCCGAGGAGTTCACCCTCGACCATCCCTCGGTGCGGGAGCTCGCCGCCCTCGCCAACGAGCGCGAGCTGCCGATCCTCATCCACGCCGGCCGCGGGATCCCCGCGCTCGGCATCCACGCGGTGCAGCTGGCTGGCGCGTTCCCCGGCACGCGGTTCATCCTGGCCCACGCCGGGGTGTGCGACCTGTCGTGGATCTGGCGGGTGGCCGCCGACCACCCCAACCTCATGTTCGACACGGCGTGGTGGATGCCCGCCGACCTGCAGGCGCTGTTCTCGCTCGTGCCCCCGGGCCAGATCCTCTTCGCCTCCGACGCGCCCTACGGGCACACGCTGATGTCCGCGGTCTTCCAGCTGCGCTCGGCGGTCCAGGTGGGGCTCTCCCCCGAGCAGATCCGCTCCATCACCTCCGAGCAGTCGCTGCGGATCGCCGCCGGTGAGCCGCTCGTGCCCGCCGGGCCGTCGGTCGGCGAGCGCGATCGTGCCTCGCACATCCTGCTCGACCGCGTGGCCGAGTACCTGATGCTGGGCGCCATCGCCACGATGCGCGGCAGCGAGGGTGGCCCGGAGATGCTGGCCCTGGCGCGGATGGCCTGCGACGTGCCCGACGGCGCCGACGACGCGCCCGTGTTCGCCGCGGTCCGCTCGCTGCTCGACCACTTCGACGAGCTCACGGCGGCCGAGCCTGACAACCGCCGCCGCCTCGCCTTCCTCATCCTGGCCGCGAGCGTGGCCCGCACGCCCGACGTGCCCGTGCCGCCGGTCTAGGGAGGTTCCTAGCCGTCGGCGACCGGGAGCGCGTTGAGCTCCCAGATGAGCCGCAAGCCGGTGAGGGTGAGCAGGTCGTCCACCTCGTCGATCGTCTCCCGAGCGAACGGGACGACCACCTGGGCCAGGCCCCCGGTGGCGATGACGGGGGTCTTCTCCCCCAGCTCCTGCCGGAGCCGCCCGACGATCCCCTCGACCTGGCCGGCGAACCCGAACGCGATCCCGCTCCGGATCGCCTCCACGGTCGACTTGCCGATCAGCGCCCGGGGCTCCAGGAGCTCGACCTTGGGCAGCTTGGCCGCGCGCTCATAGAGCGCGTCGAGTGAGATCTCGGCCCCGGGGGTGATGATCCCGCCCAGGTACTCGCCCTGGTCGGAGACCGCGTCGTAGGTGATGGCGGTGCCGAAGTCGACGACGATGCAGGCGCGTCCGAATCGGGCGTACGCGGCGATCGCATTGACCAGCCGGTCGGCGCCGACCTCCCGGGGGTTGTCGATCCGGATCGGCATCCCGGTGCGGATCGAGGGCCCGACGTTGAGCATCTCGTGATCGAGGTACCGGCCCGACATCGCCGTCCACTCCTGAGACAGCTGGGGCACCGTCGAGGAGACGATCGAGCGGTTGATGTCGCGCAGGCGCAGCCCGCGCAGCTCGAGCAGGTTGGCCAGCCTGGCGCCGAGCTCGTCGCTGGTGGACTCGCGCACGGTGGCGAACCTCCAGTCCTCGGCGACGACGTCCTCACCATCGCGGTAGACGCCGAAGTGCGTCTGGGTGTTGCCGACGTCGACGACGAGAAGCATGGGCCAATTACATCAACGGCGGCGCGACGCGGCGGACTGACTGAACCGGTTCGCGCTCACCCAGCGCGACGAGCGTGTCGGCCAGGCGCTGACCCGAGGGCAGGGTGAGGTCCGGATCGAGCTCCAGCAGGGGCACGAGGACAAAGCGCCGCGACCCGGTCTCGGCGTGTGGAAGGGTGAGGCGCTCGGAGCTGTACTCGAGGTCTGCGAGCAACAGCAGATCCACATCGATGACGCGCGGGCCGTGCCGCGGTCCCCCGGCGGCCCGCCCGACCTCGCGCTCCACCGCCTTGCACGCGTCGAGCAGGTCCTCTGGGCCGAGGTCGGTCTCGATCCGCACGCAGGCGTTCAGGAAGTCCGGCTGATCGAGCACCAGGCCGACCGGCTCGGTCTCGTACAGCGAGGAGCAGGCCAACACGCGCACGCCGTGCTCCGGCAGGGCCGCGATGGCCGCCGCCAGGTGCGCGCGGGTGTCGCCGATGTTGGAGCCGAGCCCCAGATAGCCGGTGGCCGTCACGGCGCCGGACGGGTGGGTGGCGTCCGTTTCAACCCTGGGTCTCGCGCCACACCTCGACCGACACCTCGGTCACGGGCAGCGCCAGCGGCGGTTCCGGCTTGGCCGCCTTGACCCAGACGGCATGGGCCTCGTACTGCTCCAGCAGCCGGTCGGCGATGGCGGCGCAGAGGCGCTCCAGCGTCTTGTAGGACCGCTGCTGAGCGACGAGGTTGGCCACGTCGCACACCTGGGCGTAGTCGATCGTGTCCTCGATCCGGTCGGTGAGGGTGGCGTCACACTCCCCCACGTCGAGGCGGATGTCGAGCAGCAGGCGCTGACCCACCTCGCGCTCGGCCGCGGTCACCCCGACATGGGTGAACAGCGACAGGCCGGCGATCTCGATCGTGACTTCGGGCTCTGAGCCCTCGTCATCGTCGTCTACGTCGTCAGCGTCCTCGTCGTACTCGTCGTCGGCGTCGTCGGCCATCGGCGTCGCACCGTAGCACCCGCGATCACCAGGGCGTCACGCACGGGAGCCACGTCGTGGACGCGGAACACGCGCGCTCCGCGCTCGTAGGCCAGCACGTTGGTGGCGATGGTCGCGGCCAGGCGGTCATCGACGGGGCGGCCGGTGATCCGGCCGAGGAAGCTCTTGCGGCTGGTGCCGATGACCACCGGGCGGCCGAGCGCCACCAGCTCGTCCACGCGCGCCAGGAGCTCGAGGTTGTGCTCGGCGGTCTTGCCGAAGCCGATTCCGGGGTCGAGCAGGATGCTCTCCTCCGGCACGCCGCGGGCCACCGCGAAGGCCATCCGCTCCTCCAGGAAGGCCTTGACGTCGGAGACGACATCGTCGTAGCGCGGGTCGTCCTGCATCGTGCGGGGCTCGCCGAGCATGTGCATGAGGCAGCACTGGGCCCCACGCGCGGCCACCAGCCCGGCCATCTCCGGGTCGCCGCGCAACGCGGTCACATCGTTGACGAGCGTCGCCCCCGCATCCAGCGCCGCCGCGGCAACGGCCGCCTTGGAGGTGTCGATCGAGAGCTGGGCTGTGACGCCGCGGGCGCGCAGGCCCTCGATCACCGGAAGCACACGGTCGAGCTCGGCGCCGGCGCCGACAGGCTCGGCGCCGGGCCGGGTGGATTCGCCGCCGATGTCGAGGATCGCCGCGCCCTCGGCCTCGAGCTCGAGACCATGGGCGATGGCGGCTTCGGCGTCGATGTAGAGCCCGCCGTCCGAGAACGAGTCCGGGGTGACGTTGACCACGCCCATCACGGTGAAGTTGTTCTGCGACGACACGCGCGCCTCACTCACCGCCGGGCGCGTCGGGCTCGTCGGGCTGGCCGGGCTCGTCGGGCCAGCGGCCGGTGCGGTCGAAGTATTCGCGGGCCCGCTCCTCGTCCTCGCGCTCCTCGTTGGAGCGAACGCTGAGCCGGTACATCCAGTTGAGCATCCACACGATCAGCGCCACCAGGAGCAGCGAGACGCCCGCCGCGGACTCCAGCGAGTGGGTGTTGGCCAGGTTGGAGTAGGTGCCGTGTCCGATGACGATCAGCACGACCCCAGCCACCACGATGGCCAGCGGCAGCCACACGCGCGTGGCCGACAGGAAGAAGCGGCCGGATTGCTGGGGGTGATCGTCGGTCATGCCCGCCACGTTACCCATCCCGAGGCTCGACACCGGAGGCCGTTCCTCGTGACCGAGGGGTGAACGCGCGAGGCCTGATGACGCGGCGGGCCGCGGTGAGCGATATACATCTGCCGCGATGCCGCCAGAACATTCACATCCCTCACCCCACCCGTCCGCCATCACCCGCCGCTCGCTGTTGGGCGCAGCCGCCGGAGGCGCAGCCGCCATGGCCTACGGGAGCCTGCCCGCTTGGGCCAAGCCGGTCGCCCGCGTCGCGGGAGTCCGCCGCCCCGACAGCCTCCCGTTCCCGCACCTCCGCGCGGGGACCGAGAGCATGCCGGAGATCAAGCATGTCGTCGTGCTGATGATGGAGAACCACTCCTTCGACAACCTGCTCGGCATGGTCCCGTTCCGTGTCCCGGGCCGCAAGCACGTCGATGGCTTCACGCTCAAGGACGGCCAGCCGGTGGAGGTGAACCTCAACACCGACGGCAGCAAGGTGTTCGCGCGGCCGATGTCCTCGCCGTGCCAGCTCGTGGGCCACCCCGGGCAGGACTGGAACGCATCGCATCTCTCCTGGGACGGCGGACGCAACGACGGCTTCGTCAAGGCGTCGGGGCCGGTGGCGATGAGCTTCTGGGACAACGCCGACCTGCCGTTCACCTACTCCCTCGTGAAGCACTTCCCGGTGGGCAACCGGTACTTCTGCTCGGCGCTGGCCCAGACCTACCCCAACCGCCGCTTTCTGTTCTGCGGGACCTCGTCGGGCCTGGTCGCCACCAACGGCCAGACGTTCACGACCCACGCCGCCAACGGCACCATCTTCGACCGGCTCGACGCCCATCACATCGAGTGGGCCAACTACTACCAGGAGGTCTCGAGCGCGCTCATCGTGCCCGGCTTCTTCACGCCCGCGCGCAAGAAGCGGCTGAAGAAGATCGACCGCTTCTTCGCCGACGCCGCATCCGGCAGGCTGCCCGCGTTCACGTTCCTGGATCCCAACTACGACACCACCTCGGAGGAGAACCCCCAGGACGTCCAGGTGGGCGAGCGGTTCGTGGCCCAGGTGGTCAAGGCGATCCTGCACTCCCCGGCCTGGAAGAACACCGCCTTCTTCCTCACCTACGACGAGCACGGCGGCTACTACGACCATGTCCCCCCGCCGCGCGCGATCAAGCCCGACAACATCGCGCCGATCCCCGTGCCGGGCCAGCCGCCGCTGACCCCGGGCGCCTTTGACCGCTACGGGTTCCGCGTGCCGACGGTGGTGGTCTCCCCGTGGGCCCGCGCCAACTACGTCTCCAACATCGTCCAGGACCACACATCGATCACCGCGTTCATCGAGCACAAGTGGAACCTGCCGGCGATGACGTTCCGCGACGCCAACGCACAACCGATGACGGACTACTTCGACCTCAGCGCACCCGCGTTCGCCACGCCCCCGAAGCTGGCGGCGGCCCCCGGGCTGGCCCATGGGCTGGCGGAGTGCCAGGCCGCTGGGCTCACCCCGCCGCTGCCGCTGCCGTAACGCCGCGCCCGGCCGGGCTCGTAGGCTCACCCGACCTTGAGGACCGTGGGCAACCGGTGACCGAAGAGTTACAGCTACTCGGCGGTGCCGCCGGCCAGCCCAGGCCGGGGCAGGGGGCGCGGGCCCTCGGGGCGGGCGCGCTCGGCGGGAGTGCCGGTGACGGACGGGATCTCGGGCGGCACCGGGGCCTCGGCGCCGAAGACGGCCTCCTCGGACTGGCCCTCGAGCAGCGACTCGAACTGAACCTTCTCGATCGTCTCGCGCTTGATGAGGATCTCTGAGAGCTTCTCGAGCTCGGCGCGCCTCTCGCTGAGGATGTTCTTGGCCTGCACGTGGGCCATCTCGACGATGCGACGGATCTCATCATCGATCTCGCGGGCGATCTCGTCGGAGTAGTCGGGCTCGGATGAGAACTCGCGGCCCAGGAACGGCTGTCCGTGATCGTGGCCGAACACGCGCGGGCCCAGTTTCTCGCTCATGCCAAACCTCATCACCATCTGCTTCGCCGTCGCGGTGACCTTCTCGATGTCGTTGGACGCGCCCGTGGTGATCTCGTCGAAGCAGATCTCCTCTGCGGCGCGGCCGCCGAGCGTCATCGCCATCTGGTCCTGCAGCTCCGCCCGGGTGGTGAGGAACTTGTCCTCGCCCGGCAGCGAGATCGTGTAGCCGAGCGCCTGGCCGCGGGAGATGACGGAAATCTTGTGGATCGGATCGCTGTTGGGCAGGAAGTGGCCGACGATCGCGTGGCCCATCTCGTGATAGGCGGTGATCTTCCGCTCCTTGTTGCTCATCACCCGGGTCTTCTTCTCGGGACCCGCGATGACGCGCATGATCCCCTCTTCCAGCTCGATCTGGGTGATCTCACGCTTGCCGTTGCGGGCGGCGAGCAGCGCGGCCTCGTTGACAAGGTTAGACAGATCGGCGCCCGTGAACCCGGGGGTCTGCCCGGCCAGCGCGTCGACGTCGATCTCGCGGGCGAGCGGCTTGCCGCGCGTGTGGACCTCCAGGATCTTCTTGCGGCCCAGGCGGTCCGGACGGTCGACCACGATCTGGCGGTCAAAGCGGCCCGGGCGCAGCAGGGCGGGATCCAGAATGTCAGGACGGTTGGTGGCGGCGATCAAGATGATGTTGTCCTTCATCTCGAAGCCGTCCATCTCGACGAGCAGCTGGTTCAGCGTCTGCTCGCGCTCGTCGTGACCGCCGCCCAGGCCGGCGCCGCGATGGCGGCCGACGGCGTCGATCTCGTCCATGAAGATGATGCAGGGGGAGTTCTGCTTGGCCTGCTCGAACAGGTCACGCACTCGCGAGGCGCCCACGCCGACGAACATCTCGACGAAGTCAGACCCGCTGATCGAGAAGAACGGGACTCCCGCCTCGCCGGCCACGGCGCGGGCCAGGAGCGTCTTGCCGGTGCCCGGAGGGCCATACAGCAGCACGCCCTTGGGAATGCGGGCGCCGAGCGCCTGGAATTTCTTCGGGTTCTCCAGGAACTCCTTGATCTCATGGAGCTCCTCAACGGCTTCGTCGACCCCCGCGACGTCCCTGAACGTGATCTTGGGCGAGTCGACCGACATGCGCTTGGCGCGCGACTTGCCGAACGACATGACCTTGGAGCCGCCGCCCTGGACCTGGTTCATGAGGAAGATCCAGAACCCGATGAAGATGACGAACGGCAGGATGTAGGTGAGCAGCGACAACCAGCCGTTGGAGGATTTGCTCTGGACGTTCAACCCACCCTGGGGGACATCCGTCTTGGCCTGGTCGATGAGCTGCGGGGCGTAGGAGTCGGGATAGCCGACCGTGTACTTGGTGCCCTGGAAGGTCGTGACGTCCGCGCTGTTGGACTTCTGGTCCAGCGACAGGCTCTTGACCTGCTTGGCGTCGAGCTGGTGGAGCAGGTTTCCGAACGTGTAGTTCGGCCCGTGGTTGGAGCTGCCGATCAGCTTCTGGGCGAAGAACGCCAGGACGACGACGATCAGAATCGGAAACGCGGCGCTCTTGAAAAACCGGCTCATCAGTGAAATCCCTGCGTTGCCCCGGTACTACCCGTTCTGGCGCGGATACCGTGGATCAGCAAGCGTAGCACCTGGGTTTGGCATGGAAACCACCTTCCCGGCCTGAAAAACTGCCTGCAATCGGGGCCGTCATACGTTCAACGCGGCAACGTAGGGAAGGTTGCGGTAGCGCTCGGCGTGATCGAGGCCGTAGCCAATGGCGAACCGGTCGGGGATCTCGAAGCCGACGTAGCGCGTGCTCAGGTCCACTTTGCGCCGGGCGGGCTTGGTCAGCAGCGCGCACACCTCGAGCGACGCGGGGTTGCGACCGGCCAGGTTGCGCAGCAGGTACTGAAGCGTGAGCCCGGAGTCCACGATGTCCTCCACGATCAGCACATCGCGGCCCTCGATGGCGGCGTCGAGGTCCTTGAGGATCCGCACGACGCCGGAGGTCTTGGTGGCCGAGCCGTAGGACGCCACCGCCATGAAGTCGACCTCGACGGGAATGTCGAGGTGGCGCATCAGGTCCGAGAGAAAGAACACCGCACCCTTGAGAACGCCGATGAGGAGCAGATTCTTCCCCGCGTAATCACGGGAGACCTCCTCGCCCAGCTCGCGCACCCTCCGGCTGAGATCCTCGGCCGGTACGAGGATCTCCCCGATCGCTGGATCGTCGCTCACGACGAGGGATATTAGGAGGGGGCTTCGCCCCTTGTTTTTTCGTCGCCGTTTGACCGGCCCTGCTCGCGCCCGCCCTTGGGCGTGCGCCCGAACGTGATCACCCCGTCCCGGACGGTTGCGCGCACGCCCGAGGGCAGGTCCAGGGCCGAGGTGCCGTGCTCCGGCATCGCCGCCACCTCCTCGGCGCGGCGGGCCACTCCGGCGGCCGGACCGCCGGCGGCGTCGTCGGCCAGGCGCTGCACCACGAGGCGCCGCAGCGCCGGCGGAAGCTCGCGGAGGCGGTCCAGCCGGATCTCGGTACGGCCGTCGAGCGTCGCGCTGACGAGCTCATCGAGCACCTCGGCCTCGGCGCGCAGGATCTCGGCCAGCGCCAGAACGTTCTCCTGAGCGGCCGGGTGCACCCGCTCGAGCGCCGGGACGAGCTCCCGGCGGATGCGATTGCGGGCGTACGCCGCGGAGTCGTTGGTCTCGTCGTCGCGCCACCGCAAGCCGTGAGCGGTGCAGTACGTGCCCGTCTCCTCGCGCGTGAACCCCAGGAGCGGCCGCACGAGTGCGCCGTCCCGCCACACCATCCCCAGCACGGCGCGCCGGCTCGGCGAGGACGCGAGCCGGTAGAGGATCGTCTCCACCTGGTCAGAGCGCGTATGGCCGACGGCGACGTCGGCGGTGCGCGCCAGCGCCAGGTCGGCGGCCGCGCGGTAGCGCTCGTCGCGGGCCCATGCCTGGAGGTTGCCGGCACCCTCCCCCGGCCGGACGGGACGGCGGACGTCGAGCTGGATCCCCAGGGCCTCGCACACGCCGGCGCAATGGCGCTCGTCGGCGTCGGACGTGGCGCGCAGCCCGTAGTTGACGTGCAGCGCGCTCACCGCGGGCGGACCTGCGATCCGTGCGGCGAGATCGAGCAGGCAGGTGGAGTCCCGCCCTCCCGAGTACATGACCACCACGGGGCGGCCCTGCGCGAGAAGGCCCTGCGCCCGGACTGCCGCCTCGATGTCGTTCACTCGGGCTCCTCCTGGCGCTGGCGCGCCACGAACACCTCGGTGGACTCGCTGAAGCCCTTGAGCGTGACCTCGCCGATGCGCTCGAATTCGAGATGACCCCCGCCCACCCTGGCCACCTCGACGACCGGTCGCGTGACCAGGACCTCCCCGCCTGCCGAGCGCGCCGACACCCGGCTGGCGATGTTGATGTCGCGGCCGTAGTAGTCGCCGTCGCGGAACAGCGCCACGCCGCAGTGCACGGCGATCCGCGGCAGCGGGCGCTCGGTCTGCATCGCCTGGAAGCCGACCGCCCAGTCGGTGAGAGCGGCGGCGTCGGAGCCGATGATCATCGCCTCGTCGCCGATCGTCTTGATGATCCGGGCCTCGTCAGGCAGCGTGACCTCGACGGCCTCCACGAACCGTTCCACGGCATCGACCGCCGACAGCTCGCCCTCCTCCTCGGTCATGCGCGTGTATCCGGTGAGGTCGGCGAAGGCGATCGCCACCCGCATACGACCCAGGTCCACGGCGGTGCCGTCGAGGTCTGACTCCATGTGCCCGACAACGTCCTGCTCGACGAAGAACTGGAGATATCGCTGATGGATCTGATCGAGGATCGGCCCCGCCAGGGGGAGCACCTGGCGGCTCATCGCCTGCATCTGCTCGGCGGTCTCCACGCCCGTCGCGCCCGAGCGCATGAGCGGCTCATGGACGTAGAGATGAAACAGGCGGACCTCGGCATCGGCGATGCGGGCGATGGCCTGCCCGTAGACGCGAACCAGCTGGAGCAGCGCCGCCAGCGGGAAGCCGGCGTCCAGGACGGCGGCGACATAGCGCAGCAGCTGGAGCTCGTCCTCGGACACCGCATCCGCCTGCTCGCGGTTGACGCCCAGGCCGGCGATGAGCCGCCGGACCAGCCCCTCCTCGAGCCCCGTCTGGCGGGCGGCGTCCTTGAGCGAGTAGCGCGGAGGCTCGGTTCCGAAGAGCTCGTCCAGGAAGCCGAAGGCCAGCCTCCCCTCGTCGGTGGCCCTCCGGATCTCCTTCAGGGAGTGGCCCCGCTCGCGCATCTTGGCCACGACGCGCGCCTGGCCGATGGCGGCCGCAGTCCACTCGCCCTCGTACTGGGGGATCAGTCCCTCACGGATCCAGCGGCGCACCGTCGCCGGGCCGACGCCCACGCGCTCCGCGGCCTCGGCCAGCGTCATGCGGCGTCTCCGCGCGCGGCCATGGCTCAGCCTCCATGCCTGGCGATGGCGCGCGACGGCGCGCCAGTGCCCAACGCAAGTCGGCGACGGGGTCTCGGTGAGTGCCAGGCCCCGCCGCCCGCGGGCATCACGGCCCGCTGCGTCGGCCGTTGGCGCTCGTCACGTTTCCGGCGGCGCCTCGCGATCGCGCCGAAGGCTGCGATCACGATCCGGCCTGTTGCCTTGCGTTGTGCCCTAGGTCTACTCGCCATCGCGCCATCTGTCAATCGCGGAGCCCGGAAAATGGACACGTGCCGTCAACAGAGCGCGGTCCGTGGGGCGGGCGGTGTCCGCTCGCTCCCTCAGAGCGTCAGGTGCGGGTAGTCGGCGGCGATCATCTCCCGGTAGCGCTCGTAGAGCGGCTTGGTGATTGGGATGAGCGCGAGCGCGGCCTTCACATCTCCGCCGGCCTTGATGCGCCGCCGGGCGATCGCGATCGCCACGTTCTCCTTGCCCTGGAAGTAGCGATTGGCCGTCTCCGAGCTCATCGCCATGCGAACCTTGGGGTCCCAGTCGATCTCGTCGGTCCACTCCCAGGCCAGGTTGCCCTCGCCCTCGCCGCCCGCGCGGATGTTGACCACGAGGTCCAGGTCGGTGAACTCGAAGCGCTGGGGCGTGTCGGCGTCGCGGAGCTTCGGGCCCATGTCGGGGCCGTCGCTCATCAGCGCGAAGGTGCGATCCATGACCTCGCGGAACTCCTTGGATGAGCTGAACTCCGCCACCTCGGCGCAGTGTATGGAATCAGCGCCCGCCCGTAAGCTGCCCGGCCGTGTCCACCATCCACCTGCTGCCGACGGCCCCGCTGGCCGAGCGGGTCCTGCTCCCCGGCGACCCGGGCCGCGCGCTGTTGCTGGCCCAGTCGCTGCTCGCCGAGCCCAAGATGTTCAACCACAACCGTGGGCTGTGGGGTTACACGGGCGAGGCGCGCGACGGCCGCCCGCTCACCATCCAGAGCACCGGGATGGGCGGACCGAGCGCAGCGATCGTGATCGCCGAGCTGGCCGACCTGGGCGCGCGGACGCTGCTGCGGGTCGGAACCTGTGGCGCGCTCGATGCGTCGCTGGCCCTGGGCGACCTGCTCGTCGCCAGCGAGGCGCTCGCGGCCGACGGGACGAGCCGGGCGCTGGGCGCCGGCAATCGCGTCGCCGCCGACCCGGAGCTGCTCAGGCGGCTCGTCGACGCTGCCGGCCCCGACGCCGCCCACGGGCCCATCGTCACCAGCGACCTGTTCTACGACGGCCCCGCCGGCGCCGAGGAGGGCTGGCGCACGCAGGGCGCGATGGCCGTCGAGATGGAGACCGCGACGCTGTTCGCGCTGGCGGTGCGGCGCGGCCTGCGGGCCGGATGCGCGCTGATCGTGTCCGACACGGTGCTGCCGACGCGGCGGCGCATCGATACCGAGGCGCTGCACGACGCCGAGCGCCGGCTCGGGGATCTGGCCCTGGCTGCGCTGAGCTGAGCTGCCCTACTCGGCCTCGGGCTCGGAGGCTGAGCTAGTCGGCCTCGGGCTCGGACGGCTGGGCGGCGGCAGGAGTGGCGCGGGACGCTGGGCGGCCGCCTGCCGTCGCCGTCTCGAGCCTCTCGAGCGTGGCCTCGATCCGTGCCATCCGCTCCTCGTGCAGGTGGCTGCCGTCGGCACGGCCAAGGCGCGCGTCGAGACGGTCGAGCGCATCCTCGATCCCTTCCAGGCGCTGCGAAACGCTGCGGACCCGGCGGGTGAGCCGCTCCAGGTCACTGGCCGACGGGAGGTTCAGGGCCCCCATCGCCACCTCCTGCGCGCGCACCGCGCGCTCGCGCGTCTCGAACGCCCGTGACAGCGCGCCCGACACCACGGGGTTCTCCAGGAGCTCCTGCGCGAATCGGCCGATCGCCTCTTCGCCCTGCCGGGTGACCCGTCCCTTGAGGCTGTTCTCATCGCTCATGGGCTTGGACTGTAGCTTGCTGGGGTAGACCCGGGGGCATGGGTATGGGACTGCTGTACTCGAGGGTAGACCCTCAGGGTGAGGTAGAGGTTGATTTCTAGATCCGCCGGCTCGCGCGCGCGAGAAATAAATGGAACGCGCCGGCCGTCTTCGCAAGTTCTTCAGATCCCGCGCGGCCGAAAAGCTAGATTGCGGCGGGGCCTGGTTCGCGATTGCAATGGTCCGAATCAGTCAGTAGCGTCCATGACAGTCGACGTCGGTTTTTCCCGTTATTTCATTGAGGTGCGCACCAACGTGATGGTCGGAGGAGAAGCGCGGCCATGATCGGTCGTCGGAAGCTGCTCGCCGTGCTTGCCATGGCCGGGGCGATCTTCGTCGCCATGGCGCTCGCCGCCATCCCCACCGCGTCCGCCGACGACTGCACGGTCACGGTGACCCTCGTCAGCGGCCAGGTGTTGGTGTTCCACGTCAACGTGGCCCCCGGAACGCCCATCTCCGCGATGGGCCTGCCGATCACCGGCCCGGTCGCCTCCGAGAGCGAGCAGTGCGCGCCGACGAGCACCACCACGCCCGCGGTGTCGGTCACCACCACCACGTCGACGACGACGGCCCCTACGAGCTCGAGCACG
The DNA here is from genome assembly GCA_963850325.1 of uncultured Actinomycetota bacterium. Classification (GTDB taxonomy): domain Bacteria; phylum Actinomycetota; class Thermoleophilia; order Solirubrobacterales; family Solirubrobacteraceae; genus Palsa-465. Next base: position 310,428 of record CAWKLB010000019.1, read on the forward strand.
CCGACGAGCTCGTCGACTCCGACGAGCTCCACGACGTCAGCCTCAACCTCAACTTCACCCTCACACAAGGGCTCCGGCTCGTCCTCGGGCACCACCACGAGCACGACGACGAGCACGACCCCGGTGCCGAGCGGCGCCAGCCAGGGTGAGGGACCGTCCTCCAGCGCCGGCCAGCCGAAGGCCAAGAAGAAGAAGCACAAGCAGCGCACGACGACGTCCACGCCGGCCAACGACCTGCCCACCGGTAAGGGTGTGCCGTCGGCCACCAATCCCACCTTCTCGCTCTCGCTGCCGGGCCCCGCGCCGATCGGGGTGCCGAACTTCTTCATCGACTCCTTCCGGATCCCGCCGTTCCTCATCCCGATCTACCAGGCCGCCGGCATCGAGTACCAGGTGCCGTGGCAGGTCCTCGCCGGGATCAACGAGATCGAGACCGACTACGGCCGCAACCTGTCGGTCTCCTCCGCCGGCGCGGTCGGATGGATGCAGTTCCTTCCCTCCACGTGGAAGGAATGGGGCGTCGACGCCAATGGCGACGGCGTGGCCGATCCCTACAACCCGGTGGACGCCATCTTCACCGCCGCCCGCTATCTGCACGCGGCGGGCGCCTCGACCGACCTGTCCAGGGCGATCCTGGCCTACAACCACGCGGGCTGGTACGTCGAGTCGGTCCTGCTGCGCGCCAAGCTGATCGGCGGCATCCCGTCCCAGCTCATCGGCGCCCTCACCGGCCTTGTCCAGGGCCACTTCCCAGTCGCCGCCCCCGCCAAGTATGCGGACTCGTCGGTGGTCAAGCTGTCCAAGAACAAGGTCAAGGGCTCCAACGCGGCCATCGCGATCGACTCCAACCCGAACTCGAAGGGCACCTCGATCTACGCCAAGAAGGGCTCGCCGGTGATCGCCGTCAACGACGGCAAGATCGTCGGCGTCGGCACCTCGAAGGAGCTGGGCAACTACGTCAAGCTCCAGGACGCCACCGGCAACATCTACACCTACGCGCACCTGGGAAGCGTCTCCAAGCGCTACCCGGTGCCCAAGCCCGTCAAGTTCTCCGCCAAGCAGATTGTCAAGGAGTTCTCGGTCCCCGCGGCCAAGGCGCCCACGTCGGCGGCGTCCGCCGGCTCCCAGGTCCTGCCCAAGGCAGCGACCACGGTGAGCAAGGCCGCGATCAAGCCCTCGACCTCGGCGCCGTCGATCAGCGGCCCGGCGTCCGCCGGCACCCAGACGACCGGTAAGGCGCCGAAGTCACGGACCTCAGCGACGTCAGCCGGGGCGGCCTCGGCCGCGGGCGCCGCCTCCGGGGCCGCCTCGTCGGCCGCGGGCGCCGCGTCGGGAGCGCAGAGCGATGCCGCCACGGTGACGGCCCCGATGGTCAAGGAGCGGCTGTTCGCCAACCCCAACCGCCCGGCCTCCTACGCCGCCGGCGGCAACCTGCAGATCAAGAACTCCGGGCAGCAGATCACCAACTTCCGCAACTACTTCTCCGACACGCTGCACCTGGCGAAGAACCAGTACACGCTCCGGTCGCTGAAGAAGGGCGCGATCGTGGTCGCCGGGACCGTGCTCGGGCGGATCGGCGGCCCCTCGCAGGGCGTCTCCTCGCACCTGTACTTCATGGTCCAGCCGGCCGGCAAGAACGCGCCGTACATCGACCCCAAGCCGATCCTCGACGGCTGGAAGCTGCTCGAGGCCACCGCCGTCTACCGCGCCGCTGGCGTCGACCCGTTCTTCGGCCCCGGCGCCAAGAACCCGACCGTCGGCCAGGTGCTGCTCATGTCCAAGCAGCAGCTCACGACCCGCGTCCTCGCTGACCCGCACGTCCAGATCTATGCCTGCGGCCGTCGCGACATCGAGGCCGGGGTCATCGACCGCCGCATCCTGGCCGTCATCGAGTTCCTCTCGGCATCCGGGCTGGACCCCGACGTCTCGGGCCTCGAGTGCGGCCATAGCGCGACCGGCGCGACCGGGACCGACGCCGCGGGCGCCACCGGATCCAGCGTCGACATCACCAAGATCAATAGGATCCCGATCCTCGGCCACCAGCAGCCCGGCTCGGTCACCGACATGACGATCCGGCGGCTGTTGACGCTCCAGGGCTCAATGGCGCCCAACCAGATCGTCTCGGACATCTCCTACAAGGGCCAGCCCAACACCCTGGCGCTGCCCGACCACAAGAACCGGCTCCAGATCACGTACACGCCGGACTTCGGGACCAACAGCAAGCTGGCCAAGCAGATCAAGAGCATCCTCCAGCCGGGCCAGTGGATCCAGCTGATCAACCGGATCAGCCAGATCCCCGAGCCGGTCGTCCCGATCGCGCCCAGCAAGTACGCGATCCAGACCAAGAACCGCTGACCGGCGGGCACCGGCGCACGCCCACGTGATATGCCGCGCCGGTGAGCGCGTCATCCGGTCTGTTTCGGTTCGTCCAGGTGGAGCTGCCGTGGGTGCTCGGCCCGCCTGATGGCCGGTACCTGGTCCGCGCGCGGGAAGCTGTGCCCGCCCACCCGTCCACCCACCCGGACGAGGCATCGCCCACCCACGTGCTCGTCTTCGCCACCCTCGGCGCTCCCGAGCGCCGGCGCCTGGCCGGCCGGCGCCGCCAGCGCGACGCCGAGCCTGAGCCCGAGCCGACGGCGGTCGCCACCGGCCGCGCGACGGTCATCGACGTCGGCGCCCCCCTCGACGAGGCCCAGGCCCAGGCGTGGCTGGCGGGCGCCGGCGAGGACACCCTCGAGGCCGGCCTGGTCGTACTCAACCGGGCCCTTCACTCCTTCCGGATCATCACCGCCGACCCGTATCTGCAACCGATCGGCCGCCCGCAGGCGATCGTCGCCCGCATCGGCTTCGGCGCCGGCGAGGAGGTGGCCGAGGGCCGCTGGACCGCCGCCAAGGAGCTCACCGTGCCCGAAGGCCGGCGCCGGCGCACACGAATCCTCGCGCCTCAGGCCCGCCTGGCAGCGCTGCTGGGTGCCCGGGACGCGGTTCTCGCCTGCGAGGAACTGGCGCTGCGCGCGCGGCTGGATCTCGATCAGGGCCGGCCGCGAGAGGCGGCGCTCCAGCTGCATGTGGCGCTGGACGCCGCGCTTGCCGAGCTCGCTGGCGACCCCCATGCCGCCGAGCTGGCCGGGCGCCTCGACGAGCTGCGCGGCCAGCGCGAGCCGGTCGCCGGCGCCGCCCAGGCGGCCCTGTCGGGCCCGCTCAGCGAGGCCGATGCCTCGGCCGTGGCCTTCGCGCTGGAGCGCGTCGAAGCCGCGTTGCGGGCACGAGCCGCCGCGCGGCCCTGACGCGCCGACGGTTCCGCCGGCACTGAGGCGGCCGGCGCCCACGGCCGGCGCCTACGCCGCGACGCCGAGCGCTTGCGCGATCGCCGCCATCTCATGCTCGACATCCCCGCCACAGCGGGCCGCCGCGCTGCCGTCGTAGGGCGTGGTCCCCTGCGTGATGATGGCGATGCGGCCGCCGGCGTCCAGCGTGGTCTGGGGCAGCTGCGCCACCGGATAGACCTCGAGCGAGGACCCGATGCAGAGCATGAGGTCGGCGCTCGCAGCCAGCTGCTCGGCGCGGGTGAGCGCGGCCACGGGCAGATACTCGCCGAACAGGACGACATCGGGCTTGAGCGGCGAGCCGCAGTCACACCGAGGGACCCCGGCGTCATCGGCGGCCTGGCGCCCGCGGACCTCGGCCAGCGGGTATGCGGCGCGACAGCGCTGGCAGGACGAGTGGTCGATCGAGCCATGGACCTCGACCATGTCCCGGCTGCCGGCCTTGGCGTGCAGGCGGTCGATGTTCTGCGTGATCACCGCGCTCACCAGACCCGCGCGCTCGAGCTCGGCCAGCGCCCGATGCGCGCCGTTGGGCTTCTTGTCCTCGAGCGTCTGGAAGCGGTTGCCGTAGAAGTGCCAGAAGCGCTCGGGGTCGCGGCGGAACACGTCGATGTGCGCCACTTCCATCGGGTCGACGCCCCTCCACAGCCCGGTGCCCGGCGAGCGGAAGTCCGGGATCCCCGACGGGACCGAGATCCCGGCGCCCGTCAGCGCCACCACCGAGCCGGCCCCCCGGATCAGCTCGGCGACCCGTGCCGCGCTCACGCCCCCTTCCAGTGCGGGAGGCGTTTGACCTGGGCCTGCCACGGGGACCTGGCCCGGGCCGCTCCGACGACCGCGGCCTTGAAGACGAACATGCGCGCGGACCGTACCGGATCGCCGCGCCGGCCCACAAAAACGGACGTTTGTTGATCACGCGGTGCGAAATCCGTCAACGAGCCTTGACAACCCCGTGTTGCATGTCAAGACTGCGAACGGAATGGATTCCGCGCTGGGAGTGCGGTCCAGGTGAGTCATTGCTGCCGTCGTGTTCTTCTTAGGGAGGGGTTGGACGCATGAGCTCTCGCTCTCGCTTTTGGCTGGTCGCACTGCTGGCGACCGTCGTGTCGGTTCCGTTGACCGCGGGAGGCATCGCGCTGGCGGCCCACCTCGCCAAGCCGCACATCGTGCTGCATCGCGGGCTGTCGCACGGCAAGCGGTCGCGCCTGTCCGCGGCGCAGGTCAAGCGCCTGTCGGCGGCCGCCGACAAGCGGTCGATCATCATCTTCAAGAACCAGCTGGGGCGCCTGCCGGCCACCCGGTCCAACACCCGCGCGCGCATCAGCGCGGCGACCGCGACCCAGGCCGGGGTCCGCGCGGAGCTGACCCAACTGCACGCCTCCAACGTCCGGAGCTTCTCGCTCATTGACGCCATGTCCGCGACGATCTCCGCCGCCGAGGTCAAGCACCTCCAGGCCAACCCGGCCGTCCAGGCGGTGGTGCCCGACGCGCTGCGGCACTTCGCGTCGCTTGGCAGCGGCCCCGGCCCAGCGCTGGGCGCGATGGCGGGCAAGAGCTCGCACGTCGCCTCCACGGGCCCGCAGGCGATCTGCCCGTCGAACCCGGCGCAACCGCTCATCGAGCCCGAGGCCCGCGAGGTCATGAACGTCGCCGCCGCCGACCAGATCACCGACGGCAGCGGCGTCAAGGTCGGGATCCTCGCTGACGGCATCGACCCCAACAACAAGGACCTGATCCGGGCCAACGGGCAGCACGTCATCTACGACTACCAGGACTTCAGCGGCTTCGGGACCAACGCCCCCACCGACGGCCGCGAGGCCTTCCTGGATGCAGGCACGATCGCCTCTCAGGGCAATGAGACCTACGACCTGTCCGGGTTCGTCAACCCGGCGCACCCGCTACCGGCGGGCTGCAACATCAAGATCGATGGCATCGCCCCTGGCGCGAGCCTGGCGGTCATGAACATGCAGGGCTCCGGCGCCGGGTTCTTCAACTCGACGATCCTGGCGGCCATGCAGTGGGCCGTCGAGCAGGATCACGTCAACATCCTCAACGAGTCCTTCGGCGGCAACGTGGCGCCGGACACCGAGAACGATCCCGTCTCGCTCGCCGACCAGGCGGCCATCGCCGCCGGCATCACCGTCGTCGTGTCCGCCGGTGACTCGGGGCCGTTCAACAACATCGGCACGCCGGCGACCACTCCCGGTGTCATCGACGTCGGCGGGACGACCACCTACCGGGTCTACCGTCAGACCACCCGTTACGGGACGCAGCTCAGCAACCCGCCGCTGGGCTGGGAGGACAGCAACATCTCGGCGCTGAGCTCTGACGGGTTCACGCAGTTCAATCCCGCCACGGTGAGCGTGGTCGCCCCGGGAGACCGCGGCTGGTCGCTGTGCAGCAGCGACACGACGCAGTTCCAGGGCTGCGCCGACATCGACCACGGCGTCGCTCCGCCGCCCATCTGGGCCGCGGGCGGGACCAGCGCGTCAGCGCCGGAGACGTCGGCCACCGCGGCGCTGGTGATCAGCGCGTACGAGAAGACCCACGGCGGCAACGCGCCGTCACCGGAGCTGGTCAAGCAGATCATCGTCAGCACCGCCCAGGACCTGGCCGCGCCGGCCAACCGTCAGGGCGCCGGCCTGGTCGACACGCTCAAGGCCGTGCAGCTGGCCGAGACCATCAACGGCGGGAGCCAGCCGCAGGGCGACTCCCTGTTCGTGCGCCAGACGGCTCTGAGCGCCACGGTGAACGCCGGTCAGTCGCCTTCGTTCAACGTCAACGTCACCAACGAGGGCGCGAGCCCGCAGACGGTGACGCCGACGGTCGTCGGCGACGGGACGCCGCTGAGCGATGACACCGGCAGCGTCACGCTGTCAAGCGGGTCCCCGACGTTCATCGACGGCGAGGGCAACACCGACTTCTACCAGAAGCACACGTTCACGGTGCCCGCCAACGCGGACTACCTGAACGGCGACATCACCTGGACCGCCGACACGTCCGGCGGAGCGGTGTTCGAGACGCTGTTCAACCCGCTGGGCCAGGTGGCTGCCTACTCGCTGCTCGGGCCCAACCAGAGCGGGTTCGGGCATGTGGAGGTGCGCCAGCCGATGGCGGGCACCTGGACGGCGGTGATCTTCACCGTCGACAACAAGGCCGCCTACGGCGGTGACGTCCAGTTCAGCTACGCCACCGAGCAGTTCCAGAACGCGGGCGCGGTGTTCCCGTCATCCCGGACGCTGAGGCCCGGGCAGTCGGCGGACTTCCGCGTGCAGGTGCCCGCCGGGCAGGCCGGAGACGACAGCTTCCGGCTGCACCTCGGCACGGGCTCGAGCAACGACGGGAGCATCCCCATCATCGTCCGCTCCCTGGTGCCGATCTCCAGGCACGGCGGCACGTTTGCCGGCAATCTCACCGGTGGCGCCGACACCAGTCTCTTCGGTCAGACAATGACCTACCAGTTCTGGATGCCATGGGGCCGGCCGTCGCTGAACTTGGGTCTCCAGCTGACCGATCCCAACTACGATGTGATGGGATGGCTGGTCGACCCGAATGGGCAGCCGCTCGACGTCCAGTCGACGGCCCAACTCGACAACCAGGACAACTTCCTGGGCTTCGGCCAGACGATGCAGTTCCTCATGGGCCACCCGCAGGGCGGCCTCTGGACGGCAGTGTTCACCGTCACCGGGCCGGTCGACGGCACGCACCTCAGCGAGCCGTTCACCGGGAACATCACGTTCACACCGCCGCAGATCTCCACCAGCGGCGTCCCCAACTCGCGCCACGTCCGGCTGAGGGCCGGGCAGCCGACGACGGCAACGATCACGGTGACTAACACCGGGAGCATCCGCAAGGACTTCTTCGTCGATCCGCGGCTGGATGGACGCGTCCCCCAGCTGCTGCTCGGCCAGGACACCAACAACGTCGGATTGCCGCTGTCGTTCAGCGCGCAGCCCGAGTGGCTGGTGCCGCCGGGGACCAACGGGGTGGCGACGGTCGCGCAGGCCAACCTGCCGATCAAGATGGACACGTCGTTCCTGTGGGGCGACCCGGACTTCAGCGGGCCGTCGTTCGGGAACGATGCGGTGAACAAACTGTTCGCACCGCAGATCGCCCCCGGGCCGTACTTCGCCCTGCCGAACGCGGCGAATCCCGACGGAGCGACTGGGTTGCCGGCCGGGTCGTCGGTCAACCTGGCGGCGCTGGCCAACACCAATCCGTTCGACTCGACCGTCACGGCGAGCACGGGCGATCTCTGGGCGGAGAGCGTCGATCCGTCGGCCACCTACAGCCCGCTCAGCCTCGGCCCGGGCGAGACCGGGACGATCACGCTCACGTTCACGCCCAGCGGCCGCCGTCGCCACGTGGTGGACGGTTTCATCGGGGTTGACACGTTCAACCCGGTGACGGGCAACGGCGATCAGCTGGCCAACGTCCCGTACGAGTACAAGATCCACTGACACTGGTTGTCGGTCCGGCCGGCCTGCCCCACCGCGGGGAGGCCGGCCGGCCCGGCTCCTACCCCACGCGCAACCGTGCTCCGAAACGACCGAGCGAGCGGCTCAGCGACTGCGACATCTCGCGGCGGATGAAGAGCGCGTCCACCACCGGCGTGACGAGCGAGCGGTGCCGGAGGCGGTACTCGAACGCCACGGACACCTCCACCCCATCTCCCACCGCGGCGAAGGTCACCGCCTGGCGGCCCGTGATCGTGTCGTCGGTGACCTCGACCGTCTGCCCGTCAGCGGGCGCGTAGGCCACGACTCTCTCGGTGACGCGGCCTCGGCCCGCCGGGCCGGAGTCCCAGATGACCCCACCGCCCACCATCGGCCAGGGCTCATCGAGCTGCACCACGTCGTCCAGGCCGTCGACCCAACTGCCCCAGCGGCTCGTGTCATACCAGCAGCGCTCGGCCTCGTGCACGGAGGCCGGGAACGTCTGCACGGCGCGCACCGGTCGCATACCCGTCCATTGTCTCTTGTGGGAGGCGACCCGTCGTCTGTAGGCTCCGTGTCAGCGATGGGGAACACGCTGCCCGAAGCGATCGAGCCGTACCCGGACATCTCGTCCAAGGCCTACGAGCACCCGGCTGATCGCGCGGCGACGGCCGCGCTGAAGTCCATCCCGATGCTCGACACGGTCGTGCGCAAGCTGGTGGAGTACAGCTACGAGCGCGCGCTGCGCCAGATGTTCCTGGGCAACTCGATCAAGGTGTCCGAGCGCCAGCTCCCGCAGCTGTGGACCTCCTACCAGGGCGTCAAGCACATCCTGGACATGCCCGAGGACTATGACCTGTACGTCAGCTCGTCGCTGCACTGGAACGCCCTGGCGATCGGGTCCAGCAAGCCGATCATCGTCGTCGGCTCGAATCTCCTGGAGCAGCTCGGTCCCGGCGAGCAGCGCGTGATCCTCGCCCACGAGCTCGGGCACATCCTCTCCGACCACGTCCTCTACACCACCGCGCTCGCCATCCTCCTGAGCGCCACCGGAGGCCTGCCGCTCATCGGCCTGCCCGTCCGCGCCGTGCGCGCCGTGCTCCTCGAATGGCAACGGGCCGCCGAGCTGAGCTGCGACCGCGCCGCCGTCCTGGCCGTCCGCGACCCGCAGGTGGTGTGCCGCGCGCTGATGGTGACGGCCGCCGGCCTGCCCGCCGACCAACTCGACCTCGATGCGTTCATGGCTCAGGCGATGGAGTACGAGAACTGGGACGACAGCCACGACCGCATCCGCCGCTTCTTCAACGAGATCAACGCCACCCACTCCCATGCGGTCCGGCGCGTCTCCGAGGTCATGAAGTGGGTCCAGAGCGGCGAGTACGACCGGATCATCCGCGGCGAGTACCGCAAACGCACCGACGACGTCAACGTCCGCGCCGAGGCCTCCGACGCCATGGAGTATTACGCGGAGCGCTTCCGCGCCGCGTTCCGGGAGCTGGGCGAGAACGTCACCAACCTGGGGTCCCAGGTGGGTGACGTGAGCCAGCAGGTGGCCGACTGGCTGCGCAACCGCGGCGGCGGTGGCGGCTCGGGCTCGTCGGGCTCGGGCGGGTCGGGCCCCGACAACGGCGAGTAGCCCGTCCGTCACGTGCCTCGGGGCACGTACGCACGTCAACGGCGGCCTTTGGAAGAGGGCCGGAGCGGGACCTGGATATCCCGACAAACCAGCGATCCGGGACTGGGTTTGCCGGGGATTCCATGTGGGGCACGCATTTCCCGACAATCCCGCACCCGGCAACCGAGTTTGTCGACTTTTCCAGGTCGCAGCGACGCGGCAACCCACCCTTCCCCAGTCAAAGCCGTAAACGCCGGTGCCTCCTCCCCCGCGCCGGAGCCCGACGGCACCGCCCGCCGCGCCACCGCCGCACGGCCGCGACGCGGCGACGCGGCGACGCGGCGAGCGAACTCTTGACAAACGACAACCAACGATATATCGTTACGTATCGTCGATACACCGACGACAGTCAAAGACTGAAAACGTAAACGAGTGGAGGAACCACATATGACTGGTGCATACGCACAGAATTGGCCCGGGTCACGAGCCTGGGCATCACGAGGCGCCGGCTTCGCCGCAGAGTGGAGCGAGCGCGAATCACGAGACGCGGGCAACCGCGAAGGACGGGACGAGGGCGAGCGTGGCCGGCGCCGCGGCCGCAAGGGCCATCGTCATCACCACCACGACGCGGCCCACTGGCTGTTCTCTCGCGGCGGCGGCGGAGGCCGACACGGCATGCGGCCCACCCCCGAGGAGCTCGAGCAGATGATCGCGTGGCGCCGCATGGGCGGCGGACCGTTCGGCGGTTCCGGCGGCCCCTTCGGCCGCGGAGGCGGTCGGGGACCGGGTGGACGCGGCCGGGCGCGGCGAGGCGACGTGCGGCTGGCGCTCCTGCGCCTGCTCGCCGAGCAGCCCGCCAACGGCTACCAGCTCATGCAGACCATCGAGGAGCGCAGCGGCGGCCGGTGGCGCCCGAGCCCCGGATCGGTCTACCCCACGCTGGCTCAGCTCGAGGACGAGGGCCTGATCAAGTCGGCCGAGGCCGACGGGTCCCGGCGGTTCGAGATCACCGACGCCGGCCGCGAGCATCTGGAGACCCGGGCCGACGAGCCCGAGCCCTGGAAGCCTGCCGACGAGGAGGGCGAGAACGCCATCACCGAGCTGGCACCGCTGGTGATCCAGATCGGCAAGGCCGCGTGGCAGGTCGCCACCGTCGGCGATGAGGCGCAGCGCGCACGCGCGGTCGAGTTGCTGGATAAAACCCGCCGGGCCCTGTACCGGATCCTCGCCGAGGACGCCCCCGAGGCCGAGGAGGCTGACGACGACGTCGATGACGCCAATTCCGGCGTGTCGGAGGCCTAGGCTGGCTAACGTAGAGACGCGATGACGTCACCCGCCACCAACGGAGCGTCGGCTCCCGCTATCTCCGTCCGTGACCTCGTCAAGAACTTCGGCGAGGTCCGGGCGGTGAGGGGCGTCAACTTCGAGGTCGCCATGGGCGAGGTGTTCGGCTTCCTCGGCCCCAACGGGGCCGGCAAGACGACCACCATCAACATGTTGTGCACGCTGGCCAAGCCGACGTCGGGCGCGGCGTCGGTGGCCGGCCACGACGTCGTCACCGAGCGCGACGACGTGCGCCGCAACATCGGCCTCGTCTTCCAGGACCCGACGCTCGACGGCTACCTGACCGCGGCCCAGAACCTCAAGCTGCACGCCGAGCTCTACGGGGTCCAGTCAGACCTGGTGCAGCCGCGCATGCGCCAGGTGATGGAGATGGTGGGCCTGTGGGACCGCAAGGACTCGGTCGTGGGCACCTTCTCCGGCGGCATGCGCCGGCGCCTGGAGATCGCGCGCGGGCTCATGCACTCACCGCGCGTGCTCTTCCTGGACGAGCCGACGATCGGCCTGGATCCCCAGACGCGTCGGTCGATCTGGGACTACATCGCCGAGCTCAAGGAGCGCGAGGAGATCACGATCTTCATGACCACCCACTACATGGACGAGGCCGAGTGGTGTGACCGGATCGCGATCATGGATCACGGCGAGATCGTGGCCCTTGACTCACCGGGCGCGCTGAAGGCCGGGGTGGGCACCGACCGGGTCACGATCCACACCGATGACAATGACGCCGCGATCACGGCGCTGGAGCGCCAGTTCCAGATCGAGGCCAAGATGGTCGAGGGGGCGGTCGTGTTCGGCGTCCCCGCCGGCGAGGAGTTCGTGCCGCGGCTGTTTGCCGAGTTCGAGATGCCCATCCGCTCGGTGAGCGTGTCGCGTCCCACCCTCGACGACGTGTTCATGTCCTACACCGGCTCGACGATCCGCGATGCCGAGGAGGACCAGTCCAAGCATCGCAACCGGGTGATGATGCAGATGATGAGCGGAGCTCGGCGATGAGCACCACCACTGACAGCCGCACCGAGGCCCAGACCGGCACGGGCTCACCTACTCCGATCGTCCGGGTCTCGGTCCCGCAGCGCAGCCTGCGCTCGGAGCTTCGTGCGATCAAGATCGTCTGGCGCCGCGAGCTGATCCGCTACCGCTCGGATCGCCTGCGGATCGTGACGATGCTGGTCCAGCCGTTCCTATTCCTGTTCGTGCTCGGCACCGGACTGCAGTCGGTCGCGGCCGCCGGCACGCATGGGGTCAACCTGAAGACGTTCATCTACCCCGGCATCCTCTGCATCGCGGTCATGTTCACCGCGATGTTCTCGGCGGCGTCGATCGTGTGGGACCGGGAATTCGGCTTTCTCCGCGAGATGATGGTCGCGCCGATCCGGCGCAGCTCGATCGTCATCGGCAAGTGCTTTGGCGGCGCCACCGTCGCGTGCATCCAGGGCATCGTGATCATCGTCATCGCCCCGTTGGTGCACGTTCCCTACAACGCCGTGATGATCCTCGAGGTCTTCTTCCTCCAGCTGCTGCTGGCGTTCTCGATCACCGCGTTCGGCATCATGGTCGCCGCGCGGATCAAGCAGATGCAGTCGTTCATGGGCGTGATGCAGATGATCGTGACCCCCATGTTCTTCATCTCCGGGGCGCTGTTTCCGGTGGCGGGGCTCGCGACCTGGCTGGCGATCCTCAACCGCCTGGACCCGCTCACCTACGCGGTCGACCCGATGCGGCGGGCCGTGTTCAGCCACCTCCATCTGTCCCCCGCCGCCCAGCACGCCCTCAACTCCGGCGTGACGTGGTTCGGCTGGCGGGTGCCGTCCCTGCTGGAGGCGGCCGTCATCCTGATTCTGGGGCTCGGCATGCTCGGCATCGCGATCTGGGAGTTCAGCTCCACCGAGTGACACAAATCCCGCTTCGCGTTCACAGGGCGGTTACTTAAAGGGCTCTTAGAAATGCCAGTCTCCACCCCGCATGGGGTCCGATCTGGTCCTAATCCTGGTGGTTGTGGCGGGGGTGGGGTTCGACTTCACGAACGGCTTCCATGACACCGCCAACGCGATGGCCACGTCCATCGCGACGGGTGCCCTGAAGCCCAAGGTCGCGGTCATCCTGTCCGCCTGCCTGAACTTCGCGGGCGCGTTCATCTCGATCAGCGTGGCGGCCACGATCGCCAAGGGCATCGTCAATCCCGCCGTGCTCGCCGGCAGCGAGGGCCTGCTGCTCGTGCTTGCAGCCCTCATCGGGGCGATGATGTGGAACCTCATCACCTGGTACTTCACGATCCCGTCAAGCTCGAGCCACGCGCTCATCGGCGGCGTGATCGGCGCGACGATCGTCGCCGCCAGCAGCAGCGCGGTGAACTGGCACAACCTGGTGCAGTCGATGATCGTGCCAGCGCTCCTCTCACCGATCATCGCCGGCGTCGTGGCCTTCATCGGCGTCTACGTCGCCTACCGGATGATCATCCGGTTCCTGGGCGACAAGGACTCGGTGGTGGGCTACCGCTTCGGCCAGATCGGGTCGGCATCGCTGGTCTCCCTGGCTCACGGCACGAACGATGCGCAGAAGACGATGGGTGTCATCTCCTGGCCCTGATCGCGCACGGTGACATCAGCGCCACCAACTTCACAGTGCCGTTCTGGGTCAAGCTCATCTGCGCCTCGGCGATCGCGCTCGGCACCGCAACCGGCGGCTGGCGCATCATCAACACGATGGGCAACAGGATCACGACCGTCGAGTCCCCGCAGGGGTTCGCAGCCGAAACCGCCAGCGCGTCCGTGATCCTCGCCTCCTCCTACTACGGCTACCCCCTTTCGACCACACAGGTCGTGTCCGGCGGCGTCATGGGCTCCGGGCTGGGCAAGAAGCTGGCCAGCGTCCACTGGGGCGTGGTGGGCCAGATGGCCGGCGCGTGGGTGCTCACCATTCCGTCGGCGGCGATCCTCGGCGGCGTGGCCTGGGAGATCACCGACATCTTCGGCGGGCACAGCAACCTCGGTGCCATCGTCATCGCCGTCATGGCCGTCGCCGGTGCCTTCGGGCTGTGGTCGCTGGCGCAGCGCACCAAGGTCACCGCCGCGGACCTCGACCGCACGCATGTCGCCCCGGAGCAAGGGTCTCGGGTGCTCGGTGCATCGCAGGCGCAGCCCTCGAGCGTAAGCGTGTGACATGACGACCGTGCTCTTCGCCGCGGCATCGAAGCCGTTCATCGACTGGAACGCCCTGTGGAGGATCTGCCTGGCCGCGCTCATCGGCGGCTCCGGCGTCGTCATCGCCTTCGGGATCCTGCTCCTTGCCGTCCAGCGAGCGCGCAGCTCGCGTAACAGCGAATCGGTGCGGTTGGGCTCCTGGGCCCTGGCCGGAGTGTGCGGTGCGTTCGTGATCGGAGCGGCCGCCATCGGCATCATCGCGATGATCGACAAGCCGGCTTCCCAGGCCAAGAAGGCCCACAAATCCACGGCCGCCCTCGTCGTGCCGGAGCATCAGAAGCGACTGGTAGCTTAGGCGGCGTGAACACCGGTGAGACGGCTGCACCGCACCCCAAGGCGGTGCGGGTTCCCTGCCTGCACAACCCCAAGCGGCATGAGGTCGCCGCTCACCTCGACGGTCAGCGCTTCGTCTGGATCGACTACGAGGATCCCAGCGATGACGACATCAGCGAACTGGCCAAGCTGATCCAGCTGCACCCGCTCACGCTGGAGGACGCACACACGTTCCGCCAGCGACCGAAGATCGAGGAGTACGAGGGGTACATGTTCATGGTGGTGTTCGGCGTGGACGCCGGCACCGAGTCCGGCGGTCCGCTGCTGCGCGAGGTCCACCTGATCATCTCCGGCGACTACGTGGTCACGATCCACCGCCGGCCGTTCGGCGCCCTCTCCGATCTGCGCGTCCGCTATGACGAGCAGCAGGTGCGCAGCGAGCAATTCCTCGTCTACAAGATCCTCGATGCCATCACCACGACGTTCATCCCGGTGCTGACCCGCACCGATGACGACATCGACGACCTCGAGCAGGACGTGATCGCCAACGCCGACGTCGAGGACCTGCAGCGCATCTTCTCGCTCAAGCGCGATCTGGTGGCGATGCGGCGCGTGGTCACGCCGATGCGCGACATGTTCATCCGCAACGCCGACCGGATCTCTGAGCTGCCGGGGCTGGACACCGACGACCGGCTCTATTTCCGTGACCTCTACGACGGGCTGGTGCGCATCTCGGAGCTCGTGGACTCCTACCGCGACCTGCTCTCCGGCGCGACCGACATGTACCTCTCGACCGTGGCCAACCGCCAGGGCGAGATCAACAAGCAGCTGACGATCATCGCCACCATCTTCCTCCCGCTCACCTTCCTGACCGGCTTCTTCGGCCAGAACTTCGGCTCGCTGGTGCGGTGGCTGAACTCCGAGTGGGTGTTCTACGTCTTCGGGCTGGGCCTTCTGGTGGTGTCGGTGGTCGGCTTCTGGGTCTACTTCCGCCGCAAGGGCTGGATGTAGGCGGTCACGCCGCGACGTCGCGGCGTTGGGCGGCCGGGGCGTGGGTGGCTATCCGCAGCGGCGGCCGACCGGCGCGCGGTCGCGCGCGCCGAGGTACGCGACGCTATGCGGCCCTGCCCGACGGTCACACGTCTGCGTGATGCTCCGCGCGCGGGCCGGCGCTGAGGCACCGGCCTTGGCATGGGCGCCGACGAGCGCTCCGCCCGCGAACGAGGACATCCCTGCCACCACTGCCGGTACGAGGACCCAACGTGGCATGGGCTCAGTCAACCACCGAGCCCCGACGGAACCGCCGGGACCGCAGCAGCCGCAAGAAAAGGGGGGCCAGCCGTCAGGCTGAGCCCCCCATCCAATCCAGAAACGCGCGAGCCTAGGCGGCCGCGGGAGCGGGCTCCTGCGCGCGGCGCGGCAGCAGCGTCTCGCGGGCGATGACCAGGCGCTGGATCTGCGCCGTGCCCTCGTAGAGCTGGAGGATCTTGGCGTCGCGCATGAGCTTCTCCACCTTGTACTCCTTGATGAAGCCGTAGCCGCCGAACACCTGCACAGCGTCGGTGGTGACCTCCATCGCCGAGTCGGCGGCAAAGCGCTTGGCGTGCGAGGACTCGAGCGTGTTGCGCTTGCCCTGGTCCAGGAGCACGGCGGAGTTGTAGGTGGCCAGGCGGGCCAGATAGACCTTCGTGGCCATGTCGGCGATCATGAACTGGATCGCCTGGTGCATGGCGATCGGGACGCCGAACTGCTGGCGCTCCTTGGAGTACTCGATGGCCATCTCCATCGCAGCGCGCGCAACGCCGACGCCCATGGCCGCGACGCCGGGCCGGGTGCGATCGAGGGTCATCATCGCGATCTTGAAGCCCTTGTTCTCCTCGCCGACGAGGTGATCGAGCGGGATCTCGACCTCCGGGAAGGTGATCGTGGCGGTGTTGGACGCCCGCTGGCCCATCTTGTCCTCGTGCTTGTCGACGACGACGCCGGCGTCACGGGGGACGATGAAACACGAGATGCCGCGGTGCCCGGCGTCCTTGTCGGTCTTGGCGTAGACCGTGTACCAGTTGGCGTACTCACCGTTGGTGATGAAGCACTTGGAGCCGTTGATGACCCACTTGTCGCCCTTGCGCGTCGCGGTGGTCTTCATCCCGGAGACGTCAGAGCCGGCGCTGGGCTCGGTGAGGCAGAAGGACGCGTAGAGCGGCGCCTCGGACAGGCGGCCCAGGTAGTCCTTCTTGAGCTCGTCGGACGCGGCCAGGATGACCGGTGCGGTGGCCAGGCCGTTGCAGGTGAGCGACGTGGCGATCCCGGAGCAGCCCCACGCGAGCTCCTCCTCGATGATCACGCCGTCGAGGAAGCCCAGGCCGGGGCCGCCGTACTCCGACGGCAGGTGATTGTTCATCAGCCCCAGCTCCCACGCCTTCTCCAGGATCTCGCCCGGCCAGGTGCTGTCCTTGTCGTACTCCCAGGCGACCGGGCGGATCTCCTTCTCAGCGAAGTCGTGCGCCATCTCGCGCATGCTCTTCTGCTCGTCGGTGAGGGTGAAATCAACCACCGTGTTTCTCCTTTGACACGCTTCGATTGACTAGTCAGTCAATGGGCTCTGAGGCGAAGGATACCCCCAATCCCCGAGGCCGCAACACGACGAATGTCTAAGTTTCCGGCGAGGCGCGCCGTCAGCCACGTGATGGGACGCAGACAGGGGGCCCTGCCACACTTAACGGCGTGCAAGGAGCGTTCGGCACGGTGGTGCTGGTCGTCTGCGGCGTCGGGATCGCCGGTGCCGTGGTGGCGCTGCTGCTCGGGCGCCGCACGTGGGAGGACTACGGCCGCAACCACCTGCTGATGGAGCGCACCCCGTCGTCACCGGCCGCCGGGTCAGCGGCGGCCGTCTCAGAGCGCGACGAGGAGATCCGGCAGATGCTCGAGGCCCGCAATGCGCGGCGGCGCCGGCGCGGAGAGCCCGAGCTCGACATGGATGCGGAGCTGAGCCGGCTCACCGCCCCCGCGGTCGACGACGAGCTGCGCGCGGAGATCCGCGACCTCGTCATCGCGCGCAACCACCGCCGGGCCCGGCAGGGCAAGCCGCCCCTTGACGTCGAGGCCGAGATCGAGCGCCAGATCGCCGCTCTCAGCGGGCTCTGAGCCGCCCGTTCACACACGGCATCCCGCCAGGCGCTAGGCTGCGCGCCATGGCCGATCCACGCCGCGTTGAGCTGGACGATCTGGTCAATCGTCCCGGCACGTACTTCAACCCGCAGACCGAGGTCCTCATCGTCGTCGACGACTCTCCCGAGCTGGACTCCGAGATCTTCAACATGGAGGAGTTCGAGGGGGCCGACTGGGTCCAGATCTCCGACGAGCTCCCCGTGGACGAGCACCGCCGCGACGAGCTGCTCGAGGCCTTCCAGGTCCACCTTCACGCCGGCTCGGCCGAGGAGGAGGACGACGGCGGGGACTCCTCCGACGAGCTGGAAGAGGACGACCAGGAGCCCGGACGGGAGTAGATCCCGCGGGAGTAGATTCCCGCGGGAGTAGATTCCCGCCCGCCCGGGTCAGTCCCCGTCGCGCGTCAGGAGGTGATGTTGACCTGGGCCGTCGTGCCGACGGCCCGGCCGACGAGCGGGTGAAAGCGCACCGGGAGGCGGAGGTGCAGAACATGGTGCGCCTGCAGCGCCCGGCGCTGCCGTGCCGTGAGGGCGAGGACGCGCGACACCGAGCCGGATTTCGCCAGCGTGTAGCGGTGCCCGGCGAGAACGAGCGTGCCCGGCCCGTTGACGCTGGCCTTGAGCAGCACGGCGTGTGCACCGGCCGGCTTGGCGCTGGCCTTGGTGATCGCCTCGACCGGCTTGACGGTCAGCCGCCGGGTGTTGGTGTTGCTCAGCCCGTCGGGAGTGGTCAGCGTGAGGCTGACCCAATAGGCCCCCGGCTGACGGAAGGTGTGGGTGACGTGGGGCCCCGAGCCCTTGGCGCCGTCGCCGAAGTCCCAGTGGTAAGTGACGGCGCGGTTCTGCCCGGGCGGGTTGGGCGCACCGTCAAAGCGCTCCGGGACGCCCGCCACCGAATAGGCGTTCTCCCACACAAGGCGCACGCCGGGCACGGCCTCGACTCGGATGGGCCGAGTGGCGGTCGCGCTCAGCCCGTCGCTCGAGATGACCGTGAGCGTCACGTTGTAGTTACCGGGCAGGTAGTAGTAGCTGGCGGCGGACGGCCCGGACGACGTGAGGTTGTCGCCGAAGTCCCAGCGATAGGAGACGATGTGGGCGCCTGGCTGCGGGTCGCTGCTGGCCGACCCGTCGAACTGCACCCTGGTGACGAACGTCCCCGCCAGCGAGGTCGACTGGGTGAAGGAGGCGACGGGCGGGCGGGGGACGGTGACCGTCTGGGTCCTCGTCCCGGCGTCCCCGAGGCTGTCGACCTCCCTCAGCGACACGGTGTACGTGCCGGGCGCGGCGTAGGTGTGGAACTGAACAGTGGGTGCGGTGGCGCTGAAGGCGCTCGTGCCATCGCCGAAGCTCCAAGTCGTGCTCGAGATCGTCCCGGACACCGGCATCGGGTCAAACGCCGTCGGCACGCCGGACTGAATGGTCGGCGGAACGTTGAAGCCCGGGATCACCGGGCCTCCCGCCTCTAGCTCGCAGTCGCCGGCGCCGTTGGACCACTCACTCTGGGTGTAGTACGGGTCACCGTTGATCTGCTGGTCGAACAGGTTGCCGGCCACCGCTGAGCCGCCCAGAGCCGGGGCGTAGGCATGCGGGTCCACGCCGGCCACGGGATCCCGCGTGGCCCCATACTCCTGGCACAGGTCGGCCTCCTCGTTGCCCGAGAAGCTGTCATACCACGCGTCGAGGTCCGGGTCGGAGATCGATTCGTTGTACTCGTGGCTGAGGTTGTCGACAGCGACGTCGGCGGGGATCCCGTTGGGTTCCTGGAGTGGCGTGGACGAATCGCTGTCGGCCTGGCAGTCCTTGATCGCGTCGACGAGCGGGATGGCGGCATAGATCACTTGCGTGCCGTCCTGGCTCCAGCCCCCGTGGTAGGCGCAGAAGTCGTTGTCCGCGCACTCGCCCGCGGCCACGCAGACGTTCACCGTCGCCGGCGTGATCATGAAGTAGACCGGAGCCCCGGGACCGGTTCCGGTGGGCAGGCCGCCCGCGGCGATCAGCCGCTGGAGCTCGGCCTGGAGCTGGGCATCGGTGAGGCAGGTCGGGGTCGCGGTGGCGTCGATGCTGGTGCAGCCGCCTGTGGGCGCCGGGTACGGCTGGGTGTCGGCGATGTCCTGGTCGGCGGCGAGGTAGGTCTCGCCGGAGGCGGCGTACCCGGTGGCGTCGCTGTACTGGCGGGTGACGCCGAAGACGTCGTCACCGGGCTCGTGGTCGCTGAAGACCTGGTCGCTGCCCGCACTGTCGGTGGCGACATCGGACAGGTAGCGGCTGAACAGGGCGCGGGTCGGCGCGTCGATCTGGCCGGAGGGATCCCAGAAGATGAGGTAGGGCCGGGTGGTGTGTAGGACGACCCCGCCGTGGTACCCGAGCGACCCCGGTCCGCCGTTGACGGCCAGGGCGTTGCTGCGCGCGTGTGCGGCGGGCCCGGGACCTGCGGACGACACCACGGCGCCCGCCCGAGGCGTGACGCCAAGGAGCCGCCCGGAGGCCGTCGTCACCACGACGGCCGAGGCCACCGGCGCCATGACCGCGCACGCGGCCACCGCCCCGATGACGGCACCGCCCCGCGACCACCATGCCCTTCGCCCACGACCGTGCATCCTGCCGGCCCGCCCTTCTGCTGCGCGCTGTCCCGGTCAGGAGCAGCGTGACAAAAAGTAGAGTGCCCTAGCAACGGGCCCGGGCGGCGATTACTTTCCGTTGAGCACTGAGGCGCACTTCTGCATCTTCACGACGTCCTGACCCGCTGACTGGATGCACTGGCTGTACTTCGTGATCTTCGCGGTCGCAGCCGCAGAGCCGGTGGAACCGCTGGAACCCGTGGAGCCGGTTGAGCCCGCTGCGCCGAGGGCGCCGGCGCCCACCGACCCCTCGATGCCCGTGAGCACCGAGCGCAGCTTGGTGGTGAACTGGCTGTAGGGCTGCACGTTGGAGGGCGTCGCGATCGTCTGGGGCTGGTTGACGTCGGAGTACTGGAGGGTGAATCCGATCCCGGCCGAGCTCATGCCCCCGGCCAGGGTGGAGAGGCGCCCCGTCACGGGGACGTTGAGGTTCAGCGACAGCTTGCGCAGGACCTTGTCGCTCTTGCCCGTCCAGACGTCGACCGTGGCGTTCTTGATCGCCGCCGCGATCTTCTGCTGGGTCGCCTGGGGAATGGAGCTGGGGAGCTTGGTGCCCGTCGAACTCGACGCCTTAGCCAGGAGCGTGTTGATGTCCTGGAGCAGAGCGGAGACGTTGACGCCGGCGCGGATGTGGGTGGTATCGGTGCCGCCGATGGTGTCCGAGCCGACGACCGACGCGTTGGTGAGCCAGTGCTGGGGGTTGATGCCCAGGCCCGACAGGCCGCCACTGCTCTGGCTGGACCCGCCCACCGAGGAGAAGCCCGACTCCAGGCGCTGGAGGTCAGCTGACGGCAGCTGATAGGCGGCACCCTGGAGGGTGACGTACCCGCTGGTGCCCGTTGAGATGATCCCCAGCTGGCCCTTGCGGCCCAGGGCCGCGATCCCGATGGTGAAGTTCGATTGAGGCAGGTGGCCCGCGCCGCGGCTCTGGAAGGGGCCGTTGATGCTGAAGGTGATCGGCGTGGTGAAGGTGCTCGACCCGGAGGGGTTCAGCGTGAAGCTGACGCTGAGGACCCCGCTCTTGACGGGCTTGCCGGTGGCGAACGTCTGCTTGAGAAGGGTCTGCGCGTTGCCCGAGGAGCCCGAGCCACCCGAGCTGGACCCGCAGGCAGCCAGCGCCAGGGCGGCCACGACCGCGCCGAGGAGCAGTCCCCGCCGCAACCACGGCGATCCGGACGTGTTCCAGGTGTGCATGCAACATCCTCCTCAGTCGTGGCAGGGACCTGGGCGCGAATGTAGCATCGGGTCGGTGCGCAGGAGCCTGTTCGTCCTGCTCGTGGTACTGCTGTTCCCCACGAGCGCCGCCGCCGCTCCCGTCCTCGTCCTCGGCCACAACGGGCACGCGACGCTCCGCAACGACCCGTACGTCACCGGACCGGCGGTGACCCCTGCCCCCGCGTCGGCCCCAGCGCTCTCCACCTCCGAGCGCGCCGCACGCGCCACCACCTCGACCGGAGGTGCCGCGCCGGGCGCGCCGGGCAGCTCGTCCAAGCCGGCCAAGAAGAAGAAGCGCAAGCCCTCGAAGCCGGAGATCACGTTCCTCTCAGAGCTCGCCCGGCTCCACCGGACCGGCGCGCTGCCGACCGTGTCCTACCGGGCCGACATCGGCGCCTATAACCACGCGCTGGCCACCGAGAAGAAGCTGCGCGGAACGCGGAAGACCGAGCTCACCGCGGTGACGGTGACCATGCACGACATCGCCGCGTCGCACCAGCTGACCCCGTCGCGGCTGCCGGCGATCATGGCCACGCTGGCCGCCAACCAGCAGTGGTGGACGACGGGGCCACTGCTCTCCAGCGGGCAGCGCGTCGAGTTCGCGGGCTCGCAGCTGGTGTGGGAGTACTACCCGGGGCAGGGCATCCAGCTCCAGGTGCTGGGCACGTTCGGCAAGGCCGACGGCCTCTACACCGCGGGCGCGACGCAGTACCCGGCGATGGAGCAGTTGCTCACTGAGATGATCCCGCTCGCGTCCCAGCGGGGCGGCGGGCTGACCTGGGAGTACTACTTCAACTTCGACGGAGGCGCTCCGCCGTGGACGAGCGCGATGTCGCAGGCGACCGGGCTGGAGGCACTCAGCCGCGCCTACCTGGCCACGGGCAACGCCGCCTACCTCACCACCGGCACCAAGGCCCTGCCGATCTTCGGCGTCAAGCCGCCGGTGGGGGTCAACGTCAAGGCGCCGGCCGGGACGCGGTTCCTCCAATACACCTTCGCCCCCACCACGGACATCATCAACGCCTTCCTGCAGACGTTGATCGGCCTCTATGACTTCGCGCAGGTGAGCCACAACGAGACCGCGGCGGCCCTGTTCGCTGCGGGCAACGCCGAGGCGCAGGCCGAGCTGCCCAGCTTCGACACCGGCGCGTGGTCGTTGTACCAGCCGGGCGTCGAGGACACCCTCAGCTACCACCAGCTCGTCACCGGCTTCCTCCAGCAGCTGTGCACCCGCACGCAGGCCCCGGTGTACTGCACCACCGCCCAGCACTTCCAGGCCTACGAGACGATCCCGCCCGCGCTGACCCAGCTGACGTGAAGGCACGCAATCGCGGTGCGTTCGCCCTGCGCTTCCGGCTGTCGAAGATCTCCCGCGTGGGGGTCACGGTGACCAACAACGCCGACGCGACGGTGTTCGCCACGAGCGCGTCGTTCGGCTACGGGGCGCACAGCTTCACCATCCCGCGGATCAAGAAGGCCGGGACCTACGGGGTGGTGCTCACCGCCACCGACCTCGCCGGCAACTTCGCGCGGATCACCGGGGACCTGCAGATCACGCGCTGAGGCCGGGTCGTGAGCCCCTAGACTCGCGCCGATGGGGCGCCCTCGGACGATTCTCTATACCGGCAAGGGCGGCGTCGGCAAGACCTCGGTGGCCGCCTGCACGGCCCGCGGCTGCGCGGCCGCCGGCCACCGCACGCTGGTCGTCTCCACCGATCCGGCCCACAGCCTGTCCGAGTCGCTGGGGGCCGAGCTGGGCGGCGACCCCGTCCAGGCCGGCGACCGGCTCTGGGGCCAGGAGGTCAAGGCCCAGGAGGAGATGGAGCGCCACTGGTCCGGCGTGCAGGAGTGGCTCGGGGAGCTGCTCATCGAGCGCGGCGTGGATCGGATCTCGGCCGAGGAGCTCACCGTTCCGCCCGGCGGCGACGAGCTGTTCGCGCTGCTGCGGCTGCAAGCGCATCACGAGTCGGGCGAGTGGGATGTGGTGATCGTCGACTGCGCGCCGACCGGCGAGACGCTGCGGCTGCTGTCGTTCCCGGACGTCGCCCGGTGGTGGATCGACAAGGTGTTCCCGTTCGAGCGCCAGCTCCTGGCCGCTGCGCGGCCCATCGCCCGCTCGCTGCTGGACATCTCGCTGCCCAGCCGGGCCGTGTTCGCCGATATCGAGCGGCTGTCCCAGAACCTCATCGCGATGAACGAGATCCTCCGCGACCGCACCCGGTCGACGATCCGGCTGGTGATGAACCCGGACAAGATGGTGATCGGCGAGGCGATGCGCACGTTCACGTACCTCAACCTGTACGGGTATCTCACCGACGCGGTAATCGTGAACCGCCTGTTCCCCCCCGGCGTGGGCGAGTACTTCGAGTCGTGGCGACGGGTCCAGGAGGAGCACCTGGAGCTCGTGCACTCGGCATTCGCGCCAGTGCCGGTGCTGTGCGCGCCGTACTTCGAGCAGGAGGTGGTGGGGCCCGAGATGCTCGACCGGCTGCACGCCGAGCTGTTCGGCGGGCGCGACCCCGGCGCGGTGCTCCACGATGCGCTGACCCAGGAGCTGGAGGTCCTCGACGACGGGGCTCGCCTGCGCCTGGATCTGCCGTTCGCCGAGAAGGGCGACATCTCGCTCAAGAAGATCGGCCTGGAGCTGATCGTCGGTGTCGACGGGCAGCGCCGAACGATCATGCTGCCCCCCGCAATGGCCGCCATGCGGCCCGCCGCAGCCACGTTTGAGGACGGCGCGCTGGAGATCAGGTTCGATGGCCGGCAATGAAGCCCACGACCACCGCTCTGAGCGCCCCTCAGAACCGATCGAGGATGCGCTGGGACGCCTCGAGGAGCGGCTGGACCGCGCCTCACAGGCGGCCGAGCGGTTGCTGGCGGATGCCGTGGAGCGCATGAGCGCGGGGAGGGGTGCGGAGGAGACCGGCGCGGGCGAGCCCGGCGCGGGCGAGTCCGGTGCGAGCGAGTCCGGCGCGGGCGAGTCCGGCGCTCGCGGGTCCACCGAGGCCGGCACGGCCGACGACCACG
This sequence comes from uncultured Actinomycetota bacterium, assembly GCA_963850325.1. GTDB lineage: Bacteria > Actinomycetota > Thermoleophilia > Solirubrobacterales > Solirubrobacteraceae > Palsa-465. The sequence continues at coordinate 334,649 of CAWKLB010000019.1, forward strand.
GGGACAGGCCGCCCCCGGCGGGCTGGCAGCAGCCAGGGCCCGAGCGCGACCCCGCGTCGCCGCTGCTGGCCGATGGCGACCTCCTGCTGGGACTGTTCGGGGCGGTGCGCGACCGGATCCCGCCCGACCTCCAGCAGCGGCTCGCCGAGGCGATCCGCGAGGTGCTGCTCGCGCTGCGGGCTCTCATCGACTGGTATCTGGAGCGGTCAGAGCGCGCGCGGTCCGGCCCGGCCGAAGTCCAGGACATCCCGATTCTGTAGAGCCGGTCAGGAGGGGCACCGGGAGGGCGGGAGCCGCCCGGCTTGCCCCGTACAATCGAGCGGTGCCCCGCAGCTGGATCCTCACCGGGACGCCGGAGAACCACGCGGCGCCGCTGCTCAGCCGGACGGCAGCCGCGGTGGGCGCGCGCGTATGACCTCCGGCCGCAGTGCCAGCAACGCGCACCGGACGGGCTCGCCGCCCACCCGCATGCTTCGCGTCTGGCGCGAGCTGCCCCAAGAGCGACGGCTGGCGGCGATGGCCTCGGTCGGGCTCTTTTTCACCCTCTTCTTGCCCTGGTACCAGGAGACGGTGTTCGCCAACGGCGTCACCAGCCTGCGCTCCGCGAGCAGCTCACTCACCGGATGGGGCGCATTCTCCTTCGTGGAGGCAGCGGTCCTGCTGGTGGCGGCGGCGGTTCTCATCCTGCTGTTCGTGCGAGCCGAGGGCCAGGCCTTCCACGTCCCGGGCGGGGACGGGGGCGTCATCACCGCCGCCGGCTTCTGGACCTGCGTGCTCGTCATCTGGCGGATCTTCGACAAGGAGGGGACGACCCGGCACGGCCAGATCGCCTACACCTCGGGGATCGAGTGGGGCATCTTCGTCGCCCTCGGCGTGGCCGCGGTGCTGACCTATGCCGGGTCCCAGATCCGGCTCGCCCACGAGCCCGAGCCCCCACTGCCCGGGGAGCAGGGCCTGCAACGGTCCGGCGGACGCGAGCGCCGCCGCGGCTGGCGGCGCAAGGGCTCTGACGACGCCCGCCGCAGCGCCACGGCGCGCAGGGCCTACCCGGGGCCCGACATGGGCGCCGACGACAACTGGACCCACGAGGTGCTCGCCCGTCGCGTCAGCGCGCCACCGCCGTCTGAGGCCCCCACGCGCCGCGCCGCCGCCGCGCCACCGCCGTCTGAGGCCCCCACGCGCCGCGCTGCCGCCGCGCCACCGCCGCCCGAAGCCCCGGCGCGTCCCGACCCCTCCGAAGCCCCCACACAGCGATCGCGCCCGCGGAGCATCCGGGAGACCCCGGATCCGAGCGGATCCGTCTCGGCCCGCCGGAGCCGGCCGCTTGACCGGCGCGAGATTCAGGAGCTCGACATCGCCGAGCCGCCGACCGCGCGGCTGGGCCGAGCCGAGCCGGCCGCGCCACACGGCCCCGGCGAGCCGGAAGCCGCACCCGCCGCGCCCGGCCCGTCCCCCACGCCCGCCCCGTCCACCGCGCCCGTCCCCGCCCCGTCCACCTATCAGCCTGACTCGTCCGAGGCGGAGACGCTGCAGCAGCGCACGCGCGACCGGCCCCCTGATCCCAACGACGACCAGCTGACCATCCGGCTGGACCGCCCCGACTGAGCGTCCGCGCAAGCGGACGGCGCGAGCGCAAGCGGGCTGCGGTGGGGTCGCGGCGGATAGTTGCGCTATGTCATGCAAGATCCGCCACGGGTCCCGCCGCGGCCACCCTGACCCGCCGTCCCCAGCACACCGTTGACGTTCGCCGTACCCCGGTCAGACGCCCACGGAGACCGCGCGCGGCCGAAGCGCTCAGGTCACGTGGCTGAAGCCGAACGCGAAGTACGCGCTGACGCCCCCGATGATGAGGATCGCCGTGAGGATGAGCGTCCTGGAGTTGATGATGTGGCCGAAGACGCCGATCACCAGCCCGAAGATGAGCACTGCGATCAGGGCGTGGAAGGTTGCCTGCTGGGAGGCGATGAAGAGGATCACGGCGACAGAACCCTATATTTGAGGGGCGCGCCGCGCGGCAGATCGCCCGGCGCAGCGCGATTAGTGTCTGCCCCTTAGAGCCTATGCCCGAAACCGCCCCCCTGCCCGAGTCCGTCGCCGACATCGCCGCCGGCCTACGCAACGTCGGCTACCTGCCCGGCGAGTCCACCGCGCTCGTGTCCTTCCTGGCCACCAAGCTCGGTAAGCCCGTGCTCGTGGAGGGCCCGGCAGGCGTGGGCAAGACCGAGCTGGCCAAGGCGCTCTCGCGCTATCTGGGTCGGACGCTGGTGCGCCTGCAGTGCTACGAGGGCCTGGACGAGGCCAAGGCCCTGTATGAGTGGAACTACCGCAAGCAGCTGCTGCGCATCCAGACCGAGGCCGGCGACGCTGGGTGGCAGGACGTCCAGGACGACATCTTCGGGGAGGAGTTTCTGCTCCCGCGACCGCTGATGACCGCGATCGCGTCCCCGGACCCGGTGGTCCTGCTCATCGACGAGATCGACAAGACCGACCAGGAGTTCGAGGCCATGCTGCTCGAGCTCCTCTCCGACTTCCAGATCTCGATCCCGGAGCTGGGGCGGATCGAGGCGCGCACGCAGCCGGTGGTGCTGCTCACCTCCAACAACACCCGCGAGCTGACCGAGGCGCTGAAGCGCCGCTGCCTGTACCTGTGGCTCGACTATCCCGACATCGAGCACGAGCTGGAGATCGTCCGCCTGCACTCCCCCGAGCTCGATGCCCAGGTGGCCCGCCGGCTGGTGGAGATCGTCAACGAGGTCCGCGAGCTCGACCTCAAGAAGCCGCCGAGCATCGCGGAGTCGATCGACTGGGCCCGCGCCCTGCTGCTGCTCGGGGCCAACGACATCAACGCCGACGTCTTCCGCCAGACGATGAGCGTGATCGTCAAGCACCGCACCGACCTGGACACCGTCGCCGAGCGGGTCGGGGTCAAGCTCGACCCTGCCGCCGACGCTCGCCCCGCGGCGTAACCCCCGGCCCGCCGGCTCGCCGATGCCCGCGCCCCCACCTAGCCCGCCCACCAAGCTCTACGCCAAGATCCCGGACCAGGGGCCCGGCGGCTTCGACGGCCAACTCCTGGCCTTCGCCGAGGAACTGCGCGACGAGGGGATGGCCGTCGGCACCTCCGAGCTGCTTGACGCCTTCGCCGCCCTGACCGAGATCAGCTGGACCGTCCAGGAGGACTTCAAGGAGGCATTGGCGGCGACGCTCGCCAAGTCCCCCGACGACCGCCACACCTTCGAGCTGGTGTTCGAGCGCTTCTTCTTCCGCGCCGCCGAGGCCGAGGCGGCCCGATGGGAGATCTCCGAGGCTGCGGCCGGCCAGAGCGGGCAGTCGCTCGAGCTTGACCTCGACGCCCTGCGCCAGCAGATCGCCGCGGCCCTGCGCGACGGCTCGGACGCCGCCATGCGCGACCTGGCGCGGCTGGCCATCGCGGCCTTCGGGCGGGGCGAGGGTTCAGGCGTGCTCGGCGTCGACGTGCAGCGCATCCGCCGGGCGTTGGGGTTGCGCACCGAGCCCCAGCCTGACCTGCCGCCCGACGATCCGCGCCGCGACGGGGTCCCCCGCGACCAGCTGCGGCGCTTCGAGCAGCACCTGCGGCGCGAGTTGGAGCGCGCGCTGATCGAGCGCACCGCGAGCCTGCCCCCCAAGCGGCCGCTCACCGACCTTGACCGCGCGCTCCCCACCGGCCCCATCCAGGACCTGGCCGCCGTGCATCGCGTGGTGGCCCAGCTCAAGCGACGCCTCGCCTCTCAGGGCCACGAGCTCAAGGGCCGCAAGCGCCACGCCCACGTCGATGTGCGGCGCACGATGCGGGCCTCGCTGCAGACCGGCGGCGTCCCGATCGAACTCAAGTACCGGCCGCGGCGGCCGCGGCGGCCCGAGATCTTCGTCCTCTGCGACGTGTCCACAAGCGTCACCAGCGCCAGCACGTTCTTCCTCAGCGTGCTCCATGCGCTGCACGACTCCTTCCGCAAGCTGCGCTCGTTCGTGTTCATCGAGCGGATCTCCGAGGTCACCGAGGTCTTCGAGCGCGAGCGCGACTTCCGCGCCGCCTCGGAAGCCGTGTCCCGCGACGCGGGGGTGGCGGACATCTCCGGCTACACCGACTACGGGCGCGTGTGGACGGAGTTCCTGGCCCAGATCGAGGACGAGCTGCACCCGCGAGCGACGGTGATCGTGCTCGGCGACGCCCGCACTAACGGCCGGCCACCGCGCGACGACGTGTTCGCGGCCATCACCGCCAAGGCCGGGCGGACGTTCTGGCTGAACCCCGAGCCCAAGCTCTACTGGAACTACGGCGACTCGGTGATCGCCGCGTACGCCGAGCACTGCACCGCCTTCGAGTGCTGGCGCACCGATCAGCTCGAGGATTTCGTCAAGGCGCTGACACAGCCCATGCAGGTGATCTGACGAGCGCGCAACTCGTCGTGCGCTGCAGGTGTTCTGCTGTCGTGAGGCGAGTCTGGATCCTGATCGTCATGGTGCTGGCCTTCGCGGCTCTCGCCGTGCCGGCGGCGCGTGCCGGCGCCGCGACGTCGGCGATCACCGTCACCCACAACCAGCTCTTGCGCAACGGGCTGCCCTGGGTGCCCCGTGGAGTGCAGATCGTCGGGCTGGTGGCGCCCGACAACGCGCTCAGGGGCAAGTACGTCGCCGCTCACCAGCAGTTCGGCTACGCCGAGCTCCAGGCGGCGGTCGCCGCCCACGTCGATCTCGTCCGCTTCCAGGTCAGCCAGTTCGGCCTCGATCCCGAGGGCCCGCTCTACTCCGCGGCCTACGTGGACGAGGTGGCCAACGCGGTGCAGGCCGCGCGCGGGCTCGGGCTGGCGGTGATCCTCTCGCTCCAGGCCGAGCCCCCGGCCGGCGAGCCCACGCGCTGCCCGCTCCCCGACGCCGGGGCGGAACGAGCGTGGGAGTCGCTGTCGGCGATGTTCGCGGGGGACGGCGACGTGATGTTCGAGCTCTACAACGAGCCCGGGGTCTCGGCCACACCCGCGGGCTGGATCCAGTGGCGGGTGGGCGGCGAGATCATCTACCCCGGCGGCGCCTGCCAGGCGGTGGGCATGCAGACGCTCATCAACGACATCCGTGCCCGGGCGCCGCAGAACATCATCGTCGTCCCGAGCCTCAATGGCGAGCAGTCGCTGGCCGGGCGGATGCGGGTCGTCGACCCGGCGCACCGCTCCGATCCTCAGCTCGCCTACGGCATCCACTATCCCTCGCTGACCCGTGGGATCACCTTCTGGGACAGGACGTTCGGCACCGCCAGCGCGTCGATTCCCGTGATCGTCACCGAGTGGGACGCGAACTCGGTCACCGGGTGCGTGCCCAACGCTCCGGCCACGGCGCAGGTCCTGCTCGACTACCTGGCCAGCAAGGACATCGGGGTGGTGGGCTTCGCCTTCGACCTCCCGGGCACGATCGTGGTCGACTCCACCTTCACGCCCACCAGCTACGCGGGGTTCGCCTGCGGAGCGCCCGGCGCCGGCCCCGGCCAGATCCTCTTCGGGAACTTCGCGGCCGAGGCCCAGGCCGGCGACGGCACCCAGCCTGACCCGACACCCGCGTGGATCGTCAGCGCGAGCCTGCTCTCGCGCCTGCATCTCGTGGCCCATGCCACGGCCGCGCATTTCTTCAACACGCCGCGGACGTTCGTGACCGGCGCCGGCTCGTCCTCGCTGGCGCTGCTGGGGATGGGCTCGGCGGTGCCGACGATGAGCTTCGCCGATGAGGCCAAGCTGGCCGCGGCCGTCAACAGCGGCCTCCTCCAGCCCGGGACGGCGGCGATCGTCTACGCGGCGGGCGCCACCCGCGCCACGCCGCCGGCCCAGCGGCGCAACCCGGCCCATTACTACGCGCTGGCCGCCCAGGCCGCGCACGCCCACGGGCTCCTGTTCATCGCCGCGCCGCAGACGAGCCTGGTCGCGACGCTGGCGCCCTTGACGCCCGCGGCCGCCCTGGACGCGGAGTTCCTGCGGCTCGGGCTGGCGCGCGACACCGCCCGTGACGCCGACGCCTTCGAGGCGCCCGCGCAGGCGACCCAGGACGACTCATCCGTGTTCGCCGCTTTCGTGGCCTCGGCCTCGCGCCAGGCGGCCCGCGCTCATCCCGGGATCGAGCTGCTGGCAGGGCTGAGCGCCGGGGCGGCGCGGTCCGCGCCCACCCCCGACACCCTGTTCGACGCGTTCCTGGGCACGCGGCTGACGGTCTCGGGCTACGGCTTCAGCGGGCAGTCGGGGGCCGTGACCACCGCCGGCGTGGCCTTCCTGCACAAGCTCGAGCGGCTCGACGGCTGAGTCGAAGCCGGCCCTTCCCGCCGGCCCGGTCCGACATGTGCGGCCGGCCCACGCCGACCTGCGCGTCTCAGGCCTCGTCGGCGAAGCGGGTGGTGACGGTCCGAGTGTCGCCCGAGGCGTCGTGGAGCACCCAGGTCGCGACATACGACCCCGGGGCCAGGGCGGGCACGTCCACGCCGCGGGGAGTGTCGACATTGGCGGCGTGAAAGACGCGGTGCCTGGAGCCGGCCGGGGTGATCGTCAGCGCCACCGGCACACCGGTCGCCGAGATCGCGCCATGGGGTCCGGGCAGCCCCGACTGCGCCGAGGCCACGAAGGACCCGTAGAGGGTCTCGTCCTGGATGGGAGCCGTCGACTCGATCTGCGGGACCTGAGTCACGGTCTGCCCACCGGAGAAGTCGTCGGTCTGGGCGATGTCGGCCGTCGACAGGCCCTTGGCGCGACCGCTGGGCGGGCAGATGGTCCCGGTGCCGCCGATGCCCTCCCCGATGGACGCGCTGACCGGTGGCTTGGACACGAGCGGGCCCCAGTAGTCGCCGGCCTGACAGGTGCCCGTGGCCACCGCGGTCTCATTGCCGATGAGGCCGACGCGGAGATGGGCGACGTGCAGTGAGGTGAGCCGCCGTCCCGCCGCGTTGACGAGAGTGACGATGTCTCCCCCGCCCAGCGCCAGCCCGCCGACGGTGACCGCGCCCGCGCTGCCCGCGGCGGCGTGCCCGAGCGTCTGGCCGCCCAGCACCAGGCGGTAGTGCCCGTGCGGGACGAGCCCCGAGCAGCGGACGGTGCGGATCCGCAGGAACGCGTTGCAGGTCGGGAAGCCGCTGGGCGCGATGAGGAGCTGGTTGTTGTGGACCGCGCTGACGCTGCCCGGCTCGCCGAGCCCGATCGTCATCCGCACCAGCGCGCCGTCCGGCTCCAGCGAGCTGCCGCCGCGGTTGTCCTCGCTGGTCATCATCACCGGGGTCCCGAGACCCACCCGGCGCACGACGACGGGCGCGAAGTCGGTCTCGGTCTCACACTGGTCGGTGGGCGAGGCCGCCAGCGAGGCGCCGATCCTCAGACTGAGGACACCGGTCTGGCCGCACGGCCCGATCACGTAGATGGTCCGGGCCCCGCCGGAGGAGACGGCGTATCCGTGATCGAGGTCGAACCAGCCAGTGAAGCCGGACTCGGTGAAGGGGTTGCCGCCGTCGCCGGTCTCGATCAGATCCGGCGACGGGCCATGTGGGCCCAGGCCGTAGAGGACCTCGATGACGTCGCGGTCGTCGCCGACGGCGTGCGGATCCCCGTTGCGCCCGCGCAGTGTCAGCGGACCCCAGCTCCCGTCCGCGCGGCTCTCGCCCTGGGCGATGGCCACCGGAACTCCGGCACGGGACACGATCAGCACCACCGGAAGGCGTTGCCGCGCCCCGAGGCTCCCGCTCACCTGCGAGCTGAACTGGCGCAGGTCGAGCGTGTGCAGCGGGGGGATGGACGCGACGGTCGTCGAGCTCTGGACGCACCCGCTGCGCGCGTTGGACCAGATGTCCTGGATGAGGTACTGGTGGCCGTCGATGATCTGGTTGTAGGGCGAGCCGTCGGAGGCGTAGCCCAGGGGCGCGCCCTGCTGGGGCCCGTTCTCGCACTTGTCGGCGGTCTCGAAGCCGTTGGGGTCCATCCACCCGGTGCCGACCGGGTCGGTGATGGCCTCGACAGTCTCGTGGGCGACGGTGTCGATCGTCGACTCGGCCTCGGGATTGCCCTCAGGGTCTGACCCGGGCGGAGGCGTGAACTCGATCTGCGGATCGGGGATCGCCGAGTACACCGTCAGTCCGTGCCCGAGCGAGAACGCCGAGTGATAGCCGGCGAACGCCGTCGTGCCGCAACTGCCGATGGTGATGCACTCGTCGACGTCCGGTGGCAGCAGGACGAAGTAGATGTTGGTGAGCCCGCGGGCCGCCGGGTCGCTGGTGCCGATCACCCTGTCCACCTCGCTCTGGACCTGGAGGTCGGTGACGCAGGTGGCGACCCCGGACGGGGATGGGCACTGTTTGGTGGCCGCCGGATAGGGATGGGTGTCCGCGATCGAGTCGACCGCCGGGTCGTAGTGGATCTGGTAGCTGCCGTCGCCGGACCGATCGCCGAACTGGTTGAGCAGCGAGAAGATGTTGGTGGTGGAGCCCGAGTCGTGGGCCACGTCGGTGAAGAACTGCTGGATGAGCGCGACGTAGCCGGGCGCCCCGGCGCTGGGCGAGCCGTCATAGCGATAGCCGGCCGGCGCCCAGAAGATGGTGTGGATGGTCACGTTGCGCATGATCCCGCCACCGTGGTACACGACCGGGATGCTGGGGCTGGTGGCGACCTCCTGGGCGCCGTGGATCGGCAGCAGCCCCATGGCAAAGCGGACACGGGGCTTGAACGTGGGCCGCGGCGCGGCTGCGCCCGATCGCCGTGCCGCCAGGGCCGAGCCCGTGGTCAGCGCCAGCACCGCCAGCAACGTCAGCACAGCCGCCACGGTGGTCCGGCGGTCGACCCTCCCTGCACGCATCGCCGGGCACCCTATCGCACCGCGGCGCCTGGAAACGGCGCTTTGCGCCCGGTCGGGGCCGATGCTGCCCGGCGCGGTCCGTGGCGCTAGCATCCCCCGCGCAGACCTGACAACCAGGGGGGCTGGCGGGCACGCCGGCTGAGATAGCGCCCCTCGCACGCCACGCGGCCCGGCGCTGACCCTTAGAACCTGTGGGGTAATGCCCGCGAAGGGAGACTCGTGGTCGCTCACGAGAGACCACAGACGATGATCGAGGCTCCAGCTCTCCAGGCCGGGGAGCGTCACGACACCGGCGGAGTGCGCGTGGAGCTGGTGAGCAGGACGTTCGCGTCCCGCAACGGCGACGTGCACGCCCTCGCCGGCGTGTCGGTGCGAGCGCTGCCGGGCGAGATCGTGACGGTCGTCGGCCCCAGCGGCTGTGGCAAGACGACGTTACTCGAGCTCATCTGCGGCCTCCAGGCGCCTGACGAGGGAACGGTGGTGAGCGCCCCCGCCGCCCTGATGCCCCAGCGCGACCTGCTCCTGCCGTGGCTCAGCGCCATCGACAACGCCGCGCTGGCCCTGCGCGCACGCGGGATGGGCCGTGACGAGGCGCGCGCCGAGGCGGCGCCGTGGCTGGAGCGCTTCGGCCTGGCGGGGTTTGAGCAGACGCGCCCCGCGCAGCTCTCCGGCGGGATGCGCCAGCGCATCTCGTTCCTGCGCTCGCTGCTCGCCGGCAAGCCGGTGCTGGCGCTCGACGAGCCGTTTGCGTCGCTGGACGCCATCACCCGCGCCGAGATGCAGGGTTGGCTGGCCCAGGTCCTGGCCTCGGAGCCGCGCACGGTCGTGCTCGTCACCCACGATGTCGAGGAGGCGGTGGTGCTGGGGGATCGCGTCGTGGTCATGTCCCCGCGACCGGGCCGGGTGGTCAGCGAGGTCGCGGTGCCCCTGGCGCGGCCCCGGCGGCGCACCGACGCCGACGTGGTGGCGTTGCGCGAGCGTGTGCTCGAGGCGCTGGGAATGCCAGCGTGACGCGGCCGTTGCCGGCCTGGCGATCGGTGTCCCTGTGGGGCGCGTTGGTGCTCGTGCTGGCGCTGCTTGGCGTCTGGGAGCTCTACGTCGACCTCGGCGGCGCGGACCCGCTCATCCTCCCCGCCCCCCACGCCATCGCCCAGTCGTTGTTCGACGACCGGGGACTGCTGTGGTCCAACTTCCTGGTCACGGCCGAGGAGGTGGTGCTGGGGATCCTCGTCGCGGCGGTCGCGGCGCTGGTGCTGGCCAGCGTGATGCACTTCTTCCTCACGCTGCGGCGGGCGTTCTACCCGGTGCTGATCGCCTCGCAGACGATCCCCATCCCCATGCTGGCGCCGGTGCTCGTCCTGTGGCTCGGGTTCGGCATCCTGCCCAAGCTGGTGGTGATCGCGCTGGTGTCGTTCTTCTCGATCGTGGTGACTACCCTGGCCGGCTTCGCCTCCGTCGACCCGGATTTGATCAAATTGATGCGAACGTTTGACATGCCCCGTCGCCGCGTGTTCCTCAGCGTGGAGCTTCCGTCCGCGTTACCGGGGGTGTTCACCGGCACCAAGATCGCCGTCATCGTGGCGGTGATCGGGGCGGTGTTCGCGGAGCAGGCGGGGGCCAGCTCGGGACTGGGCTACCTGTTCGTGCAGTCGATCCCCCAGCTGCTGACGGCCCGCGCCTACGCCGCGGTCGTCGTGCTGTCGCTGTTTGCCATCGCGCTGTTCGCGCTGCTGACCGTGGCCGAGCGCCTGATGGTGCCGTGGGCCTATCAACCGATTGGAGACCCTTCCCGATGACATGTCCTTCTCGCCGCCGGTACACCCGCACCGAGAGTGGTGGCAGGTGATGGCTGGCAAGGACGCAGGAGGCGACGCGCAGCAGCGCTGCGCGAGCCGACGAGGACGCCGCCAGGCGGCGCCTGACGCCATTCGAATGCGGGCGTACCGGCGGCGGGGAGGACAGCGTATGGCGCTGGTCACCGGTACGTTCCTGGCCGCGCTGGCCCTCGCCGCCTGCGGCGAGAAGAAGGACACGCTGGCGCCGACCGCCGCCCAGACGCAGCCGCTGAACCTGATGCTGGACTGGCTGCCCAACGCCGATCACGTGGGGATCTACCAGGCGCTCGCCGACGGCGGCTTCGCCAAGGCCGGGCTGGCCGTCCACGTCCGGGTCCCCACCGATCCGGCCACTCCGCTGCAGCTTCTGGCGGCGGGCAAGGTCGACGCCGCCATCTCCTATGAGCCGCAGCTGATGCTGGCCCGCGACGCGGGCGAGCCGCTGGTGGCGATCGCGGCGGTCGTCCAGCGCCCGCTCACCTCCATCGTGTCGCTGCACTCCAAGCACATCAGCTCGCCGCAGGACCTGCGCGGCAAGAAGGTCGGCAACGCCGGCATCCCCTACCAGGACGCCTACCTGAAGACGATCCTCGTCCACGCGGGCGTACCGGCGGGTTCGGTCAAGGACATCGACGTCGGCGCCAACCTGGTGCCGGCGATGCTCTCGGGACGCGTCGATGCGACCCTCGGCGCCTACTGGAACTACGAGGCCATCCAACTGCGCCAGGCCGGCAAGCGACCCGACGTCATCCGTGTCGACGACGCGGGCGTCCCCACGTACGACGAGCTGGTGGTGGTGGTGCGCGAGAACGAGATCGCCAACCAGACCAACGAGCTGCGCCGGTTCGTGCAGGCGCTGGGGCGCGGCTACCAGGCGGTGCGGGCTGATCCCACCGCCGGCGTCGACGCGCTCGTCCGCGCCAACCCGACCCTTGACCGCAAGCTCCAGCAGGCCAGCGTCAACGCCACCCTGTCGTCCTTCTTCCCGGCCAAGGCGAGCCTGCCGTGGGGGTGGCAGGACCAGAGCCAATGGAACGCGTTCGGCAAGTGGATGCTCGCGCAGCACCTGATCAAGAGCGCCCAGACGATCACCGACGCCTCCACCAACGAACTGCTCGCCGGCCAGGGGCCGTAGCGGGATGGTCCTGCGCCGCGACGACGCCGGGGTGCTGGCGGTGGGCCAGGCCTCGCACGCATGGCTGTGCGGCCAGCTCGCCCGGGCGTGGGGCAACGAGCGCTTCGGCGCCGTCGAGCCGCTCGACGAGGTGGCGCTGGGCGCCGAGCAGCACGACGTCGGGATGGCGCGCTGGGACCTCGAGCCCGTGCGCCACCCCGAGACCGGCCTGCCCAAGTCCTTCATGGAGATGGGCGCGCGGGCCAACGCCGGGCTGTGGTCGCGCGGGCCTGAGCGCCTGGTCACCCAGAGCCGGTACGCGGCGCTGCTGGCGATCATGCACGGCCGCCGGCTCTACGAGGGGTTCGACCTTGACGGCGCGAGTGCCGCCGACGCCGAGGCGGTCGCCGCGTTCCGGCGCCACGCCGCCGAGCTCGAGGGCGCGTTGCTGCAGGCCCTGCGCACCGACCCCGTCACCGCGCCCCACGTCACGGCCGAGCGCGTGGCCCGCAACAGCCGGCTGGTGTGGATCTGGGACCTCATCTCGCTGGCGCTGCTTCTGGACTGGGCCCCGCGGACGCTCGAGGCGGTGCCGACGGCCGCGGGCGGCGCCCAGGACATCGCGCTCGAGGCCGTGGGCGGGGAGCCCCTGGGCGCCTCGCTGGATCCGTGGCCGTTCGTCGCGCCAGAGGTGCGCGTGCACTGCGAGGGCCGGCGTCTCACCGAGAGCTTTTCCGACGATGAGGCGCTGGCCGATGGCCTGGCCCGTGCTCCTTGGGAGACCGTGGAGTTCACCCTGGTCCCGGGCGCAGAGTTGCGCGAAGCCCTGTGAGGGCGCCTACGATGTGGCGGATGCACAGGTGGATCGCCGGAGCCGCGGCGCTGCTGACGTTGGGGCTGGGGCTGGGGCTGGCAGGCTGCGGCAGCTCGCATTCTTCGTCGACGAGCGCCTCGGCGCCGCCCCACAGCGCTGGCGCTCCGCATACCGCCGGGTGCTCGGGATCGCAGCTCACGCTGTCCTACTCGGGGACGGAGGGAGCCACCGGACATCTGGAGCTGCATGTGGCGGTGCGCAACAGCTCCCAGACCGCGTGCCTGGTGCGCGGCTATCCCGGCGCCCGGCTGCTCAACGGCGCGGGCCGGCTCCTGCCGCTGCACGTGGGCCGACGCGACGGGTTCTTCCCCGACACCGAGTCAAGGCCCCGGGCGGTGGCGCTCAAGCCCGGAGCGAGTGCCCACTTCGGGATCAGCCTCGTGACCAACAACGAGTACAAGGGTGCCCGGGTCTGCCGGACGGCGACGGCCGCGATGCTCTCAGCGCCGGGATCGCGGTCACACTGGCAGCGTCTCTCCCTCCGGGCCGGGCCGCGGATCACTCCCTGCGGCAACCAGGTGGTCGTCTCCCCGATCCACGAGTAGAGGTCGCTCGCGTGGTTGCGTGAGCGGCCCCGCACAGCTGCGGGTCAGGCGGCGAGGCGCAAGGCCGCGGCGCTGCCGGCTCCGTGCAGGGCGTGCAGCCCGGCAAGCCCCGCCCACGGCGCGTAGGGCGCAAACAGCTCCCGGACATCCTCCTCGGTGGCGCGGGAGCGCGGATCGGGTGACTGCAGCCGACCCACCAGCTTGATGTAGGCCAGGTCGCCGGCGGGGAGCTGATCCAGCCGGCCCTGGCCGGTGAGCGCAAGCGTCTCGAGCGTCCAACTCCCCACCCCGCGGATCGTGCGCAGCCGCCGCCACCCGCGCTCATGGTCGGGGTCCGACAGGTCCACCCGCCCGGAGGCGACCTCGCGGGCGACCTTGACCAGCGCCATCGCCCGCGTCTCGGTGAGCCCGAAGGACTCGAACAGCGCCGGCGCCTGGGCGGCCAGCACCGCCGCGGGAGGTGAGTCCGCCAGCCCGGTGGCAGGGCAGCGCCGGCCCAGGCGCGCCACGAGCCGGCGCTGGATCGCGGCCGCGCGCTCGTATTCGATGAGCTGCTCGCATACCGTCCACGCCAGTGCCTCAAAGGGATCCGGCCGACCGTGGGGCCGCAGACCCGGGTTGGCCCGGACAGCGGCGCCGATGAGCGGATCGCTGCGGAAGCGCTCGTAGAACGGCTGCAGGTCGAGGTCGATGCCGATGGCAGCGCGCATCCGCTCGATCCCCCACTCGGCCACATCCCGGGAATCGGCCTGGGCCCCGAACAGGACCCGGTCGGCGCTCAGTTGCGCGACGCGGATGACCACCGGATCGGCGCCACAGTGCAGCAGGCGGTGCACGACCCCGCCGCGGAGCCGCGCGACGCGGTCAAGGCCGACGCGGCGCGAAAGCCGGAATGTCCAGCGCGGACGAACTTCGCGGCGCACCTCCAAGGCGTACCCGCCCGCACCGCGCACGCTGGACCCGCCCACCGTGCGAGGCGCTCTCAATCTCCGGGCTTGCCGATCAGGTGGACGTCGACGAGGAAGCTGCGCGACCCGACGATCGGCAGCGCGTCGAGCGCCCGGCGGGCCCCACGGCTGCGGGCGATCTTGCGCGCGCTGTGACGGCGCATCAGCGCCAGGGTCGCAGCGCCGGCGACGAACCCGGTGGCGGCGACGGCGGCGGCCTGGACGGCGGGCAGCGACACCGGCGCGTGGGACTGGACGGCGCGCACCTCGGCCAACACTGGCACGCCCTCCACGGTCTCCTCGGCGGCAACGGGGCCCTCCAGGTCGTCCACGACCTCGGCGTCGACGATCGGCGCGGCCCCGTTGTGGGTGGACTCGTGGCGAGACATCGGCCGCATATGGTGACAGCGTACGCGGTCAGGTTCAAAGCCGCGGCAAGCGGGCGTTGACCGGTCGTTACGATTACCTTTGCTCAGATGTCGACATCGATAGACGTCTTCGCCAAGGCGCGCGAGCACGAGCGCATCGCTCAGCTCAAAGCGGCGCGCGACCTCGACGCCCTCCCCTATTTCCACACGCTCGAGGGCCCCACGCTCCCTGTGGTGGAGATGGAGGGCCGGGCACGGATCATGCTCGGCTCCAACAACTACCTGGGCCTGACCGGCGACGAGCGCGTCAAGCAGGGCGCCTTGGACGCGCTCAACCGCTACGGGACCGGCATCACCGGATCGCGCTTCCTCAACGGCACGCTTGACCTCCACCTCGAGCTCGAGCGCGAGCTGGCCGAGTGGCTGGGCACCGAGGCGGCGCTCGTCTTCACCACCGGCCACCAGGCCAACGTCGGGGCCCTGGGCACGATCCTGGGCCCTGGCGACACCGTCGTCGCGGACTCGGGCGACCACGCCTCGATCCTCGACGGGGTGACGATCTCCAAGGCCAAGCTCCGCGCGTTCCGCCACAACCGGCTCGACCAGCTCGAGCGGCGGCTGGAGCGCGCCGTGGAGGACGGGGGCGGCATCCTCGTCGTCGTCGACGGGGTCTTCTCCACCGAGGGGGACGTGGCGCCCCTGCCCGAGATCTGCGACCTGTGCGCGCGCTTCGGCGCGCGGCTGATGGTCGACGAGGCACACGCGCTGGGCGTCCTGGGCGCGCGCGGCGCCGGGACGTGCGAGCTGCTCGGCGTCGAGGACCGGGTGGACCTGCGGATGGCGACCTTCTCCAAGTCGCTGGCCTCCTGCGGCGGCGTCATCGCCGGGCCGGCGGACGTCGTCGAGTTCCTGCGCATCCAGGCGCGGTCGTTCATCTTCACCGCCTCGGCGGTCCCCGCGGCGGTGGGGGCGGCGCTGGCCGCGGTGCGCATCTGCCGCTCCGACGAGGGACCGGCGCTGTTCGCCCGGGTCCTCGACAACGCCGCCTACCTGCACCGGGGGCTCACCGAGCTGGGCTTCCACGTCGTCCCGCCCACTCGCCTGCCCGACGGGACCGAGGTGATCACACCCGTGGTCCCCGTCCTGGTCGGCGACGACTGGAAGGCCGTCTTCCTCTGGAAGGCCCTCTATGAGTCCGGCGTGTTCGTCAACGTCATGATCCATCCCGCGGTGCCGCCCTCGGGCGCGCTGCTGCGGACGAGCGTGATGGCGACCCATGAGCGCGAGACCCTCGACCGCGCACTCGAGACCTTTGCCAGGGTCAAGCGCGAGTTCGAGTCCGAGCATGGGACGCTCCCCGGCGGCGAATGAGCCGCCGGTGTCTTGTCCGTTCCTGCACAAGACACCGGGCGAGAGAAAAAAGGCGCTCTAAGCGCATGTCACCGCGGTGTGACATTGCTGTGACCGAGTCGTTTGTTCTAGCGTCTTAAGCGTCGCAAGGTGATGGTCAGCCGCGCGGCGCAAGGGCCGGCGGCGGGAGAAATCCACTTCCCGAGAGGCCATCACCGAACATCAGAGCCGAGGCTTCGGCTCCGAATCAATCGCAGGGCCGACAGCTTGATGACGCCTGATGTCTGGCGGCTGTCGTTACTGGTCAACGTCCGCTGCGGCGGACCCGAACGTTGGGAAGTGAGAACACTACATGGCGTCGACCGCACTGAGGACCCCCGAGCCACAGCGCCTGCGTGCGCTCGAGCGAGCCAACGAGATCCGGCTCGCGCGCGCGGCGCTGAAGCGGCGCATAGCGCTCGGAGAGGTCTCCGCCGCGGAAGTCATTCTCCAGTGTCCTGACGCTGCGTCCAGCTGGCCGATCGGGGATCTCCTGATGAGCCAGCGGCGCTGGGGCAATACGAGGTGCCGGAAGTTCCTCTCCCGGAGCCACATCATCGAGACGAAGCCGGTAGGGACTCTGACTGACCGTCAGCGCCGGATGCTGGCGAGTTCGTTGGATTCGTCTGAGACCAGGGAGATGGAGCTCGTCGGTACGTAGACGAGCGCGAGACCGCACCGGACGTGCCTGGCGACTGGGGTTGCGAGGCGCGTCCGGTCCGGTCAGACGTGTATCCCGATCGGCACGGGGCTGGTGCCGGCCAGGAACAGGAACCAGATCACGAAGGCGGCAACGGTGAGGCCGGCGCTGACGACGAGCACGCCCTCCAGCACGACGGGCCCCGGGTCGTTGAGGCCGCGGGCCAGGCAGTTGGACCGGTAGATGTCGCTCAGCCGCGACAGCAGCGACGCCACCACGGTGACGGTGAGCACCACGCCGAAGAACGCCGCCGCCAACGCCGTGCCCAGCGACTGCGTCGCGCCCTGGATCTGCGAGCCCACCCACAGCCACAGCAGCGGTGTGCCCACCCAGAGCCCAAGGCTGCCGATGAACATGATCGACACCACCAGGAGCGCACCGGTCCCGGATCTCAGCAGTGGCCGCACATCGTCTCCGTCCGGGCCACGCTCCGCGTCAGCGGTCGCCGTGGCCCCTGGGTAACGGACAGCCGGAGGACAGCTTGACCTGCCACCACCCCATCAGCATGCCGATCAAGCCCATCCGTGGGCGTACCTGCCACACGCCGCAACCGGGCTCGCCGAGCTCGCTGCAGGCGATGCGCGCGAACTTGTAGTCGGACGGGCGCAGCAGCATCCGCTCCAGCACCAGCCGCTTCTCCGCGATCTCGTCGGCCCGCCGGCTGATCGCGGTGCGCGCCTCGCGCAGGCGCTCGGCCAGCTCGTCGCGCACGACCTCAAGCTCGCCGAGGTCCAGCAGACGGGCGTGAGCCGGCGGTGACCACGCCGGCACGGGCTGGGGCAGGCCGCCCATGGGGAAGGCGGTCACGAACGCGTTGGCGAGCTCGCGCTCAAGCCGTGCGATCTGTTCGCGCAGGGTCCCGCGGGCCGCCCGCTCATCTGTGGCGACGCCCGGATCGAGCGCTGCGCCGGCGGCACGCGCGTCCTGCACCTGCGAGGGAAGCACCGTTCCTCCCATGGCTCACGGGACCTTATCACCCGGAAACCGTCCGCTGGAGCAGGGACCGGCTCTCGCTAGATCGATCGCTCCACATCAGGCAGCGGGGGGCGCCAGCAACTCCACCGCGCACCACAGCGCCTCCTCCACGTGGATCTCCGGGACGCCGTCGACCGCCAGGGCGAACAGCGTCACGCGCCGGGTGCGCCCCACGACGGCGCACTCGTGCAGCGGGGGCTCGAACAGGGCACAGCACGTCGTGGCGCCGTCGCCGACGGACAGGCTGCCCTCGGCGGCGACCCGGATGCCCAGGCCGGCGTCGTGAACGCGGTCGGCGTCCAGGGCCCACACCGGGACCCCGGTCTCGACGAGGGCCACGAGGCAGGCGTCGGCGACGAGGTCGATGGAGCGCAGGCCCCCCTGGACCAGCCGCGCCACCGCCACCGCCTCGGAGGGGATGCGGCGCACGTCAGGATCCAGGCCGATCTGGCGAAAGAACGCTCGGAAGGCCTGGGGGATCGGCTTGGTGCGCATCGCCACCACGCCCCCTCCCCGGTAGCGATTGGAGAGGTCGCGCAGCTGAGCGCGCAGAGCGGGCGGGCTGGGCCCGGGGCGGGCCCTGACCGTGACCCAGCGCAGGCGCAGGCCGGGGAACTCCGCCGCCACGGGCGGGTCGACGAACCCGTGCTGCGGCACCAGCGGAGCCATCGCCTCAGCCTGCGGGCGACCCGCCGCGCAGCAGCCCCTGGACCTTGGGCGCGAGCGCCGTCGCGGTCTGCCAGCGATTGCCGATGAGGAGGTCGCGCACGATCCCGCCGCGCCCGGCGAGCTCGACCATGGGACAGACGGCCACGCCGTAGAGCGCGCCCACCCGGCCGTCGGGGTCATAGGCCACCGGGATCGTCCAGCGGTGTGCGCGTGCCAGCGTCGCCGTCGCCTTGTGCGAGCCGTTGATCGCCACCGCGGCGAACTGGACCGACGGGAAGCGGCGCGACAGGGTCTGCAGCGCGCTCACCTGGCGCACGCACTGACCGGCTCCGCTGACGAACAACGACAGGACGAGCGGGCCTCGCCCGGCCATCAGGCACACGTTCAGCGCCCGGGGGTCGTGGCGGGCGGGCGAGCAGGTGGGATGAGCGTTGGCGTCGCCGTTGAGGTTGCTGTCGGCCAATGGGGCCGCGAAGTAGCGCAGGCGATGCCCGGCCGGGACCCCGGTGGGATTGCCGACCCCGTGACTGGCGAACTGGTAGACGGAGATACCGAGCACGACCACGAGCCCGATGATCCCGACCATCCACCGGTAGGGGCGCGTGTCGATGACCGGCCGCGCCGGCGGTGGCGCGGCGGGCGCGTCGTGCGCGTCGTGCGCGTCGTGCGCGTCGGCGGCGGGCGCGTCGAGGGGCGCGTCAGCGGTGGGCACGTCAGCGGCGGGCCGGCGGATGCCCGCGGCCAGGTCGGGATCGAGGCGCTGCAGCGCCGGGCGGGCCTCGTCGGGGCCCCGGCCCTCTCCCTCCCCCCCGGCCGGGTTGCTCACGCCACTCGCGGCCGGCGCCTGAGCCGCAGCCGCGCGGATCTCGCCGCGCGCAGCGGATCACCCTGGCGGGCCAGTGCCCGGCGCTCGGAGAGCGCCAGCACCGCGGGCAGCACGAGCAGCACGCCCAGCAGCGACACCGACAGGTCGATGAGCGTCACGAACCCGAAGTCGCGCAGCATCGTGATGTCCGAGAAGACGAGCACGCCGAAGCCGGCGATGGCGGTCACGCCCGAGGCCAGGACCGCCGCGCCGGTGGAGCGGTAGGTCCGTCCGAGCGCTGCGTGCATGTCGTGCCCACCGGCGCGCTCCTGGCGGTAGCGCTCGGAGAGCAGGACGCTGAACTCGGTGGAGATGGCGATGACGAGCGTGCCCAATGTGGCCGACATCGGATTGAGCGGGATCCCGATGAGGAACAGGATGAGCGCCGACCAGCCGGTGGCCATGACGATGGGGGCCAGCGGCACCAGGGCGCGCTCACGTGTGCGCAGCACCGCCAGCAGGACGAGCGCCACGGCCAGCAGGCCCGCGATCAGCGTCAGGAAGCGATGCCATGTCGACGAGAGCGACGCGTTGGCCTCGGCAGCCAGCACCGGCAGCCCGGCGAGCGCGGCCGTCGTCCCCTCCGGCGGGTTCAGGTGCGCGCGCATGTAGTCGATCACCTGCTCCTGGCGCGAGAGGGGCATCAGCCGGATCCCGAAGGCCAGCGTCGCCTCACGGTGGTCGGGCGTGATCACCGCCTGCGAGAAGTAGGACGGCACCGCCGCCAGGAACGCCGTGATCTGCGCCTGGGTCAGGCTCGCGCTCGTGCTCGAGGCCGACTGGCTGCCACTGGAGAAGAGGTCGGGCAGCGACAGCGCCGGGCACAGCGTGGCGGCGCCGCAGCCCTTCTCCTCCAGGTAGCCGAAGTGCGCGAGCAGCTGGCGCTCGTAGGAGATCATCCACTGCACCGTCGCCGGGGTGGCGACGTTCTTACTGCGGACGGTGACGTCGATCTCGCCGCTGACCCCGGTCACCTTCTCAAGCGTGTTGAGGTTGCGCAGCGCCGGCATGCTCGTGGGCACGAGCTTGGTCACGTCGGACTGCACCGCGGTCTGCGTGTCGGCGACCCAGCCGATGACCGCGAGCACCGCCGCCAGCGCCAGCACCCGGCCGGGGCGTGCCGCCAGTCGGCTGAGGATCCGCCCCGCCGTCCCGGAGCCGTCGCGCCCGAGCCGTGCCCGGGGCACCAGCCGGCGGCCGGCCCTGCCCACGGAGCCCGCGATCGAGCCGAGGATCTCCCCGGCGCCGCGCCACGACGCACCCAGCCAGCCGCCGTCGCGCTCGCCCAGGATGAGAACCGCGGAGCCCGCGGTCAGCGCGCACAGGAAGGCCACGGCGATGCCCGCCACCAGGAGCAGGCCGAAGCCGCGCACCATCGGCACCGGCGAGAGGAGCAGCACCAGGAAGCCCGTGCCCGTGGCCAGCGCCGCGGTGGCGATCGCCGGCGCCGAGCTCGCGGCCGCCTGCGCCACCGCGTCCGCCGCCGAGACCGGGCCGGAGCCCTCACGCTCGGCGAGCCGCCTCGCCTCCTGAGCGCGGGCCTGGAACTGAATGCCGTAGTCGACGCCGAGACCGATGAGGATCGGCAGCACGGCGATCGACGCCATTGTGAGGGTGGCGCCCAGCACCGCCAGCAGGCCGAAGGTGATGCCGGTGGCGGCCAGCGCCACCGCCAGCGGCAGCAGCCGGAAGCGGTTGCGGAACACGAGCAGCAGGGTCGCCGCCATCACCAGCAGCGCCGCGATGAGCAGGCCGGCGATGGAGCTGGTGATCTGGCTGGCCAGATCGTTGATCACCACCGGGACGCCGGTGATCGTGTACGTCCCGTGGTAGGCCGAGCGGAACATCGGCATGTTGACCGCCTGGCGGATCCATGAGATGGCCTGGGCCTGCTGGCTGTCAGACAGCGAGGCGCGCAGGCGCACCTGGATCAGCGCCGAGTTCTTGGTCGGGAAGAGATAGGAGAACCGGGCCTTGGGCTGGTTGACCCCCCGGGTCTGGTCGAACACGATCTGCGGGATGAAGTTCGGGTCGTCGATCGACGGGACGCCGTTCAGCCCCGAGCTCACCGCCAGCTGCTCGAGCGACTGCAGCTGCGAGGAGTACTCGAGCTGGCCGGCCGAGGTCGCCTCCTGGAGAGCCTTCTTCTTGGTCATCCCCTCGCCGATGGCGAGCTGGTAGGCCTTGGCCTCGGCGGCCTTGGTGGCCCGGCTGGCGGCCGCCACCTGCGCACGGATCCCCGTGTTGACCGCCGACACGGCGCGGTTGAGGAACGTGCCCGGGCCGTAGACGACCTGGGTGGCGTGTGACTTCATCAGGTGCCCGCACGGGCTGTTCGGACCGCCGTAGGCCGCGTGGGTCCCGGCCTTGACCGGCGTGAACGCCCCGAGCGTCGAGTTGGCGACGACGTACTGGCCGGCGAGGCAGGCCTCGAGCTGGGTGAGGGTGCCCAGGTCCTTGGTCTCCACGAGGTTGGGCAGCGACTCGCGGATGAGGATGACGACGGCGTCGTCGCCGAAGTGGCGCTGGTCGTCGGCGGTGGCCTTGTAGCTGGCCGACGAGGAGCTGACGAACGTGTCGATGCCGGCCGAGGGCCGCAGGCCGAGCGCGAGCAGCCCGCCGCCGATCGCCAGCGCGAGCACGATCCCCACCGTCAGGATCGGACGCCGCGCGGCGGCGCTGCACAGCCTCTCGAACGTCCTCGCCCTCATTGCGCCCGAGGCTACCCGGACTCCCCCATGCGGACGCTAGTCCATCGTCAGGGGGCCCTGCGACTCCCCGGAGAGGAACTGGCGGATGAAGGGGTTATCGGAATTGAGCATGTCCTCGGCGGGGCCGGCCTCCACGATCCGGCCCTTCCACAGGACATTGATGTAGTCCGCGACGCGACGCGCGCTCATGATGTCGTGGGTGATGACGCAGAACGTCGGGAGGTGCTCCTTCTGGTTCTGCTTGGCCTCATCCATCATGTCGCGGTGGATCTCCAGGATGAGCTCGCCCAGCAGGGCGGTGCGCACCGGGTCCAGGCCGGAGTCCGGCTCGTCAAACAGGACGATGTCCGGCTCGAGGACGAGAGCACGGGCGAATCCGGCGCGCTTGCGCATGCCGCCCGACAGCTCGTTGGGCATCTTCGTGCGGCTGTGGCCCAGGCCGACCTCGTTGAGGCGGCGCATGACGATGTCCTCGATCTCGTCCTCGCCCTTCTCGGTGTGCTGGCGCAGTGGGAAGGCGACGTTGTTGTAGAGGTCCATCGAACCAAACAGCGCGCCGTCCTGGAAGAGCAGGCCAAACTTCTTGCGCATGTCGAACAGATCGTCGTCGGCCATGTCGGGCACCGACTGCCCGTGGACGAGGATGTCGCCGCGGTCGGGGTAGAGCAGGCCGACCATGTGCTTGATGCACACCGACTTGCCGGTTCCGGACGGCCCCAGGATCATCGAAACCATGCCCTCGGGGAGGCCCATGTTCAGGCCACGCAGGATGTGGGAGCGCCCGAACGACTTGTAGGTGTCGATGAACTCGACGGCGTCAGGGCGGCCCGACGGATAGACCTTATAGGTGTGCCACTTGTACTCGTCCTCGTCGACGCCGTCGGGCGGAGCCGGGCGCGGGGACTCGTCCACCACCGAGACGCGCGACCCGGACTGCCCTGAGCCATTGGCGCGCCCGTTGGCCTCGTGGGTCGCCGCGTCGCGCTCGTCCTCGGCGGCAGGGCGATCGGGCACGTCCTTGATGTCGCCGCCATCGGGCGCCGCGCTCTTGACCTGCTCCTGGCGCTCCTCCGACGTGAGCTCCACCTGGGCACCCCGCGCCTCGGCGTTGTGCTCCTCGCTCTGATCCGAGATGTTGCGCGGGTCGTCGCTCTCCATTTAGCCTCCGATTGGTGCTCTGGGGTTGGCCCCCCAGAAAAGCTGGGTTCCGAGCATCCCGATGAGGTGCACCGAGACGAGGTTCAGGACCATCGACTTCGCTGTCGCAGTCCCGACCCCCACGGGGCCTCCACTGGCGTTGTACCCGTAATAGCAGCCGACGATGACGATGACGATCGCCATCGTCATCGCTTTTATCAAGCTGTATAAGAGGTCCGGCGGGTTCTGGAACTGCCAGAAGATCAAGAAGAAGCCGCCCGACGACACGTAGCCGATCTGCTGGACCACCGCCAGGTAGCTGGCAAAGAAGCCGGCCCCGATCGAGCAGAGGTAGACGAACGGAAGGACGAGCAGCGCCGCCAGTAGACGGGTGGCGCAGAGGAACCGCATCCCGCTGATGCCCATGACCTCCAGCGCGTCGATCTCGTCCGAGATCCGCATCGAGCCCAGCTCGGCCACGATCCCGGTGCCGACCTTGGCGGCCATCATGTAGCCGAAGACGAGCGGCACGAGCTCGCGCAGGTCGCACCACGCCGCGAACACGCCGGAATAGGCGGGCGTCCCCTCGCCGTAGGTGAAGTAGGCGCCCTCGATCCCGCACTCCAGGCCGATGATGAACACCAGGCCCCAGATGACCAGGGTCGAGGAGACGATCAGGATGCCGGCCTGGCGCAGGGCCTCGCCGAAGAAGCGCAGGACGCGCAGCGTCGCCACGTCGCGGACCATCTGGGCGCCGAACTTGACGATCTCCCCGAAGGATTCGATCCAGCCCTTCGGTGTGACGATGAGGTCGTTCATGTCAGCACCGACCCCTCACTTGATGATGGAGGTGATCTCGGGATGGGTGGCGAGCAGCGTCTGCGTGAATGCGTAGTTGAACGCGAACACGCCCAGGAAGGCGATGACGACCGCCTGGTTGACAGCGCGCCCCACCCCCTCGGCGCCGCCGGACGCAGTCATCCCCTTGTAACAGCAGACGATGGCGATGATCGCGCCGAACAAGGTGGTCTTGACCACCGAGCCCCACAGGTCCGTGGTCTCCGCGTTGTTGAAGAAGGTGGCGAAGAACGGACCCAGCGGCGCGTGGTTGACGACGGTGGCGAGGATGCCGCCGAACACGCCGAAGATCAGCGCGTAGATGTCGAACAGCCCGGTGACCAGCATGAGAGCCAGGAAGCGCGGGACGACGAGGTTCTTGATCGGGTCCACGCCGAGGACCTGAAGGGCGTCGAGCTCCTCGCGGATCTTGCGGGCCCCGAGGTCGGCGGTGATCGCCGTGCCGGCGACGCCGGCGAGCACGATGGCGTCCACGAACGGCGCGAACTCGCGGATCGAGGCCAGCACGAAGAAGCCGCCGAGGCGGTCCAACGCGCCGAAGAGGACGAGGAAGTTGGCGGCCTGGAGCCCGGGGGCCTCGTAGCCGAAGGCGATGGTCGAGATGAGCAGCGGGAACCAGCACAGCCGCATCGCGAACAGGAACTGACCGACGAACTCACTGCCGTACGGGTACGGCGGCCGCACCGCCGATACCAGCGTCCGGCCGGTGAGGATCATCATGTTCCCGACCTCCTCCAGCACGGATTTGGTCGGCAGGAACGCTCGGTCGGCGACTGCTCGGATCAAGTGGTCTGCTTCCTCCCAGGGGTCTGGAGCCTGCCCAAACGTCTCAGGCTGGCACAAGCCTACCCACAAAGGGGGTGGATCCCAACAGGGAACCAAAGCCCGGTGCAATGCACGCCACACCCCACCACATCTCACCGCGCCAGGCCGGCGCAGACCGGGTTTGGGCGGACGGTCTTGGTGGTATGTTCCGCCCGCGTTGAGCGCCTGGAGAATGTGGACCTGCGGGATTGCCGCCGGCGTCGGAATGGCCCTGGCCCTCTCGGCCTGCGGCGGGGGCGAGAATCAGGCCGCGTCGGAGCCCAACGCGAACTTCACGGTCGCCGTGAGCACCGCCAAGTTCCCCCCCTCACAGAGGCTCGCCCAGCACACGCACCTCGTGATCGCGGTGCACAACGCCGGCAGCAAGACGATCCCCAACGTGGCGGTGACGATCTGCAACGTCACCTGCGCCTACCCCGCGCCCAAGGGCGAGGGCTCGAGCTCGCAGGCGTTCGCCGCCGACATCAACCAGACGTATCTGGCCAACCCGTCACGGCCTCTGTGGGTGATCGACAGCGGGCCCGGCACGTGCGGCTACAGCTGCCGGAACGGCGGGCAGGGCGCCGCGGTGACCGCGTACTCCAACACGTGGGCGATGGGTCGGCTGGCCCCGGGCAAGACCGCGCGCTTCGACTGGGCGGTCACCGCCGTGCAGTCCGGTAAGCACGTCGTCGCCTGGGAGGTGGCGGCCGGCCTCAACGGGAAGGCCAAGGCGATCCTCTCCGATGGCTCACGGCCCCACGGGACATTCGCCGTGAACGTCAACCAGGCGCCGGCGCAGTCCTACGTCAACAACAACGGGCAGATCGTCACCAAGCAGTAGCCGCTTCGACGCAACTGGGCTGTCGACCCTCTGGGCCGCAGCGGGGTATCGGCGAACGTCAACTGCGGCTATCGAGGGCGGGACGGGCGGTAGCGGCTGCCCGCGAGACGGAGTTGTGGGAGGAAAGGGCCCTCAGAGAGCCAAAATCGCCCGCTGTTACCCGGCTAGCGAGGTCGTGGCGGATAGTGGAGGAAATAGCGCCAAGATCCGCCTCAACCCCCTGCGAGCAGCCGGCAACGCAACGACCCAGCTCCTCCCAAGCCCGCCGTTGAGCCACGCCACGTGCCCAAGCCACATGGGACCCCCGCCACGGCCCCACCGAGCGGAAACCTACGTCGCGTCTGAGGACTGGGCCCAGATGTTGAGGGCCCCGTCCACCGCGTACTCGTCGATCTCGGCCAGCTCGGCCTCGTCGAAGTCGGCGTTGTCCAGCGACGCGAGCGTGTCCTCGAGCTGGGCGACGCTCGACGCGCCGACGAGCGCCGAGGTCACGCGCCGGTCGCGCAGCACCCACGCGATGGCCAGCTGGGCCAGGCTCTGGCCGCGACGGGAGGCGATCTGGTTGAGCGCTCGCACGCGTGCGACGTTCTCGGGCGTGATCAGGTCCGCGGAGAAGTGCAGGCCCCGGCGCACGC
Source organism: uncultured Actinomycetota bacterium (assembly GCA_963850325.1). Taxonomy (GTDB): domain Bacteria; phylum Actinomycetota; class Thermoleophilia; order Solirubrobacterales; family Solirubrobacteraceae; genus Palsa-465. Next base: position 360,742 of record CAWKLB010000019.1, read on the forward strand.
GCGAGTCCTCGGGCACGCCGTCGAGGTACTTGTTGGTGAGGAGCCCCTGAGCCAGCGGCGAGAAGGCGATGCAGCCCACGCCCTCGCGGTCGAGCACGCCGAGGAGCTCGGCCTCGATCCAGCGGTTGAACATCGAGTACGACGGCTGGTGGATGAGCACCGGCGTTCCCAGGTGGCGCAGGATCTCGATCGCCTCCTCGGTCCGCCGCGGGCTGTAGGAGGAGATCCCCACGTACAGAGCCTTGCCCTGGCGCACCGCGCTGTCGAGCGCGCCCATGGTCTCCTCCAACGGCGTCTCGGGATCGGTCCGGTGTGAGTAGAAGATGTCGACGTAGTCCAGGCCCATGCGCTTCAGGCTCTGGTCCAGGCTGGCCAGCAGGTATTTGCGAGAGCCCCAGTCGCCGTAGGGGCCCGGCCACATGTCATAGCCCGCCTTCGTGGAGATGACCAGCTCGTCGCGCAGGTGGCGGAAGTCCTCGGCGAGGATGCGGCCGAAGTTGGTCTCCGCGGACCCGTAGGGCGGCCCGTAGTTGTTGGCCAGGTCGAAATGGGTGATGCCGAGGTCGAAGGCCCGGCGCAGGATGGCTCGCGAGAGGCCCAGTGGGCGGTCGTCACCGAAGTTCTGCCAGAGCCCCAGCGAGATCGGCGGGAGCTTGAGCCCACTGCGCCCGCAGCGGCGGTAGTCCAGCTTCTCGTAGCGGCCAGGATCCGGGGCGTAGACGGACGCGGGGCCGATCTCGGCGTCGATCGACATGTCTGTGATTCTCTCAGGTGAGGCCGTTCCGGGGTCGTCCGGGGTGAAGGCCCCAAATAGCGGCATTTGTTCGCCGTCCGGCCGACTTTTGGAGGCCCGGTTTGGCCATTGGGATAGTGACCCCTGCGGAAACGTCGCCTACGCTTGCCACTCCTCTTCACGAGAAGTCCAAGTGACGCACGCCTGGAGCCGGTTCCCACCCACCCAGGATCAGGAAGGAACACACAGAGAGAAATGCCCATCCGCCAGCAGAACGTCCACGCCGCCCGGTGGAGCCCCAACGGACACGGGATCGGGGCCCCGGACCTCACCGCCTCCGACAACCAGGTATTCGGAGACAACGTCTTCAGCTCAGCCGTCCAGCGCACGAGGCTGCCCAAGGACGTCTTCAAAAAGCTGTCCAAGACCCTGGCCCGCGGAGAGGCCCTGGACACCAGCCTCGCCGATGCCGTGGCCCTGGCCATGAAGGAGTGGGCGCTGGAAAAGGGCGCCACCCACTACACGCACGTCTTCCAGCCGCTGACCGGGCTCACCGCCGAGAAGCACGACAGCTTCTACGGACCGACCGGCGAGGGCACGGCGCTTGCCGAGTTCTCCGGCAAAGAGCTCATCCAGGGCGAGCCCGACGCCTCCTCCTTCCCCACCGGCGGCATCCGCGCCACGTTTGAGGCCCGCGGCTACACCGCCTGGGACCCGACCAGCCCGGCGTTCATTCTGGAGAACCCCAACGGCGCGCTCCTGTGCATTCCCACCGCCTTCGCATCTTGGACCGGCGAGGCGCTGGACCACAAGATCCCGCTGCTGCGCTCGATGGACGCGCTGTCGAAGTCGGCGATCCGCGCGCTCAAGCTGTTCGGCAACAGCGAGGCGGCGAGGGTGTTCACCACGGTCGGACCCGAGCAGGAATACTTCCTCATCGACGAGCAGTACTACTTCGAGCGTCCCGACCTGATCACCACGGGGCGGACGCTGTTCGGCGCCAAGCCGCCCAAGGGCCACGAGCTCGACGACCACTACTTCGGGTCCATCCCCGAGCGGATCCTCGCCTACATGCTCGACACCGAGCGCGAGCTGCAGAAGCTGGGCGTGCCGGTCAAGACGCGCCACAACGAGGTGGCGCCCAACCAGTATGAGCTGGCGCCGATCTTCGAGAACTCCAACGTGGGCGCCGACCACCAGCAGCTGACGATGCAGATCATGCAGAACGTCGCCCGCCGCTACGGGCTCATCTGCCTTCTGCACGAGAAGCCATTCGCCGGCGTCAACGGCTCGGGCAAGCACAACAACTGGTCGATGGGCACCGACAGCGGTGAGAACCTGCTCGAGCCGGGCGCTACCCCACACGAGAACCTCCAGTTCCTGTTCTTCTGCGCCGCCGTCATCCAGGCGGTCAACAAGCACCAAGGGCTGCTGCGGGCCTCGATCGCCTCGCCCGGCCAGGATCACCGCCTGGGCGCCAACGAGGCGCCGCCGGCGATCATGTCGATCTTCCTCGGCACCGAGCTCGAAAAGGTGTTCAACGCCATCGAGAACGGCGAGGTCGGCGAGTCCACGCCCGAGTCGTTCCTGGGCCTGGGAACGCCGGTGCTGCCCCCGCTGCCGATGCACGGCGGCGACCGCAACCGGACGAGCCCGTTCGCCTTCACCGGCAACAAGTTCGAGTTCCGGGCGCTGGGTTCCAGCATGTCGCTCTCGCTGCCCAACACCGTGCTCAACACGATCGTCGCGGAGGCAGTCGACTACCTCGCCGAGGAGCTCGAGGACGCGCTGGAGGCTGGCGCGGAACTCGAAGCGGCGCTGCGGCCGATCCTGCAGCGCAGCTACGCGGCCAACAAGCAGGTCGTGTTCGGCGGCGACAACTACTCCGAGGACTGGCATACGGAGGCCGAGGAGCGTGGGCTGCTCAACCTCCGGGCGACCCCGGACGCGCTGCCCTATCTCGTCGACGACGAGACCGTGACGCTGTTCTCCAACTACGGCGTTCTCTCCCAGCGCGAGCTGGAGAGCCGCTACGAGGTGTTCCTGGAGCAGTACGTCACCAAGCTCAACATCGAGTCCGAGACCGCCGCGTCGATCGCCAGGACGATGCTGCTCCCGGCCGCCGCCCGGCATCTCGCGCTGCTGCTCACCGCCCAGATGGGAGAGCTGGCCTCTGAGACCGAGGCGCTGGTGTCGACCTTCGTGGACGCGATCCGCGAGCTCGAGAGCGCCAACCTCGAAGAGAGTCAGCCTCACGACGACCTGCTCAAGCACGCGGAGTACATGCGCGACACCACCATCCCCGCGATGGAGTCGGTGCGAGCCGCGGCGGACACGCTGGAGAAGGTCGTGGCCGACGACCTGTGGCCGCTGCCCAAGTACTCAGAGATCCTGTTCGTCAAGTAGCGCCGCGGACATAGCAGGCTCGGCGGACGCACCGCAACTTGCGGGCGTCCGCCGGGTTTTCCGCTACGGTGGCTGGCCGTATGCTGGAAGTCCGCGTGGCGCGCGGCCGTCGTGGGGGTCTGCACGTTCGCCGGCTGCTGCGCGCTGTACTCGTGCTGATTGTCGTTTCCGGCGCCCTCACGGCGCCGGCGCTCGCCGCTGGCGGCGGGGGCGCCGGTCTGGGCGGCGGCAGCTCGAGCACCGGTGGCGGATCCAGCGCAGCGCACACCTCCAGCAGCAGCGCCGGCAACCCCCTCAACGGCCGGGCGATGTGGATCTGGGAGATGCCCAAGTCAGACGGGGGCAGCCTCACGTCGCTGATCGCCGACGCACACCGCTTCGGCCTGTCCACGCTCATCATCAAGTCCAGCGACGGCACCGACATGTGGTCGCAGTTCACCCCACAGCTGGTGTCGGCGCTGCACGCACAGGGGATCAAGGTGTGCGCCTGGCAGTACGTCTACGGCAACGCCCCGGTCACCGAGGCCTACAAGGGGGCGGCCGCGGTCCACGACGGCGCCGACTGCGTGATCATCGACGCCGAGTCGGAGTACGAGGGCAAATACGTCTCCGCCCAGGTCTACATCCAGCGGCTGCGGTCGCTCATCGGCTACGGCTACCCGCTCGTCCTGGCCGGCTTCCCCTACATCGATTACCACCCGGCATTCCCCTACTCGGTGTTCCTGGGCCCCGGCGGCGCGCAGTACAACGCCCCTCAGATGTACTGGCGTGACATCGGCACGACCACCGACGACGTCTTCGGCCACACCTACGCCTACAACCTCATCTATGGGCGCCCGATCTACCCGCTGGGCCAGGTCTACGGCCGCCCGCCGGCGCACCAGGTGGTGCGCTTTCGCCAACTCGCCCGAGCGTACGGCGCCGCCGGCGTGAGCTGGTGGGACTGGCAGGAGGCAGGTGCGTCGATGTGGACCGCCGTGTCACGGCCCGCCGGCACGCTGCCCGGCTATGTCCCCTACAAGACGCTGGCCGACGTCAACCCCAACTCCTCGGGCGACCTCATCGTCTGGGTCCAGGAGCACCTCGTCTCCGCGGGCTACCCGATCCAGGTCTCCGGCGACTACGGCTACCACACCCTCCTCGACGTCCAGGCGTTTCAGACCGCCCACGGCCTCACGCCGGACGGCATCATCGGGCCGGAGACCTGGACGGCTCTGCTGCGCTACCGCATCGCGCGCGTGAAGTGGAGCGTCGCCCAGCGCCACGACACCGCGACGGTCACCTCGGCCGCGATCACGGCGGCCGAGCGGGCGACCCTCGCCCCGCTCGTCGAGCCCGTCCCGGCCTCGGCGTCGCTCCCCGCCAGGCGCGATGAGATCGCGGGCGCCGGCGGTCGCGGCCGTCCCTAGAGCAGTCCGTTGTCCCGGGCGTAGGCGACGAGCTCGGCGCGGGAGCTCTTCTGGGTCTTCTGCTGGATGTGGGCGCGGTGGGACTCGACGGTGCGCACCGAGAGAAACAGCTGGGAGGCGATCTCGCCGTTGGTGTGGCCGAGCGCGATCAGGTGCAGCACCTCGATCTCGCGGGCGCTGAGGTCGTCAGGCGTGCCTGCCGGCACGGACGCCTCGGTGGCAAGCTTGGCGCCGAGCTCGGGATTGAGGTATGTCCGGCCCTCGGCGGCAAGGCGGACCGCCCGGATGAGCTCCTCCTTGGCGGACTCCTTGAGCACGAAGCCCGTGGCCCCGGACCGGAGCGCCTCGCGGGCGAGCTCGGGATCGTTCTGCATCGTCAGCATCACGATGCTCGTTGACGGAGAGGCGGCGCGCAGACGCGGGATCGCGGGCAGGCTCGACCCGTCGGGCATGTTGACGTCAAGGACCAGGACCCGGGGGCGATGGGCGGCGACCCGACGCTCGGTCAGCGCCACATCGCCCGCCTCGGAGACCACCGCGAAGTCGGGCTCGGCGTCGAGCAGCATGCGCAACCCCGCGCGGACGACCTCATGGTCATCGGCGAGGACGATCGTGATGGTCCCGGCCGGAAGCGGGCCACCGCGGCCGCTCTCGGTCGTGGCCGAGCCGTCAGGCGCGACCGGGCTCACGGCTCCAGGAGGGTGCCGGAGTCGATGGTGGTGGGCGAATCGGCGTCCAGCTCGACGGCGCCGCGGACGCGGACCCCGGAGCCGAAGGTGACGTCGCCGTGGACCACCAGCCGGTCGGCCTCCCGCAGCGACGGGGCTCCGGACGGGAACCGCTGCTCGAAGGCGTCGATGAGGCGGTAGTAGCGCTTGTCGAGCTCGACGAAGGGAAGGTTGTCGGCGCGCTCGGGCACCGGTTCCACGCGGAGGTCGTCGCCGACCTCGTAGACGTCGGAACGCAGGACGAGCAGGTCGTCGGTCGTCTTGACCGGGGCGAACCGGGTGCGCGGCACGTGCAGGAGCTCCGCGCCGGGGAAGCTGCCGATCGCGGCCCCCATCGCGCTCTCCAGCTGGATGACGGGGGTCGAGTCCGGGTCGCGAGGGTCGACGGTCTTGCGGTTGATGATCAGCGGCAGCTCGAGCACGCCCTCGGACTGCTCCAGCCGCTCGGCGAGCACCTGCAGGTCCACCCACAGCGTGTTGGTGTTGTACCAGCGCCACTTGCGGAAGTCGCGGAACGACTCCTGATCCTCGTCCGGTGTCTGGGCGCTCTCGCGCAGGACGAGGCGGCCGTCGGCGATGCGCCGCGCAACGTGGCCGCCCTTGCGGTCGGCCTCGGTGCCCTGTGCCACCTCCATGAGGAAGGGGATCTCGTTGCCGGCCACGTGCGCGGCGATCCTGGCGTCGACGCTGGAGCCGAGGTTGTCGGCGTTGGAGATCATCGCGTAGCGAAACCCGCGCTCGAGCAGCGCATCGAGCATGCCCGAGCGTCGCAGCGCCCCGTAGACGTCACCGTGACCGGGCGGGTTCCATTCCAGCGCCGGCGCCTGGGGCCAGCTCACCGGCTCGAGCGTCTCGGCGTCGAGCTTGGGCACGACGGACTGCATGAAGTCGGGCTCGATCCCGTCGCGGCTCAGCTCGGGGTGGCGCGCCAACTCGGCCAGGGTCGGCTCGCGCGTGCTGTCGGAGTCCATGAGCACGAGCGGGAGCTCGACGCCGTGTCGCCGTCGCAGGGCGAGCGTCTGCCCGATGATGATGTCCAGAAACGACTTGCCGTCGCGAGCCTCCATGAGCGACTTGGGCTGCTGGAGCCCCATCGTCGTGGCCAGACCGCCGTTGAGCTTGATCACCACCACCCGCGACAACGCGCGCTCCGGATCGGCCTCGGGCAGGTCCTCGAGCGCGGGCACCTCGCCCGCCGGCTCCAGCTCGGCGGTGGGCAACATCGCGGTCTCGCCCTCATCGAGCCGCTGATAGGCACGCTCAAACGCCCTGATGGCCTCAGGGTGGGCCCCGGCGGCCCGCATCTTCTCAACGGCCGCCCGCATCCCCGCTTCGCTCATGCCGTGCATTGTGCCCTCTGCAGGGCGCAAAGTGGTGTCCGGCTATGAGATGAAAGGATGCGTGCGTGGAGAGCCGGGCGATCAAGCGGCTGAACCGCTGGTAGCGCCCGCGCTCAGCGCTGGCCGTAGTACGCGTTGGGCCCGTGCTTGCGCTGGTGGTGCTTGTCGCGCAGCACGTGGGCCAGCGGCCCACCCTCGGGGCTGAGCATCCGCGTCAGCAGCGCCAGCCGTGCCACCTCCTCCAGCGTCACCGCGATCGTCACCGCGGCAGCGGGGCTCGCGGCCCAGCAGAACGGCGCGTGGCCCCGCACGAGCGCCGCCGGAAGCTCGGCGGCCCGGTCGCCGATCAGCTCGATGAGCACCGTCCCGGTCTCGCCCTCGTAGTCGCGCTGCACCTCCTCGGCGGTGAGCTGGCGCGTGAGCGGGACCGACTCGGCCATCAGGTCGGCATGCGTGGTGCCCAACAGCGGGATCTCCTGCTCGGCCTGGGCCCATGCCGTGGCCCACGTCGAGTGGGTGTGGACGATCCCTCCGATGCCGTCGAAGGCGTTGTAGAGCGCGCGGTGCGTCGGGGTGTCGGTCGACGGATTGCGGGGGTGGGCGGGATTCGTTATCACGGGATCCGTGATCACCTCGCCGGTCTCCAGATCGATGAGCACCACGTCGTCGGTCGTCATGCGCTCGTAGTCCACGCCGCTGGCCTTGATCGCCATCAGCCCGCGGTCGCGATCCACCCCGGAGGCGTTGCCCCAGGTCAGCTTGACCAGCCCGTGGGCGGGCAGCGCCAGGTTGGCCTGAAGGACCTCCTGGCGCAGCTGACCGAGATCGGACACGCCGATTCAGACAGCGCCGCTCTCGGCGCGGATCCGCTTGAGGCCGTGCAGCAGCGACACGTCGGTGAGACCGAGCGACTCATACAGCGTGCGGTAGATCGCATAGACCCGGTCGTAGACCTCCTTGGCCTCCGCATTCGGGGTGTAGGTGGTCGACGCCGACGGACGCGTGGCGTCGATCGCCGCGTCGATGTCGTCGTAGACGCCTGCCGCGACGGCGCCGAACAGAGCCGCGCCGCGGGCCGGGATCTCCCGCCAGGTGGGAACGTGCACGGTCATCCCAGTGGTGTCGGCGATGAGCTGCATCGTCAGCGGGCTGCGCTCGGCGATCCCGCCCACTGCGACGATCTCGGACAGCTCCAGTCCGTGCTCGGTGAAGTTGTCGACGATGCGGCGGTTGCCGAAGGCGATGGACTCCAGCAGCGCCCGGTAGATCTCGCCGGGGGAGCTGTGCAGTGTGAGCCCGAAGATGGCGCCGCTGAGATCGGCGTCGGCGAGGATCGAGCGGTTGCCGTTGAACCAGTCCAGCGCCACCAGGCCCGTCTCGCCGGGGCCCAGCGTGGCCGCATCGGACTCGAGCCGGGCGTAGGTGTCGCGGTCCCCGCCCAGCGTCCTGACGAACCAGGCGAGCATGTCCCCTACCGCCGCCTGTCCGGCCTCGTAGCCATAGAGCCCGGGGAGGATGCCGTCGCGCACGACCCCGGTGATCCCGGGCAGCCGCACCTCGTCGGGGCTGACGATCATCGAGCACGTCGAGGTCCCGATCACGGTCACGAACGTCGCCGGGCTGGTGACGCCCGCGCCGGGCACCGACACCCACGCGTCGACGTTGCCGACGGCGACGGCCACGCTCTCGGTCAGGCCCAGGCGCCCGGCGCGCTCGGCCGTGAGCGTCCCGGCCTTGGTCCCCAGAGGGACGAACTCGGTCCCGAGCTTCTCCCCCGGGTTCGAGAACCCGGGGTAGGCCGCTTCGAAGTACGCGGTCGACGGCAGGCCCTCCGCCGGTGACCACATCGCCTTGTATCCCGCGGTGGCGCTCTGGCGGACCTCGTGTCCGGTGAGGTGCCAGACGATCCAGTCCGTTGCCTCGATGAACGCGGCGCAGGTGTCGTAGATCTCGCGATCCTCGGCCCACACTTCGATGAGCTTGGGGAAGTACCACTCCGAGGAGATGCGCCCGCCGTAGCGCTGCAGGAACGGTTCGCCGCGCTCGAGTGCCACCTCGTTGAGGCGGTCGGCCACCGGCTGGGCGGCGTGGTGCTTCCACAGCTTGGGCCATGCGTGGCGGCGCTCGCGGAACGCGGGGAGCGTGCACAGCGGCGTAGCGTCCTGCGTCACCGGCAGCACCGTGCACGAAGTGAAGTCAACCCCCAGGCCGACCACCTCGTCGGCCGCGACGCCGGCGTCCGCGATCGCGGCCGGGATGCCGTCCTCCAGGACCTTGACCCAGTCGTCGGGGTCCTGCAGCGCCCAGTCGGGCGGCAGTCGCTCACCCGTGGAAGGCAGCTCGCGGTCGATGACCGCACTTGGATACGGCACGACGCTGACGCCGAGCTCCTCGCCGCTGCGCGCGTCGAGCACCAGCACGCGGCCGGACTCGGTCCCGTAGTCGATACCGATGGTGCATTCGCGGCCGCTCACGGCCGGCCGGTCACGTCTCGGATTGCTGGGGCGCCGCGGCGGCGCCCGCGCCGTTGCCGACGTGGGCCTCCTGCCGGGCGCGCCGGTACTCCTCCACCACGATGTCGGTCAGCTCCTCCACCGACGTCTCCGACGTCGGCTTGTCCAGGGCGATCACCCCGTCCTGGATGAGGTTGACCCGGTCGCAGGCCGTCAGCACGTGGACGTAGTTGTGCAGGATCATGATGATCGAGACGTTGCCCTCGTTCTTCAGACGCTCGATCAGGTCGAGGATCATTGCGCCTTCCTTGGCGCCCATCGCTGCCAGCGGCTCGTCGAGCAGGATGATGTCGGAGTCGCCGGAGATCGTGCGAGCGACCGCGATGGCCTGGCGCTGACCGCCGGACAGGCGCGCCACCGGCACGTCGATGCGCGGGATGTTGATCCCGATCTGGTCCAGCGCCTTGCGCGCCTCCCGCTTCATGATCGCGTTGGACAGGAACGGGATCGGCTTGCCGACCTTCTCCCGCCGCAGGAACATGTTGTGGTAGACGGTCAGCTCGTTGATGAGCGCCAGGTCCTGGAAGACGGTGTCGACGCCGTGCTTACGAGCGTCGTCCACGCTCTTTGGCGCATAGGCCTCGCCATTGCACCACATCGTCCCGGTGTCCTGCTTCTGAAACCCGCAGAGGATCTTGATCAGCGTCGACTTGCCGGCACCGTTGTCTCCCAGCAGCCCCAGCACCTCGCCCTTGCGCAGGTGGAGGTTGATGTCGCGCAGCGCCACGGTCGGACCAAAGCGCTTGGCGATGTGCTCGACCCGCATGACGTCGTCCTCGGCCGTGACCGGGGCGACGATCTTCTCGCCGGAGGGCGTGTTATCCGCCACGGCCCGATCCCGTCCGTACGCGCGACACGTAGGTGTTGAACGCCATCGCGATCAGGATCGCGAGGCCGAGGTAGAAGTAGAAGTAGTTTGCGCTGACGCCCTTGATGTTCAGCCCTTCCTGGAGGACCCCCAGGAAGATCGCGCCGATGAACGCCCCGATCACCGTCCCCGACCCTCCCTGCAGCAGGGTGCCACCGATCACCGCGGCGGAGATCGCCTGGAACAGGATTGCGTTGGAGCCGGAAGGGTCCGGCGTCGTTGTCGAGGCACGGACCGCCTCCAGAATCCCGACGAATCCGGCAAGGGCCGCGCACATGACGAAGTTGCCCGTGAGCACGCGCCTGGTCCGAATCCCCGCCTCGGCGGCGCCGAGACGGTTTCCGCCCACCGAGACCGTGTAGATCCCCCAGCGCGTGAACGACAGGACGATCTGGAGGAAGAGCGTGATCCCGATTGCCCAGAACAGCTCCGAGTAGGTGCCCCCGCCGAAGATCTGAGCGAACGTTCCCACCTTCACGATCGAGGTCCCCGGCGTGGTGACCTGCGTCGCGTGGGAGACGATCAGCGTCAGGCCGTCAAGGGTGAACAACGTGCCGAGCGTGGCCACGAACGAGGAGATCCCGACGAAAGCGATCACAAGCCCGTTGAACAGGCCAATCAGCATCGAGACGATCAGCGCGCCGATCATCGCCGGGATGAGGGGCAGGCCGACGTTCGCGCTCAGCTTGTAGAAGACGAACGGCGTGAACAGGTACACGGCGCCGATCGACAGGTCGATCTCGCCGTTGATCATCACGAACACCTCGCCCGCCGCCAGGATCGCGAACGGCGCGAAGTAGGGGAGCAGCGACTTGATGCTCGACGAGGTCAGGAAGTGGCTGGTCGTGGTCGCGAAGTAGATGAACGCGATCAGGGTGACGACGATGATGCTGCCCTCGCGCAGCGTCAGGAAGCGTTGCGCAAGGCTCAGCGCCCCCCCGCGGCGGGCCCAGCCTGACTCTGGGCCCTTCGGAGGAGGCGCTGTAACCGTGTTGTCCGACGCGGTGGCCATGTTTGCCGCCGCTAACCCTACGCCTTCTGCACCCCGGGCGAGGTGCTGGTGCCCTCATACCGGCTCTTCGTGCTGTTGTAGGGCGCCACGGTCGTCTTGTCCAGGAATTTCAGACCCGTGTTGACATCGGCGATGCCGGTCAGGGTCTGTGACGCCTGGTACATGTACAGCTGCAGGATGGGCAGGAAGCCCTGCAGGTAAGGCTGCTGGTCGATCGTGAACTGCAGCGCGCCAGACGCCACCGTCTGCTGGGTGATCGGGGTGAGGTCGTAGCCACCGCCCTTCACCTTGCCGATCAGGTTCTGCTTTTGGATCGTCTGCCCGATGCTCTGGGTGCTGCCGCCGTCCACGGCGAAGAAGCCCTTGAAGCTGGAATGCGACGTCATATAGGCCTGAATCGTCGACAACTCCTGCGTGAGGGCCGCTCCAGTCGCGGCGACATGCGTCTTGATGCCCGAGTGAGACTTGAGCTCGGCCTGTGCGCCGTCGATGCGTGGCTGGATGTTCAGCGAGCCTGGGGTTGCAATAAACAGCGCCACGTCGCCCGAGGGCACCAACGCGGCGATGTGCTTGCCCATTTCCTGACCCGAGACGAACAGGTCCTGGCCGATGTAGGCCAAGCGCGGGTTGCCGGCGGCGTCGGCGTTGTAGGCAACCACCGGGATCTTGGCGTCCAGCGCCTTGGTGGTGGGCGAGTTGAACGCGGTCAGGCTGATCAGCGCAACGGCGATGCCGTCGACGCCGGCGCTGACGGCGCTGTTGAACGCGCTGACCATCTCACCGACGTTGCTGTTTGCCGATCCGGTCCACTGATAGGAGCACCCCAGAAGCTTGCAGGCGTCGGCGGCGCCGTTCTGCGTCGGCGTGAAGAACGGATTGGTGGTGACGTGGTTGACGAAGGTGAACTTGTAGGCCTTGCTGACGCCGAAGATCCCCGCGGCCGCGCTTCCCCCGGTGGCCGCCGAGGCGGTACCGGTGGCGGTGGCGCTCGACGAGCTGGAGCTGCTGCTCGAGTTCGAGCCTCCGCACGCCTGCAGGATCAGTGCGCCGATACCGGCGGCGCCGCCGGTCAGCGCGGTGCGGCGGGTGACCTGCCGCATCTTCTTGAAGGGACTGTCCTCCTCCTTGCGCTCATCCCATTCCAGCCGTTCAAGTGCGTCATGAACAACGTCTTCTTCTTTAGACACCTGGTGCTCCTCCTCTCCGGGACCTCCGACCTCGCAACCGTTTCAGACGCGAGGCTGGTTGTCCAATCACATTAACCGAGGCTAAACCTGTTCCGCAACCCCTTGCATGGCGGCGTTCGATTACGGTGGCCGTCGGTCTCCGTCTCCTGTGCAGCCGCGCGGATGTTAGCGATCACATCAACTTCCTGTCAATCGTTCGGCGGCGGCACCGCGGTGCTGGCGCGGACGACGAGCTCGGGCGGCACGAGCGAGCCCGTGGGGGGACGCTCACCCGCCTCGACGCTCTCGATCGTCCGCACCAGCACCCGCAGACTGCGGCTCCCCACTTCACCGAAATCCTGGCGGACGGTGGTGAGCGGCGGGGTGAAGTAGGGGGACTCCGGGATATCGTCGAAGCCCACCACGCTGATCTCGTCGGGGATGCGTCGGCCCGCCTCGTGCATCGCCCGCAGCAACCCCAGCGCCATCTGATCGTTGGAGACGAACACGGCGGTCAGCGAGCGGTCCCGGGTCAGCCGGCGGCCCAGGTGATAGCCGGCGCGGGCGCTCCAGTCGCCGATGAGCGGCTCGGGGCGGGGCGCGCCCGCGGCCTCGAGCGTCGCCCGCCAGCCGCTGGCCCGCAGCTGGGACTCGATCGAGCTGAGCGGTCCGGTGATGTGGTGGACGGTCGTGTGTCCGAGGTCGAGCAGGTGGCGCGTCGCCAGCGTGGCCCCCTCGGCCTGATCGACCGCCACCACTGGGATTCCGCGGTCCGGCCCGGCCTCCACGGCCACGAGCGGGACGTCGAGCGGGGCGTGCAGCAGCGCCTCGGCGGACTCCTCCTCGGAGACGATGACGAGGATCCCGTCGACGCCCTGCACCCGCAGCCGCTCGATCGCCTGGACCACCGACGCGCGGTCGAGTGCCTTGAGGCTGGCCACCATGATGAAGTAGCCCGCCTCGTGGGCCGCCCGCTCGATGCCGAACAGCGTTGACGCCGGCCCGTAGAGCGTCGTGTCGAAGCTGACCACGCCCAGCGTGCGGGTCCGGCCGGTGGCCAGGGCGCGGGCGATCGAGTTGGGGCGATACCCGAGCTCGCTCATGGCGGCCAGGACGCGCTCGCGTGTCTGCGGGCTGACGTGCCGGCTGCCGTTGATGACGCGCGACACCGTCTGGTGCGAAACTCCGGCCAGCCGCCCGACGTCCGACATGATCGCTGGCCGCCGCGGCCGCGACGGGGCTTTCTCGTCGTCCTCGACGTCCATCACTCCGCTCCTCTCCAACGCTCCGCCCACCCGGAGCACGCCGCGATGTTAGCGCTAACGGACGATCCGCGCTCCAGGGCCGGGCTCGACCTCCAGCGCGCCGGGCGGCGGCTGGGTGTCAGGCGGCATCAGCCCGAGCACGTGCCCGCCGAAGCCGCCCCCCACGATCCGCGCCCCGATGGCGCCGGCGTCCACGAGCGTCTGGACGGTCTGTTCCACGGTTGGGGTCGAGATGGCAAAGCAGTCGCGGAGGCTGGCGTGTGAGGCGTTCAGCAACTCGCCGACGCGCTCGAGGTCCCCGTTCGACAGTGCCGCCACGGTGTCCTGCACGCGCGCGTTCTCAGTGACGACGTGGCGGGCCCGGGCGCGCAGCGGCTCGGGCAGCTCCTCCACGCCCGCGAGCGTCGCGTCGCGCAGGCTCTCGACGCCGAGCAGCTCGGCGGCGCGGACGCACTCGGCGCGGCGCTGGTTGTAGCCGTCAGCGGTGTCGTCGTCGCCGCCGGCGTTGGCGTGGCGCTCGCCGGAGTCCAGCGTGACGAGCCGATAGCCGTCGAGCTCGAGCGCCACCGGCGTGACCTCGAGCGATTGAAAGTCGATCCGCAGCGCGCGCTCCGGCTCCCCGAACAACGATGCGATCTGGTCCAGCAGGCCCGTCTGGGCGCCCACCCACTCGTTCTCCACGCGCGAGCACAGGCGTGCGAGGTCGAGACGGTCGGGCGGCGCGACGTCGGCGACGGCGAGCAGGGCCAGGCAGAGCGCCACCTCCAGTGCGGCCGACGAGGACAGACCCGAGCCGCGCGGCACCGAGCCGGTGATCTCCAGCCGCGCGGGCACCAGGGCGTAGCCCGCGGCGCTCAACTCGCCGACCGCACCGCGGGCAAAGGCCCTCCAGCCAGCGACCGGGGAGACCGCGTCCAGCGCGAACGTGTCGTGGGAGTCCAGGTCGGAGGCGACGACCTGAAAGCGGTCCTCATCGGTGCGGGTGGCCCGGACCGTGACCCCATCGCTGATCGCGAACGGCAGCGCCAGACCTTCGTTGTAGTCCGTGTGCTCGCCGATCAGATTCACGCGTCCGGGCGCGAATGCCGTCGCCCGGTCAGCCACGCTGTAGTCTCCCGCAGGTGCCATTCATCGACAACATTCTCCAGCCAACGCACCTGCTTGTCGTTCTCGCCATCGCGCTGCTCGTGCTGGGGCCCAAGCGACTCCCCGAGGTGGGGCGCGCCATCGGCCGGGGAATCCACGACATGAAGAGCGCCATCGACGACGTCAAGCCCAGCCGTGAGGAGCTGCTGGGAACCGCGGAGGCCGATGCGCCGGCCGCGGCGGCGGACCGCAAGGTCTGACCGAGTCGGTCCCGCCCGCGCGACATGCCGGCGCAGTGGGGGCTCCTTTCCACGGCGTCGATCAACGACGCGTTTATCGAGGGCGTGGCGCAGTCGCGCCGGTCCGCGGTGCTGGCCGTCGCCAGCCGTGATCGCGGGCGGGCCGAGCAGTACGCGTCCGAGCGGGGGATCGAGCGCGCCTACGACAGCTATGACGCGCTGCTGGCCGATCCGGACATCGACGCCGTCTACATCTCGCTGCCCAACTCGCTCCACCTGGAGTGGACCGGCCGGGCGCTCGAGGCGGGCAAGCACGTGCTGTGCGAGAAGCCACTGAGCCGCCGCGAGGCCGACGTGCGGGCCGCGTTTGACCTTGCCGAGCGCCATGACCGTGTGCTCATGGAGGCGTTCATGTATCGCCACCACCCCCAGACCGCGCGTGTGGTGGAGCTCGTTGAGTCCGGCGCGATCGGCCGCCTGCGGCTCGTCCGCGCCGCGTTCAGCTTCCACTTCGAGGATCCGGGAGACGTGCGCCTGAGCGCCGATCTGGAGGGAGGCGCACTGATGGACGTCGGCTGCTACTGCGTGAACGCATCGCGGCTGCTGGCCGGCGAGCCGGAGCTCGTGTGTGGCATGCAGGTGGTCGGCGGCGACGGCGTCGACGTCACCTTCAGTGGCTGGATGCGGTTCCCCGGTGACGTGATCGCCCAGTTCGACAGCGGGCTGATCCTCGACGATCGCTTCGACCTGGAGATCGTCGGTGAGGAGGCCAGCCTCTTCCTCCCCGATCCGTGGCATTGCAAGACGCCGCGAATCGAGCTGCGCCGTGCGCACACCGCCGAGGTCATCGAGGTCCCGCGGGGCAACCCCTACGGCCTGGAGGCCGACAACCTGGCCGCGGCCATCACCGGCGAGGCGACTCCGCTGCTGGGCCGCGCCGACGCCGAAGGCCAGGCGCGTGCGATCGAGGCGCTCTACGCCTCGGCGGATTCAGGGGCGCCTGTCGCGCCCGCGCGCTGAACCGGCCCCGACCCGCCCCCGACGCGTCCGGTCGTCCCCAACTTTGTCCCGGTGCTCGTCGGCGCGGTCAGGCGACCGACATCGACGGCGAGAAGCCGCAGGAGCGCCGCCCGCTGCCGGTGCCGAGCCGCTCGCCGTGAGCCGGCCGCGGCGCGGGGGTGTCGGCGGTCACGAGATTGAAGCGAATCCGCACCTCGGTCCCGCCCGTGGCGCGCGACACGATCGCGAAGTCATCGCTCACCTCGGAGATCAGCCCCAGCCCGAGCCCCAGCCCGGGACGATCGGCCCGCGGCCGCAGGCCGCAGCCGTCATCGGAGATGAGGATCCAGAGCTCCCCGGAGGCAAGCGCGGCATTGACATAGATGAGGCCCGGGCCGCCGCGATAGGCGTGCAGCACCGCATTGGTCATGGCCTCGGACGCCGCCAGCCGCACGGCGTCGACCTGGCTGGGCGTCGCCCCGGCCTTGGCGGCGAAGTCCGCCAGCTTCACTCGCCCGTCGGCGACGGAGCTGGGTGACGCCTCGTAGGTTTCGTTGAGATTCCGCACAACGCTGTGCATATGCGATCTTGTACCCGGAGGCGACTGAGATTAAGCACCCCCCGTTGCACGCTGGCCGCTACGTTGCAGTGCGTACGATGGGTCGATGCCCGGGCTTTCCGAGAATCAGGGGCTGACAACGAATGTCGCGCTCTAACGTCGCGCTCGTCACGGGCGCCGCCAGCGGGATCGGCCGCGCGGTGGCCGCACGCATGATCCAGGACGGATTCGAGGTGCTCTCCGTCGACCTCCACCCCGACCCCAACGGGCCCGGCACGCCCCATGAAGCCGACCTGACGAGCGCCGAGGCCAACGCCGCTGCAGTGGCCGCCGCGCTCGATCGCTTCGGCGGTCTGGATGTGATCGTCGCCGGCGCCGGCATCCAGCACGTCGCGCCCATCCAGGAGTTCCCCATCGAGCGCTGGGAGACGATCATCGCGCTCATGCTGACCAGCCCGTTCCTCCTCGCCCGCTACGGCTGGGACGCTGTGTCGGCGTCGGGCGCCGGGCGCTTCATCGCCATCGCCTCGGCCCACGGGCTGGTGGCCTCCCCCTACAAGGCCGCGTACGTCTCGGCCAAGCACGGCCTGCTGGGCCTGGTCAAGACGCTCGCCCTAGAAGGCGCCGAGCGCGGGATCGCCGCCACCGCCGTGTGCCCCGGCTACGTCCGCACTCCCCTCGTGGAAGCCCAGATCCCCGACCAGGCGCGCGCCCACGGGATCTCAGAGGAGCGCGCGCTCGAGGAGGTCATCCTCGCCCCGCACGCTGTCAAGGAGCTCATCGAGCCCTCAGAGGTGGCCGACGTGGTGGCGTTTCTGGCCGGGCCGCGCGGGCGGTCGTTCACCGGGGTGCCGGTGACGATGGACATGGGCTGGACCGCGCGGTAGCCCGCGGGTCGCTCGCGGTCATCGCTGCTGTCTGCGTTGATCGGTAGTCCGTCGGGCGTCTGCCCGAGGTATGTGGCGTACGTCGCAAAGGACCCGCGGAAGAACCACCCCCACCCCAACGTTGACATGATTGTGTCAAGGTTGCTAGCCTCAGGCCGATGCGAGACTTTCTAGCCGCGATCCGCGAGCGCGTCATCGTCTTTGACGGCGGCATGGGCGCGACGCTCGAGCAGTTCGACCTGAGCCTGGAGAAGGACTACCGCCTCCCCGGCCGCTGCCACGAGGCGCTGGTGCTCAACCGCCCCGACGTGATCGAGGGCGTCCATGCCTCGATGCTCGACGCGGGCGCCCAGGTGCTCGAGACCGACACGTTCCAGGCCAGCCGGCTGAAGCTCGGGGAGTGGGGCCTGGAGGCTCACACGCACGAGATCAACCTCAAGGCGGCGCAGATCGCCCGCAAGGCGGCCGGCGAGGATCGTTTTGTGGCCGGGGCCATCGGCCCCACCGGCTTCCTGCCCGCGTCGGACGACCCGACGCTGGGACAGATCACCTTCCCCGAGCTCCAGACCGTCTTCACCGAGCAGGCCACCGGCCTCATCGAGGGCGGCGTGGACCTCGTCATCATCGAGACCACCCAGGACATCCTGGAGCTCAAGGCCGCCGTGTTCGGCGTGCGTCAGGCCGCCAAGGAGCTCGGCCGCGCGGTGCCGATCCAGTGCAGCGTCTCCCTCCTGCCCAACGGCGGCAAGATGCTCCTGGGCACCGACATCAGCGCGGTGCTGGCCACGTTGGAGGCACTGAAGGTCGACGTCATCGGTCTCAACTGCTCCACCGGCCCCGAGGACATGCGCGACGCGATCCGCTTCCTGGGCGAGTTCAGCTCGGTGCCCGTGCACTGCATCCCCAATGCCGGCCTGCCGCTGCAGGGCCCCAACGGCGAGACCATCTTCCCCGAGAAGCCCGAGCCGCTGGCCGCCACCCTCGGCGAGTTCGTCGAGCGCTACGGCGTGTCGATCGTCGGCGGCTGCTGCGGCACCACGCCGGCCCATATCGAGGCGATGGCGGAGCGGGTCAAGGACCATACCCCCGGCCAACGCCCGGAGCGGCGCCCGGCGCACGTGAGCTCGATGATCGCGGCCACCCCGATGGTCCAGTCCCCGCGCCCCACGATCGTCGGCGAGCGCGTGAACTCACAGGGCTCGCGCAAGGCCAAGGAGCTGCTGCTGGCCAACGACTACGACGGCCTGCTCGTCGTCGCCGAGGACCAGGTCACCGGCGGCGCCCACGTGCTGGACATCTGCGTGGCGCTGACCGAGCGCCAGGACGAGGCCGACCAGATGCGCGAGGTGGTCAAGCGGATCTCACTGACCCAGCCCGCCCCGATCCAGATCGACTCGACGGAGCCCGACGTGATCGAGACGGCCCTGCAGCAGATCCCCGGGCGCGCGATCGTCAACTCGATCAACCTCGAGGCCGGCCGCGACAAGCTCGACAAGGTCGTCCCCCTGGCCAAGGAGCACGGCGCCGCGGTGATCGCGCTGACCATCGACGAGGTCGGGATGGCCAAGACCGCCGAGCGCAAGCTGGAGATCGCCCAGAGGATCACGCAGCTGTGCTGCGACGAGCACGGCATGGACCACGACGCGCTCATCTTCGACTGCCTGACCTTCACCCTGACCACCGGCGACCCGGAATGGCGGCCGAGCGCCGTGGCCACGATCGAGGGGATCCGCGCCATCAAGACCGAGATCCCCGGCGTCCAGACGTCGCTGGGCGTCTCCAACGTCTCCTTCGGCGTGGGCCTGCCCGCGCGCTCGGTGCTCAACAGCGTGTTCCTGCACCACTGCGTGGAGGCGGGGCTGGACCTGGCCATGGTCAACCCCAACCACATCACGCCGTACGGCGAGATCCCTGCCAACGAGCGCGAGTTGGCCGACGACCTCGTGTTCGATCGCCGCGACGACGCGCTGGAACGCTACATCGCCCACTTCGAGTCCAAGGGCCCGGCCGACGACGACGGCGCCGGCAAGGTCGACCCCACTGAAGGGATGGAGCCCGAGGAGGCGCTGCACTTCCACATCCTGCGCCGCAAGAAGGAGGGCGTCGAGGACTGGATCGACGCGAGCGTCGAGAAGATCGGCGCCGTCCCCACCCTGAACACGGTGCTGCTGCCCGCGATGAAGGAGGTCGGCGACAAGTTCGGCGCCGGCGAGCTGATCCTCCCCTTCGTGCTCCAGTCCGCCGAGGTCATGAAGCGGGCCGTGGCCCAGCTTGAGCAGTACCTCGACAAGCTCGAGGGCTACACCAAGGGCACCGTCGTACTGGCCACGGTGTTCGGCGACGTGCACGACATCGGCAAGTCGCTGGTCAACACGATCCTCACCAACAACGGCTACTCGGTGGTGGATCTGGGCAAGCAGGTGCCGATCTCCACCATCCTCGAAGCCGCCGTCGAGCACAAGGCCACGGCCATTGGGCTGTCGGCGCTGCTGGTCTCGACGTCCAAGCAGATGCCGGCCGCGGTCCAGGAGCTGCACGAGCGCAAGCTCGACTTCCCGGTGCTGATCGGCGGCGCGGCCATTAACCGCAACTTCGGCCTGCGGATCCTCTACCCCCACGGCACCGAGGCGGACGACGTCTATGAGCCCGGCGTCTTCTACTGCAAGGACGCCTTCGAGGGGCTGGCCAAGATGGACCAGATGATCGATCCCGAGCGTCGCCAGGAGCTGGTGGAGAAGACCCAGGAGGCGGCTCAGAAGCTCCGCGACACCCCGCAGCAGATCGATGAGGACGCGCCCGACGTCACTGACGCGTCGGTCCGCAGCGCCGCGGCCACCGACACACCGATCCCCGAGCCGCCGTACTGGGGCGTGCGCGAGCTCGAGGTGCCGATGGACGAGATCTACCGCCACCTCGACACCCACGTGCTCTTCAAGCTGCACTGGGGTGGGCGCGGCGTCAAGGGCGACGCGTGGACGCAGCTGCTGCGCGACGACTTCCAGCCGCGGCTGGAGCGGATGTGGCGCGAGCAGACCTACCTGCATCCCCGCGCGCTGCTCGGCTACTTCCCGTGCAACGCCGACGGCAACGAGCTCATCGTCTGGGACCCCGAGGACTTCGATCCGGCCAACCCGCGCGAACTGCACCGCCTCGTCTTCCCCCGCCAGCCCCGCCACGACCGCATCTGCCTGGCTGACTTCTATCGCCCCCTGGACTCCGGGGAGACTGATGTCGTCGCCCTGCAGGCAGTGACCGCCGGTGAGGAGGTGACGGAGCTGATGGCCTCGCTGGAGGCCGAGGGCGAGTTCGCAGAGCAGCTGTTCGTCCACGGCCTCGGCGTCCAGACCGCCGAGGGGATGGCCGAGTGGGTGCATGCGCGGGCGCGCTCCGAGCTGGGGGCCGCCCCCACCCAGGGCCGGCGGTACTCGTGGGGCTATCCCTCCTGCCCCGAGCAGTCAGAGCTGACCAAGGTCTTCGACCTGCTCGACGCGCCGTCCATCGGCCTGCGCCTCTCGGGCGGGTTCGCCGTCGAGCCCGAGCAGTCGACGCTGGCGATCGTCGCCCATCATCCCCAGGCCGTGTACTTCGGCATGAAGTCCGGGATGCTGCCCAAGACCGACAAGCAGGCCGCTGACGAGCTCATCGCCGGGACCGAGAAGGACCCGACCCTGATGGCCTCGCTGCCCGACTCGGACCCCGCCGGGGCCGCCGAGGACGAGCCCGCGCTGGCCGAGGCCTGATGGTTGATCCCGCGGCCGCGGGATCAACCATCTAGCCACCCGCTCATTCCAGCAATCCCCTGTGATCCGGGCGTTTTTGGCGCCCCGGCTCGGGCAGCCGTCCAGAAACCCCCGAACTGGGGATAAGCATTTGATCAACCCCGCCGATATCACGCCGGGTGAGGTCGCGGTTTCTTGATGCATCAGTCCCACGCGTGGGAGAGTGGCGGGAACACAATCCGGCGCCGTCCGCCGACGCCGGAGCCCTGGTCGCGCCGGCGGCTGTCCTGATCACGGACTGCGCGCGGCGGATCGTGCACCTCGAAGGTGCCGCCTTCGACGCCCACGGCCTGCGCACCGAGAGCTGGATCGGGCAGGCGATCGAGCAGGTCCTTCCCCCCGAGGTGGTGCCGATCCTGCTGCCGCGCTACGAGCTCGCGCTCGGCGGGGAGCCGCAGGCGTTCGAGTACCGCACCCATGACGGGACGCGCCTGTACTCCGTGCAGCTCGTGCCCGTCCCGGGCGCCGACGGCGCGATCGGCGCCGTGGTCGCGATCACGCAGGACATCACCGCCCGTGTGACGATTACCTCGGACCTCGCCCGCAGCGAGGACCGCCTGCGCGAGGCCGAGCGCATGGTGGGCGTCGGGAGCTGGGAGCTGGTCGTCGCCACCGGCGAGATCACCTACTCGGCCGGCCTGGCCCGGCTGCTGGAGCTCGAGGAGGACCAGCCGCTGGACAAGCACGCCCACCTGGAGTTGGTCCACCCCGCCGACCGCGAGCTGGTGGCGGGAATCGGGGAGCGGTGCGTGCTCCAGGGGTCGACGAGCTGCGAGTACCGGGTGGTCCTGCCCAGCGGTACCACGCGGATCCTGTCACTGCATGCCGAGGCGATCACGCTCCCCGACGGCCGCCGCGAGCACCTTCGCGGCGCTGTTCTCGACGTCACCGCCGAACGCGAGGCCGATCGCCGGCGCCTGGCCGCCGAATACCTGTTCCGCCAGGGCTTCGACGCCTCGCCGATCGGCATGGCGCTCACCGACCCGGTCGAGGGCCGCTGCGTCCGCATCAACGACGCGATGTGCCGGCAGCTGGGGCGGGCGCGGGAGGACGTCATCGGCGGTTCGCTCGTCGCCTTGGCCATCGACGAGAACCAGGCGGTTCTCCGTCGCGCCCGGGAGGACATGCTTCGCGGCGACTGCGACGCCTTCACCGCCGAGATGCGCTACCTGCGGAGTGACGGCGGCGAAGCCTGGGGCCTCCTGCACTGGGCTCCGGTCCGCCGCGAGGACGGCTCGGTCGAGGCCTTCCACTCCCAGCTGGTGGACATCACCGACCGCAAGGAACGCGAGTTCCAGCTCGAGCACGACGTGGGCGAGGCCCTATGGCTGGACCGGATCCGCAACGCCCTGGACGAGGACCGCTTCGTCCTCTACGCCCAGCCGATCGTTGATCTGATGACGGGCCAGACCGTCCAGCACGAGCTCCTGCTGCGGATGCGCTCAGAGGACGGGCAGATCATCGCCCCCGGTGAGTTCCTCCCCGCCGCCGAGCGATACGGGCTCATCTCCGAGATCGACCGCTGGGTCATCCGTCAGGCCGTGCAGATCGCCTCCGAGGGCGTGCCCACCGAGTTCAACCTCTCGGGCCGCTCGATCGGGGACCCGGACATCCTGCGCGAGCTGGCCACGGCGATCGAGGAGTCCGAGGTCGACCCATCGCTGTTGGTGGTGGAGGTGACCGAGACCGCCTTCGTCGGCCAGACCGAGGCTGGCCGGGCCTTCGCCCAGCGCGTGCGGGAGCTCGGCTGCCGCCTGGCCCTCGATGACTTCGGCACCGGTTTCTCCAGCCTCAGCTACCTCAAGCACCTCCCGGCCGATCACCTGAAGATCGACATCGACTTCGTGCGCGAGCTGACCTCCAGCGAGACCGACGCCCGGGTCGTGCGCGGGATCGTCGGCCTGGCCCACGAGTTCAACCAGACGACGATCGCCGAGGGCGTCGAGGACGAGGAGACGCTGATCCTGCTGCGCGAGATGGGCGTGGACCTGGCCCAGGGCTACCTCTTCGGGCGTCCGGCCCCGATGGCGTCAGGCGCCCGCGGCGCGGATCGCGTCCCGGCCAAGTGCCCGGGCCTGGCCCCCGCGTCGGACCACGACCCCGTCGAGATCGTCACTGCCGCGTTCGCCGCGTTCGCTCGTCGCGATCTGCCGGCGATGCTCGAGCGCTGTCACCCCGACTTCGTACTGAGATCCATGGCGACCGCCCAGCGGGCCGAGCGCACCAAGCCCTACCACGGTCACGAGGGCGTGCAGGCCTACCTGCGCGACGTCGCGACGATCTGGGAGGAGTTGAGCCTCACCCTCCTGACGTTCCGCCACGCCCACGACTCGGTGATCGGCTTCGGGCGCGTGGAGGGACGGCGTCCCGGGGAGCGCCTCCTGGGCAGCATCATGTGGGTGGTGCGGCTCCGCGGCGACCTCATCACGTCGATCGAGGTCTTCCAGGCGGCGGGCGGCCCGTCGCTGAGCTCGTCGCAGATCGCGCGGCTCCAGGAGGGCACGCCCAGCGCCACGGGGCAGAGCCCGTGCAGCCCCACAGGGCAATGCCCGCCCAGCCCGACCGAGCCCGCTCACGCAGCGGCTCGCGCCCGAAGCCAGCTGTAGGTGCTAGCCGCGGCCGTCTAGCCGTGGCTGTCCAGCGCGCCCGAGTGGCGCGTCTGGGCGCGGTGCGACCGCGCGGGCAGCTTGACCGGAGCGGCGTGCATCGCGCGCAGGCGCACCTCGCGCCAGGACATCCCCTCCTTCAGCAGGGCGGGGGTGCCCATGAGGATCGCGGTCGACACCTCGACGGCCTGGAGGATGACCCCGTAGGCGACGCCAGTGCCCAGGCCGACATGCCAGCCGGTGTGCAGGACGGCGGCGCAGGCGGCCTGGAAGACGCCCAGGTTGGCCGGCGTCGCCGGCAGGACGGCCGTGATGTTGACGGCGAACAGGACCGCCGCGGCCGCGGCCCACCCAGCCTGATGGTTGAGGCCGAGGGCGACGAGCAGGATGTAACAGGATGTCCACTGAAGCGCCCACGCCCCCAACTGCGCGACGGTGGCGATCGCCCCGAGCTTGGGGCGGCGGAACACGGCCAGACCGGCACGCACCCGGGTCATCCCCCGGCGCGCCTGGGTCATGAGCGCTTGCAGGCGGCCGAACCGGCCGCCTCCGTGGCGCAGGATCAGCGGAGCCAGAAGCACGATCACGAGCAGGGCCAGCGGCGCCACCGCCGCCACCACCAGGGCATTCTGATGGCCGTTGAAGAGGTCGACCGACGAGAACATCACCGCGCCCAGCACGATCAGGGCGACGATGTTGAGCAGAGTCTGGGAGACGACCGTGCCCAATACGACCGGGAGGTGCTCGCGAGGGCGGCCGGTGCGCCGCGCCACCACGAGGGCGCGCGAGGGCTCGCCGAGCCGCGCCGGTAACGTCGAGGACATCAGGACGCCGATGAACGTCCCCTGCATCGCGTCCGAGAGCCGGACCCGCGCCTTGGGCAGCGCGGCGCGCAGGATGGCGTGCCAGGACACGGCGCGCAGGGCCATGGCGCCGCACATCACGGCGAGGCCGAGGATCACCAAGGATGGGCTCGATGCCAGCAGCGCCTGAGCGATGTTCGCCATGCCGATCGTGCTCAGCGCCTTGTAGGCCAGGAGCAGGGCGCCCACCGAGGCGACGGCCAGACCGGCGCGGCGCGCCGCGGTCGCCACGGGGTTACGGCCCGACGCCGGGGTCGGCTCCAGGCTCGGCAGCCGGCGCGCGGGTACGTGGGGCTTGAGGTCGGCGGCGCGGACGCCAACGGCGACGGCGACGCGCTGCAGCGGCCGGGTCGGGGCGGGCACGGCGATAGCCTCCTCGTAGGCCGCGATCACCTGATCGGCGACCACCGGCCAGGCGAAGCGCTCGACGTCGGCAGCGGCGGCCCGGGCCATGTCCCGGCGCCGCTCGGGCTCGTCGTAGAAGTCACGCAGAGCCTCCGCGAGCGCCTGCGGGTCCCCCGGCGGCACGAGCACGCCGTCGACGCCGTCGCGCACCACGTCGCGGTAGCCGGCGATGTCAGACGCGACCACGGGCGTGCCGGCGGCGAAGGCCTCGGTGAGCACCATGCCGAAGCTCTCCCCGCGCAGCGAGGGCGCGCACAGCACATCGGCGCGCTCGAGCTCCTCGCGCTTGCGCGCGTCATCCACCTTCCCGAGCACCCGGACGTCGCGGTCGTCGAGCATCAGCGGCGACAGCTCCTCCGCGGTGGGGCCGATCACCGTCAGCTCGGTGGGGATGTGGTCGCGCAGGGCCTCGAAGGAGCGAAGCAGCAGCGGGAGCCCCTTGCGCTCGACGGACTGACCCACGAACACGATCCGCAGGCGCTCGGACGGCGCCTTGTGCCCGGCGCGGGCCAGGACCTCAGGGTCGACGTGGACGCCGTTGGGGATCACCTGGTAATGGCCGCCGAAGAAGCGCCGCCCGGTCCACGCCGCGGCCTCGGAGACGGCGATGCGCACGTGCAGGCGGTTGAGCACACGCCGCGCGCCCATCAGGTTGGCGAGGCCGTTGGGGATACGGCCCTCGGAGAAGGAGTGGAAGGTGCCGACAAGCGGCAGATCGGTCAGCTGCGTCGTGATCCAGCCGCCGAGCGGGGCCACCGGCTCGTGGATGTGGACGACGTCGTAGCCGCCCGTGCGCAGTTCGGTCTGCGCCGTGGCGACCCCATAGGGGGTGATCGAGAGGTTGGAGACGGCGCCGTTGGCCTTGAAGCCGAGAGTCCGGCCCAGCGGCACCAGATAGTCGGGCGCGGGCAGCGACTGCGGCGTCGCCCCGCGGTGCAGGATCCGCGAGGACAGGTCGACAGGGTCATACGGCGCGAGGACTCGCACGTGATGTCCCTGCTCGATGAAGCGCTCGGCGAGCGCTTCGATATGCCTTGTCACACCCCCGGGATACGTCCACGAATAGGGCGAAACCAACGCAATTCGCATCATCCTCATGCTATCGACTACCCCGGTCCGGCTCGAGGGTTCCTCGTCGTATGATCAGACTCTCATGCCGACGCGTCACTTCGTCAAATACACCTTTTTGAAGGTCGACCCAGCCTGGAGGCGCCTCGACGACGAGCAGCGCGCCGCCGACAAGCGCGAGTTCATCGCCGCATGCGCCGATTTCGCCGACGGGCACCTGCTCCGGTCGTTCTCGCTGGTGGGCACCCGCGGCGACGCCGACGTGATGTTGCTCAGCCAGGCTCAGAACCTCGAGCGGATCCACGAGTTCCATGTGGTGCTGGCCCAGAGCGGGCTGATGAAGTGGTGCACGGTTCCCTATTCCCTGCTGGCGATGACCAAGCCGTCGGAGTACTCCGACGAGTCTCGTCTCGAAGTTCGACCCGGCTATGGCAAGTACCTGTTCGTCTATCCGTTCGTCAAGACCCGCGCCTGGTACGCCCTGCCGGCCGACGAGCGCTGGCGGATCATGCAGGAGCACATCAAGGTCGGCCGCGAGTTCCCGTCCGTCGACCTCAACACCAGCTACTCGTTCGGGCTCGACGACCAGGAGTTCGTGGTCGCCTTCGAGACCGACAACCCCGCGGACTTCCTGGACCTGGTGCAGCGTCTGCGCACCACCGAGTCCAGCTCCTACACGCTGCGCGACACGCCCACGTTCACGTGTATCGCCTGCTCGGTGGAGCGGGCGCTGGGCGCGCTGGACGGCGCCGCGCTGGCGCTCACCGCGCCCTGATCCGGGCGCCATGCCCGCCAGCGCCGATCTCTCCGACGCGATCGCCCACCTGAGGGCCGCCGATCCGGTGCTCCGCGGGCTGATCGATGAGATCGGGCCTGACAGCCTGGGCGACCGGCGCGTCGCCCGTTCCGGCGACCACTACGGAGCCTTGGTGAGGACGATCGTGGGCCAGCAGCTCTCGACCCGATCCGCCCGCGCGATCCACGGTCGCCTCACCCAGCGCTTCGGAGGCCGCGCCCCGACGCCGGAGGAGATCCTGGCCGACGACCCTGACGAGCTCCGCACGAGCGTGGGACTGTCACACGCCAAGGTGCGCTACCTCCGGTCGCTGGCCGAGCACGTGCTCGACGGCTCGCTCGAGCTCGGGAAGCTCGACCGTCTCCCCGACGACGAGGTGACCGCCAGACTGACGGCGATCACCGGGATCGGCCGCTGGAGCGCCGACATCTTCCTGATGTTCCACCTCCAGCGCCCCGATGTCCTGCCGGTCGGCGACCTCGGCATCCGCAAGGCGTTCCAGGGCCTGTACGGGCTGCCGGAACTACCCGGCGAGGCCGAGATGGAGCGCATCGCGCAGCCGTGGCGGCCCTACCGCACGGTGGCGTGCCTGTTCCTGTGGCGCTCGCTGAGCGCCGTGCCCGTGTAGAGGCCCCGCGCCCGCCCCGCGGTCAGACGGCGGAGACTTCCTCCTCCTCCGCGACGCGGAAGGAGGAGCCGCAGCCACAGGCGGCGATCACGTTGGGGTTGTCGACCTTGAAGCCCGCGCCCTGGAGCCCGTCGACGAAGTCGATGGTCGAGCCCTCCACGTAGGGCAGGCTCGGTGTGTCGACCAGCAGGCGGATCCCCTTGTCCTCGAACACGGAATCGCCCTGCCGCTGCTCGTCGAAGGCGAGCGCGTACTGGAAGCCCGAGCAGCCACCGCCGCGGACTCCGACCCGCAGCCCGGCGGTCTCAGCGACCGCGCTCTGGCTCTCCAGGAACTCCCGGACCTTCTCGGCGCCTTTATCAGTGAGGGTGATCATGCTTCACGAAGTGTAGCGATGTGCCCTCGCTACGCTAAAGCCATGTCCGCCACCCCCGACGAGCTCAAGGAACGGATCGAGGCCGGGATCCCCGGCGCCGTTGCCGAGGTCACCGGGGACGGGCACCATTTCAACGCCGTCGTGAGCGCCGCCGCGTTCAACGGTCTGACGCGGATCGCCCAGCACCGGCTCGTCTACGACGTGTTCGGGGCCGAGGTGGGCGACCGCATCCACGCACTCTCCATTCATACCAAGACCGCGGAAGCTGAGGAGACCCGATGAGCGATCAAACCGCTAACCCGCTTCGCGACGCCATCCAGGAGGCGATCGACGAGAACCCGGTGATCCTGTTTATGAAGGGCAGTCCCGAGGCCCCGGCGTGCGGTTTCTCCGCGCGCACCGTCGCCATCCTGCAGTCGCTCGGCGCGCGCTTCGCCGCCGTGGACATCCTGCCCGATCCCCGGATCCGCCAGGAGCTCTCGGGGATCTCCAACTGGCCGACGATCCCGCAGCTGTTCGTCGACGGCGAGCTGGTCGGCGGGTGCGACATCGTGTCGGAGATGTATCAGTCCGGTGAGCTGGCCGGGACGCTCGGCATCGAGGCTGAGGCTCAGGCTGAGGCTGAGGCTGAGACCGCTGCGCCGGCCGGAATCGACCAGGCACCGCTGACAATCGAGAACCGGCTGTAGGCGGTGGCGACGGCCACCCCGGTCGTCGCGCTGCACTATGCCGACGGTGCGCTGCGGGCGATCGACCAGACGCAGCTGCCCTGGCGCGAGGTCGAGCTGGAGCTGCGATCCGCCGACGACGTCGTCGGCGCGATTCGCCGTCTGAGTATTCGCGGGGCCCCGCTCATCGGCGTCGCCGCCGCCTATGGAGTCGCGCTGGAGCTCGCCCGCGACCCTGACGCCCTGGAGCGTGCCTGCGCGGCGCTGGCCGGGGCGCGGCCCACCGCCGTCAACCTCGCCCACGCCGTGCAGCGCGTACGCGCCGCCGTCCTGGCCGCAGGTGCCGCGGGCGGCGCCGGTCCGGCGGCGGTCGCCCTGTCTGAGGCCACGGCGCTCCACGCCGAGGAGGAGGCCGCCAGCGGTGCCATCGCACGCCATGGCGCGGATCTCCTCACGGGTCGGCGACGGATCCTCACCCACTGCAACACTGGCGCGCTGGCCGCCCCGGGCCGCGGCACGGCGCTGGCGGTGATCGCCGAGCTGGCCGATCGAGGCGAGCTGGACCTGGTCCTGGCCGCGGAGTCGCGGCCGCTGCTTCAGGGGGCGCGGCTCACCGTCTACGAGCTGGGCCGGCTGGGGATCGAGCACGCGCTTGTCGTGGACGGCGCCGCCGCCGGGCTGATCGCGGCGGGCGAGGTCGACGCGGTGATCGTCGGCTGTGACCGGGTCGCCGCCAACGGCGACGTCGCGAACAAGGTCGGCACCTACGCGCACGCGCTCGCCGCCGCAGCAGCCGGCATCCCGTTCGTGGTGGCCGGCCCGTGCACCACCATCGACCCGGCCTGCACCAGCGGGGCCGAGATCGTGATCGAGGAGCGCGACGGCGCCGAGGTCCGCTCGGCCGGGCTGTGGGGCGATGAGCCCCTCGGACTGACGGTGGCCGGCACGCCCTGCCGCAACCCCGCATTCGACGTCACCCCGGCGGGGCTCGTCACCGCACTGGTGACCGAGCGAGGCGTCGCGGCGCCGCCGACTCGCGCCTCGCTGTCAGGACTGCTTGAGGGTCGCTGAGCGCCGGTACTCGAGGTGCTCGATGATCCGGCGCGAGTCACAGATCACCTCGCCGTCGAGTACGAGCACTGGGACCCGCTGCTGGCCGCTGAGCGCCTCGACCTCCTCCCGGTGCGACCGGCGCTGACCGACGACCACGGCGTCAAAGGCGATCCCCTCCCGGCGCAGGGCGCGGGCGACGCGGCCGCACGGGCACAGCCGGTCAGTGGGGGTGTTGCAGCGATAGAGCGTCGCCATGGCGTGTCTCCACGATACGAGTCAGAGCCCGACGCGCCGGGCGACGCCCCCGACGACGCGCAGGGGCAGGGGCTGCATGGCGCCGGGTCCCGCCAGCGCGGCCCCGTCGCGGCTGCGGTAGTACTCGATCGTCTCTTCCAGGCAGTCCTCATGAGGCGAGGTGCTCCAGCCCAGCTCGCGCTTGGCCTTGCGGTTGGAGAAGCGCCAGTTGAGCGAGGCGGCGCGGACCTCCTCGGGCGTCGGCAGATGCGTCTGACCCACCCGCTGGGCTGCGGCCGCCAGCGCCATCGCCGCGGTCACGGGCAGCTTGAGCGCCGGTGGCTGCACTCCAGAGAGCCGGCCGAGATCCGCGAACAGGCGCGTCATCGTGAAGTTGCGGTTGCCCAGGATGTAGCGCTCGCCGACCCGGCCGCGCTCGTCGGCCAGCAGGTGCCCACGGGCGACGTCCTGCACGGCGACGACGTTCAGCGTCCCGTCCACGTAGGCGGGGATCTCGCGGCGCAGGAAACGCCGGACCAGCACCGTGGACGAGCGGCCGGGGTCCCCGGCCCCGAGCACATGCGCGGGGTTGACCACCACCAGCGGCAGCCCGCGCGACACCATGCGCAACGCGACCGTCTCGGCCTCGTGGATGGCGTCAAGGTACGGGATGGCATAGCGGCCCGCCCCCCATGCCGTGGTCTCGTCGGCGTTACGGCCCCCGCGGGCGGGACCGGCCGTCGCCGCCGATGACGTGTAAACGACGCGTTGCACCTCCGCGCGCAACGCCTCCTCCAGGACGATCCGCGTGCCCTCAACCGCGACCGGGAAGACCTCGGCGCGCCCACCGCGCAGATTGGTCGTGCCGGCGACGTGGAAGACCCGATCGGCCCCCTTCATGGCCCGCCGCACGGCCCGGCGATCCAGGATGTCGGCGCGGACACGGCGGACGTCGAGCCCTTCGAGCCCGGCCGGCGGAGAGTCCGGGCGCACCGTGACGACCACCTCGTCCCCGCGCCCGGCCAGCAGGCGGGCCACGTGGGCGCCGATGAACCCGGTCGCTCCGGTGACGAGCGTTTGCCCCATGGTTGCGGGCCGAGTGTAGAACGCCGGGGCGCTGCTAGGGTGCCGCGCTCATGACTGTCGCCATCGTCTCCGACACCTGCCACTACCTTCCCGCCGAATTGGCGAAGGAGCAGGGAATTCATCAGGTGAGCCTGTATGTGCACTGGCCCGAGGGGGCCGAGCGCGAGTCAGACATCTCCGACTACGACGAGTACTACCGCCGGCTCGGAGCCGGCGGGGCGCTGCCGACGACCTCGCAGCCGTCGATCGGGGACTTCCTCGCCGTGTACGAGCCCCTGCTGGAGCAGGGCGACGACGACATCGTGTCGGTCCACCTGGCCGGAGGCATGTCGGGGACTGTGCGCGCCGCCGAACAGGCCCGCGACCAGCTGGGCGACCGCGCGTCACGGGTCCACGTGGTCGACTCCGCCACCGCCTGCGGTGGCGAGGGTCTGGTCGTGCTCGCCGCGGTCGCCGCGGCCCGCTCGGGCGCCGACGGCGCCGCGGTGGCCCAGCACACGCGGGAGGCGAGAGCTGGGCTGAAGATGTGGTTCTCGATCGACACGCTCGAGTATCTGCGCCGCGGTGGCCGCATCGCCGGCGCGCAGGCGTGGCTGGGCTCGGCGCTGAGGATCAAGCCGATCCTCACCGTCGAATCCGAGATCACCCCGGTGGAGCGGGTGCGCACCTCCCGCCGCGCGTTCGAGCGGATGGTGGACCTCCTCAAGGAGCGCGCCGACGCGGGCGCCGACGCATGGATGGTCCAGCACATCCAGGCCCCCCGGGAGGCCGAGGAGCTGGCTAGGCGGGGCACCGAGGTGTTCGGGGTGCCGCCGCGAGTGGTGGGCGAGATCGGCCCGGTCATCGGCACCCACGTGGGCCCGGGTCTGCTCGGGGTCGGCGGGCTTCCGAGCTCCTACCTCGCCTAGCCGCGCCGCGTCTACTGCTTGCGCTTGCGGCGCCCGAAGGTCAGCGCGCCGATCGCCGCGAGGCCGCCGCCGAGCACGAACCCGGCCACGCCGGCACCGATCAGCACCTGCGGCTCGTACTGGCGCAGCTGCGATCGCCAGTCGGTGAGCTTCACGACCTCCACCCGGAGGCGCTCGACGGCGGTGCCGAGCTCCTCGCGGTTGCGCTCCATCGAGCTCCGGATCTCCTGCGGGCTGCGCGTTGCCATCAGGTCTCCCCTCCGGGCTTCACGGTGGCAGTGATCTTCTTGGCCTCGTCGATCGCCATCGTCGGCGTGGGCGCGCCGACGCGCAGCTTGCGCCAGGCGAAGAGGAAGGCGGCCATGGTGAGCGCAATCAGCAGAACCATGACGACGGCGAACCCGTACCAGACGCTGTTGAACGCCGAGTTCAGCCCCCAGGCGATCGTCAGCAGCACGAAGATGAGCGCGAAGACCCCGAAGACGGCGCCGATCGCGACCGCCGCAGCCCCGCGAGCGAGGCCGGAGACCTTTTCGGACACCTCGGCCTTGGCGAGCTCAACCTCCTCGCGGACGAGGATCCCGAGCTTGTCGGAGACCTCCGTGACGGCAGCCGCGAGGCTGTCGGACCGTTCGCCGGGCTCAGTGGGCAAGGCGCTTGAGGATCAGGGCCAGAACGAGGCCGCCGGCGAACGCGGCTCCCAGCGCGCGCTCGGGGTGGTCGGGCGGGAACACGGCGGCGAGGCCACTGGGCTCGGACGCGTCGCCGGAAGGCAGCTCGGTGGCCGGCGGCGGGGGCGCGAAAGCCGGAGGAGACCCGGCGGGCGCGCCCCCGGGAGCGAACGCAGCAGGCGGCTCGGGCGCGGCGGGCCGCTCCGGCGCGGCGGGCGGGTCGGGCGTGGCTGACGGCTCGGACGCGGCGCCCGGCTCCGGCGAGCTCACCTGAGTCGGGGCCTCGTCGGGCACGACCGCAGCGGGCTTGTCCCCTCCGGGCTCTTCCGCCGGCTGCTGGCTAGGCGGCTGCTCGGTCACTCAGGGGGCTCTTCGCCGAACACGCGCATCCAGATCATGGCTGCCACGCGCGTCGACGCGAGTGTTGCGAGTGCGCCGAACCCGGCGAGCATGCCCGACCACAGCAGGCGCTTGACCAAAGGGCTCTCCAACATGTGCAGGCATTCAAGCAGACTCGCGCCCGACGGCGAGTCCGCGGCAGATCGTGTCGACGATCATCGACTTGGCGCGCTCCAGCTCCTCGTCGCCCACCGCGGTGCTGTCGAAGATCCACCCGGTGAGCACCTGCTCCACCGAGCCGTAGAACGCCTGGGCCGCGAACTCGGGCGTGATCTCGGAGCGAAACAGCCCGGCGGCCTGGGCCTGGGCCACGATCCCGGCGATGCCGGCGTAGGCGTCGCGGATCTTCTCCAGGTGGGTGAGGCCGAAGGTGTTGGCCGCCCGCGTGACCTCGACGATGATGACCTTCATCAGCTCCGGGTCGTGGCGGTAGGAGTCGATGATGAACCCCGCGATGGCGCGCAGCTTGTCCTCCGGGGCGCGCTCTGACACGTCGGCCTCGGCGATCGCGGCGAGCATCACGTCCCAGCGCTCCAGGAACAGCGTGTCGAGGATCTGTTCCTTGGAGGAGAAGTAGTGGTAGACGAGCCCGTAGGCAACGCCGGCCTCGTCGGCGATGTCCGAGACGCGGCACGTGTGAAAGCCCTGGCGGGCGAACACGCGGACGGCGCCGTCGAGGATGACGCGCCGCTTCTCGGTCGCCGCTGTCGTCATACGGGCTGCTCCCAGGCGTAGGCCTCGGGTCGGCGGCGCGCCACGGACGGCAACCGGCGGCGGATGTCACGCAGGTTGTCGAAGTCCAGGTCGGCGACGATCGCGCACTCGGTGTCGGGGGCGGTGGCCAGGACCAGGCCCCACGGATCCACGATCAGCGAGCGCCCACCGGAGCGCAGGCCGCCAGGGTGGTTGCCGATCTGGTTGGCGGCGATGACAAAGCACTGGTTCTCGATCGCCCGCGCGCGCACCAATACCTCCCAGTGATCCCGGGTGGTCGGGAGCGTGAAGGCGGCGGGCACCGTGAGCAGCTCGGCGTCGCGCAGGGCGAGGATCCGGTAGAGCTCGGGGAAGCGCAGGTCGTAGCAGACGCTCATGCCCAGCTTCAGGCCGTTGGCGAGCTCGGTCACCACGATCTCGTCGCCGGGATCCTCGGTGGACGACTCGGCGTACACGGCACCATCGACCTCGACGTCGAACAGGTGGATCTTGCGGTAGACCGACTGGATCTCCCCGTCGGGCCCCACGTGCACGCTGGTGTTGAAGCCCTTCTCGGCCTCCTCCACGTGCTCGAACAGCGAGCCGGCGACAAGGTCGATGCCGAGCTGGGCGGCGGTGCTGCGCGCCCACGAGATCGCCTCGCCGTCCAGGGTCTGGGCTCCGGCGGCCATCTGCTCGCGGGTGCCGAGCACGGTCCACTTCTCGGGCAGGACGACGAGCGCGGCGCCGCGCGCGGCGGCCTCGCGGACGAGCCGGTCGGCCCGTTCCAGGTTACGATCGGTGTCTTCGGTGGCGTTGAGTTGGACGGCGGCTGCGCGCATGGCGATCCCTCCGGATGGGCGGGGGACTGATTGACTGATCAGTCAGTGGTACAAGATACCCGCAAACGGGCCGCTCCCAACGATCGCACGGATCGCTTCTCCGAGCTTCCCTACCGGGGGACGTTCGGCGCCCGGCGCCCGCCCGCGCTCGATGCCCTCCCGCTGCCGCCCGACCCGATGCCCGCGCGCCTGGGCCTGCGCCCGCTCAAGGCGTGGCGCTATATCGGGGTGTTCGGTCCCGAGTTCATGATCTGCGTCGCCGCGGTGCGCATCGGCCGCGCTCGGCAGTCCTTCTGGGCCGTCTGGGACCGCGGCGCCCAGCGCCTGCACGAGACGACGTGGTTGAGCGCCGGAGGCGTCAGGCTGGCCCCGGGCAGCGCACGGGTCGTCGACGGCCCCGCCTCGCTTCAGCTGACGTTCGCCGAGGGCGACGGCGTGGAGACCGTGTGCCGCAGCGGCGACGGCTACGGCTGGACGCGCAAGCAGGGCGGGATCGCGGTGAGCGGCACGGTGCAGCTCGCCGGCGGCGGGCCGCGGGCGGTCGATGCGCGGGCGGTCATCGACGACACCTCCGCCTACTACGAGCGACACACCGCCTGGCGGTGGTGCGCCGGCGTGGGCGCCGACGCCGACGGCCGCGCCCTGGCCTGGAACCTCGTCGAGGGCGTGAACGATCCCGCCCGGGGCAGCGAGCGGACCGTGTGGGTCGACGGCGTCCCGCGGGAGGCCGGGCCACTGGCGATCGCCCCGAGCCTCGATGCCGTCGGCGACCTGCGCTTCCATGCCGAGGCCGCCCGCGAGCACCGCCAGAACCTGGTCGTGGTGCGAAGCCGCTATCGCCAGCCGTTCGGGACCTTCTCGGGCGCGCTGCCCGACGGCTCGCGCCTGAGCGAGGGCTACGGGGTCATGGAGGACCACGACGTGTGGTGGTGAGGCGGGGAGTGGCCGTGAGCGGGATCAGTCCCGGCTGCGGCCACGCTCGCGACGCAGCTCGGCCAGCAGCATCTTGGAGTGCATCGCGCCGATCAGCTCGCGCAGCGGCTGGGCCCCGGAGGCGATGATCGCCACGGCGCGCTCGGTGTCCACCTCGCCCGCGAGGCGATCGAGGAGGACGCGGACCTCCTCGGCCACGAGCGGCTCGAGCGCCTCGCGGTAGCGCAGGGTGTCATAGACCGTGAAGCCGAGCGCCTCCTCGTAACCGCCCGCGCGAAAGCGCGAGATCGCCTCGATGATGGCCACGTCGTCGGCGTCGTAGCCGCGCCGTCCGGGGGTGAGTACCTCCAGCTCCTCGAGCCGGTCCAGCACGTTGCGCGGGAGGTCGTACGTGTCACGCACGCTTGCGCGTGAGACCCTGCCACTCTCCCCCACCTCGATCGCGCGCTCCAGGATCCGGTCCTCGAGCTCGACCACGCGCGCCGCCCGCTCGGGGTCGTCGGTCATCACCTCGCGGATCACCCGCAGCGGCATGAACCGCTCCTCCTGCAGCCGCTTGATGAGGCGAACCCGCTCGACGAACTCCTCGGGGTAATAGGCCATGTTGCGGCTCGTGCGCAGGACGTCTGCCTCTGACCCGAGCAGTCCCTCGCGGAGGTAGTGCTTGATCGTGCCGGCGCTCACCCCGGACCGCTCGGCCAGCTCGGACATCTTCAGCATGCCATCGGTGGTCGCCACGTGAGACCGCCTAGGAGGAGATGAACGAGCCGCGCACCGTCTCGGCGGCGCCGGCGATGTCGCCGGACGCGCGCAGCGCGGCCAGTTCGTCGGGCGAGTACCCGGCCGCCGCCAGGATCTCGTCGGTGTGCTGGCCCAGCTCCGGCCCCGGCGCCCGGGCCGCGTCGCCCGGGGTGCGGCTGAGCTTGACCGGGACCCCGAGGAGCTTGACCGGGCGCTCCGCTCCCGGCTGGGCGAGCTCCACCACCATCTGCCGCGCGGCCACCAGGTCTGACTCGAGCGCCTCGTCGAGCCCCAGGACCGGCTCCAGGCAGCAGTCGTACTCGGAGGCGAACGCCCGCCACTGGTCCCGCGTCCGCTCGCGGAAGATGGCCACGACCTGTGCGTGGGACTCGGAGTCCGGCGGGTCGAAGGCGTGGTCTGAGAGATCCGGCCGCCCGACGCCCTCGCAGAACGCCTGCCAGAACTTGGGCTCCAGCGCGCCGAGAGTGACGTAGCCGTCGGCGCACTCGTAGGGCCGGTAGCAGTTGTAGCGGCCGGCCAGGCCGAGGTCGCCCCGGCGCGGCGCGCGTCCGGTGGCAAAGGCCTCGGCGGCGAGCATGGCCAGCCACGAGAGCGAGCCGTCGAACATCGAGCAGTCCACCAGCTGGCCCTCGCCCGAGCGCTCGCGCTCACGCAGTGCGACGAGGATCCCCACCGCCGCCATCAGGGCACCGCCGCCAAGGTCGGCGATCTGGCCGGCGGCCTGGACCGGCGGACCGCCCGCTTCCCCGGTCAGCCCCAGCAGCCCGTTGAGGCCGAGATAGTTCATGTCATGGCCGGAGCGGGTGCGGTTGGGGCCGTCCTGGCCGTAGCCGGTGATGGCGCAGTACACGAGGCCTTGGTTCTCCTCGCGCAGGCACTCGTAGCCGACCCCTAGGCGGTCCAGGACCCCGGGCCGGAAGGACTCCAGGAGCACGTCGGCGTCGCGAACCAGACGCAGCAGCGCGGCGCGTCCCCCGTCTGACTTGAGGTTGAGGCGGATCGAGCGCTTGCCGCGGTTGAGCGAGAGGAACAGCGCGCTCTTGGCGGTATCGGCGGCGCCCTCGTAGTAGGGCGGCGACCAGCGGATGTAGTCCCCCATCCCGGTGTCCTCCACCTTGATGACGTCGGCGCCGAAGTCAGCCAGCAGCAGCGAGCAGAACCCGCCGGGCAGCAGCCGGCTCAGATCCAGGACGGTCAGGCCGTCAAGCGGCAGGCTCATGGGCCTTGATCCCCAGCATGTGCCGGGCCTCCTCCACGGTGGCCGGCCGCCGTCCGCAGTCCTGCGTCAGCTGCCTCGCCCTGGCGACGAGGTCGCCGTTGGAGCGTGCCATCTCACCGTCGGGCAGGTAGAAGTTGTCCTCCAGCCCGACCCGGATCGACCCCCCGAGGGTGAGCGCCGCCGCAACCATCCGCCACTGGTCGCGGCCGATCCCGATGACGGCCCAATGGTGGGACACCGTCCCGACCGGCTCGGGCATGTTGTCGGCCATGGCCGACACGTTGCGGGCCGTCGCGGGCACACCGCCCACCACCCCCATCACGAAGTCGGCGTGCAGCGGCGCCTCGAGCAGGCCCATGTCCACCAACGGCGCCAGCGACCCGACATGGCCGAGGTCGAAGCACTCGTGCTCGGGCTTGATGCCGAGGCGGCGCATCGCCTCGAGCAGCTCGATGATCTCGTCGAACGGGTTGGTGAAGACGAACTTGAAGACGAAGTCCCGGCGCGAGCGCGAGTACTTGGCGTAGTTCATCGAGCCCATGTTGAGCGCCGCCACCTCGGGGCGGCAGGCCTCCAGGTAGGCGATGCGCTTCTCCACGGGCACGCCCACGGTCCCGGTGGAGAAGTTGATGATGGCGGCGTCGCCGACCTCGGCGCGGATGGCATACCGGATGGCCGCGAAGTCCTCGACCTCGTAGCTTGGCGCCCCCTCGGGGGTGCGCGCGTGGATGTGAATGTGGACCCCGCCCTCGTCGACGATCCGCCGGGCCTCGGCCCCGTACTCCTCCGGCGTGTAGGGGATCGCCGGGCACTGGTCGCGGTTGGCGATGGCGCCCGAGATGGCGCAGGTGATGATCGCGGGTTCGTTCACGCTCATCGCGCTCTCCTCAGACCGGCACGACGCCGGATCGCTTCCAGGGCCGCTCGACCGTCTTGCCCGCCGCCATCTCCAGGCCGCGGCAGATCGTTGCGCGCGTCTCGCGCGGGTCGATCACGTCGTCGATCATGTCGTTGCCGGCAGCCACGTAGACGTCGATGATCTTGCGGTAGGCCTCGATCAGCTC
Organism: uncultured Actinomycetota bacterium; assembly: GCA_963850325.1. Taxonomy (GTDB): domain Bacteria; phylum Actinomycetota; class Thermoleophilia; order Solirubrobacterales; family Solirubrobacteraceae; genus Palsa-465. The sequence goes on from CAWKLB010000019.1 coordinate 399,005, forward strand.
CTGGCGCTTGGCCGCGGGGTCCTCGGCCTCCTGGACCTGCTTGCGGAACACGATCTCCACCGCCCCCTCGGCGCCCATGACGCTGATCTCCGCCGACGGCCAGGCCACGATCAGGTCGGGCTCGTACGCGCGGCCGCACATCACGTAGTAGCCGGCGCCGTAGGCCTTGCGCAGGACCACGGTGATCTTGGGCACCGTGGCGTTGGCGGTGGCATAGAGCATCTTGGCGCCGTGGCGGATGATCCCGGCCTCCTCGACCTTGGTCCCCACCATGAAGCCGGGGACATCCATCAGGTAGATCAGCGGGATCCCGTACGCGTTGCAGAGGTTGATGAAGCGGGCGGCCTTGTCGGCCGAGTCGTTGTCGAGGATGCCGCCGAGCTGCTTGGGCTGGTTGGCCACGATCCCGGCGGGCCGGCCGCCGAAGCGGGCCAGGCACGTGATGATCGTCTTGGCGAACTGGGGCTTGAGGTCGAAGTAGTCGCCGTCATCGACGATGCGGCGGATCACCTCGTACATGTCGTAGGGCTTGCGGTTGGACTCCGGCAGCACGTCGAGCAGCTCCTCGTCGGCGCGGTCCACCGGATCGGAGGAGGTTGTCACCGGCGGCGGCTCCTCGCAGTTCTGCGGGAAGAAGCTCAGGTAGCGCTTGATCTGCTCGATGCAGTCGGGGTCGTCGGCCACCTCCAGGTCGCCCACGCCGGACTTGCGGCAGTGCACACGCGAGCCGCCGAGCTCCTCCTGCGTGACGTCCTCACCCACGGCGGCACGGACCAGGTGGGGCCCGGCGAGGGCCATCGACCCGCGGCCCTTGACCATCGGAACGAAGTCAGCGAGCCCCGGGATGTAGGCGGTCCCGGCCGCGCACGGGCCCATCAGCGCCGCCACCTGCGGGATGACGCCGCTCATGACGACCTCCTCGCGGAACAGGTGTCCGGAACCGGCGAACAGCGACCCGACGGCCTCCTGGATCCGTGCGCCCGCGGAATCCAGCAGCCATACGAGCGGAATCCGCTTGCTCAGCGCCAGCTCTCGCAGCCGGGTCACCTTCAGCTCCCCGGTCATGCCCATGGATCCCGCCATCACGGTGAAGTCGTAGGCGACGACGGCCGTGAGACGGCCGTTGACCTTGCCGTAGCCGGTGATCACGCCGTCGGCGGGGGCCTCGCGACCGTCCATGGCCCGCTGGGAGAAGTGCGGCCGGCCGTGGATGCCGAGCTCCACGAACGTGCCCTCGTCGATGAGCAGCGCCAACCGTTCGCGCGCGGTGAGCTTGTCGGCGGCGTGCTGAGCGGCGATCTTGGCCTCCCCGCCACCGAGCATGATCTGCTCGCGCCGCGCGCGCAGGTCCTCGGCGAGCGGGCGCAGCAGGCTGGTGGTGGGGACGTCGGTGGCCACGAGGAGGCGATCGCCCGGGCGGAGCCCAGGCAGAAAGTGAGACGTACTACTTATCACTTTGTCGGTTCGCTTGCCAACACCGACCCTGCCAGCGGCGCCCCTCCAGATAATCCGCCCCACCCACTGAAACAGTCGTCCAGTTCGCGTGTGAGGCGTGCGGGGACCGGGTAGATTCTGCAGCGTGCGGAGCACATGTGTGAGGGCGTCGGTGGCGGCACTCGCGGCCGTGGCAGCTGTCGTGATCAGCGGCTGCGGCGCAGCCAATTCGGTCAAGCAGGCCGTTGACCCGGTGGCTCGTGCTGCCGACGTGACGAGCAAGGTCCAGGGCTACAAGATCGCGGCCAACATGACGGTCGGCACGGCGGCCGGACAGGTCACGGCCACGCTCTCGGGTGTGATGGACCGTGCCGATCGCACCGGCCAGATGACGGCGCGCGAGTCGGTCGCCGGTCACTCGCTGACGATCGCGGAGCGGTTCTCGGGGCTCACCTTCTACATGGACGCCGGCGGGCTGCCCGGGGTCGCGCAGGTCACCCACGGCAAGAAGTGGCTGAAGATGGACCTGTCGCGCACGCTGGGGTCGATGGGCCTCGGCTCGCTGTCGACGACCAGCACGGATCCGAGCCAGTTCGTCGATTACCTGCGGGCGACCAGCGCCAACACCCAGAAGGTCGGGACGGACACCATCCGTGGAGTGCCGGTCACGCATTACCACGCGATCGTCGATCTCAACAAGTACCCCAACCTGGTCCCGCAGTCCGATCGGGCGTCGGTCAAGCAGGGCATCTCCACGCTCGAGAGCGTGCTGGGGAGTCACACGATGCCCATTGACGTCTGGATCGACAGCCAGAAGCTCGTGCGCCGTATGCAGTTCGGGTACCCCGAGTGCGTCAACAACCAGAAGCTGAACCTGAACATGACGATGGACCTCTACGACTACGGCCCCCAGCCCTCGACCCAGGTCCCATCCGACGCGGACGCCTACGACATCACGCCGTTCATCAGCGCCGCGATGAAGACCATCAAGACCGGCTGCGGCACTTCGAGCTAGCGCTCAGCGGCCGCGCCACTCTGGATCGCGCTTCTCGAAGAACGCGCGCACGCCCTCCTGGATGTCCTCGGTGGAGAACGCGATCGTGAGCTGAGAGCGGAGGAAGTCGATCGCGTCGGCGTAGGCCATGTCCTGCTGGCGGAACATCGCATCCTTGCCGAGCTTCATCAGCACCGGGGACTTGCGCGCCAGCTTCTCGGCCCAGTCGGTCACGGCGGCCTCAAACCGGTCGGCCGGTACGACCCGGTTGACGATGCCGATGCGCTCGGCCTCGACGGCCGAGATCTGCTCGCCCATCAGCATCAGCTCGGTGGTCTTCTTGCGGCCCACGTTGCGGTAGATGAGCGCCATGATCATGAACGGGAACAGCCCGATGTTGATCTCCGGCGTGCCGAAGCGCGCGGTCTCGGCGGCGATCACCAGGTCACAGGCGAGCGCCAGACCGAGGGCCCCGGCCAGCACATGACCGTTGGCGGCGCAGATCGACGGCTTGCCAAGCTCGCCGAGCAGCGCGAACACCTCCGGGAACAACGCTGTCGCGAAGTGCTTGTGCACCAGCGGCACATCGGCGGCGAACCCGCCCAGATTGCCGCCGCTGGAGAAGACGCTGTGATGGGTGGACGTCAGCACCACGCACCGAACGGCGTCGTCATCGCGGCATGCCTCGAGCGCTCGGATGAGCTCCGCCAGCAGATCGTCGGACAGCGCGTTGCGAGTGTCGGGCTCGTCCAGAGCGATCGTGGCGACGCCCGAAGGCGTGGCCGAGAACGTGATCTTTTCGTAGGCCATCGCGGAAGCGTAGTGGGCGATCCCGCAACTGGCGTCTCATGCCAGAGCACTTGCGCGCCCGGGCGGCCCGCGGCACAAGTAGAAAGTAGGAAGCTCTACTGTTTACTTTTCGGCGCCGCGCGGCTAGCGTCCGTGCGCGCCGCCCCATCGATCTGAAAGGTCCAGTCCCGCATGGCCACCGCCGACGTCCTCAAGCCCGACCACGCGTCCCAGCGCAAGCACTTCATCTTCACCGACGAGCACGAGCAGCTGCGCGACTCGATCCGGCGCTTCGTCATCAAGGAGCTTCAGCCCCACGCCGAGGAATGGGAGGAGGAGACCTTCCCCAACTGGGTGTTCGAGCGGATGGGCGAGCTGGGCTTCCTGGGGCTGGACAAGCCTGAGGCTTACGGGGGGCAGGGCGGCGACTACTACACGAGCCTGGTGCTGGCCGAGGAGATCGTCCATGCACACTCCGGCGGTCTGGCGATGGGCCTCGCCGTCCACACCGACATGGCGATGCCGCCGATCCTGGCCTTCGGCACCGAGGAGCAGAAGCAGGAGTGGGTCGTCCCTGCGATCGCGGGCCGCAAGATCCTCTGCCTGGGCATCACCGAGCCCGACGCCGGCTCCGACGTCGCCGGGATCAAGACGGTGGCCAAGCGCGAGGGTGACGGTTACGTGATCAACGGCTCCAAGACCTACATCACCAACGGCCACCGCGCCGACGTGATCGTGCTCGTCACCAAGACCGATCCCGACGCCGCCTACGACGGCTTCACGCTGTTCCTCGTCCCGATGGACGCCGAGGGCGTGATCCGCGAGAAACGGCTCAAGAAGCTGGGCATGCACGCCTCCGACACCGCTCTGCTGGCCTTCCAGGACGTCCACGTCCCCGAGTCTGCGGTGCTCGGTCAGATCGGCAAGGGCTTCTATCACATCATGTGGGAGCTTCAGGGCGAGCGCCTGATCGGCGCCGCCGGCTGCGTGGCGGGCGCGCAGAACGTGTTCGACCGCACGCTGCAGTACGCCAAGGAGCGCAAGGCGTTCGGCCGCGAGATCGGCCGCTTCCAGGTCATCCGCCACAAGTTCGCCGAGATGGCCACCAAGATCGAGACCGCCCGTCAACTCGTCTACATGACGGCGTGGCGCTTCCAGAACGGCGAGTACCCCGTACGCGAGATCTCGATGGCCAAGCTCTACGCCGCCCGGATCGCCGTCGAGGTCGCCGACGAGTGCATCCAGATCCACGGCGGCGCGGGCTACATGGTCGAGTACGGGGTCGAGCGGGTATGGCGGGACATGCGCCTCAACCGGATCGGCGCCGGGACCGACGAGATCATGCTCGACGTGATCGGAAGGTCGTACGGCTTGTGAGTGAACGGGCGCCGGTCCCGCCGTTCACGGCGGAGCATGAGCGCCTGCGGCTCGAGATCCGCCGCTTCGTGCAGGAGCGGCTGCGACCCCACGCCGACGAGTGGGAGGCGGCCGAGTGGTTTCCCAACGAGGCGTTCGCATGGCTCGCGGAGGCCGGCTACCTCGGCCTGAAGTTCGGGCCCGAGTACGGCGGCCGCGGGGACACGGTGGCCGCCGCGGTGTTCGTGGAGGAGATGGCGCGCTGCGGCTCGGGTGGCCTGGCCGCGGGCCTCGGCGCGCACACCGGGATCGCGCTGCCGCCGATCGCGGCCTTCGGGACCGATGAGCAGAAGGAGCGCTACCTCGTCCCCGGGCTGCGCGGCGAGCTGATCGCGGCGCTCGCGATCACCGAGCCGGGCGCGGGCTCGGATGTCGCCGGGATCCGCACCCACGCCCGCCGCATCGACGGGGGCTATCTCGTCAACGGCTCCAAGACGTTCATCACCGGTGGGGTCCGGGCCGACATCCTCGTCACCGCGGTGAAGACGAGGGAGACCACCCCACCCGCTCGCCACCACGGCATCTCGTTTCTCATCGTCGAACGCGGCCCGGGCGTCACGTCATCGCCGCTGCGCAAGCTCGGCTGGCACGCCTCCGACACCGCCGAGATCGGGTTCGACGACGTGTTCGTGCCCGAGGAGAACCTGCTCGGCGCCGAGCACGAGGGCTTCTACCTGATCATGGCCAACTTCCAGTGGGAGCGTCTGCTGATGGCGCTCGGCGCCGTCGGCGCGATGCAGGTGTGCTTCGAGCAGACGCTGGCCTTCGTCTCAGATCGCGAGAACCTGCGCTCCCAGCAGGCGATCCGCCATCGGATGGCCGAGATCGCGCTTGAGCTCGAGGCCGGGCGAAACGTCACCTACGCGGCGTTGCGCCGCCACATCGCCGGCGAGGACGCGGTGCGAGAGGTGACGATCGCCAAGCTGCGCACCCAGCGCAGCGCGTTCGACGTCATCGACGCCTGCGTGCAGATCCACGGTCTCGACGCGACGGAGGAGCTCGAGCGGGCGCTGCGCGACGCGCGCCTGGGCCCGATCGGCGGCGGAACCGACGAGATCATGAGGGAGATCCTGGGCCGCTCGCTGGGCCTCTGATCCCCCGCCGCATGGTCTAGCCTGAGACGGCGTGGACTCGGCACGAGGTCAGCTGCTGATAGCGGGCCCGGGACTGTTGGACCCCAACTTCTGGCGGACGGTCGTCCTGATCGTCGAGCACTCCGACGAGGGTGCGCTGGGCCTGGTGCTCAACCGGCCCTCCGAGACGACGGTCGGTGAGGCCGTGTCCGAGCTCGAGGAGCTGCTCGACCTCGACGACCCGCTCTACGTCGGCGGCCCCGTCCAGCCGTCGGCGCTGATCGTGCTGGCCGAGTTCGACCGGCCGGCCGAGGCGGCGCTCATCGCCTTCGAGGACGTGGGAGTGCTGGCCAACGGCGCGCAGGAGGACCCGTCGCTGAGCGTCCGCCGCGGCCGGGCCTTCGTGGGCCACGCCGGGTGGGGCCCCGGACAGCTCGATGACGAGGTCGAGCGCGGCGACTGGATCATCGAGCCGGCCGTGCGCGATGACGCCTTCACCGGCACCCCGCTGGACCTCTGGTCCTCGGTGCTGACGCGCAAGGGGGGTAGTTACGCGTTGGTGGCGCGCATGCCCCCCGACCCATCCGTGAACTGAGCCCTCCCGATGGCCCACGACCACTCCCACCATCACCACGACCACGGACCGTCGCGCGAGACCGAGCGCAGCGCGCTCAAGGCCGCGCTGGCACTGATCGTGGTCTTCATGCTGGTCGAGGTCACCGCCGGCGTGCTGGCCTCCTCGCTGGCGTTGCTCTCCGACGCGGCCCACATGCTCACCGACGCCGCCGCGCTGGCGGTGGCGCTGGTGGCAGCGCGGCTGGCCGCCCGCCCGGCCGGCGGCACGATGACCTATGGGCTGGGCCGCGCCGAGATCCTCTCCGCCCAGGCCAACGGCGTGACGCTGCTCATCCTGTCGGTGGTGATCGTGGTCGACGCCCTGCGGCGCCTCGTCACTCCCCTCCACGTCGACGGCCTGCCGGTGCTCATCGTCGCCCTGGTCGGCATGGTCGTCAACCTGGCGGCGGTGGCCATCCTCGCGCGCAGACCCGGTGACCCACCCGCCCAGCGCAGCCTCAACCTCGAGGGCTCCTACCGGCACATCCTCACCGATCTCTACGGGTTCATCGCGACCGCGGTGGCGGCGGTCATCATCCTCGCCACCGGCTTTGACCGCGCCGACCCGATCGCGTCGCTGGTCATCGCCGGGCTGCTGCTGCACGCCGCCTACGGGCTGCTCAAGGAGTCCGGGCGCGTGTTCATGGAGGCGGCGCCGTCAGGCATCGACCCCGACGACGTCGGCCGGGCGCTGGCCGGCCACCCCGGCGTCGTCGAGGTCCACGACCTGCATGTGTGGGAGGTGACCTCTGGGTTCCCGGCGCTGTCGGCCCATGTGGTGGTGCGCGCCGGCGATGACTGCCACGAGCTACGGCGCCTCATGCAGCAGATGGTGGCCGAACGATTCGGCATCAGCCACACCACCCTCCAGGTCGACCATGAGGCCGCGCCCCAGCCGCCCCTGCAGATCGAGGTGGCTCCGGGTGCAGAGCGGGCAACGTCGTCCTACACTCGGCCGCAATGAGGCTGATCAAGCCCGGACCCGATCACGAGACGCCGCGCGGCATCGTCGGCGGCGCCGAGATCTCACAGGTCACCGCGGGCGCGCACAACATCTACATGGGGCGCTTCCGGGTCCCCGCCGGGGCACGGTCACGCCCGCACTACCACGAGAACTGCGAGAGCACGCTCTACATGCTGAGCGGAGGCGTACGCATCCTGTGGGGCGACCACCTGGAGGAGCAACTCGAGGTCGACCCCGGGGACATGCTCTACGTCCCGCCGCGCATCACCCACGTGGTGGAGAACGTGTCTGACTCCGAGCCCGCCGAGTACGTCGTGGCCCGCGACTCGCCCCACGAGGATGCCGTGGTCGTCCCGTGGGCCGAGGAGCAGGCGTGACCGAGGCCTCCGGGTCCTTCGGCGCTGCCCTTCACCGCCGGATCTTCTGGCGCTCCTGGACCCCGGACGACACACCGGTGCGAGCCGTGGTCGTGCTCGTCCATGGTCTGGGCGAGCACAGCGGGCGCTATGACCACGTCGTGGCGCGGCTCGTCGGCGAGGGCTATGCCGTGCACACCGTCGACCATCGCGGCCACGGCCGCTCCGATGGCCCCCGCGCCTTCATCGAGGACATGGACGACGTCGTCGCCGACGTCGACACGCTCGTCGGCCGGGCGGTGGAGGCCGAGCCGGGCGTACCGGTGTTCATGCTGGGCCACAGCATGGGCGGCCTCATCGCCCTGCGTTACGCGCTGGCCCATCAGGAGCGGCTGGCCGGCCTGATCCTGTCGGCCGCGCTGGCCCAGCTCGACGCGGTCCCCAAGCCGCTGGAGCTCGTCGGACGGACGCTGTCGGTGATCGCGCCGCGGGCGCCGCTGATCGCCATCGACTCCGCACTGGTCAGCCGCGACCCCGCCGTGGTGGAGGCCTACCGCTCAGATCCGCTGGTGCACCACGGCAAGGTGCCCGCGCGCACCGCGGTCCAGCTCGCCGACACGGTCGAGCGCTTCCCCGAGACCCTGGGCGCGATCACCGTGCCGACGCTCATCCTCTACGGCACCGCCGACGGGCTCTGCGCCCCGGCGGGCAGCGTGATGCTGGGCGAGCGGATCGGCGCCGCGGACAAGACCGTCACTGCCTACGAGGGCCTCTTCCACGAGATCCTCAACGAGCCCGAGCGCGAGACGGTGCTCGACGACATCGTGGGCTGGCTGGGCGCGCGCGTGGGTGCACCGGCCGCGGACGCCGCCGCTTCCAGCCGCACATAGCTCCCGTCGTCGAGGACGATCACGCCTCCGTGACACAGCCACTGGGCGGCGCGGTGCGGGCCGCCGAGGATCGCGGCCTTCGCCAGCACCTCGGCCTGCGCGGCGGTCGGCGCGAGGGCGCTGGCCTGGACGATCCCGCTGAACACCGGCCTTCCGGTGCGGGGGTCCAGCAGGTGGTGGGCCGGGCGGCCGTCGCCGCCGATCCAGCTGCGGCGGGAGATCCCGCTGGTGGCCACCGCGCCGTTGGTCAGCGCGAAGGTGAGCAGGCGATCGGCGTCGAAGGCGCCGGCGATATGTACCGGGCGCGTCAGTCCGGCGCGCCCGCCGACGCGGACGTCCCCGGCGCAGTCCAGCACGTAGGCGTCAAAGCCCTCGAGCAGCGCCGCCAGCTCATCGGCGAACACCCCCTTGGCGATGCCGCCGACATCGAGGCGCAGACCCGGCGGACGGTGCACGGTCCCGGCGCGCGGGTCGACCGTGATCTCGCGCCAGCGCTCGTCGGGACGGGGAGCCGCGGGGGCCCGGGGCGGCGCCAGGGCCAGCGCCGCCCGCAGGTCGGTGCCCTCTCCGTCGAAGTGGCCCTCGTAGCCCGCGCGCTCGATCTCGTCGGCCAGCGTGGCGTCGACCAGGCCGCCGGTGTCGCGCGCCGCCGCGAGCGCCGCCTCGATCACGCGCCGCATCAGCGGGCTGACGGCGACCGTGGCGGCCGGGTCGCGATTGACGCGGCTCAGCTCGCTGTCCTCGGTGAAGCGTGAGAAGCGCCGGTGCCAGGCGAGCAGCGCCCGCTTGGCCATCGCCGCCGCGGCCGCGGCGTCGGCGGGCCGGGCGGCGTCAGCGACGATCACCGTGCACTGGCCGCCGAAGCAGGCGAACGTGTGGCGGTGCTCCGGGCGGCGGGGAGCGGCGGTGCCCGGGAAGGCCCGGACGCTCATGACTGGCTCGAGGTGACCGAGCTCACGCCGCTCGACCCCGAGCCGGTCGACGAGCTCGTGGCACCCGAGCTGGTGGAGCCCGTCGAGTCAGAGGAGCCGATCGAGTCAGAGGAGCTCGAGCTGGAGCCGGCACTGACGGACCCGGTCGAGCCGGTCGAGCCGCTCGACGTGGTCGTCACTGCGGGGGTGGCCGCCTGGGTCTGCGTCTTGCGGGCCAGCGCCGGATCGTGGCCGGTCACGAGCACGACCGTGATGAGCATCCATAGCGCCAGGAACAGAGCGACCGATCCTCCGATCACCCGGGCGCGGATCCTGCGGACGCGTGCCCGGCGTGCCTCCCTGAGTCTGATTCCGTCTTCCTTGGTCATGGCGAGAGAATCGAGCCGCCCCATAGCAAGGGCGTGTGAGGCCCGTAAGAAGACCGTATGAGAGCACGTCAGCGGGCCGCCGCGGGCACGCTGCCGAGCTCGAACCGGCAGCCTGTGAAGTACCCGCCGGCCGGCGAGATGAGGAAGCACGCGAGCTCCGCCAGCTCGGCGTCCGTGGTGTCCTGGCCCGGCCACAGCGCCACGGGGGTGATGGAATAGCGCGCCCACTCCACCGACAACGTCCGCGCCAGGTTCTCGAGCCCCGCGCGCGCCGCCGGCGCGTGCGGCCCGGCCCCGGGGCGCGGCGCGATGAGCAGCACGCGGCCTGGGTGGGCCGCGTCGATGAGCGCCCCCGTGGCGACCGCCCGCACCGCGCGCCAGGCCTGCTCCATCGTGTTGCGCAGCGCGTCGGCGCCGCCCGCTCCGAATCCCCCGCCCGCGTCGAACACGAGCGCGTGCAACGGCGCCCGGTCACGGGCCCAGCCCGCGGCGCCGTCCTCGTCGGCGAGGGCATCGGCGGGCAGCTCGTCCACGTGCGCGCCGAGGGAGAGCAGCCGCGCCCGCGTGTCCCGGGCGGCCGCGCCGCCGCCGGCGATCGCCACGCGGCGTGCGTCGAGCAGGCCCGCGGCGAACGTCACGCCACCGCGTGCGACCGCGCGGCCCGCCGCGAGGCCCGGTGTCCGAGGCGGACGAGCTCGGCGTGCTGGGTGCGGATGCGATCGAGGATGAGATCGGCGGCCGTCTGCTGCTGCTCGCGCGTCGGCGACTCGATCGCCGTGAAGCGCAGCGGCGTCCCATAGCTCACGGTCACCCTCGGGAACTTCAGACGCTTCCAGTTGCGCACCTGATGTGAGCCCAGAATCGCCACCGGCACCACCGGCACCCCCGACTCGAGCGCGAGGCGGCCGATGCCCGCCCGGGCCTCGGCGCCGACCTCCCCGTTGCGCGAGCGGCTGCCCTCGCAGTACATGCCGATGGCGCCTCCGCGCTCCAGGATCTTGAAGGCGCTGATGAACGCTTCGTCGTCGTGGGCTCCGCGGCGCACGGGGAACACGCCGCCGTGGCTGAAGATGTAGGTGAGGATCGGTGAGCCGAACAGCTGGGACTTGGCCATGAACTGGATCCGCCGGCGCACGAACGCGCCGGTGAAGAAGTGATCCATGAACGAGGCGTGGTTGGGCGCCAGGATCACCGGGCCGATGGGCACGTTCTCGGACCCGATCCCACGCGCACGGAACGTGATCAGCGCGTGCAGCACGGTGGCGATCCGGACTGGCTCGTAGACATGGGCCTCCGGCTCGCCCGCGCGTACGCGCGCGTGAAAAGGGGCGAAGTACTCGGCAGGCCGCGGGTCCTTGTACTGCTGCGGCTTGAGCTCGACGTCCGGCATCGCCGCCGACGATACCCGTCAGGGCATCGGGCGGCGCGCCGGACGTGCCGATCGAATGCGTCAGCCGGCCACGCCGGCGGCATACGCCGCGAGCGTCTTGGGCCACCCACCGGGCGAGGAGACCGCGCCGTGCATGCCCTCCCAGCCATCGCCGTGGCGGTCGAGGTGGCGGTGCTCGAGCTCGACCCGGGTGCGCGAGTCAGACTCGGCGACGAAGTGCACCTCCACCTCGCTCGTGCGCTCCAGGTCGGTCTCGATCTCCCATGTTGGGCTGATGTCCCAGGTGAACACGACACGATCGGGCGGCTCGTAGGCCACGACGCGCGCCCAGGTGCACTCGCGGCCGTCGGCGGTGCGGTCATAGACGCGCCCGCCGGCGTGCTGCTCGAAGATCATCTCGGCGATCTCCCCGTCGATCAGGTGGTGGTCCTCGGGCCACCAGGTCTTCATCTCCTCCGTGAACACCTCGAAGGCCCGCTGCACCGGGGCCTCCACCACGATCGAAGTGCGCACCGGCGCGGCGGTTGACTGGGTGCTCATCGTTCCTCCTTGGGTGGTTGTTCGACGGCCGTCTTGAACGCCGCCAGGGCCTGATTCCAGAAGAAGTCCAGATACGCGCGCAGATGCTCGATCCCGCTCGGGTCCATCCGGTAGATGCGCCGGTTGCCATCTGCCCGGGCCGAGACCAGGCCCGCGTCCTTGAGCACCCGCAGGTGCTGGGACACCGCGGGACGGCTGACCGGGAGCGCGCGGGCCAGGTCCGAGACCGACTGGGGCTGCGTGGCGACGCGCTCGAAGATTACCCTCCGGGTCGGGTCGCCCAGGGCGATGAAGCCAGCGCGGCGGCGCGCAGAACGGGCGTCGTGATTGCGTAAGTTGGCACTTACCGTAAGTTTAGACTTACCACTGACCGCCAGTCAAATGACGCGCAAAACCGCTCGTTCCTGTGACGTTATTGCGGTGAAACCGTCAAGGGACGACCGAGGTGAAGAGACTCATGGGAAGAGGCAAAGTCATTGCAGGACTGGCGTCCGCCGTCATGCTCGTCGGGGCAGGGCCGGCGGCGGCAAACGTGCTCCCCGTGGGCACGTGGAGCTTTAACGAGGGGTATGGGACGGTCGCGCACGACACGTCCTTCGAGCCTGACAACGGGACGCTGCAGGGCAGTCGCTCAGTGGACCAAGGGCCGCTTCTGGTCGGCCCTCAGCTTCGACGGCAACGCCAGCACCGTGAACATCCCCAACCGGTCGGTCTTCGAGGCCCCGCAGGTGACCGTCAGCGCCTGGGTCAACGCGACGAACCCGGGCAACTTCCGCTACATCGTCGCCAAGGGCGCCAGCGGCTGCATCGCGGCCTCCTACGCGCTCTACACGGGCGCCAACGGCGGACTGGAGTTCTACGTGTCGAGCAACGGCGGACTCAGCTACAACATCTCGCCGGACGCCGGCACCAACGTCTGGGACGGCAACTGGCACAGCGTCGTCGGCACCTTCAACGGGTCCGAGGTGGACCTGTACGTCGACGGCAAGGAGGTCGGCTCGGGTACCGCTGACAAGACCCCGATCTCCTACGGGCTGCCCACGACCAACGACCTGTCGATCGGCAACTACCCGGTGCCGACCGCGAACTTCCCCGACTGCGGGGACCTCGCGTTCAGCGGCAAGATCGACGAGGTCCACGTGTTCAACCGCGCGCTCGGCGCCCAGGAGATCCACCTGGGTTACGTGGCGTCGGGGTATCTGCCGCAGCAGTTTCCCGAGGACGCGGTCCTGTAGGCGCGCCGACTCGAATCAGCAGGCGATGCGGATACGCGCCACCCACGGTGGCGCATCCGTACGCCCTGGACCGGCCACGGCTCTGGCGCGTCACCACCGGCCTGGCCGCTCCTGCTTCTGCGGGATCCTCGTCGGGGCGGCCCAGGGATCGATCGAGGTGGTGCCCAACGCGCCGCCGGCGATTCCCATCGGCGGCTCCTGGGAGCGCTGGTGCACCGCGGGCAGGTCCGCGAGGACCGACGCCGCCTGGCGTTCTGCGCTCGCGTCGACGGCCTGGTGCTCACGTCGAGTCATGGGCCGGCCTTCGGCGAGACGCACGTGGCCGTGGTTGGCGGCTTCCACCTGACCATCGTCCGACTACCCGACGGCGCGCACATCCCGTCGCTCGGCACGCGGCTGGTGGCGGTCGGGCCGCTCGTTCGCGCGCGCAACGGCCAGCGCGAGGTCCAGGCCTTCAGGGTGCTCGCGGGTGAAATGGCTCGCGGCCACGCTCGCCCTGCTCATCGCGAGCGCCGCGCTGGTCGGCGGTATCTACTTTCGCGACCGCGATACGTCCGTGGCTGCCGCCGCCACGGACGCGGCCGACGCCGACGCGCGGACGTCGTCACCTATGTCGCTGGCCCGGATTGTGGCACCGCGTTGCTCCTACGACTGCTGGCCAAGCCGCGACCACTGGCTGGCGCGGATCGTTGATCGGTCGCGCACCGAGTGTGTCGACATCGACCTCAGGACGTTCGGCCTCAGCGAGTCCACGGCATCTCCGGCGTCGCAATGGTCGACTGCGCCGGTCCCCGCCGCCGGTATTGACAGTGAGACGCTGCGGTCCGGCCCGGTCAGCCCACGAGCGGGAGCACGAGCGCCGGCTTCTCGATCTCGTGGTCGGGGCCGGTGGAGACCACCGCTGTCCCGATGGCGAAGAACTCGATGACGTGCGAGCCCCAGCCGTGGCTGCGTTCGATGATCCGCGCGCCCACGATCCCCTCGGACTGGAGCTCGTCGGCCTCGGTCTGCATGCGCTCCATGGCCAGCTCACGCGCCTCGTAGAGCGCCTGCGTGAAGTTGGGCATCTCCACGTTGCGCCCCACCTGCTTGAGGGAGGCCAGCATGCCCTGGCGGGCGACGTGGTAGACGCAGTTGCCCATCACCAGCCCGGCCGGGCGGTAGCCGGCGCGCAGGAGGGTGGCGAAGTCCTGGCCGCTCATATCGGAGGTGAACGGGCGGCCGTTGGGCGCGCGGTGCAGCACGCCTTCGCGGTGCTTGACCGCGGTGCCCACGGCGATGAACTCGGCGAGGTCGGCGCCCCATTCATAGCGCCCGATGTCGAGCCGCACGCCGACGATCCCGTCGGCGCCGAGCTGGTCGGCCTCCTCCTCCATGCGGGTCATCGCCAGCTCGCGCGCGTGGTACATCGCTTGAGTGAGGACTCCCATCTCCTGATTCTGGTTCCAGCCCGCCTGCTGAAAGCCGATGTGGTAGATCGAGCTGCCCAACACCAGCCCCAGCGGCTCGAATCCGGCCTCCTTGACCAGCAGGAACTCGTTGACGGAGAGATCGGAGGTGAAGAAGCCGCGCTCCACTTCCTTCTTCATCCGCTGGATGCGATCCAGACCAGACGCCGGAATCCCGGCCAGAGATCCGGACTGGTACTCCGCGGCGTGAGGCGCCTCGGCGGTGGCGACCTCTCGCGCCACCGGCGGGGCGGTCTGGGCGTCGTCGTCATCGCGTCTGAGGAACCCCATGGTGTCTCCTATTCGTTGAGCAGGCGCTCGAGGGCCTGCCGCGTTGTCAGGCTGCTGCGGGCCTGCTCGGCCAGCGCCTCTCCCATCGCGCGCAGCCACTCGTCGGTGGGCATCTCCTCGTTCTTGAGGACGATCCCCGCCGACAGTCGCGCGCACCGGGTGTTGATCGACGCGCCGTCGGCCCGCAGCTCGAGCCGCTGACCGCCAGCGTCGAGCGCGATCCGGCGCACCTGCTTGGGCCCGAACATCCCGTCGCGTCGCCGCTCAACCGTGACGGCACCCGGAACCGCGCCCTCCAGCTTGGTCGCCAGCGCTTCGACGAACGCCCGCAGGTCGCTCGTGTCCGCACGTAGCGACGCGGTGACGAGGTCGATGTCGAGGTCGGTCTGTCCGGCGTCGTTGGTGGCCATGGCGTGAGCTCCAGCGTACGCCTCCCCGATCTCCCGCGGTCGTCGCCAGCACGTGAACCGGGGCCACCGGCCGTTGAGTAAGGACATGCTTAGACAGGGCATCAAGGCCAGAGCCGCGCTGGCCCTCGTGGCGGCGCTGGCCGTGATCGCCGTCGTGGTCGTCGTCCTGAGCTCGGGGTCCGGCACGCCCGCGCGACCGGCGGACGCCACCCCCACCCGGGCCGTCGCGGCGGACACCTCCACCCCGGCGGCCAGCTTGGCCTACGGGCCACCGCCCCTGGCGCGCTACAAGGAGGCCGCGCCCCACGTGGCGAGCACGCTGAGCGTCTACGGGGTTCAGGGCCAGGTCACGGGCGCACCGACGACGCCCCCGGACGAGCTGTCTCCGGTCTCGCCGTCGTCCTTCCGCGCTCCGGTGGCGGCGTATCGCTCCTACTCGGTCGCCCGCTTGGCGCTCATGGAGGGCGAGATCGCAAAGCTCGAGACGGCGCTGGCCGCCAATGACCGCGGCGCGGCGCAGGCGGCGTGGCGGGGCGCGTACGCGTACTACCTCAATCTCGGTGCCGTCTACCTGGACGGGCCGGTCGCCGACCTCAACGACGCCATCGACGGCACGCCCGGAGGCCTGCCCGGTGGCGTGAGCTCATCCCAGTTCAGCGGCCTGCACCGGCTTGAGCGTGGGCTGTGGACCGGGGCGCCCCTGGCCGGCCTCGAGCCCTGGGCGCGCAAGCTCTCCGCGGACGTGACGCAGCTGGCCAAAATGGTGCCTACCGTCCAGATCGACCCGCTCGATTACGCCACACGCGCCCACGAGATCCTCGAGGACGCGGTCCGCGATCAGCTCAGCGGCACCGACGCCCCCTGGAGTGGAGCCGGGGTGCTAGGCGCGTCGGCCGGCGTCGTCGCTACCACCGAGGTCCTCAAGACCCTCACGCCGATCCTCCAATACCGCGAGGGCATCCTCCCGATCGTCAACGCCGACATGGCCGCGTTGCGCACCACGCTGGCCGCCATCCAGCGCGCCCACGGCGGCACCATCCCCACGACCTCGCAGCTCACCCAGGGCGAGACCGAGCGGCTCGACGCGTCGCTGGGGCAGGCGCTGGAGGGCCTCTCCCAGGTGCCGGGCGCCCTGGAGACCACCCCGGCTCCGGTCGTGCCCAAGATCCCCGCCGCCGACATCAAGATCGACCCATGAAGCCACTGGACCGCCGTTCCTTCCTGGCCCGCGGGGCTCTGGTCACCGGAGCCGCCGGCGCGGCCCTGGCCACCGGCGCCCGCGCTGCCGACCTCCCGGACACGCCGAGCGGCCCGCCCACTACTCCCGGAGGGGCCGTCGCGGGATCGGACCTCTCGGCGATGCTGCCGTTCACCGGCGTCCATCAGTCGGGGATCCTCAACCCTGCCCCGGCCCACGCCACGCTCGTGGCCTTCGACAGCGTGGCGCCCGACGCGCGCAGCCTCGGCCAGGCGCTCGAGGCGCTCAGCTCTCGCGCCGCGAGCTCAGCGCCGGCGGCCCTGTGCCGCTGCTGGAGGTCGACGCGCCTCCGGCGGACTCGGGCACCCTGGGCCCCGACAACACGCCCGACGCGCTCACCGTGACCATCTCCTTCGGTGCCTCGCTGTTCGACGGACGCTACGGGCTGGCCTCCAAGCGTCCCTCGGAGCTGATCCAGATGCCAACCTTCCCGGTCGACCAGCTCGATCCCAAGATCAGCCACGGCGACGTCATGGTGCAGATCTGCGCCCAGCACCGCGACACGGTGGTACACACGCTGCGCGAGCTGGCGCGCACGGTGCGCGGCGCGTTGGAGCAGCGATGGACGATGGACGGCTTCTCCGGCGCCAACCGGGGGCCCAGTGCCAAGAACAGCCCCCGCAACCTGTTCGCCTTCCGCGACGGCACCGGCAACCCGGTCACCACCGACTCCGAGCTCATCGACGAGCTCGTGTGGGCCGGGGCGGGCGAGCCGGGCTGGGCCGTGGGCGGCACCTACCAGGTGGTGCGTATCATCCGGATGCACGTCGAGTTCTGGGACCGGGTCGGACTTTCAGAGCAGGAGAACATGATCGGCCGCGTGCGCGACACCGGCGCGCCCCTGGGCGGAACCAGCGAGTTCCAGGACCCGCGCTACGACCTGGACCCCAAAGGCGAACGCATCCCGCTCGACGCCCACATCCGCCTCGCCAATCCGCGCACGGCGCCGACTGCCCACCAGCGGATCCTGCGCCGCGGCTTCAGCTACCACCGGGGCTTTGACGAGGCCGGCCAGCTGGACCAGGGCCTGCTCTTCGTCGCCTACAACCGCAGCCCGAGCCGTCAGTTCGCGGTCATCCAGAATCGCCTCAACGGCGAGCCGATGACGGACTACATCACCCCCATCGGCGGCGGCTACTTCTTCGCCCCGCCCGGGGCGCGCGGCGGCACCGACTTCGTCGGCAGCGGCGTCTTTAGCCCGTCCATAGGAAGTTCGCGTTTGTGACTCCGGCGCCGTGGGTACGCGCGCGGATGCAGCGGCCGGCAGGCGACCGCTCCGAGGCAGGGAGGGTAGGGATGTTTCACGCACGCACCTCGCGGCCGTCGCCGACGGCGCGCCTTGTCCTGGTGACCGCGGCGCTGGCCCTTGCGCTGGCCGTCGCCCTGGCGCTGGGCCGCCCGCCGGCGGCACGTGCCGCCGCCAAGCGAGCCCATCCCCATGTGAGCTCGTCGTCGACGGCGTGCCCCTGGGTCAACTCGCAGGCGCCGACCTCCGCAAAGGTCGCCGACGTCATCGACCACATGAGTCTCAGCGACGAGATCACGATGGTCGAGGGTCACGGCACCGCTCCGCCCAACCCCTACGTGTTCTACATGCCCGGCATCGCTGACCTCTGCATCCCGCAGCTTGGTGAGGAGGATGGCCCCGCCGGCGTCGCCGACCAGCTCACCGGCGTCACTCAGCTGCCCGCCGGCGTCGGGCTCGCGGCCACCTTCAATCCGTCCCTGGCGCGCCAGTACGGCCAGGTGATCGGGTCAGAGGAGCTCGGCAAGGGCGCGGCGGTCAACCTGGGTCCGACGATCAACATCGACCGGGATCCCCGCTGGGGCCGCTCGTTCGAGGCTTTCACCGAGGACCCGTTCCTCAACTCGGCCCTCGGTGTCTCTGAGATCAAGGGCGTCCAGAGCACGGGCGAGATGTCGCAGGTCAAGCACTACGCCGTCTACAACCAGGAGACCAACCGCAACACGCCCCAGGATGACGTGATCATCTCCACGCGCGTGATGCGCGAGATCTACGAGCCGGCGTTCCAGGCGGCCGTGGCGGACGCCAACGTGGGCTCGATCATGTGCTCCTACTCGACGATCAACGGCAACTACGCCTGCCAGAACAACGAGCTGCTCAACACCACGCTCAAGCAGCTGTGGGACTTCCAGGGTTTCGTCACCTCCGACTACGCGGCGCTGCACGACGTCTCGGGCGCGCTGGACGGCACCGACCAGGAGCAGCCCTTCGCTGACTTCTTCGGCACGACGCTCGAGCAGGCCGTCCAGAACGGCACGATCCCCCGCTCGGTGCTCAACACGATGGTGTCGCGGATGCTCACCGAGATGTTCCGCTTCGGGATCATCGATCACCCGCCGGCCGGAACCCCCACTGACCTGGTGACGACACCGGCCCACGTTGCGGTCGCCACCAGCGTCGCCGACCAGTCGGCCACGCTGCTCAAGAACAACGGGCAGACGCTGCCTCTGTCAGCTGCCCGCGGCGGGACGGTGGCGGTGATCGGGCCGTCGGCGTCGGCGTCGCCCACCTACGGGGGCGGCGGGAGCGCGTACGTGATCCCGTCCCAGACGGTGACGCCGCTCCAGGGCCTGGAGGCGGCCGCCCGGCACGGCACCCATCTCACCTATCAGCAGGGGCTGCCCACCGACGGCTCGCTGCCGGCGATCCCGTCCTCGGCGCTCTCACCGGCCTACGCGCCCACCCCGTTCGGTGGGAGCTACACCGGCACTCTGACCGCTCCGGAGACCGGCACCTACGTGCTGGCCATCGACAACCCATGCGGGTGCTACACGCCCACATACCTGTCGCTCAACGGGCAGCAGATCCTCGACGACCCGAGCACGCCACCCGAGCACGTGTACTCCGTGGCGGTCAGCCTGGTGCAGGGGCAGACCTACACCCTGAGCATCAGCGGCGACTCGGACCAGCTGCTGTGGGGCACGCCCTCGGCGCTCCAGCCCGGGATCGACGAAGCGGTGGCGGCGGCCAAGAGCGCCGACACGGCGGTCGTGGTCGTCTCCGACGACACCGAGTCCGAGGCCACCGACCGCCTGTCGCTCAACTTGCCCTCGGCGCAGGATGAGCTCATCTCGGCGGTCGCGGCCGTCAATCCGCACACCGTGGTCGTCGTCAATGCCGGCGCGCCGGTGGCGATGCCGTGGCTCTCGCAGGTCTCCGCGGTACTCGATGACTGGTATCCGGGCGAGGTGAGCGGCACCTCGCTGGCACGGGTCCTGTTCGGGCGCGTCAACCCGGGTGGCCACCTGCCGGTGACCTTCCCCACGAGCCTGTCGCAGGTCCCCGCCTCCAGCCCCGCGCAGTTCCCTGGTGTGGGCGGCAAGGTCCAGTACTCGGAGGGATTGGACGTGGGCTACCGCTGGTATGACGCCCAGAACCTGACCCCGCTGTTCCCGTTCGGGTATGGGCTCTCCTACACCAAGTTCGCCTTCAGCCATCTGAGGGTGACCGGGGCGCCGCGCAACGGCGTCAGCGATATGCAGGTGTCGGCGACGGTGACCAACGTCGGCCAGCGGGCCGGGTCAGACGTGGCGCAGCTGTACCTCGCCGACCCGTCGGCCGCCGCGGAGCCCCCGCGGCAGCTCGTCGGCTTCCAGCGTGTGAACCTCAGCCCCGGCCAGTCAGCCCAGGTGCAGTTCACGGTCACCCCGCGCGACACCTGGTGGTGGGACGAGGCGGCCAACGGCTGGAACCAGAGCACCGGCCACTACGGCCTGTTCGTCGGCGATTCCTCGGCGCTGTCTGACCTGCCACTGCAATCGGGGTTCGACCTCGGCGCCTCGCCGGCGGCGCGGCAGGTCCAGATCCAGGCCCCGGCCACGATGCAGGCCGGGAAGCCGTCGATCGTCACCGTCACGCTGACCCGGTCGGGCGACGCGACACTGCACCGCGTCACCCTCGCGCTGCAGTTGCCCCAGGGATGGAAGGTCAGCGCGATCGGCCGCTCGACGTTCACGCGCCTGGCTCCGTCGGCGGCGCCGAGCACCGCCTTCCAGGTCACGCCCCCGAAATACACGCCGGCCACCAACGCCACCGTTCACGCGACGGCGACGCTTGGGCCTGACGCCGTGCGCGAAGCGGGCGTCAGCGTCGGCGTGTCCTAGATCACCTCCTCAGGGGAACCAGCTGCCGCCGCGTCACCTACTGGCGCGGCGGCAGCCCCTTGGTTCGCGGTCGTCCCGGTCTGGGACGACCGCCTGTCTACACGCCGCCGTGTTCGATCAGGAACGCGACGGCGATGATCGCGACGAGCAACACCCCCAGAAGGCGGATGCGCCACATGTGAGCTCGGCCGGAGCGGCGGCGCGCAAGCTCACGGCGCGAAAGCGAGCTCATGAAGAGTCGGGACTCGGGCATCGGCGTGACCTGCTGTCCTCCGGCATCGGATGCAAGCTCTGCGGACAGTGGTAGTCAACCGGTGGCAACGGACAGATGCCGGAATGTGAAGGCTTTTTCGCCGTCGACGCCGCGCTATATGGTTTCGGACCCAGCCGCCCCCACCCCGGACAGGAGGACACCGAAGTTGACCGACATCGAGGCCCACATCACCGGCACCGTCTGGAAGATTGAGGTCGAGGTCGGCGACGCCGTCGAGGAGGGCGACGCGGTCGTCATCCTGGAGTCGATGAAGATGGAGATGCCGGTCGAGGCCGAGGATCCTGGCGTGGTCACCGAGATCCTGTGCACCGAGGGGCAGTCGGTCTCCGAGGGCGACACGCTCGTTGTCCTCGAGTAGCCCCTCGCCATCCGCCGGACAGCTGCTGGTCGACGAGCCGGCCCCGCACGTCGCGCGGCTGACGATCTCCAATCCCGACAAGCGGGGAGCGCTGGACCACGCCATCCTTGACGGCTTCGCCGAGATCCTGCCCCGGCTCGACGCCCGCTGCGTGATCATCACCGGCCAGGGCCGCATGTTCTCCGCCGGCTACGACATCGGCGATCTGCGTGATGGGGGTGGCGGGCGGTTCGCCGACGAGGCCGAGAGGCTCGTGGCCCACCCGTTCACCGCCGCGATCGACGCCGTCGACGCCTATCCGTATCCCACCATCGCAGCACTCAACGGCCACGCCATCGGCGGCGGGCTTGAGCTGGCGCTGTCCTGCGATCTGCGCCTGGCCGCCCATCCGATCAAGCTGGCAATGCCGCCCGCCAAGCTCGGGCTCGTGTACTCCCACACCGGCATCCGCAAGTTCATCGACGTGATCGGCGCCGCCCGCACCCGGGAGCTGTTCTTGGTGGGCAGGCGCATCAACGCCTCCACGGCCCACACGTGGGGGCTGGTCAATGACGTGCTCGGGGTCGACGAGCTGGCCGGCGGGGCGGTGGAGCTGGCCCGCGAGATCGCGGCCAACGCACCCCTGGCCCAGCGGGGCAACAAGCGCGTGATCCGGGCCGTGCTCGACGGAGAGGCCACGCTCGCGCCCGAGGTGGAGCGGGAGCTGCTGGCGCTGCGCAACGCCTGCTTCTCGTCCGAGGACTTCCGCGAGGGCGTGAGCGCGTTCGCCGAGAAGCGCCCGCCGGAGTGGAAGGGGAGGTGATGTCCGAGGCGCTGTGGAGCGCCGAGCGTTTCGGTGATGGGGATGGTCCGCTGGTCGCGGTGTTCGTCCACGGCGGCTTCTGGCGGGCCCGCTGGGCGGCTGACACGATTGCCCCGCTGGCGCGGGCGTGCGCGGCGGCGGAGCCCCATCCCTGGGTGTGGAACGTCGAGTACCCGCGCGTGGGAATGCCCGGCAGCGGCTGGCCGGGCACGGCACTGGCGGTGCGCGAGGCCCTCGGCGCCGCCGTCGCGGCGGCCGCTGGACGGCCGGTGGTGGTCGTCGGCCACTCAGCCGGCGGGCACCTCGCGCTGTGGGCGGCCCACGAGCATCCCGTGGCCACCGCGGTGTCGCTGGCCGGGGTCTGTGACCTGGAGGAGGGCGTCCTCACCGGGATCGGCAACGGTGCGGTGCTCGAGTTCCTGGGAGCGGCTCCCGACAGCGGCCTGTATGCCGCGGCCAGCCCGATCGCGCGGCTCCCCCTGGGCTCGCCGGCGCTGCTCATCCACGGCGATGCCGATGAGGACGTTCCCATCAGTCAGAGCCGGCTGTTTCAGAAGGCCGCGCGCGCGGCCGGCGACGACTGCGAGCTGCACGAGCTGCCGGGCGGCGGACACTTCGAGGTCATCGACCCCGGCGGCCGTGGATGGCCGATCCTGAGCGGTCGCCTGGCGGCGCTGGCCGAGCGCTGATCAGGACGCGACGCGGGCCTTGTTCCACTCGGCCTTGTGGACCCGCTTGGCCGCCTGGTAGTCGGCCAGGGCCTGAGGCGAGTCCACGTCCCCGAGGGTCGGGTGCCATGGCACGAGCCCCTCGGCGGCGACGACACCGAAGCGCTTGGCCAGCACCGAGCCCAGGGCCTTGATCTTCATCTCGCCGAACCCGGGCAGGCCGGCCAGGTTGGCGCGCAGCGCGTCGGTGTCGGCGGCGTCGGTCCACACCCGGGCGGCGTCGCCGCCGTACTCGTCGCGGATGTGCAGGGCGAGGTCGTGAACGCGCCGGGCCATCGAGCCCGGGAAGCGGTGGATGGCCGGCCGCTCGCGGAAGACGGGCTCCAGGTCGGCGTCGGCGAGGGTGGCGGCATCGATCGAGCCCAGTCGCTCCTTGAGCGCCAGCGGGCCGGAGAACGCCTTCTGGACCTGGACCTGCTGGTCGAGCGCGAAGCCGATGAGCAACGCCATCGGATCGGAGGCGATGAGCGCGTTGGACTCGTCGGAGTCGGTGAAGTAGAGGCGGTCGGGGATGGTGAGGCGATCTTAGGGGAGTGTCGCCTTGTGGAGGCCGACAATCCGACGCCCGGCCGCGCCGCGCGCGTCCGCGCAGATCTCTAGCCTGCATGCTCGGATGCCGCCGCTGATCACCCCGGCCGAGGCCCTGCACCTCGGCGAACTGGAGGACCACGCCGAGATCGGAGCGCTCGTCGAGCGCGCGTGGCAGGCGCGCCGGGAGCGCTTCGGCGACTCAACGGACATGTGCTCGCTTGTCAACGCCAAGTCCGGGGGTTGCGCCGAGGACTGCGGCTTCTGCGCGCAGTCCAAGTACGCCGAGTCCGAGACGCCGCTGCACGCGATGATGGAGCCCGAACAGATCCTGGAGCACGCGCGCGCCGCCGAAGCGGCCGGCGCCCACCGCTTCTGCATGGTCACCCAGGGCCAGGGGCTGTCCAAGCGCGACTTCGAGAAGGTGCTGACCGGGGCACGGCTGGTCGCCGAGCACACCAACCTCAAGCGCTGCGTCTCGATAGGGCACATGTCGGCGCAGCGGGCCAAGGCGCTCAAGGAGGCCGGCATCCAGCGCGTCCATCACAACGTCGAGACGGCCGAGTCCTATTACCCGGAGGTCTCGACCACGGTCCGCTACCAGGGGCGCCTGCGCACGATCGACGCGGTCCGCGAGGCGGGGCTGGAGACGTGCGTGGGCGGGATCCTCAACCTCGGCGAGACACGGGAGCAGCGGGTCGAGATGGCCTTCCAGCTGGCCAAGATCAACCCCACGAGCGTCCCCATCAACCTGCTCAACCCCCGTCCCGGCACCAAGTTCGGCGATCGCGAGCTGATGGACCCGTGGGACGTGGTCAAGTGGATCGCAATCTTCCGTCTCATCCTGCCCGAGGCGCTGTTCCGCCTCTGTGGCGGGCGCGTCGAGAACCTCGGCGAGCTTCAGGCCACGGCGGTCAAAGCGGGGCTCAACGGCGTGATGATGGGCAATTTCCTCACCACACTCGGCAACACGCCCGACGAGGACAGGGCGATGTTCACCGAGCTTGGCCTCAACGTGACCGCCCACGCCGACAACGGCGCCAACCCGCGGCCCGACAACCGCTCGGGCTGGCTCCAGGGCGAGACTCCCGACCTCGTGTCCGCCTCCCTCCAGTCGCCGGACGCGGCCGGACCGACCGACTCGGCCGATCCGGCCGATCCGCCGCCGCTGACGGTGCGCCTGTGGGATCCCACCACACAGTTGCGGTTCGCGGCCAAGCGGGCGGTGCCGCCGCGACCGGACGGCGCTCCCAACAGCGGCCAGGGGCGCCAGACGCGGGAAGCGGCCGCGCGCCGGGCCAGCGTCGGCTGAATCTCCGTTTCGCGCTGACGTCCGGGACGTGTCTTATGTTGCGTACCCGTGATCGAGATCGAGGCCCGGCTTGATGAGCTGAAAGCCCTCGGGCTGCATCGTCGGACCCGTCTCGTCTCCGGACCCCAAGGCCCGCACGTCCTGCTCGACGGCAAGCCGGTCCTGCTGTTGTGCTCCAACAACTACCTCGGGCTCGCTGATCACCCGCGCGTCCGGGAAGCCGCCGCCGACGCCGCCATGCGCTGGGGCGTGGGGGCGGGAGCCTCGCGGGTGGCCTCGGGCACGATGACCATCCATCGCCGGCTCGAAGATCGGCTCGCGGCGTTCACCGGTCGCCAGAGCGCGCTGTTGTTCGGCTCGGGCTACCTGGCCAACGCCGGCGCCATCTCCGCGCTGGCCCGCCCCGGCGACGTCGTCTTCTCCGATGAGCTCAACCATCCCTCGCTTGTCGACGGCTGCCGGCTCTCGCGTGCCGACGTGTTCGTCTATGACCACGCCGATGTCGAGCACCTCGAGTGGGGTATCCGCGACGCCGAGGGCCGCGGCACCCTGATCGTCACCGACAGCGTGTTCTCGATGGACGGCGACGTCGCTCCTCTGGAGGAGATCATCGAGCTCGCCCAGCGCCACGGCCTGCGCACCGTCGTCGACGACGCCCACGGCACCGGCGCACTGGGACCGGGCGGCCGCGGCGCCCTCGCCGAGGCCGGGTTGGAGGACCAAGTCGACGTGATCGTCGGCGCGCTGGGCAAGGCGCTCGGGTCCTACGGCGCCTTCGTCGCCTGCGATCGCCAGATGGCGCGGTACCTGGTCAACGCCGCGGGCACCTTCATCTTCTCCACCGCCCTCCCGCCGCCCGCCGTGGCCGGGGTCCTGGCGGCGCTCGATCTCCTGGAGGAGAAGCCCCGCCGGGTCGCCAAGCTGTCCGCCAACGCCGCCGCGCTGCGCGCCGGGCTCATCCGCGAGGGCTTCGACGTCGGTGGCTCGACCACCCAGATCGTCCCGCTGATCGTCGGCGATGCCGAGCTCGCCGTGCGCATGTGCGAGGCCGCGCTGGCGCGCGGGGTCTTCGCCGACGCCATCCGCCCGCCGACGGTGCCGGCGATGACCGCGCGGCTCCGTCTCGCCGTCATGGCCACGCACCGCGAGGAGGAGCTCCTCGAGGCGACCCGCACCCTGGGTGCCGTCGCGCGCTCCCTGGGGATCGCGCCGCGCCGCGTCGCGCCCTCGGTGGTCGAGCCCGAGCCTGCGCTGTCGCCCGTCGGCGCCGAGGACTGGGGCGCTGATGCCTGGGGCGCCGAGCCATCGTCGGTCACCTCGCCCGCCGAGCCGGCTCCGTCTCGCGGCGTGTTTGACTTCGAGGCGCCCGAACCGGTTCGCCGCGCCGCGTAGGCCGTCCCGCGCTCAGCCGTGCCATGAGCGCTGAGCTGCGTGGATGCTTTGTCACCGGCACCGACACCGGGGTCGGCAAGACCGTGGTGGCGGCGGCGATCATCGCGCGCCTGCGGGGGCTCGGCGCCGAGGTCCGCGCGATCAAGCCGCTCATCACCGGCCTGGAGGAGCCACCCGATCCCGACTGGCCTCCCGACCACGAACTGCTCGCCCTGGTGGCCGGCTGCGAGCCCGAGCAGGTCATCCTCGCCGGCTACGGCCCCGCGGTGTCCCCGCACCTGGCGGTCGAGCTCGCCGGAGCGGCGCCGCCGACGCTGGAATGGCTGGCCGAGGGCGTGCGCGCCGTCGCCCGGGCGGGCGGGGTCGGGTCTATCACCGTGGTGGAGGGGGTCGGCGGGCTGCTGGTGCCGCTGGGCCCCGACGCCGACGTCCGCGACCTGGCCGGCGTCCTCGGCCTCCCGCTCGTGATCGCCGCGCGGCCCGGCCTGGGCACGATCAGTCACACGCTGCTCACGCTCGAGGCGGCGCGGTCGGCGGGTCTGCCGGTCGCCGGCGTGGTACTCACCCCATGGCCGGGCGACCCCAGCGTGATGGAGCGCTCGAACCGCGACACCATCGCGCGCCGGGGAGGCGTGGAGGTGGCGACCCTGCCCCCGGTCGCCCGCGCCGACCCTCAACTCCTGCGCGCCGCTGGGGCCGCGCTTCCGCTCGAGCGCTGGCTCGCCGACGCCCTGCGCTAGGTCTGGTGCACGTGTCCGGAAGTTCTGCGCATGCGTGTACTAACTTCTGGCGCCGTGCGCCGGAGCGGCAAGCTGCTGGTGGTCCTCGCCGTCCTGGTGGGTCCGGCGGTCGGCGGCCTGGCCCGTCCCGTGCCGGCCCGTGCGGCAGGCGCCTACCAGCACGTCCTGCGCGTCTACGAGGCCACGGGCACGATCCCGCCGTGTCGCTTCAGCGCGCCTGAGCTTCAGCACGCCCTGGGCGGCGTGGACACGTACGGCGCCCAGTACTTCGCGGATTTCACCAACGCGATCCAGGCGGCATTGACCGCACGCGCCGCCGGGACGTGCGGGCCGGCGCCGCTGCGGCGGCCCGCGGCGGCGAGCGCCGCGTCGGCTGACGCGGTGGCGAGGCTGCCCTCGGTGACCGCGCCGACGGGCGCGGGCGTGCCGGTCCCGCTCCTCGTGCTGGCCGGACTCGCGGTCGCCGGCGCACTCGGCGCCGCCGTCGCACGGGCCCGCGCGGCCGGGCGGTCACCCCGTGACGGGCACCGGGCGGCTGATGACCTGCCGACCTGACGGCGCCGCCCATGCCACCCGGACGAGCCCGGACGCCGGGGGCCTCACCGCGCTGAGCACGACCCCGGCGGCGTCGTGGGTCTGCGCCACCGCCAGCGTGCGCCAGGCGCCCCGGGGCGGCCGCCACTGGATCCGCACCCGCCGCTGGGCCGACCCGTTGGCCGCCGGGCGCAGCATCGCCCACACGCCGACCGTCCCGCCGCGCACGAAGTGCGGATCGGGGATGAAGATGGGCAGCGCGTAGGCGGCCAGGGCCGGCTTGGCCCGGCCGTCCAGGTACTCCAGGCCGGTCTGGAAGGTCGACCAGTACCGGACGGTCCCGGGGCGGTAGGCGCGGTTGGGTGGCGAGTCGCGCAGCTCGAACTGGGACAGCGCGCGCACCCGGGGATCCAGCCAGGCGAGGTACTCGGCCTCGTCAAGGTACGCGGCCTGGGTCCCGGGCGGGACGCCCCGGAACGGGTTGGGCGGGTTGCTCTCATACCCGTACTCGGTGAGGTAGATGGGCAGACGGCGGCTGACCGCGTAGGCGGCGAAGATCCGGTCCAGGCTGCGCTCCAGGCGGCCCAGATCAGCCAGCGGGGCGAAGTTGGGGTCGCTCATCGAGCGCGCCGGGGCCAGGAAGAACGAGTACGGGTGATGGGCGAAGCCGCTGGCCCGAAACAGCCCGGGGTGCGCGGCGACGAAGTTGCTGCGCCCGCCGGCCCCCGGACACCCGACGGCCGTCGCCGGCGCACCGCGCAGCGGCGCATACGTGGGACCCACGCAGTACAGCGCGCGCAGGAAGGGCAAGGGCGGGACCGGCGCGCTCTCCCCCGGGTGCTCGTCGCCCTCAGGCGCCAGCTCGCCGATCAGGACCGGGTCGCGGCCGTGGCCGGTGCGGGCCAGCGCCGCGGTGGCAGCGTCGACATACCCGCGATAGAGGCGGGCGGCGGCGATCGCCGGCGTGGACCCGCGCGTCTGCCACTGGGGCGCGAGCCAGCCGGGCTGGTTCGGCTCGTTCCAGATCGACCAGAACGTGACCCGCGGCAGCGGCGCCGCCGCGCCGGGCGGCCGGTAGGTCCCGCTGTAGCGCCGTCCCACCGCGTCCACGAACGCCCCGAAGGCCCGTGCCGAGGGGGCGTAGTGGTTGCCCTGCGAGGCCACCGGGGCCCCTGGCGCCATGGCCCATCGAGGCCCGGGGGCCGTGAGGTCGAAGTCCACCCCGATCCCGCGGGCCCGCGCCAGCTGAAGCACGCGGTCATACGGCGCCCACGCCGCCGCCGGGTAGGCGGCCGGCTGAGAGGGGTCAAAGCCTGCCGGCGGATGGTTCGCGAGGGGGTCGGGGGCGAGCGAGGACCAAAGGACGGTCAGTCGCAGCCGGTCAACGCCCAGCGCGCGCAACTGATCCAGTGTGCGGGTGACCGTGGCCGTAGGGCTGTCGATGAGGAGCTGATCGTCCTGAAACATCGACTCCAGCGGCCCGCGTGCGGGCGTGCCGGCTCGGGCGTGGCCGGCCGTGTCGCCGACGGCATGGCCGGCGGCGTGGCCGGCGGAGGGAGCGCGCAGCAGCGCCACCGAGGCGGCCACCCCAGCCGCGCACGCCACGGCCAGACAGACGACCTGGGCGCCGAGCCAGAGCCGAGGCCGGGATCGGAGGCGCAACACGGCTGTCGGGCCCCGAGGGCCGGAGGGTCAGTCCTCGTAGGGCGTGAAGTCCCGCTTGCGCGCGCCGCACACGGGACAGAACCAGGTGTCAGGGATGTCCTCGAACTGGGTTCCGGGCGGAATGCCCCCGTCCGGATCGCCCTCGGCCGGGTCATAGATGAACCCGCAGGACTCGCACATGTATCTCATCGCGGGCTAGCGTAGCGTCAGCCTGCGGGCACCCGCGCTGCGGCTCCGCGCCCGGTGGCGACCGCCGCCCGTACGGCCCGCACCCCGTGGCGATCGCCCCGGTGCGCCACGGGCGCGGGCGACCGGCGGCGGGTTGGGATAGGGTCGGCGTGGTGGAACCGCCGCGGCCCGCACCTGGCGAGGAGATCAACACCGGCCCGGAGACGGTCCCGCGGCTCGCCGCCACCGTCATCCTCCTGCGCGGCGGCGGCGAGGCCCTGGAGGTCCTGCTGGCCCAGCGCAACCCGGAGGCGCGGTTCATGGGCGGCGCGTGGGTGTTCCCGGGCGGAGCGGTGAACGCCGAGGACGGCGACGGCGAGCCGGGGCGCAAGGCCGCGGCCACCCGCGAGCTGAGCGAGGAGACGGGCGTCGGCCTCGAGGACCCCGACGCGCTCGTGGCCTTCTCGCGCTGGATCACCCCGGCGGTGGTCAAGATCCGCTACGACACGTGGTTCTACCTCGCCGTCGCGCCTGACGGCGCGCAACCCCGGGTCGACGGCTCAGAGATGGTCGACGCGCGCTGGTTCGGACCCCAGGACGCGCTGCGCGCCCATCGCGCCGGTGAGATCATGCTGGTGTTCCCGACGATCAAGCATCTGGAGCAGCTCTCGGGGTTCGCGTCGGCACAGGCGCTCATCGATCACGCGCGCACGCGCACCGTCGAGCCCGTCCAGCCCCGGGTCATCGGTACCGGCGAGACGGCCAGGATCGTCCTGCCCGGCGAGCCCGGCTATGACGACTGAGGCTGAGCACGACGAGGACGCGTCAGCGCCGCTGACCGTCGCGGTCACCGGCCCCACCGGGGACATCGGCCGCTCGCTGCTGCGGGTCCTGGAGCGCAACCCGGGGGTGGGACGAGTGTCCGCCATGGCACGCCGGCCATTTGATCCCGCCGCCGAGGGCCTGAGCAAGGTCGAGTACCGCCGCGCCGACGTGCTCGACGCCGACGCCGTGAGCGAGGTGATCGCCGGGGCCGACGTGGTCGTCCATCTCGCCTTCATGATCATGGGCGGCGCCCAGGACACCACCGAGATCAACCTGACCGGCTCACGCAACGTGTTCAACGCCGCCATCGACGCCGGGGTGGCGCGCCTGGTCTACGCCTCGTCGGTCGCCGCCTACGGCTTCGGCGCCGACAACCCGCCCGTGCTCACCGAGGACCTCGAGCCCCGCGGCACCCAGCGCCACTACTACTCGGCCCAGAAGGCCGAGCTGGAGCTGGCGCTCCGTGAGCTGCTGGCCGGCTCCGGCGTGGCCGCCTACGTCTTTCGCCCCTGCATCGTCGCCGGGCCAGACGCGCTGACGCTCGTCGAGAGCATCCCCTACGTCCAGCTCTCGGACAAGATGCCGTCGCCGATCCTGCGCGCGCTCGAGCTCATGCCGATGCTCCGGCCCGTCATCCCGGACCCCGGCGTCCCCTTCCAGCTCGTGCACCACGACGATGTCGCCACCGCGCTGGAGGCGGCGGTCCTGGGTCACGGCGAGCCGGGCGTCTACAACCTCGCCGGCGACGGCACGCTCACCCTGGCCGACCTCGCCGACGCCCTGGGCTGGTACAGCATCCCTGTGCCCGACCTGGCCGTCGACGCCGCCGCCGAGCTCGTCGCGCGCGTGCCCTTCGTCCCCGACGAGGCCCAGTGGATCGAGAGCGCGCGCCGGCCGGTGATCATGGACACCACTCGGGCCCGGACCGTGCTCGGATGGCAGCCGCGCCACGACGCCCGCGAGACGCTGCGGGAAATGGTGCGTGCGGCGCGGGCCGAGCGGCTGATCAGGTAGCCCCGGCGGCTGGCTCCTCTGGGGCGTCTCGGCGTCCGCCCCGGGCATCGGCGAACGTCAACGACGGGCTTGGGAAGGTGGGCCGGAGCGTAAAAGGGCTCCTTTCCAGGGGATTCTGGTAGATAACCTCCACGACATGGGGTTTCTCTACCAACGATCCGCCGAGGGCCGCCACAAGCCGTCCGTCCTCCCCTTCGAAAGCCGGGCGTTGACGTGCGCCGGTACCCAGGGCAGACGCCGCAGACGCCAACAGAGAGCCCGCCTACGTATCCCCGTTCAAATTCGGCAACCCCAGCGACTGCAGCCAATTGCTGACCGTCACGTTGAGCGTGGTGAACTCGCCGGTCCAGATGAGCACGCCCATGGCGATCAGGACCGCCCCACCGGCGCCGATGATCAGCGGATAGTGGCGCTTGATCACCGCAAACGCCGCGGTGGCGCTGCCGAAGGCCAGGCCGGTGATGAGGAACGGGACGCCGAGCCCGGCGCAGTAGACCGCGAGCAGGATCGCGCCGTGCGAGGCCGAGCTCGAGGTGCCGGCGACGGTCAGGATCGCCCCCAGCGTCGGGCCGGTGCACGGCGTCCAGGCCAGGGCGAAGGCCGCGCCGGCCAGCACCGGGCCACCGCGGCCGGCGCGCTGCATCAGCCCGGCGACGTGCCACTCGCGCGAGAGCGCGGGGATGAACGGCGCCAGCATGAACAGCAGGCCCATGACGATGATCACACCGCCGGAGATCTTCAGAGCGGTCGGGCCCACCAGCGCGAAGTGCAGCGCCCGCTGCCCGAGCAGTCCCAACGCGATGAAGATGAACGAGAAGCTGCCCACGAAGGCCAGGCTGGGACCGAGCACCTTGCCCTTCTGGACCTCTCCCGGCTGGCCACCGGCGACCGCGGAGATGTAGCCGGGCACGAGCGGCAGCACGCACGGTGAGAGAAAGGAGATGAGGCCGGCCGCGAACGCGACCGGAAGTCCGATTCCTGACGCTGCGTCGACCATGTCTGTGACGAGAGTACCTGCTGCTCGATGAGGGCAGCGGGGGACCCCGCCGTGGCCCGAAGCGCCCATCGGGCCGGTGCCGTCCGCCACGCGGACCGGTCAGGGCGCGCCGGAGTTTGGTGAAATTGTCTTCATCAGATGACCAATTCTGGAACTTTCACCCGGGTCAACCGTTAGCATGGGGCAGGGTTAACGTGGAAGCCTCCGCACTCCCACCTTCGGTAGCACTGGCACGGACGCGGCTGGCGCTTGGCGCCCCGCTCCTCCGTCTTCGCTCCGACGAGCAGCTCGTGTCGCTGTTCCGCGGCGGGAGCGAAGAGGCGTTCCGTGCCATCCATGATCGCTACCGGCAGCGCATGTTCGCCTACACGCGGCAGATGCTGACGGGCTCGGCGGTCGACGCCGAGGACGCCGTCCAGGAGATCTTCGTGCGCGCATACTCGGGCCTGCGCTCCAGCGATCGCGAACTGGCGCTGCGCGCGTGGCTGTACCGGATCGCGCACAACCGCTGCATCGACGAGCTCCGCCGCCCGCAGTCCGTCGCGACCGAGATCATCCCCGCGACGGTGCCCAACGCAGGCGGCGATCCCGTGGTCCGGCTGGAGCAGCGCGATGCGCTCAAGCGCCTGATCGCCGACGTGCAGCGCCTGCCCGACCAGCAGCGGTCGGCTCTGCTGATGCGCGAGCTCGCCGGCATGACCTATGCCGACGTCGCCGGTGCGCTCGGGGTCTCGGTCCCGGCGGTCAAGTCGCTGCTCGTGCGCGCACGTGTGGGATTGGCGCAGGCCAACGAGGCCCGTGACACCTCCTGCGCCCGCATCCGCGAGGATCTGATCGTCGCCCATGATCGCGGCGTCCGCGCCAGCGGACTGGCGCGCCGGCACCTGCGCGACTGCCCGCACTGCCGGCAGTTCCGCAGCGAGGTACGTGGCGTCAGCCGCCAGCTGGCGGGGTTCGTCCCCGCGCTGGGCCCGATCGGCGTCATCGCCAAGGTCCTCGGCATCGGGGGCGGAGGCGGTGCGGCCGCCGGCACCGGCGCCATCGCCGGCAGCGGCGCCACCGCCACTGCCGCGGCCACGAGCGCCGCGGGCGGCCTGGCCGGCGCTGGCGGAGTCATGGGGCTCGGCGCGATCGCCGGCAGCGGCCACGTCGTCACGCTCCTGGCCGCCGCGGTGGTCACCGCAGGAAGCGCCATCGAGCTCCAGCACATGTCGCCGCCGGCTCCCCAGCGCATCCACCACCATCACGTGGCCGGGCGGGCGCCCTCGCGGGCACCGCAGCCCGCCACGAGCAACGCAGCCGGCTCGTCGGCTCAGAGCTCGAGCGTGAGCCAGGCGTCCTCGGCTCCGTCCACGAGCGCGGCCGGCCCGGCCTCCACCAGCACCGTCTCGAACCCGTTGGCCTCCAACGCGTCGTCAACCGGCGCCGGCCATCGTCGCTCGCGGGCGAGCGCCAGGACGACCCCGCTCGCGCCTCCCCTCACCGAGACCCTCGATCCCGATCAGCTGACCACGCTGTACGGGCCGGGAACCCCGCCCAGCCTGATCGATCCGGCCAACCCCGCGACCCCCGTGACCTCCACGCCTTCCTCGACCCCGAGCACGGATGGCACCTCGTCGGCGACGCCCACCAACCCAAGCGCCCCGGGTTCACCCGCCGGCACATCGTCGTCGACGCCGGTCAGCACCGCGCCGACGAGCACCAGCGGGACGGCCTCCACCGGCACGGCGGGCACCGGCGCCGGCACCGCTGGGACGACCGGCAGCTCAGGCACCAATAGCACTTCCACCGGCTCGTCGGGCACCACCGGCTCCTCCACCAGCACGGGCTCGACCGGCGGTGGCAGCACCACCAAGGTGACTCCGGCCGCCTCGACGCGCTCGATCGACCCGTCCAAGATCCCAGCAGCATCGCGGCCGCATGGGCACGGTACGATCGCCGTGTTCACGATGACGGGCAACTGACCAGCGCGTACCTGGAGCCGCTTGAGCACGAGCAGCTGCTCGTGCGCCGTGGGCCGCGCTCGGGGCTCTACACGCTGATCGCGATCCACTCGACCGTGCGCGGCCCCTCGCTCGGCGGCTGCCGCATGTGGAGCTACGGCGACGCCCGCCTGGCCGTGCGCGACGTGCTGCGGCTGTCGCGGGCGATGACGTTCAAGGCGGCGGTGGCCGACCTCCCGCTCGGCGGCGGCAAGGGCGTGATCATGGCTCCCGCGGGTGCGCCCCTCAGCGCGGGCCGGCGCCGGGCTGCGTTGCTGGACTTCGGCGATCTCGTCGAGTCGGCGCAGGGGCGCTACATCACTGCGGAGGACGTCGGGACCTCGAGCCGGGACATGGCGGTGATCGCGCAGCAGACCGGACACGTCGCCGGTCTGGCGCGGAGCCGCGGCGGCTCGGGTGACCCGAGCCCGTTCACGGCGCTCGGGGTAGAGGCGGCGATCCGGGCTACGTGCCGGCGGGCCTTCGCCGACAGCTCGCTGCGCGGCCGCAGCGTGTGTGTGCTCGGGCTCGGCCATGTCGGCTCGCGGGTGGCCAAGCGCTGCGCCCGGGCCGGGGCCCGGCTCATCCTCGCCGACGTCGACCCGCGTAAGCAGCCCTTGGCGCAGCAGCTCGGCGCCAGCTGGTCGACGCCCGCCGACGCGTGGCGCGCCGAAGTCGACGTGCTCGTGCCCTGCGCTCTGGGCGGGCTGTTCAACGACGAGACGGTGCCGCGCCTGCGCTGCCGCGCGATCGCCGGGGCGGCCAACAACCAGCTCGCCGACGACAGGATCGCGGGGCTACTGCAGGAGCGCGGCATCCTGTGGGCGCCCGATTTCGTGGCCAACGCGGGCGGCATCATCAACATCGCCGAGGAGGCCGGCGGCTACGACCCCGCCGCCGCTCGCCGGCGCGTCCGGGACATCGGCACGACCATCGCGACGATCTTCGATCGCTCCGACGAGACCGGGGAGACGCCCCTGGCGGCCGCGATGGAGCTGGCGCGGCTGCGGCTGGACGGTGCTGGGGCTTAGCCTGGATCTGGCTTAGCGCGGCTCGGAGGCGCTGCGGGCCTCGGGCCCGGGGCGCTCCACCCCGGCCGGGAGACGTCCCTCGGCCTGGAGCTTGTCCAGGTGCGCCGCGAGCGTGACGGTGGCGGCC
This sequence comes from uncultured Actinomycetota bacterium, assembly GCA_963850325.1. Lineage (GTDB taxonomy): Bacteria > Actinomycetota > Thermoleophilia > Solirubrobacterales > Solirubrobacteraceae > Palsa-465. The sequence goes on from CAWKLB010000019.1 coordinate 434,013, forward strand.
GGCCGCAGCTGCTCGGGCACGTCGTCCCACGCCGCGTCCAGCAGCTCGCTCACGGAGCGCGCGCCGGCGTCCAGTCCCTGCAGCAGGCGGCGCTCGCGCTCCAGCCGGTGCGCGACGTACTCGTCGAGCTTGGCCGCCGGATCGCTCACGGGCGGCCCGTGTCCGGGCAGGAGCACGGACAGGTGGCGGCGGCGCAGCTCGCCCAGAGCCTCCAGGTACCGGGTCAGGGCTCCAGGGTCGGGCGCGATGAACACGCTGCCCTGCCCCAGCACGGCATCGCCGGTGAGGGCGGCGGTGCCCACGATGAACGCCACGTGATCCGGGGCGTGCCCCGGCGTGCTCATGACCTCCAGAGGCCCGAACTCGCTGCCGTCGCGCAGCAGCCGGTCGACGTCGCCGCGCGCCGCGGCCACGGGCGCATGCGGGAAGCGCCCGCGGACCGCAGGCAGCCCGCCGGAGTGGTCGCTGTGGTCGTGAGTGAGGGCCACGCCGCCCAGGCCGCCACGCCGTTCGACCTCGGCGAGAACGGCGGCCGCGTGCTCGGGGAGGTCGGGGCCGGGATCGACCAGCCACGCCGGATCTGAGCCCACGATCCAGGTGTTCGTGCCCGACAGCGTGAACGGCCCTGGGTTGTCAGCGCGCAACCCCACGATCTCATGCCCGGGGACCTCCATCCGTGTCACTGCTTGAATTGTCCAGCATGGCGGCGGGCGCCGACGAGCATCGTGCTCTCGGGGATGATCCCGAGCGACCTGTCGTCCCCGAGGCCGCCGATCCCGGGCGCGACGACGAAGACCCCGGGCGCAGCCTGTGGCGCGGCCTCATCTCGCTGGTCATCCTCGTCGCGCTGGTCGTCTCGCTCCTGTTGGCGGTACCGGGCCTGCACGGAGTCGGCGATGAGGTGGCTGACATGCACCTCGGGTGGCTGCTTGCTGCCGTGGTGCTGGAGGTTCTCTCATGCGTCGGCTACGTCATCGCCTTCCTGCAGGTGTTCGACCGCGCACCGGTGCGCTTCGGCGCGCGCGTCGCGCTCAGCGAGCTCGCCTTCGGCGCCGCAGTGTCTCTCGGCGGCGCGGGCAGCATCGCGGTGGGGGCATGGCTGCTGGTCGAGCGCGGCGGCAACCCGGCGCGCGTCGCCGAGCGCTCGGCGGTGCTGTTCCTGCTCACCAGCGCCATCAACGTCGTCACGCTCATGCTGGCCGGGCTGGGCCTGTGGATCGGGGTACTCCCAGGACCGAGCAACCCGTTGCTCAGCCTCGTGCCCGGAGCGGTCGGCGCGGCAGTGCTGGTCCTGTTCCTCGCGCTCCCGATGATCACCGACCGGTTCGCGGCCAAGCGAGCCCCGGGACGCATACGCACGCTGCTCACCGAGTTCTCCGCGAGCATCCGGGCCACCCGCCGGCTGCTGAGCACGCCGGACTGGCGGATCATCGGAGCCATCGCGTTCCTGTGGTGCGACATCGCCGTACTGGCGGCCTGCTTCGCCGCCGCGGGTCCCGTCCCGCCCCTGGCGACCATCGTGCTCGCCTACCAGATCGGCTACCTGTCCAATCTCATCCCGATCCCGGGCAACATCGGGGTGCTCGACGGGAGCCTCGTGGGGATGTTCGTCCTCTACGGGGTCTCGGCGACGCTCGCCACCGCCGCCACCATCGTCTACCACGCCATCGCCCTGTGGATCCCGGCGATGTGGGGCACGATCGCGTTCCTCATCCTGCGCCGGACACGGCACGAGCCGATCACGCTGCGCGCCCCGCGGGAGGTCCGGCGCCAGCGCCGGCTGGAGCGTCGCCAGCACGCCGGCGACTGACGGCGACGCCCCGGCGGCGGCTGTGTCCACATCCATTGGACACGTCGACCGCCCCGCATCGCCCATCCGTCCGCGGCCATTGACCAGGCCCCAGGCGCGGCCCTATCCTTGCCACGGCTCCGGGATCGGGACCCGCCCGCCCCTGCTCAGCCATTCCTTACCACGGACGTGTAACGAATGCTGGTTTCCGACGATCACAGACAGCCGTTCGACGGTGGGCCGGCCGCGGACGGCTCGCCCGCGGCCACGAGCAGGCTGCCGGCTTCGCCGCTGCCCGTCGTACTCCCGCACGAGGCCCTGCCCCACCTCCAGCAACTCCGCGCCGCCCTCGCGCGGTACCGCACCACCGCTTCCCCGGCCGACCTGTCGGGCGCGTTTCCCGCCGCCGGCGTGGTCATCGGAACCATGGTGACGTCGGTCGACGGCCGCCCCGAGCTCGAGCAGCTGCGCCGCCTGGCCGACACGCTGCCCGAGTTCGGCGAGCTCCTCTCCGCCGCCGCCGGCGAGGCCGAGCGCGTCGTCTGCGCGGGCACCACGGGCGTCTGGGGCGCGCTGGGGCTGCGCTCCACCGCACCCTCTTGGACGCCCGCCGAGCGCGACGCCGCGCGGATGGTGTTCGCCTGTGCCTGCGCGCCGGCGATGCGGATGGACCCGGTGCGCTTCCAGGCCGGCCTGCGTGCAGTCGCCGCGCCGCGCTTCGCCGAACTGCTCAGCCGCGAGCTGGCCGAGAGCGAGGAGGCGTGGACCCGCGCGCTCGGCGACCGCTACGAGTCCGTCCGGCACCGCTGCGCGCGCCGTACCACCTGGCGCAGCCTGGGCCTGTCGGACCTCCTGCGCGGCGACGAGCTCTCGCGTAAGGCGGTCACACGCCGCCTAGAGCGCTGGATGGCCGACGGCGGCCTGCTCCCCACCCTCGCCGGCGAGCTGGAGGCGGCAATCGTGCACGCCCGCACACCGGCGCGCTTCGCCTGACCCGACCCCTCGCCCCGCGGCCCGCCGTGGGCCGGCGTCAGATGACCCCGCCGAGGATGAGGACGCCGATGACGACGAGGACGCCGGCGGTCACCGCGTTGCCCCAGCGGTCGAGCCAGTCACCCTTGATCTGGTAGCCGCCCTTGGCGGCACCCAGGGTGAGTCCGACGATCGTGCCGATTGTGACCGCGCCGAAGATGACCACCGAGCCGACGGCGGTGGCCACCCCGGCCGTCGTCGCCGCCAGGAACACCGGCAGGATCGTCAGGTCCGGGGATGCCGCGGCGCCGAACGGCACCATGATCGCCGCCAGCCGGCCGATGCCGTGACCCGCGTCGGGATCGGCGTGCCGGCGACCGTGGCCGTCGTGGTCGTGGTCGTGGCCGTCGTGGTCATGGTCGTGGGCGTCGTGGTCATGGTCGTCGCCGTCGTGGTCATGGTCATGACCACCGTGACCGTGGTCATGGGCGTGATCGTGGTGATGGCCGCGACCGGTGGCCTGGAGGACGCCGAAGCCGAGACCGGTGGCGATCAGCAGCCCGCCGATGATCGCGTCCTGCGCGCTGGAGACCGCCGAGCGGAACTGGAGCCCGATGGCGATGATCGCCGCCCCCAGCACGATCGAGAGCAACACGTGGGCCACCCCGGCCAGGCCGGAGAGGCGCGCGATCTTGCCCAGCGGATAGCGGCGCGCCCGGCCCAGGACGGCGAGGGGCACCCAGTGGTCGGGCAGCACGGCATGCCCGAACCCCACTCCGGCCGCAGCGGCGAACAACGCGGGCGTCGTCGCGCTCATACCGCCAGCGCGTCGGCCGCCGGACTGGCGGCCAGGCCGAGACGGAGATGCTCGGTGTGGGACACCGCCTCCTCCAGCAGCGTGCGGATGTGCTCGTCGTGCAGCGCGTAGATCACCTGCCGACCGTCACGCTCGCCCACGACGAGGCCGAGGTGGCGCAGGACCCGCAACTGCTGAGAGACCGCCGACTGCTCCATCACGACGTGACGGGCCAGCTCGCCCACCGAGCAGGGGCCGGCGGCCAGCCGGCTGAGGATCCGGACCCGGCTCGGCGCGGCCAGCGCGTGCATCGTCTCGGCCACCGAGCGTGCCGTCTCGGCGGTGAGGGTCGTGAGATCCGGTTCGAGGCCATGTCCCATGCACACATTATTGCATGAACAGGTATGCATATATCTCCGCGCACTGCGACCTCGACCTCGGGTGGTCGTTTGCGGTAGAACGCGGCGTGAGCGCAGCCCAGAGCCGCGCGATGCCAACCCGGAGGTGGAGAGAGATGGCAGGCGAAGCGATCCGTACCACTCACGCGGGCAGCCTTCCGCGCCCAGACGATGTCGTCGACATGATCTGGGGTCAGCTGGAAGGCAAGGAGGTCGACCCGCAGGCGCTCGAGCAGCGGATCGACGCCGCCGTGGCCGACGTGGTCAGCAAGCAGAACGCCGTCGGGCTCGACGTGATCAGCGACGGCGAGATGAGCAAGACCGGCTTCAGCACCTACGTCAACGAGCGCTTCTCCGGCTTTGACGGCCGCTCGGAGTTCCAGGCCGACGACGTCGCGGACTTCCCCGATCTGGCCATGCGCCTGTTCAACACCCCGTCGATGGCCCATATCGTGTTCTCCAACTGCGTGGGCCCGGTGGAGCTCACCGACAAGGACGCCGTGCACCAGGATGTCGCGCGCCTGAAGAAGGCGATCGGTGACGCCGATCCCAGGTCCGTCTTCATGGGGACGATCAGCCCTGGCCAGATCGCCTTCAACTACCCCGACCAGCACTACGGCTCGCACGAGACCTACCTGGCCGCGCTGGCCGACGCTCTCTCCTATGAGTACAAGGCAATCGCCGACGCCGGGTTCATGCTCCAGATCGACTCGCCGGACTTGGCGATGGCGGCCCATTGCCGCTCGGTGGGCAGCAGCGTCGGCGACTGGCATACCCATCTGCCGCTGGCGGTCGAGGCGCTCAACGCGGCGCTGGACGGGATCCCGCGCGACCAGGTGCGCCTGCACGTGTGCTGGGGCAACTACGCGGGGCCCCACCACAAGGACGTCCCGCTCGCCGAGATCATCACCGACGTTCTGAAGGTCAACGCCGGCACGATCTACGTCGAGGGCGGCAACCCACGCCATGAGCACGAGTGGCGCGTCTTCCAGGACACCAAGCTGCCCGACGACACCTCGGTGATCCTCGGGGTGGTGGACGTGAAGTCCAACCACGTGGAGCACCCCCTCGTCATCGCCGACCGCCTGATCCGGTTGGGCAAGATCATCGGCAAGGAGCGGCTGCTGGCCGGGACCGACTGCGGGTTTGACACCTTCATCCGCTTCTCGCTCGTGGATCCCAACGTCGCCTGGCTCAAGCTGGAGTCGCTCGTCGAGGGCGCGCAGCTCGCTTCGGCCGAGCTGTAGTCCACGCATCCGGAAGTTCACTCGCGGCCCCAACGGCCGGGCGCGGCGCGGCGGCTGCCGATCGTCAGGCGCCGCCTCGCGCGCACCCGGTGCGCTCCGCCGACTACCTTTGGCGAGGATGGACGTCACCCACCGACAGCGCGTGGAGACCCTCCTGGCCGATGCCGCGGCCGAGCACGCCACGCTGATGGCGCAACTGCCCGCGGAGATCGCGAGCTCCCTGCCCGTCGACGCCCAGGGAGTCACCCAGGCGATCGACCACCTTGCCACGGCCGCCGGCCTGTCGGCCGAGGAGCGCCGCGCCCTCATCCGCCCGCACGCGGTCAACCCGGCCGTCCTGCACGCCCGCGTGTTCGGGACGGCCCCGCTGGCCCGTGAGACGGTGATCGGCTCCTTCGTGGAGGGGGCGCGCGTGCGTGCCGACGCGTTGACCGCGCTGGCCGACGCGGTGGGCGGGGAGCCGCTGGGCGAGACGATCCGGCAGCTGCTGGTGGCCAACCCGCCGCCGGTGTCCGCCGACGAGCCCGACGTGCTGGACGCCCTGCGCGCCACGTACGCCGCGCACGAGCGCGCCGCGATGCTCATCGCGGCCCGGCTGGACGCCGAGTAGCCACCCCGGCGGGCCCAAGCCGCGGAACCTGGGTTCGTCACAACCGCGTCAATCTCTGCCCTGTACGCGCGTTGGTCTGGTAGGGACCGGCAGGTTTGCTCGAAAGGATTCGACGAGGCGTGCCAGCAGAGATCACATTGGACGGGTTCGGCTCCGGACTCGAGCCGGGGGTTGCGTCAGCGGGGACGCGCCTGCCCGGCACGCGGACCGGGGACGACGCTTATCGCCTGACGTCTCGGCGCCGACGGAGCGATGCGCACCGGATCGTGGCGTCGATCCTGGCCGTGCTGGCCCTCGTGGGCTGCGTGCTGGCCATTCTCCTCCTCGCCATCGAGCCGACGGCGAGCCGGATGCAGGGCAACATCGCCTCTCTGAGTGAGCGCCTGGATGTCACTGAGAGCCAGCTCGCCGCGCTCCAGACGATGACGGTGCGCACCGCCCGTCAGGGATCACGGCTGACGCGGAGCGTCGGCCTGCTCAGCCGCCACATGACTGGGCTGGGCCGCACCATCCATGGTCTCCAGGGGAGCTCGAACGCGACGCGCGATGAGGCCGATGGCCTGCGCGCGTGCTTCGGGGCGCTCCAGCAGGAGCTCAGCGGGCTCACGCTCAGGACGCGCTCGGTCCGCGGGCGCGTGACCAACGTCGGCCTCAGCGAGAGCGTGGGCGCTCCGCCCGGCTGCGGAGCCGTGTTCAGCGGCGGTTAGCGCCGCCACTCATATCGGGGGCCTTCCGCCAAATAGGATTTCGGCATGAGGCCGATGCACGCGGAGGCGCACGCATTCTGGCTGCGCGCACCCGGGGTCGGGGAGATCCGGCCGGTGACGCTACCCGAGCCCGGGCGCGACGACGTGATGGTGCGCACCCTGCGGTCCGGGGTCAGCCGGGGCACCGAGACCCTGGTGTTCCGAGGCGGCGTCCCACCGGCGCAGTACTCCGCCATGCGAGCTCCGTTTCAGGAGGGGGACTTCCCGGGTCCGCTCAAGTACGGCTACCTCAACGTCGGCGCCGTGGAGCACGGACCGCCGGACCTGCGAGGTCGCACCGTCTTCTGCCTGTACCCCCACCAGACCGTCTACGTGGTGCCGGCCGGCGCGGTCACCCTCGTTCCCGAGGACGTGCCACCGGCTCGCGCCGTCCTGGCGGGGACGGTCGAGACCGCGATCAACGCCCTGTGGGACGCCGCGCCACTCGTCGGCGACCGGGTCGCCGTCGTCGGCGCCGGCATGGTCGGCTGCTGCGCCGCACGACTGCTGAGCCTGTTCCCGGCGGTCCAGGTCACGCTCGTCGATGTCGACCCCGCCCGGGCCAGCGTCGCTGCCGCGCTCGGCGTCGACTTCGCGCTGCCGGCTGAGGCCGCCGACGGCCGCGACCTCGTCGTGCACGCCAGCGCAACGTCCGCCGGGCTGCAGCGGTCGCTCGACCTGCTGGCGCCCGAGGGCACCGTCCTCGACCTCAGCTGGTACGGCGACAGCGAGGTCCGGCTGTCGCTGGGCGGCGCCTTTCACTCCGGTCGCCTCGGCATCCGTGCCAGCCAGGTCGGCGCGGTCTCCCCCGCCCGCCGCGGGCGCCGGACCACGTCTGACCGGTTGACCCTCGCGCTCGAGCTCCTCCGCGACCCCGCCTTCGACGCGCTCGTCACCGGGCAGTCGCCCTTCTGCGAGCTGCCCGACGTGATGGCCCGACTCGCCGCCGGCAGCCTGCCGGCCCTCTGCCACACCATCACCTACGACGGGGGTCCACTGTGTTCAGCGTGACCGTCCGCGATCACATGATGATCGCCCACAGCTTCCGCGGCGAGCTGTTCGGGCCCGCTCAGCGCCTGCACGGCGCGACCTTCGTGGTCGACGCCACGTTCCGCCGCACCGCCCTCGACAAGAACAACATCGTCGTTGACATCGGCGCCGCGGCGCAGCAGCTCCACGCCGTGCTGGCTGAGCTCACCTACCGCAACCTCGACGACGAGGCCGCCTTCACCGGCATCAACACCTCCACCGAGGCGCTCGCTCAGGTCGTGGCGGATCGGCTCGCCGAGCGGGTGCACGCCGGCGCGCTGGGCGAGGGCGCCCGCGGGCTCGAGGGCCTCGTCGTCACCCTGCACGAGTCACACGTCGCCTGGGCCAGCTACGAGCGGCCACTGTGACGACGGTGCATGCCGTCCTGCCCGACGGCATCGACGACCCGACCCGCCCCACCGGAGGCAACGTCTATGACCGCCACATCTGCCGCGGGCTGGTGTCGCTGGGCTGGTCGGTGCACGAGCACGCGGTGCCCGGCTTCTGGGATCGGCCCGACGCGACGTCGTTTGCCGCCCTGACCGGCGTCGTCGAACGGATTCCCGACGACGCCGTCGTGCTGCTCGACGGGCTGATCGCGTCGACGGCCCCCGAGGTGCTCGTGCCCGAGGCCCGCCGGTTGCGCCTCGTCGTGCTCGTGCACGTGCCGCTCGGCCACCGCCTCGCAGATGGTGGGACCGGCGACGCCCGGGCGCGGGAGCGCGCGGTCCTCTCGGCCGCGGCCGGCGTCGTCACCACGAGCGCGTGGACCCGGCGGCGGCTGCTGGAGCTGTATCCGCTGCCCGCTGACCGGATGCATGTCGCTCCGCCCGGCGTCGATGCCGCCGGCGCCGCCACCGGGACGGCCGACGGCGGCGCGCTGCTCTGTGTCGCGGCCGTCAGCTACGCCAAGGGGCACGACGTGCTGGCCGATGCGCTGGCGAGCCTCCGGGGTCTGCCCTGGGACTGCGTGTGCGTGGGCAGGCTGGACCGCGATCCGGCGTTCGTCGAGAGTCTGCGCCGCCGCCTGCTCGACGACGGGATCAGCGAGCGCGTCCACCTCCCGGGACCGCGCACCGGGGCCGCGCTGGACCGCAGCTACGCCGCCGCGGACCTGATGGTGCTGGCGTCCCGTTCAGAGACCTACGGCATGGTCGTCGCCGAGGCGCTGGCCCGCGGGGTTCCGGTCCTCGCCACCGAGGTCGGCGGGGTGACGGAGGCACTCGGTCACGGCGCAGGTCGCGTCCGGCCCGGGCTGCTCGTCGCACCGGATGACCCCGCCGCTCTGGCGACCGCGTTGCGAGCGTGGCTCGGCGACGCGGATCTGCGAGGCCGCCTGCGCCAGGTCGCCCGTGAGCGGCGCGCATCGTTGCCCGGGTGGCCGGTCACGGCGTCGGCGATCGCGGCGGTGCTGGCCGGGGCGTCGCGATGACCAGCGAGGTGGTCCGCGTCAGCAGCGACTGGCTTGCCCTTCGCGAGCCCGCCGACGCCGCTGCCCGCGCCCGTGATCTCGTCGACCGCCTGGGACGAGAGCTCCCGGTGGCCGACCGCGGGCCGATTCACGACCTGGGCGCCGGCAGCGGCTCGCTGGGCCGCTGGCTCGCGCCGCTGCTGCCCGGACGCCAGCACTGGGTCCTCCACGACCGCGACGCGGACCTGCTGAACGTCGCCGCCGCCCATCCACCAGGCCCCGCCGCCGACGGCGCCGAGGTCACCGTCGAGGTCAGGCGCTCCGACATCATCGCCCTGGATCCCGGCGAGCTCGCCGGCGCGACGCTCGTCACCGCCTCGGCGCTGCTCGACATGCTCACCGAGCACGAGCTGGCCGAGCTGGTCGAGGTCTGCGCCGGCCTGGGCTGCCCGGTCCTGATCACGCTGTCCGTCGTCGGTCGCGTCCTCATGACCCCCGCGGACGCATTGGACCGCCGCGTGGCCGCTGCCTTCAACGCCCATCAGCGCCGTGAGACAGAGCGCGGCCGGCTGCTCGGGCCCGACGCCGCGGAGCGGGCCGCCGACCGGTTCGGGCGACTGGGCGCCGAGGTGCTCGTCCGGCCCAGCCCCTGGCGACTGGGCGCCGCGCACCCCGGCCTCACGGCGGAGTGGTTCAGCGGGTGGGTGCGCGCCGCGCGCGAGCAGGAGCCCCAGCTGGCCGCGGAGCTCGACGACTACGCGACACGACGTCTGGCGGAGGCGCACCGAGGCCGGCTGTCGGTCATCGTCGACCACGCTGACCTGTTGGTCATGCCGTCCCGCTCCGCGGGATCAGCCCGCTGACAGCTCAGACGTCCAGCGCGTGCGCGCCGCGGCGCGCCTTCGTGGCCAGATAGCGGGCGTTCGCCGCTGAAAGGTGCACGCCCGTGGGCACTCGCTCGGTCACCGTCACCCCGAACCCGTGCAGCTGCCGGGCCTTGTCGGGGTTGTTGCTGAGGAGGGCGACCCTCGTCACGCCCAGTGTCCGCAACATCTGCGCCGCGACCCGATAGCTGCGCTCGTCCTCGCGGTGGCCCAGCGCAAGGTTCGCCTCGTAGGTGTCAAGGCCGCCGTCCTGAAGCGCGTAGGCCTCGAGCTTGGCGTACAGGCCGATGCCGCGCCCCTCTTGGCGCAGGTAGAGCAGGTAGCCACCGGAGTCGGCGATGCGCTCGACGGCTTCGCGCAGCTGCGCCCCGCAGTCGCACCGCTGAGAACCGAACACGTCTCCGGTGAGGCACTCGCTGTGCGGCCGGACGAGCGGCACGGCGCCGGTGTCGGCCGACGTGACGCCGGCGGCACGGTCGCCCAGCCCGAAGGCCAGGTGCTCCTGGCCATCGACCAGCCCGTCGAAGCTGAACACCCGAGCGGCCGTGGCATAGCCGTCGGCGAAGCGCAGGGGCACTGACACCTGGGTGCGGATCGTCGCGGTAGGCGGTGGCGAGGACATCGGTGTGGGGCTCAGGCGGTGTGAAAGCGTGGGGAGAGCGCGTAACGCAGGAGCACCACGTCGCCGATCTGCCGGACGCCGGCGAGCGTCGCGCGGCGACCGGGGTTCCAGGGGAAACGGCCGTCCCCCACGAACCGGGTCGCCCGGGAGTCGCCGACGAAGAAGGGAGCCACGACCAGCTGCAGCTCGTCGGCGAGGTCATCGGTGAGGAACTGGGTGTGCACCGTCCCGCCGCCCTCGACCATCAGCCGCTGGATGCCGCGGGCCCCCAGATCCTCGCTGAGCCGGCGCATCTGGACCCGCCGGCCGCCGTCGACCACGGTCGCTACGTTGCCCAGTCGCGAGCGGGCGTCACCGACGCCGGGGCTCGCGCAGTACACGAGCTTCTCGGCATCGCCGGTGGTGAAGAAGTCGGCGCACGGATCGAGCTGCACCCGCTCGGTCACGGTGACCTTGATCGGCGACGGCGGGAGCCCGCGAGCGGCCCGCTCCTCCCGGCGGCCCTGGGAGCGCACCAGCAGCCTCGGATTGTCGGTGCGCACGGTGTTGGCCCCCACCAGGATCGCGTCACAGGAGGCCCGCACGGCGTCGACGCGGTCGAAGTCGGCGCTGTTGGACAGCTCGAGGCGCCGCGGCGCCGCGCTGCCGAGGTAGCCGTCGATCGACATGCCGCAGCTCAGCAGGATGTACGGGCGGTCAGGCATGCACGGCCCCCTCGCGCAGCCGCCGTGCCGCACGCCGTGGAAGCCGGGCTCCACGGAACCATGCCGCCAGGAGGACGGCAGCGCCAGGCAGGCTGGCAACGAGCACCATGACACCGTAGACGACGGCGGTGGAGACCCCTCGCTGGACGCCGAGCCCGGCCGCGCCGAACGCCCATGCCGTCACGCCCTCGCGCGGCCCCCAGCCACCGATGCTGGGCAGCACCATGGCCATCATCACGAGCAGCGCAAGCGGCAGCATGCGCGACAGCGGCGCGGTGGCGCCGGCGGTGCGCGCGGCGATGAGGAAGGTGAGCGCATGGCCGGCGACGACCAGCGCGGACGCGAGCGCGATGGCCGGCCAGGCTCGCCTGGCGACCAGGGCGTCGCGGATGTCACGGACCGCGGCGCCGCGCAGTCGCGCCAACGCGGACCGGCCGTCGGCGGGCCGCGCCCTGGCCACGAGGACGACGGCGACTGCGGCCAGGGCGACCGCGATCGCCACTGGGGCCATCCACGCGTGCACGGGCGAGGGCAGGACCACCAGCACGATCACGGTGAGCACGATCTGCAGGACCTGGCCGGCCGATCGCTCCCAGGCGACGGCCCGCAGCGCTCGGCTGACGTCGCGCACGTCGCGGCCATGGCTGAGCCCGCGGTGCACATCGCCCACGATCCCACCCGGCAGCGTGACGTTGAGGAAGATCGACCGGTAGTACGCCGCCACCGCGGTGGACAGCGACAGGTGAACGCCGAGACCCCGGGCGACGATCTTCCACCGCCAGGCAGCGCACACGGTGGTGAGCACCGCGATGGCGGCCGCCGCCCCCAGCGCCCGGCCGTCGATCATGCGGATGCCGTTGACGAACGGGCCCGTACCGAGGCGCCAGACCAGGATGGCGAGCGTGACGAGGGGCCCGACGACGCGACCCCAGGCCCACAGCCGGCTCACCCCGGCACCACCTCTGCTTGCGGGTGGCGCCGTCCGGCAGCCTCGGCCGAGCCGGGAGCCCGCCGGAACGGGGTCTCGAACAGCGCCGCGAACCCACGCGCGAACGCGATTGTCAGCGGCAACACCAGGGCGAGCGAGACGAGGAACGCCGGGACGCCCAGGGGGACCCGGTGCGCGACGATCCGCTCGCAGACGAAGGCGACGATCGGGGCGTGGGTCAGGTACAGGCTGTAGGAGAACGAGCCGAGGCTGCGCATCGGCCGCGTGTCGAGCACGCGCAGCAGCGGAGCGGGACGGCCGGTGGCCAGGCCGGCCAGCAGGCACCCGACGGCGGGGCCCAGCGCGAGGTCGACCCAGAACAGGTGGTCAAGCGTCCACACCGAGCCCTGGAGCCAGACCGTCACGAGCACGGGGGCCACGGCGGCGAGCGCCAGCCAGGCCCACGGCCACGAGCGGCGAGCCTGGGTGGCGCTGACGACGCCCGCGGTCAGGATGCCGACCGCGAACAGCGCGGCCAGGTCAGGCGGAGACTGGATCACGAAGGTGTCCAAGCGCGCGATGTGCGGGCCGAAGATCCCGACCGCTGCGACGACGAGGGTGACCACGGCGAGCATCGCGATGGCTCCCCGCCGGCGCACCACCAGCAACAGGAGCGGGAGCAGCAGGTACAGCTGAGCCTCGACCGCCATCGACCAGAACGCCGCGTTGGGGCTGTGGGCGGCGACGATGTTCTGGACGAGCAGGCCGTTGGCGAGGAGCGATTTCGCATCGGGGATGCCGTGCCCGGGCTGGGGGACGACCAGCCACGCCACCGCAAGGCTGAAGGCAAGGGCGGCCCAGTAGGCCGGCAGGATCCGCCGGGCCCGGCGCTGCGCGAACTCAGCGACGCCGTCCAGCCGCCAGCCGTGGCGCGCCGGCGCGAGAGCCAGCGAGAAGCCGGACACCACGATGAACACGACGACCGCAAAGCGTCCGTAGATGAACCAGCCGGCCCAGAACGGTGCGTGATCTGCCGGGTAGCCGGGGAACGCGCGCAGGAACACGTGGTTGACCACGACGTACAGCGCGGCGAGACCGCGGATGCCGTCCAACCCGGCCAGCCGCTGCCGCCGTGGGGCGGCGGCGTTGGATGCACCCAGAGCCATCACTGGCCTACTTGGCCGCCGGATGGGAGTCGAACGCGCCGAGGAACTGGTTGCGGAAGGCGCTCATCGGCCACACCGGCGCATTCGCTTTGGGCTGCAGGCCCGCGTTCCAGCCCCAGCTTCCGATCTGCCTGAGCACCTTCGGGTCGTGGGCGATGATCGAAATCGGCACGTCGTGGTTGGAGTTCTGCCCGCTCACGATCGGCAGCGGCTGATGGTCGCCGAGAACGATCATGACGAGGTTCTTCTTGCCGTAGTGCTGGACGAACGACGTCAGCGTGTTCAACGAGTACACGATCGACGTGCCGTACGCGGCCTGTACGCGTGACGGGTCGCTCCAGAACGCCCCCGTCTCGTGGATCTCAGGGTTGGAGTTGTAAATCGAGCCGTTGCCGACCTGGTTCCAGCCGACCGTCTCCGGGATGCGGTTCCATGGCATGTGGCTCGACACCGTGTCGATCTCCGCGAACAGCGGCTGCTTGCCGGGCTTGGCCAGCTCAAGGCGGTTGAAGGCCGAGAAGATGTACTGGTCGGGCATCGACGCATAGGTGAAGGTGGGGCCCCGATAGCCGACCTGATAGCGGTTGTAGATCTTGTCGTAGTGGTAGAACGCCTTCCCCTGGGGCCACGGGCGATCGTTCGACGGATCGTCTGCGACCGTCCGCCATCCGGCCTTCTTGAACGCTTCGGCCAGCGTGAAGCGCCTGTCCGATATCAGCTGGTTGTAGCGGTCCTGGTTGTCAACCCAGAGTCCCGCTTGCAGGCTGGAGTGCGCGAGCCAGCTGATGCCGCCGTACGTCGCCGAGTCCAGGAAGCCGCTGCGGGACGAGAAGCCGGCGCTCTTCAGCCGGTTGTTCCCCTCGGCCAGTGCAGCATCGACTTCCGGCGAGAACGAACGGCCTTCAACCGCCTGCTGGCCATAGGCCTCCACGAACACGAGCAGGACGGTCTTGCCCCGCAGACCGGTCAGCAGCTGGTTGGCCGGAGTAGCGGCGATCGGATCGTGCTTGATCTCGGCGGCGAACAGGCTTCGGTCCCGGATGTCCGCCCGGACTGCATTGACCTCGTCAACGACGAGACCGGCGGAAAGGGTGGACGTGATCGGCAGATGGGAGGTGAGCTCAGCGCCGAGCACCGAGAGGAGTGCCCCAACGGCAGCGAGCCCCGTGACCGCCCGCAGCGCCCAGCGGCGATTGTCGGCCGCAAGCCTCGTCAGGCGCAGCATCGACAGCGTCAGCAGGACGCCCAGCACAACGGTGCCGACCACCGTGCCGACCTCGATCAGCTTTGTCTCGGTACCACCGACCAACGAGCGCAGCGTCTCGATCCCGTTCCCGAGCTGAGTCGTGTCTCCGAGTGGGTCGTACGGCCGGTTGTAAAGCGTGAACACCTCGTAGTTGATGGCCTTCAGGACGATCACCAGAGTGAGGGCCAGTCCTGCGGTCACGGCCACGATGCGTCGAGGTGTGCGGGGCAGGACGAGCGCCAGCGCGATCAGGACGAGCCCCTCGAGCGGAATCCTGAGGAACCCGGTCACAGTCAGGTCGTTCGGGCGGTCGGGGGCGACGAGCGCCGCCCACACGATCACGACGGCGAGCACGGTGAGCGCCACGGAGATCGCGCGCCGCGCCGTTCGCCGTCGCGATGGGGCGCCCGGCGCGTCTGGCGCAGGTGACATCTGTGACCCGTCGGACATGTCGGGCGCGGTCACGGCGGGGCCGGCATCGGTCACCGCAGCCACAAACGTGCCGCCCCGGTGGCCCCACAGCCACCACACATCGCGGCCGAACGACTCAGTGAGCAGAGCCAGGGCGACGAGGACGAGCGTCTGGGTCGCCGTCCGCGACAGGAGGTGCGATGCCGCGACGGTCAGGAAGACCCCCTGCGCCGCGGCGACGGTCTTGCGCCAGAAGCGCGCCGGCAGCTCAGCGCGCAGCCACGGCAGGGGCCACCCGGCGGTGAAGAACACGTACCGTGCGGCCCCGATCGCCAGCACCCATGCCCCCACCGTGCGCGCGACAAACACGCTGAGGACGAGGATCAGGAACGCGTCAACCTCGCCATCCAAGCGCGCGCCCGCCGCCGTTGTCCGCGTGCGGCGCGCCACCCATCCGTCGACGGCGTCGAGCGCGAGCGCAACCGCGGCGAGCGACACCAGCAGCGCCACCGGCGCGGGACGGCTGAACGAATCGGCGACGAGCCCGGCGACACCGACGGCAAGGGTGGCCCGCGCCAGGGTGACCCAGTCGGCCAGGCCAAGCGTGACGGGACCGATCTGAACCGAGCCGAACCCCGCAGCGGCTGCGTGCTTGGGCTTCATGCCCCCCAATGACGCCGCTGCCGGGCAAAGCCTTCCCGAGCGTCGGCTGACATCCTGGGCGGGGTGATCGACGAGCATGAGCAGCAGCGGTGAGGCAGGACGAGCGCGCACCGTTTCACCGGGCGCTTCAGCGAGCCCGCGTCTCGGCGTATTCCCCCGGCGAGTTCGTCGAGCAGGAGAGCTTCATGAGTGCGGCTGAGATCCTGGACCTGGCCCGCCGGGCCGGCATCGCGCCCGGGGTCTTCGTGCTCGATCTGTGCTGCGGGGTCGCCGGACCGGGACGGCTCATCACCCGGGAGCTGGGCTGCGCCTATCTGGGAGTGGACTACAGCCCCAGCGCCATCAACATCGCCCGGGAGCGCACTCGCGACCTGGCGTGTCGCTTCGAGGTGGCGCAGATCCCCCCAATCCCTCGGGGGCCGTTCGACGTGGTGCTGCTGCTCGAGACGTTGCTTGCCTTCGAGGACAAGGACGCACTGGTGCGCGAGATCGCTCAGGCGCTGACACCCGGCGGGCGGTTCGCCTTCACCATCGAAGCGGGCCCGCCCCTCACCGACTCCGAGCGCGGGCGCATGCCCGACGCCGACACGGTGTGGCTCACCCCGCTCGAGGAGATGCTCGCCGGCCTGGAGCGGGCCGGACTGGTTGTCCGCTGGCAGGAAGACGTCAGTCGACCCCACGGCGCCATCGCGGATTCGCTGGCCGACGCGTTTGCTGCGGATGCCACCGACATCGCGGCGGAGATCGGCGACCGGGCGCTGGAGGAACTGCTGGCGACTCACCGGCTCTGGAGCGAGTGGCTGCGCGACGGACGCGTCCGCAAGATCGCGTTGGTCGCGGAGAAGACGGACGTGTAGGCTCGGGCGATGAGGGCCGGCCGGGAGCGTGTGCCGAACGTGGGCGAACGCCCACGCGGCGCCGCCGCGCCGGCTGCGCGAGACCCGGCCACGGTGATGCTGGGCCTACAGAGTCGCGTCGGCAACCGGACCGTCGCGCGGCTGGTCGGGCGAGCTCCCTCTCCGCTCTTGCAGCGGAAGGTCGGCTGGAGCGACGCGGTGACCGATGGCTATGGCTGGAATGCCGGTGAGCGCGCCGTCGGGAGGATCCGGCGGATCCCGATCGAGCTTCCCAGTCACGGCCTGTCCGCCGACGCCCCCATCAGTCAGCTCACGCCCGAGCGGGCTGACCACCGCGCCATCGTGCTCGTGCCTGCGGCGCTGGACGCGACCCAGATCGTGGACTACGTCGTGTTCCTGCACGGGTACACGGAAGACGCGACCACCCGTCCGTACGGGGGCTGGCGCGCGTTTAAGCCGCCGCCCGAGAAGCCGTCGCGCAGGCGCCGCGACCCGACGCCCGAGGAGCTCAAGCTCGCCAAGTGGCGGCACGGGATCGATGACAAGGACGTCGCCCCCGTCCGCGACGTCGCGCTCGATCAGGCCGAGCAGCAACTCGAGGACAGCGGACTGACCCAGCTCGTCATGGTGCTCCCGCAGGGAGGGCTCACATCGCAGTTCGGCGATGTCGGCGAGGCTGGCCAGTACGTGAAGGCGGTGGCCGACGAGCTGAGCGCTGACAAGGTCTGGCGCGATCCGACGGGGAACGCGGTGACGTCCGCGCCGATGACCGGGCACATCACGATGGCCGGCCACAGCGGCGCCGGTGCGACGCTCGGCACGATGGCCGCCAACACCGCAGATCATCTGACGCACCTCGGGAGCAAGGACCATGCCAATCCCAAAGCGCTCCAACCGGGCGGGGATTTGGTGATCTTCGATGCGATCAACGGCCCGGGCGAGCTGGGCGGCTACCAGGCCTGGGTGACCGCCCGGCTCGACATCGACCTGAGGATGCTCAAGAGCAAGACCGATGAGAGTGAGCAGCTCACCTACCTCGCGGCCGCGCCCAAGCTCCGTGGCTACTACACCGACGGCTACAAGTCCAGGTACGTCGAGCTCGAGGCCACGATCCGAGACTGGTTCAAGCGCCACGGCGCGGACCTGGGGCCGATCGCCCGGTGCCTGCGCGCGAACTTCATCCTCACCTACGTCGGCGGCGAGCACGAGGACCTCATGCATGGCACCGGAACGGGGGCGACACGGACCAACGGGATCCTCGCCGCGCTGCGCGATCTGCACCGCCCGCAACCGACGTCCGCCGCCGACTGCCCGAAGATGCCGGAAGAGCTCGAGGAAGAGGAGCGCCAGCGACAGCGCGAGGAGCGCAAGCACCGCTCCTCGCGGTAGCCGGTGTAATCGGGGCTGCGTATACGCGCCGCAGCCACGGCACATGCCGAAGTGCCGTGCCTTGACCGCCCGCGCGCCGAGGGCCTGGGCGGCGGCTTGACGGCGTGATCGGTCCCGGAGGGTCGATGACCTAGGTCCTCTCAATCACGCAAAGTGTGTGATGACCGCTCACGCACGTCGGCGGGAGCCTGACCGAGTTTCGACGACCCACTCACGAAAGGCTGGTTCCATGAGTCCCGACTACTTCTCACCGGACAGTGTGCTGGTGGTCACCTTCGGCGAAGACCCGGACAACGACAAGAACGCATACGAGGCACTCACCGACCTCAAGCAACTCGATTCGCAGGGCCAGATCAAGATCGCCGGTGGTGCGGTCGTCACGCGCGACCTCGACGGCCGCGTTGACGTGAAGAGCGAGGTCGGCGACGACCCCTACACCGGCACTGCGGCCGGCGGCATCATCGGCCTGCTTGTCGGGATCATCGGCGGTCCGCTCGGCGTGCTGCTGGGCGGCGCGACCGGCGTGCTGGTCGGATCGCTCTTCGACATCGATGATGTCGAGACCACCGAATCGGTCCTCGGGGACATCTCCAAGCAGGTTCACCCGACGCGGACAGCGGTTCTGGCGCAGGTGACCGAGCAGAGCTCCGAGGTGGTCGACACCGCGATGGCGCGGCTGGGTGGCGAGGTCATGCGCCGGCCGGTCGTCGATGTCGAGCAGGAGATCGCAGCGGCGCAGGAAGCGCAGCGAAAGGCCAAGCGAGAGGCCCGCAACGAACTGCAAAAGGCCCGCCTCGAGGAGCACAAGGAAGACGCGCATGCCAAGGTCGAGGCGCTGAAGACAAAGCTCCAGCGGCCCAAGGCAGGCGCCCCGGCATAGCGCCGGCCGCAGGCGGCGGCGCGCCCCACCCTAGGCGCGTCGCCCGCCACGCGGGCCTGCTCCCCAGCCGACGTCCATCGCTGTTCTTGCGGCGAGCCTGATCCGGCCCACTTCAGAGCGACTCCCCCCGGACCCATCCGCCCGTAGAGGACCGTAGCTGGCCTCGTCTCGGGTGAATCGACAATCGCGTCCGCCGCGGTTGGGACCGGAAGGATTCGTAATGAGAACGCGGGTCGCGCGGCCACAACCGGCCGCCGCTATGGGAGCAATAAGTCATCTCCACCCAGCGCCGCTCTGGCCCTGACCTGGCCTGGGGGCGGTACGGCGAGACGAGCCGGACTGGCCGACCTCGCGCGAGAACGCGGCATCGAGCCGGTGACTCTCGCGTGGGGCCAAGATGTTGAGGGTGTGATCCAGGGGGGTGCTGGCCACCGGCGCCGGCGCTCTCGGCGTCGCGGGGGGCGATGGATCGCTGGCAGTTCGTGGCGGCGCCGCAGGCCCCCAGCCGGATCCCATTTGTGTGTATCCCCACCGGTACGCGCAACCACTTCGCCCGCGATGTCGGCGTCGCCCCCAACGATCTCGTCGGCGCGGTCGACGCGTTCGGCGCTGGAGGAGGCGCTCGGCTCCGGTTCTACCCCGGCCGACGTGCACCACGTCGACGACCGCAGAGCGGAGCACAGGAGTCCCGCGGTGGTGCTCGTGTCCAACAACCCCTACGCGTTCGGGCGCCCGAGGAGTGCTTCACATCTCCGAAGGGCCTGCAAGCCTCGGCCACCGCAGGAGCTGGGAAGTGCCTCGCTGTCCGCGCTGAATGAAGGACCCGAGGTTGCGGTGACCCTCAGTCCGCGGGCAACTCTGGAAGCGCGAGGGCGTCGGCCACGGCCCGGTAGACCTTGCGGTTGAAGATCAGGCCGACGTGGCTGCCGGTCACCTCGACGCAATCGGCGTGCGGGATCACCTGGCACTGCCAGTGAACCACGCCGTCCCCCTTTGAGTAGATGCTGGTGAGCCGCACCCGGTCAAAGGGGAACAGCCGCGCGTAATCGCGACTGAACCGGCAGCCGCAGTGGGGGGAGAGGCACGCGTCTCGGCGCGCGCGCCCGCTGGCGTGGACCGCGCGGCGGGCGACGGTGACGGCGAACAGGGTGGGTCTGCTGGCGCCGAACATGCCCTGGAGGTCGGCTCCGGTCGAGATGGCGTGGGAGATCCGGTCGGGGCGGCGGGCGGCGAGCGCGCGTGCGAAGTGGCCGCCGCGGCTGTGGCCGATCAGCGCGACGCGGCGTCCATGTGAGCGCCACAGCTCGTCGACCGTGCGCTCGACGCGGTCAAGTGCGCGGTCAGAGCAATCGGAGTTTGTGACAAAGCCGACCAACCGGGGGCGATATCCGAGCCGCCGCAACCACGCGGCCATGACCAGCAGTGTTTGATCGCCGCCGCCAAAGCCCGGCATCAGGACGACCGGCCGGCCGTCGCCGTGTGGGACGCCGACGCCGCGCCACACCGGGTCGGCGAGCAGGCGCGCCAGCTCGAGGCACCAGCGGGTCTCGGCCAGCGGCCGCCCCCACCAGCGGTCGCGGGCCGGGTCGGCCCCGAACACGAACCGCTCATGGTCCGCGTCCGCGGCGTCGGGGCCACCGCTTGGCGGCACGGGCGCGGGCGCGCGGTCAGCTGGCATGTACGTAGCTGCCGGGGGCCTTCGCCGTCGCCCTATGCTTCCGGCTCCCCAGCGTCTTCGGCGCCGGCACGAGCTCGCCGGCGCGCTGGGTCAGCCAGTCGCGGTAGTCGGGCCACCAGCTATCGCGTCGGATGTCGGCGTTCGCGACCCATGTCTCGGGCTCATCCGCCGGATCGTCGGTGACGCGGTAGCTGGCGCGGGACTCGGATCCCTCCCGCGCCGGTGGGTTGACCAGCGCCTGGATGTGGCCGCTGGTCGAGAGCACGAAGCGGTTGGCGCCGCCGAGCAGCTGCGCGCTGCGGTAGGCGTTCTCCCACGGGACGATGTGGTCGCCCAAGCCCGCGACCGCGTAGCTGTCGATCGTGATCTCGCTCAGGTCGATCGGTGTGCCCAGCACCTCGATCGCTCCCGGGTGGGTGAGTCCGTTGTCGAGCGCGGTCCGAACGAAGTCGCGGTGCAGGCCGGCCGCCAGCCGGACGCTGTCCTGGTTCCAGTACAGGATGTCGAATGCGGGCGGGTCCTTGCCTAGCAGGTAGTTGTTGACGACGTAGTTCCAGACCAGATCGTTCGGACGCAGCCACGCGAACACGCCCGCGAGCGCACGACCGTCGATGTAGCCCTTGCGAGCCGACTCGGCGACGGCCGCAGCGGCCAGCTCCTTGCTGGCGAATGCCCCGGCCGTTCCCATCCGCGCCTGGTCAAGCGCGCACACCATCATCGTCAGCGTCGCGAACCTGTCCTGCTGGCCGATCGCAGCCAGGTGGCCCAGCGCGCAGGCGGTGATGATCCCGCCCGAGCAGGCAGCGTTCACGTTCACGGCGGGCTGGCGGCTGATCTCGGCCACCGTGTCGCGCGCCTCGAGCACCGCTCGGGCATAGGTGTCGAGGTCGAAGTGGCCCTGCGCGGCGTCGGGGTTGCGCCACGAGATCGTGAACACCTGTTGCTGCTGGTCGAGCAGCCACTGCGCCATGCTGCGTCCCGGGGCGATGTCGAGGATGTAGTACTTGTTGATCGTCGGCGGGACGAACAGCAGCGGCACCTCGTGAACCTGCTCGGTCACCGGCCGGTACTGGATCAGCTCGAACACGTCGGTTCGCAGGACCACCGACCCGGGCGTGACGGCGAGGTTTCCGCCGACCTCGAACTTCGTCACGTCGACGCTCGCCGGCAGGTGCGGTGGACGGGTCATGTCCCGCACGAAGCGTCTCCCGCCTCGGACGAGGTTCGCTCCGCCGGCGTCGATGCTCTCCTTGAGCACCGCCGGGTTCGACCACGGGAAGTTCGTCGGCGCCAGCGCGTCGAGCACGTTGCTCGCTGCGAACCGCGCCTGGCGCTCGGTGCGCCAGTCGAGCCCCGCGTCGGAGATCAGGCGGTCGACGGTCTCGCACGTGGTGAGGTAGCTCTGCATCACCCGGCGCAGCAGCCAGTTGTCCCGCCACGCGCGCTCGGAGAACCGGCGATCGCCCTTGGCCGGGCTGGTGTCCGAGCTCCCTGCCGCCACGCGCGCCAGCTCGGCGCCGAAGCTGCACGCGTCCGCCGCGGCGCGCCGCGGATGGCGCGCCAATCCCAGGATCGTGCGACCGGCCGTCCCCGGCTTGAGGAACCTGCCGACGCTGCCGCTCTCGAGCACGGCGTCGCTGAGCATCACGTCGAGCCCCGACCGTGCGGCGAGCCTCAGACCGGGCTCCGGCGGCGATACTTCCGGCTTCGAGTTTGTCGTCGCTGCCGTGCTCATCGGACCAGCCGCCCGTGGACGATCAGCTCGCTCGGCGTGCGGATCATGCCGAGCAGGCCATGGCTCATGCCGAGCTTGCGGTGATCGGCGCTTGTCATGGCGTCGACTTCGAGCGCGTCGCCGACGCGCCGCAGGCTCGCGTCGAGCTCGAGCGGGATGCTCTGGCCTGCCGTCTGGAGCCGGCCGCGGACCCGTAGCCGCTCACCTTCCAGCGTGGCGCTGTCGGACACGAAACGGACCTGCGGGTGGTTGGCGACGTCGAAGAAGTCCTCCGAGCGCAGGTGCTTGTCTCGGAAGCCGAGGTTCGTGTTGAGGCTGGCGGCGTCGATCGTCAGCTCGATCGCGGGATCCTGCTGCAGATCGAGCATGCCTTCGTAGGTCTCGAAGCGGCCTCTGACCGTAGCGAGGCCCCAGAGCGTGGGCGTGCGAAATTCGACGCTCGAGCGCGTCGGATCGATCCGCCAGCGGCCTTGCGGGATGCTCTGTGTGTCGACGGGATTGGTGACGGTGTCGGTGCTCATTGGTGTCTCCTTGGGTGAGAGAAGTCAGTTGGTCAGCTTCCATGTCCACGCGTATCGGGCCAGCGCCTCCTGGACCTCGTCGTCGCGTGGCGAGTACGGGACGCGGATCTCGGGGACGGCGTCGATCAGGACGGCGCGTACCTGGTCGGCGAGTCCGGTCTCGGCGAGCGCGTCGCGTGCGGCGCGCTCGGCGGCCCGGCGGCGTAGCTCCGGCTTGTAGGGCTTGCCGACGGAGGTCAGCGGGATCTCGTCGACGATCTCGACGTGCTTGGGGGCGGCCGCGCGTTCGGGCACGTGGCCGGCCGCCCAGGCTTCGAGCTCATCAGCGGTGTGCTCGGCTCCCGTGGCGAGGGTGACGAACGCGACGGGCACCTCGCCGGCGTGCGGGTCGGGGCGGCCGACGGCGGCGGCGGCGGTCACGTCGGGGTGCGCGAGCAGCGCGTCCTCGATCGTCGCGGGGTCGATGTTGTGCCCGCCGCGGATGATCAGGTCCTTGGCGCGCCCGGCGAGACTGATGAATCCGTCGCCGTCGACCGCTGCCAGGTCGCCGGTGTCAAGCCATCCGTCCTTGACCTTGCCGCCGGCATCCAGCTCGCGCCCTGCGCCGGTGAGGTAGCCGGCGAAGATGTTCGGGCCGCGCAGGACGAGCGTTCCGACCTCGTTCTCGGGCAGGAATGTCCAGTTGCCGGTCCCTTCGTCGATCTTGACGGTGCGCGCCTCCTGGTAGGGGAGGCGCTGCCCGGCGGTGCCGGCGCGGGGCGCGCCGGGCCAGCTGACCGTGCTGGCGCATGTCCCCTCGGTCAGGCCGTAGCCCTCGCACAGAGCGACCCCGGTGCGAGCTTGGAACGCGTCGCGCACGGCGGGCGGAAGCGGTGCGGCGCCGACGATCGGCAGCTTCAGGCTGGAGATGTCGGCATCGACGGGAATCTGCGCCAGCATCGAGTAGACCGTCGGGACCCCGGACATCGCGGCGATCCGGTAGCGCTCGACGATCTTCCAGAAGTTCTCGAACAGCGGCAGGTCGCGATAGCCGAGCGGGCCGCCCCAGACGACGTGCTGGCCCTTGAGCAACGGCCCCAGGACCGTCACCACCAGCGCGTTGGTGTGAAACAGCGGCAGGGCCGCGAAGATCACGCTGCTCTGGTCGAGGATGTTGCTGGCACGGATCATCCACGCGTTGGACACCTCGTTCGTGTGCGTGCGCGCAGCGAGCTTCGGCGTGCCGGTCGTGCCGCCCGTATGCAGGTAGCTGGCGATGTCCTCCGCCGCCGGCGGAGCTCCGGGCAGACCGGCCTGCTCAGCGCCCCCCACCCGCTCCTGCAGGTACGCGACCTCGACGCCGTCGAGCGGCTCGAGCGCCGGCGGCTCGCCCGAGACGGCCGTTGGCCGCAGCGCCAGCAACGCGCGCGCGCCGGTGCTCGCAGTGATCGTTCGCGCATGCGCCCACACGCCCTCCTCAAGCTCGGGGCCCGACGCGACGATCACCCGAGCGCCGGACAGGCGCACGAGCTCGACCGCATGCTCAGGCGCCAAGCCCGGATTGATCGGGGCGTAAATGCCGACCGCCTCCGCGGCGAGCAGCAGCGCCAGCAGCTCCGCGCAGTTGACCGACACGACCGCGACCGCGTCACCGCGACCCACGCCCAGCTCGGCCAGCACAGCCGCCGCTCGGTGCACGTCGCGAGCGAGCTCCGCGAACGTGCGAACGAGCGGCGCGTGGAAGCTCTCCGCGTCGGGCAGCACCGACACGGCGGGCCGATCGGGCCACAGCTCAGCCGCCCTGCGCACCAGCTCGTAGGTGCTCGCGGGCAGCCCGCGATCGCTCAGCGGCACGCGCTCGACCGCGGCCAGTTCGGACGGCCCGTGCAAGGAGGGCCACAGCAGCTCGCCCTTGGTCGTCATCGCGCCCATGCCGCCTCGACCTCCGTGTCGGGGGCGAGGTAGCCCTCGGGCTCCTCGACCACGGTGTTGCAGAGCTCGCCGATCCCGTCGATCTGAACGCTGACCACGTCGCCGGTCTTCAGCAGGCCCTCCGGGAACGGCTGGCGCACGGCGCCGATCCCGGCCGGCGTACCGGTGGCGATCACGTCGCCGGGCTCGAGCGTGAACGCGTCCGACAGGTGCGCGATCTGCTGGAAGCAGTTGTAGATCATCTCGCGCGTGTTGCCGTCCTGGCGCAGCTCGTCGTTGACGTAGGTCCGGATCGCCAGGTCGTGCGGGTTCCCGAGCTCGTCGGGCGTGACGATCCACGGTCCGAGTGGCCCGTGGGTGTCGAACGACTTGCCCATCGTCATCGTCGGCGTGCGGATCTGCCAGTCGCGCACGGAGACGTCGTTGGTGATGGTGTAGCCGGCGATCACCTCGTGGGCGCGGTTCTCGGGCACGTGGCGGCAGCGGGCGCCGATCACGACCGCCAGCTCGCCCTCGTAGTCGAGCAGGTTCGAGACGCGCGGCATGTGCACGTCGTCGGCGGGACCGACCACGCACGTGGTCTGCTTGTTGAAGAACACCGGGAACTTCGGTGCCTCCATCCCCGACTCGGCGATGTGATCGGCGTAGTTGAGTCCGATCGCCAGGAACTTCCTGGGCTGCACGGGAGCCAGCAGCCGCACCTGGTCAAGCCGGTAGTGCTCGTCGGTGTCCTCGCGATCGACGACGTAGCTGTCCACGATGATTCCGTGGCGTGGTCCGAAGCCGGCGTCGAAGCGACAGAGCCTCATGAGGACATCTCCGGGATCTCGACGGGGGCCTGCTCGGGGGCGTAGCCGCCGGCCATCGCCTTGGCGTGGATCTCGGCATGGCTCATCCCTGCCTGGTGGTCGGCGATCACCTGCTCGGGGTCGAGGAACTGGCCGATCGGGTTGGCCTTGAACTCGGGCGAGGTGCGCATCCACTCGGTCGACTTGGCCCAGTCGCCGAAGTTGTCGACCTGCAGCTCGACGTTGTTGCCGTCCGGATCGGCGTAGTAGTAGGAGAACGTCATCCCGTGGTCGAGGCAGATCGCCGGGGTGATGCCGTCGTCGCGCAGGCGCACGTACGTCGACATCAGCTCGTCGAAGCTGGTGTACTCAAATGCCGAGTGGTGCATCCCGGTGCGCGTGTCCTTGTCCGCGTCTTCGACGAAGTTCGGGAACGCCAGCAGCGCGACGCGGTGGTTGGCGCCGTCGTTGGACAGCCATGCGCCGACCTGGTCCTGGAAGACGACCTCGGCGCCGACGAGCGTGCCGTAGAAGTCGATCATCTCCTGCAGGCGGGTTGTCTTCAGGTTGACGTGGTGGAACTTGGGGTGGATCACTTTCGTGTTGGTCATCGGAGAGCTCCTGAGGTCGCGGGGGTCGAGGTGACGTTGAGCTGGGTTCGAAGGTCGTCCAGCAGCGCGGGCACGGCCTCCGGGGAGGCGGCGGCGCCGAACACGTAGAAGTCGGGGCGGACGAGCACGGCGTGTGCGTGGTGCTCGGACAGCGAGGCGGTGAGGCGCCCGTCGCAGTCGCTGACACCGTGGGGCGCAGCCGCGTCAAGCGACGCGACAGCCACCTCGAGCGTGTCGAGCAGGGTGCGCTGCCGGTCTGAGAGATGCTCGAGCGGGTCGCCACTGGCGACGATCAGCTGGAAGCCGCGCCCGACGACATCGTCGAAGCGTCCCTTCCTGCCCGCGTGCTTCACCACTCCCTGGACGCCAAGGGTCCCGGCAAGCGGATCGGGCTCGCCGATCGGCTGGTGGAGCAGGCCGGCGGTCAGCGGCGCGAGCTCGAGCGGCGGCGGCGGCCCGGCGGCGCGCAGCATCTTGTCTCGCTCCGCGGCGGCCTGGGGGTCGAGCTGGCAGAGGACCTTGCCCAGTTCGATCGCGAGCCGGATCACCGCCTCGTTCTGCGGCTGTCGCTCCGCCTCGATCGTGCCCAGCAGCCGCTCGTGTGCAACGCCGCGCAGCACCAAGTCGAGCTTCCAGGCCATGTTCGCGGCGTCGCGCAGACCCGAGCAGAGACCCTGGCCAAGGAACGGCGGCGTCAGGTGCGCAGCGTCGCCGACGATCAGCACACGACCGTTGCGCATGCGGTCGGCGACCATCGAGCGGAACTCGTACACGGTGCTGCGCGTGAGCGGCCCGTCCTGCGGCCGATACCACGGCTCGAGCAGGGCCCACACCCGCTCGGGGTGCTCGAAATCGGATGGATGCTCGTGGGGGAGCAGCATGAACTCCCAGCGCCGGTGGCGGGGGCCGCTCTGCACGATCGTCGTCGGGCGCGCCGGATCACATTGCTGGCTCGCGATCGGGAGGTGGGCGAGCGCCCCCATGTCATGCGGCTCGGCGTCCACCACCAGCCAGCGCTCCTGAAAGCCGAGGTCGCGGCGGGCGATTCCGCTCGCCTCGCGGACGAAGGAGTTCGCGCCGTCCGCCCCGACCAGCCACCTGGCGCGCACGCGGCGGCGCTCGCCGGTCCTCGCGAGTTGCCCCGCCCCGTCCTCGCTCACCCGGTGAACCGTCAGCTCGACATGGTCGCCTGAGTCCTCCATGCCGTCTGCGACCCAGCCTCGCTCCACGGTGACGCCGGCCGGGACGCACGCGTGGCGATGGATCGCAGCCTCGAGCTCAGGCTGGAAGAACATGTAGTCCGACTCCCACCCCGATCGCGCCAGACCGTCCACGTCGAATCGCAGCAGCAGCCGGCCGTCGGTGCCGAACCACTGGTAGTCAGGGACCGGAACCAACTCCCGAGCCAGCGCGTCGGCCAGTCCGAGAGACTGGAGCAGCCGCATGATCTCGTGATCCAGATGCACCGCACGCGGCAGGCGGTAGATCTCCTGAAAGCGCTCGAACACCACCACCCGATGGCCGGCTCGCCCGAGCAGCGCCGCCAGCGCCTGGCCCACGGGGCCGTACCCGACGACCGCCACATCGAATTGGGTGTCGTCTGTTGTGTCGAGGTTTGCGCTCAGCTTCTCGGTGAACGTGCTCATGTGTCTTCTCCGGTGGTCTCTGCGACGGGGCGATCAGAACGCCGCTTTGTCGCCAAGCACTCTCGGTGACCGATGGGTGATCGGTCATCACGCGTTTTGCGTGATCGCGTGAACGGGGCGGGCACGGTCATGCCGGTGACGGGGTGGGTGCGATGAACCGGTCGGGGCGCACCAGGATCGCGCCGTCGCGTTCGATCTCACGATGGCGGAGCCACCCGCAGCGCGGGTCGTACAGGTCGCGCCGGCGGTGCTTCCAGACCTCGATCGTCAGGAATGGCACAGCAGCCCGTAGAACGTGTGATTGCCGACGAGCAGCGAGCCGTCGGCGGGAAGGTAGTCGAGGCCGTAGAGCTTGGGCTGGATGACACGGCTGAAGGGCGCGAGCATCGAGTCGAGCCGATCCATCGCGAAGTCAGCGGGCGGCGCGGGAATATCGGCCGGCACCGCGATCATCTCGGGATGGTTGATCCGCGGATCCTGGAGCAGCGCGGTTTATACGTCTTCCTGGATTCGAGTATCGGTGATCATGGTTGCTTGCCCGGTGGAGGTGGGTGTTGGCGAGTGCAGCGACAGTGTCGAGCGCAGTCGGGTGAGCACACATCACCGACTCCGCGTGATCGGAGGGCCAATCACGCAAAGCGAGTGACGACGGGTCACCGGACCTCAGCCGATGCTTGGGCGGTAAACGCAGGTCACTGCACCAACCAACCTCCCGAGGAGGAAGACATGACCGAGTCTTCTGGAACCGCGGTTCTCTACACCGCCGTCTATGACGACGTCGACGCGGCACTGGCCGACCTGGCTGCCTTCGAGCAGTTGCACAAGGCCGAGATGATCGGCAAGTACGATGCGGCGGTCGTCGACTCAAAGGACGGCGAGCCGCACATCGTCAAGCGCGTCGACCGCCCTGCCGTCCGGGTGATTCCGGAGTGGCTGGGGTCCGGCACGCTCGCCCGCCGTGAGCTGCACGATGCAGCGCGAGCGCTCGACGCAGGCGAGGCGGCGCTGATCCTGGTCGGCGAGCCGACCCTCGCGGAGGGCTTCGAGCGGGCGGTCACCAGGGCCGCCAAGACGGCCCAGCGAGAGCTGAACGCCGCCACTGACGAGCTGGCCAGGGATCTCACTGAGGCGGTCATTCGATGACCGTTGGCTTCAGCTTGTGCGCGATCGCCGTGGGGGCGATCCTGAAGTTCGCCGTCACCGCCCAGGTAGCCGGCATCAGCATCCCCATCGTCGGGGCGATCCTGATGGTGGTCGGCACGATCGGCCTGCTCGCCAGCCTGTGGATGATCCTGGCCGGCCGCGCCGCTCCTGAGCTCTGATCACGAGGGCCGGCGTGCTTCTTGGCGCGCCGGCCCTCCCTCTGCCCGGGCAGCGTCTGGGCCGAGCCGCGGAGCGTCGAGGCCCTTCGCGGACCACCATTCACGGAGGATGATCTGGATCGCCGCCGCGCTCGGGATCGCCACAGGACCCCGAGGATCCCCAGCAGCTCGGCACCCACGAGCAGGCTGATGATCGTCACGAGCGGATTCACGCGCACGGCTTTGCCGTACACGAGCGGCTGCACCACGTAGTCCTCGAACCGCTGCCAGACGATGATGAACGCGATCCATACAATCGTGGCAGTCGGAAAGCTCACGGTGACCGTGCTGATGACGATGTTGCCGAGCGTGTGGCGGACGACGGCGTCTTTGACGTCGATGATCACCTGGCGGTAGCGCTGGTGCCGGCGGCCTATGAGGGACGGCCCCAGCCGGCGAGGACGACCGGAATCCCAGCAGCGCCGGGATTCCGCCCATCAGAAGCCCCTTGTCAACGCGAGCGAGGGCGTAGCTGTCGACCCAGCTCGCGAATCTCGAACGCACGCACCACATCGATGATGCCCGTCGTCATCGCCCAGATTCCGGCGAAGATCAGCAGCGTGTACGCGCGGTACACGAAGAACTGGCCGCTGACCCAGAACGCGACCACGATCATCATGATCCCGCTGATCAACGTCAGCCACCAGAGGCTGTTGATCGGCCGCTCGGCGAACGCCTGCACCATCCACATCACGCCGATGAGCGCGAAGACGAAGCCGAGGATGTCCGCGAAGCCGGCGAAAGCGCTGACGGGGTGAATCAGCGCCACGATCCCGGATGCGGCCAGCAGCACCCCGAAGATCGCCCACAGCCATCGCGTGTGGCGGTCGACGGCGGCGAGGGCGAACTCCTGGGCGGCGAACACCAGGAACATCAGTCCGGTGAGGGTCCCGACGGTGGTGACCGACGCCCGATCGAACTTCAGCACCACGACGGCGATCACGACCCAGAACAGCCCGAGCAGCAGCACGACCCACCAGTACGAGGCGACCCGTTCGAGTATCGACGCGATCGGGTCGGCCGGTGCCGGACCGCTCGGCGGTCCGTCCAGCGCCGGGCCTGATTTTCCGAGCCGATCGGTGTTCGCATACCGCTCTCGTGCCTTGCCGCGCACAGAGCGTGATGAGGTCGTGTCTTGTGTGTACGACATTGCCTTTCCCTTCTGTTGATTACTTGGGAAGTCCACGCGCGAGAGCGTCTTCGGCAGACCGGTGAGCCGTCGTCACGCATTGCGAGTGATTGGCAGAACAGAGGGCGGGCTGCTTATGGCTCCGACGTCCCCGGCCCCCGATCACGCAAATCGCGTGATGACGGTTCACCGCCGGAGCGTTGATGCTCGCGGGGACCGCAGTCCCCACGAACACGAGGAGCGCCCGCCATGTCCAACGGGAACCTGATCACCGACCAGATCCGCGCTACGCTCGAGCGCGACCACCGCGTCGCCCATCCCGCCGAGGTGGCCGTTTCGGAGCAGCGTGGCACGGTGACGCTGCGCGGCAGCGTCGGCACGCCTCACCAGCGTCAGGCGATCGTCAAGATCGCGCGCGCCGTGCCGGGCGTCCTCGCCGTCGAGGATGTGCTCTCCCTCGACCCCCGGGATCGCTGGCAGGACAACGAGGTCCGCGGTGCGGCGCTGCAGGCGCTGATGTCCAACGACGCCGTGCCCGCCGACCGCATCGACGTCACTGTCGTCAACGGCTGGTTGACCCTCAAGGGGGAGGTCAAGCACCAGCGCGAGAATGACGCCGCGTTCGAGTCCGTCTCGGCAGTGGCCGGTGTTGGCGGCATCACAAACGAGATAAAGGTCATCACCGCAGGCTGATGGCGATCCGTGAGCGGCGCGGGTGACCGCGGCGGCCCCGCGGAGGATCGCGTCACCCCGCCCGGGTGAATGTGGAGGTTTCGCACCGGCGACCCGTCGCCATCCGCACAGCCGTCCCGAATGCCCCGCCCGCGAGGACGTCGCTTGATAGTGCACCCCAGTTGTCGTCACGAGCGCTCGCTTTCACGTCGTAGCGCAGCGAGCGGCCGCTAGCGCGGTCGGTATGACGGCGCGAGCAGTCCGAGCTGCCGGGCGCGGGCGACCGCCTCGGCGCGACCGTGGGCATCGAGCTTCGAGTAGATGTGACGCAGGTGCGTGCGTACGGTGTTCGTCGACACGAACAGCTCGGCGGCGATCTCCGGCGCTTTCAGGTTGGTGGGCAGGTAGCGGACGACGCGGAGCTCGGCCTCGCTGAGCTCTTCGAGGTTTCCGGCCGGCGCTCCGGCGGGTGGGGCGGAACCGGCCAGCACGTCGAGAATCGCTCGCCGCAGCGCCGGATGTGCGGTGCGGATCCCCGGCAGCCGTTCGAGTAGCGGCTGCACGGGAACGAGGATGAACGGCAGCAGGACCCCCTCCGGCTCGGCGAGGTCGAGCGCGCGCTCGAGCGAGGCCTCCGCCACATGTGGCTCGCCGAGCTGCTCGCGGGCCGCCGCGTCCAGCAGCTGCGCCTCGGTGGTCGTGGACGGCCGGTGAAGCACCGGAGCCGAACCGTCGAGCACGCGCGCGAGTATGTCGATCGCAGGCTCGGGGTCGCCTTCGGCGAGATGGATGACGGTGGCGGCCACGCGCATTTCGCCGCGGTCGCGCTCCTGCTCGCTGACGGCGTCGAGCGCCGCGCGCGCGGCGGCCAGATCCCCCATGCGCGCCTGCGTCTGCAGCGCGCGCGCCCGCACGACCGGCGCGAATGCGTGCTCGCCGGTCAGCAGACCCTCCGTCCTCGTGGCGGCGCGGAGCGCCGCCAGTGCCTCCGCGAGCGAGCCGCGCGCGAGGCACAGCAGCGCTTGGGCATAGTCGACGATCAGCTCGGTGCCAGGCTCGCCGCCCGGACGCAGCGCGCGTCCTGCCCGCTCGAGCGATCGCTCGGCCTCGTCGAACCGACCCAGCCAGAGCAGAGCCAGCGCGCCCGTGGCCAGGGCGGTGACGACCACCGGATCCTCGCCCCAGCCGTGCGCATCGACGATCCTCACCGCCTCCTGGCTGAGCTCGAGCCCATCGGACAGCGACAGGCCGGTCAACGGGCCGGCGATCCCGAGGTGAGCGAGACACGGGACCTCGAGCCAGGGCCGTCCCGCGCGACGAGCCAGCGCCAGCCCCTGCTCGAGGTCGCGCCGGGCATCGTCCAGCCGCGAGGACCAGAGCTCCGCCACACCGAGATTCTGTAGGACGACGGCTCTGGTCTCATCATGGAGGCGTCGCTCGCCAGCCGGCTGCGCGCCCAGGGCCGCCTCGACCAGCGGTCGTGTCTGCAGAGCCGTCTCTAGATCGCCGCGCCAGCGCGCCAGCACCAGCCTCAGCTCAGCCAGCAGCACGTCGAATCCCGGCCTACGCTCCCCTACCACCCTGTCGGCCAGCCCCTCGGCGAGCTCCACGTAAGCGGCGCTCTTCTCGAGCGCACCGTGCAACAGGCGCGCCGTGGCGAACACCAGCGCCAGCTCGGCGTCCGCGGCCACGACATCGTCCGGAAAGACGCTCAGCATCTGCGAAATCGATCCCGTGCGGCCGTCGAAGGTCAGATCGATGTGGTGGTCGGCCAGCAGGCGCGACGCCAGAGTCCAGTCACGTGCCGCCTGCGCGTGCCGGATCGCCTCGACGATGTAGCCCTCCCGCTCGTGCCACTGGGCGGCAGCGCGATGCATCGAGCCGACAGCGGCGGGCGCGGCTCGACGCAGCTCCAGCGCCAGCAGGTCCGCGAACAGATGGTGGTAGCGAAACCACGACCGCCCCGCATCTAGCGAAGTCACGAACGCGTTGGCGTCCTCGAGCTCCTGCAGCATCCGTTCGGCGCCGGAGCCGCCCGTGAGGAAATCGGCCAGCGGGCCGCATACACGGTCAAGCACCGACGTGCGCAGCAGCATCTCGCGCACCTCGGGCGGCTGGCGTCCCAGCACCTCCGCCAGCAGGTACCCCGCCACGTTGCGCTCACTGCCCGAGAACTCGGTGACCAGGCGCTCCGGGTCCGGATGGTGCGCCAGTGAGATTGCCGCCAAGCGCAGACCGGCCGCCCACCCCTCCGTCCGCTCATAGAGCAGCGCCGCGCCTCCGTCGGAGAGCGTGATGCCCTCGGACAGCAGCAGCTCGACCATCTCCTCCATCGAGAAGCGCAGGTCGGGAGCGCGCAGCTCGGTGAGCCGACCGGCTAGGCGCAGCCGATGAAGGCCCAGCCCAGGATCCTCCCGGGTCGTCAGCACAACTCGAAGCGCCGGCGGCAACCAGCCCAGGAATACCTCGAGCCAGCTCAGCGCATCAGCCGACGCGAGCTCATGCAGATCGTCGATCACGAGCACCGCCGACTCCTCGAGTCGTGCAAGATCGGACAGGAGCTGGTCGACCACAGCCTGGCCACCGAACGTAGGCGCCGGGTCGACCGGCTGCACAAGGGGGATCGCGCCGGCGAGCGCGTCAATCACCGCGAGCCAGAACCGCTGCGCGTCGTGCTCACCGCGCTCGACCCACACCCATCCCACCCGGTCCTGCAGGCCGGCCGCCTCGATCCAGGAGCGCAGCAACATCGTCTTGCCGCTTCCGGCCGGCGCGCACACCAGTACCACGCCGCCGCCCTCGGGCGCCGACAGGCGCTCAAACAGCGCATCCCGCGGGACCAGCCTCCGCGCTGACGCCAGCGGCTGCGGAATCGCCCGCCGGGTTTCGAGACCTCGGTCTATGGGGCTTGCCATGTCACATCGCGTTCGAGCGCCACGCCAAGCCTCTCACAATTTGCGGCGTTGCCTGAACTCGACCTACATGGCCGGCCGTCGTCATCCCGACGTTCGCGAGTGGGCTTCCGCAGACCAGGGCCGCGGTCGAGTACGTGGAGCGGGCGCACTCAGGGCAGCTCCGCACGGACTGCGCGGCGTTCGTGCTTGATCCGCTCGAGGTCGAGTCCCTGCTCTACTCGCTGGCGCCCCCGATCACGTGATCGCGGCCGGCGCTCTGCACCAGTGCCGAACTGCTTCGCTGCGGTTTCGCGCCTATGGCAAGCGCGAGTACCTGACCCTGGGCTAGCAGGGCTTTCCTAAATCGGGGCGCCCGGATTTGAACCGGGGACCTCACCGACCCGAATTATGGGCGAAATCTGCTGGTGCTGTAAGAAGTACCTGCAAATCGAGGGGTTCCGGCTTGGACTCACCCCTCTCAGAACCTCGGATATAGCGGTCGATTCCCGGGGTTTCGGCAGGGGAATGGATTCCCTGCCAAATGACGAGGACGCCGACACCGGCTGGCTCGTCCTCCCCTCCGCCACCGCCGCCGGCGCGCCGCTCCCGGTACCGAACAGGCGCGTGACGACACTCGCCGCCGGCCACTCGCCCTCCGGGAGGCGCGCGAGCGCGTCTCCCCCGCGCCGTCGCGCGTGTGTGCGCGACCAGTCGTAGGACGACGGCAGTCGGCCGTATCGGGAGCGCCAGTCGAGCATCGACGTGATCACCCGCTCGCGGTTCCAGCGCCGCGCGATCGCGCCCGGGTGGCAGGCCTTGCAGTAGGCGTAGGCGTCCCCTTTGCCGTTGCGCGCCTGGGTGTACGCACCGCAGCCACGGCACACGCCGACGTAGCGGGCCTTGACCGCCCTCGCCTTCTCGCCGGTCGGATCGTAGAAGTACGCCCTGACGGTTGCCGGCGAGCGACCGAGTCGGTTGGCGATCTGCCGGATCGAGAGGCCCTCGAACTCGCGGTAATGCCGCGCCAGGGCGACCGCCCGTTGACGCCCAAGAACCCGACTCATTCCCGCGGTTGACGCCTTGCCCGTCACACGGCGTCACGCTACCTCGCTCAGTTGGCGTTTCCCTCGCGGTCGGCACGCACGTGCCGACGCATCGGGTGAACCTCCTACCCGCGCTAAGAGGTCTCCGTGGAGACCGGCTTGAAGTACTGCGGTGAGAGGCAAAGCGGGTCTCGGCTCGGCCGGTATCGGCGCCGATTGACACCTGTCTCTGCCGCATCGTCGGGAGCGACCAGGAGCTCAGCGTTGTTGCAGCCGCGCCGACGCGTCTAGCCCGGAGCGGCGACGACCTCAGCCACGACGACGGCTGCCGCTCGCCCCGGGGAAGCAGCGACCGCGCCCTGAATTCCGCGCAAGGGGGTGCGCCGACCGGGGCCGGCGAGATGCCCGTGCGACAAGAGAGGCAGGTCTTACTAAGGCCGTGACCAGGGCTGGCGACAACGGCTCCACGCCTACAGCGGTGACGGCGCTCGCGTAGCTTGAGGAGGCGCTACGGCTGATCAGGCTCGGGCACGATGGCTTGCAGCGCAGCGCTGGGATTGCTCATCTTGATCCCAGGGATGTCCCACTCGTTTACCGGACCGTTTGACGAGGACTATGCTGACGGCGACCAACCGGCGTTCGCTCATGTCCACCCGGGACCTATCTCACGAGGCTGCCAGCTCGTCCGGCGCGCAGCCGCAACCGGCCGACGGTTCGGCGGTCGCGGGCTCGGGTCGCGCGGGGATTGCCGCACTCATCGTCGTTGCGGTCGCCTATCCCCTGCTGTGGGTGCTGGCACGGCCGGGCGGCCAGCCGCTGGGGCGCTTCCTGGGTGAGCTGTGCGGCGCCGAGGCGGTGCTGCTGTTCTCCTGTTCGCTGGTGCTTACGACGCTGTTGGCGCCGATCGAGCGGGCCTTTGGCGGGCTCGATCGGGTCGCGGCGTGGCACCGCCATGCCGCGGTGGCCGGCGTGCTGCTGCTGATCCCGCACGTCGCGCTTGTGAGCTCCGCTCCCGACAAGTACGCGACATCGTTCGGACACGCGCTGGGAGACATCGCGCTGATCGGTCTCCTTGTGCTCGCGGTGTGGGCGCTTGCGCCAAGCCTCCGGGCGGCAAGATGGCCCGGACCCATCCAGCGGATGGCCCGCGCGACCTACGAGCGATGGTTGACCGGCCATCGGCTGACCGGACTGTTCGTGATTGTCGCGGTCATCCACGGCGCGATCGTCGACCCGGTTTTGCGCGACTCGGTGCTTCTGCGGGTGGCCTTCGTGATCGTCGGCGCGGTCGGCACGGTCGCGTACCTGTACCGCGAGCTGCTCGCCCGCTACGTGGTCCCGATCTACGACTACGCGGTGGCCGAGGTCCGGCGGCCTAATAACACCACGCTCGAGGTCTCCCTGACGCCCGTGCACAAGCAGCTGACGTTTGCGCCCGGCCAGTTCGTGTTCCTCGCTCTCGGTGGCTCCGGTGGCTGGCAGCGTCATCCCTTCTCGGTCTCGAGCGCCCCGAGCGATCGGCATCTCAAGCTGACGATCAAGGCCTCTGGCGACTACACCCGTGACCTCTACGATCAGCTGCGCCCCGGGATCCCCGCCAAGCTCGCCGGCCCGTTCGGCGGCTTCGATTACCACCAGGGCGGCCACGATCAGATCTGGATCGCCGGCGGAATCAGAGTGACCCCGTTTCTCAGCTGGATCCGATCGATCGACGGGCGGTTTGACCGGCAGGTCGACTTCTTCTACTCGGTCGCGCACGCTGAGGATGCGGTCGACCTCGACGAGATTCGCGGCGTCGCCGACCGACATCCGTCGCTACGGGTCCATCTGGTCTGCGCCGACGCCGACGGGAAGTTGACGCCGGACGCGGTGATGCACCACGCCCCTCGCGGGGCCAGTCCGTGGGTCTACATGTGCGGGCCGCCGCCGATGATGCAGTCGTTCTCCGCCGGCTTGCGAAAGCTAGGCGTCCCGGCCAGCCGCATTCGCTGGGAGCAGTTCGATGTGCGCTGAGCGGCCGCGCTCGATCCCGAGCTGGATGCCCGAAAGTCCAAACACCACTCAGCCTGTGAGCGTCAGTCACCCTGGGCTTGCTCAACCGCGAAGTCGCCCACCAGCTCTTCTGAGTCCACGGACGATCGACTACAAGAGCGGTTCCACCTGGACGACCCTTGCTCCCGCTCCGACCAGTAACGCTCCGCATCGGCCTCCATCTACGCCAGGCGGGTGTAGTAATCAGGAAACTCGTTCAGACGGGCCCGCGCGATCTAGCGGGTGGCACGCGAGGATGGAGCGCTGGCGTGCCCGCCGACCAACCTCCCGGATCCGGTCGAGCGCAGTGCGGTGAACAGCGGCGTGGCAATCGAACGCGTCAGCTCGCCGCGGCGAATCCTGGCAGCACGATCCGGACCGCGATGATCTGCGCTTCGGCGTGGTAGCGCTGCGCTGCCAGGAACCGGCGAGCGGCGTGTTCGAGCGCCCGGGGCGTGGACAGATCGGCGCCGGCAGTCGACTGCCGCCATTCCGCGGCCTGGGTCTTTAGCTGGGAGTCCAGCTGGGCGCGCAGTCGCGATGCGGTCCCGCTGTAGAGCGCAAGGAACGTCGCACCAACTGCCACCGCCGTGACGATCGCGATCGCGATCGCGAGCTCGGCGCGCAGGCCGACGTGCAACGCGGGTCTACGCACGCGGGACGCGCAGCCGGTAGCCGACGTTGCGCACGGTCTCGATCGGGTCCTCGCCGCCGCCGGCCTCCGCAAGCTTGCGGCGCTATCTGATGCGCCATCCCGACCAGGTGCTCTCGCGCGAGCAGACCCTCAACGCCGTGTGGGGCTTTGACTTTGACCCGGGTGCGCGGACGCGCGCGTTGAGCTCTTCGAACGAGAACGGCTTGGTCACGTAGTCGTTCGCTCCCAGGTCGAGGCCCTCGACCCGCTGCTCGATCGCGGCGCGCGCGGTCAGCGCGATGACCGGCAGGTCGGGTAGCCGCGCGCGGATCGCTTTGAGCACCTCGAGCCCGTCGCGGCCGGGGAGCGTCAGGTCCAGCAGCACGAGGGCGTAGTCGCCAGTCAGCGCCCGCGCCTGACCACTCTCGCCGTCGTGCGCGATGGTGACGGCGTACCCCTCGGCGCGCAGGCTCTGCTCGACGAAAGCCGCCAGCGTACGTTCGTCTTCGATGAGGAGGACGCGCATCTCCCGGCGATGCTAAGCGCGTGCTGCCGTCAGATCGTCCGCAAAGAGCTGCAGTAGGCGGTGGGTAAACCCGTTCTGAACCGGCGCTTACCGCGCTCTTGAACGCCGGGGGCAAGCTGATCAGCGTCAACCACCGCGCCGCGCCCGATCAGGGACAGCGCAAACACCTCGATCAAGGAGAAACCATGATGCTCAAGTCACGCACGATGGCAGTCGCCGGCACGATCGCCGCGCTGTCGCTCGCCGCCGCGCCGATCGCCTCGGCGTCCGCCGCCACCCACAGCGGCAAGCCGAGCCCGGACCGCATCCAGCGGGTCGACAAGAGGTCGCCTGACAAGACGAACTCGCGCGACCGGACGAACTCGCCTGACCGCACCGCCCCGCGCGACGCCAACAGCCGCCGATGACCACGCTGGCCGGTGGGGCGGGCGATCCCCCTCGCCCGCCCCGCCGCCCCAGCCACCAACCCCGGTCGGTCCCAGCAACCGCCCCACCGCACCAGCCACCAACCCCGGTCGGTCCCAGCAACCACACCCCGTCTGAACTGAACCGATGTCCGAACGACATCCGTCTCACCATCGCCGTCGCCATGACGATCCTCCTGCTGGCCGCCGTCAGCGCCGCCGGCATCGCCCTGCACACGGGCTCCCCGCCGCCGGCCGCGACCGCACCGGCCCCGCTCACGACCCAAGCAGCCCACCCCACCTCCACCCCGAGCTGGCATGAAGAACATGACTAAGAACGCCCCCACCCGCCACCCGCTGTATCGCACCGTGCTGAGCCTGGCCGTCGCCGCGGTGGTCGCGGCGTGGCTGCCGTTCACCGTCTTCTACGTCACCGCGGTAAACCACAAGCCCGCCGCGCAGGTCGCGGCGCTGACCTCCAACCACGGCCAGCGGATCGTCACCACCCGCACCAGCGGCGGCCAAACCATCCGCACCGTCCTCGCCACCGGCGCAACCCAGCAGACCACCCCGCTCACGCCAGTGACCACGCACGTCTCATGACCCCCGTCAACCCGACGCATCAACTGTTCTGGTTCGCCAGCCGATCGTTCGGGATCGTCGCGATCATCATGCTCGGCATCTCGGTCGCGGTCGGCCTGACGATGTCGGGCCGCCTGACGCGGCGACCAGGCATGAACGCCAAGCTCCGGCGATTCCACGAGGCCTCGACACTCGTCACGCTCGGCCTGATCGTCGCGCACGGCGGCCTGCTGCTCTTCGACACCTACCTCCGGCCCGGGCTCGCCGGGATCACCCTGCCGTTCGCGATCAGCTACCGGCCCCTGTTCACCGGGCTCGGGATCATCGGCGGCTGGCTCGCCGCCATCCTCGGGCTGAGCTTCTACGCCCGCCGGCGGATCGGCGCCAAAACCTGGCGCAAACTCCACCGCTTCACCATCGTCGCCTACCTCCTCGCGCTCGCCCACGTCGTCGGCGCCGGCACCAACGGCACCAGCCCATGGATGCTCACGCTGCTGACCGCGCTCACCGCGCCGATCGTGTTCGCGTTCACCTACCGAATGCTCCCCGGCACGCCACGGCGAACGCCGCGGCCGGCGCGTGTGCAGCGTCTCGAAGCTGACGCCCCTCGACCGGCTCCGGCAAGCTGAAGCCCGTCGCCGACTCCGGGAAGCTCGACATGGCTGACACCGAGCCGCGCCCGAACCGCGCCGTCCAGTCCCTTGCGACCTGCTGGGCACGCGCACCTCCTTCCGCCTGCGATCCGTAGCGCGAACAACTCCGAACGCGTTCGGGCCGCGCGCGGGAAGTCGCGGCAACGACCGAAGCGCCACCAACATGCCAGGCAGCTCCCTCCTCAAACCCTGCTCATCCGCCGCGTCCACCCGACCGCTCCCGCAGGCGAAACGGCGGCTCCAGGCTCGATCAACCAGACCGAGGAACGGACAACAAACCGCAGCTGTCTTCATTAGCCCTGCCGACGGTGCGCTGCGTGATCATCGTGATGCGACGGCCGCTTAAACGT
>CAWKLB010000020.1:0-37513 GCA_963850325.1 uncultured Actinomycetota bacterium
GACGCGCCGGTCAGCCAGCACGTCAGCGGGGCGCGCCCGCTTGGAAGTGGACCACTCACCGAGCGCTGAAATGGACCTTATCGCCGGTCCGATCCGGGCGTACGTTGCTGCCCATGACCACGCAACGTACATCCCGCCTCCTCGCCGGCCCCGACGGTCGGGCGCTCCTGGCCAGCTCCATCCTGGCTCGTCTGCCGTTGGCGATGCTGAGCATCGCCATCCTCGTCCACGTCCACCAGCTGACCGCGTCCTTCGCCGTCGCCGGGGTCGCCTGCAGCGCCTACGCGATCTGCGGTGCGCTGGCCTCGCCGGTGCTCGGGCGACTGGTCGATCGCCGCGGGCAGACTCGCGCCCTGCTCGCCGGCGCGACGCTCACCGCGCTGGCCCTCATCGTCACCGGGCTGCTGCCCGCTGACAGCCCGCCCGCGCTGCTGATCGCGCTGGCCGGAGCCGCCGGGCTGGCCACGCCCCCGCTCGAGGCGTGCGTACGGACGCTGCTGCCGGCGATCGTCTCCAGCCCGTCCGAGCTCCCGGCGCTGTTCGCGCTCGAGTCCACGCTGCTTGAGGTGACGTTCGTGTTCGGCCCCCCGCTGGCCCTCGGGCTCGGCGCGGTCTGGTCCACGGGCGCCGCGCTCGTCGTGTGCGGCCTGATCATGATCGCCGGCACCATCGCCTTCGCGACCCGCCGCGTGTCGCGGGCCTGGCGCCCGGACGCCGCCGCGCCCCGTTCCCGCGCGGGATCGCTGCGCGCCCCCGCGATCCGCGTCCTGGTGATGGCGGATCTGGGCACCGGGGTGGTGTTCGGGGCCACCGAGGTCGGGGTCACCGCCAGCGCCACGCACATCGCCGGCGCCGCCGCGGCCGCCCCGCTGCTGGGGCTGTGGGGCGCCGGGTCGTTGATCGGCGGCTTCGTCGTCACGCGCCTGGGCGCCCGGTTCGAGAGCGGACGGCACCTCCCGGCCCTCCTCGGAGCGCTCGCCCTCACGCACGGAGCGCTGCTGGCCGGCACCGGCAGCCTGCCGGTCATGGGGACGATCATCCTACTGGCCGGAGCGACCATCGCCCCGACGGGAGCCGGCATCTACGCCATGGTCGACCGCTTCGCGCCCGGGGGGACCGAGACCGAGGCCTTCTCCTGGCTGGTCACCTCGTCCTTGGCGGGCGCCGCCGCCGGCGCGGGCGTCGCCGGGGTGCTGGCCCAGGGCGCAGGTCCGGGGGCGGTGTTCGCTTTCGCCGGGGTGGCCGGCGGCCTGGCCACCCTGGTCGCGGTCCTCGGCGCGCGCCACCTCAGGCCGCAGCGTCCGATCGCCGTCTGCGGAGCGCCCGCCGTCAGCTGATGGCCGGGGCGCTGTCCCCGTCCCGCCGGAGCTCAGACATGGCGACGGGCGGTACGCACGACTGCTCAGATGGCGATCGGCGTGCCGCCCGTGTCATGTCAATGTCGTTGCCGGCCCGATCAGCCGACGAGCAGCTCCACCCCGGCGGCAACGA
Organism: uncultured Actinomycetota bacterium; assembly: GCA_963850325.1. GTDB lineage: Bacteria > Actinomycetota > Thermoleophilia > Solirubrobacterales > Solirubrobacteraceae > Palsa-465. The sequence goes on from CAWKLB010000020.1 coordinate 1,492, forward strand.
TGAGCCCGCCGCCGGCGACCCCGAGGCTCAGCACGCGACTGCGCTGCAGCGCCGGGACCGCGCGCGTGAACCCTGCGGCGATGGCGAGCCCCGCGCCGGCCAGCAGCGCGCTGGACAGCGCCTGCTCTCCGGCCTGCCCCCACACGTTCGTTGTCCAACTGTGGTCGATGACGCCGAAGGTGATGTTGTCGATGCTCAACGCCACCGGTAGGACCCACACCCAGCGGATGCCGGCGGTCTGTCGCGACCACACCGCAACACCAGCCCAATAGAGCCCGAGGGCGACCAGAACCGCGGTCGCGGCGACAGTGGAGATGCCACCGGGCATGCTCCAGTGCAACGCGCTGCCGAGCAGGAACCCCCCGGCATCGGCGATGCCGAAGGAGACGGCAAACGGCACCCGCGCCCTGGGGCTGATCACCGTACCAACCGCCAAACAGGCGATAAAGCTGTCGATTCCCAAGAGCAGAAAGCCCATCTCACCCTCCTATCGATGTCGGCCGCGACCGGAGTCTCTGGGTTCGCGGCTTCTGTGCCCGACCAGTCCGACGATCGCTGCGGGGTCGAGCGCGTTCAATGAGCTGACCGGCCCATGCCTGCCGAGTGCGGAGAACATGGGCCGATCGCTCGCGATTGATCCGAGGCCGGGACTAGTCCGGCAGCGAGAACGCAAAGAGCGCGGAACCGCCCGCCTGCGCGAGCGCTCCCGGGAAGAAGCCCTCGGTCCACGCGCCGTACCCGACCGGCACCGCGATGTATTGCTTCCCGTCGACGCTGTAGGTGCAGGGGCTCGAGTGGTGACCGCTGCCGCACGTGTACTGCCACAGCAGGTCCCCGCTGCCGGCGTGGAACGCGCGGAATATCCCTGCGGGGTCTCCCGTGAGTACGAGGTCGCCGGCCGTGGCCAGCACCGACGCGGTCATCGGGTACTCATTGCGGAAGCGCCACTTCTCCTGGCCCGTGGCCGGGTCGAACGCCGAGACGTAGCCGGCCACGTCCTCCGTGTCCACGGCGACGCCCGCGCCCCAGTAGGGGATGCTCTCCTTGAACTCCCGGCGCCGCCGGGTGGCGGTGGCACCGACATCCTGCACCGGCGCGTACAGGAGCCCCGTCTTCTGGCTGTAGGCGGCGTGCGTCCATTCCTTGGCGCCGGCCGGGCCGGGCCAGAAGTGGACCGGCTCCCCCTCCTTCTCGGGGTAGAGCCTCGGCGTCACCTTGCCGTTGGAGTCGATCTCGCCCCAGGTGATGCGGTCGACGAACGGCACGACCCGGATCAGGCTGCAGTCCGTGCGGTCCAGGACGAAGAAGTATCCGTTCTTGTCGAAGTGGCCCGAACACTTGCGTCCGTCCATCTCGAACAGGATGTTCTCCATCGTCGAGTCGTAGTCCCACAGGTCGTGCGGGGTGTACTGGTAATGCGACTTGATCTGACCGCTGTCGGGATCGACCGCCACGACGGAGTCCGTGTAGAGGTTGTCGCCCTCACGCACCTCCCCGTCGAAGTCGGGACATGGGTTGCCCGTGTTGAAGTACAGGAGGTTGAGGTCTGGGTCGAACGTCGGCGTGACCCAGCAGTTCGCGCCGCCCCGCGCCCAGGCCTCGCCGTCGGCCGGCCAGGTCTCGGACCCGGGCTCCCCGGGGGCCGGAACCATGTAGCACCGCCACACGCGCTCTCCGGTCTCCAGCTTGAACGCGTCGGCGTGGCCACGCACCCCAAACTCTCCACCGGAGCTGCCGACGATGACCATGTCCTTGACGATGAGCGGCGCGACAGTCGCGCTCTCGCCGGCCCGTACGTCCCCGAACGGCTGATCCCAGATCAGCTGACCGGACTTGGCGTCAAGGGCGATCACGTGGGCGTTGAGGGTGGCCATGAAGACCTTCCCGTCGGCCACGGCGCACCCCCGGTTCACGTTGCCGCAACACAGCGAAACGTCATACGGGGACGCACGGTGATAACGCCACAGCTCCGCTCCGGTCTTGGCGTCAAGCGCCCACAGCCAGCCATCCCAGCCGGTCACGTACATGATGCCGTCGACGACGAGCGGAGACGCCTCGAATGAGTAGGTCGAGGCACCCGAGTGCATTCCCACCGAGCCGCACTGGAACACCCACGCGGGCCTTAGATCCTTGACGTTCGAGCTGTTGATCTGGTCGAGCAGGCTGTAGCGCTGCCCGTCGTAGGCGCCGTAGTAGGTGAGCCAGTTGTGGGGCTCCGCCTCGCGAGCCTTGAGGATTCGGTCGTAGTTGACGCCTTTCGCCACGTCCGGCGCGGTGCCGACGTAGCCGGGGCTCAGATTCCGGAAGTCGACAGCCTCGCCTGCGTCGACGTAATCGGTCTCAGTTGCCATCAACTGCTCCTTTCTACGGCCGCGGCTGGGGCGGGCGGTCGAGCTTGGCTTCGTCGGGGACTTCACCACTGACGACGATCGTGCCGGTGAGGCCACGACCCTCGTCGTTTCCGGTCCGGGAGCCGTACCAGTAGTAGCCCGGGCCGTCGAGCTGGAGGGTCGCCGTTCCCTTCGAGAAGTTCACCAGCCAGATGAACTTGGAGTCGCCGTTGCACGGCAGAACCGCGCAGTGCGAGTTGTTGTCGTCGTTGATGATCTCGAGCTCGAGTTCCCCCCCGTGGGGGAGGACCAGGACGCCGGGATCGAAGACAAGCTCGTCTAACGGGATCCGTACAGTGGCGTGCATCTTGCCATCGGATCCCTCCTCGGCCATCCCGACGTTTCCGCGGCCGAGCACTCGCCCGAGTGTCACGCCGTTCTGTTTTGCCAGCCCCTGGATCACGCTCTCGTCGACTGTGGCGGTCACGGCGAGTCTCTCCCTCCATCCGGAAAATGGGCGTAACGAACCTAACAGGGGCACGGCGATGTCACAACCGCGCCACCGAGAGAAGACCGACCGGACAGGGTGTGAACCTGTCCAACCGGGTAGGTACCGACACTGACCGGTCAGTCACCCACAGTGACCGATCGGTCGGACACCACGATCACCTGGAAATCAGTGTCACCCGAGCATGATCGTGGTGGCGCCAGTGACCCGCAGATGGTCGAGGGCGGTCCCGCTGCACTCGCGGACCCTCATCGCCTCGGCCAGGCCGGCGTGGCGGCCGCCCGCCAGCGCATCGGCGAGGAGCGCGCCCCCGTGCGCGGCCGAGCTGGCGCGGCCGGCCACGAGCGAGGCCACCGCAGCCACGTCAGCCAACGAACCGGCCAGGCGGTCAACGAGCGCGGGTAGGCGGGCCAACCGGCCCGAGACAACGATCTCGCGCGGGGCCGGCACGCTGACGAGCATTGCGCGCACTGCCTTGGCGGCGGCCTCCAGCAGTGCCGTCCAGCCCTCGGCGAGGTCCGCCGAGTTCCACAGCGCGCCCAGGTCGGCCATGTCAAGGTTCCCGTCCGGGTCCAGGGCCCCGCCGCTGTAGAGCGTGTCCTTGCCCAGCACAGGGGCGAGCAGGTAGGCGACCTCGCCGTCCAGTGCGCCCACGGCACGTGCGCCGAGAGGTCCCGACGATCCGCCCATTCCGTCGACGATCTGTCCCTCGTCGATCGCGAGCGCGGCGGTGAACGCGCCCCCGAGCTCGATCAGGACCATCGAGCTCTGACCAGGGGAGATCCCCAGTCGCGACGATTGATCGGCGATCGCGTAGGCGGCGGCACACACCTTGTCCGCGGTACCCATGTCGATCCGGTTGTACTTCCGGTGTGGCGGCACCGAGGGCAGGTGGATGACACCGGGACCGAAGACGATGGGCAGGCCGCTGCCGATGAGGGCGCGCAGCAGCGAGCGCAGCCCGCGGACGCCGGCGTCGGCATGGGCCTCATCGGGGCGCACCAGCACCATCTCGGCCAGCTCGCGCTCCCCGGCATCGGCTGAGGCGACGAGCGGCAGCCCGTAGCCGCTCGGACCGTAGACGAGGTCATAGGGGCCGTGGACGGTGAGCGCCTCCAGCAGCGGCCGGCTGTCGGCGCTGAGCGTTCCGGACTGAAACACCTGCTCGACGACCGGCTCGCCGTCCTCGAGCACGCACAGGTCGAACGAGACGGTACCGGGGTCGACACCGGCTACCCGGGGCATATGATGGACCCATGAGCGATGAGCGGACGTACACCGCGGATGAGATTCCCGCCAAGCTGTCCGAGCTGGGCTTGGACGAGTGGTACCACGAGGGCGACTGGATCCGGCGCAAGTACAACACCGATGGCTGGCCCACGACCCTGATGGCCGTCAACGCCGTCGGCTACCTGTGCGAGGCCGCCGGCCATCACGCCGACCTCAACGTCACCTGGGGCAAGCTCTGGGTCAAGCTGGCCACGCACTCGGCCGGCGGTATCACCGACAAGGACTTCACCCTGGCTCGCAAGATCGAGGACACCGTGCTCTGGCGGCCCGAGGCCGATGGCCCGCTGGGAGGGCCGATGGGCAAGTTCGTGTTCTCGAAGTCGCGCTTGGGCGCCGGCGCCTGACCCACGATCACAGCGCCTCCAGGGCGACGTCGTAGACGCCGCCGAGGTCGAGCACCGTGCCCTTGGCCTCGAACATCCGCTGTACGCAGCGCTTCTGGAGCTTCATCTTCGGACCGCCCACCGCGAGCGCGCCGAGCTTGAGCACACCGTCCTCCTCGGTCAGGTCGTCGCCCCGGTCGACGCCCTCGACGCCCACAGGCTCGGCCGCCGAGTAGTCGATCACCACCCGCACGTCGCTCTGCGCCCAGCCGTCGTGCCGGAGGATCTGGATGCCGGCCGGCCCGGCCGTGAAGATCGCCACGTGCCCGGCCAGGGTCGCATTGAGATCGTCGCTGGACGCGGGCTCGGTCACCTCGAATCCCGCCTCCTCCGCCACGGCGATGCCCGAGGCGCGGCGATGACCGCCCTCCATCACGTCGGGCGGGAACGTCAGGACGGTCACGTCGGCGCCCTCGCGCCGCAAGAGCTCGGCGGTACGCAATCCGACCGGCCCCACCCCAATGACCGCGGTACGGCTGCCCTCGAGCGTCACCGCGCCGCGGACACGGGCCACGGCGGCAGCCGCGGTCGTATTCGAGCCGTCCGAATCGAGCATGATCGACGGTTTGAAGGGCTCGAAGAACAGCTCCTGGGCTGCCGCGAACACCGCCTCGCCGTCGCGCACCTTCGAGCCGCCGATCCAGAACGCGGTGTTGGCCAGCCCATCAGGACCGCGCGGGAAGATTGCGCCCTGGACGACGTCGGCCAGGTTCTCGGCGGTGATCTGTCCGTAGCCGACGACGACGTCCACACCGGCGTCGTACGCCGCGATCGCATCAAACGCGCTCGGATGCTGGTCGGTGTCGAGCTGAAGCAGGATCTTCTTCATCGGGTGTCCTCCCGTCGAGGTTCGGGAAAGCTCAGCAGGCCCCAGTCCAGCGGGCCCTCCTGGCGGTAGCTCTTACGCAGGCCGCGGGCGATCGTGGCCTTCATCAGCTCCTTGCCGAGGTAGAAGGCGTGCGCGGGGTCGCTCACACCGAGCTGCTCGAACACCGCGTACATGTTGGCCTCGCGGATAAACCGCTCGCCGTTGAACGCGTAGAGCCAGTCGGCATCGGCGAACAGGCGGTAGTTGGCGTCGGCGATCTGCGCCTGCATTGTCCGCAGCTCATCCTCCGAGGGCGCATGCATCGACTCGTCCCTGGTCGTGACCAAGCCGGAGTCGATGTGCTTGGGGGGCCGTGCCTCGCGCTGGGCCACGTGCATGATCTGCGCCGCCAGGACCGTCTCGCGGACCGCCCCGCGGGCCCACCCGATCACCTCGGTGGTCAGCACCGAGGTGATTCCCACCTCCTGGCAGAAGCCGATCAGCACCGCCGTGACCCCGGTCGAATCGGCCTCCGTCAGCTCCGTGAGATTGCCGATGCCCATCAGCATGCCGGCCTCGGGATGGCGGCGACGGACCTCGACGTAGCGGGCCAGCGACGCGGCGAAGCCCGAGTTGATGGGAGCCAAGATGGCGTCGAGCAGATAGGGCCGGTCCAGTTGGTCCATACGCGCGGCCATCCGGTCCAGGCTGTCGAGGTCCTCGGGATCGTCGGTGATCAGCACCGGCGTCGCGCGCAGGTCGGCGACCATGTCGATCGTCCGCGGGGTGAGGCTGAGCACGAAGTCCACGCCGGCCGCATCCGCCATTCGGATGTGCTCGGGGTCAAGGGTGTCGATGCTCACCGCCAGCCCACGCTCGCGCAGTGCCGCAATCGTCCGCGGCCCCTCGGCCAGCCACGAGCGATCGAGCGAGAGACCGAGGTCGATCACGTCGGCCCCCTCCGCGCGGTAGGCCTCCGCCCGGTCGATCACCTGCTCATGCGTGAGCGCCTGGACGTCGTTGATCTCGGCGAACACGCGCACATCTCGAGGTCCGAGCTCGGCCCGCACAGCCGCCCGCCCGTACCACTCCGGCAGCGACCGGACGTCCGCCGGGCCCTTGCGCACCGGCAGGCCGGTGGCCCGCTCCAGCGTGTCCACATCGCCTTCACACAGGCCCGGGATCACGATGTTGTCCACTCCCGATGGCACCTCCAGCCGCCGCGCGATCCAGCGCGTCGTCATCAGCGCGGCGACGCTGATGTTCATCACGGCGATCTCATGGCCGATATCCAGCCCGGAGACGACGCTGCGCAGGGCCGGCTCCGCCAGACGACCGGTGACGAACAGGGTGTCAGCCAACGGTGCCGCCGTTGACATTGACCGCCTGACCTGTGACGAAGGCGGCGGCCGGCGACGCCAGCCACACCGCCGCTCCGGCGACGTCCTCCGGCCGGCCCCAACGCCCGAGCGGCGTGCCGGCGGCGACCCCGTCGTAGAAGGCGCGGTCCACGCCTGCGCCGAACGCCGTCTCGATCCAACCGGGGCACAGGACGTTCACACGGACCTCCGGGGCCACCGACCTCGCGAAGGACTTGGAGAAGCCGAGCACGCCCGCCTTCACAGCGGCGAACAGCTCCGGGTCGTCACCCGCCATCCCGTCCAACGTGGCGTGGTCCCAGCCGACGTTGAGGATGCAGCCCCCGGGCGCCATCCGCGCGGCCACCAACCGCGAGCAGCGGATCGTGCTCTTGAGGTCGACGTCCAGGAGCGCGTCGAGCTTGCGCTCCGCCGGCCACCCCGCGGCGTCACCGGTGAGCACGTCGGCCCCGGCATTGTTGACCCAGACGTCGACAGTCTCCAGCGCCGCGAACGCCTTGTCGACCATCGTGGCGCACCCGTCCAGGGTGCTCAGATCCGCCTGGAGCAGCGGATGGTCGGGGCCGAGCTCGTCGATGAGGGCGTGAGCGGCGTCCGACGAGCGCCAGAAGCCGATGCCGACGCGCGCGCCGGCGGCAGCGAACGCGACAGCGATCGCTCTCCCGATCCCGGACGCCCCTCCGGTGACGACGGCGCGCAGACCGACGAGCGGGAGCTCTCCGGCCTGCGCGTTCAGTGGCTCGTGGCCGGCCGCCGCTACCCCTCGGCGCCGCCGGCGAACGGATGCCGCGCGTCGGGCGTGTCGGCCAGCACCTGGTCGAGGCTTGGCTCACCCTTCATGGCCCGCGCGATCGACATCTTGACGGCCTCGTAGTTGTAGTCGTAGATCTTCTTGTCGTCCTCGGCATCCCAGTGAATGAAGACGCTGACGATGATGCAGAGATCGTCGACCTGGTCCTTCGGGATCACGCCCGCGCTCACCGAATCCACGACCGCACGGGCTACGGCGGCCTGAGCGGGGCCGAACAACTGCACTGCCTGCTTCGCACCCTTGATCGTGACCTTGTTGGTGATCACGGTGTCGGGTTTGGCGAGGAGGTTGGGAGTGACCACCGCCAGCAGGTTGGTGTGGCCTTCCTTCTCGTTGACGAATGCGTTGGCGAACGCCTCACCCACCGGACCGCTCTTTGAACCGAGCAATAGGTCGATGTGTGCCAGCTCATCACCGTCTCCGGTCAGGGCTTCCCCGGTCGCCAGCGTGATGGCCATTGCGCGTTACCTCCCTCTCGTATTGTGACGCGTGTGGACGCAACCCTAGCTCACTCAGGGCTGGGCGGGGACCTGCTCGAGCACCAGGTGCAGCTCGCGTGCGTCCTGGAGGTGTCAGCGGCCAAGCCGGGCAACATCACCCCCACCCACGCCTTCCCCGATGCGACCTACGTGGACATGATTCGGTCGGCGCTCGCGCTCGGCCCGGTGTTCGCGCGCGACGCGGCCGTGCGCCGGACCGTCGGGGAGCTGATCGCGGACGGGGTGGCGGCAACGCAGCGGGTCGCCTCGGCCAACACCAACCTCGGGATCGTGCTGCTGTTCGCTCCCATGGTGCGGGCGGCCGTGACACGCCGGGACGACGAGCCGCTGCGACCGGCGATCGAAAGCACGCTCGCTCGGCTCGATGTCGCCGATGCCGCTGCGGCGTTTGCGGCGATCGCGCGGGCCAACCCCGGCGGCCTGGGCGAGGTCCCCGAGCATGACGTGCGCGCTCCGGCACACGTGTCCCTGCGCGAGGCGATGGCGGCCGCCGCGCACCGCGACAGCATCGCCTCCGAATATGCGAGCGGCTACGCGATCGTGTTCGACACCGGCCTGCCGCTGCTTCAGAACGCGCTGGGCGGCGGCCTGTCTACGCTCGAAGCGATCGTGTCGCTCCACGTCGGCCTGCTGGCATCGCACCCTGACAGCCTCATCGCACGCAAGGCGGGCGAGGCGGAAGCGCGAGCGGTCACGGAGGCGGCACGCGAGGTGTGCGACGGCACGCGCTCGCTGGAGGACTTCGACCACTCGCTGCGCCGCGAGGATGGTCGGCTGAACCCCGGGACGACCGCTGATCTGGTCGCGGCAACGCTGCTGGCCGGACTCCTCACAGGGCTGCGGCTGCCGTGACGGTCCTCGTCGTGGCGGTCAGTGCGCGGATGCTCGCCCAGTTGGCGGTCGCCGACGGCTACGAGGTCGTCGCGCTGGACCGGTTCGGCGACGCGGACCTGCGGGCACTGGGCCCCGGAGCGACAGCACCGACGAACGAAGGGCTCGCCGCGCTCGCCGCGGACATCGAGGCCACCGCAGTCGTCTACGGCGCGGGGTTCGAGAATCGGCCGGATCTGGTGCGAGAGCTCGCCGATGGACGTGAGCTCCTGGGGACACCGGCCGAGCTGCTGGAGGCCGTGCGCGACCCCTGGGCGGTCGGGGCCGCCGCTCGCGGAGCCGGAGCCCGCGCCCCGGAGACGCGAGCGCCCGGCGAGGCCCCCGAGGCGGCCGGGCGCGGCAGGCGCGACGCCTGGGTACGCAAACCGCGGCACGGTGGCGGCGGCCACGGGGTGCGCGGATGGACGGGCGGGATGTTGAGCTCGACGGAGGTAGTGCAGCGACGCATTCACGGGCTGCCCTGCTCGGCGGTCGCGATCGCCGACGGCCACGGCGCTGTCGTGCTCGGGCTCACCGAGCAGCTCCACCTCCCGCAGAGCTTCAAATGGACCGGCAACGTGACCCCTCCGCGCCTTCCTGAGTCAGAGCGCGCCGAGCTCGAGGGTGAGCTACGCGCGGTGTGCGCCGAAGTCGCAGCGAACTTCGGCGTCCGTGGGGCATTCGGGGTCGACGCGGTCTGGGACGGCCGACACGCCTGGGTGCTCGAGGTCAACCCGCGACCCTCGGCCTCGCTCGAGCTGTTCGGCCCGGGCAGCTTCGCGGCTCACGTTCAAGCCGCCCGCGGGCGGGGCCTGCCCGCCTCCGGCGTTCCGCCGGCCCGAAGCTGCGCGGCGGTCAAGCTGGTGCTCTTCGCCGACCGCACCGTCTGTGCTCCGGAGCCCGGCTGGTGGCCGGCGGGCCTGGTGCGCGACATTCCCCATGCCGGTGAGACGATCAGGCGCGGCGCGCCCGTGTGCACGCTGGTCTCGGTGAGCCCTGACGTGCCCGAGCTGGTCGAGCGCGGGGCGCGCCTGTTGTCGGCGCTACCCGATGCGGTGGCGGTCGGTGGCTGAGCAGGCTGAGATCGGGCCGGTCACGTGCGCGGGCTGCAGCCTGCTGTGCGACGACGTGATGCTGGATCGCTCCGGTCAAGCCGTGCGCCTGCGGCCCGCGTGTCATCTCGGCGCCACCTGGTTCGCCGAGCGCATTCGCGGGCCGGCGGAGGCGCCGGGCGCGACGATCGACGGCGAGCCAGCCGCCGTCGAGGCCGCGCTCACGCGCGCCGCCGAGCTGCTGCGCGGCGCGCGTCGCCCACTCGTCTACGGCTTCGACGCCTCCACGGTGGAGGACGCCCGGGCCGCCTTCGCGCTTGCCGACCGGCTCGGGGCGCTGGTGATGACCGAGAACGTGACCGGCGCGTGGCCGGGCGCCCCGGCGCTGCCCCTGCGCGGCGCGACCACGGCCACCCTGGGCGAGATCCGCGATCGGTCGCGCGTCGTGGTCATCTGGGCCGAGGATCCAGAGACCACCCACCCGCGGCTCCTCGAGCGGCTCGGCTTCGGCGGCGACGCGCGCGCGGCGTCTGTCGCGCAGCGAACGCTGGTCGTGATCGACGACCGTGACACCGCCACCGCGCAACGCGCCGACCTGCGGCTGCAGTGGCCGCGGGCGCGCGACCTGGAGGCGCTGGTCACCCTGCACGCGTTGCAGCGCAAGCTCGGGCCGGCCCCGAGTGACCTCGACGCGCGGCTGGACGACCTGTTGGAGCGCATTGGGAACGTGCCCCACGTCGCCTTCGTGTACGGGCCCGCGCTCACCGGCGGCGATGGCGGCCAGCGGCGCGCACTCGTCTTGCACGAGCTGACGCGGGCGCTCAGCCACGAGCGCCACGTGGTGACGCTGGCCCTGACCCGTGCCGCCGGGACGATGGGTGCGCAGGACGCGCTGGCCTGGCAGACCGGTTATGCCGGCAATATCGATTTCGCGCCGGGCCACCCGGAGCTCGTCGGTGCGACGCAGCCGCTCGCGGACGGCGAGGGCATCGACGTGGCCCTGCGCATCGAGGGCGCGCCGGCAGGGCTGACCGCCGGCGTGGCCGAAATCGCTCTCTGCAGCCACCCGACGCGAGGGCCGGGGCCCGGCGCCGAGGTGTCAATCCGGACCGCAGCGGCCGGGGTGAATGCGGCAGGTACCGCGCACCGCCTGGACGGCGTGCCGCTGACGCTCCAGGCACCGGTGGCCGGCGACGCGCCGACGGCCGCCGAGCTGCTGACGCGGTTGCTGGCCGAGGTGATGCGGTGACGGCGATCCGGATCACCGGTGGCCGGCTCCACGATCCGGCAAACGCGGTCGACGGTGAGATCCGCGACGTGTGCATCGAGGACGGCAAGGTCGTCCCGGAGGTCGGTCCCGAAGCCCGGCGGATCGACGCTCGCGGCATGGTGGTGATGCCGGGCGGCGTCGACATCCACGCCCACATCGCCGGCCCCAAGGTCAACGCCGCGCGCAAGCTGACGCCGGACGAGCGCCGCGATGATCCGCTTGAGCGGACCGAGCTCCTGCGGTCCGGCACCGGAGGCCTGGTGCCCTCAACCTTCGCCACGGGCTATCGCTACTCGTTGCTGGGCTACACCACCGTGGTGGAGGCGGCCGCCCCGCCGCTGGCCGCGCGCCAGGTGCTCTCCGAGCTGCGCGACACGCCGATGATCGACAAGGCATTCCTGATCCTGATGGGCAACAACCAGGTGCTGTTCGAACTGATCCGCGAGTCCGGCGGAGCGGTCTCCTCGCAGCTGCGCGACGCGGTGGCGTGGTGGCTCGACGCCACGGGAGGCTACGGGGTGAAGCTCGTCAACCCCGGCGGCGTGGAGGCATTCAAGCAGGACAACGGCAACGTCCACTCGCTCGACGACGAGGTGCCGGGCTTCGGCGTGACCGCGCGCCAGATTCTGGAGGCGATCGGCGGCGCGGTGGACGAGCTCCGGTTGCCCCATCCCGTCCACATCCACGCGAACAACCTCGGGGTGGCGGGCAATGCCGACACGACGCTCGAGACGATGCGCACGGTGTCAGGACGCCAGGCCCACTTCGCCCACCTGCAGTTTCACTGCTACGGCGGGCGGCTGGGTGGGTCCGTGTCCCAGGCTCGGTCCAGAGCGCCCGAGCTCGTCGACTACCTGGGCTCCCATCCGGAGATCACGGCGGATGTCGGCCAGGTGATGTTCGGACCGGCGGTGACGATGACGGCCGACGGCCCCGTGTCGGCGGTCCTGCGCGACCTCGATGGCGGCAAGTGGCTCAACCACGACACCGAGGTCGAAACCGGGTGCGGGATCGTCCCCTACCACTATCGCGCGGGCAGCTACGTTCATGCGCTGCAGTGGGGCATCGGCCTGGAGCTGTTCCTGCTCGGCAAGGACCCGTGGCAGGTGATGCTGTCCACCGACCACCCCAACGGCGGCTCGTTCCTCTCCTATCCAAAGCTGATCCGCCTGCTCATGGATCGTGCCTTCCGCGAGGATCAGATCGGCCGCGCGAACCAGCGAGCGATCCGGCGCACCGCGCTGCTCGACGGGCTCGACCGCGAGTACACGCTCAACGAGATCGCGATCATCACCCGGGCCGCGCCCGCCCGCCGGCTTGGCATGCGGGACAAGGGCCACCTCGGGATCGGCGCCGATGCGGACGTCACGATCTACCACGATCGCGCCGATCGTGAGGAGATGTTCGCCACTCCTCGCTACGTGATCAAAGGCGGTGAGCTCGCTGTGGAGGAAGGGGAGCTGCGCCGCTCCGACGACGGGCTTGTGCTGTCGAGCCGCGCCCCGTTCGATCCCGAGGTCGACCGCGTCCTGGAGCCTCTGTTCGGCCGTCGCTACACGGTGGCTTTCGAGCACTATCCGGTCCGGGACCCGGCGCTGCGCGAGCCGGCGCGGATCGTGGAGGCCGGCGCGTGAGCGGCTATGCGCTGGGTCAGACCGAAGTCGCCGACACGTTCGCCGAGGCGTTCCCGATGCGCTATGCCCGCGTGGTGATCACCGCCGCCACGGAGGTATGGGCCGATGAGGCGGCCCGCTCGATGACCGGCTTTGCCACCTCGGTGATCGGCTGCAAGTGCGAGGCGGCGATTGAGCGCCGGCTCGGCGCCGGGGATACGCCCGACGGCCGGCCAGGAGTCACCGTCCTGCTGTTTGCCATGGACCGGGAGGGGGTGGGCAAGCGGACCCTCGAGCGCGTCGGCCAGAGCGTCATGACCTGCCCCACCACCGCGTGCTTCGACGGGCTTCCCGGGGCGGAGAGAACGGCGGCGCTCGGCAGCAGCCTGCGCTACTTCGGCGATGGCTTTCAGGCCAGCAAGGTCATCGGCGGCCAGCGGTTGTGGCGGATCCCGGTGATGGACGGGGAGTTCCTGGTCTCGGAGTCGGTCGGGGTCGGCCGGGGCGTCGGCGGAGGGAACCTGGTGATCGGAGCCGGCGGTGACGAGGCCGCCCTGGCGGCCGCGCAGGCGGCGGCCGCCGCGATGCGCGCCGAGGGCATCGCGCTGCCGTTCCCGGGTGGCATCGTCCGCAGCGGCAGCAAGGTCGGTGCCCGCACGTCGAAGACCATGCCCGCCTCCACCAATCACCAGCTGGCTCCGACCCTGCGCGCACAGGTTCGCGACACGCTCGTGCCCGACGGGGTGAACGCGGTGTTCGAGATCGTCATCGACGGGGTGTCCGAGGAAGCCGTGCGCGAAGCGATGCGCCGCGGGTTACACGCTGCCGCCGACGCGGGCGCCACCCACGTGACCGCCGCCAACTTCGGCGGCAAGCTGGGCGAATTCCATTTCCCGCTTTCTGAGCTGCGCGACCCGCCGTGACGCTCACCCTCACTCTCCGGACAGCGCCTGCGGCGAGGGTGTGGGCGGGCGGGCTCGTTTCTGCGCGGCTGCAGGGGCTCGGCGCCTCCGAGGTCGCCGCGCTGACGGTACGCTGCGGCCGCGAGACGCTGGCGGTGGGCGAGATGTTCGAGGTGACGGGCACGGCCGATGAGGAGCTCGTCCTGTGTGGCGATCTGCAACGGATGGACGGGATCGGAGCGTCGATGGCGGGCGGCCGACTGGTCGTGGAGGGGGTCTGCGGCAATCACCTGGGCGCACGGATGAGCGACGGTGAGATCGAGGTGCGTGGGAGCGCCGGCGACTGGGCGGGCGCCGAGCTGGCCGGTGGCGTGCTCCGCATCTCCGGCGATGCCGGCGCCCGGCTGGGAGCCGCGTACCCCGGGGCGCGTGCCGGCATGACCGGCGGTGAGATCATCGTGTCGGGCGATGCCGGCCAGGAGGCCGGAGCGGGCATGCGGCGCGGCCTGGTGGCGGTCGGGGGCCGGACCGGGAACGGCGCCGGGCTGAGGATGCTTGCGGGGACGGTGATCGCGCTGCGAGGGATCGGCGCGGAGGCCGGAATCGGCAACAAGCGCGGCAGCCTGGTGTCCGGCGCGGCGGTGGAGCCGCTGCCCAGCTATGCCTTCGCCAGCCGCTTCAGGCCGCCGGCGCTGGGCCTTCAGCTCCGGCGAGCCCGTCAGCTCGGACTGGAGGTCGACGACGCGCTGCTGGGCGGGACCTGGGCCAGGTGGTCCGGAGACCGCACCGAGCTGAGCCGCGGTGAGATCCTGATCTTCGACGAGGAGGAAGGCCGATGACCCTGTCCATGAACGAACGGGCGGCGGCGCTCGTGGACGCGCTGGTCGCCGACGCAGAGGCTCTCGGGATCGAGGTCCGGACGCTCGAGTCCGGCGCGCGGCTCGTGGATTGCGGCGCTGAGTCCCGCGGGGGACTCCAGGCCGGCGTGGGCTTTGCGGCGGCCTGCATGGGCGGCCTGGGCCGGATCGATCCGATGGGGGTGCCGGTGGGTGAGCGAATCTGGCCGGGGGTCGGCGTCAGCGTCGATCGGCCCGCCGCGGCGTGCCTGGCCTCCCAGTACGCCGGCTGGAAGCTCGAGCATGACGACTTCTTTGCCATGGCCAGCGGGCCTGGTCGGGCATTGGCGCGCGCCGAGGAGCTGTTCGAGGAACTGGCCTGGCAAGAGCGCGCCGAGCGGGCGGTGCTGTGTCTCGAGACCCGCCAGGACCCGCCGGGGGCGATCGTCGACAAGGTCGCACAGCGCTGTGGCGTTCCGGCGTCCGCAATCACGTTCCTCATCGCGCCCACCGCCTCGGTGTGCGGCTCGGTGCAGATCTCCGCCAGGGTGGTCGAGACCGCGCTGCACAAGCTGCACGAGCTCGGGGTCGACCCAGACCGCGTTCGCCACGGGTGGGGATGCTGCCCGATCGCCCCGGTGGCCGCCGACGATCGGGCCGCGATCGGGCGCACCAATGACGCGGTGCTCTACGGCGGGACGGTCCATCTGTGGATCGAGGCCGGCGACGACGAGGCGGCCGATCTGGCACAGCGCCTGCCGTCGGCGGCCTCGGAGGCGTTCGGCACGCCATTTGGGGAGCTGCTGGCCGCGGCGGACTGGAACTTCTATGACATCGATCCGATGCTGTTCAGTCCAGCGGACGTCACCCTGACCAGCACCAAGTCTGGTCGCGCGCATCACGGTGGCGGGCTGGCGCCCGAGGTGGTCGAGCGCTCGTTCGCCCAGTGAGGACGCGGCTGCGCGTCGGGGTGCTCGGCGCGACCGGCTCCTGGCACACCCGCGGACTGACCGGCGCGCTCGCCGCCCGCGGACACGAGGTCCTGACCGTCCCCGCCACGCGGCTGCGCTCGGAGGTCGGGCCCGATGGGCGGGTCCACGTCCTCGGCCCGAAGGACGTGCGGCTGGACGTGCTGGATCTGCTCATCGTCCGGGGGCTCCCGCGAGGCTCCTTGGAGCAGGTGATCTTCCGGATGGACGCGCTGCACGTGCTCGCCGAGCAGGGTGTCCGGTGCGTGAACAGCGCGCGCGCAATCGAGAAGACCATCGATAAGTCGTGGGCCGGCGCGGTGCTTGCCATGTGCGGGATCCCCACTCCCCCCACGATCGTGTGCGAGCGCTATGACGACGCCATGAGGGCGTTTGCACAGCTCGGCGGCGACGTCGTGATCAAGCCGTTGTTCGGCGCGATGGGCCACGGGATCGTGCGCGTCGAGGACCACGACGTGGCCCACCGCGTGTTCCGGGCGCTCGAGCTCGAGCGGGCGGTCTACTACGTGCAGCGCACGGTCGCGGCGGGCGGGACGAGATGCCGGGATCTGCGCGTCCTGGTCGTCGCCGGCGAGGTGGTCGGCGCGATGGAGCGAGTGACCGACTCGTGGCGCGCCAACATCGCGCGCGGCGCAATCCCACGCGCCGTCGCCCTGAGCGAGACGGAGCGCAGCCTCGCGCTCGCGGCGGCCGGGGCCCTGGAGACCGACGTGGCCGGCGTGGACCTGATCGTGGCCCCGGACGGCGAGGTGGTGGTGCTGGAGATCAACGGCATCCCGGGCTGGCAGGCGCTCCAGACGGTCTGCGAGGAGGATCTCACCTCCCGCGTGATCGATGCCTGCGAGGCCTTGGCGGTCTGAGCCCCGCCGGTCACAGCGTGATGCGGCCCTCGTGCAGAGCGGTGGCCACCAGCGCGCCCGCGGCCCCGGCCGACTCCAGCGCGCGCAGATCCTCGTCGTTGCGCACCCCCCCGCCCGCGTAGATCGCGACATTGGGCAGCGCCGCCGCGAGCTCGGCGACCGCAGCCAACGGCGGTCCGGAGCCGCTGCCCACGCGGGCGAGGTCGATGACCAGAAGCTCTGCGACGCCGAACGCCCGCGCCAGGGGCGCGGCGTCCGCCGGCCTGCCGCCGTCAAGCGCGGGATCCGGGGAGATGAGCCGCCCGTCGCGCAGATCGACGCTGAGGACGAGCGGCGGCAAGGCGGGAAGCGAATCCGCCGTTGCCGCCTCGGGGCCCAGGGATTCGGTGCCCGCGACATTGCGGGCGGCACCGGCACGCTGCAGCGCCGCGGCCCGCGGCGGCGTGGTCGCGCCGGCATCGATCCAGGTCTCCGCCACCGACGCCAGGGAGGTCAGGGTCACCTCGTCGACAGGCTGGCCTGCGAGCGCGTCGAGGTCGGCGACGTACAGGCGGCTGCACCGGCACGCGGCGCAGAGGGCGCGCGCCACCGACACCGGCTCATACCCCTGCACCAGGGGACTGCTCAGCGGCGCGTAGTCGGCGCGCTGGCCGCGGCGGGCGTGCACGACTACGCCGCCTTTGAGGTCGAGGACCGGCACGATCTGCATCGTCCGCCATGATGCCGGAATGGCTCCGGTGATCGGGCTCGACGTCGGCGGCGCCAACACCAAGGCGGCCGTGGTGGAAGACGACCGAGGGGTCCGGATCGTGTCCGAGCCCTACGAGGTCTGGCACGACCTCGACGCAATGTCGGACGTCATCGCCGACGTCGTCAGGCGGCTGGAGCTTGAGGACGCGCCGGTGGCGCTGACCACCACGGCGGAGCTCGTCGACGTATTCGCCAGCAAGCGAGAGGGAGTGCTCTATGTGCTGGACGCCGCGTGTCGGGCGCTGCCAGAGCGCCGGTTGCGCGTGATGACCACCAGCGGCGAGCTGGTGAGCGCGGACGCGGCCCGAACCGACCCCTTGGCCTGCGCGGCCGCCAACTGGATGGCGACGGCGCTCGTGGTCGCGCGCTCCCTGCCCGACGCGATTCTGGTGGACTGCGGTGGCACGACCACCGACGTGATTCCCATCGCCGGGGGCAGGGTCGTCGCCGACGGCCGCACGGACGTCGAGCGGCTGCTGTCGGGCGAGTTGGTCTACACCGGCGCGCTGCGGACCAACATCGCCGCCGTGCTTTCGCACGTGCCGATCGGTGGCCGGCCGTGCCCGGTGACCTCGGAGCTGTTCGCGATCACCGCTGACGCCCATCTGCTGCGAGGGAGCCTGTCCCCGGAGCAGTGCACATGCTCGTTCCCGGACGCTCGGGGGACGTCGCCGGGCGAGGTCCGCTCGCGTCTGGCGCGCGTGGTGTGCGCCGATCCCGAGCAGCTTGCCGACGGTGACCTCGAGGAGATCGCCGCAGCCGTCGAGGACGCGCAGCTCGCCTCGATCATGGTGGCGCTTCGCCGGATCGCGGCTCGGCTGAGCCCAAGCGTCCCGGTGGTCGCGGTCGGCGTCGGTGCCTTTCTGGCTCGAGCGGCGGCGGCGCGCTGTGGCCTGGCCGTCCATCCCGACGTCAGTCCCGGCTTCCCTCTCGCTGGGCAGGGGAGCGAGGTCGCCGCGGCGGTCGCGCTGTCGGTCCTGGGCCGTGAATGAGCTTGGCCCACTGGTCGTCAAGATCGGCGGCGGGCTGCTGCGTGCCCGAGGCCTCGAAGGTCTGCGCCGCGCCTGCCGGGACGTCGTCGCGTTGTCCCGGCGCCGTCCGGTGCTGGTCGTTCCCGGAGGCGGTCCGTTCGCCGATGCCGTCCGGGCCGTCGACGCTCAGGTGGGCCTGGCCGACGACGTCGCCCATGGGCTGTCCCTACGGGCGATGGATCAGCTCGGCGTGCTCCTGGCACCGTTGCTGCCGGCCGCCGAGCCGCTCAGCCGCCTGGTCGCGCCCCGCGCACTGGGACTGCTCACGGTGGCGCCGGCGTTTGCCGGCCGCGCTGCGGTCCCCGAGTCCTGGGCGGTCACGAGCGATTCCCTCGCCGTGCTGGCGGCAGGCGCGATCGGGGCTGACGAGGCGATCCTGCTCAAGCCGGTCGCTGGCG
This sequence comes from uncultured Actinomycetota bacterium, assembly GCA_963850325.1. GTDB lineage: Bacteria > Actinomycetota > Thermoleophilia > Solirubrobacterales > Solirubrobacteraceae > Palsa-465. Next base: position 20,072 of record CAWKLB010000020.1, read on the forward strand.
TGATGGCGAGGTGGCCGTCGGACGGCCCTCCGCTTCCGCGGCTGACCGCCCAAGAGCTCCAGGCGCTGCAGGACGCCGGCGGCGGCGGGGCCGTCGACGCCTACCTGCCCGAGGCGGTACGCCGCACCGGGGTGGTCGTCGTGGTCCGGGAACCCGCGGCCGCGTTCCCAGCCGGCACGCGGATCGTTCCTGGCTGAGCCGCACCGGCGGCGCGCAGTTCGGCCACCGCCGCCGCCACGAGGTCGGCGCGCAGCCCGGATGTCCGCTCGCCGCCACGGCACACGGCCGACCGCACGCCGATGACGTCGGCGTCCACGCGGCGCAGGTCTCCCAGCCGCAACTGCCCGGCCACGCCGAAGATGGCGCCGGCACGACGCGTGCTCTCGATCAGGTCAGTCAGCTCGGACTCCGACAACCAGCTGTACAGGCCGCGCCCGTCCTTGACGAAGGTGTCCACGAGCGCGCCGGCGATGCCCGTGCGCTCCACCAGCGCAGGCAGGCACCCGGGTGCCAGCGCCGGCGGGTCGAGCGCAGCGGCATCTGCGTAGGCGGCGGCGATCACCGAGACTCGGCCCCCGCCCACCTCCACCGCGTCGACGATGGCACTCATCATCGCCACCGCACGGTCGAGGTCGCGCACGCCGCGCAGCCCGGCCTTGACATAGGCGGCGCCGCTCAGCGCGGCGCCGCGGGCGGCGAGCGCCGCGGTGTGAGGGAGATCCGGCAGGTCACCCAGCGCCACACTCACCGGCGCGCTCGTCCCGACGACCCCCACGATCTGGGACAGGACGCCCGGCGCGGGCGCGCCGAGCGCCCCTTCACTCGGATCCTTGACGTCGACGATGTCCGCTCCCCCGGCCAGCGCGCGCTGCGCTTCCTCGGCGGAGACGACGCTCACGAGGAGCCTCATGCCGCCGCCCGCTTGCCGGCGTGGCGTGTCACCCACGCGCCGCGGCGATCGAAGTCGACGACGCGCACCTCGGTGGCGGCGTCGGTCGCAGCGCGCAGGCGGTCGGCGACCTCGGCGGCGCGCTCCGCGCCGGCGACGATCCCGTAAACCGTCGGGCCCCACGAGCTCTGTCCCACCGCACCGACCCCCAGCGCCTCCAGCGCCTCGACGACCGGCGCCGCGCGGGGATGAAACACGCCGCCCTGCCGCGCTGAGAACATCGAGCCGATCTCTCGCTGGATCTCGGTGAGCGCCGCGCCGAACTCGTCGATGTCCCCGGTCATCAGCCCGGGCAGAAGTGCGGTCAGGAGCAGCCGCGCGACGCGCGGCTCGCGGGTTGCCCGTTCGTGCAGGTGGCTGAAGAAGCGCTCCTCCGCGTCGCCGGAGAGCCCCTCTGCATTGTGGGGCAGAGCCAGCACGCACCGCCACGCCTCGGGCACGAGGTGGCGTGTCACCAGCGGGCTGATCGAGCCGTCGTCGGTCACGCCGGCCTCCACCACGAGACCCGGAGCCGCGAACGTCCAGGACCCGACGCTGGAGCGCGCCGCTCGGCCACTGGCCTCCGCCAGCGCCTCGGGCCCGGCGGGGACGCCCGCCAGCTCGGCCACGCCGCGGGCGATGGCCAGGCCCAGCTTCGTGCCCGATCCGAGCCCGGCATGGGGCGGGATCGCCTCGCGCACCTCGACCTCGAGACCTCCCCGGTGACCGAACGCATCACGGGCCCGCCGCGCGAACGTGGCGGCGCGCTCGGCCTGCCCGCCCTGCACCATGACCTCGTCGCCGGACCGGGATCTGATCCCGACCACCACTCGCGGCGACTGGATGCCGACGCCGCACCCTCCGAAACGCCGCGCGCCGAGCCCCGCCGGATCGAGCATGCCAAAGTGCAGCCGGGCGGGTGCGGTGACCACGAACTCGGTCACGCTCGCTCGCTCACATAGCGTCGCACGTAGTCCATCGCCGCCCGCTCCCGGGGCCCCGCGGTCTTGTCCACGAGCTCCTGAAGGCGGACGAGCTCGGCCCGCACGTGGCTGGCGCCCAGCCACCTCAGCCGCGACGCGAGGATCGAAGCCTCGACGGCCGCGTGCCGGGCGCGGCACAGGCCCAGAGGCTGCCGAGCGCCGGTGCCCCGAGCGACCACCCGGGCGCGCACCCGTGACCGGGGCACGTCCCCCTCGAGGGGAGCGATTTCGGTCACGACGACCTCCCGCCACTCGTTCACCTCCTCGATCACCGATCCGTCGATCGCGCCGGCGGGACGCAGCGCGGGGTGGGGATCGCCCAGCGCCGCCTCCACAAACAGGAGCACGTCGTCGGTGAGATGGACCACCGCCTCGCCGTGACGGCGCAGGTTCCGCAGCGTGCGGGTGGAGTGAAACGGCCAGAAGACGAGCTCCTCCTCACCCCAGCGGACTCCCATCGCCGCGCAGTTCACCAGACCATCGCTCCCGGTCGTGGTCACCACGGTCTCGATCAGTGGCGACGGCTCATCTGGACCGGGCTCATCCGACAAGGCTGAGGAGCTCCTGGCGCGTGCGCGGATCCTCCCGAAGCGCACCCCGCACGGCCGAGGTGACCGTTCGCGCCCCCGGCTTGCGCACGCCGCGGATCGTCATGCACGTGTGCTCGGCGCTGAGCACCACCGCGACGCCTCGCGGCGCGAGCTCCCGCTCGAGCCAGTCGGCGATCTGCACCGTCATACGCTCTTGCAGCTGCAGGTCGCGGGAGAAGGCCTCGACCACCCGCGCGAGCTTCGAGATCCCGATGATCGTCTCGTCCGGCATGTACGCAACATGGGCCTCGCCCTGGAACGGAAGCAGATGGTGCATGCACAGGGACCCGAACGAGATCCCGCGGACCAGCACCAGCTCGTCATAGCCCTCGTTGGGGAACAGCGTCGCCCCGAAGTCAGCGGGCGTCACCAGCTCAGCGAGCGAGGCGGCGACCCGGCGCGGCGTCTGCCGCAGGCCGGGCGCGTCGAGGTCGGCACCGATCGCGCGCAATAGGTCCCGCGCCGCCCGCTCCGCAGCCGCGAGATCGAATTTCGAGGGGTCGACGACGCGCCCAGGTGTGGCGGCCACTCGCCGATCGGCATCCCCGAGGGTCATCGCGCCAGCGTAACGTGCGGACGCGCGCTCACGACACGGTCGCGGCACTCAGGCGCGTCGCGAGCTCCACGAGCATGCGCACACCGTAACCCGAGGCGCCGCGTCCGAACGCGTCGCCGCGATCCTCGTCGAGCAACGCCGGGCCGAGCATGTCGACATGCGCCCAGGGCCCGTCGCCCGCAAATTGCGCCAAGAACGTCGCCGCCACGATCGGGTACCCGAAGCCCTTTCCGGCCGTGTTGCGCAGGTCGGCCACGGTCGAGTCGATCAGGGGCCGGTAGCGGGGATGAAGCGGCCACGGCCACGCGAGGTCGCCGCTGGCGTTGCCCGCCTGGACGACCTCGTCGCGCCACGATTCGTCGGGGGCGAACACGCCAGCGTAGAGATCACCCATGCCGGCGCGCATCGCGCCGGTCAGCGTGGCCAGGTCAACGACGTGCGTCGCCCCGTCGCGGCGCGCATACCACAGCGCATCGGCCAGGATCAGACGTCCCTCGGCGTCGGGATTGGTGACCTCGACCGTGATACCCGCGGCGGTGCCGATGACATCGGTGGGACGGATCGCGGTGCCGCTCAGCATGTTCTCGCACGCCGGGACGACCCCTATGACCGACAGGGGCAGCCCAAGCTCGGCGATGGCGCCCAGCGCGGCGACGACGGCCGCGCCGCCCCCCATGTCCGCCTTCTGACGGACGATGTCTGACTGCGGCTTGAGGAAGTAGCCGCCCGTGTCGAAGGTGACCGCCTTGCCGACGAGGGCCAGCCGTGGAGCCGCCGGCGCACCTACCGGCTCGTGGCGCAGGACGAGCAGCAGCGGCCGTGCCGGGCCGCTGCCGCCAACAGCGGCGAGGGCGGCCAGCCCGGCCTCATCCGGGTCGATCGCCTCGGCGGCGAGGCCGGGAAACGTTGCCGCCCGCTCGGCCAGTCCCGCGGGGGAGAGCACGTTGGGTGGCGCGTCGACGAGCTCCCGGGCGGTGTTCGTCCAACGCCCGATGAGCGCCGCGCGGTGAGCAGCGGGCGCGAGCTCCTCGTCGCACCCGCAGATCACGAAGCGATCCACGCCTCGCGGAGGCGGGGCGCTGGCCCAGCGGTGGCCGTTGTAGCCGCCGATGACCGCGCCTTCGGCCAGCGCGCGCACCTGCTCCGCCGCGGGGAGCGGCAGGGACGCGTCGAGCGCCCACGCCACCGTCCCGCCCTCTCGGCACGCGCGCACCGCCCGCGCGGCGGCCGTCCGCAGTCCCTCGACGTCGGGCTCGAGCGCGACCACAGCCAGCGGCGCTCCGTCCCGGTAGACCAGCGCCACGGGGTCCGCGTCGGCCACCGCGCGCTCCGGAGCGCCGAGCTGCACCGCCGATGCTCCCGCCGCGATTGCGACAAGGTCAGCGTCCACCGCGTCGGCGCCGCGGGGAGTGACTTCAACGCGCATCGTGTGGCGCCCTGGTTCGCTCAACTTGACACCTCGCTAAGATGACACTCTGCACGCTGAACTCTGAAAGGGAGGCATCCTATGGGCTGGATCAAGCCGAAGTTTGAGTTCATTGAGATGTGCTCGGAGGTTACGTCCTACCTCTATCACAGGTAGGACGCTGAAGCCGGCGTAGCCTCCGGCGAGCGCCCGAGGCTGCGTCTCGCTTCATCTTCCCCGTGCGCGCTCGTATTCTCGGTTCGGCCGCCGGCGGGGGATTTCCGCAGTGGAATTGCCGATGTCCGACGTGTGCGGCAGCCCGAGCTGGTGTGCGGGCGACACCCCGGACGCAGTCGTCTCTCGGCATCCGCGGGCGCGAGGGCCCGTGGTTCCTCGTCAACGCGTCTCCCGACGCGCGCCAGCAGCTCGAGGGGCTTGACGACCTGGCCGTCGAGGGCGTGCGCACGCCGCCGATCGCGGGCGTGCTGCTGACCGACGCCGAGATCGACCACACGGCCGGGCTCCTCCTCCTGCGCGAGTCAACGACGCCCGTACGCATCTACGGGGAGGCCGGAGTCGAGCGCGCGCTCAGGGATGGGTACCCGGTGCTCTCGATTCTGGAGCGCTATTCCGGGGCGGACTGGACGGCGCTCGAGCCGAGACGGGAGATCCCACTCGAGGGGTCGAGTCTCACTGTCGAGACGTTCGACGTGGGCGGTGATGCGCCCCGCTACCTCGACGGCTCGGGCGTGGAGCTCGGGGCGAGCGGGCTGGTCTTCCGCGACCGAGCGGGTGCCGGTGTCATCACCTACGCACCCGGACTGGCGCGGTTGGACGACGACGTGCTCAGCCGGTTCGCCGCCAGCGACCTCGTGCTCGTCGACGGCACCTTCTGGCGCAATGACGACCTCGCCCGGCTCGGGATATCGACGCGCAGCGCGCTTGACATGGGACACCTGCCGCTTTCGGGGCCCGGCGGGACCCTCGAGGCGCTGGCGCGGCTGGAGCGCCCGCGCAAGGTGCTTGTCCACATCAACAACACCAACCCGATCCTGCTCGAGGACTCGCCCGAGCGCGAGGCAGTCATTCGCGCCGGAGTCGAGATTGCCTACGATGGTCTCGAGGTCGAGTTGTGAGCGATATTGCCGTGACACCGATGGAAGAGCGCTCCCCGGCACCGCACGAGGAGTTCATCTCGGAGCTGCGCGCCCAGGGGACGCGCTACCACCACCTGCACCCGTTTCACCAGCGGATGGACGCCGGAGAGCTCAGCCGTGAGGAGCTGCAGCGCTGGGTGACGAACCGGTTCTACTACCAGAAGTGCATCCCGCTCAAGGACGCGGCCATCCTGTCCAACTGCCCCGAGGTCGACGTCCGCCGCGAGTGGATCCAGCGGATCATCGACCACGACGGCAGCGCCGAGGACCCGGGTGGCATCGAGTCGTGGCTGCGGCTCGGCGAGGCTCTGGACGTGTCCCGGCAGGAGCTGGAATCAGAGCGCGGCGTCCTCCCCGCGGTGCGCTACGCGGTCGACGCCTACGTGAACTTCGCCCGCCGGCGGCCGTGGATCGAGGCGGTCGCCTCGTCGCTCACCGAACTGTTTGGGCCGGCGGCCATCCGCGTGCGCCTCGCGGCACTCGAACGCCACTACCGATGGATCGACCCGGCGGGGCTCGAGTACTTCCGGACGCGACTGGTGAAGGCGCCGCGTGATGCGGACTACGCTCTCGGGCTGACGGTCGCGCGCTGCCGGACGCATGAGCAACAGCAGGCGGCGATCGCGGCACTGCGGTTCAAGACCGAGATGCTGTGGGCCCAGCTCGATGCCATCGAGCGGGGCGACTCCCAGAACCCGATCCCCCCCGCCCTCCGGGCATGACTCGTCCCCGCCTCGTCACCGGCGCGCGGCTGCGCTATGACGAGGTCCGCGAGGAGCATCTGCTGCTCGTCCCCGAAGGGGCCGTCCGGCTCAACCCGACGGCCGCGGAGGTGCTGGCGTTGTGCGACGGCGAGCGCTCGCTGGAGGACATCGTCGGTGTCGTGTCTGAGCGGTACGACGGATCAGATGTCGGCGACGACGTCCGCGGGTTGGTCGACGCCATGACGCAGAAAGGACTTCTGGTCGATTCAGCCCCCTAGCCCCTTCACTCTTATCGCCGAGCTGTCCTACCAGTGCCCGCTGCACTGCCCGTACTGCTCCAATCCGGTGGATATCGGCGCCGAGCGCTACCGCCGCGAGCTCGCGACCGAGGACTGGATCCGGACCTTCCGCCAGGCGCGCGCACTCGGCGTCCTGCAATTGGCCCTCACCGGGGGCGAGCCGATGCTGCGCCGCGATCTGGTGGACCTGTGCGCGGCGGCGTGCGAGACGGGGCTCTACTCCTCGCTCATCACCGCGGGCACCCTGTTTACCCCTGAGCGCGCGGCGTCGCTGAAGGCAGCGGGACTCGACCACGTACAGATCTCGATCCAGAGCCCGAACGCCGCCGACAACGACCGCATCGCGGGCAACCGGTCCTTTGAGAAGAAGATTGCGGCCGCGCGCCTGGCCAGGGAGCTGGACTTCCCCCTGACGATCAACTGTGTCCTACACCGCCAGAATCTGGATCGCATCGAGGACCTGCTGGAGCTGACCCTCGATCTGGGCGCCCAACGGCTCGAGCTCGCGAACACCCAGTACTACGGCTGGGCCGTCCTCAACCAGGAGGCTCTCCTGCCCACATGGGAACAGCTGCGGCGCGGGGAGGAGGCCGTGAAGCGGTTCCGCGAACGCGTCGGGCCCCGGGTTGATGTCCTCTGGGTGCTGCCCGACCTCTACGAGGACCTGCCCAAACCGTGCATGGGCGGCTGGGGCCGGACCGCGCTGGTGGTCGGTCCCGACGGTGAGGTCCTGCCCTGCCAGGCGGCGTCGACCATCCCCGGGCTCGCCTTCGCCAACGTCCGCGACCATGACCTCGGCTGGATCTGGAACGAGTCCGAGGCATTCGCGCGCTTCCGTGGCACCGGCTGGATGCAGGAGCCGTGCCGGTCGTGCCCGCTCGGCCGCCAGGAGGAGGATTGGGGTGGCTGCCGGTGTCAGGCGCTCCGGCTGACGGGAGACCCGGCGGCCACCGATCCGGTCTGCCGGCTCTCGCCCCATCACGACCAGGTCGTCTCCATGCGCGAGTCAGCTCAGACGGACGAGTTCGTCTACCGCACCATGAAGCGCCCGGCGCGGGTCTGACGATGAGCGCTCGCCACCCCAACATGGGTCCGGGCGGCCTCAGCATTCCGAGCGCTGATCGATCCGAGCTGCTGATGTTCCCACGGCTCTCGGCCTACTCCCAGATCGTCGCCCGGCTGCAGTGGGAGGCGGCGACCATCGATCTCGCCCCCGACGCGCGCGCGTGGCCCACGCTCCCGGACGAGCGCCGCCAGCGCCTGACGACGCTGCTCGCGGGCTTCTGTGTCGCCGAAGACGCCGTGGCTGAACACCTCACGCCGTTCGCCGACGCCGCCGAGCACCTGGACAGCATGATGATGTGGATCTTCTTTCTGCAGCGCCGCGACGAAGACCGCCACGCGCTGTTCTTCGATCGCATCGCCGCCGAGGTGCTCGGCCTGCCCGGAGACACGCCGGCGGAGCGACGCACTGCCGCCCGAGGGCTCGTCCCGGAGGCGCTGCTCGAGCTGTTCGAGGTGAAGCTGCCCGCGATGGCCACCGAGCTGGCGGCGGGACGCGCCGGCATCCTCGACGGGGTGCGGCTGTACCACATGATGCTCGAGGGGGCCGTCTTCTCCGCCGGGCAGCGCGCGCTGCTCGACGACCTCGAAGACGGCGCGCTGCCGGGAACGCGTGAAGGCGTGATGCACGTCGAGCTCGATGAGCGCTGGCACGTCGGCTTCGGCGTGCGCTGCCTGATCGAGGGTCAAGCGGAAGGCGACCTCGAGCTCGACCGCACGCTGGCCCGCGCCACAGACGCCGCCGCGGCCTGGGGGGACACCGTGCCCACCGCCACGCGTGAGGACGCCGTGGCGCAGTGCCGGCGACGGTTGGTAGTGGCCGGCCTCGTGGACGCACCACCGACGCCATAGGTGCTCCCAGGAACGCGCTCGATCGCCAGGGGGCGTGGGGCCACGGAGGCTCCACGCAGTGCACATTTGGCCCGTCGCGGACCGTTGTTGGGGTGTGTATCACTCTCTTGCTCCGGGTAGAACGCACGGCAAGCCCGGCGGACCGGGTGCGCGAGATCAGCAAACCGGACGTACCTCAAGGATGGGGAGTTGCAATGACGTACCTCACGGATGGGATTCACCTCTACGAGATTGCCGCCGAGCGCACGGTGGAGAACTTCGGGCTGCTGCGAGGCACGATCCGGTACGCGGTCATCAGAGACTGCGTTACCGAGGCTGTCGCGACGATGACTGAGCTGGAACTGGCGACCCTGTCCGAGGTCTCGCACGCTGGCAGTAGCCTCGGTTGAGCGGCGGCCGGAGCCGTGAAGCTCAGCTCGAGATGACGATCGCCGCCGCGACATAGGCGACGTACAAACCAATCAGCACAGCGCCTTCGGTCCGGCCAAGCTGCTTGCGTACGAGCAGCAGCCCCGCGAAGATCGCGGGGCTGATGACTGCGACCGGCAGGTAGAAGTGGATCGTCTGTGGCCCGAGCGCGAGCGGCTTAACCAGGGCAATGATCCCCGCGTTGAGCGCCACGAAGTGAACCACCGTTCCGGAGATGCCCCCGAGGGCGATCTCGGGTCGTCCACGGCGCGCCGGCACCGCGAAACGGGCCAGTTCTTCGGCCTCGACCGTCGCCGCCAGCGCGGTGTTGCCCACCAGCGTCTGCGGGAGCCCCAGGCGGCGCACCGTCGTATGCAGGCCCTGTCCGATCAGCCACCCCCCTCCCGTGAGCAGCGCCAGGCCGGCGAGGAGCCTCAGGCCGGGCCGCCGGGCACGCTCCTCTTCGTCCTCGGCGACGAGCAGCGCGCGTCCTGAGCGAGCCAGCCCGACCAGCGCCACCACGGACCAGACCACCAGAACTCCCCCCTCGACGCGCGAGATGCTCCCGTCGATCGCGCAGGCCAGGAGCGGGAGAGGCGCGATGGCGGTCCACACCGCGAACCGGGTCGGCAGCGCGACGCGGATCGGCGCGATCAGGCCACCGAGCCCCGCCACGCCGAGGGCCAGGAAGGTCACGCCCCCCAGGAACGTGCCGGCCGCCGCTCCCGGCAGCCCCTTCGCGTTGGCCGCGATCCCCGCAGCGAGGTTCTCGGTCTCGAACCCCGAGACGGCGACGGACAGGACGAACGCCGAGATGCCCAGCGTCCGCGCGACACCGACCAGGCCGTCGACGAACACGTCGGCAGCGAAGACGACGACAACGAGTCCGACGACGAGGACGAGGACACCGGCAGCTCCCGACACGCCCGCCCGAGCGTACCCCGCGGTGCCGGTTTGGACCGCGCGCCCCAAAGCCCACCAAGTCGGTTAGCTTTGTGCTGGTCATGATCGAGGACACGGTCGCCTACGTACACGTACACGAGCTACCGCACGTCGATCGCCTTCCTGGACTGAGGGCGGACTCAGGCCGCCAGCGGTTGGCGTGCATCCCGCGCGGCGTCCATCAGTCCGCGCCGGCGCAGCTCGGGGATCACGCCCTCGCCCACCCGGTACGCCTCCTCCAGATGCGGATAGCCGGAGAGGACGAACTCGTCGATGCCGAGCTCGTGGTACTCGGCGATGCGGTCGCAGACGTCGTCGTGACTGCCGACGAGCGCCGTGCCGGCGCCACCGCGGACCAGGCCCACGCCGGCCCACAGGTTCGGGGAGACCTCGAGCGAGTCCGTGCGCCCGTGGTGCAGCGCGGTCATGCGCCGCTGGCCCTCGGACTGGGAGTTCTGCTGGACTGCCTGGGCACGCTTGATCTGCTCGGGATCGAGACCGGCCAAGAGGCGGTCGGCCTCCGCCCAGGCCTCGGCGCTGGTCTCGCGTGTGATGACGTGCAGCCGGTACACAATTTCAATCGAGAATCCACTGATTGCCGGATCCTCTCGACGCGCCACCGCGGGCGCGGTGTCCCGTCGTAGTCTCCGCAGCGCCATCCTTCGTCTGAACCGCGCGCTCGCCGTCGCGCCGCCCGCTCGCTGTGGACCTCCAGATCGATCTCGTATCAGGATCCCCGCTTCGACACCAGCTCGAGGAGGTGCTGCGCGACGCGATCCGCTCGGGCCGGCTGGTCCCCGGTTCGCTGCTTCCGCCCAGCCGCGTGCTGGCCCAGGAGCTCGGCGTCTCGCGCGGCGTGGTGGTGGACAGCTACTCCCAGCTGGCGGCGGAGGGATACCTCGCGGCCAAGCGGGGCTCCGGTACGCGCGTGGCCACGCTCCCGGCACCGTGGGGGCGACAGAGCACGCCCGGGCCCCGCCATCTCACCCCGTTTCGCTATGACCTGCGCCCCGGACAGGCCGACTTTCACGCCTTCCCCCGGCGCCGCTGGCAGGCCGCGGTGGTCCGGGCGCTGCGTGACCTGCCCGACACACGCCTGACCTACGCGCCGCACCGCGGGGCGCCCGAGCTCCGCGTCGCCGTCGCCGCCTATCTGCGGCGGGCGCGCGCGGTCGTGGCCGACGCCGACCAGGTCGTGATCTCGTGCGGGGTCTCCCACGGCCTCCTCGCCGTGCTGGCCGCCTTGCGCCGGCGGGGGGCCCGCCGCGTCGCCATCGAGGACCCCGGCTGGCGCTGGCAGCAGCGGACGGTCGTGCGCGCCGGCCTGGAGCCGGTGCCGGTGCGGGTGGACGAGGAGGGCGTGATCGTCTCGGAGGTGGCGGCCCAGGACGTCGACGCGGTGATGGTGACCGCGGCGCACCAGTACCCGACCGGCGTGGTCCTCTCGCCGGGCCGGCGAGACGCGCTGATCGCCTGGGCGCGCGAGCGCAACGCGATCATCCTGGAGGACGACTACGACGCCGAGTACCGCTATGACCGCGATCCGGTGGCCGCGCTCCAGGGGCTCGCTCCCGACCGCGTGGCCTACGTGGGGACCGTGAGCAAGACCCTGGCCCCGGCGCTGCGGATCGGCTGGATCGTTGCGCCCGCGCGCCTGCTCGGCGATGTCGAGCAGGAGTTCCGCGTGAGCGCCGCCCAGCCGCCGACCATCGACCAGGTCGCGCTCGCCACGCTGGTGGAGGACGGCGGATTGGACCGCCACCTCCGGGCGATGCGCCGCCGCTATCGAGCCAAGCGCGAGCGACTCATCGGCACGCTTGCCGCGCACGCCCCCGAGCTGCGGCTGAGCGGCGTCGCCGCGGGCCTGCACGTCATCGCCTGGTTGCCGGCGAGATGCGACGAGCACGCCGTGGCCCTGCGCGCCGGAGAGCTCGGCGTGGGCGTGCATGAGCTGCACCGCAACTGCATGTCCGAGCGCGAATGGCCGCCGGCACTCCTCCTTGGCTACGCACTGCCCACCGAGTCAGAGATCACCACAGGTGCGCAGCTGCTGGCTCAGGCGATCGGCTGACGCCGGATTGGTCCCATCACGTCGCCTGTGATTGGCCCTGGTCAGCCGACGGCTCCTCCCTGACACTCAAATCGATTCAAAGCACGGGAGAGTGAGATGGGACGAGTTGTGGTAACCGAGTTCGTGTCCGTGGACGGCGTCATCCAGGCGCCCGGAGACCCCAGCGAGTACGAGCGCGGCGGCTGGGCCACCGGCGGCGGCCAGGCCGGCAACCAGTTCAAGTTCGACGAGCTCATGGCCAGCGATGCCCAGCTGCTCGGGCGCGTCACGTATGAGGGCTTCGCCAAGGCGTGGCCGTCCATCGAGGGCTCCGGCGTCTTCGGCGACAAGATGAACGCGATGCCCAAGTTCGTGGCGTCCACCACGCTCCGGGACCCGGAGTGGGAGAACACCAGCGTGCTCGACGGCGACCTCGGCGCCGCGGTCACGGCACTCAAGGACCGCTACGACGGCGACATCCTCATCGCCGGGAGCGCCCAGCTCGTCCAGTCGCTGCTCGACCTCGACCTCGTCGACGAGCTGCGGCTCATGGTCTTTCCGGTCGTGCTGGGCAAGGGCACCCGCCTGTTCGGCGAGACGAGCGCGCTCAAGCCGCTTCGCTTGGTTGACTCCACATCGCTCGAGGACGGCGTGTTCGTGCTCACCTACCGGCCGGCGGGGAACGGCGCGGCCAGCGAGCACTGAGGATCATGAGGATGCGAAGAGACATACGAGACGACGCGCTCTCCGAGCTCGTCGCTGCCGCCGCCGAGGAGGTCCGGATGCCCGGCGTCGCCGTCGGCGTGTGGATCCATGGACGCGAGGTCTACGCATGCCACGGCGTGGCGAGCCTCGAGAACCCGGTTCGTGTCGACCGGGACACGGCGTTCCTGCTCGGTTCGGTGACCAAGACCTACACCGCCACCGCGCTGATGTGCCTGGTGGCCGACGGTCAGGTCGACCTGACCGCGCCGGTGCGCAACTACCTGCCCGAGCTCCGGCTCGCCGACGAGCAGGCGACGGCCGAGATCACCGTGCTGAACCTGCTCAACCACACCTCCGGCCTGGACTGGGGGCTGATCGCGGACACCGGCGAGGGCGATGACGCCCTGGCCGGATACGTGAGCAGGCTCGGCGAACTGGAGCAGATCGCGCCGCCCGGCACGCGGGCGTCATACAGCCAGGCGGGCTTCAACATGGCCGGGCGGATCCTGGAGAAGGTGACGGGGATGAGCTACGAGCAGGCCGTCGCCGCCCTGTTGTTCGAGCCGCTGGGGCTGGCTCACAGCTTCTTCGCCCGCGACGACATCATGACTCGGCGGTTCTCCGTGGGGCACAACCTCGGCCAGGACGACCGGATGCACGTCGCGCGGCTGTGGCGCCGGGCGCGCGGCGATAACCCGGGCGGCGGCATCGCATCCTCGGTGGCCGATCAGCTGCGCTGGGCCGCCTTCCATCTCGGCGACGGATACGTCAACGGCAGCGGCCTTGTCCTGCCGCGGGACGTGCTGGCGCAGATGCGCGAGCCCACGGTCGGGCTGCGGGGCAGCACACTCGGCGACGCCATCGGCCTCAGCTGGTTCCTGCGCGACATCGACGGGGTCCGCACCGCCGGGCACGGCGGCACGGCCAACGGCCAGTTCGCCGAGCTGCTGATGGCGCCCGACCACGCGTTCGCGGTCGTCTCGCTGGCCAACGCGGGGCCCGACGGCCTGGCCTTCAACCAGACGGTCGTGCGCTGGGCGCTTGAGACCTATCTGGGCGTGACTGACCGCGACCCCGAGCCGATCCCCTACGACGAGGCCCGCACCCGCGAGATCCTCGGCAGCTACGCGAACGACGTCATGACGGTCACGATCGGCGCCGACGGCGCCCGGCTGTGGCTCGCGGCCCTGATGCGACCGGATCTCCGAGCGGCCACCGGCGAGGACCTGCCACCGGACCACGCGCCCTTTGACGTCGGGCTCCTTCCCGGGGACGCCGATGAGTACGTCATCACCCGTGGCGCCCTCCGGGGCCAGCGGGGGTTCTTCACCCGTGCCCCCTGCGGGTCGGTCGTGGGCCTCGACCTGGGCGGGCGCCTGTTCAGCCGGGTGGGGACCGACCGGTACTGAGCGCGGCGAGCAGCTCGGCCCGACGGCGCGCGCCGGCGTCCAGCCGCTTCCTGAGGCGCCTGATCTCGCGCCGGCGGGTCAGCCAGATGATGGCCAGAAACGGCAGCATGATGACCCCGACCACCGCTCCGAGCAGGCCGAGGGTCTGGGTGGTGTCGGCATGTTCCGCCGGCGCGGCGGCGCGGCGCGCCCGGGCGGCGGCCGTGAGCGACACGCGCGAGCCCGGGCGGCCGGACGCAGCCGCCCGGGTGACGGCGAGCGGCGCGGTCTGCTCGGCGATCGCCAGCAGCTCGCCGTTGGGCATCGAGTCGTTGAGCGTGTTGCGGACCCAGTAGGCGGCGCCGTGCTGCAGCCACGCGACCACGTCAAGGTGCTGGCCGCTGTAGAAGAGCTCGTAGGAGCGGCCGCCGATCCGCACCGTCTGCTGGGGGTTGCGCAGGATCGGGGCCCCGGTCCAGGTGGTGCCCTGCACGTCGTAGTACTGGCCCAGTCCTCCGGCGGCGAACACCGCCACGTAGATCGGGTACCTCACGCGCCCGGGCGCGTGAATGATGTAGTTGCGCAGATACACCGGGATCGCGCTGCCGGCCCGGTCCTGGACGTGCGGATACTCGTAGGGGAACTGCAGCCGCTCCGCCGCCCTCCGGGGCGCGGCCAGCCCGGATGCCCCGACGGGCGCCAACGGCAGCCGGGCATCCGCCTTCCGGCTGTGCACCGAATGCGCCGCGGCCGCGGTGCTGCCCCGGGGGATCACCGCGGCGCCGTGGAGAAATGCGTGCACGCTCGCGGAGATCTGCTGTGGCGACGCGGTGACGCACTCGCAGGCGATCGCCGCGGGGTCGGTCGGCGTCAGGTCGACCCGGAAGGGGACCTGTCGTACGGACCGTCCCGAGGAGGAGATCAGGGTGCCGATGAGGTTGAGCAACTGGGACGTCGACTGCAGCCCCGGGTCGGTCTGGACCGCCTGCCCGAAGATGCGCTCGAACCTGCCGACGTTGTCCGACAGGGTGCCGCCGTATTGGCGTTTGACGTCGAGCAGAAAGCTCTGGTCGCGCGCGTCGCGCACCAGTGATGTGTCGTCGTGGCGGTAGGAGACGAACTGCAGCGCCTGCGAGCCACACATGTCCTGGTAGCCAGGCTGCAGGTTGATCTGCTGGTACTGGTCCGAGCCGGGAACGTTGACGTGGTAGTAGCGGCGATCGACCGTCGAGTACACGCACCCCATCTCGTCGACCGCGCGCTGGAAGCGCCCGAACGTCACCACCATCACGTGGTTCACGGCCACTCCCAGCACCCGCTTGATCGTGGAGACCAGCAGGCTGATCCCGCCCGCGGTGTAGGCGTAGTTGAACCGCGTCGTGATCGCCGCCTGATGGGGCGGCTGGATCGTGACCATCATCTCGCGGGGGACTGACATCATCGAGATGTAGGGCTTGCTCGGGTCGATCCGCACCAGCAGCATCTCGTTGGAGTGCGGCAGCACCGCGTGGCTGTAATGCTTGAAGGCGCCGGTGAGCGTCCGCTGGTCGTCGCCCACCAGCAGCAGCGTCTCGGGATCGCCCCAGCCCGCTCCCGCCAGGTCACCCGTCCCGAGCTGGAGCGCGCGGTTCTGGCTCAGGTCGCTACGGAGCGTGTGCACCTGCTCGAGCACGAAGGTTGCGCTCGCCCCCGCGCTGCAGAGCAGCACGACAAGGCACCCGAGGATGAGCGGCAAAGCGATGCGCGGGCGCCGAGACCCGGGAGGCGCAGGCGTCTCTCGCACCCCCGGGATACAAGCAGGCCAGGTTTGGCCAGGCTAAGGCCGCTCGGGGCGCCGTTGATGGAACACGGGCAGTCCAACCCATGGCGCTGGCCTGGGAGGTGCTGGCGCGCAAAAGCAGGGGTTATCAGCGGGCCCGCCCATTGATAAGAGTTCTCTCATAAATTGGTTGCCGACTCGCCGAGAGATAGGATCGGCGCCGAATCTTGAGGTGCGTGGGAAGGGCAGGACATCGACTGAACCCTGGGCAGAAACCGGCCTGGTGGCGGGAGATCGTGAGCTGGCGTTCGCCTGTCGCTCGGTATCGGGGGAGACGACGACGAGACGTCTCGGTGCTGGCTCGTGCAGGGGCGTTTCGTTGGTGAACGAAAGGACCCACCTATGCAGCGAGTTCGTCCAGTTACGCTCACGATCGCGAGCGTTCTTGCCTTAGCGGTGTCCCTGCTGTCAGCGGCCGCAGCGCAGGCCGCGGCGGGAAAGCTCGCCGGGCCGCTGTGTTCGACTCAGCTGTCGTTGTGTGCGGACGCGCCGCCTGGCACGTTTGGCAACGATGTGTACGTCGGCCATGACGAGCCGTCGGTGTTGTTCAAGTCGAGCGTCCCCGGTTCGGGGAACGACATGACCTATACGGTCACGCTGCCGCAAGACCCGAAGCAATTCCCGACCGCCAGCGGAGCAACTGGGACGACGTGGAACTTCCAGCTTCGGCCGACCTTCTGGTTTGGCCTGACGCTGTGCGATACGGAGTCATCTCCTGAGTACACCAAGACCTGCAATCCCGACTCAGACGCCAACAATCTGGTCAGTCCCAACCCGAACTCGCCCAGCTACATCGGCAAGCATCCCGGCAACGCGTTCATGGAGCTGCAGTTCTACGGGCCTGGCTACGTTCCGCAGTTCGAGGGCTTTGGCTGCACCGCTCGTCAGTACTGCGCGGCGATGACGATCGACAGCCTGTCGCAGGACCCGAACAACGGCCCCGCGGGCAGCGACGGCACGCCGAACAACGCCGACTGCAACGACTTTGTGCTGGGCGGCGAGGAGCCCATCAACTGGGCCTACATCACCAAGAGCGGACAGTCTCAGGCTCCGGCGAATCCGCTGTTCACGGGAAGGCTGGAAGCTCCGAACTTCGCTGCCGTGAACCCCGACCTGACGAAGGACCTCCTGATGAGCCCAGGTGACCGGATCCGCATCCATCTGCACGACACCCCGGCAGGCCTCCGTGCCGACATGTTCGATCTGACGACCGGCCAGAGCGGCTCGATGACGGCGTCGATCGCCAATGGGTTCGGCCATATCCTGTATCAACCGAACTCCGCCACGTGTAACGAGGCGCCGTACGCATTCCACCCGGAGTATTCGACCGCCAACCCGCGCGGGAACACGTGGTCGATTCACACCTACAACGTCGCGATGTCCGACGAGATCGGGCACTTCGAGAACTGCCTGGCCATCGACGCCGAGAACAACTGCACGAGCCCCGGCAGCCAGGACGCGGGCGGGCTCGACGAGGACGACGGGAACAACTTCTGTGTCCCCGGCACAGACTCGACGCTGGTGAAGATCGACGGGTGCTTCTTCGACGACGAAGACTGGGATGGGCAGTCCTATCGACTGGACTGGCCCGGCA
>CAWKLB010000021.1:0-45108 GCA_963850325.1 uncultured Actinomycetota bacterium
CGTCATGCCGAAGATGAAGACCCATTCGGGTGCCAAGAAGCGCTTCAAGATCACCGCCAAGGGCAAGGTCCTGGGCCGGCACTCCTACACCAGCCACATCCTGGAGAAGAAGTCGCCCAAGCGCAAGCGCCACCTCGGCCGTCCGGCCGAGATCTCCGAGCACAACTACAAGCAGATCAAGACGTTGCTGGGGGCCAAGCGCTCATGACGCGTGTCAAGCGCTCACTGCACGCCCGCAAGAAGCGTCGCGCGACGCTGAAGCTGGCCAAGGGCTACAGGGGTGACGCCAGTCGGCATTACCGGACCGCCAAGGAGGCGGTACTCAAGGCCGACCAGTACCGCTACCGCGACCGCCGCAATCGCGAGCGCGATTGCCGCCGCCTGTGGATCACGCGTATCAACGCGGCCGCCCGCCAGAACGGCCTGTCCTACTCGCAGTTCATGCACGGGCTCCACACCGCCGGCGTCGAGCTGGATCGCAAGATCCTGGCCGACATGGCCGTGCACGACTCCGACACCTTCCGACGCTTTGCCGACCGCGCCCGCGAGGCGCTGGCGGCCGGCTGAGCGAACCCAGCCGACTTCCCAGCACCGTCACCCGGGCGCCGCTTCATCGAAGCCGGCGCCTTTTTTTATGGCGTGAGCCCAGACCCCGAGAATCGCCAGATGATCACCAGCCCCCACAACGAGCACCTCAAGGAGATTCGCAAGCTCAACCAGCGCCGACGCGCCCGCGCGCAGAGCCGGCGCTTCGTGGCCGAGGGCGAGGACCTGCTCGCCGCCGCCGACGCTGCCGGCTGGCAGCCGCTCGAGCGCTACTGCGCCGCCGGCAGCGGCTTGGAGGGCACCGAGGTCGAGCCGAAGCTGCTGGACGCCGCCTCGGAGCTCGGCTCGGGGACCCGGACCCTGGCCGTCTATGAGGAGCGCTGGGCGCCCGCGCCCAGCGGCCCGTTGTGCGTCTACCTGCACGGGGTCCACGATCCCGGCAACGTCGGCACCATCCTGCGTTCGGCTGAGGCCTTCGGCGCCGCCGGCGTCGCCATCGGCCCCGGGACCGCGGACCCGTTCGGGCCCAAGGCGGTGCGGGCCAGCATGGGCGCCGTCTTCACCGTGCCGCTGGCGCGCGCGGTCACGCTCGCCGATCTGCCGGGCGCGACGGTGGCGCTGGACACCGGCACGGACGCGACGCCCGCACTCGAGACGCTCGCGCTCACCGATCTCACGCTGCTCATCGGCGCCGAGCGCGAAGGGCTCCCGGCGGACCTGATCGAAGCGTGTGACCACGTGGCCAGGATTCCGATCGTCAGCCACTCGCTCAACGCCGCCATGGCGGCCACGGTGGCGCTCTATGAGGCGTCTAGGATGGCCCGCTGATGAGCACGACGGATCGGATTGCGCAGATCCAGCAGGAGGCCGGCGACGCGATCGCCGCGGCGACCACGACGGCCGCGCTCGAGGAGGTCCGCGTGCGCTACCTGGGCCGCAAGGCCGAGCTGCCCAACCTCCTGCGCGGCGTCGCCGAGCTCCCGCCCGAGGAGCGGGCCGCGACCGGCAAGGCGGCCAACCAGGCGCGCCAGGCGCTCGAGGCCGCCATCGAATCCCGGGGCGGCCAGCTGGCCGGCGCCGAGCTCGAGGAGCGCCTCGTCGCCGACCGCATCGACGTGACCCTCCCGGCTGACCCGCTTCCGGCCATCGGGCGCCTGCACCTGATGACCCAGACCCGCCGCGAGATCGAGGACGTCTTCATCGGGCTGGGCTTCAACGTGGCCGAGGGGCCGGAGGTCGAGACCGTCTACTACAACTTCGATGCCCTCAACCACGCGCGCACCCATCCGTCGCGCCTGCTCACCGACACCTTCTACGTCAAGAGCCGCGCGGAGGGGGTCGACATCTTCGACCCCCACACGCCGCTGCTGCGCGTCCACACCTCGCCGATGCAGGTGCGCGCCATGCAGAGCCAGCCCCCGCCCATCTACATCATCGTGCCGGGGCGGGTGTACCGGCCCGACTCAGACGCCACCCACACGCCCCAGTTCCACCAGATCGAGGGCCTGGCCGTCGACGAGGATGTCACCCTGGCCGATCTCAAGGGCACGCTGCTGGCGTTCGCGCGAGCCATCTTCGGGGAGGAGCGCCAGGTCCGCCTGCGCCCGCACTTCTTCCCCTTCACCGAGCCCAGCGTCGAGGTCGACGTCTCCTGCTTCAACTGCGTCGACGGCATCACCGCCGACGGTCACCGCTGCCCCCTGTGCAAGGGCACGGCGTGGATCGAGATCCTCGGCTCGGGCATGGTCGACCCCAACGTCCTCGCCGGGGTCGCCGACAACGGCTATGACCCCGAGAAGGTCCAGGGCTTCGCCTTCGGAATGGGGATCGAGCGGATCGCCATGCTCAAGCACGGCGTTCCGGACCTGCGCCTGTTCTACGACAACGACATCCGTCTGCTGGAGCAGTTCTAGTGGCCGCGAGCGCGTCATGAGAGTCCCGCTGACATGGCTGCACGAGTACTGCGCGCCCGACCTGGACGCGTTCGCCCTCGCCGAGCGCCTGGCCATGACCGGTACCGAGGTCGAGCGCGTCGAGCGCCATGGAGTCACCGCGCTCGAGCACTTCGTGGTCGGCAAGGTCCTTGAGGCCGAGCAGCACCCCGACGCCGACCGCCTGCGGGTCTGCCAGGTCGACACCGGTGACGGCGAGGCCTCTCAGATCGTCTGCGGCGCGCCCAACGTGGCCGCCGGCCAGACGGTGGCCGTGGCCAAGCCCGGCTCGGTCATGCCCGATGGCACCAAGCTCAAGGTGGCCAAGCTCCGCGGCCAGGCCTCCAACGGGATGATCCTGGCCGAGGACGAGGTCGGGATCGGCCTCGACCACGCCGGCATTATGGTCCTCGACGACGCGCTGGAGGCGGGGACGCCGCTCGAGACGGTGCTGCCCATCGCCACCGACGTGCTCGTCCTCGAGGTGACCCCCAACCGGCCGGACTGCCTGGGGATCTATGGCGTGGCGCGCGAGGTGCACGCTGCCACCGGCGCTCCGCTGGCCCCGGCCCCCTGGAGCGAGGACCCGGCCGTCCCCGGAACGCTTGAGGCCGCCCGGATCACCGTCGAGTGCCCTGACCTGTGCCCCCGGTTCACCGCCCGGGTCTTCGAGGACGTGAAGATCGGGCCCTCCCCGGCGTGGCTGAAGGCGCGGCTCATGGCCGCCGGCCAGCGCCCGATCTCCAACATCGTCGACATCACCAATTACGTGATGCTCCTCACCGGCCAGCCGCTGCACGCCTTTGACCTGGACCGGGTCGCCGGGGCCCAGCTGACCATCCGCCGGGCCCGCGACGGGGAGACGGTGGAGACGCTCGACGGCCAGACCCGGCGCCTTGACTCCGACATGGTGCTCATCGCCGACGACGAGGGGCCGACCTCGATCGCCGGCGTGATGGGCGGGGCCCGCTCCGAGGTCCTGGGCTCGACGACGCGCGTGCTCATGGAGGTGGCCAATTGGGACGGCGCCAACATCCACCGCACCTCGCTCAAGCTCGGCCTGCGCAGCGAGGCGTCGGGGCGCAACGAGAAGGGCCTTCAGCCCGAGCAGGCGATGGAGGCCCAGGCGATCGCCACCCAGCTCATGATCGAGCTGTGCGGGGCGCGCATGGTGCCCGGCACGATCGACGTCGGGGGCGACGGGCCGCCGCTCAAGACCGTCGCGCTGCGCGATGCGCGGGTGACGAGCCTGCTCGGCGTCGAGGTCCCGCGTGAGCGCTGCGCCGAGATCCTCACCGCGCTGGAGTTCAAGCCCAAGCTCGCCCCCGACGGTCTCGACGTCGTCGTGCCGGCCTTTCGCCGCTCCGACGTCACCCGCGAGGCCGACCTCATCGAGGAGGTGGCGCGCCTGGGGGCCCTCCAGGATCTGCCGGCGACGCTGCCTTCGCGCCACGGCGCCTCGGGGCGGCTCACCGATGTCCAGCGGCTGCGCCGCTCCGCTGCCGATGCCCTCACTGCCCAGGGGCTGCACGAGATCGTGGGCTGGAGCTTTGAGGGGCCCGAGCAGGTCGCACGGCTGCGCATCGCCGACCGGCCCGTGGTCGAGCTGGAGAACCCGATGTCGGCCGACCAGTCGCGGCTGCGCACGACCCTGCTGGGCTCGCTGCTGGACGTCGGCCGGCGCAACCGCTCCCGCGGCGCCGCCGCGCTGCGGCTGTTCGAAGCGGGGGCCGTCTACCTGCCCGACGGCAGCAACTCGGCCCACCCGTCCACGCTCCCGTCCGAGCCCTACCACGTGGGGGCGCTGCTCTCGGGGCCGGTGCGCCCCGCCACATGGCGCCAGCCCGATCCCGGCCCGGCGGACTTCTTCGCCGCCAAGGGCGTGCTGGGCGGGATGCTCGACACCGTTCACGTCCCCTGGATCCTCGAAGCCGACTCTGAGGCGCCCCCCTTCCTGCACCCGGGACGGGCGGCGCGAATCGTCATCGACGGGGCCCCAGCGGGCTGGATCGGTGAGATCCACCCCCAGGTCGCCGCCGGCTGGGACTGGGATGACCCGGTGGCGGCGTTCGAGGTCGACCTCGACGTGGCCGCCGAGCACGTGCGGTTCGCCGTCTACGAGGATCTCACGAGCTTCCCGGAGGTCCGCGAGGACCTGGCCGTGATCGTCGCCGACACGGTGAGCGCTGCGCAGGTGCTCGACGTGGTGCGCGAGGCGGGCGGGAAGCTGGTCGCCGGGGCCGAGGTCTTCGACGTCTATCGGGATGAGCAGCTCCTCGGCGCCGGCAACGTGTCAATCGCCGTGCGCCTGCGCTTCCGGGCTCCCGACCGCACCCTCACCGACGAAGAGGTGGCCACCCGGCGGCGCAAGATCGCCTCGGCGCTGACCTCACAGCTGGAGGGGAGGGTCCGTGACTCCTAGCGTCGCCGTGTTCGGCGCCTCCGGGTACGCGGGCGCCCTGTGTGCCCGCCTGCTGCACCGCCACCCGTCGTTCATGCTCACCACGGTGACGTCGCGCTCAGACATCGGGCGCCGCGTCGACGAGCTGTACCCGCACCACCGCGTCCCGATGGTCATGGAGGAGCTCGATCTCGACCGGCACGCCGGGGTCGACGCGGCGATCGTCGCCTACCCGCACGGCGCGGCCGCCGAGCTCGTGGCCGCGCTGCGCCGCGATGGGGTCAAGGTCGTCGATCTCAGCGCCGACTTCCGCCTGCGAGACGCCGCCGTCTATGAGGAGTGGTACCGCCCGCATCCCGCCCCCGAGCTGCTCGCCGACGCCGTCTACGGGCTCCCCGAGCACTACCGTGACGAGATCGCCGGCGCCTCGCTCGTCGCCAACCCCGGCTGCTACCCGACGGCTGCGATCCTCGGCCTGGCGCCGCTCGCGCGCGCGGGCATGATCGCCGACGTCGTCATCGACGCCAAGTCCGGGGTCTCGGGCGCCGGGCGCGCCGCCAACGATGCGACCCACTTCGTGTCCGTCGACGAGAACATGAACGCCTACAGCGTGCCGCGCCACCGCCATACGCCCGAGATCGAGCAGGAGCTCGCGGTGCTGGGCGCCGACCGCCTCATCACCTTCACGCCCCATCTCATCCCGCTGGACCAGGGCGAGCTCGTCACCTGTTACGTGACGCCCGCCGACGGCGGCCTGAGCCACGACGACGCTAGAGCGATCTATCTAGAGGCCTACGCGGACGAGGCGTTCGTCGAGGTGGTGAGCGCGCCCCCGGGGGTCCGCGCCGTGCGCGAGACGAACATCTGCCGGATCTCCGTGCACGCCGACGAGCGTACGGGCAAGCTGATCGTCTTCTCGGTCATCGACAACCTCTGGAAGGGGACGGCGTCCCAGGCCGTCCAGAATCTCAATCTCATGTTCGGGCGACCGGAAGGGGAGGGAGTCAGTTGAGCTCGTTCTTCGCCAGCCGCTGGGTGCCGTGCCCTGACCACGTCACCGAGCTCGGGGGCGACGGCCTCCCTGCCGGCTTCCGCGCCGCGGGCGTGGCCGCCGGGATCAAGGAGTCAGGCTCCCCCGACGTCGGGGTGATCGTCTGCGACGCGCCGGAGGCCACAAGCGCCGCGCGCTTCACCGCCTCGGGGACCCAGGCGCCGCCGGTCCTGCTGTGCCGCGAACGCACGCGGCTGGGGGCGCTGCGCGCCGTGGTGGTCAACTCGGGCAACGCCAACGCCGCCACCGGCCGTCCCGGCTTCGAGAACGCCGCCAAGATGCAGGGCATGGGCGCGCTCGTCGCCGGGGTCAAGGAGGACCAGGTGGCCGTCTGCTCCACCGGAGTGATCGGCGTGCCGCTGCCGATGCAGAAGATCACTCAGGGGATCGTCGCCGCCGCGCACGGCCTGGCCGCGGACGGCGATGCCTCGTTCTCGGCAGCGATCCGGACGACCGACGCGTTCGAGAAGCGGGCGAGGCTGCACGTGAAGCTGCCGTCGGGGACGGTGATGCTCACCGGGCAGGCCAAGGGAGCGGGCATGATCTCGCCGGGCTTCGCCACGCTGCTCGTGTTCGTCCAGAGCGACGCCAAGCTCTCACCAGAGACCTCCGACCTGCTGCTGGGCGTGTGCGTGAAGCGCTCGTTCGAGCGCGTCTCGGTCGACGGCCAGCTCTCCACCAACGACACCGTGATCCTCCAGTGCAGCGGCGAGTCCGGGGTGGCCATCGACCCCGAGACCGAGGACGAGCTGCGCTTCGGCGAGGCTCTGGACGCGCTCATGCGCCAGCTGGCCCTGCTCGTCGTCAGCGACGGCGAAGGCGCCCGGCGCGTCGGGCGCGTCGTCGTGCGCGGCGGCGATGACGACGCCGTGTCCGCCGTCGCCCGGACCGTGGCCAACTCCCCACTGGTCAAGACCGCGCTGTACGGCGGAGACCCCAACTGGGGCCGGATCATCCAGGCGGTCGGCGCCGCCATGCCCGGAACGGCGCCCCTGCCCGTCGACATCTCGATCGAGGGCGTGCAGGTGTGCGCCCGCGGCGGCTACGTGGCTCACGACGCGGCAGCGCTCGGCCAGGCAGTGACCCGCGACGAGGTCGAGTATGAGATCGGCCTGCCCGGCGAGGGCGCCGAGACCGAGGTGTTCTTCTCCGACCTCGGCCACGAGTACGTGACGATCAACGCCGACTACACGACCTGACGGCGGCCGAGATGCGCGATGTCGCCACCCTGCTCGAAGCGCTCCCCTACATCCGGGAGTTCTATGGCAAGACGGTGGTGATCAAGTACGGCGGGGCGGCGATGAGCAATCCCGAGCTCAAGGAGGAGTTCGCGCGCGACGTGGTGCTCCTCAAGTACGTCGGGATGAACCCGATCGTCATCCACGGCGGGGGTCCTGACATCTCCAGCTACATGCGCCGGCTCGATCTGCCGGTCGAGTTCGTCGACGGCCTGCGCGTCTCCAGCGCCGAGACGGTGGAGGTGGCCAAGATGGTTCTCGTCGGCAAGGTCAACAAGGACATCGTGCTCCTGCTCAACCGCCACGGCCAGCCGGCGATCGGCCTGTGCGGCGACGACGGCCTGCTCTTCCGCGCCGCGCGCCAGGCCGCGCCCTCGGGACAGGACATCGGCTTCGTGGGGCGGATAGAGCGTGTCGACGTCGAAGTTCTCAACCATGTCGCCCAGGACTACATCCCGGTCATCGCCTCCGTCGGCGCCGACCGCGAGGGCAACTCCTACAACATCAACGCTGACGAGGCCGCCGGCGCCGTTGCCCGCGCGCTGCGCGCCTACAAGATCATGTTCCTCACCGACGTCGCGGGATGGCTGCGCGACCCCGAGGACCCCGCCAGCACGATCTCGGAGATCGGCGCCGACGAGGTCCAGGCAGCGCTGCCGAGTGTCGCCGGAGGCATGCGGCCCAAGCTGGCGGCCTGCCTCGAGGCCATCAACGGCGGCGTCTCTTACGCCCATATCGTTGATGGCCGCGTGCCGCATTCCCTGCTGCTGGAGCTGTTCACCGACGCCGGGCAGGGCACCAAGATCGGACCGGCGACATGAGCGGGCTCGGTCGATGAGCGCGCCGTCGCTCCAGGAGCTTCAGGAGCTCGAGCGCCGCTACGCCATCGGCACCTATGCCCGCGCCCCCGTCCAGTTCGTCCGCGGCTCGGGCGTGCGCCTGTGGGACTCGGAGGGCAACGAGTACCTGGACTTCCTGGCCGGGATCTCGGTGCTCAACGTCGGCCACTGCCACCCACGGGTGGTCGCGGCGGTCCGTGACCAGGCGGGCCTGCTCACCCATGCCAGCAACCTCTTCTACACCGCCCCGGCGATGCTGCTCTCCCAGGCCCTCTCGGAGAGCTCGCTGCACGGCAAGGTGTTCCTGTGCAACTCCGGCGCCGAGGCCAACGAGGCGGCGATCAAGCTGGCCCGCCGGGCGCGCCCCGGCGGCAAGATCCTCGTGCTCCAAGAGGCCTTTCACGGGCGCACCTACGGCGCGCTGTCGGCGACTCCGCAGGAGTCCAAGCAGGCGCCCTTCGCGCCGCTGGTGCCCGGTTTCGAGGTGCTGGCCAAGGACCCGGCCGCCCTCTCGGCCGCCGTCGATGAGGACACCGCGGCGGTGCTGCTGGAGCCGATCCAGGGCGAGACCGGAATACACCCGCTCTCCGACGACCTGCTGCGGGCGGCGCGCGACGCCTGTGACCGCACCGGCGCCGCCCTCATCTTCGACGAGATCCAGACCGGGATGGGGCGCACGGGGACGCTGTGGGCCTATGAGCAGACCCCGGTGGTCCCCGACGCCATGACCAGCGCCAAGGCGCTGGGTGGCGGGCTGCCCATCGGCGCGCTCATCACCGGGCCGCGGCTTGCCGACGTGCTTCAGCCCGGCGACCACGGCTCGACCTTCGCCGGCGGCCCGCTGGTCGCCTCGGCGGCGCTCGAGGCGTTTGCCGTCTGCTCGGATCCCGACCTGCTGGCGAGCGTCCGGGCCCTCGGCGAGCGCCTGGCCGCCGGGCTGGCCGAACTGCCCGCGGTCGCCACCGTCCGGGGCCGCGGGCTGATGGTGGGCGTCGACCTGCACGAGGGCGTCTCGGCGACCGACCTGGCGCAGCGTGCCCTGCTCGAGCAGCGCCTCGTCGTCAACGCCACCGGCCCGGCCACGATCCGGTTCGAGCCGCCGCTGATCGTCACCGAGGCCGAGATCGACGAGGCCCTGGGGCGCCTCGGAGCGCTGATGGGATGAGCACGTCGGTCGTGAAGGCCAAGGTCGACGTACCCCTGGCCTATGACCAGCGCGCCGATGCCGCCGTCGTCGCGGTCCTGCGCCGCCTGCTCGATGTCATCGGCGAGAACATGGAGGGGACGATCAGTGGGGAGGACCCCGAGCACCTGCACCAGCTGCGGATCGCGGTGCGCCGCAGCCGGACCGTCCAGCGCCAGTTTCACAACGTGTTCCCGCCCGCCGAGCTTCCCGGCTTCCGGGCCGAGTTCCGCTGGCTTCAGCAGGCCACCGGGCCCGCTCGTGACCTCGACGTCTACCTCGAGGACCTCGACTCGCTGCGCGAGCTGCTGCCCGAGCACATGCGCGGCGATCTGGACCCGCTGGTCCCCGTGCTCGGCCACAGCCGCCTGGCGGCGCGCGCCGATATGACCCGCGCGCTGCGCTCGGTCCGGGCGGCCCACCTCTTCGAGGACTGGGATCGCCTGCTGGAGAGCATGGTGGAACGTTCGCCCCACGACCGCCCGGCCGCCGACACGCCGATCGGTGCCGTGGCGGGAAAGCGGATCCGCAAGGTCTACAAGCACACCGTGACCATGGGGGGCGCGATCGAGCGCTCGAGCCCCGCCGCGGATTACCACGAGCTGCGCAAGAAGGGCAAGGAGCTGCGCTACCTGCTCGAGCTGTTCGGGGTCAAGCTGTTCGACGAGGAGGCGGTGACTCCGTTCGTGAAGTCGCTGAAGGGCCTCCAGGAGCTGCTGGGCCGCCACCAGGACCGCGAGGTCCAGATCGCGATGCTGCGTTCCAGCGCCGCGGAGGTGGCCACGCTGCCCGGCGGCGGCCCCGCCTGCATGGCGATGGGGACGCTCGTTGACTGCCTCCGCCTCGACGAGCAGGCTGCGCGCGACGAGTTCGCGCAACACTTCGCTCAGCTGGCCTCAAAGGAGCAGCGCGCACTGGTTCGCGAGACGTTCGTGTGAGCGATACGCAATCTGTCCACCTCCTGACTTGCGGTGGCCCCTGGGGCGGGATAGGCCAGTTAGTGTTTAAATGCCGGCCGGTCGGCTCGGCCGCGTTCGAGATGGTGCCCGACGTCGGAACACCGCGAGAGGACAATCCCACACATGAGCAGCGATGACGGGGCGGAAGGAGTCCGTCCGAACGGGGCCGCGACTCTGGCCGAATCGGATCTCGCCGACCTCCTGAGCGCGCTGAGCGCGGCGCGTGACGGCGACTTCTCACAGCGCCTGAAGCCGAAGAGCAACGGGGCCATGGCCGAGGTGGCGGCGGCGCTCAACGCGCTGCTGGAGCGCAACGACGAGATGTCGCGCGAGCTGGTCCGCGTGGGCAAGATCATCGGCCGTGAGGGCCGGATGACCGAGCGCGCGGAGCTCAGCGGCGCCGGCGGCGCTTGGGCGACGGGGGTCGACGCGCTCAACGCACTCATCGACGACCTCGTGCGGCCCACCAACGAGGTGGCCCGCGTCATCGGCGCCGTCGCCGACGGCGACCTGTCCCAGAAGATGGCGCTGAAGATCGGCGGCCAGCAGGTCAAGGGCGAGTTCCTCAACATCGGCACGACCGTCAACACGATGGTCGATCAGCTCTCGTCGTTCGCCGACGAGGTGACCCGCGTGGCCCGCGAGGTGGGTACCGAGGGCAAGCTGGGCGGTCAGGCCGAGGTCCAGGGCGTGTCGGGTACCTGGAAGGACCTGACCGAATCGGTCAACGCCATGGCCAACAACCTCACCGGCCAGGTGCGCAACATCGCTCAGGTGACGACGGCGGTGGCCCAGGGCGACCTCACCCAGAAGATCACGGTGGACGTGAAGGGCGAGATCCTGGAGCTGAAGAACACGATCAACACGATGGTCGATCAGCTCTCGTCGTTCGCCGACGAGGTGACCCGTGTCGCGCGCGAGGTGGGTACCGAGGGCGTGCTGGGCGGTCAGGCCGGCGTGCCGGGCGTGGCGGGCACGTGGAAGGACCTCACCGAGTCGGTGAACTTCATGGCCAACAACCTCACCGACCAGGTCCGCAACATCGCTCAGGTGACGACGGCGGTGGCGCAGGGCGACCTCTCGCAGAAGATCACGGTGGAGGCGAAGGGTGAGGTGGCGGCGCTGGCCGACACGATCAACTCGATGACCGACACGCTGCGCGTGTTCGCCGAGCAGGTGACCAGCGTGGCCCGCGAGGTGGGTACCGAGGGCGTGCTGGGTGGTCAGGCCGAGGTGCCGGGGGTGGCGGGTACCTGGAAGGACCTCACCGAGTCGGTGAACTTCATGGCCAACAACCTCACCAACCAGGTCCGCAACATCGCTCAGGTGACGACGGCGGTGGCCCAGGGCGACCTCACCCAGAAGATCACGGTGGAGGCGAAGGGCGAGGTGGCGGCGCTGGCCGACACGATCAACTCGATGACCGACACGCTGCGCGTGTTCGCCGAGCAGGTGACCAGCGTGGCCCGCGAGGTGGGTACCGAGGGCAAGCTGGGTGGTCAGGCCGAGGTGCCGGGCGTGGCGGGGACGTGGAAGGACCTCACCGAGTCGGTGAACGGCATGGCCAACAACCTCACCGGCCAGGTGCGCAACATCGCTCAGGTGACCACGGCGGTGGCCCAGGGCGACCTCACCCAGAAGATCACGGTGGACGTGAAGGGCGAGATCCTGGAGCTGAAGAACACGATCAACACGATGGTCGATCAGCTCTCGTCCTTCGCCGACGAGGTGACCCGTGTCGCCCGCGAGGTGGGGACCGAGGGCAAGCTGGGCGGTCAGGCCGAGGTGCAGGGCGTGTCGGGGACGTGGCGCGGCCTCACCGAGTCGGTGAACGGGATGGCCAACAACCTCACCGATCAGGTCCGCAACATCGCTCAGGTGACCACGGCGGTGGCCCAGGGCGACCTCTCGCAGAAGATCACCGCCGACGCCAAGGGCGAGATCCTGGAGCTGAAGAACACCATCAACACGATGGTCGACCAGCTGCGCTCCTTCGCCGCCGAGGTGACCCGTGTGGCCCGCGAGGTGGGTACCGAGGGCAAGCTGGGCGGTCAGGCCGAGGTGGAGGATGTGTCGGGCACGTGGCGCGGCCTCACCGAGAACGTGAACCTGATGGCGGCCAACCTGACCGATCAGGTCCGCAACATCGCTCAGGTGACGACGGCGGTGGCGCAGGGCGACCTGTCCAAGAAGATCACGGTGGAGGCGAAGGGTGAGGTGGCGGCGCTGGCCGACACCATCAACACGATGGTCGAGCAGCTGCGCTCCTTCGCCGCTGAGGTGACGCGCGTGGCCCGCGAGGTGGGTACCGAGGGCAAGCTGGGTGGTCAGGCCGAGGTGCAGGGAGTGTCGGGCACGTGGCGCGGCCTCACCGAGAACGTGAACCTGATGGCGGCCAACCTGACCGATCAGGTCCGCAACATCGCTCAGGTGACCACGGCGGTGGCGCAGGGCGACCTGTCGCAGAAGATCACCGCCGACGCCAAGGGCGAGATCCTGGAGCTGAAGAACACGATCAACACGATGGTGGACCAGCTCTCGTCGTTCGCCGACGAGGTGACCCGCGTGGCCCGCGAGGTGGGTACCGAGGGCAAGCTGGGCGGTCAGGCCGAGGTGGAGGACGTCTCGGGAACCTGGCGGCGCCTGACCGAGAACGTCAACCAGCTCGCCGGCAACCTCACCACTCAGGTGCGCGCCATCGCCGAGGTGTCCACGGCCGTGACCCAGGGTGACCTCACCCGCTCGATCACCGTCGAGGCCCAGGGCGAGGTGGCCGAGCTCAAGGACAACATCAACCAGATGATCGCCAACCTGCGCGACACCACCACGCGCAACCAGGAGCAGGACTGGCTGAAGACCAACCTGGCGCGCGTCTCCGGTCTCATGCAGGGCCAGCGCGTGCTGGCCACCGTCACCCAGCTCATCATGTCCGAGCTGACCCCGACGGTCACCGCCCAGCACGGCGCCTTCTTCCTCACCGAGTCAGACGCCGAGGGCCAGCCGCGCGAGCTGCGGCTGATCGCCAGCTACGGGTACACACGGCGCAGCGAGGTCGCCGATCGGTTCTCCCTGGGCGACTCCCTGGTGGGTCAGGCGGCGCTCGAGCGCAAGACGATCGAGATCTCAGAGCCCCCCGACGACTACATCCGCGTGAGCTCGGGGCTGGGCCGGTCGATCCCGGCCAGCATCGTCATCATGCCGATCCTGTTCGAGGACCAGGTCCTGGGCGTCATCGAGCTCGCGTGGCTGCGGCCACCCTCGACGATCCACCGCACCTTCCTCGAGCAGCTCATGGAGACCCTGGGGGTGGTGCTCAACACCATCATCGCCAACATGCGCACGGAGGAGCTGCTCCAGCAGTCCCAGTCGCTCAACGCCGAGCTCGAGCAGCAGGCACAGCTCCTGGAGGAGCGGAACCTCGACATCGAGGGCAAGAACCGCGAGATCGAGCTGGCGCGCCTGGGCCTGGAGGAGAAGGCGTCCCAGCTGGCCCTCTCCAGCCGTTACAAGTCCGAGTTCCTGGCCAACATGAGCCACGAGCTGCGGACCCCGCTCAACAGCCTGCTCATCCTCTCCAAGCTCCTGCTCGACAACGAGGCGGGCAACCTCACCGACAAGCAGCTGGACTTCGCCCGCACGATCCGCGCAGCGGGGTCGGATCTGCTGGAGCTCATCAACGACATCCTGGACCTGTCCAAGATCGAGGCGGGCAAGATGGACCTCCTGTTCGACGCCATCCCGGTGGCCGGGATCTGCTCCTACGTGCAGCGGACCTTCGAGCCGGTGGCCGCCGACAAGGGCCTCACCCTCGACGTGGTCCTCGACGGCGACGTGCCCGCGGCCATCGTCACCGACGAGCAGCGCCTCCAGCAGATCCTGCGCAACCTGCTGTCCAACGCGTTCAAGTTCACCGCCGAGGGCGGGGTGACGCTCCGGATCGAGCGCGCCGCCGAGGATGTGGTCACCTTCAGCGTGATCGACACCGGCATCGGCATCGCCGAGGACAAGCTGGCGGTGATCTTCGAGGCCTTCCAGCAGGCCGACGGCACCACCAGCCGCACCTACGGCGGCACCGGCCTGGGGCTCTCGATCAGCCGCGAGCTGGCCCGCGCGCTGGGTGGCGAGATCAGCGTGCAGAGCACCGTGGACCAGGGCAGCAGCTTCACCCTGCGGCTGCGGCTCGACGCGGCGCCGGACGCCATGGTGGTCTCGCCGGAGTCGCCGATGAGCGCCGGCGCGGTCCCCAACGGCCAGTCGACGGTCCCGGTCGTGACGCGGACCAACGGGGACGCGGTCGTCGACGCCCGCGAGGTTGTGGCCTCCCGTCGCTCGCCCGCCCGGCCCATCACGCCCACGCGGCGGCTGCTCGTGCTCGACCGCGGCGGACTGGCGCTGCACGCCATCCGCGGCCTCGTCGGCCGCGATCACGGGGTGGAGCTCACCAGCACCCAGGAGACCGAGGAGGCGATGGCGGTCATCGACGCGTCGCTCCCCGACTGCCTCGTCATCGGCTCGCGGTTGTCCAAGACCTCGGTGTTCGCGCTGCTCGACGAGCTGCGCGACCACGACCAGGTCAAGCGTCTGCCGGTCATCCTGCGCCTGGATCGGCGCGTGACCGAGCGCGACCGCGCGCGTCTGCGCCGGTACGAGCCTGGCCTACTGCCCCGGGTGGCCGACTCCGACGAGGCCCTGGCCGCTGAGGCGGCGCTCATCCTCCATCCCTCCAGCGGCCCGGCGGTGGCCGGCCCCGACGACGACGGCGAGACGAGCCTGGGCGGCTCGTCGGCGAAGATGCAGGGCCGGATCCTGCTCGTCGACGATGACGTCCGCAACCTGTTCGCGCTGGCCAGCCTCCTCGAGGACCGCGGCCTGGACGTCGTCTTCTCCGAGACCGGCCGCGAGGCGCTGGAGATCCTCTCCACCGACGCGCGGATCGACCTCGTGCTGATGGACATCATGATGCCCCAGATGGATGGCTACGAGACCATCCGGGCAGCCCGGGCGATGCCGGCGCTGCGCACGCTCCCGATCATCGCCGTCACCGCGAAGGCGATGCAGGGCGATCGCGAGAAGAGCATCGCCGCCGGCGCCTCGGACTACATCACCAAGCCGGTCGACCCTGACAAGCTCATCTCGCTCGTCAACGGGTGGCTGTGTGTCTGAGCGATCATCCCCACCCGCCCCCAGGCGTACCGCGTGAACACGGACCCGAGCCTGGAATCGCCCATGCAGGCGGTACCCGATCCGGAGCGCCAGCCGGCCTTCGTCGGACCCGCGGCGGTGACCCCGCCCTCCGAGGAGCCCCCGGTGGGCATCCTGCTCGTCGACGACCACAAGGAGAACCTGTCGGCCCTCAAGGCCGTCCTTGAGCCGCTGGGCGAGCGTCTGGTCAGCGCCGAGTCCGGCGAGCAGGCGCTGCGAGCACTGCTGCGCGAGGACATCGCGGTCATCCTCCTCGACGTCCGCATGGCGGGCCTCGATGGCCTGCAGACCGCGCGCATCATCCGCGCTCGCCCCCGGACGCGCCACATCCCGATCATCTTCCTCACCGCCCAGGTCTCGGAGGTGGAGGAGATCGCCCTGGCCTACGCGTCGGGCGCCGTGGACTATGTGATCAAGCCGTTCGAGCCCGAGATCCTGCGGGCCAAGGTCTCGGTGTTCGTCGAGCTCAGCCGCGAGCGGGGAGAGCGCGTGCGCCAGTCCAGGGCCCGCGCCGAGGCCGAGGCGGTGGCACGCACCGTACGCACGCTCCAGATCCTCTCCGACGCCGCGCTCTCGCACATGGAGATGCGCGGCCTCACCTCCGAGTTGGTGGAGCGGGCCGCGACGCTGTTCCAGGCCGACGCCGCCTGCCTGCTGCTGCGCGACGAGAACGCGCCGGGGTTGGGCATCCATGCCGGCCGCGGCGCGCTGCCCGTGACGCCGGAGGGCCGGGTGATGCTCGGCGAGGGCACCTTCGGGAGCCTCGCCGTCGAGCGCCAGGCGGCGCTGCTGGTGGGGGAGGAGCTCCCGCCGCTCGGGCCCGGCCACGGTGGGGCCGATGCGGACCCGATCGCGAGCCTGATGGTGGTCCCGCTGGTCACCTCCGACGAGCTGCTGGGGCTGATCGTCCTCGGCGCCACCGCCGAGGACCGCTTCGACGCCGGCGACCTCGAGCTGCTGACGCTGGCCGCCGACCGGATGGCGATCGCCATCGACCACGTCCAGCGCTTCGCGCACGGGCGCCAGCTGGTGGAGACCCTCCAGCGCAGCCTGCTGCCGGACCGCCTGCCCCATCATCCGCGCTTGGAGCTCGCCGCGCGCTACCTGCCCAGCGGGCTGGCGCCCCAGATCGGCGGGGACTGGTACGACGCGATCGAGCTCGACCGCGATCGCACCGCGGTGATGATCGGCGACGTCGTGGGCCACGGCGTTCGCGCGGCGACGACGATGAGCGAGCTGCGCAACGCGCTGCGCGCCTTCGCCGTCGAGGGCCACAGCCCGGGCAAGGCGCTGCACCAGCTCGACCGGGTCGTCCACGCCACCTTCGGCCCCGGGATGATCGCCACCGTCCTGTTTTTGATCATCGACGCGTCCAAGGGGACGGTGTCGCTCTCGCGCGCCGGGCACCCGCCGCCCGCATTGCGGACCGCCGACGGCGAGATCCGCTACCTGGAGACGGGCAGCACGCTGCCCCTGGGCATCGACGACCGCGTGAAGGCCGATGAGGCCGAGTACGCCGTGAACCCCGGCGACACGCTGCTGCTGTTCACCGACGGGCTGGTCGAGCGTCGCCGCGAGTCCATCAACACCGGCTTTGACCGGCTCCGCGAGGCCTTCACCAACGCCCCGACCGATGTCGACGAGCTGTGCGACTACATCCTGGAGCGCACGGTCACCGAGCAGGCCAGCCACGACGACATCGCGGTGCTGGCCGTCCGCGTCCTCGGGCCGCCGCTGGGGGCGCTGCAGCTCACGCTGCCGGCCAAGGCCACCTCGGTGCCGCTCGTCCGCCACCGCCTGCGGGTGTGGCTCAACGAGAACGTGCCCGAGCTGGATCAGGTCGCGCGCTCCGACCTGGAGGTGGCCTGGTCAGAGGCGTGTACGAACGTCATCCGTCACGCGTATGGTCCGGGAGATGCGACGTTCGACGCCAGCGCGGCGCGCGACGGCGACGCGGTCGTGCTCCACGTCCGCGACACCGGTCAGTGGCGCCCGCCGCGCGGCCAGCACGGCGGCCGGGGCATCGCCCTGATGCGCGAGCTCTGCGACGACGTCCGCGTCGACCGCCGCTCGGAGGGCACGACGGTGACGATGCGCCGCGGCTTCAGCGAGTCCGACGCCGCCACGGGAGCGGAAGGTTGATGACTGGCTCCTCCGGCAGCGAGCCGTCCGCCATCAGCGGCGCTGAGGCCGGCCCGGCGGCGGGCGACCTGGCCCACGTTGACATCCAGGACCACGACGGCGTGCCCGTGGCCGCGATCAGCGGCGAGGTCGACATCTCCAACGTCGACGACATCACCCGCCAGCTCATCGCGCTGCCCAACTTCGCCCCGGGCCTGGTCGTGGACCTCCGGCTGGTCGTCTACCTGGACTCGACGGGCGTCTCGCTGCTGCACGACCTGGCGGGGCGGCTGCGCGAGCGCTCCCAGCAGCTCATCGTCGTCTGCCCGCCCGGCTCGCCGCCGCGGCGGGTGCTGGAGCTCACCGGGCTCATCACCCGGACCACCGTGGTCGACGACCTGGCGCCGGCCGTGCAGGCGATGCGGCACGTGGCGCAGGATCTGCCCTCCAGCTGATCCGGGCTCGGGTGTTCGCTCTGTGGCGTCGCGGTTGCGGCGGGCGCCCGGCGCCGGAAAGGCTTTGGTTGCGCTCGCCTCCCCTGAGGTAGCATCGAGAGCAATGGGCTACAAGATCCTCGGCTTTGCCGTCTGGCAGGGCACCAAGTGGTACATGCGCCGCAGTGTGACCGGCTTCAAGACCAGGCTGGCCATCGCGGGCGTCGGAGCGCTGGTGGTCGCCGGCGCGGCCGCCGCCGGTCGCCAGTCCGCATCACATCAATAAGACGTAAGTTTGCGGAGCTTTAGGGAGGGAGTTCTCGTGTGCCCGACGAAAGGACGCACGCGAGCACGCCCCCGACGGATCGGATGGCAGCCCGCCCCGGCATGACTGACTTCGCCACCGCTGACATCCCCATCGCCATCGAGCGCGTGGAGTGCACGCGCAGCGACCGCGACGGGATCGAGCTACGGATGACCGGACGCTGGCTGGGCGACGCCGAGGCTGCCGGCTTCGAGCCGCTGCTCGTCGTCCAGGTGTCCGGACGCCGCCACCGCTTCACGGCGGCGCGCGACGGCCACCCGCTCCCGCCCGGCGCGTGGGAGGCGATATTCCGCATCCCGCCGTGGGCCCAGCCGCGCTACGAGGGCCAGGCGGCGCTGTGGGTGGGGACCTCGGTGGTGCCGGTGCCGCTACCCGGAGCCTCTGGAGAGCGATCCCACCCGGCCGACCACTCGCCCGACCGGCCGCCGCCCCCGCCCGCGCTGGGCGAGGCCCGCGCCTGGCCGGCCGACGTGGCGCCGCCGCCGGCTGACGCCGACCCGGCCCGGTACGCGGACCCAGCCCGCTACGCCGACGTGGGCCGTTACGCCGATCCGGCCCGCTTCGACGACGCGGCCCGGTATGCGGACGCCAGCGACCCTGCGGTCGACACCGGGCGCACCGGCCCGCTCGCGGAGCTGCTGTTCAAGGAGAGTGTGTCGGCGCTCCACGCCGAGCTGGAGGAGCGCTCCGCCGAGGTCGCGCGGCTGCAGGGAGCCCTGGCCGATGCCCGGTCCGAGGTGGAGGCCCGGTCGTCGCGCCAGACAGCTCTGGAGTCCGCGCACGCCGATCTGCGCGGCGAGCTCCAGGAGCTGATGGCGGCGGTCACGGCGCAGCGCGACGAGTACGAGCGCCGGCTGTCCGAGGCCGATGAGCGTGTGGCCGCGGCCGAGGCGCGGGCGCACGCGGCAGAGTCCGAGCGCCAGGAGTCAGCCGAGCTGCGCCACCGGCTTGCCGCGGCGGCGTCGGGTCGCCAGCAACACGCCGCCGAGCTCTCATCACTGCGCGATCAGCTCGCGGTGGCCCAGGTGTCCCGGGATGCCGCCGCCGGCGAGGTCGCCGGCCTGCGGGCGGAGCTCGAGCGACTCGGCTCGGAGCTCGCCGTCACCCGTGAGCACCAGTCGGCGCAGGGCGCCGATCTGGGCGAGGCGCAGCGTCTGCTGGCCGAGGCGCGCAGCCTGAGCGAGCAACTGCGCTCGCAAAGCTCGCACTGAGCGGCAATAGGTAGGTTTGGGCGGTCCATCCGTCCGCCGGGCGACGTACCGTCGCGGGCGTGAGCGAGTTGCCGGGGACGTCCGCGGTGTCGATCGAGTCGGTCGAGTGGTCCGCGGAGAGCGGAGGGAACCTCACCGTCCGGATCACCGGCCGGTGGCGCCGGCGACGGCCGGTGAGCACCGGCCAGCCGACGCTTGTCATCGAAGCCGACGGTCGCCGCCATCGCTACCCCGCGATGCCCGAGCCGCCGAGTCTCGGCGGCACCGGGCCTGGCGTGTGGCGTCTGAGCTTCACGATCCCGGGTTGGATGGCCCCCGATCTCGGACGGACCTGGCTCCAGTTCGGCACCGTGATCGTGCCCCTGCCCGTCGCCGTGCCGGCGCCGGGGGAGGGCTCGCTGACCGACACCGTGGCCCCGCTCGCGCCGCCACCGTCGCCCGGGCCGACCGGGCCGCCGTCGCCGGCGTCGCCACCACCACCATCGACAGCGCCACCGGAGTCGGAGCGCCCGCCACCCCCGCCCGCCGTCGAGCCCGAGCCCGACGAGCCGGAAGCGCCACCGGATTTTGAGCAGGCCCGCGGCGTCGCCGAGCTGACGCAGCGGGTCGACGCGTTGGAGGACGAACTGCGAGACGCCCGCGACGTGCGTGACGAGCTCGTGGCGTCGCTGGAGGAGCGCGAGCGCAAGCGCCGCATCGCTGAGCAGCGGGCGCACGCCGAGCAGGCCCTGCGCCGTGATCTCGCCCGCCAGCTCTCCTCGACCGCTCACGAGGCCGATCGAGCCCGCCAGGCGATGGGTGAGCTGGCCGCGGCCGAGGAGCGGATCCGCAGCCTCGAGAACGAGCTGGGCCAGGCCCGGCGCCGCAGTGACGAGGCCGAGCAGGTGGCCGCGGCCGCCACCGCCGCCCGGCAGCGGGCCGAGCGCGAGCGCGAGCTGGCCGAGCAGCGGCTCCAGCGGCGTGCCGAGGCCGGTTCGGCCGAGGCGGCGCGTCTGCGCTTCGAGCGCCAGTTGCGCGGCCGCCGGGCCGGCCAGACGATGCGGATCCCCGCCGAGCCGGCCGTCGCACCGCCCCCGGCGATCGTGCCCGAGGCGATCGCGCCTCAGGCCATCGTGCCCGCGGCGATCGCGCCGCCCGCGCCGGCGTTGCGGCTGCCGCTGCCGCTCGTCCCACCGCGGCCGCCCTCGCCCGGGCCGGTGTTCTCGCCCGTGCCCGAGGCGTCTCCGGACACGCCTCCGGCCGTGCTGGCGAGCCTGCGAGCCGAGCTCGAGTCCCGTGCCCGCGCCGACGCTCCGCTGCGCGCGCGCCTCATCGACGCCGAGTCCCGGCTGGCCGCGCGCGTGGTCCGGGAGCAGCGCACCAGCGCCGCGCTCGCGGAGCTGCGGACCGAGCTCGATGCGCTGGGCGGCGAGCTGGCCCGGGAGCGCACGCTGCGGCTCGACGCCGAGCGGCGCACAGCGGAGCTCGAGCGCGAGCTGCACGACCAGCGAGTCACGTCGCTGGGGGCCTACGAGGCGATCGGCGAGCTGCGGCAGGCTCTGGAGCGGCTGGCCTCGCCTCCCGAGCCGGAGCCCGCAGCGCCGCCCCCGGAGCCCGCCGCGCAACCGCCGGCCCCGCCCCCGGCGCCCCTGCCCGTCCCCGTCCCGGCCCCCGCCGAAGCCGTTGAGCCCGCGCGCCTGAACGACGCGCTCAGCCGGCTGCGCGAGACGATCGCTCCCCAGGACGCGCCCGCGCTCCCCTCGACCGCGCTCGTGCGCTCCCCGTCGATGCACGAGGCGCTGGCCCGTCCCTCACTGGAGCGGGCGTTTCGCACGATGGCGCGCACGGACCTCGATGCCGCCGGACGGCTGCTGCTCGAGCTGCTTCCGCTCCAGCGGGTCGTCTATCCGCACGCGATCGCCTACGACCTCGTGCTGGCGCCCGACCGCTGCGTCTGGGTGTCGGTCCCCAACGGCACCCCCACGATCGAGGTCCAGACCGCGCCGCGCCCGCGCCAGGAGGTTGACTTCCAGCTCGTCGGCGATCCGGCGCGGATCGCCCGCCTGCTCACCGCCGGCCGGCTGCGCCGGTTCTTCGGGCGGCGCGGGGCGCGGGTGCGGGGGCGCCGGGAGGGCGTGGCGGCGCTGTCGTCGCTGCTCGGTGCTCCGCTTGACCTCGGGGCGCTGCATCGCGCCGGCGTGCGGCCCGACCCGCTCATCGCCTTCGGGCTGCTCGCCGCGATGATCGACCCGGCGTGGACGGCGACCGAGCGGTTCACGGTGGCCCACGCGACCCCTGGGGCGAGCCGGACCTATCTCATCGTGCGTGAGGGGCGCCCGCTGACGGCGACGCGGATCGCCCCCCAGAGCGGCCCGAGCACGACGATGCACTGCACCACGGACGACCTGCTCGCCACGCTCGCCGGCGAGCCCGTCCCCGGGGTGCGCGTGGACGGCGAGGTGGGCGCGTTCCTCTCGCTGCGCAAGTGGATCAAACGCGCACAGAGCGAGTAAAAAATCCTACCTGCCACCGCGCCGTCGCCGATCGTCCGACGCGACTTCTAAGGTAGGAACCGCCGTCTGATGACCCCCGTTTGCGCCCATCTCCACGTCCACTCCGAGTACTCGCTGCTCGATGGGGCGTGCAAGATCGACGCGCTGGCGGCGCGGGCCGCGGAGTTCGAGCAGCCGGCCCTGGGACTGACGGACCACGGCGTCATGAATGGCTCGGTTGAGCTGTTCACCGCCTGCAAGAAGCAGGGGATCAAGCCGATCATCGGCTGTGAGGTCTACATCGTCGACGACCACACGCGCCGCGCGCCGGGGCGGCTTGAGCGCTTCCACCTCACGCTCCTGGCCTCCAACGCCGCCGGCTACCGCAACCTGGTCAAGCTCTCCTCCCGCGGCTTCCTGGAGGGCTACCAGCGGGGCAAGCCGTCGGTGGACATGGCCCAGCTCGCCGAGCACGGCGAGGGCCTCATCGCCCTCTCGGGCTGCCTGCAGTCGCGCTTCTGCCAGCACCTGATCGACGACCGCCCCGACCTCGCCCGCGCCCATGCCTCGGAGCTGATGGGCGCCGTCGGTGAGGACAACGTGTACTTCGAGGTGCAGAAGAACGGCCTGCCCGTGCAGGACAAGTGCAACGAGGAGATCGTCCGGATCGCCGCTGAGCTCGGCCGCCCGCTGGTGGGCACGGGGGACGTGCACTACCTGCGCCGCGAGGACTATCACCACCACGCCGCGCTGCTGTGCGTGCAGACCAAGTCGACCCTGAGCCAGCCCAAGATCACCTTCGACACCAACGAGTTCTACCTGCGCTCCAGCCAGGAGATGGCCGATTCGTTCGCGGAGTGGCCGGAGGCGATCGCCAGCACGCTGGAGATCGCCGAGCGCTGCGACGTCGAGATCGAGCTCGGCCGCCAGCTCATCCCGCGCTACCCGACGCCCGATGGGGCGGGGGAGGGCGACTACCTGCGCCGGCTCGTCGACGAGGGGCTGCGCCGGCGCTACGGCGATCCCATCCCGGCCGAGGCGGTCGAGCGCGCCGAGTACGAGCTGGGCGTGATCGACCGGATGGGCTTCAACGCCTACTTCCTGATCGTGTGGGACTTCGTCAAGTTCGCCAAGGACTCCGGCATCGCCGTCGGGCCCGGCCGTGGCTCGGCCGCGGGGTCGATCGTCGCCTACTGCCTGCAGATCACCGACGTCGACCCGCTCCGCTACGACCTGCTGTTCGAGCGCTTCCTCAACCCCGAGCGCGTGTCGATGCCCGATATCGACATGGACTTCTCGGTGCGCGGCCGTGAGCGCGTGATCCGCTACGTCACCGAGAAGTACGGCAAGGAGGCGGTCGCGCAGATCGTCACCTTCGGCAAGATGTTCCCGCGGGCCGCCACCCGGGACGCCGCCCGCGTCCTGGGCCACGAGTACGGCGTGGGCGACCGGTTGGCCAAGCTCATTCCCGACCCGATCATGGGCCGGCCCCCGAGCTTCGAGGAGTGCCTCGCACCGGGGCAGCCCTTGCGCGCCGAGGTCGACCGGGACGGGACCGCCAAGCAGATCGTGGACGTGGCGCAGGGCCTGGAGGGCATCGTGCGCAACTCCTCGATCCACGCCGCGGCTGTCGTCATCTCCGATCGGCCCCTCACCGACATCCTGCCGCTGCAGATCGCCGACGCCGGCGCCGACGAGAACGGGGAGCGCGTCTTCCGTACGGTGACGCAGTTCTCGATGAAGCCCGTGGAGCAGCTCGGTCTTCTCAAGATGGACTTCCTGGGCCTGCGCAACCTCGACGTCATCGAGGACGCCCTGGACATCGTGAAGCGCTCGACGGGCGAGCGACCGGACATGAGCACGCTGCCCCTCGACCACGAGGCGACCTACGAGATGCTCGCCCAGGGTGACTCGATCGGGGTGTTCCAGTTTGAGTCTGAAGGCATGCGCGAGGCGCTCAAGAAGGTGCGGCCGACCGAGTTCGATGACCTCGTCGCCCTCGTCGCGCTGTACCGGCCGGGGGCGATGGACCAGATCCCCACCTACGCGCGGGGCAAGCGCGACCCGGAGATGATCTCCTACGCCGACGACCGCCTGCGCCCCATCCTCGAGTCGACCAAGGGCGTGATCCTCTATCAGGAGCAGGCGATGCAGATCGCCAAGGAGCTGGGCGGCTTCAGTGGGGCCAAGGCCGACGACCTGCGCAAGGCCATCGGCAAGAAGAACCGCGAGGCCATGGCCAAGCTCAGACCCGAATTCGTCGAGGGCTGCCGCAGGTCCGGTACGAGCGAGTCGGTGATCGAGATGCTGTGGACCACCAACGAGCGGTCCGCGGACTACTCGTTCAACAAGTGCGCATCTGGACAGACGCGCGTGATCCTGGCCGACGGACAGACGCTCCGTCTCTCCGAGGCCTATCGCAAGCAGCCCGCGGAGATCATGTCGATGTGGGCGGATGGCACGGTGCGCCCCCACAGGGTGCAGCGCATCGTCCGCACGGGCCGCAAGCTGGTTTTCCGCGTCCGGTGCGCCAGCGGTCGGCAGATAAGGGTGACTGGCGAGCATCGGCTGCTCAGCACCGCTGGATACATGCAGGTTGATGACATGGAGGTCGGCACGACCGAGCTGATCACACTCCCGATGATCAGCGAAAAGCAGCGCGAGGCCCGTCGAGCGACCATGACGCGGCTGGCGCATAGCGCGGAGCGCGCGCAATGGGACCGTATTGCCTCAGTGCGCATGAAGGCCTACCAGGACTCGCGGTCACACGCGGATAAGGCGGCGCACATGCGTCACATGCATGAGCTCTATCCGGACCTGACACGCAACGGCGTCGCGGCCATGCACGAGCGCGTACGGTGGCTGTGGACCAACGACCCCGAATGGCGTCAGCGGCAGATGGACGAGTCACTGCGACGGGTGCGTGCGGCGTACGACAGCGGTCCCGGCTACGGACACTGCTCGATCGCTTCCAACGGGATGTGGTGCGCCAGTTGGCCCGAGCGCGAGATGTGTGAGTGGCTGATCGACAACGGCGTCGAGTTCGAGATGCACAAGCCGCTGGCCACGGGCCGCATGTGCGACTTTTATTTCGACGGCGTTTACTGGGAGATGGACGGGATGGACCGCGTCGACGAATATTTCGCGGCCAAGTACGGTGACCTTCCCTACATTGTCGTCACGCCCGAGGACTTTCGGTTCCGGGTTGCCCGCCACCTCGCCGCGTCGCACGCGGAGAACGGCGATCCAGTGGTGGCGATCGAGCCGCTGGGCTCCGAGATGACCTATGACGTTGAGATGGCGCCCGAGGGGCCATTGAACTTCATCGCCAACGGGATCGTCTCCCACAACTCACACGCGGCCTGCTACGCGCTGATCTCCTACCGAACCGCGTGGCTGAAGGCCAACTACCCGGCCGAGTACATGGCGGCGCTCATCTCCTCGGTGATGGACACCAAGGACAAGGTGCCGTTCTTCGTCGCCCAGGCCGAGCAGATGGGGATCGCCATCCTGCCGCCCGACGTCAACCTCTCAGACCACGAGTTCGTCGTCGTCGACGGCAACATCCGCTTCGGGCTCGACGCCGTCAAGGGCGTCGGCTATCAGGCCGTGGAGGCGATCAAGGAGGCTCGGGGCGACGATGGGGAGCAGCGCCCGTTCTCCAGCCTGTTCGACTTCTGCGAGCGGGTCGACAACCGGGCCGTGAACAAGAAGGCGATCGAGGCGCTGATCAAGTGCGGCGCCTTCGGCTCTACCAACGACAGCCGCAAGGGCATGCTGATGGTGCTCGAGCAGGCTCAGGCCTCGGGCCAGAAGGCCCAGCAGGACGCCCTCATCGGCCAGGGGTCTATCTTCGACCTCGGCCCGGACCTGGACGGCGACGACGGCGGGGCGGGCAACGGTTCCGCGGGCGCCTTCGCGGGGCCCACCCACGCGCCGATCCCCGGCGACGAGTTCGACCAGACCGAGTTGCTGGCGGCCGAGAAGGAGGCGCTGGGCCTGTTCATCTCGGCGCATCCACTCAAGGACATGGGACCAGCGCTGCGCGCCAAGGCTGACAGCGCGCTGGCCGAGCTGTCCGCGCGCCGGGACGGCGACTGGGTCACGATCGGCGGGATGATCACGCAGGCCAAGAAGATCAAGACCAAGAAGGGCGACTTCATGATGTTCGCCACCCTCTATGACCTGGAGACCTCGGTCGAGATCATCGTGTTCGGCAAGACGCTGGCCACCTGTGAGGACGCGCTGCAGACCGACTCGATCGTGCTGGTGCGCGGGAAGGTCGACCACAAGGATCGGGACACGACCTGCCTCATCGCCCAGCAGGTCGAGCGCTTCGAGCCCACCGAGGAAGAGGTGTTAGAGGCTCAGGTCCAGGCCGCCAAGCCGGTCCTGAGCCCCAGCGCGCTCAGGCTGCGCCTTGACGCCACCGCCCTGCCCGCGTCGGTCTTGGGCGAGCTCAAGGACCTGCTCTCCGGGTTCCCGGGTGAGTCCGACGTCGTCATCGAGCTGAGCACCACCATCGGGCATCGCCGGCTCAAGCTCGGCCCCAGCTTCCGCGTGTCGCGCAGCGCCGGGCTGCACGCGGAGCTCGACGCCCTGCTCGGCTCGGCGCTCATTCCCGAGGCCGCGGCCGACGCCGAGCTCGAGCCCGAGCCCGCCGGCGTCAGCTGAGCCCGGCCGGTCGCGCGAGCGCTGATCGGCCGTCAGTGGACGTGCAGGTTGATCCCCAGCAACAGCAGCGGCCAGAGCACGATGGCCAGCAGCGCCGACACGACCGGCTTGATCGCGTTGACGTGGTTCAGGTAGTGGTGCGAAGAGGCCACCAGTACTCCCACGACCAGCCAGATGATGCTGCTCAGACTCAGTCTCACGCTTCTCGTCCCATTAATTCTCGTGCAGGTTGACAAGACCTGCCTACCCACTCGAGCGTCGTCCGACGCAGGGCTAGGACGGGAGCCACGGGCCGCGCCAGGCGCCGAAGCCGTCGGTGAGCGCGTCGGCCTCCGCAGGGCCCCACGACCCCTGCGCATAGGGGATGACCTTGGGGGGTGAGTCGAGCAGTGGCTCAAGCACGCGCCAGCATTCCTCCACGTTGTCCTGACGGGTGAAGTGACTGGCGTCGCCGATGAGTGCGGCGTGGAGCAACACCTCGTAGGGAGTGGCCCCAGCGCCGCCCTCCTTCTCGAACTCCATGTCGAGATCGATCTCCGAGGCGCCTGACTTGTCGGCGCGGTGGGCATCGAGGACGATCCGGATCCCCGTGTGCGGGTCGATACGGATCACGAGCTGGCTGGGCTCCGGACGGCGCCGGCCGCCGGGGATGAAGGGAAGCCGCGGGGCGTGTCGGAACACGAGCCGCATCTCGGTCTGGGTGAGGGGTAGACGCTTGCCGGTGCGGATGAAGAACGGCACGCCCGACCACCGCCAGCTGTCGATGTCCAGGCGCAGCGCGGCGTAGGTCTCGGTGGTCGAGTTGGCGCGCACGCCGTCGATGTCGCGGTAGCCCTCGTACTGGCCGCGCACGTAGTGCTCGGGCTTGGCGTCGGCCATCGCCGCGAACACCGCCTGCTTGGCGTCCTTCTG
Source organism: uncultured Actinomycetota bacterium (assembly GCA_963850325.1). Taxonomy (GTDB): domain Bacteria; phylum Actinomycetota; class Thermoleophilia; order Solirubrobacterales; family Solirubrobacteraceae; genus Palsa-465. The sequence continues at coordinate 27,499 of CAWKLB010000021.1, forward strand.
GCTGTCGGGGTTCCCGGCGGCGGGCGGGTCCATGGCCACGCCGGCCGCGATCTGCATGAGGTGGTTGACCACGACGTCGCGCAGCGCTCCCACCGGGTCATAGAAATGGCCGCGGTCCTGGACGCCGAAGCTCTCGGCCATCGTGATCTGCACGCAGGCGATGTAGTTGCGGTTCCAGACCGGCTCGAGGATGGCGTTGGCGAAGCGCAGGTAGAGGACCTGGTCCAGGCCCAGCTTGCCCAGGAAGTGGTCGATCCGGTAGAGCTGGGGCTCCTCCACATACTTGTGCAGGTCTCGCGCCAGCGCCCGCGCCGAGTTGAGGTCGTGCCCGAACGGCTTCTCCACCACCACGCGCTGGCCGCCCTGCACGAGCTTGGCCCCCGACAGCCCGGCGATCACCATCTCGAACAGCGACGGCGGAATCTCCAGGTAGAAGACCGGATTGGCCGCGTCACCCAGGGCCGAGGCCACCGCCTCGTAGGTGGCTCCGTCGTTGAAATCGCCGCCGACGTAGGACAGCCGCGCCGCAAAGCGCTTCCAGACGGCGTCGTCGATGGGCTCGCCGCTGGCCTTAACGGCCTCCAGCGCGTGCTCGCGCAGGTGGTCGTCGGTCCAGTCCTCGACCGCCACCCCGATCACCGGGCAGTCCAGGAGCCCGCGCGCGTCGAGCCGGTACAGCGAGCGCAGGGTCATCTTGCGAGCGAGGTCCCCGGTGATCCCGAAGACGACCAGAGCGTCTCCCGGGCGAGTCGTGAGGGCGCTCATCGATCGCAGACGCTACCGGGATTTCACGCCACGGGAGGCGGCCCGCTTGCGTGACGCCAGGCCGCGCTTGCGCAGCGTGAAGCAGAGCTCGACCTCCTCGCGGGTCGGCCCCTGCCGCTCGGGTCCCTGGGTCTCGATCACGAGCGGGAGCTTGTCGAAGCGGGGCTCGGACAGGTACGCGGCACAGCCGCGCTCGCCCAGCTCCCCGGTGCCGATGTTGGCGTGACGGTCGCGGTTGGAGCCCAGGGGGGTCTGGGAGTCGTTGAGGTGGAGCGACCCCAGCCGCTTGATGCCCACTACGCGGTCGAACTCGTCCATTGCCTCGGTGAGGCCCGCCGCGGTCCGGATGTCGTAGCCCGAGGCGAGCAGATGGCAGGAATCCAGGCAGACGCCCAGCCGCTTGCCGCCGCCCGCCGCCGAGAGCAGCTCGGCCAGCTCCTCGAACGAGCGGCCCAACGTGCCGCCCGCCCCGGCGGTGTCCTCCAGGTGCAGGGGGCAGCCGTCTGTCTCTGACAGCGCCTCCTTGATCACCTTGCCGGCCCGCTTGATCGCCGCCTTGACGTCACCACCCTTGGCCGACCCGGGGTGGAGGACCACGCCGGCGGCTCCGATGCCGGCACCGACGCGCAGGGACTGGATGAGCGAGGCGCGGGATTTGTCGCGGATCTCGGCGTCCTCGGACGCGGAGTTGACCAGGTACACGGCATGGATGAGCACCGCCTTGACCGGGCTGGGCTTCATCGCCTTGCGGAAGGCGGCGAAGTCGTCGTCCCCGTACGCGGTGGGCCGCCACATGCGCGGCGACTGGTTGAAGATCTGGATCGCTTCACAGCCCTTCTCGACCCCGCGCTCGACGGCCTTGTCCAGACCGCCCGCCGGTGATACGTGGGCGCCAATTAGCATGGTTGACCAATGTCCTTACGTGTTCGGTTCGCTCCGTCCCCAACCGGGGCCCTGCATATCGGCGGTGCGCGGACCGCGCTCTACAACTGGCTGCTGGCGCGCGGGCAGGGAGGCACACTCGTCCTGCGGATCGAAGATACCGACCGGGAGCGCTCGACGCCCGAGAACGTGGACCAGATCCTCGACGCTCTCCAGTGGCTGAACCTCGACTACGACGAGGGCCCGATCTTCCAGTCTGAGCGGGCCGAGCGCCACGCCGAGGTCGTCGCCCAGCTGCTGGCCGACGGCCACGCCTACCGCTCCACGGCGACCACCGACGATGTGCGCGCCTACAAGGAGCGCCACGGCTCTGATCGTGGCTTCCGCGGGGAGCCCGAGGAGGCCGGGGCGATTCGCCTGCGGGTCCCCGACACGGGGGAGACCGTCGTCTCAGACGTGGTCCGCGGCGAGGTCGCGTTCCCCAACTCAAGCCAGGACGACCCGGTCATCGCCCGGGCCGACGGCACGCCGGTCTACAACCTCGCCGTTGCCGTCGACGACCTCGACGCGGGCATCACGCACGTGGTGCGCGGCGAGGACCACATCTCCAACACGCCGAAGCAGATGTGGGTTCTGCAGGCGCTGAGCGCGCCGGTCCCGGTGTACGCCCATCTCTCGCTCCTCTACGGCCCCGACGGGAAGAAGCTCTCCAAGCGCCACGGCGCGGCGTCGGTCCAGGAGCTGCGCGAGGCGGGCTACCTACCGGAGGCGGTGGACAACTACATCGCGCTCCTCGGCGCGGGCTTTGCCTCCGACGAGGAGTTCTTCACGCTCCCTGAGCTGGCCGAGCGCTTCCGCCTGGAGCGCGTCTCCAAGAATCCGGCGATCTTCGACGAGCAGAAGCTGCGCCACCTCGACGGCCGCCATCTCCGCGCGCTGGGCACCGATGAGCTGACGGCGCGCCTGGAGCAGTTCACCGGCCGGACCGGCCTGCGCGGCGCGGTGGAGATCACCGAGGAGAAGATTCAGACGCTGGCGGACTTCTGGCCGCTGGTGTCGTTCTTCTTCGACGGCCCCATCGACGACCCGAAGGCCTTTGACAAGACGATCCGGCGCGACGGTGGGGTGGAGGCGCTGGCCGCCGCGCGCACCGCGCTCGAGCAGGCCGAGCCGTTCGATGCCGAGCACATCGAGTCCGCGCTGCGCGCCGTCGTCGACCGGCTGGACGCGAAACCGGGCAAGGTCTTTCAACCAGTGCGTGTTGCCATCGCCGGTCAGACCGTCTCTCCCGGTATCTTCGAGAGCGTTGCGCTGCTCGGAAAGGACGAGGCACTGGCCAGGATCGACTCCGCACTGGCCCGCGGGAGGGACGTCGTCGACTGATCGCAGCCCGGAAAAGGCTAAACCGCCGCTCCCATCTGCCGATAGTAAGGGCAATGCTTGGGAGCAAGCCGATTTCTGCGACTCCGACGCGCCCGCACACGGGTAAGAAGGGATGAGGTCCTAGTGGCCACCGCTGCTTTGAAGACTGCTGTGCCGACTGACCCGTACGCCACGCGTGAGCGCCACCACAACGAAGGCCACGGCCGGCGGCTGACGACGGCCTTTGAGGCCCTCGAGGCCTACCCGGTCCTGGTGGAGTCGCGCAACCGCGTGCTGCGCCTCTTCGAGGATGGCGAGCCGTCGGTCGGCGATGTCGTCTCCGCCGTCGAAGCCGATGTCGCGCTGGCGGTCACCGTCGTGCGTCTCGCCAACCAGGTTGACGGCGCCACGGCCGGTCGCGTCGACAGCGTCGTCGCCGGCGTCGACGTGCTCACGCCGCGCACCGTTCACGCGATCGCCAGCCGCGCCCGCACCTTCGACTTCTTCGAGCGCACCGCCGTCTGGCAGGGCATCCCCGAACGCTTCCGCCTGCACTCCGTCGCCACCCAGCGCGCCGCTGACCGCCTCGCCCGCGAGATCGGCTTCGAGGCCCGTGACCGGCTGATGGTCACCTCCCTGCTGCACGACATCGGCAAGCTCGTCCTCGTCCACGCCTACCCCGGCTACCCGTCGCAAGTCCACGGCGAGGCTCGCACCCCCGAGGATCGCCTCCAGCGCGAGCGCCGTGAACTGGGCGTCGACCACGCCCTCGTGGGTGGCGTGCTGGCCCGCCGCTGGGCTCTGCCCAAGTCGATCGCCAGCGTCATCGAGCGTCACCACGCCGAGGATGCGACCGGTGAGGCCGCCCTCGTCCGTCTCGCCGACATGCTCGCCCACTACCTGCTGGGCGGGTCAATCACCCCGTCAGAGCTGCTCGCCGTGGCCCGCACGGTCGGCCTGACCCCGGCCAGCCTGCGCAAGGTCATGTACGAGCTGCCGCTGCCGGCGTCGGGCGAGCGTCCCCGCCAGGTGGAGCCGTGCCCGATGTCGACCCGCGAGGTCGACGTACTGCGCCGTCTCGCGCGCGGGATGGTCTACAAGCAGATCGCCAACGAACTGGGGCTCTCGACGAGCACGATCCGTACGCACCTGCACAACGTGTACGGCAAGCTCGGCGCCATGGATCGCGCCCAGGCGGTCCTCATCGCCACCGAGCGCGGCTGGATCTGAGTCTCGCCGGCCTCCCGCCTGGCGAGGCCTCCGCCGCGTCCCGGACCTGCCGCGCCCACTAGCATCGGGCGCGGATGATCTCCGTCACCACCAAGTCCCCGTACGCCCTCAGCGCGCTGGTTGAGCTGCACCGCCAGGGGAGCGCCGGCCCGGTCCCGATCGCCGAGCTCGCCCGGCGGCGTGAGATCCCGGTGCAGTTCCTGGAGCACCTGTTCGCGACCCTGCGCCGCGCCGGGATCCTGCGCTCGCAGCGCGGGGTCAAGGGCGGCTACAGCTTCGCCCGGCCCAGCGACGAGGTGACCGTGCTCGAGCTTGTCGAGCTGCTGGACGGCCCCCTGGGCTCGGAGGCGACCGGCGTCTTCGCCGAGGCGGCGCAGGCCGCACGCACGGTGCTGGGTGAGGCCACGGTGGCCTCGGTGGCCGAGCAGGAGATCCGCTCGGCCGGCGCGCCCATGTACCACATCTGACGTCACCGTGGGGGTTTGTCTAGGGTGTCTCCCAGCGTGGGGGATATCCCGAGAAACATCATCGATCTGGTGGGCCGCACGCCGATCGTGCAGCTCACACGTCTCGGCACCGACTCAGAGGTTGAATTGTTTGCCAAGGTCGAGGCGTTCAACCCGGGCGGCAGCGTCAAGGACCGTATCGGCGTAGCGATGATTGAAGCGGCCGAGCGCGAGGGTCGCATCGAGCCGGGCAAGACGACGGTCGTCGAGGCCACCAGCGGCAACACTGGGATCGCGCTTGCGTTCGTATGCGCGGCCAAGGGTTATGAGCTCATCCTCACGCTGCCGCAAGGTATGAGCCGGGAGCGCGAGGCGCTGCTGCGTCTCTACGGGGTCACGGTCGAGATGGTCGAATCGCTCGGTGGGATGACCGAGGCCGTCGAGGCGGCGCGAGGCCTGGCCGTCCGTGACGACGTGTTCCTGCCCGATCAGTTCTCCAACCCCGCCAACCCGGAGGTGCACCGACGCACCACCGGCCCCGAGCTATTGAACGCGCTTGACGGCCGCGTCGATGTGTTCGTCGCCGGCGTCGGCACCGGCGGGACCATCACGGGCGTCGGAGAGGTGCTCAAGGAGCGCAACCCGCGCTGCCGGATCGTGGCAGTCGAGCCGCGCAACTCGGCGGTGCTCTCGGGCGGAGCTCCGGGCCCCCATAAGATCCAGGGAATCGGCGCCGGTTTCATCCCCGACGTGCTCAACCGTGAGGTGCTTGACGAGGTGATTCCCGTCGACGACGAAGATGCCATCGAGACTGCCCGGCTGTTGGCGCGCCGCGAAGGGGTGCTGGCCGGGATCTCATGCGGTGCGGCAGTCTGGGCCGCCCTGAAGATCGCGGCTCGGCCCGAGTCGCGTGGCGCCCGCATCGCCGTCATCCTGCCCGACTCGGGTGAGCGCTATGTCTCGACGCCGTTCTTCGCCCCCTGACAAGCCGGCACGGGAGCGTCGGTAGCCTTCAAGACATGTTCGGTCTCGGCCTGATGGCGCGCACCGTGGCGGAGATCCGTCGCGATGTGGCCGCCGCCAAGAGCCGCGATCCGGCCGCGCGCGGAGTGAGATCTCTCGAGATCCTCGCCGCTTGGCCGGGGGTTCACGCGCTGCTCGGCCATCGGGTCGCGCACGCCCTCTACGAGGCGCGCATCCCGTTTCTGCCACGCCTCATCGCGGCGCTGGCGCGAGCGGTGACCGGCATCGAGATCCACCCCGCGGCGGAGATCGGCAACGGGTTCTTCATCGACCACGGGATGGGAGTGGTGATCGGCGAGACGGCCGCGATCGGCGACGACGTCACGATGTACCAGGGCGTGACGCTCGGGGGGACCGGCTTTGCCACCGGCAAGCGCCACCCGACCGTGGAGGACAACGTCACCATCGGCTCCGGAGCCAAGCTGCTGGGCCCCATCACCGTCGGCCACGGCGCCAAGATCGGCGCCAACAGCGTTGTCATCCACGACGTCCCGCCCAACTCGACCGTCGTCGGCAATCCCGGTCATCCGGTCCGTGTCGAGGGGCGGCGGCCCGAGGGTCCCGACACCGACTGGATCCACCTGCCCGACCCGGTGGCCGACGCCATCCGGGGCCTGTCGAGCCGGATCAACGCACTCGAGGTCGCCGCCGACGAGGCCGACGGCCATGCGCCGGGCGAGGTGCGACAGCTGCGCCGGGCGGCCGGCGGCCAGCCCGACGGGCGCTCGAACCCGTCGGTGGGCCCTAGCCCAGCGGGCGGGTAGCCTCGTCGTCGCCGGCGCGCGGCGGGACCGCGTGCACGGGCGGCAGAGAGGACGTGCCGCCCTCGACGCCGAGGTCGGGGATGTTGCGGCGCGCCCTGACCAGGTACAGCGGGCGCCCTTTGACCTCGTCGTAGATGCGCCCGACGTACTCGCCGATGATCCCGATCGCGATCAGCTCGATACCTCCGAGCAGCAGGATGAGGATCGTGACCGCGCTGAACCCCGGCAGGTAGGACCCGAGGATGCGCAGCACGACGACGACGGGGATGGCGATGAAGGCCAGCGTCGAGATGATGAACCCCAACAGGGTGGCCAGCTGGAGCGGTCGGTGCGAGAAGGACGAGATGGCATCGAGCGAGAAGCGCAGCATCCGCGGGAGGGTGTACTTGGTCTCCCCGGCGTAGCGCGAGTCGCGGTGGTAAGGGACGGCCGCCTGGGTGTAGCCGACCCATACGGTCATCCCGCGCAGGAACCGGTTGCGCTCGCGCATCGAGAGCAGGGCGTCCAGCGGCCGGCGGTCAAGCAGCCGGAAGTCCCCCGAGTTCTGCTGGAGCTCGACCTGGGCGAGCTTGTCGAACAGCCGGTAGAACCAACGGGCGGTGCTCAGCTTGAAGCGCGACTCGCCATCGCGCTGCTCGCGGACGGCGTAGACCACATCGCACCCCGCCCGCCAGTGGTCGAGCATCGTTGTGATGACCTCGGGCGGATCCTGGAGATCGGCGTCGAGCATCACCACGGCGTCGCCGCGGGCGTGATCGAGACCGGCGGTGAGGGCCGTCTGGTGGCCGAAGTTCCGTGACAGGTAGACGACCCGCACCCGAGGGTCGTTGGTGGCCAGGCTCTCGAGCTTCATCGGCGTGCCGTCGGTGGAGCCGTCGTCGACGAGGACGAGCTCGAAGGGCAGCCCATCGAGCGCCGCGCAGACACGCCCGTAGAACTCATCGATCGTGGCGTCCTCGTTGTAGACGGGGGCCACGACGCTGACGAGCGACAGCTCGCGAGGCTCGCCGTCGAAGATCCTCGGCACGTCACTCATCGCTGCATCGTACGGGCTCGGTGCCCCATCTCGTTACAGGAACCCGTGCGGGATGTAGCCGAGCAACGTGATGCCCTGAATGACGCCGGTGAAGACGATCGCGGTCGTGGCCAGACGGCGATCGCGCCCCAGCGCAGCCAGCGGCAGCAGCCAGGCGACGTACCACGGCAGCAGCGAGCTCGAGGCCACGAGCATGGCCAGCATCGCCCAGCCGGCGCCGTCGATCCAGTCGATCTCGCCCCGCCACACCCGTCGCAGCAGCCAGCACAGGGTGAGCGTGAACGCGCCGGCGAGCACGAAGCCGACGATGTGCCCGATCGTGGGCATGCCCAGCTTGGACGAGATCACGCCCGGGATGCTCTGCCAGCTGCCCTCGCGCTGGCTCGTCACGATGGCCCCCAGCATGTGGAACGAGCCGGTGCCGAAGACGCCGAAGCTCAGCGCCGCCAGCGCCGCCAGCCCGACGCCCGCTCCGAGCGCGAGGCGGCGGCGGCCGTTCCTGGGCAGTCCTGCGGGGCCACCTGCGGCGAGAGCGAAGGGCAGGACAAGGCCTGCGGTGAGCTTGACGCCGATTGCCAGCATGCTCAGGCCGCCGCCCACCCACTCCCGCGAGGCGAGGATGGCGTAGACGCCGCCCACCATTGCCAGCAGCATGAGCAGGTCGTTGTGGCCGCCGCCCACTCCGTAGATGACCAGGAGCGGGTTGAGTCCCACCAGCGCCGCCGCCTTGACGGGGTCCTTGCCGCGCAGCCGGGCACAGCGCCAGACCACCGCCACCAGCGCCAGGCTCGCGAGCGCCGCGATCGACTTGTAGGCGAACACGCTCGTCGCGATCGTGAGCGGGGCCAGCAGGTAGGTGGACACCGTGAACACCGGGCCGTACGCGCTCGGGGCGGTGGTGGACCACTTGGCTCCGATGTAGGGGAACACGCCGTCCAGGTTGATCGCGTAGGGACTATGCGTGTAGGGGTTGATCCCATACGTCGCACCCATCCGTGCGTAGGCCTGGTAGCTGAAGATGTCCGTGGAGGCCAGCGGTGGACCCAGGAGCACCACCGCGTGCACGGCGACGATCGCCATCAGGACGACGCGCGCGGACAGCTGCCCCGCCAGGGCGACCACGGCGGCGTAGGAGATGAACATGAGCACGAGCGCGGCGATCGCGCCGCCGACGTGAAGGTTGAGGAACAGCGACCCAAAGGCTCCGGCGAGCGCCGGCGGGACCGGCCGGATGGTCTCCGGCAGGAACGACTGGGTGTGGGCTGCCGCGATCGCGACCACCGCTCCGCTGATGACGACGCCGGCCAGGGCGGCCAGTCCGCGCCGGCTGATCCGCCGCTCGGCCGCGACCTCGCGCTCGACGGCGGGCTCGCGCTCGATGGCGGGCTCGGCGGGGAGCACGGCGCCGGGCGTGACCGGCAGCGCGAGGCCCGGGGCGTCCGGGAGCGCGACGTCAGGCACAACGCCCACATCAAGGGCGGGGCTGGCGGTGACGTCGCTGGTGGCGCTCATCCTGTTCAGGATGCCCGGACGCGGATCTGATGCGGTTTGAGCAACATTGGGATCTTATTAATTGAGGGTCGTAGCGCGCGTCACGCCGGCCCGGGCGAGGGCCGCCGGTGCACTGCGCTTCATCACAGGTACCAGCAGCATCGCCTCGACGGCGATTCGGGTGGACATCTTCGAAGTACCCAGCGCACGGTCCGCGAACACGATCGGAATCTCGCGCACGCGAAAGCCGGCCAACACGGCACGGTAGGTGACCTCGATCTGGAAGACGTAGCCCTCGGCGCGCACACTGGGCAGGTCGATCGCCTCCAGGACCTCGCGCCGGATGCACTTGAAGCCGCCGGTGAGGTCCCGGACCTGCACCCCGAGGATTCGCCGCGCATAGATCCCGCCGCCGCGGCTGACGAGCCGTCTGAGCAGGCCCCAGTCACGGACGCCCCCGCCCGGCACATAGCGGCTTCCCAGCACGAGATCGGCGTCCTCGGCGGCCGCGAGGAGCTGGGGGAGGTAGCGCGGGTTGTGCGAGAAGTCGGCGTCCATCTCGATCACCAGCTGGGCGCCGCCGGACAGGGCCCGCGCGAAGCCGGCCAGGTAGGCCTGTCCCAGGCCGCTCTTGCCCGGGCGGTGAAGCACCTCGACCCACTCGAACTCGGCCGCCAGCTCATCCGCGATTGCGCCGGTGCCGTCCGGGGAGTTGTCGTCCACGATCAGGATCCGATGGTCGTGCGGCGCCGCGCCCGCGAGCTCGGCGGCGGCCGCAACGACGATGTTGCGCAGGTTGTCGGCCTCGTTGTAGGTGGGGATGACCAGCCAGACGGTGGCACTCATGGCGGACGCAGCGTAATCGCCTGCGCGGAAGGTGGCGGCGCTCACCGAGGGGCCCCGGGCGCGGGCACGGCCTTGCACCGGCGGCGGGCGCGCCTCCCGCACGGCATCATGTTCCTCGGGGACACACGATGGACGACGCCTACACGACACTCCGAGAGGGCCTGCGCGCCGGCCTGCGTTCAGGCGGGTCAGGCGGCTCAGGCGGGTCGGGCGGCTCAGGCGGGTCAGGCGGGTCAGGCGGGTCAGGCGGCTCGGGCGAGCGCTCGCGCGGGCCGGTGGCGCCCCACCACCGGCGCCGGCGGGCCATCGCGGCGCTCGGCGCCGCAGCGCTGGTGGCGCTCATCGCCGGCCTCGCGGTCGGCGCGGCCAGCTCGGGGTCGGGCGCGCCCGCTCACAAGCAGGCCGTGATCTCCAACGGCTACTTCCGGCGCGTCAGGATGCTCGCCAGCGGCGGGGCGGGTTCGTTCGTGGTCGATGAGCAGAACGCGGAGAACCAGGCGATCACCCACACCCTCTCCTACACCCCGTTCGTGCGCGCCGCCGGCACCCAGCACAAGGAGGTGGCGCTCACGTTCGACGACGGGCCGGGCCCGTACACGCCCGACGTCCTGCGCGTTCTCGTCCGCGAGCACGTGCCGGCGACCTTCTTCGAGGTTGGGATCGAGGAGCGCTACTTCCACGCCGCCACCGCCGAGATCGTGGCCCGCGGCTATCCGATCGGAGACCACACCGAGTCACACCAGCCGATGTCCCAGCTCAAGCGCAAGGCCCAATTGGCGCAGCTCATCCAGGACTCGGCCGCGATCGGCAACTACGGCGCGCCGTTCCCGCGGATGTTCCGGCCGCCCTACGGGCTGTGGGACCACACCACCCTTGCGTTGCTGCGCAAGTACAAGATGCTCATGGTGCTCTGGTCCGTGGACACCGACGACTACGAGCGACCCGGGGTCAACGTGATCGTGCAGCGCGCGCTGGCCGGGCTGGAGCCCGGGGCGATCATGCTGCTCCACGACGCCGGCGGCGACCGGTCACAGACGGTGGCCGCCCTGCCGCGCATCATCAAGGCGGTGCGCAAGCACGGCTACAAGCTGGTCACCGTCCCGCGCCTGCTCCTCGACAACCCGGCGCCCAAGGATCAGGACGTGGCCGGGCTGGTGGGCGCGGGCGGCTAGCGGCGCTCGTAGGCGACGCGATTCCAGCTGGGCTCGGGCGCGAGCTCGATCGGCTCGCCGCCGCGATCCGGCTGGACGTAGACGAACGCGGAGGTGTCGTCGTCGAAGGCGATGTCCAGCTCTCCCTCCTTGACGCGCTGGTCCAGCCAGGCGCCGCGGAAGATAAGCCGCCGCAGCCAGTGCACCAGCGACCGCTCGGAGGGGCCGACCAGTTCGGCCCAGCACTCGTTGACGTGCTCGCCCAGCGCCGACGCGGGATCGGTGACCTCGCCGTTGACGACCAGGTTGATGAGATCCTCGGCCTCGTCCTCCTCGACGGCGCCGCTGATGAAACCCAGCTTGCGCGCGGACTGCTCGCAGCGCTCACGGAAGTCACGCTCGTTGAAGGTGAACCGCAGTTCTCCGTACTCGAGCACGAAATCGTCGCCCGAACTGTAGTTGCCGCGTCGGTACATCGCGTCGGCATCATATGGGCGAATCCTGCTCTCCTGGCACCCCTGAATTAGATGTTGCAGGGAGAGGGGGGTGGAAGAGGTCCGGCTCGAGGCTCTTATCTATATGGAGCCAGATCCACCAACGGTCCTGATCGTAGAGGACCACACCGCCACGCGCCGCTTCCTGGCCGACAACCTGGCCGCCGACGGCTATGAGCCGGTCGAGGCCGGCACGGCCGCCGAGGGCCTGCGCCTGATCGCCGCGGGCCCACCCGCCGTCGCCGTCATCGACCTCGGCCTGCCCGACCGTGACGGGCTGGAGCTTCTCAGCGAGGTGCGCTCCTCGGCCGCCCGCGGCGGGGGATTGGACTCCCAGCTGCCCGTGCTCATCCTCAGCGGCCGGGGCAGCGAGCTCGATCGCGTCCGCGGCTTCGAGCGCGGGACCGACGACTATCTGGTCAAGCCCTTCAGCTACACCGAGCTCCGGGGCCGGCTGGACGCGCTGCTGCGCCGCGCCCGGGTCCGGCCGCGCCTGGGCCGCCTGCGGGTCGGCGCCCTGGAGCTTGACCCGATGTCGCGCGATGCCTGGGTCGACGGGGACGCGGTCCACCTCACCAACAAGGAGTTCGCCCTGGCGCTGCTCCTGGCCACCGAACCAACCCGTGTCTTCACGCGCGCGGAGCTGCTGTCCGAGGTCTGGGGCTTTCGGTCGATGGGGGCGACGCGCACGCTTGATTCGCACGCCTCGCGCCTGCGGCGCAAGCTCAGCCTCGGGAGCCGGCGGTTCGTCGTCAACGTGTGGGGCGTCGGCTACCGGCTGCTCGACGGGGGCCCCACGTGGTGAGCGCGGCGGTGTCGGTGGCCGGCTGGGTGGCTGCGGCCCTCGTCGGGGCGCTCGCGGTGACCGTGCTGCGGGCCCACGGCGACCGGATGGAGGCCGTCGCGCGCGCGTGTCACGAGCTGCGCGGCCCGCTGACGGCGGCCCGGCTGGGCTTGGCGGCGCCGGCGGGACAGGAGCTGCCGTCGCCGCGGCGGCTGCGGGCGATCGACACCGAGCTGGGCCGGGCGGCGCTCGCACTCGACGATCTCTCGGGCGCCGGGGGCGGCGTCCGCAGGCTGTGGCGGCTTGACCGCGTGGATGTCCGAGAGCTCGTGGCCGACTCCGTGGAGGCGTGGCGCTCCAGCGCGTCGGCCGCGGGCAGCGCGGTCGGGGTGGGATGGAGTGGGGAGGAGGCGCTCGTATGGGGGGACCGGCTGCGGTTGGCCCAGGCGCTCGGCAACCTCATCGCCAACGCCATCGAGCACGGCCGTGGACCGGTCGGGGTCGACGTGACCGTTCGCGGTGGGCTCGTGCGGGTGGCAGTGTCCGACGACGGGCCCGGGCTCCCGGCGCCCGTGGCGGAGCTCAGACGGCGTCCGCGCCGCGGCCGTGGCGCCCGCGGCCGGGGGCTGGCGATCGCCGCCGAGGTGGCCGAGGCCCACGGCGGAGCCCTGGTCTCCGCGCCGACGGAGAGCGGGGCGCGGCTGGTGCTGGAGCTGCCCGCGGCGGCCGCCGGGCAGGATTCCGCGTCCTGACCACGGTGCCGGTCTCCGTGCAGACGCAGGGCTGACGCGCCTGGAGGAGTACCCCTTACACGCGCGCTACCCGGCCGACCGAGCAGCCGAAATCACCGCCTCCGCGCCCGGGCATCCGAGCACACCCCGCGGACGGAACCGACCCTGAAATGCAAGCCAGGTCAGCAGAACGGTGCGCTGCACGCGTTCGTGCACCCGGGCGGTGGCTCCGGACCCACCCCGTCCCACTCCGAATCGCCTGTGATGGCGAGGGATTTGACCCTCCCGCGGAGGTGGTGGGCCAGATTGTGGGGCAACAGGTGCCATTTGGGTTGCATTGTGGGAGAGAGTGGGATAGTGTGGGCGTCGCTTCCGGAACCCGGGTGGCAGGGCTCCTCCCACCCAGCCACCCGGGTTTTGAGCTTTCAAGACCTTGTATGACCTCCCTTGAACTTCCGCGGAACCTTCGAACACGCGCTCGACGCGAAGCACCGGCTGACCATTCCGGCGAAGTTCCGCGGCGCGCTGGCCAACGGCGTGGTGCTGGCCCCGTCGCACGAAGTCGAAACGGGCGCGCCGCGGACGGTCGCCATCTGGACGCCGGACGCCTACGACGAGTTCACGCAGTCCTCCCTGGCCGGGCTGAACCCGTTCTCGCCGACGGCCCGCGAGCTGAAGCGCTTCTTCTTCAACGCCTCCTTTGACACCGAGCTCGACGCCGCCAACCGCGTGATGATCCCGACCCCGCTTCTCGACTACGCCGGCCTCGGCAAGGAGGTCGTCGTCACCGGCTCCGGTGAGTGCCTCGAGGTCTGGGACCGCACTCGCTACGCGCAGAACTTCGAGGACGTTCTCACCCGGATCCCCGACCTGGCAGCGAGCCTTGGCAACACTCCTTGACATGACCAAGACGCATATCCCGGTGCTGGCGGGCGAGCTGATCGAGCTGGCCGACCCGCGCCCGGGGGAGACCGCCGTCGACTGCACAGTCGGCGGCGGCGGACACGCCCGGCTGATCGCCGATCGCCTCGGCCCCGCCGGAACCCTCATCGGCGTCGACCGCGACCCGCTGGCCGAGGAGCGCTTCGCGGCGCTGGCCGCCGAGGTCCAGTGCGAGACGCGCTTCATCCGCGCGGACTTCGTCACCGCGCTGCACGAGCTGCGCCAGGAACGGCTGACCGCCGATCTCGTCTACCTGGACCTGGGGATGTCCTCCATGCAGGTGGATACGTGGGAGCGGGGCTTCTCCTACGCCTATGACGCCCCGCTGGACATGCGGATGGACCCGGCGCAGACGCTCACGGCCGCCGAGGTCGTCAACACCTGGGACGAACGGCGGCTGGCCCGCCTCTTGCGCGAGTACGGCGAGGAGCGCTACGCCTCCCAGATCGCCCGGGCCATCGGCCGTGCCCGGCGGCGCCAGGAGTTCGCCTCCACTCAGCAGCTGGTGGACGCGATCAAGACCGCGGTGCCGGTCCCGGCCCAGTTTGCCGGTGGCCATCCCGCCAAGCGGACCTTCCAGGCGCTGCGCATCGCCGTCAACGACGAGCTCGTGCAACTGGAGGAGGCGCTCCCGATCGCCTGGGACCTGCTCGGCACCGGCGGACGGCTCGCGGCGATCTCCTTCCACTCGCTGGAGGACCGGCTGGTCAAGCGCTTTCTCACCTCGCGGGCGCGCGGCTGTGTCTGCCCGCCCGAGCTGCCGATCTGCGTCTGCGGACGCCAGCCGGAGGCCGAGCTCCTCACCCGTCGCGCTGTGGCTCCGACACCGGGCGAAGTCGCGGCCAACCCCCGATCCAAGTCAGCGCACCTGCGCGCCGCTCGCAAGCTGGAGGTCGTACACACATGACGCCATCCGCGCTCACGCCCGCCGCCCGCGGGAGCACGAAGAAGTCGCGCCCGGACGCCCCGTCGCGGTCCTCGTCGGCCCGCAGCGCCGGGCATCGCTCCAACGTGCGCCGCCCGGTAGCGCCCACGGCGCCGCGCCGCGTCTCCGGCCCGGCTCGTGGCGTCGCCTCAGCCGCTGCCTCCGCCGCCGGCGGGGTCATCGCGGTCCCGGCGCCCGGGCGCACCCGGCCGTCGCGGCCCGCTCGTCCGGCACGCCCGGCACGTCCGGCACGCCCCGCTCGCTCGCGCAGCGCCCGCCCCTCCGCCAGAGCGCCGTGGGGCCTGCGCACCTCGGCCTACGTCCGCGCCCTTCCCGATCATGCGCTGCTTGACCGGATCATCCGCGGCCGCGTGTGGATCCCGCTGCTGGGAGTCCTCCTGGCCGGGATCGTCGCCATGCAGGTGGAGGTCCTCAAGCTCAACGCCGGCATCGGGCGCTCGCTGGAGCGAAGCTCCGCGCTACAGGGACAGAACGAGTTGCTGCGCGCGAGCGTCGCGGGCCTCTCCGATGAGCAGCGCATCGAGCGGCTGGCCGCACAGATGGGCATGGTCATGCCGGCGCCCAACCAGCTCAGGTTCGTCCGCCCCGGAGCGGGCAGCGTCGAGCGTGCCCTGGGCAGCATCCACGCTCCCGACAGCACGAACTTCATCGCCCAGCTGCCCACGATCGGGGCACCGGCGGCGCCCCAGGGCACGGTGGGGAACACCTCGCTGGGGCTGACGCCCACCGGAACGGCGCCGACAGCGACCTCGACCTCGACCTCGACCTCGACCGCGCCGACCACAGCCACGGCGACCGGCGCGGGCACGGCGACCGGCGCGGGCACGACCGGCACCGTGGGCACCACCGGCACGACAGGCACGGCGACCGGCGCGGGCACGACCGGCACCGCGGGCACCGCGGGCACAACGGGCGCGGCGGGTACCACCGGCACCTCGTCGGTGACGCCCACCGCCCCCACCACCTCGGCGGGGGCGACCGATCAGTCGGGCTCCTCGTCGAGCGGCGGGGTGGGCGCGACGCCCGTCGGCGGCTAGAGGGGCATCCCGATGGTCGCGATCGATCGGCGGGTCGGACTCATCTTCGTGGCGTTCCTGTCGCTGCTGGGCGGCGGCGGTCGTGCGCGCGGTCTATCTCGGCGTCGTCCGGGCCGACAGCCTCCAGCAAGCCGCGGTCAGCCAGCAGATCACCAACGTGCCGATCCCGGCGACGCGGGGGGCGATCACGGATCGCAACGGCGTGGAGCTGGCCCTCTCGGAGTCGGCGGCCGACATCGTCGCCGATCCCTACCTGATCAAGCGCGGCAATCCGATGCTGATGGCACAGACGATGGCGCCGCTGCTGCATATGCCGGTGCTCAAGGTCCTCACGACGATCACCAAGCCACATACCGGCTACGTCGTCGTGGCCCGGGAGGTGACGCCCGCGACCGCCCAGTCGATTCTGGCGCTGAAGTTCGACAGCAAGCCGATCAACGGCATCACCAGCATTCCGGACGTCAAGCGCGTGTACCCGCGTGATTGGACGGCGGCCCAGGTGCTCGGCGGGGTGTACGGGACCTCGGGCGCGGGCGACGCCGGCCTGGAGTACCAGTACAACAAGTTCCTGTCGGGCCAGGCGGGTGAGCGGCGGATCGTCAACGACGCCATCCACCAGCCGATCTCGATCGACGAGGTGCGCCCGATGCACTCGGGCAAGACGGTCCAGCTCACGCTCGACGCGGCGCTCCAGAACGAGGTGGAGCAGGTGCTGGCGGGGGTCGGCGAGCAGTACTCGCCGCGTGCGGCCACGGCGATCGCGATGAACCCGGACACCGGCGCGATCCTGGCGCTGGCCAACTGGCCGCGGGTCAACGCCAACGATCCCAGCGCCGTGCGCAGCGCCGACGATCGTGACCACGCCGTCGCCGACAGCTACGAGCCGGGCTCGACGTTCAAGGCGATCACCGTCGCCGGGGCGCTCCAGGACGGGGTGGTGACGCCGAGCACCCCGTTCGACGTCCCGCCGGTGCTCCAGGTCGCCGACCGCCAGATCCACGACGCCGAGTCCCACGGCTACGAGACGCTCAGCACCGCGCAGATCCTCAAGGTCTCCAGCAACATCGGCGCGGACCTGATCGGGATGCGGCTCGGGGCCAACCGCTTCAGCTACTGGGTGCAGAAGTTCGGGTTCGGATCGACCACCGGCTCTGACATCCCGGGCGAGCAGACGGGGATCGTGCTGCCCGTCTCCAAGTACTCGGGATCCTCGATGGGCAACCTGCCGATGGGCCAGGGCGAGTCGGTGACGCCGATCCAGATGGCCACCGCGTACTCGGCCATTGCCAACGGCGGGATCCTGCGCCCGCCCCACATCGTCGAGTCGATCGGCGGCAAGGCCGAGGCGCTGCCCGCCGGCCACCGGATCATCTCGGCCAACACCGCGGCTTCGGTGCGCGACATGCTCCGCGGCGTGCTGGCTGACGGCGGAACGGCGTCGGGCGCCGCCATCCCGGGCTTTGATCTCGCCGGCAAGACCGGCACCGCCAACGTCGTCGTCGACGGCAAGTACTCGAGCAGCGAGTACATCGCGTCGTTCATCGGCATGGTCCCGGCCAGCGCCCCCAAGCTCGTGGTCGCGGTCATGGTGGACGAGCCTCAGGGCTCGATCTACGGCGGATCAGTGGCGGCGCCGGCGTTCCAGAAGATCGTCGGCTGGGCCGTGCCGCACTTCGGTAT
>CAWKLB010000022.1:0-59607 GCA_963850325.1 uncultured Actinomycetota bacterium
CGGGGATGCCGACGACATGCTCGAGTCCGTGCGCGCCGGCGCCGTCGGGCTACGTGCCCGGCGACGCTGGACGCTGACCGGCTCCGGCGCGTCTTCGCGTGCGCTGAGCGGAAGCGAGGCGGTCGTGCCCGCGCGTCGATGGTCAACGAGCTGCTCTCAGAGCTCCGCGGAACCCACAACGCCGAGAACGGCCTCACCGGTCGTGAGGCCCAGGTGCTGGGCATGCTCCGCCGCGGCCACTCGACGGCGTGGATCGCCGAGCGGCTTCAGATCGCGCCGGTCACCGTGCGCCGCCACATCTCCGAGCTCGTTCACAAGCTCGGCGTCGAGAGCCGCTCGGACCTCGTCGAGCGCGCGCCGGTTAGCGCGCCGCCGGCCCCGCTCAGCTGACGCCCTGGCGGACCGCGTAGACGGCCGCCTGCACGCGGCTGGGGAGCCCCAGCTTGGCCAGGATGTTGGAGACGTGATTCTTGGCCGTTCGCGGGCTGATGTTCAGCGCGCTCGCGATCTCCGCGTTCTCCATCCCGTCGGCGATGAGGCGCAGCACGTCGATCTCGCGGTCGGAGAGCTGCGCCAGCGACGTGGAGTCCTGCGGCGGCGGCGGCGGCGCGACGGCTGCGGATCCGGCCCGAGCACCACCTCGGCGGCCCGCGGCGAGAGCCACGCGGCGCCGCTGGCGGCGGCGTTGACCGCGACCACGAGGCTGTCGATCGGCGTGTCCTTGGCCAGGAAGCCGACCGCACCGGCCTGCAGGACCGCCGAGACGTCGGCGTCGTCGGAGGACACGGTGAGGGCCAGCACCTTGATGCCGGGCTCGCGCTCGAGGATCAGGCGGGTGGCGTCGGGCCCGCCGAGGTCGGGCATGCGCACGTCCATGAGCACCACGTCGGGACGGAGCTCGGTGGCCAGGCGGACGCCCATCTTGCCGCCCGAGGCCTGACCGATCACCTCGATGCCGTCCTCGGCCGAGAGCAGCGAGGCCAGGCCCGCGCGAAAGAGGTCGTGGTCGTCGACCACGAGCAGTCTCACCATCGTGTCCCCCGGTCCACCCGTTGCCCTTCAGTCCAGGACGCTTCGCCCATCCTCGAGCCTTTGCCATCCGAGGAGCGGGACGCTCCCTGGGGGCAGCATAGCGCCGGGGCAGAAGCGGCGAACCGGCCGGTCCGGCGACCTACACGAAAGTCCAGGGGATCCTCCGCCGTTCCCTGGTGTAGGCGTGCTCGGGAGCCGTTCAACTGGATGAACGTCACATGGGCACCGCGTCCTATTCCCGCCTCACCCGCGGCATGACATAAACAGGACCGAGCAACGGATAACTCAGGGGCAATCTTGACCGCATCAACTACAGCAGTGGCCAGCGAGCGACGAGACCGTGCGCTTCGCTGCTCTCGATCTCCAGCACGCTCCGATCAAGGAGCGCCTGCACGACGCGTTCGGACGCGTGCTCGATTCGAGCGCGTACATCCTGGGCGCTGAGGTCGAGGCGTTTGAACACGAATTTGCCGAGTACTGCGGCGTCAAGCAGTGCGTCGGCGTCTCCTCCGGGACCGCGGCGCTGACGCTCATGCTGCGGGCCTACAACATCGGCCCGGGTGACGAGGTCATCGTCCCGGCCCACACGTTCATCGCCTCGGCTCTGGCCGTCGCACACGTCGGCGCCACGCCGGTGCTGTGCGAGGTGCTGGAAGGCACGGGCCTGATCGATCCCGAGGCGGCCCGCGCCGCTGTCGGCCCGCGCACCGTCGGCATCCTCGCCGTCCATCTCTACGGCCAGGCCTGCGACATGGACGCGCTGCACGCCGTCGCCAGGCCTCATGGGCTCCTGGTCCTGGAGGACGCTGCGCAGGCCGCCGGCGCCCGCCACCGAGGCCGCATGGTCGGCTCGCTCGGGGCGGCTGCGGGCTTTTCGTTTTATCCGGGGAAGAACCTGGGCGCGCTCGGGGACGGAGGAGCGGTGTGCACAGACGACGCACTGCTGGCCAGCCGGCTGCGTCGTCTGCGCAACCTCGGCCAGCGCGTCAAGGGCGAGCACGTCGAGCTCGGCTTCAACGAGCGGCTCGACGGTCTTCAGGCCGCGATGCTGCGCGTCAAGCTCGAGTACCTGGACGAGTGGAACGAGGCCCGGCGCGCCCGTGCCGCGGACTATCGGGAGTTGCTGCCCGAGAGCACCGTGGTCATGGAGGAGCGCCCGGAGACCCCGTGCATTTATCACCTGTTCCCGACCCGCTTCGAGGACCGCGGCTGGATGGCGGACCGTCTGCGCGAGGCCGGGATCGAGACCGGAGTGCACTACGACCGCGCGGTCCACGAGCACGCCGCCTGGGAGGACCACGCCCTCCGCCATGGCGATCTTCCGATCGCCGAGGCCTGGGCCGCGCAGGAGCTGTCACTACCCATGCACTCAGACCTCACGAGGATGGAGGTCGAGCGCGTGGCGCACGCAATCGAAAGAGCACAAATGGTGAGGACGGGGCAAAAGTGAGCGCAACCGCGGCAGTCAGGACTCAAGACGTTCCCATGGCGGAGCCGACCGGCGTTGCCGTGATCGGGCTGGGGTACTGGGGCCCGAACCTCCTACGTGTTCTCGCCGACAAGCCCGAGGCGCAGGTGCGGTGGATCTGCGACCTGGACCGCGAGCGGCTCAGTCGCTTTCGCCGGCGCTATCCGTCGGTGCGGGTCACCTCCCACGTCGAGCGGGTCCTCGCCGACCCGGGCGTGGAGACGGTCATCATCGCCACGCCGGTCCACACCCACTACGACCTGGCGGCACAGGCCCTCCAGGCCGGCAAGCACGTGTTCGTCGAGAAGCCGCTGGCCCCGTCGGCAGCCCTTGCCGACGACCTGGCGCGCATGGCCGAGCGAGCGGGGGCTGCTGCTCATGTGCGGGCACACCTTTGTCTATAGCCCGCCCGTGCGCGCGATCAAGCGGATGCTCGAGGCCGGCACCCTCGGGGACATCTATTTCATCTCCTCCAGCCGGGTGAACCTGGGACTGCACCAGCGCGACGTGAGTGTGATCTGGGACCTCGGGTCCGCATGACTTCTCGATCCTGCTCTACTGGCTGTCGGAGATGCCCACGAGCGTGCGCGCCGTGGGGCGCGACTCGATCGTGCCCGGCATCGCCGATGTCGCCTTCGTCACGCTGACGTTCGCCTCCGGCATCGTCGCCAACGTCGAGCTGAGCTGGCTCGCGCCATCCAAGCTGCGCCGGACGGTGCTGGTGGGATCCGAGCGCATGGTGACCTACGACGACGGGGCCGTGGAGCCAGTGCGCGTGTTTGACTCGGGCGTCGTCTACCAGGACCCGGAGACGTTTGGTGAGTACCACCTGTCCTATCGGTCCGGTGACATCGTCTCACCCAAGATCGAATCGCATGAGCCGCTCGGCCTCGAGCTCGGAGACTTCATCCGTGCCATCAGGACCGGCGAGTCCATGCAGTTCCATACTGCGCTGGCCCGCAGCGTCGTGCGGATCGTTGAAGCGGCCGATCGGTCCCTGAAACAGGGCGGTCGCGAGGTCTCGCTGGAGTCTGGCGAGATGAACGATCAGCTCAGCGCACGGCCGGCGCTCGCGCTCGCCTGACCCCGTTCAGCGAGCGACCCGCCGCGCCCCTGGGGTCGCGCGCGCGTCTTCCCTTCTACTGGGAGGTGAGCGTGCGCGTGGCCCGGGCGGGGTTGCCCACGACCACGGTGTGGGGGGCGACGTCCTTGGTGACGACCGCGCCCGCGCCGACCATGGCGCCCTCGCCCACCGTCACCCCCGGAAGGATGACGGCGCCGGCGCCGATGCTCGCGCCGCGGCGCAGCGTGGTGTAGCGCAGCTCGAAGGGCTGTCGGCTGCGGGGCATGATGTCGTTGGTGAAGGTGGCCTGGGGGCCGATGAAGACGTCGTCCTCGACGCGCAGGCCGTCCCACAGGAACACGCCTGACTTCAGGGTGACGCGGTCGCCGATGATCACGTCGCCCTCGACGTAGGTGTGATCGCACACGTTGCACTCGGCGCCGATCTGAGCGCCGGCCATCACATGCGCGAACGCCCAGATGCGCGTGCCGGGGCCGATGTTGTCCGACTCGCAGATCGCGCGGTCGTGGATGAACGGTGGGGTGTCCATGAGCGCGGATTGTGGCGTGCCGGCGGGATGGGCCGCTGTAAGATGGTGAATCGCGATTCACATCGACCCTGAGACAAGGAGTGCAGCGTGGACCTGAACGACACCCCGGAACAGGCTGAGTACCGCGCCCGGGCGAGGGCCTGGCTCGAGGCCAACCGGGACCAGGCCCCACCGCGCTCGGGATCCTCCGAGGACTCGGCCTACATCAATTCCCGGCGAACCTGGCAGCGCAAGCTGGCCGAGGCCGGGCTGGCCGCGGTCACCTGGCCCAAGGAGTTCGGCGGGCGAGGGGTGGGCCCGATCGAGCAGGTCACCGTCAATCAGGAGATCTCGCGGGCCGAGGTCCCCGGCATCCTCGACGTGATCGGCATCGGGATGCTTGGTCCGTGCCTCATTGCCCACGGCTCCGAGGAGCAGAAGAGCCGTCACCTGGGTCCGATGCTCCATGGCGACGAGGTGTGGTGCCAGATGTTCTCCGAGCCCAACGCCGGCTCTGACCTGGCCGCGGTGCAGACCCGCGCGCGCCAGGGCGATGACGGCAGCTGGACCCTCAACGGCCAGAAGGTGTGGACGACCAACGCCCAGTTCGCCTCCTTCGGCCTGCTGCTGGCCCGAACCGACCCCGACATCCCCAAGCACAAGGGCCTGACCATGTTCATCGTGCCGATGGACTCGCCGGGCGTCACCGTCCGCGGCCTGCGCCAGATCTCGGGCGAGGCCGAGTTCAACGAGGTCTTCTTCGACGACGTCCACCTCGACGCCGACGCCGTGGTCGGTGGCGTCGGGAACGGATGGGGCACCGCGCTGACGGTGCTCATGTACGAGCGGCTGACGATCGGTTTCGGCTCCGAGGGCTTCGGCTCGCCGACGCGTCTGGCCCAGACGCTGGCCGCCGACCCCGCCGCCCGCCACGACGCCGATGCCAGGCGCCGGCTGGGCGAGGTGATCACCGAGCTGCTGGCCGTGCGCTACAACGGCTATCGCGCCCTGACGGCGCTCTCCCGGGGCCAGATTCCCGGTCCCGAGGCGGGCCTCGCCAAGGTGACGATGGTCAACGCCGCGATCGCGGCCACCGACCTCGGCGCGGACATCGTCGGCCCCGACGCGCTCGGGTCCGACAGCGAGTGGAGCTACCTGATCTCGTTCCTGCCGGGTCTGAAGTCGGCCGGGGGCACCGAGCAGGTCCTGCGCAACACCATCGGGGAGCGGGTGCTGGGTCTGCCACCCGAACCGAGATTGGACAAGGGCGTGCCGTTCAGCGAGCTGCGCGCCATGGAGAAGCAGGCGGTGACGTCATGAACTTCGCCCTCACCGACGAGCAGATGCTGCTGCGCGAGGCCGCCCGCGGATCACTGGCCCGCGTCAAGACGATCGAGGCCGCGCGGACCGCGCTGGAGGACCCGGCCTCGCTGCCCGACCTGTGGCCCTTGGCTGTGGAGGCCGGCTGGCCCGGCGTCCTCATCGACGAGGAGCATGGCGGCGCGGGCCTGGGCGGCTTTGACGCGCTGCTGGTGGCCGAGGAGTGCGGGCGCGTGCTCGCCGCCGTGCCGCTGCTGGGGCTGCTGCCGGCCACGGCGATCCTCAATGCCGCCGGCGACTCCACCCTTCAGGCGATCGCCGCCGGCGAGCTGCGCCCCGTGTACGTACCGGCGCGGCCGCCCGGAGAGCTCGAAGAGGGCTGGACGGTCGAGCCCGCGGCCGGCTTCGCACGCACGGGCGCGCCCTCGGTGAGCGGTGACGGCGATGAGGTCACGGTCGACGGCCACGTGGCCTGGGTCCCCGATGCGCCGGGCGCCGATCTACTCGTGGTCGTCGGCGTGGACGGCAGCGGGCAGCCGGTCGCGGTGGCCGTCGAGTCCGACGCCGGCGGCGTGACCATGGAGAGCGTGGTCCGCTACGACGCCACCCGCTCGCTGGGCCACGTGACGTTCGAGGGCGCGCGCGGACGGCGGCTGCCCGCCGACGCCGGCGTCCTCGCCGACGCCTGGTACCTCGCGCACGCGCTCATCGCCGCCGAGTCGATCGGCGCCGTGCAGACGTGCCTGGACGTGAGCGTCGCCTATGCCAAGGAGCGCTTCACCTTCGGCCGCGCGATCGGGTCCTACCAGGCGATCAAGCACGAGCTCACCGAGATCCTGCGCCGGCTGGAGAACGCCCGCGGACTGGAGTACTACGCGGGCTGGGCCCGGGCGGCCAGGCCGGAGGAGTTCGCGCTGGCCGCGAGTGCCGCCCGCAGCGCCGCCGGCGGCGCGCTGGACTTTGCCGCACGGGCGATGATCAACGTCCACGGTGGCATCGGCGCGACATGGGAGCACGACGCGCCTCTGTTCTTCCGTCGCGCCCAGCTGTCCCGGCGCCTGCTGGCCGGGACCCACGACGCCACCGATCGCGTGGCCGAGTGCACCATGGTCAACGCCGCGGCGGCAGCGTAGGGCGCAACCGCGATGGGTCGCGGCAGCGTTCGGGTGGTCGTGGCCGTCGCGGCCTGCCTGTGCGCGCTGGCGCCCGGGGTGGGGACCGCGGCGGCCCGAGCGCGGTGGTCGCCACCGGCCCATCTCACGTGGTACTGGCAGCTCCAGGGTCGGGTGCGCCTCGAGAACGTTGCCGCCTCCGACATCGACGCCTTCGATAACGGCGCCGCCGAGGTAGCCCGGCTGCACGCGGGCGGCCAGCACGTCATCTGCTACGTCGATGTGGGCACGTGGGAGCGGTGGCGGCCCGACGCGGCGCGCTTCCCGAGGGCGTTGCTCGGCCGCGGCAATGGCTGGCCGGGGGAGAAGTGGCTCGACGTCCGGCGCCTGTCGGTGCTCGAGCCGATCATGCGCGCTCGCTTCGCCATGTGTGCCCACAAGGGGTTTGACGCGGTGGAGCCCGACAACATGGACGGCTTCGAGAACCCGACCGGCTTTCGCATCAGCGCTGCGCAGCAGCTCAGCTATGACCGCTGGGTGGCGCGAGCGGTCCACCGGCTGGGCATGGCGGTGTTTGAGAAGAACGACCCCGAGCAGGCGGCCAAGCTCGAGCCGTCGTTCGACGGTGCGCTCGACGAGCAGTGCAACCAGTACCACGAGTGCAACGCCTTCCGGCCCTATCTGCGGGCGGGCAAGCCCGTGCTCAACGCGGAGTACACGCGCTCCCTGTACCCGGGCTTCTGCGCCAACGACCAGCGCCTCGGGATCTCGGGAGCGCTCTACGCGCTGGAGCTCAACGGCACGCTGTTTGAACCTTGCGATGTGAATCTGGATTCACTACGCTTGTGAATCGCGATTCACGTTGAAGACCCTGAGCAAAGGGAGATCACATGGCCACGATCGAGATCACCGACCCGGCGCGCGAGGTGCTCAACCAGGCGCCGCCTCTTGAGCCGGCCAACCTGTTCGAGCTCGACGTCGCGCTTCAGGAGGCGCTCGGCCGCGAAGGCGGGGGCTGGGGCGCCGAGCGCGCCCGCGAGGCCGGCGCCGTCGCCGGGAGCATCGAGGCCCGCGAGCACTCTCGCCGCGCCGAGCGCAACGAGCCGCGGCTGACCACCCACGATCGCTTTGGCAACCGGATCGACGCCGTCGAGCTCGATCCGTCGTGGCACTGGCTGCTGGAGGGCGCCGTGGCGCGCGGCATCCACAGCCTGCCCTGGCGCGAGCCCCAGCCCGGCGCCCACGTCGTGCGCGCGGCGCTGTTCACGCTCTGGAGCAACGCCAACGACGGCGTCATGTGCCCGGTGTCGATGACCTACGCCGCCGTGCCGGCGCTGCGGGACGGCGCACCCGAGCTGGCCGCGGAGTGGGAGCCGCGCCTCACCCTGCCCGACTACGAGCGCGGGGCGCTGTCGGGGATGGCGATGACCGAGCGCCAGGGCGGCTCAGACGTGCGCGCCAACATCACCCGCGCCGAGCCCAACGGCGACGGCACCTACGAGCTGCACGGCCACAAGTGGTTCTGCTCCTATCCGCCGTGTGACGTGTTCCTCGTCCTCGCCCAGACCGCGGGCGGCCTCTCATGCTTCTTGGTGGAGCGCGGCGCCGGGATGGAGTTCCAGCGGCTGAAGGACAAGCTCGGCACGCGCTCGCTGCCCTCATCGGAGGTCGAGTTCCGCGGTGCGTTGGGCCGGCTCGTGGGGGAGGAGGGGCGGGGCGTTCCCGCGATCATCCGCATGGTCAACCACACGCGGCTGGACTGCCTGCTGGGCTCGACGACCGGGCTGCGCCGCGGCACGCTCGAGGCCATCCACCACGCTCGCCACCGCTCGGCGTTCGGCGCGCGCCTGGTCGATCAGCCGGCGATGCGCAACGTGCTGGCCGACCTGGCCATCGAGTCCGAGGCGGCCACGGCCACCGCCATGCGCGTCGCCCGCGCCTACGACGAGCCCTCGGAGGCGGCGTTTCGCCGGTTTGCCACCGCCGTCTCCAAGTACTGGGTGTCCAAGCGCGCCGCCGGCCACGCCGCCGAGGCGCTCGAGTGCCTGGGCGGCAACGGCTTCGTCGAGGACTCGGGGATGCCGCTGCTCTACCGCGACGCTCCGCTGAACTCGATCTGGGAGGGCTCGGGCAACGTCGCCGCGCTCGACGTGCTGCGGGCGATCGTCAAGGAGCCCGAGGGCCTGCCGGCGTTCCTCGCCGAGTGCGAGCTTGCCGCCGGCGCCGAGCCGCGCCTGGACGCCCACCTCGCGCACGTGCGCGCGCGCGTAGACGAGACGTTCGCCGGCGCCGAGGGGGCCGCGGCCGAGGAGCGGCTCTACGCCGGCCAGTTCGGCGCCCGCCGCCTGGTGGAGGACCTCGCCGTCGCGCTCCAGGCCTCGCTGCTCGTTCGCCACGCCCCGCCCGCGGTCGCCGACGCCTTCTGCGCCGGGCGTCTCGAGGGCGATCGCGGCCGCGTCTACGGGACGCTGCCGGCGGGGGTCGACGCCAAGGCGATCATCGAGCGCGCCGTCCCCGCATGACCGTCGTGCAATACGCCGTGGACGGCCGAGTGGCGCGGATCACGCTCAACCGGCCCGAGCGGGGCAACGGCATCACCCGCGCGATGCTGACGGCGCTCGAGCAGGCCGTCGAGCACGCGGACCTGGACCCCGCGGTGTCCGTGCTGCTGCTCTCGGGCAACGGCAAGGGCTTCTGTGGCGGCTACGACCTCGTGCAGAGCGCCGAAGGTCAGGGCCGGCTCGAGGATGCGGACGATGACCCGGGGGTCGGCGCGCCCGTGAGTGGGATCGGCTTCCCGCCCGGCTCCCCGCTCGATCCGGAGGTGATGCGGGCCAACCACGACCCGGAAGGGGTGTGGGACCCGACGGTGGACTACGCGATGATGAGCCGCAACGTTCGCGCCTTCATGTCGCTGTATCACTGCGGCAAGCCGGTGGTGTGCAGGGTCCACGGATTCTGCGTCGCGGGCGGGACTGACATGGCGCTGTGCTCAGACCTGCTGGTGATCGCTGCCGACGCGAAGATCGGCTACCCGCCGGCGCGGGTGTGGGGGTCGCCGACGACGTCGATGTGGGCCTATCGGCTCGGTCCGCAGCGCGCCAAGCGGCTGCTCTTCACCGGAGACTCGCTGTCGGGCGCCGAGGCGGTGGAGTGGGGGCTGGCTATCGAGGCGCCGGACGCCGTCGATCTCGACGAGCGCACCGAGAACCTGGTCGCGCGGATCGCGCGCGTGCCCGTCAACCAGCTGCGGATGATGAAGCTCCTGGTCAACCAGTCCCTGTATGCCCAGGGCCTCCAGGCCACTCAGGTCCTGGGCACGGTGTTCGACGGCGTCGCTCGCCACACCGTGGAGGGATACGCGTTCCAGGGGCTCGCGGCTCGCGAGGGCTTCCGGGCGGCCGTTCGCGACCGCGATGAGGGCTTCGGCGACCTCGGTCCCTCCACGTTCAAGGGCTGAAGGACGTGGGCACTGTCGCCACCAGCACCCGCGAGCGCCTCCTCGTCGCCGCGCGCGAGCTCATCGAGGAGGGCGGCTACGGCGGCGCCTCTGTGCTGGCGATCGCCGAGCGCGCGGGAGTGGC
The DNA here is from genome assembly GCA_963850325.1 of uncultured Actinomycetota bacterium. GTDB lineage: Bacteria > Actinomycetota > Thermoleophilia > Solirubrobacterales > Solirubrobacteraceae > Palsa-465. The sequence goes on from CAWKLB010000022.1 coordinate 10,109, forward strand.
CGCGGGCACGCTGTATCGCCACTTCGCCTCCAAGGAGGAGCTGTTCGTCGAGGTCTTCCGGTCCGTCTGCGAGCGCGAGGAGCGGGCGATGCGCGCCGCGGCGGCCCAGCTGCCCGGGAGCGCCACTGCGCAGGAGCGCCTGGAGGCCGTGCTGGCCACGTTCGCCCGGCGCGCCCTGCGCAACCCCCGGCTCGCCTGGGCGCTCATCGCCGAGCCGGTCGACCCTCGCGTCGACGCCGAGCGGATCGCCTACCGCGCCCGATACGCCGAGCTGATCGCGGCCGGCCTGGCCGCGGGGATCGCGGCCGGCGAGCTCCCCGAGCAGAACGTCGACCTCACCGCGGCCGCGCTGGTCGGCGGCTGTGGCGAGGCACTGGTGGGGCCGCTGTCGCCGCTGGCCGCGGGCGGCCCCGATCCGGACGAGATCGTGGCGGCGCTGCGGACGTTCGTGGGCCGCGCGGTGGGGGCGCCATGAGCGGCGCTGCAGCGGTGCGCGTCTCGCGCGAGGGGCCCGTCACCACGGTCCTCCTCTCGCGCCCGGAGCGGCGCAACGCCGTCGACGGCCCGACCGCGCAGGCCCTGGCCGACGCCTTCCGGGCGTTTGACGCGGATGGGGATGCGGCCGTCGCCGTGCTGGGCGGGGAAGGCGGCGTGTTCTGCGCGGGGGCCGACCTTAAAGCGGTCGGCAGCGACTCCGGCAACCGCGTACAAGACGAGGGCGACGGTCCGATGGGGCCCACCCGGATGCGCCTATCCAAGCCGGTCATCGCGGCCATCGCCGGCCACGCCGTGGCCGGCGGCCTGGAGCTGGCGCTGTGGTGCGACCTGCGCGTGGCCGAGGAGGATGCGGTGCTGGGCGTGTTCTGCCGGCGCTGGGGCGTTCCGCTGATCGACGGCGGGACGGTCCGGCTCCCGCGGCTCATCGGCGCGAGCCGGGCCATGGACATGATCCTCACCGGCCGGGCCGTGGGGGCCGGCGAGGCCGAGCGCATGGGCCTGGTCAACCGGGTCGTGCCGACCGGCACGAGCCTCGCGGCCGCTCAGGAGCTCGCCGCCACGCTGGCCCGGCTCCCGCAGACGTGCCTGCGCGAGGACCGCCTATCGGCGCTCGAGCAGGAGGGGCTGAGTGAGGCCGAGGCGCTGGCCAACGAGCTGGCCCACGGCCGCCGGTCGCTGCTGGAGGTCCAGGCCGGGCTGGAGCGCTTTCGCTCAGGTGCAGGGCGCCACGGCGCGTTTGACTGACGCGCTCAGAGCGTCTGCGCCCACGCGCGCACGTGCGCGATGTGCTCCGGGGTGAGCCCGACCGCCGGGTCGGTGGTCACGAGCTCGGTGGCAGCCCGCCGGGCGCTGGCCCAGTGATGGCAGCTCACGTCGAACTGATCGTCGATCCAGGCGAGGGGGCGATCGGGGCCCGCGTAGCGCTCGATTGCGGGCAATTTCCAGTGGCGCTCGGGGTCATCGGCGGCCGCGCGGGCAAAGGTTAGGTGCCCCAGCCCGGCGGGTAGTCCCAACGCGAACGGGAGATACTCGTCGGCTTTTTCCTCCCAGCCGCTGCACCAGACGAGTTCGAAATCGTCATGGAGGTCGGCAAGGAGCTCGGCAGCACCGGCGGACAGGTAGTGCGGGATGCCGTCCACCAGCAGGAACCGCCCCGGAGGCGGTTTCGCCGCATCGAAACCGAACAGCGAGATGACGCCATCGATGTCAATCAGCAGCAACGGTCGGTCCATAGGCGCCATATACCGGAGCTTAATCTGGCTTCGACAGGGTGGTGTCGGGCGCCCGGAGCCAGGCGCTCATGTGTCCAGTTTGCAGCGGAGCTGCGGATTGGTGCTCAAGCCGCTCCGCCGAATGCCGAAAGAGATTCGTGAGGCGCTGTAGAGCCTCCTTTTCCCACTCTCTTTCGATCCAGGTCCCCTAAATCACTCCATGACTCAAGTCCTCGGCATCCTGCTCGCGCTCGCCTGCGCCCTCACGACGAACGTCGGCTTCCTCTTCAAGCACCGCGGAGCGTGCGCGGCGCCCGCCGTGGACATCCGTCATCCCCTTCGCTCGGGCAAGGCGCTGTTCGCCTCCAAGCTGTTCGCGATCGGCATGCTGATCGCCTCGGCCGCCTGGATCTTCCACGTCGCCGCCATGGCCGTCGCACCGCTGTCGCTCGTCCAGGCCGTCCTCGCGGGCGGTGTGGTCCTCCTCGCCGTCATGGCTGAGCGGACCTTCGGGCTGAGCATCTCCCGCAAGCAGTGGGTCGGCATCATCCTCACGGCCGTCGGCCTCCTGCTCTTGGGCTTCAGCCTCCCCGCCACGCACGGCGCGCATTCGCACTACTCGGTGCCGGCCATGATCGGCTTCGAGGGCTTCCTGCTGGCCGCCGGCACGCTGCTCATCATGGGCCCGCGGATCGGCGCCCCCGTGGAGCACCACGGCTTCATGCTCGGCGCCGCCGCCGGAATCCTGTTCGGCGTCTCCGATGTCGCCATCAAGGCCATCTCCGGACTCGTCGGCGCCCACGGCGTCCTCGGCCTGCTGAGCCCCTGGACCGCCGTCACCATCGTCGCCTCCGTGGCCGCCTTCTACGCATCGGCCAAGGGCCTGCAGGACGGCGACGCCGTCCCGGTCATCGCCGTCACCGGCACCGCCGCCAACGTGTCCGGCATCGTCGGCGGGATCCTCGTCTTCGGCGACCCGCTCTCGACCCACCCGCTGATGTTCGGGGCCGAGATGTTCGCCTTCGCCCTGGTCCTGTTCGCCGCCTGGCTGACCCCCGCCCCGGTGCGGGCCGCCGGCCCGGCGGCGGGGCACGGCGCTGCGGTTCCGGCGCTCGCTTGTCGCGGGCGTGGGCCGCCGGGGCCGGCCCTGGCGCTGACCGACTGGTCGTCGATGTCGACAGCTTTGTCGGTGAAGTGTTCGGCTCGGAGAAGCAGGGGGCGGGCTATGGATACACGCGCAAGCTTGGGTATCACCCGATCCTCGCGACGCGCGCGGGGACCGGCGAGGTGCTGCACATCCGCGCCCGCACAGGCTCGGCGAACACGTCGCGTGGCGCGCTGCGCTTCGTCGAGGAGCTGATCCCCCGCGTGGAGCGCGCCGGCGCGAGCGGCGAGAAGCTGTTGCGAGCCGACTCGGGGTTCTGGAACATCAAGATCATGACCCGCCTGCAATCAGCGGGCTGGACGTATTCGATCGGGGTGCGCCAGCAAACCCCCGTCAAAACGGTGATCTCAGCGATCCCCGAGGCCGACTGGCAGGCCCTGCCCGACTACCCCGAGACCGGCGAGGCGCAGATCGCAGAGACGATGCTGGGCGCCCGGCGACTGATCGTCAGGCGCACCCGCCTGGTTGGTGCCCAGGCCGAGCTGTGGCCCGACTGGCGCCACTTCGCGTTCGTGACCAACCGCACCGACGCCCTCGGACTCGTTGAGGCTGAGCACCGCGGTCACGCCGTGGTGGAGCTCGCGATCCGTGATCTCAAAGACCAAGCGCTGGCGCACTTCCCGTCCGGGAAGTTCCTCGCCAACGCCGCCTGGACCGTGATCGCCGCGCTGGCCCACAACCTGCTGCGGTGGACGACGCTGATCGGACTGCCCGACACCACGATCCCGACCGCTCGCACACTGCGCCGCCGGCTGCTCACCGCCCCCGGCCGACTGACCCGCACCGGCCGGAGAGTGACACTCCGGATGCCCGCCCGCTGGCCATGGCACACCCAGTTCCTCACCGCGCTGGCGCGGCTACGCGCAATCCCCGCGCTCACCTGACCAAGTCCGCTCTCCGACGAGCACGATCGACGCGAGACCCCGGGCGTCAGCCTGCCCGACCACGCCCCGAGCTTAGCGCGCTGGCCGCGCGCTGCCCGCGGCCCCGGCGATCGTCCCGGCGTCTGCCCTGGGTACCGGCGATCGTCCCGGCGTCTGCCCTGGGCACGGCGAACGTCAACGGCGGGCTTGGGAGAGGCTGGCTGGAGCGTAAATGGCGGGCTTTGCAGGTGGTCGGGGCGGATCTTGGTGCTATTTCCTCCACTATCCGCCACGACCCCGCCGAGGGACGCCCGCAGCGTCGATGCCGCCCACGCTCTCCACTCGTTAGCCGTCGTTGACGTTCTCTTCGTGTAGCCGGGGACGCCCCAGGGGTAGTACAACCCTCACCACATGGCCTCCCCGCTGATCACTGCCGACGAGCTCGCTGACCGCCCCGGCCTCACGATCCTGGACGTGCGCTGGCAACTGGCCGCCGGCTCCCAGCCGGACCTCTATGCCAGCGGCCACATTCCCGGGGCGGTGTTCGTCGACCTCGACCGCGACCTCGCCGCCCCGCCGGGCCGGCAGGGCCGCCACCCGCTCCCCGCCCCCGAGGAGTTCGGGCGGGCCATGCGGGTCGCCGGCGTCAGCAACGACGGCCCCGTGGTCGTCTACGACGACGCCGACGGCCTGCCCGCCGCCCGCGCATGGTGGCTGCTCCGTTACTTCGGCCACCCGGAGGTGGCGGTCCTCGACGGTGGTCTGGGGGCGTGGCTCGCCGCCGGGCGGCCGCTCACCGAGGGCGACGAGACTCCCGAGCACCCTGGAAGCTTCGATGCTCGCCCGGGCAACATGCCGGTCCTCGATGCCGAGCAGGCGGCGCGGCTCGCGGCCACCGGCGTCCTCATCGATGCCCGGGCTCCCGAGCGCTATCGCGGCGAGACCGAGCCGATGGACCCGGTCGCCGGGCACATCCCGGGCGCCCGCAATCACCCGATGGCACGCAACCTCGACTCCGAGGGACGCTTTCTCGGTCACGCGGACCTCGCCGAGGCGTTCGCGGACGTGGCCGGCGCCGAGGTCGGCGCCTACTGCGGCTCTGGCATCACCGCCGCGCACACGGTTCTGGCCCTGGAGCTGGCCGGTATCGGTGGGGCGGCGCTGTACCCCGGCTCGTGGAGCGAGTGGGTCACCGACCCCGCCCGGCCGGTCGCCACCGGCGACGAGCCCGGGAGCGACTAGGCGGTCGCGGTCGCCGTCGCGGTGGTGGCGGCGCCCTGGGTCGTCCGCGGTGCCGCCGCGCCGTCGAGCAGCACCCGGGCCACCTGCTCGGGGTCATCCCAAGTGGGCACGTGGCCGCATCCGTCGAGGAGCAGGACACGCGCGCGCGGGATCGCGTGGGCGGCGCGCCGGGCCTGGCGCGGAAGCAGGAGCCGGTCCTTGGCGCCCCACGCGACGGTCACCGGCACCTCGATGTCGTGGTCGTCTGAGAACTCGAATGCGCGCAGCGACGGCAGCGTCGCGTCAAACCAGGGTGCGCCTGCGAGGGCGCGGGTGTTCTCGGCGGCCTCGGCGCCGGTGAGGCGCTCGGGCCGGGCCACGAACAGGCTCAGGCCCAGCTTACGGCCGAACGCCGTGGCGAACAGCGTCTCGGAGTAGCGGGCGGTCCGACGCGCCAGGCGCACGCTCAGCCACAGCGACACGCGCCCGTAGGTCATCTCGGCGCGGCCGGCGAAGCCGGCGGGGGAGAGGGCGGTGGCCGAGGAGACCAGCCCGCGGGCCGCCATCTCCAGCGCGAGCAGCCCTCCCATCGAATTGCCCGCGACGTGGGGCCGCTCCACGCCCAGTTGCGCGAGGAACTCGGACACCAGCGTGATCTGCGAGTCGATGCCCGGCGGCGTTCCCGGCGGGGGCATCGGCGACGCTCCGAACCCGGGCAGGTCGACGGCGATGACGTCGTGGTGCTCGGCCAGCCGACCCATGACCGGCTCCCACATCTGCCACCGGCTCCCGATCCCGTGCATGAGCACGAGCGGCTCGCCGCTGCCGCTACGACGGTGATTGAGCTGCACCGGCCCAACCTACCCCAATTGCGCGCGACGAGATCCGCGACACGATCCTCCGACGGCGGTGGCCTTAATGGACAACAGCTGTCGCGTGCTACCGCCCAGACGTCCAATTGATCGGATCCCGGCCGCCCACTACCGTTGTACGAAACGGCCAAGCCCATTTCGGAGGAGATCTATGGCAAGCACCCAGGAGGCCACCGGCACCGAGCGCGGCACGCTCCAGGACCTCGCGCGCCGTCATCTGTGGATGCACTTCACCCGGATGTCGGCCTACCAGGATCACGAGATCCCGATCATCGTCCGCGGCGAGGGCTGTTACGTCTACGACGAGCACGGCAAGCGCTATCTCGACGGCCTGTCGGCGTTGTTCTGCGTCAACATCGGCCACGGCCGCGCCGACGTCGTCCAGGCCGGGGCCGAGCAGGCCAAGGAGCTGGGCTTCTACACCAACTGGACCTTCGCCCACCCGCGCGCCATCGAACTGGCTGCGCGGATCGCCGAGCTCGCCCCGGGCGATCTCAACCGTGTCTTCTTCACGAGCGGCGGCTCGGAGGCCGTCGAGTCGGCGATCAAGCTCTCGCGCCAGTACCACAAGATCACGGGCAACCCGCTCAAGACCAAGTTCATCGCGCGCGACATCGCCTACCACGGGACGAGCCTGGGCGCCCTGAGCGCGACTGGGATCACCAGCCTGCGCACGCCCTTTGAGCCCCTGACCCCCGGCGGCGTGCACGTCCCCAACACCAACACCTTCCGGATGCCCCACGGCTACAGCGAAACGGAGCTGGCCGAGGCCGTCGCCGAGAAGATCGAGTTCGAGGGACCCGACACCGTCGCGGCCGTGATCATGGAACCCGTGCAGAACGCGGGCGGCTGCTTCGTCCCCCCTGAGGGCTACTGGCGGCGTGTACGCGAAATCTGCGACAAGTACAACGTCCTGCTCATCTCCGACGAGGTCATCTGCGCCTGGGGCCGCCTCGGCGAGTGGTTCGGCGCGCAGCGCTTCGACTACGAGCCCGACCTCATCACCACAGCCAAGGGCCTGACCAGCGCGTACGCGCCGATGGGCGCGGTGATCGCCTCTGACAAGGTGGCCGAGCCGTTCCTGGAGGGGCACAACAGCTTCACGCACGGGTTCACGTTCGCCGGGCACCCGGTGTGCTCTGCGATCGCGCTCGCCAACCTCGACGTGATGGAGAACGAGGGCATCATCGAGAACGTCCGCAAGAACGAGGGCGCGTTCCGCGAGATGCTGGAGTCGCTGCGCGACATCCCGATCGTCGGCGATGTTCGCGGTACCGGCTACTTCCACGCCATCGAGCTGGTCAAGGACCAGGACTCCGACGCCCACTGGACCGACGAGGAGTCCGAGACGCTGCTGCGCGGCTACCTGTCCGGGGAACTGTTCGAGCGCGGTCTCATCTGCCGCGCCGACGACCGCGGCGATCCGGTCATCCAGCTGTCGCCGCCGCTCATCGCAGGCCAGGCCCAGTTCGACGAGATCGAGTCGATCCTGCGTCCGGTGCTCACCGAGGCCGGCGAGCGGATGCGCAAGGGCTCTGGCCGCGCGGCTGCGTCGGCACGACCGGGCGCCTAGGCGACTCGAGAGGGAACCGGACCCGCCCACCCCGCGCATCAGATGCTGACCGTTCGCGAACTGCTGCGCGGGCTCGACGTCCGCCTGGTCTCAGGCGAGGAGGCGATCGACGCCCCCGTCCGCTGGGTGCACATCTCAGAGCTCCAGGACCCCACGACCTGGCTGTCGGGCGGGGAGGTCCTGCTCACCACCGGGATGGCGCTCGAGACCCCCGACCAGCAGCGTGAGTTTGTCGGGCGGCTGGCCGATCACCAGCTGGCCGCGCTGGGCTTCGGGGTCGGCTTCGGCCACGACGACGTCCCGGCGGCGCTCGTCCAGGCCGCGGCCGAGCGCGAGTTCCCGGTGTTCGCGGTCCCCTACGAGGTCCCGTTCATCGCGGTCACGGAGGCCGCCTTCACCCAGCTGGTCAACGAGCAGTACGCGGTCCTGCGCCGGGCGCTGGCCGCGCACGAGCGCCTGGAGCGCGTAGTGCTCTCCGAGCGCGGGCTCGACGCTCTCGCCGGCACCCTGGCGACCCTCATCGGCGCCGCGGTGCTGGTGTTCGATGCGCGCGGGGAGCCGCTCGCGCAGCGGGCGTTCCGGCGCACGCTCGAGCCCGACGAGGTGGCGGCCCTGCAGACCGAGCTGTGCGAGAGACGGACACGACCCCACCCATCCCGCGCGTTCCTGCCATCGCACCCAGGACTTGCCGACCGCTCACTGGCGCTGCCGGTGGCCGCCGACGGGGCTCCGGGCAACGGCGGCGACCAGCGGGGCGAGCGGGTACCCCAGGCATGGCTGGTGGCGATCAAGGACGGCGGCGGTCCACTGTCTGACTTCGACCGCCTGACACTGCACCAGGCGGTCATGATCGTGGCCCTGGAGTTGCTGCGCGGCCGCGTGGCCGGCGACACTGAGCGCCGGCTGGCCGGAGACGTGCTGGCGGCGCTGGTCGGCGGCGAGCTGACCGGCGCGGAACTGGCGCGGCGCTTGGAGCCCTTCGGGCTGTCCGAGCGCGTGGCGGCGATCGTCGTCCCGCGCCCGAACGGCGGCCGGGGGCCATCGGCTCCCGTCGAGGACGCGCTGGCGCAGGCACTGCGCGACGAGGCGTCGCCGGGCCTGGTGGCCTCGACCGGGGCACTCACCTGCGGGCTCGTGCCCGGCGTGGAGGAGGACGAGCTGTTCTCCCTGGCGGGACGAGTTGCCCAACGTCTGAAGACGGCCACGGGCGCACCGCTCAACCTCGGGGTCGGACGTCCGGTCCTCGGCGCCGACGCACGCCGCACCTTCCATGAGGCTCGCTGCGCCGTTGAGGCGCTGGCGATGGGCGTGGACGAACCGACGCACAACGTGACGCCGGGAAATGGAACCCGCCCGCCCCACCCCACCACCCCAACCCGGCCGGCCGCCGCTCTCAGGGTGGCGACCTACAAGGACCTCGGCTCCTTCCAGCTGCTGCTTTCGCTGCAGGAGGATGAGGCGCTGCGGTTGTTCTGTGACTCAATCCTCGGCCCGATCGAGGCCAGCGAGGGACACTACGGAGGTGAACTGATGCGATCGCTTGAAGCGTTCATTGAGGAGAACGGCCAGTGGGAGCGAGCCGCGCGGCGGCTGTACTGCCACCGGCATACGCTGCGCTACCGGATCCGGCGCGTGGAGGAGCTGACGGGACGCGACCTGTCATCCGCGCGTGATCGGATCGAGTTCTGGCTGGCCCTAAGGGGCCGGGAGCTGGTGGCATGAAGGTCGGGGTCCCCTCAGAGATCAAGACCGATGAGTACCGGGTCGCGCTGACCCCCGCGGGCGTCCGCGAGCTCAACGACGCCGGGCACCAGGTGTTCGTGCAGAGCGGCGCGGGCGAGGGCTCGGCCATCTCCGACGACGCATATGTGGCCCAGGGCGCGACGATCCTGCCCGACGCCGACGCCGTGTTCGGCGAGGCGACGATGATCGTCAAGGTGAAGGAGCCCCAGCCTGTCGAGGTCGAGCGTCTCAAGCCCCACCACACGCTCTTCACCTATCTGCATCTCGCCGCCGACGAGGAGCTGACGCGCGGGCTGATGGAGTCCGGCGCCACCTGCATCGCCTATGAGACCGTCGAAGACAGCAGGGGCCGGCTGCCGCTGCTGGCGCCGATGTCCGAGGTCGCGGGCAAGATCGCCACCCAGGCGGGGGCGTTCATGCTGGAGAAGCCGCTCGGCGGCCGCGGAATCCTGCTCGGCGGCGTGCCTGGCGTGGCCGCGGCCAACGTCATGATCATCGGCGGCGGAGTCGTCGGCATGCACGCGGCGTTCATCGCGCTCGGCATGGAGGCGACCGTGTTCGTCTTTGACCGCAGCATCGACCGCCTCCGCGAGCTCGACATCGCGTTCGGCGGGCGGGCGGACACGTGCTTCGCCACCACGCTGTCGATCGAGGAGCGCCTGCCCGACGTCGACCTCGTCATCGGCGCGGTCCTCGTGCACGGGGCCAAGGCGCCCCACGTGATCACGCGGGCGCAGCTGGGCCTGATGAAGCACCAGGCGGTGCTCGTCGATGTCTCCATCGACCAGGGTGGGTGCTTTGAGACGTCGCATCCCACCACACACTCGGACCCGACCTACGAGGTCGACGGCATCACGCACTACTGCGTGGCCAACATGCCGGGCGCGGTCCCGATCACGTCCACGTATGCCCTCACCAACGCGACCATGCCCTACGTGCTCCATCTCGCCAGCGTGGGCGTCCACCAGGCGGTGGCGGAGAACCCGGGCCTCAAGCTCGGCGTGAACGTCGCCAACGGCGACGTCACCTACGCGCCGGTCGCCGAGGCGGTGGGCGTGCAGCACGTCAACGTCGACGTCGCCCTGGCGGGGGTGCCGGCCTGATGGCCGGCCCCCACCCGCCCGCCGGCATCGCCTCGGCGGGTGGGTGAGGTCGGGTCCCAACGCCTGCTAGCCTCCGTCGCCGCATGCCGACCACAAGCCAGTTGATCCGTAAGGGGCGCCAGGCGCCCAAGAAGAAGCTCGCCACGCCGGGCCTGAAGTCCGGCAAGGGCCGCAAGAAGAAGGTCGCCGCTCCGCAGCGGCGCGGCGTGTGCACGCGTGTGTACACGACGACGCCCAAGAAGCCGAACTCGGCCCTGCGCAAGGTGGCCCGTGTCCGGCTCACCAACGGCATGGAGGTCGGCGCCTACATCCCGGGCGAGGGCCACAACCTGCAGGAGCACTCCGTGGTGCTCGTGCGCGGCGGCCGCGTCAAGGACCTGCCTGGCTTCCGGTACAAGGTCATCCGCGGCACGCTTGACGCCGCCGGCGTCGGGGACCGCAAGAAGGCCCGCTCGCAGTACGGGGTCAAGGCCAAGTAATGCCGCGTCGCGCCGCTGCCGCGGTCCGGCCCATCGACGCCGACCCCGTCTATCGCAACCGTCTCGTCCAGCAGGTCATCAACAAGGTGATGCTGGACGGCAAGAAGTCCGTCGCGGAGAAGATCGTCTACGACGCCATGGCGATCCTCGGGGAGCGCAGCGGCAAGCCCGCGGTCGAGCAACTCGAGGCGGGCGTCAAGGCGCTCACGCCGGTCCTCGAGGTCCGCCCCCGCCGTGTCGGCGGCGCCACCTATCAGGTGCCCGTGGAGGTGCCCTCACGGCGCGCCCGCACGCTCGCCGTCCGCTGGCTGGTCCAGTTCGCCCGTCAGCGCCGTGAGCGCGACATGGCCCACCAGCTCGCCCACGAGCTGCTCGACGCGATCCAGCAGCAGGGCAACGCCTACAAGCGCAAGGACGACATCTACCGCATGGCGCAGGCCAACAAGGCCTTCGCTCACTACCGCTGGTAGCTCATCGCTGACGCGGGCCTAGCGGCCCGACGTCTTGGGGTGGGTGCTCGGACTCGACCGAACGGTCGCGGTGGCCGACGCGCTGGACGAGCTGCTGCTCGCCCCGTACTGCGTGCCCCCTTCGAGCTCGAGGAGGGTGGAGGCAGGCCTCTGGGTGCTGGCGGCACACCTGTTCTGACCGAGGCCGGCTCGGGCTGAGAGAAGGTGTGCAGGACCCGACCGTCCTCCGAGCGCCAGATGACGGTGGGTGAGCCTGGCTTGGACGGCGCCGAGGCGCCTGCCTCGACGGCGTAGAAGTTGCTGTGCACGGTTGTGGTCAGCGAGCGGGCGAGCTGTCCGCCCGCGGCTGCGAAGCTCAGCGTCACGGAGGCCACACCGTCGGGCACGACGGCCACTGAACGGCCGTTGTCATTGGCGGGGAAGAGCCCCTGACGGATCTCGGCGGACGTGTCGCCGCACTCCATGCCGCTGCCGTGTGCGCTCGACGGTCACCAGGCAGATGCCGTCGACCGGCGGCTTGGCGGCAAGGCCGCTGTCGTAGGCGATGAGCGACGGCCTGGAGCGCTTGCGTGGGCGCCCGCAGCGCCGCCGGTGACTTGGGTAAGGCCTGCGCGAGGGCCGACTTCTGAAGCGCGAAGCAGCGGGCCGGAGGGGAAGCCTGCCGCTGGGTCCTGCCGGATGGGCACGATGTAGTACGCGGTTCCCCGCGATCCGGGCGATCCGACGCGTTGCTCCGGCGTAGACGGACATGCCCGGGCCGGCGGGCGATGATTCATCGGCCGCCGGCACGGTCGGCGGCCGTCGCGGGGCGGCGCAGGACGCCGAGGGTCGAGAGAAGGTCCTGGCCGGGGCGGCCGTGGATCTGGTGTGCCGTGAACGTCTCGGCCACGTGGCAGGCCGGCGAGCCCAGCACCTTCTTGGTGGCGGCGCCCATCAGCGCGAGCTCGCGATGGAGCTGTGGCGTTGGCGTGTGTTGGATGAGGGCCGCGATGCCGTTGGCGGGGTGGGCGGCCGGACCGGCTGGCGACTGGCCGCCGCGATGGCCGAGCAGGACCAGCGCCCCCACCAGCACCGCCAGCGCGACCGCGACGGCGAGGCCCACGGGGACGAGCCGCGCCCCACTGGCCAGCCAGCGCCGGCGCGGCCCCGGTCGCGGCGGCTTCTGCGGTGACGGGGCGCTGGTGCCCGAGGTGTGCTCACGGGCGGCGGCGCGCAGCTGGTCTTCGAGGTCTGAGAAGAACGAGGTCATCCGGGCTCCTGGATGTGGGCGCGCAGCGCACGCAAGCCCCGGCTGACGCGCTGGCGCACCAGCAGCTCCGAGCACTGCATCTCTTGGGCGATCTCGGCGTAGGGCCGCTCATCCACGACGCGGGCCAGCACGGCGTCACGCTGAGCCGGCGGCAGTGTCAGCACCGCCGCCTCGGCTGCGCCGGGGTCGGCCATCTCCTGTACCCGGGCCAGCTCCTCGTCGTCGATCACGAGCGGCTCGAGCGCCAGGCGACGGCGCGCCTCATCCTCGACCCGGCCGCGGCGGCGGCTGTCGGCCAGCTTGTGGGCCGCGATCCCGTACAACCAGGCGAGGGCCGGGCGCTCACCCGGCCGATAGCGCTCGGCCGCCAGCAGCGCGGCGGCGAACACCTCGGCCGTGAGGTCGGCGGTCAGCTCGGGGTTGCCCGTCCGGCGCAGGAAGAAGCCGAGCACCGCGGTGAGGTGGCGCCGGTAGAACGCCACGAACGCCTCCGCGTCGCCGGCGGCGAACTGCGCCAGGAGCTCGTCGTCGTACACCATCACCCCGTCTCTCGCGCCGGCCCCCGAGAGTGTGACAACCGCGTGCCCGGCCTGCCACCTCGGGCCCGCGCCCGGGCCGTGCAAGCCCTGCCCCTTAAGAGAAACGCGAGGGCTGCCTACCGCACGGGACCGGGGGCTGCGGTAGGACAACCCTCGCGTTTCATAAATGTAACGAGCCTGATGTTGGTAAACCGTTGGGATTGTCAGGAAGTCAGGAAGCGGACCGTCTGCGAGACGAAATGGTCTGAACTTGGCCATCCGTCCACGGTCCGAGCAGCACGCCGCCGGCGCTTGTGATGAGGAGCACGACCGCGCCCGCGGTCTCCAGATAGAGGCCGGCGCGGGGGCTCGCGGCGGCGGTGACGTAGGTGCCGTCGGAGCGCTCGATGCCGTTGGACTGGGCGTCGGGCAGGTCGCGACCGAGCGCGATCACCAGGGCGGCGACGCCGAGAACCGCCATCGCGAGGGCGATGAGCCGGGTGGGCGAACGGCGCCACGCCAGCGCCAGCGCGGCGGTCAGGAGCGCGATGGGCAGCAGCGCGTAGGCATGATGCGATCCCGAATGGACGGTGGTGACCACGCCGTTGCGCGCGCTGGTGCGCACCTCGAACAGCGGCAGGAACTCGGCCACGAGCAGCATCGCGGCGGCCACCAGAGCCCCTGCGAAGACCGCGCCGCGGGTCCCGCGCAGGCTGCCCGCGGACGGCCGCTCACGGTCGTCTGAGGCCGTGGGGGCTCTGCTATATTCGGTGTCCGCCTCGGGTTCGGACACGTTCATCTGTGCTCGCACCCGGGCGCGGAGGATCCACTCAATGGAGACGCCGACCGACTAGACACACGCCCGTAGCCGACAAGCGCATTGTGAACGGGCCCTCTGGGCCTTTTTTTGTGATCGCGACCGGCCATACGGAACTTCCCTCCTACCCCAAAGACTCATGGCACGCACGTTCACGCTCGAGAACACTCGCAACATCGGAATCATGGCGCACATCGACGCCGGTAAGACGACGACGACCGAGCGCATCCTCTACTACACCGGCCGGACCTACAAGATCGGCGAGGTCCACGAGGGCGCGGCCGTGATGGACTGGATGGAGCAGGAGCAGGAGCGCGGGATCACGATCACGTCGGCGGCCACCACCTGTGAGTGGAAGGGCCACCGGATCAACATCATCGACACGCCGGGCCACGTCGACTTCACCGTCGAGGTCGAGCGCTCGCTGCGCGTACTCGACGGCGCGATCGCTCTGTTCGATTCCGTCGCCGGCGTCGAGCCCCAGTCCGAGACCGTCTGGCGCCAGGCCGACAAGTACAACGTCCCGCGCATCGCCTACATCAACAAGATGGACCGCATCGGGGCCAACTTCACCCAGGGCGTGCAGACCATGATCGACCGCCTGGGCGCGCACCCGGTGCCGATCCAGCTGCCGATCGGAGCCGAGTCCGAGTTCCGGGGGATCATCGACCTCGTCGAGAACCACGCGATCGTCTACACGGACGAACTGGGCAAGGATCAGGAGATCATCGAGATCCCCGCCGACCATGCCGAGCGCGCCGCGGAGGCCCGCGAGCACCTGCTCGAGGAGATTTCCCACTACGACGACGAGCTGCTGGAGATGATCCTCGAGGACCAGGAGGTCCCGGTCGCGACCATCAAGAACGCGATTCGCAAGGCCACGCTCGAGATCAAGCTCACCCCGGTGCTGTGCGGCTCAAGCTTCAAGAACAAGGGCGTGCAGCCGCTGCTCGATGCCGTGTTGGACTACCTGCCGAGCCCGCTCGAGGTGCCGCCGGTGGAGGGCCTCGAGCCCGTGCGCGGTTCGGACAACGGCGGAAACCCCGCCCATCGCGAGGCTTCCGACGACGAGCCATTCGCCGCGCTCGCCTTCAAGATCATGGCCGACCCCTACGTCGGCAAGCTCACCTACTTCCGGGTCTACTCGGGCAAGCTGGCCGCCGGCTCGCGCGTGCTCAACGTCTCGACCGGCCGGACCGAGCGCATCGGCCGCCTGCTGATGATGCACGCCAACGAGCGAGAGGAGCTCGAGGAGGTCTACGCCGGCGACATCGCCGCGGGAGTCGGCATCAAGCAGGTCGTCACCGGTGACACACTCGCCGCGCCCGATCGGCCGATCAAGCTCGAGACGATCACCTTCCCCGAGCCGGTCATCAAGGTCGCCATCGAGCCCAAGACCAAGGCCGACCAGGAGAAGATGTCGGTCGCGCTCGGCCGTCTGGCCGAGGAGGACCCGACCTTCCAAGTCGCCACCAACGAGGAGACCGGCCAGACCGAGATCTCCGGGATGGGCGAGCTGCACCTGGAGATCCTGGTGGACCGGATGATGCGCGAGTTCAAGGTCGACGCCAACGTCGGCCGGCCCCAGGTGTCCTACCGCGAGACCATCCGCGGCACCGCTGAGAAGGTGGAGGGGCGGTTCGTGCGCCAGACCGGTGGCTCGGGCCAGTACGGGATCGTGTACATCAACGTCGAGCCGGCGCCTGGCGAGGGCTTTGACTTCATCAACAAGGTCAGGGGTGGCTCCGTCCCCACCGAGTTCATCCCGGCCGTCGAGAAGGGCGTGGAGGACGCGATGGACAACGGTCCGCGCGCCGGCTTCCCCCTGGTCGACGTCCGCGTGACCCTCACCGACGGCAAGTACCACGACACAGACTCCTCGGAGATCGCGTTCCGTATCGCCGGTTCGCTGGCGCTCAAGGCCGCGGTCGCGCGGGCCAAGCCGGTCCTGCTGGAGCCCGTGTTCTCGGTCGAGGTCGTGACGCCCGAGGAGTTCATGGGCGACGTGATCGGCGATCTGAGCCGCCGCCGGGGCCAGATCAACGGCATGGAGCAGCGTGGTAACGCCCAGGTCATCTCCGCCCATGTGCCGCTCGCGGAGATGTTCGGCTATGCGACCGACATGCGGTCCGCAACCCAGGGCCGGGCCACCTACACGATGCAGTTTGACCGCTACGAGGAAGTACCCCCTAACATCGCCGAGGACATTGGCGGGGGAGAGAAGGAAGCCGCCTAGGCGCGAAGGCCCAAAAAACCGCTGCGTGCACGTAGCAGCGGCGGCGGACGGAAAACTTATATCCTGAATAGGTTCGTCCTTCGGACGAGCAAACCCCAAGAGAGAAGAAGGAGCAACACCAAAGTGGCGAAGGCCAAGTTTGAGCGCGACAAGCCCCATGTCAACGTCGGGACCATCGGTCACATCGACCATGGCAAGACGACGCTGACCGCGGCCATCACCAAGGTGCTCCACGACAATTTCGGCGATGGCACCGAGGTGCGGTCGTTCGACTCGATCGACAACGCTCCCGAGGAGAAGGCGCGCGGCATCACGATCGCGACCTCACACGTCGAGTACGAGACCGCCAACCGGCACTACGCCCACGTGGACTGCCCGGGTCACGCCGACTACGTGAAGAACATGATCACCGGCGCTGCGCAGATGGACGGGGCCATCCTGGTCGTCTCCGCCGCCGACGGCGCGATGCCCCAGACGCGCGAGCACATCCTGCTCGCCCGGCAGGTGGGCGTCCCCTACATCGTGGTCTTCCTCAACAAGGCTGACATGGTCGACGACCCCGAGCTCCTCGAGCTCGTCGAGGTCGAGATCCGCGATCTGTTGTCGGAGTACGAATTCCCCGGCGACGACATCCCGTTCGTCGTCGGCTCCGCGCTCAAGGCGCTGGAGGGCGACTCGGAGTACGAGGGCAAGATCCTCGAGCTCGCCGATGCGCTGGACACCTATATCCCCGAGCCCACCCGTGACCTCGACAAGCCGTTCCTGATGCCGGTGGAGGACGTGTTCTCCATCACGGGTCGTGGAACGGTGGCCACCGGCCGTATCGAGAGCGGAATCATCAAGACGGGTGAGACCGTCGAGATCGTCGGCATCCGCCCGACCACCTCGACCGTTGTCACGGGCGTGGAGATGTTCAAGAAGAACCTCGACGAGGGCCGGGCAGGCGACAACGCCGGCTGCCTTCTGCGAGGGACCAAGCGTGAGGAGATCGAGCGCGGCCAGGTGCTCTGCAAGCCCGGCTCGATCACCCCGCACACCAAGTTCAAGGCCGAGGTCTACGTCCTGAAGAAGGAGGAGGGCGGGCGTCACACCCCGTTCTTCACCGGTTATCGGCCGCAGTTCTACTTCCGCACGACCGACGTCACCGGCGTGGCCAACCTGCCCGAGGGCACGGAGATGGTCATGCCCGGCGACAACGTCCAGATGGAGATCGAGCTCATCCAGCCGATCGCCATGGACCAGGGTCTGCGGTTCGCGATCCGGGAGGGCGGCCGTACGGTCGGCTCCGGGGTCGTCACCGAAGTCATTCAGTAGTTGCAGTGAGCGGCGGGGGATCGGGTCCCACCCACCCCCGCCGCTTTCTTTTGCCAAGTCAGATACGACAGACATCGGCCGCCCGGGTGGTCCGGGTACGGCCGCGTCAAATGAGAGAACGAAAGCTCTAGAAGAAGTCCGTGGCAACAATCGCTCAAAACAAGATCCGCATTCGCCTGAAGTCATATGACCACACGGCGATCGAGGCGGCGGCCAAGGAGATCGTCGAGACGGCGACGCGCACCGGCGCGACCGTCTCCGGCCCCGTGCCGCTGCCGACGGAAAAGAACGTGTACTGCGTGATCCGGTCGCCATTCAAGGACAAGGACTCCCGTGAGCACTTCGAAATCCGTACCCACAAGCGTCTGATCGACATCCACCAGCCGACGCCCAAGACCGTCGACTCGCTTCAGCGGCTCGACCATCTCCCCGCCGGCGTGGATATCGAGATCCGCCTCGCCTCCTGACGATGACCGCGATCCTCGCCAAGAAGCTCGGCATGACCCAGCGGTTCCTCGACGACGGCAAGGTCGAGCGCGTCACCGTGCTCGAGGCAGGGCCGTGTCCGGTCACCGCCATCCGCACCTTCGAGCGAGACGGCTACGAGGCCGTCCAGCTCGCCTTCGGCGCGTGTAAGGAGAAGGTCCTCACCAAGGCCGAGCTCGGCCACCTCAAGAAGGCCGACGCCTCCGCGCACCGCCATATCGCGGAGTTCCGCGACCACGCAGGCGAGCTGCTGGTTGGCGAGACCGTCACCGTCGACGCCTTCGAGGTCGGGCAGAAGGTCAAGATCTCCGGGAAGTCCAAGGGCAAGGGGTTCGCCGGCACGATCAAGCGCCACAACTTCTCCTCCGGGCCCAAGTCCCACGGCTCTCACAATGTCCGCGCGCCCGGATCGATCGGCGCATCGGCCACGCCCTCACGCGTGATGAAGGGCATCCGGGGGCCCGGCCGTATGGGCGGCGGGCGCATCACCCAGCGCGGCCTCACGATCGTCGAGATCATGGCCAACCGCAATCTGATGCTGGTGCGCGGCGCCGTGCCCGGGCCGACCGGCTCCACTGTGGAGGTGCGGACCGATGGCTAGGACCGCGCCCAAGCTCGGCGGTGGGTCCGCCACGCTCGACGCGACCGCGTTTGAGGCGAGCTTCAACATGCCCCTGGTCCACGAAGCCGTGCGCGCGGAGCTCAACGCGCGCCGGCAGGGCACCGCCGCCACCAAGACCCGCGGCGAGGTGTCGGGCGGCGGCGCCAAGCCGTGGCGCCAGAAAGGCACCGGCCGCGCCCGCGCCGGCTCGTCACGCTCGCCGGTGTGGACCGGCGGCGGCACCGTCTTCGGGCCCCACCCGCGCCACTACACGGTCAAGGTCAACCGCAAGGCACGTCGCGCCGCGCTGCGCGCCGCGCTGTCGCTGCACGCCGAGCGCGAGTCGCTGGCGCTGTTCGACGCCACCGCGTTCGACGCCCCGTCCACCAAGCAGGCCCTGAGCCTGCTCGACGGCTGGCTGTCGACCGACCACAAAGGCTCGACCCTGGTGCTCCTCTCCGAGGATGAGGCCAACGCCGGCCTGTCATTTCGCAATCTGCGCGCCGTCGACGTGATGCCGGCCGTCGACGCCGGCGTCGCCGACGTCATCCGCGCGGCGACGTTGCTCGTGTCCGAGGCGGCGCTCAAGGAACTCGTCGCGCGCGCAACCAGCAGCGCCACCGGCTCTGACTCCAGCGAGAAGGAGGCCGCGTAATGGACGCCAGCCAGGTCATCATCCGCCCGGTCGTGTCCGAGAAGTCCTTCGTGCTCGCCGAGGCCGGCAAGTACACCTTCCGCGTCCACGATCGTGCCCACAAGACGCAGATCCGCCAGGCGGTCGAGCAGCTGTGGGACGTCAAGGTGGTTGAGGTTCGCACCGCGTCGGTGAAGTCCAAGCCCAAGCGCCGCGGCCAGACCGCCGGCCGCACGCGGCAGTGGAAGAAGGCCATGGTCCAGCTGCGCGAGGGCGACTCGATCCCGATCTTCCAGGCGTTCGAGGCGCCCGAGTAATGCCGATCCGCAAGCCAAAGCCGACATCGCCGGGACTGCGCTTCGTCTCCTATCCGGACTTCGCGGAGGTCACCCGGACCACGCCGGAGAAGTCGCTCACCGAGGGACTGAAGAAGTCCGGCGGGCGCAACTCCAACGGACGCAAGACCGCACGTCACCGCGGCGGCGGCGCCAAGCGCCTGTACCGCAGGATCGACTTCAAGCGGCGCAAGGACGGGATCCCCGCCAAGGTGGCCGAGATCGAGTACGACCCCAACCGGTCGGCCTACATCGCGCTGTTGCACTACGCCGACGGCGAGAAGAGCTACATCCTGGCTCCCAACCGGCTGCGCGTCGGGGCGATCGTGATGTCCGGCGCGACCGCCGACATCCGCGTCGGCAACGCGCTGCCGCTGTCCAACATGCCGCCCGGCACGATTGTTCACAACGTGGAGCTGACCCCCGGGCGCGGCGGCCAGATGGCCCGCTCGGCAGGCACGGGCGTGCAGCTCCTGGCCAAGGAAGGCGACTATGCCACCCTCCGCCTGCCGTCTGGCGAGATGCGGATGGTCCGGGCCGAGTGCCGCGCCACGGTCGGCACGATCGGCAACTCCGACCATCAGAACGTCAAGATCGGCAAGGCGGGCCGCAAACGCCACATGGGCGTGCGCCCGCAGACCCGTGGGACCGCGATGAACCCGGTCGACCACCCGCACGGCGGTGGCGAGGGCTCGACGACCCCTGGTCGCCACCCGGTGACCCCGTGGGGCGTGCCCACGCTGGGGTACCGCACCCGCAAGAAGAACAAGCGATCCGACCAGTACATCGTGCGCGGCCGGAGACGAGGTAAGAAGCGATGAGCCGTTCGAGCAAGAAGGGGCCGTTCGTGCAGGAGCGGCTGATGACACGTATCGAGGCGATGAACTCCTCCGGCGAGAAGCGCATGATCCGAACGTGGTCGCGCACCTCGACGATCTTTCCCGAGATGGTGGGCCACACGATCGCGGTCCACGACGGGCGCAAGCACGTGCCGGTGTTCGTCTCAGAGTCGATGGTGGGCCACAAGCTCGGCGAGTTCGCGCCGACGCGTCTGTACCGCGGACACGCCGGGACGGGCAAGCGGCGATGACCGACGAGCCTGAGAAGACCGAGGACGTCGAGGAGTCCGCCGAGGAGACGGAGGCAGTCGCCGCCGACGCCGCAGCGGCCGGCGCTGACGCGCCCGAGGCCGACGCGCCCGAGGCCGAGGCCGCCGATCAGCCAGCCGAAGAGGCGCCCAAGCCGCGGCGCCGGCGCCGTAAGGCCGCGGAGCCCGTGGCGGAGGAGCCTGCCGAGGAGCCCGAGGCCACCGATGTGGAGCCCGAGCCCGAGGCCGAAGCTGACGAGGAGCCCGAGGCCACCGATGACGAGCCCGAGGCGCAGGAGGAGTCTGAGGCAGAAGCCGAGCCCGCCAGGCCCGCCCGCTCGGCGCCCGCGCGCCGGCGCGCCCGGCGCGACCCCAGCCTGCCACCGCCCGTCGTCCGCGCGCAGGCCAAGTACGTGCGCTCGTCCGCGCGCAAGGCGCGGTTGGTGTGCGACCACATCCGCGGGAAGTCAGTGGATGAAGCGCGAGCTATCCTGGCTCTCACGCCACGCGCGATCGCACGCGATTGGAGCAAGTTGCTCGAATCCGCGGTTGCGAACGCCGAGCACAATCACGAGCTCGTGGGCGAGGATCTGTACGTCAAGGCGGTACACGCCGACGAGGGTCCGACGATCAAGCGGTTCCGGCCGCGCGCGATGGGCCGCGCCACCCGGATCCGCAAACGAACCAGCCACCTGACGATCTTGCTCACGCCAAAGGACTAAGACAGACACATGGGTCAGAAAGTTCACCCCGAATCGATCCGCGTGGGCTACATCCACGACTGGAAGTCCAACTGGTTCAACGAGCGCAACTTCTCGGACTTCCTGCACGAGGACACCCAGATCCGCGAGCACATCGTCGGCCGCCTCTCGCACGCCGGCCTGTCCGACATCACGATCCGTAAGAACGCCACCGAGGTGGAGATCAACATCCACACGGCTCGGCCGGGCATCGTGATCGGCAAGTCCGGGTCGGAGGTTGACCAGCTGCGCCGTGACCTGCACCGGATCACCGGCAAGCAGGTCAAGGTCAACATCCTGGAGATCAAGCGTCCCGAGCTCGACGCGCGCCTGGTGGCGCAGTCGATCGCGGAGCAGCTCCAGAACCGCGTCGCCTTCCGTCGCGCCATGAAGCGCGCGCTCACCAGCGCTATGCGCTCCGGCGCCAAGGGCGTCAAGGTCCAGGTCTCCGGTCGCCTCGGCGGCGCCGAGATGGCCCGCACCGAGGGCTACTCCGACGGCCGCGTGCCGCTGCACACGCTGCGCGCGGACATCGACTACGGCTTCCACGAGGCCCGCACCACCTTCGGCCGGATCGGCGTCAAGTGCTGGATCAACAAGGGCGAGATCATGCCCGAGGGCTACACCGGCGCCGACCTGACGATCATGGACGAGCCCGCGCCCCAGAGCCCCGAGCGGGGTGGACGCGACGGTCGCGGTGGACGCGACGGTCGTGAGGGCGGCGGACGCGGTCGCGGCGGACGCGGCGGAGCGGGCGGCGGCGGATCCCGCGGCGGCGGTCCCGGTGGAGCCGGCGGTCCGGGCGGCGGTCGTGGCCGCGGCGGCGGAGCCGGTGGCCCCGGTGGAGCCAGCGGTCCGGGCGGCGGTCGCGGTCGCGGCGGCGGGCCCGGCGGGTCCGGTGGCCCGGGCGGCGGCGGCGGTCGTGGTCGCGGCGGCGGTGGAGCCGGCGGCGGCGGTGGTGGATATCGCGGCGGCGGCGGTGGAGCCGGCGGCGGCGGTGGTGGATATCGCGGCGGCGGCGGTGGAGCCGGCGGCGGCGGTGGTGGATATCGCGGTGGCGGCGGCGGCGGTGGAGCCGGCGGCGGCGGTGGTGGATATCGCGGTGGCGGAGGCGGCGGCGGTGGCCGCGGCCCGCGCCAGGGCGGTGGGGCGGGCGGGTCCGGCTCCTCCGGCGGTGCCAGCGGCGGCGGCGGTGGTGGCGGACAGGGTGGCGCTCGCTGATGCTGTCCCCCAAACGCGTCAAGCACCGCAAGCAGCACCGCGGACGGCGGGCCGGCCTCAGCCGTGGTCAGGTGAAGGTCCAGTTCGGCGAGTACGGCCTGAAGGCGTTGGACGCCGGCTGGCTGACCAACCGCCAGATCGAGGCCGCTCGTATCGCCATGACCCGCAAGATCCGCCGTGGCGGAAAGGTCTGGATCAACGTGTATCCGGACAAGCCGTTCACCAAGAAGCCGGCCGAGACCCGCATGGGCTCCGGTAAGGGCTCACCCGAGGGCTGGGTCGCCGTGGTCAAGCCCGGACGGGTCATGTTCGAATTGGCCGGCGTGCCCGAGGACCTCGCTCGCGAGGCCATGCGGCTGGCCGGGCACAAGCTTCCCGTGCGGACCAAGTTCGTGATGCGAGAGGACGCCTGATGCGGCCCGCCGACCTGCGTGACCTTTCCGACAACGAGCTCGCCGAGCAACTTGCCACCGCGCGGCGCGAGCTGTTCGGCCTGCGCTTCCAGCACGCCACGGGCGAGCTGGACAACACCGCCGGGCTGCGGCGCGCCAAGCGCGAGGTGGCCCGCGCGCTCACGGTCGCGCGTGAACGAGAAATCGACGTCCAGAGTCAGAGTGGAAATGGCTGAAGACCAGACACCCGAGAACGCTGAAGTGACGGCTGACGCGCCCGAGACGGCCGTGGCCGACGCCCCGAAGACGGCGAGCGCCCCCGCGGCCGAGCCCCAGGAGGTGATCGCTCCCAAGGAGCGCCGCCAGCGCGCCCGCGCCGCCAAGGCGGCCAAGACCAAGGCCCGTGGCTCCCGCACCCCCGAGGAGCGTCACGCTGACCGCGTCACCGAGCGCGGCAAGAAGGCGCAGCTGCGGCGCACCGCGCGGGCCAAGGCGTCCGCCAAGCACAAGGCCGAGGCCCACAATCGCACCGCCACGCCCCCGCGCGAGCACGTCGTCGGGCAGCAGAAGGTGCGCCAGGGCATCGTCGTCTCCGACAAGGCCGACAAGACCATCACCGTGCGGATCGACACGGCTCGGCGCCACCGGCGCTACGAGAAGATCGTGCGCACCTCGCAGACCCTGCACGCCCATGACGAATCAAACGACGCCCACCTCGGCGACACGGTGATCGTCCGCGAGGCCCGCCCGCTGTCGCGCACCAAGCGCTGGCGGCTCGTGCAGGTCGTCGAGAGGGCCAAGTAATGATCCAGAACGAGACCCGCCTGCGCGTCGCCGACAACTCCGGTGCCCGGGAGATCCTCGTCATCCGCGTCCGTGGCGGCTCGCGCCGGCGCTACGCGGGCGTGGGCGACACGATCACCGCCACCGTGAAGACCGCCAGTCCCCAGGGCTCGGTCAAGAAGGGCGAGGTCGTGACCGCCGTGGTCGTGCGCACCAAGAAGTCCTACGGGCGCGAGGATGGGACCTACATCGCCTTCGACGAGAACGCGGCGGTGCTCATCGACGCGGCGAACAATCCGCGCGGCACCCGCATCTTCGGGCCCGTCGCTCGCGAGCTGCGCGAGCGCAACTTCATGAAGATCGTGTCCCTGGCGCCGGAGGTGCTCTGATGCCCGCGCGCATTCGGAAGGGCGACCAGGTGATGATCATCAGCGGCAAGGACCGCGGCAAGACCGGCGCCGTGCTGAGCGTGATGCCCAAGAAGGAGCGGGTCACGGTGGAGGGCCTGAACATGATCAAGCGCCACCAGCGCCCCACCCAGACGGCCGCGGGCCAGCGGGGCGGCGGCGTGATCGAGCGCGAAGGCCCGGTCCACGTGTCTAATGTGATGCTGGTCGATCCCAAGGACGGCAAGCCGACGCGGGTCGGCATCGAGATCGAGGACGGCAGGCGCCTGCGCGTATCCAAGCGCAGCGGCGCTCGACTGGATTAGGACGAACACTCATGGCGACAGCTTCCCCCACCACCGCACGACTCAAGACCCGATACAACGACGAGATCCGCCCGGCGCTCGTGAAGCGCTTCGGGTACTCGACGGTCATGCAGGCCCCGCGGATCGTCAAGGTCACGGTCAACATGGGCTGCGGCGACGCCAAGCAGGACTCCAAGGTCCTGGACGCCGCCACCGAGCAGCTCGGCACGATCACCGGCCAGAAGCCCAATATCCGCCGCGCGCGCAAGTCGATCGCCCAGTTCAAGGTGCGCGAGGGCATGCCGGTGGGCGTCGCAGTCACGCTGCGCAGCGAGCGCGCCTACGAGTTCCTGGACCGGCTGATGTCGATCGCGATCCCGCGGATCCGGGACTTCCGCGGGCTCAATCCGCGCGCCTTCGACGGCCGCGGCAACTACTCGATGGGCGTGCGCGAGCAGATCATCTTTCCCGAGATCGACTACGACGAGATCGACCAGGTGCGCGGGCTGGACATCACGATCACGACGACCGCGGCCAGCGACGAGGAGGCCTTCGCGCTGCTCGAGGCGCTCGGGATGCCGTTTTCGAAGGAGGGCCGGGCTCCGGCCGCGCGAGCGGTCGACGAGCCGGCCGTAACCCAGGCTTAGAAGGAGTTACGTGGCGAAGCTTTCACAGCGCGTCCGCCAGCAGCGGACACCGAAATACAAGACCCGGGGCTACACCCGGTGCCGTCGTTGCGGCCGTGCCCGCGCGGTCTACCGCAAGTTCGGCCTGTGCCGGATCTGCCTGCGCGAGTTGGCCCACAACGGCTACATCCCCGGCATGACCAAGAGCAGCTGGTAGCGCTATGTCGATGACCGACCCCGTCGCCGACTTCCTCACCCGCCTGCGCAATGCGGCCAAGGCCCAGCACCACGATGTGGCGATCCCCTCGTCCAAGCTCAAGCGTGAGCTGGCGCGGATCCTCAAGGAGCAGGGCTACATCGACGCCTACCAGGTCGATCCCCCGGGGGCGGGTGGGAACACATCCCCCAACGAGCGGATCACCGTCACGCTGAAGTACACCGATGATCGCAAGCCCGTGATCAGCGGGATCCAGCGTGTCTCGCGCCCGGGTCAGCGCACCTACGTCGACCATGCGCACATCCCCCGCATCCAGGGCGGCATGGGTACCGCGATCATCTCCACCTCCAAGGGCGTCATGACCGGCCACGAGGCGCGCCAGCAGGGCGTCGGTGGCGAGGTCGTGGCCCGGGTCTGGTAAGGGGCGGGAGCTAAGACACGATGTCTAGAATCGGCAGACAACCCATCCCCGTCCCCGCAGGCGTGACCATTGCGATCGAGCCCGAGCTCGTCACGGTCAACGGCCCCAAGGGCGAGCTGTCCGAGCGCGTCGCGCGCGACATCGGCGTCGAGCAGGTCGGCGAGGAGGTGCTGGTCACGCGGCCCACCGATCGTGGCGAGCACCGCGCTCTGCACGGCCTCACCCGCACGCTCGTGGCCAACATGGTCAAAGGCGTCACCGACGGCTTCGAGAAGCGCCTGGAGATACAGGGCGTCGGCTACCGCGCCCAGCTGCGCGGTCGCGACCTGGAACTGGCGCTCGGCTACTCGCATCCGGTGTCGGTCAAGGCCCCGGACGGGATCGAGTTCGAGGTTCCGCTGCCGACCCGCATCGTCGTCCGCGGTGCGTCCAAGCAGCAGGTCGGCGAGATCGCCGCCTACATCCGCAAGCAGCGCAAGCCCGAGCCCTACAAGGGCAAGGGGATCCGTTACGAGGGCGAGTACGTCGCCCGGAAGGTCGGTAAGCGAGCATGACCGTTCAGACCAAGCCCCAGGCGCGCCTGCGGCGCCGCCGCCGCGTTCGCGCCAAGGTCAGCGGCACGTCCGAGCGGCCGCGGATCTCCGTGTTCCGCTCCAACCGCGGGATCTTCGCCCAGCTCATCGACGATGAGGCCGGGCGCACGCTGGCTGCGGTCACCTGGACCGAAGCCGAGCTGCGCTCGCTGACCGGGGCCGAGCAGGCCAAGCGCGCCGGCGAGGTGCTGGCGCAGCGGGCCAAGGCGGCGGGCGTGGAGGCGGCCGTGTTCGATCGCGGCGGCTACCAGTACCACGGCCGAGTCAAGGCGCTGGCGGAGGGCGCGCGGGAGGGCGGCCTGCGGCTCTAAGCCCGGGCCCAGCCGCTACTCTCAGACCAAGCCATGGCAAGAGATCGTTCAGTTTCAGCCGCGGGCCTCGACCTGCAGGAGCGCGTGGTGGAGATCAACCGCGTCGCCAAGGTCGTCAAGGGCGGCCGCCGCTTCTCGTTCACCGCGCTGGTCGTGGTGGGCGATGAGCGCGACGTCGTCGGGATCGGCTACGGGAAGGCCAACGAGGTCCCCGTCGCCATCCAGAAGGGCGTCGAGCGCGCCAAGAAGAACCTTTACCGCGTGCCCAAGCACGGCAACACGATCACGCACTCCACGACCGGGATCTTCGGTGCCGGCCGGGTGTTCCTCAAGCCGGCCGCGCCCGGCACCGGGGTCATCGCCGGCGGCGGCGTGCGCGCAGTGCTGGAGCTCGCCGGGATCCACGACATCCTCTCCAAGAGCCTCGGCTCCCAGAACCCGATCAACCTCGTCAAGGCGACGATGGCGGGCCTGGAGTCGCTGCGCACCCCCGACGAGGTCGCCGAGCTGCGCGGCCTCTCGATCAACATGGTGCTGGGGCTCACCGGCGAGAGCGCCGACGGTTCCGCCGACACTCCGGCGGCAGCTGGCAACGGCATCGACAACGGTGTCGCCACTGAGCCTGCCGCCGCGGAGTCCGCGGAGGCGAGCGCGTCGTGAGCACGGTGAAGCTCACCCAGCGCAAGAGCCGCAACGGCTGTGACCAGCGCCAGCTGGACACGCTGCGCTCGCTGGGCCTGCGCCGTATCGGCCAGAGCGTCGAGGTCAGCGACACGCCGCAGATCCGCGGGATGATCGCCAAGGTGGCCCACCTCGTGGAGGTCCAGGACTGATGGGCGAGACGCGCGACCAGGAGCCCGAGGAGCGGATCGGGCTCCACAACCTCAAGCCCGCCCCGGGCTCGCGGCGACCGCGCAAGCGGGTGGGCCGTGGCGAGGGGTCGGGAACCGGCAAGACCTCCGGCCGCGGGCAGAAGGGCTACGGCTCGCGCTCGGGCGCCAAGCAGCGCGCCCGCTTCGAGGGCGGGCAGATGCCGATCCACATGCGGATGCGCAAGCTGCGCGGCCCGCACATGAAGAAGTCGATGCCCTTTGAGCCCTTCCGGACCCACACCCAGCCGGTCAATCTGCTCGACCTCGAGGCCCGTTTCGCCGCCGGCGACGCGGTGACGCTCGAGGCGTTGCACGGCAAGGGCCTGGCTACACGCAAGGGAGTGCCGGTCAAGATCCTCGCCAAGGGCGAGCTCACGATCGCGCTCACCGTCCACGCGCACGGCTTCTCCAAGACCGCCCGCGAGCGCATCGAAGCCGCCGGCGGCACCTGCCAGGTCGTCGAGAGCTGAGGGGCCTTCGATGATCGCCACGATCCTCGGAGGGCTCAGGGTCGCGGAGATCCGCAAGAAGATCCTGTTCACAGCGGCGATCCTGGCGCTCTACCGCCTCGGCGCCCACATCCCCGCGCCGGGCATCAACTCCAGCGCGGTCAGCGCGCTCCAGCAGAACCTCAGCGGCAACAGCATCCTGGGCCTGCTCAACCTGTTCAGCGGCGGCGGCCTGGGCCGCATCGCGCTCTTCGCGCTCGGGATCATGCCGTACATCACGGCCTCGATCATCCTGCAGCTGCTGCAGGTGGTCGTCCCGTCGCTGGAGAAGCTGTCCAAGGAGGGCGAGGTCGGGCAGGCGCGGATCACGCAGTACACGCGCTACCTGACGGTCGGCCTGGCCTTCGCCCAGTCGATCGGCTACGTCTTCCTGTTCCGGAGCTTCGAGAAGAACGCGAACGTCTCCCTCATCCCCAACTTCACGCTGTTCAAGGTGTTCCTCATCGTGATCTCGCTGACAGCGGGCACGGTCCTGCTGATGTGGATGGGCGAGCTCATCACCCAGCGAGGGATCGGCAACGGCATCTCGCTGCTCATCTTCGCCTCGATCGTGTCGCGCATTCCCTCGGGGATCAGCGCATGGTGGAACAACCCCGACCAGGTCTTCCGCGTGATCATGCCCTTCATCGCCATCGGCGTGGTGGCGGCGGTCGTCTTCGTCCAGGAGGGCCAGCGGCGCATTCCCGTCCAGTACGCCAAGCGCGTCGTCGGGCGCCGCATGACGCAGGGCGGCCAGACCTACCTGCCGCTCAAGGTCAACATGGCCGGCGTCATCCCGGTCATCTTCGCCGCCAGCGTGATGGCGATCCCGCCGACCATCGGGCAGCTCGTCGGCCAGAACCGAGCCGGCTTCGGCACCGACCTCTACAACTTCTTCGCGCCCGGCGGCTGGCACTACGTCGTCGGCGAGTGCGTGCTGATCGTGCTCTTCACCTACTTCTACACGGCGGTCACGTTCAACCCGGTGGACCAGGCCGACAACCTGCGCAAGTACGGGGGGTTCATACCGGGGGTGAGACCCGGCCGGCCAACGGCCGAGTTCCTGGATCGCATTCTTGCCCGGTTGACCTTCCCCGGGGCGCTCTTCCTGGCTGCGATCGCGGCTCTGCCGACGATCCTCATCAATCAGACGAGCGCCAACTTCGCGTTCGGCGGGACGTCGATCCTCATCGTGATCGGGGTGGCTCTGGACACGATGAAGCAGCTCGAGGCCCAGATGATGATGCGTAACTACGAGGGATTCCTTGAATAGCCGAGCTGGATGCTCGGCTATGGTGACCGCCGGCCGAGCGGAGCGGTTACCCGGACTCTTGGAGCGGAGCGACGGCCGGCCCGGACGCCGGATGCGGTCTGCCCGGCCCTCGCAGAGCGCCATCCCGATAGAGTGCTCGCGTGGCTCAGCAGCTCAATCTCATTCTTTTTGGCCCGCCCGGCGCCGGCAAGGGCACGCAGGCCGATCGCCTGCGCAAGGACTTCGAGCTGCCCTACATCGCCACCGGCGACATGCTGCGCGCCAACGTCAAGGAGCAGACCGAGCTGGGCAAGCAGGCCAAGGCCTACATGGACGCCGGCGACCTCGTTCCCGACGACCTCATCGTCGCCATGGCCGCCGACCGCCTCGGCCAGGACGACGCTGAGGACGGGTTCATCCTCGACGGCTTCCCTCGGACGATCGAGCAGGCTCAGGCGCTGGAGAAGCAGCTCTCGGCGATGGGCCGCAGGGTCACCGCGGCGCTGCTGATCGACGTGCCCGACGAGGAGGTCATCCGCCGCCTGTCGGGCCGGCGGATGTGCGTGAAGTCAGGTCACAGCTATCACGTCGATTTCGATCCGCCCAAGCACGAGGGGATCTGCGATCAGGACGGCTCGCGTCTGGTCCAGCGCGACGACGACAAGCCCGACGTGATCGAGAACCGGCTGCGCGTCTACCACGACAAGACCAAGCCGTTGGTCGACCACTACGACAAGCTTGGACTCATGCGCCGCATCGACGGCACGCGTGAGCCGGCCGATGTCCACGGCCACATCCGCGCGGTGATCGCGACGCTGCGCCTGGAAGAGGACGTCTAGGTTCCGGCGGTTGCCGCCTTTTCGACGAGGGCGCTTTAGCTAGCATCGCGTGAGGAACCGTGGACGGCTTGAGATGATCATCAAGAAGACCCCCGAGGAGATGGACCGCATGGCCGCGGCCGGCGACGTCCTGGTGCGGACGATGAATCTGCTGGCCGCCAAGATCCGGCCCGGAGTGACCACCAAGGAGCTCGACCAGGCCGCGGAGCGCTTCATCCGCTCCCAGGGCGCCACGCCGGCGTTCAAGGGCTACCGGGGCTTTCCCGGGTCGATCTGCGCCTCGCCGAACTCGATGATCGTGCACGGCATCCCGGGGCCCTACAAGCTGGCCAAGGGCGACATCCTGTCCGTGGACATCGGCGTGGTGCTCGACGGGTGGGTCGCCGACGCGGCCCGCACCTTCCCGGTGGGCCCGATCAACCCGGTGGCGCAGAAGCTGCTGCAGGTCACCGAGGAGTCGCTCATGGTGGCCGTGCCGGCGTGCGTGGCCGGCAACCGGTTGGGGGACATCGGTCACGCCGTGCAGGAGCACGTCGAGGCCGAGGGGCTGTCGGTGGTGCGCTCGCTCGTGGGCCATGGCATCGGCCGCGACATGCACGAGGAGCCGCAGATCCCCAACTACGGCCAGCCCGGCACCGGGATTCTCCTGGAGGAGGGGATGGTGCTGGCAGTCGAGCCGATGGTGACCGCCGGACGCCACGGCGTGCGGGTGGCCGACGACCACTGGTCGATCTTCTCCCAGGACGGCTCGCTGGCTGCCCACTTCGAGTTCACAATCGCGATCACGTCCAACGGCCCCCGGGTGCTCACTCCCTGGCACGAGGCCGGCCACGGGCGCGCCGTCGCGTGACGTGACGCCGCCTTCACGGGCGTAGCACACCGCCCGGCGGGAGTCCAGACCCCCCTGCTAAGATCCCCCGGTGCGCCTGCAGCGCGACCGTTTGTCGCTGCGTGGCGCCTCTTCGGCGCGGTAGCGGCGACTGCAACGGTCGCCAGAGCCGGGTCGAGGGTCCAAAAGGAATTTTGTCCGCGAATTTTGAGAGCGAATCAGCGTGAAGGTACGACCGTCGGTCAAGCCAATGTGTGAGAAGTGCAAGATCGTCCGCCGCCACGGGCGTGTGCTGGTGATCTGTCCCAACCCCCGGCACAAGCAGCGGCAGGGCTAACCCTCGCTCAGGTAAGGAAGCTCCCTCATGGCGCGAATTTCAGGGGTGAACATCCCCCTCAACAAGCGGGTCGAGATCGGCCTGACATACATCTACGGGATCGGCCGCTCGACGTCCAACGAGCTGCTGGCCAAGGTCGGCGTCGAGCCTGACCGCAAGGTCCGTGATCTCACCGAGGACGAGGTCGTGCAGCTGCGCGACCTCATCGACAACTCGCTGACCGTCGAGGGAGACCTGCGTCGCGAGCGCTCCCAGAACATCAAGCGGCTGCAGGAGATCGGCAGCTACCGAGGCCTGCGCCACCGCCGTGGCCTGCCCGTGCGCGGCCAGAACACCAAGACCAACGCCCGCACCCGCAAGGGCCCCAAGCGCATGCAGGTCGCCGGCAAGAAGAAAGCCGGTAAGAAGTGAGCCCAGCCCCCCGGAGACCTCAGCGCGGCCGTCGCCGCGTGCGCAAGAACATCCCGGTTGGGCAGGCGCACATCAAGACTTCGTTCAACAACACGATCGTCTCGCTCACCGACCGCGAAGGGAACGTCATCGCGTGGGAGTCCGCCGGCGGTGCCGGGTTCAAGGGCAGCCGCAAGTCGACCCCGTTCGCGGCGCAGGTGACCGCCGACGCCGCCGCCCGCAAGGGGATCGAGCACGGCCTCCAGAAGGTCGAGGTCTTCGTCAAGGGTCCCGGCTCCGGGCGCGAGACGGCGATTCGATCGTTGCAGGCCGCTGGCCTCGAGGTGACCGGCGTCAAGGACGTCACCCCGCAGGCGCACAACGGCTGCCGACCCCGAAAGCGCAGGCGCGTCTGACATGGCTCGAGACACAGGTCCACAGTGCAAGCAGTGCCGCCGGGAGGGGCAGAAGCTCTTCCTCAAGGGCGAGCGCTGCCTCACCGACAAGTGCGGCGTCGAGCGACGCTCCTATCCGCCCGGTGAGCACGGCCGCGGTCGTCAGAAGCAGAGCGAGTATCGCGTCCAGCTGCGCGAGAAGCAGAAGGCCAAGCGCTACTACGGCGTGCTGGAGAAGCAGTTTGCGATCTATTACGACAAGGCCAGCCGCCAGACGGGCGTCACCGGCGAGAACCTCCTCCGCATGCTGGAGTGCCGGTTTGACAACGTCCTGGTCCGGCTCGGCTTTGCGGCATCGCGCCGGCAGGCGCGGCAGCTGATCCTCCACGGCCACTGGACCGTGAACGGTCGCCGGGTCAACATCCCGAGCTACCAGCTGCGCGACAACGATGTGATCGCGATCCACCAGAAGTCGACGGCGGGCCAGGTCATCCGCGATGCGACAGAGCTGACCGGGCAGGTTCCGGCGTGGCTGCAGGCAGACCACGATGCGCTGACGGCCAAGGTCCTGCGCAAGCCGGAGCGGCGCGAAATCGCGGCGCCGGTGGCTGAGCAGCTCATCGTCGAGCTGTACTCGAAGTAGACGAACTTTTGAACGCCGCCGCGGGCCGGAGGGCACGGGTCGGCGCTGAACGCCGCCGTCCAGGCGGTCAGAACCCACGAAGTTAGGACTGTGATGCTTGATTTCCAAGTGCCCCGAATCTCCAGCGAGTCGGTCGATGACACCCGCGGCTCATTCACGATTGAGCCTCTGGACCGGGGTTTCGGCTACACATTTGGCAATTCGCTGCGACGCGTGCTGCTCTCGTCGCTCGCCGGCGCGGCGGTCACCAGCGTCCGGATCGAGGGCGTGGCGCACGAGTTCTCCACGATTCGCGGCGTCAAGGAGGACGTCACCGACATCGTCCTGAACCTCAAGGGCATCGTTTGCCGGATGCACTCCGACGCCACCGAGATCGAGGCCCCGCTGGTCGTCACCGGTCCCGGTGAGATCACCGCCAAGGACATCGACCTTCCCTCCGGCGTTGAGATCCTCAACCCGGACGCCCACATCGCGACGCTGGAGAAGAAGACCAAGCTCGAGGTCTACCTCACCATCGGCCGCGGACGTGGCTACCGCCCGGCGGAGGAGAACAAGTCGCCCGATCAGCCCATCGGCGTGATCCCGATCGACTCCATCTTCTCACCGGTGCGCCGCGTCGCCTACAACGTCGAGCAGGCCCGCGTCGGCCAGAAGACCGACTTCGACAAGCTCACGCTCGACATCGAGACCGACGGCTCGATCGACCCGCACGCCGCTCTGCGCGAGGCGGCGGAGATCCTCATCTCCCAGCTGGCGATCTTCACCGACGCCGATCGCGTGGTGGAGCTGCGTGACGTCAACGCCCCCGGCGCGCTCGATCCCGGACTGGTCGGCGGCGGCCAGGTGGGGGCGGCCTCGCGTCCGCCCAACGCCATGGACGACATCCTCATCGAGGAGCTCGAGCTGGGCGTGCGCTCGTACAACTGCCTCAAGCGCGCCGGCATCCAGACCGTCGGCGATCTCGTCTCCAAGACCGAGGGGGAGCTCAACGCCATCCCCAACTTCGGCAAGAAGTCGATCGACGAGGTGATCGAGACCTTGCACGCGCGCGGTCTGGCGCTTCGCAACGACTAACATCGTCCGCACGCCATGAGACACCAGCGTCAGCGATACCAGCTCAGCCGCAGCGCGTCACACCGCAAGTCCCTGCTCATGAACCTCTCCAAAGAGGTGATCGAGCACGAGCGCATCCAGACCACCGAGGCCAAGGCCAAGGCGGTCAAGCCCGAGGTGGAGAAGCTGATCACCCTCGCCAAGCGCGGCGATCTGCACGCTCGGCGCCAGGCGCTGTCGGCACTCGGTCAGGACAAGTTCACCGTCTACAAGCTGTTTGAGGAGATCGCCCCGCGCTACACCGAGCGGCCGGGCGGCTACACGCGGATCCTCAAGCTGGGCCCGCGGCGGTCGGACTCGACCGAGATGGTCCTGCTCGAGCTGGTCTAGCCGGGGTCTCAAGCGGTGGGCACCGGGGCGGTCCGGCCCGGGCGTGCGGGGTCGCGGGGCCTGGTGGGGTCCGTTTCCCGCCTGCTCATCGAATACGACGGGACCGAGTTCTCAGGCTGGGCGCGCCAGCCCGGCCTGCGCACCGTCCAGGGAGAGCTGGAGCGCGCCCTGTGCGTGGTGCTGCGGCGTGACAGCGTGCCGTTGACCGTGGCCGGGCGCACCGACGCCGGCGTCCATGCCGTCGGCCAGGTCGCCAGCTACGCGGGGGCAGCCGGCCCGGGCTGAGTCGGTCAACGCGCTGCTGCCCTACGACGTCGCGGTCATCGACTGCGTGGCCGCGGCCCCGGGCTTCGACGCGCGGCGCGACGCCACCAGCCGCGCCTACGCCTACCGGGTGCTCACGCGGCGCTCGCGCAGCGCCTTCGAGCGCCGGCGGGCGCTGCACTGGCCCCACCCGCTCGACGCCGGCGCGTTACGAGCGTGTGCCGAGCTGTTGGCCGGCCGGCACGACTTCACCGCCTTCACTCCGAGCGAGACTGACCACGTGCGCTTCGAGCGCATCGTCTTCGGCGCGTCATGGGGTGAGACGGAGCCGTGTGTTCTGGAGTTCCGGATCGAGGCCGACGCCTTCATGCGCAGCATGGTCAGGGTGCTGGTGGGGACCATGCTCGAGGTGGGGGGCGGCCGGCGCTCGCTGCCGGCGTTCGGAGAGCTTCTGCGCGGGCGCGCGCGCGCCGATGCCGGGACCACGGCGCCCCCGCACGGACTGCGCTTCCTGGGCCCCGGCTACGGTGGAGAACGGCTGCTGTGAGGGGCCCGGCGTGCTTTCGCGGCGCGAGCCGCATCACCTTCCCGTCCAGGCCCAGACTAATCCCCAATTGGACGGATGTTCGATATCGCTTTTCCTTCCTAAACCTTACTATCCCAACACATCGAGGGGCGCAGGCGTTCTTGGGGGCGACCGCGGCCCGAGGGGTGATGTGGGTTTTTCACCGCTCGGGCCGCGGCCCAGCGCCTGCAGTCTTCCGGCCGACGCGCGCGCCGCGTTCCGGCCTCCGCGCGCCATAGCATTGACGGGGCGTGCGCGTACTTCTCACCAATGACGATGGCATCGAGGCCGACGGCCTCCAGGCGCTGCGCCGCGCCCTGATCGCCATCCCTTCGGTGCAGCTGGCGGTGATCGCCCCCGACGGCAACCGCTCCGCGATGGCCCGCTCCATCACCACGCGGCGCCCCGTGTGGGTCCAGGAGGTCGACTTCGAGGACGGGACCGTCGGCTATGCCACCGACGGCACGCCGGTCGACTGCGTGCGCCTGGCCCACCTGGGCCTGGTGGAGGGCTTCGAGGCCGAGCTGGTGGTCGCGGGGATCAACCACGGCTCCAACCTGGGCGACGACATCACGTACTCGGGCACGGTGGCCGCCGCCCTGGAGGCGATCGTGCTGGGGCTGCCGGGAATCGCGGTCTCCCAGCAGTCCACGAGCCGCGAGCTGGACTTCCGCATGGGGTCGCGATTCGACTTCAGCGTGGCGGCCAGCTTCACCGCCCGCCTCGTCGCCGAGCTCCAGAACGTGCCCCTGCCCGAGGGCACGCTGCTCAACATCAACGTCCCCGGCGCCTCGCCCTCGGGCGTGTCGGTGGCGCGGCTGGGCAAGCGGGTCTACCGCGATGAGCTGTCGCTCGTCGAGGAGGATCCCAGCCACCCACAGGGCCGCCGGCTGTACCGCATCTACGGCGACGCGACCTACCTGCGCGACGAGACGGGCACCGACCTCGCCGCCGTCGCCGCGGGCCAGATCGCCGTGACGCCCATCCACTTCGACCTCACCGACCGTGACGGGCTCGATGCGCTGCAGCGGTACGACCTGGCGCGCCTCATCGCCCCGGCGGCCGACGAGGTGGGCGGCGAGGTGGCCGACGAGGTGGGCGGCGAGGTGGCCGACGAGGTGGGCGGCGAGGTGGGCGAGCGATGACACCGGCGGCGAAAGCCGCCGCGGGCGCGGGGGGGACGGGGCCGCGTCCCGCGCGCAGGAGCTGCGCAAGCTGCTCGAGTACCACGGCCACCGCTACTACGTCCTCGACGATCCCGAGATCGGCGACGACGCCTACGACGCCCTGCTCGACGAGCTGCGCCGGATCGAGGCCGACCATCCCGAGCTGCTCACGGCCGACTCGCCCACCCAGCGGGTGGGGGGCGAGCCGGTGTCCGATCTGGTCAAGGTCCGCCATCCCGAGCCCATGCTCTCGCTGGCCAACGCCCGGTCGGCCGAGGAGCTCCAGGCGTGGATCCAGCGGATGCGCAACCACCTGGCCCGCGAGGGCATCGAGGATCCTGAGTTCGAGTTCGTCGCCGAGCCGAAGATCGACGGCCTCGCGATCTCCCTCATCTATCGCGACGGCGTCTTCGAGCGGGGCGCCACCCGGGGCAACGGCGAGGTAGGGGAGGACGTCACCCACAACCTGCGCACGATCGGGTCGATCCCGCTGCGCCTGGAGATGGATGGCGAGCCCCCGCCGGCGCTGCTCGAGGTCCGCGGCGAGGTCTACATGTCGCTGCCCGACTTCGCGGCGCTCAACGAGCGGCGGGCCGAGGCGGGGCTCTCGACCTTCATGAACCCGCGCAACTCTGCGGCGGGGACGATCCGCCAGCTCGACCCCAAGCTGGCCGCCGATCGGCCCCTATCGCTGTGGTGCTACGCCATCGGCGTCACCGAGGGCCTGTCGTTCGAGGCCCACTGGGATGCGC
Organism: uncultured Actinomycetota bacterium; assembly: GCA_963850325.1. Classification (GTDB taxonomy): domain Bacteria; phylum Actinomycetota; class Thermoleophilia; order Solirubrobacterales; family Solirubrobacteraceae; genus Palsa-465. The sequence continues at coordinate 46,814 of CAWKLB010000022.1, forward strand.
TGGAGTGGCTGCGGGCGCACCGCTTCCCGGTCAACCCCGACGTGCGCAAGCTGACCGACGAGCAGGAGCTGGTCGCGCAGTGCGAGTCGTGGGAGCGCCGGCGCGGCTCGCTGGAGTTCGAGATCGACGGCGTCGTGGTCAAGGTCAACCAGTTCGCGCTCCAGCGGCGGCTGGGCGTCGTCGGCCGCGACCCCCGGTGGGCGATCGCCTGGAAGTTCCCGCCGACCACCGCGGTCACCCGGCTGCTCGAGATCAGGTGGAACCCCGGCAAGTTCGGCGATCTGCACCCTTACGCGGTCGTCGAGCCCGTCCACGTCTCCGGAGTGACGATCAAGCAGGCCACGTTGCACAACGAGGAGGACATCGCGCGCAAGGACCTCCGTCCCGGCGAGGACGTGATCGTGCTGCGCGCGGGCGACGTCATCCCGCAGGTGCTCTCGCCCGCGCCCCACGTCGCCGAGCACAAGGACCGCCCGGCGCCCCCCGTGCCGCCCGAACGCTGCCCGGTCTGTGACACCCCGACGGTCAAGCCCGAGGACTCGGTCTTCACCCGCTGCCCCAACCGAGACTGCGCGGGACGCCGCTGGCAACTGCTCACGTTCTTCGAGACCGTCCTGGACATCGACGGCCTGGGGGAGAAGCAGGTGTCGCTGTTCATGGAGCTCGGCTGGGTCCGGACCGCCGCGGACTTCTATGACCTGACCGCGGAGCAGATCGCCGAGCAGCCCGGGTTCGGGCAGGTGTCGGCCGAGAAGCTCGTATCGGCGATCGCCCGGTCCAAGGAGATGCCGTTCGGCCGGGTGCTCGTCGCGCTGGGGATCGAGGAGGTGGGTGGGGTGACCGGGCGCAACCTCGCCGCCCAGTTCCGCTCGATCGACGCGCTGCTCGCCGCCGACCCGGAGGCGATCGAGGCGACCCCCGGCGTGGGGCCGAAGATGGCGGCCACCATCCACGAGCAGCTTCACGACCCGATCATGGAGAAGCTGATCGCCGACCTGCGCGAGCGCGGCCTGCAGTTCGAGCAGGAGGGGCCGCCGCCCGGGGAGGGGCCCTTGGCCGGCAAGACCCTCGTCCTCACCGGGACCCTCCCCGAGCTCACCCGCGAGCAGGCGACCGAGCGGATCCTGGCCGCAGGCGGGCGGGTCACCGGGTCGGTGTCGCGCAAGACCGACTGGGTGGTGGCGGGGGAGAGCGCGGGCTCCAAGCTCGCCCAGGCCGAGAAGCTGGGCGTGGCGGTGCTTGACGAGCCCGGCCTGCTGGAGCTGCTGGGCGGTTGAGGCCGGTGTGGGCGCCCGGCGCGGGGGCGCTTGGGCGCGGGGGCGCTTGGGCGCGGCGCGGGGCGCTTGGGCGGACGTCAAAGACTGGCTATGGAAGACGGTCCGGGGGACCGCATCCGACGCGACCTGGAAAACCCGGCAAAGCTGTCAGACGCGATCGGGTTTGGTGGATTGTCCGTGCCACAGGCGGATAACCCGACAAACGACCGTCGATGATCCCGGTTTGCCGGGATATCGGGCTAGCCGCTGTACTTGGCCAGCGCCACCTGCATCCGGTCCTGGATGGGGTGGGCGTAGTCGGGCACGATGCCGTTCATCATCAGGGCGTAGGCGAGCATGTGCCCGTCCTTGGCCCGGCAGTAGCCCACGACGTTGGAGACGTCGTGCAGCGTCCCGGTCTTGCCGCGGCACCGGCCCTGGGCGTAGGTCCCGCGCATCTCGTCCTGGAGCGTGCCCGTCTCCCCGGCGACGGCCAGCGAGGCGGTGAACTGGCTGTTGGAGGCCATGCCGCGCAGGAGCGTGACGACCTGCAGGGGGGTCGTCAGATCCGAGCGCGAGAGGCCGGACCCGTCGTCGAGACGCGGTTGGATGGCGAAGCTCTGGGCCATCTGGGCTCGGACGACGGCAGCGCCGGCCGCGGTGGTCCCCCCGGACCCGAAGCGGGCCCCCAGATCCTTGACGAGCATCTCCGCGAAGAAGTTGTCCGACGGGGTGTTGGTGAGTGAGACGAGCGTGGCCATGGGCGGCGACTGGACGCTCGCCAGGGTGGTGGCGTCGCCCGGGGTGCTGCCGGCGGTGACCTTGACATGACGCGGCACCCGGATCCCGGCCGCCTTGAGCGCGGCGACGAGCTGCTGGCCCGCCCGCACGGCGGGATGCTTGAAGTAGGCCGTTCCGGTGGAATTGGCCCATCCGCGGTTGAAGGCCAGGGCGCTGAGCTCGCCCTCGGTGTCGATCGAGGGCTGGTTGCCCGTGGCGGGGGTCCCGCGGTCTGAGTCGAACATCGTCTCGTCGGCCACCACGTTGCCGTTGAGCGCGGTGATCCCGGTCGCGGTCTGCAGCGTCGAGACGAGCTGTTGGATGGTCGCGCCCGTTCCGTAGCTCGCGGAGTCAAACGACGATGAGCCGAACGTCGGGTCTCCACCGCCGCGGAGATAGAGCGTGCCGTTGAAGGTGCCCCCTGATTGGCTGCCGCTGCCGAGCACAGAGGTGGTCAGCGTGGCGCTGGGGCCGAACCGCTTCAGGGCCGTGGTGGTGGTGTAGAGCTTCTCCACGGACGCCGGCAGCCGGTTCGTGGTGGCGTTCTTGGAGTACAGGGTCCGGTTGGCGGTGAGGTCGACGACATAGGCGCCGCTGAACCGGCCGGCCTTGCGAATCCCGAGGTTGAGGCTGCCGTCCAACGACCGGCTGGCCTTTGTCGCGGCGGTCGGCGGGCTGGGTGTCGTGCTCGTGCCCGTCGTCGTGCCGGTGCTGGTGGTCGTGCCGGTGCTGGTGGTCGTGCCGGTGCTGGTGGTCGTGCCGGTGCCGCCGAGGCCCGCGCCGCCGCCCCCGCCAGGCCCCGCACCGGAGGCGATCGACGCGGCGCCCAGCCCGATGGCCAGGGCCGCGGCGAACAAGGGGAGGAGGGGCCGCATTGCACATGTGTAACCCATCGGGCGGCGCAAAGCTTCGGTGTCCGGCGCCCTGGGCCCGGCGTTCCGTGGCCGTCTGGCCCCACGTGCGACCCGGACCGTCCGGACCCGTGCACTAGAATCCGGCGGCGCATGGGCAAGGTCGTCAAGCTGGACGCGACGGATCGCGCAGCCGGGGCCCCCCGAGTGGGCAAGCCCGCACACCGCCAACGGTCCAAGACCGCGCTGGTCCTCGGCGGGGGCGGCTTCACCGGCGGCGTCTATGAGATCGGGGCGCTCCGAGCGCTCGATCTGCTCTCGGTCAACAAGACGGTCAACCAGTTCGACGTCTACGTCGGAACGAGCGCAGGCTCGTTCGTGGCCGCCGCCGTCGCCAACGGGGTGACGCCAGAGGAGATGATGCGGGTCATCGGCCAGCAGGTGCCGACGCCGTTTCCCGATGCCCGGGTCAGCTCACTGCTCAGGCCCAATTACCGGGAGTTCATGACCAGGGGCATCATGTTCCCGCTGCGCCTGGCCAACCTCCTGCGCACCCTTGGCCGTGACCTGCGTCAGGTGTCTGCCGTCGACATCGTGCTGGCGTTGGCGGAGGCACTCCCCACCGGCCTGTACTCGGGCGAGGGGATCGAGCGCTACGTGCGGCGGATCCTGTCTGACCCGGATCGGACCAACGACTTTCGCCAGTTAGCCTGCGAGCTCTATCTGGCCGCCACCGATCTGGACACGTGCGAGCGGGTGGTGTTCGGGTCAGAGGGGTGGGACGACGTACCGATCTCTCTGGCCGTCAGCGCCTCGAGCGCCCTGCCGATGGTCTACCGGCCGGTCAAGATCGGGGACCGGGAGTACGTCGACGGGGGGATCATCTCCACCACCAACCTCGACATCGCGGTCGAGGCCGGGGCGAAGTTCATCGTCGTCGTCAACCCGCTGGTGCCCTATGCCAACGACTTCGAGACCCGCGTCCCGACGATCAAGGGGTCGCGGCCGCGCCGCGTGTCGGACATGGGCTTTCCCCACATCGGCTACCAGGCATTCAAGCTGCTGGCCCACCAGCGGCTGCACGAGCTGGCGCGCCGGTGGGAGGACCGCTACCCCGGCGTCGACATCATCCTCATCGAGCCCGACACCAGCGACGAGCTGATGTTCCAGACGAGCATCATGAACTACACGTCGCGGGTCGATATCGCGCGCCACGGTTTCCAGTCGGTGACGCTGAAGCTCGCCAACGACTACACGCGCTTCAAGCGGATCTGTGCCCGGCACGGCATAGAGATCTCAGCCACCCGGGTGCGTAAGGTGGTCAAGCATTTCGAGGCCGAGCGCGAGTCCACGCGCGCCTGGCGGAAGATCCTGGAGCAGACGACCTCGACGCTCCTGCGGCAATCGGCCCAGTAGGCGGGCTGGCACACCGCGGGCCGAGCAGGCGGGCACGACGTCAGGCCCGGCGACTCCCATGCCTCCGGGCCGTCGTGCGGATGAGAAGAGAGCTACGCGCTAGCGGCTTGTACCGGCGATTGCGTGGAGACGGTCATCTCACGCAAGCTAGAGAGGAAAAGAGTCTTGTCGATCCGACCGTTGAAGATCGGGACGCCCAACTCGCAACATTTGGCGATGACATCGCGCCGGTCCAACCCGGCTTCACGCGCCAACTCGGTGGGCGTCAGGTGATTGGCCATCGGTCTTCTCTCCTTTTGCCGTTCACTACATGACCACAAGTATGCAGCGTCATCCGGACGCTGACAATGCCCCTGGACGAAAATACGCTCGCATGCTCCGAGGATTTCCCCCGCAATTGCGGTGGTTTATGAAGTTTTACTTTGGGGCACCATAGGTATATAGCCACCCGGGAGGCGCTTGAATGAACGCGGCAGTTCAGTCAAGCTTCGACGGTGGGTTCCTATCCCGTCCCAAATAGCGAGCAAGGGCCGCCCATGCTGCTCACGATGAGCAAGACCTCCAGGCTCCCCGCAGACAGCGAGCATGAGCTCGTTGCGTCGATCCGCGGCGGAAACGACCGCGCCTTCGAAGAGCTGTACGCCCGCTATCGCGAGCGCATCTTCTCGTTCATCCTGAGCAAGGTCCACGACCACGGTCGTGCCGAGGACATCGCCCAGGAGGTGTTCATGTCGGCGCTGCGCCGGTTGCGCAGCTCGGACCAGACCATCGCCTTCAAGCCGTGGATCTACGAGATCGCCAAGAACGCCTGCATCGACGAGTTCCGCCGGGGCAGCCGCGCGCGCGAGGTGCCGCTGGAGTCCGACGGCGAGTTCGTCGTCGACCGGCAGAAGTCGCCGGTCTCAGCCGTCCCCACCCCGGTGGCCGCGGTTGAGAGCAAGCAGCGGCTACACGATCTCCGCGGCGCCTTCGGCGGCCTCTCCGCCACCCATCACCAGCTTCTCGTCATGCGCGAGTTCGAGGGCATGTCCTACGACGAGATCGGCGAGCGCCTCGACATGACTCGCCAGATGGTCGAGAGCAGCCTGTTCCGCGCCCGCCGCAAGCTCAGCGAGGAGTACCAGGAGCTGGCCAGCGGCCAGCGCTGCGAGCAGATCCAGACCGCGATCGACGCCGGACGCCTGCGTGCGGTGAGCGCGCTCGGGCTCCGTGACCGCCGCCGCTTCGCACGTCACCTCGCCCATTGCCAGCCCTGCCGCCACGCCGCGCTGATGGCAGGCGTGGACGAGACCCTGCTCAAGCCGCGCAGCATCGCCGCGAAGATCGCAGCGCTGCTTCCGTTCCCGCTGTGGCGCCTGCCCTGGGGCTCCAAGGGCGCCAAGGCGGCCTCCACCGGCGGCTCACACCATTTCGCCGGGACCGGCTCGGCGGGACTCGTGCCGTCCGCCGGCTCGGCCCTCACGCTCGGCCAAGCGGCGGCCACCGTCGCGGTGATCATCGCCGGAGCCGGTGGCGGGCTCGCGGTCCACGGGCTCTCCTCCGGTGGTCACAGCCACCATGCCGCGGTCACGCGCTCCACGCAGCAGGCGTCCTCAGCCTCGGGGAGCTCCGGTGGGTCTTCGTCCGCCGCGGCCGCCGCGGCGGCGGCCCATCGGACCGCCGCGCTCACCAGCGCCCCAAGCTTCATCGGATCGCAGACCTCGTCCGCACGGCCCACCGGCACCGGCCAACGCCACCGCGGCTCCACGCCCGGCTCGGGGACGCCGGGCGGCGGCTCCGGATCGGCCACGTCGGCCCCCAAGCAGGGGACGGCGGGATCGAGCCCGTCAGCCTCGGGCGCGGCGACGAAGGTCGTCAACGGCGTCACGAAGACGGTCGACGGGCTCGGCAAGACCGTCACCGGCGCCGGCAAGACGGTCGACGGCGTGGCCAGCGGCGTCACCAACGGGGTGAACAAGACCGTCCACAACGTGACCGGCGGCGTGAACAAGACCGTCAGCACCGTCACGAAGACAGTCGGCAACGTGACCAGCAGCGTGGGCAACACCGTGAGCACGGCCACCGGTGGCGCCGTCGATCCCACTCAGGCCGTCGGGACCGTCAACAAGGTCGTCAGCAGCGTGGGCAACGGCGTGGCCAACACAGGGTCCAAGCTCGTCAACGGCGCGACCGACGCAGCGACCGGAACGGTGCAGAAGGTCGCCAGCGGCCTCACGGGCACCTCCAACACAACGCCCCCGAGCTCCTCAGGCTCGTCGGGCTCCTCGGGGTCCACTCCGCCCGCGGCGACGTCCGGCGCCTCGGGAGCGGTCAACGGCGTGACCCAGCCGCTGACCTCCGGGCTCCAGCAGGCGGGCGGCCTCCTGGGCAAGTAGTTTCCTGACGCCTCGTCAGATCAGCGCGAGGCTCATCCCCGCGGACCGCAGCCACGTGCGGGCGGTGCCTGTGTGATACTGGAGAGGTCTTCGGGGCGTGGCGCAGCCTGGTAGCGCGCACCGTTCGGGTCGGTGAGGTCCCCGGTTCAAATCCGGGCGCCCCGTGAGGTCCCCGGTTCAAATCCGGGCGCCCCGATTTCCCTGCAAATCGGCCACTTTTCTGGTACTGATTTATGGCGTACCGGGCACCGCAGAAATAGAACCTGCGCTACCTCGTTCGGGTAGGCCGGCGAGGAAAGACCTGCAAAGCAGACAGATCCGGAAGATCTCTGGGCCGCACCGCCGGGTTCGGTGAGGTGTTCGGGTCGCGGACGAGCGGTCTGGGAGATAGTCCCTGGTAATGGACGGATTCGCGGGAGCGCGCTCCGGAGCGGCGGCTTGCTCTGTGCCCAATCTGTGCCCAATCGCGCCAGCGAATTCGAGCGCGGCGACGACGTTAGCCGTCTAGGCACGAGCGGGACTTGGATCAGCAGCGAGACCTGAGATTGGCGAGCAGCAGGTGCGCACCCGGGCCGCTCTGAAGACTTGCTCTTGCTGTAGCGCGCGTATCGCGTTCGCCGCCTGGGAGGTGTCCGTCGGCCCGGGCCTGGCCGCGTGCTGACGGGCGTTATGGTGCTAGCGCATGAGCAACGCGTTCCAACCCGAGTGGGACGGGGAGAGAGGCGGCAACCGCGTCGCCAGGCTGGCCGCGGCCGCAGGCTCGCAGCGCATCGGCGCGAGTATCGTCGAGCTCGCGCCAGGCACCCTCAGCAGCCCCTACCACCTTCATCACGCCAACGAGGAGCTGCTGATCGTGCTCAGCGGCACGCCGGAGCTGCGTACGCCCGACGGGCTGCGTGAGTTAGAGCCAGGCGAGGTCGTCTCGTTCCCGCGCGGTCCTGAGGGCGCACACCGGCTGCGCAACGCGTCGTCGGAGTCGTGCCGGCTTCTCTTCATATCCGAGCTGAACTTCCCCGACATCGTCAGCTACCCCGACACGGGCACCACGCTCGCCGTGACCGCCCCGACCGGTCGACTCGCGTTCCCCAGCGGCAGCGACGGGCCGCTGACTGACCTCATTGCCGCAGCGTTCGATGCTGACCCGGGCAGTGCCGCGTAATGGGATCGGCTTACGGACACCTGCTTCGGTAGCAACACGTGCATCGCTATCCGCCGACCGGCGGCCCTGCCTAGCGCGGGAAGCGGGGACGACCGTCACGGCGCGCGGCTGGACCATTGTCAGACAGTGCGTTACATTGCGTTTCATGTCGGCACGGCAGTTTTCAGCTCGCTTGGACGCGGGCGTCGTTGATCGCCTCGAGCGTCGCGGTGCGCGTGCGGGCTTGAACAAGTCTCGGCTCGCGGAGCGCTACATCGATGAGGGGATGCGGATGGAGGACCACCCGGGCATCGTATTCAGGGATGGACCGACCGGCCGGCGCGCCGGCCTCGCCGCAGGTCCCGACGTGTGGGAGGTGATGAGCGCCTTGCGGTCGACCGGGCTCGGCGGAGACGAGGCGGTTCAGGCGACCGCCGAGTGGTCGGGTCTGACAATTCGCCAGATCCGAGATGCGGTCGGCTACTACAGCAAGTACCCGGACGAGATCGATGAGCGGATCCGTGTGAACGTGGAGGAGGCCGACGCCGCCGAGCGGCGCTGGAGTGAGCAGAGCCTCACTCGATGAAGCTGTTGGTTGACGAGATGATCTCCGCGGTCGTGGCGGAGCAGCTTCGGGTACGCGGGCGCGATGTCGAGGCGGTCAGCGAGCTTCGAGAACACCGAGGGCTCACCGACGAGGAGCTGTTCGAGTACGCGCAGGAGACGGAGCGAGCCGTCGTGACGTACAACCGCGACGACTTCCTCGAGCTCGATCGCCGTTACCGGGGACGGGACCGCAGCCACAACGGGATCGTCATTCTCAACCCGCGGCGGTTTCCTCAGGGACCCGGGTCGATCGGACCGCTCGTGAAGTCGCTGGAGGGACTGATCTCGGGCGGGCCGCCGTACGACAGCTTCATCCACTGGCTCCAATGACAGGCGCGAGCGATTGGGCACAAACACGATTTGTGTGCCCAATCGCCCGGAATCGCCCGCTATATCGAGGTTCCGCGGGGGATCGGGCGTGACCGGCAAAGTGTGGTATTTGCAGGGCAATCGCCTGGGGGCGGACTGGATGCGCGCGTTATTCGGGTCGGTGAGGTCCCCGGTTCAAATCCGGGCGCCCCGATTGACGAATCCCTCGCTGCGGAAGCCTCGAAGACTGCGACCTACACGCGGCCAGCACGTGCGAAACGGGATCAGCGCCCCTTGGCTGACAGCACAATGTTGACGTAGAGCCCTTCCCAAGCCTGGCAGGCCTCGACGACGTCCCGTGGAGCCGCTGAACGGACGCCACCATCTGGGGTGAGAAGTCCCACGACAAAGCCAAGCTCGTCGTAGCGATCGAGCACGCCGATCGGATCGATCCCGCGCTCGGCCAGACCGGCGAGCCAGAACTCGCTGAGCACCACCATGTCCGGGTTTGCGCGAAGGAGACCGGTCATGCCCTCTAGCACTTCATGGTCGACCCCTTGGGTATCGATCTTTGCGACATCGATGTGGATCGGCCCGAGAAGGTCATCGAGCCTCGAACAAGGCACGAGAGGGGCATCCGAGTCCTCGTGAAGTTGGTGATCACCGCGGTTGACGTCACTGCGAACAAACCCGGCGAATCCCCGGCGCGAATAGGCCGCCAACGGTAGGACGCTCGCCGGGGTTCCGTTGCGCCAGAGATTCGCTCGAAGGAGACGGACGTTGGCCGCGTCAGGCTCGACCGCAATGACGCAGCCAGTAGCTCCGACGCTCCGGCCCCCGAGCACGCTCATGTAGCCGACGTTGGCTCCGACGTCGAGAAACGTGTACCCAGGCCGTAACGAGGCGCGAAGAAATGCGGCCTCTTCCGGCTCCCATACACCCCGTTCCGAGATAAACGGCGTCATTACCGTGTCATCGCGATGTAGGTACAGGTGTCCAACGTCGGTCTGGACATCGACCACGTCATGCGGGTTCAGCTCGTCCGGGATCAGCGAGGACCACTCTGGTCGCATCGAGCGGAACACCAGCCGGCGACCGGCCCTCCCGAGCGCGCCGAACCGGCTCCTCGGGGTCACTGGCTCAAGTGCGGGGCGCAGCGATTCGAGCACCGCATCCCAGCCACGACGCAGCGGTTGATCCTCCGAAGGCACGAATCGAGCCTATCGGTGATGCCTCAGTGACGGCGGCTGCCCGGCGGTGCATAGTGTGTCGGAGCGTGAGGGTTCTATTCCGGGTTCTACCTCGAGCGAATCTGAGGTAACTCAGCCGCACCTCATAGTCCGTGAAATCGGGGATGCCGCTGAGCGCACCCCGCCGCGTCCGGTTCAAATCCGGGCGCCCCCGATTGCGCAGCCGTCGCCAGCCGGGGCTGGCGGGCTAGAGGCCCGGTCTACGGGCTCTTCTACTGTTTGGTGAGAACGATGCTCTGATTCGGTACCAGTGCGATGGTCTGATTGGGGACCACCTTGTCCGGCTGGCGGCTGAGGATCTGGCGCTCATCGAGCGTGGATCGGAGGCGGCCGGAAAGTGGGGTCCAGAGTGGAGTTGTTTGAGCAGATCAGGCGGGACAGGGATCGTGAGGAGTTGTCGGAGCGGGCGCTGGCGGCGCGGTATCGGGTGCGGGCGCGGGACGGTCCGTCAGGCGTTGGCGTCGCCGGTCCCGCCGCCGCGCAAGCGGCCGGAGAGCCGGCCGGCGCCGAAGTTGGGTGAGTATCGCGAGCTGATCGATGAGTGGCTGATCGCTGATCTGGTGGCGCCGCGCAAGCAGCGGCATACCGCGAAGCGGATCTGGCGGCGGCTGGTCGATGAGCACGGTGCCGAGGTCGCGGAGGTGACGGTGCGCCAGCATGTGCACAAGCGTCGGCGCGAGCTGGGGTTGACGGTTGGTCAGGTGTTCGTGCCGCAGGTCCACGCGCCCGCGCGGACGGCGGAGGTTGACTGGGGCGAGGCCGACGTTGATCTCGCGGGCGCTCGGACGAAGGTGCACTTGTTTCACATGCGGTCGTGTTTCTCGGGGGCGGCGTTCTCGATGGCCTCGCCGGTTGAGACCCAGCAGGCGTTCCTGGAAGGGCATGCGCTCGCGTTCGATTGGTTCGGTGGCGTGTTTGGCGAGGTCCGCTATGACAACTTCGGCTCGGCGGTCAAGAAGGTGCTGCGCGGCCGCCGGCGCGTGGAGACCGACCGGTTCGTCGCGATGCGCTCGCATTACCTGTTTGACTCGATCTTCACCACGCCGGGGATCGAGGGCGCGCACGAGAAGGGCGGTGTGGAGGGCGAGGTCGGCCGGTTTCGTCGCAACCACCTCGTCCCGGTCCCGAGCGGTCGGGTCGATCGAGCGAGCTCAACCAGCTGCTCGTCGACGCATGCGAGCAGGATCTCGGTCGGCGGATCGCGGGGCGGCCGGGCACGATCGCGGAGCAACTCGCCGACGGAGCGGCCGCTGCTGCGTGCGTTGCCGGCGCCGTTTGACGCGACCGAGACCACGATGGTGCGGGTCGACGCCAAGGCGCTGGTCACGGTGCGTCAGAACCGGTATTCGGTCCCGGTCGCCTTGGCCGGCCTGAGGGTGAGCGTGGCGATCGGCGCGACAGAGATCCGGGTGTGGCACCGCGACCGCCAGGTCGCGTCCCATGAGCGGTTGCACGGCAAATACGGCACCCGCGCGACGCTTGATCACTATCTCGAGCTGCTGGCCCGAAAGCCCGGCGCGCTCGCCCGGTCGCTGCCGCTGGCCCAGGAACGCGACCGCGGCGCCTGGCCGGGCACGTTCGACGAGCTGTGGATCGCGCTGCGGGCGCGGTGGGGTGAGTCAGAGGCCGACAAGCAGATGGTCGACGTGTTGATGTTCTGCCGCGAGCACGGGCCCGCGACCGTCGAGCTGGCCGTCCGGGGCGTGCTGGCGGCTGGCGCGATCGATGGCCGCGCCGTCGGCGTGCTGGCCCGGCGGACCGGCGCCCCGGGTCCGGTTGCCAGGCTCGACGGGCTCGAAGCGCGTCTTGCCGCGCACGACCGACCAGAGCCCGACCTGGCCGGCTATGACCAGCTGATCGGCGGTGCTCGATGACCGCCACCAAGAACGCCCGGACCGCCGCGCTGGAGGCGCTGATCGACGCGCACGCGGTCGAGCTCAAGCTCCCCACCGTCCGCCGCCGCTTTCGGCAGATGGCCGAAGAAGCTGTCCGCGAGCAGCAGACCCCGATCGCGTATCTCGCCGCGTTGTTGGAGGCGGAGATGACCGAACGGGCCGAGCGGCGCGAGAAGCGCCGGCTGATCGACGCCCGGTTCCCGCAGATCAAACGGCTCGAGGACTTCCGGTTCTCAGACAACCCGAAGATCCCGCAGGCCACGATCGCCGCGCTGGCCGAGGGGTCCTGGATCGATGACCGCGACTCAGTGATCCTGATCGGCGACTCGGGCACCGGCAAGACACATCTCTGCATCGCGCTGGCGGTCTGCGCCTGCCAGCAAGGACGCCGCGTCCGGTTCACCACCCTCGCCGCTCTGGCCAACGAGCTCCAAGAAGCCGCCAGCAGCAAGGAGCTCGCCCGAGTCGTCGGCCGCTACGCCCGCACCGAGGTCGTCTGCCTCGACGAGCTGGGCTACCTCACCCTGCCCGACGGCGCCGCCGAGCTCGTCTTCCAGGTCCTCTCCGAGCTGCACGAACGCGGATCGCTGATCGTGACCACGAACCTCCCGTTCGGCGAGTGGACCAAGGTGTTCCCCGACGCGCGGATGGCCAAAGCCGTCGTGGACCGCCTCACCCACCGCGCGCACATCATCGACACCGGCACCGAGTCCTGGCGCTTCCGCCACGGCCTGGCCGCACGCACCAAAACGTGACCCCGCCCCGCAGGCCGCGCACGCGGCTATCGCCGCTCCGCCTCGCCCCTCGGGGCTCGCCTCCGCGACGACAACCGCGCCAACCAACCAGATCCGTCACCATCCACAACAACATCAACCAGCGACAGGTGGTCCCAGTTCAAGCCATCGCGCTGGTCCCGAG
>CAWKLB010000023.1:0-116676 GCA_963850325.1 uncultured Actinomycetota bacterium
CCACTGCGCATACCCCCAGCGGGACTCGAACCCGCGATCTCCTGCGTGAAAGGCAGGCGTCCTAACCGCTAGACCATGGGGGCCTGCAACCGATTGTAGGTGCCGCAGGCGCGAGCGACCGGGCACCTCGGCGCCCGAGCCACGCCTCAGTCCGTGCGTGCAGCGACGGCGTGCTCGGCCAGCCGGCCGACGGCCGCGGCGATCTGGTCGCGGACGGCGGCGTCGGTGACCAGCCCGTCGGCACCGACCAGCGAGCGCTCGACGGGGATGCGGACGCAGGCGTCCTCCACGATGTCGGCGCCGGCGTAGCCCAGGACCTTGCGCAGGGACTCGTGCGCGTCGGCCGCGCCGGTGGGTGCGGCCGCGCCCGCGGCGTTGATCCAGGCGACGGGCTTCTGGTAGGTGCCGGCGTCGCCGATCGTCCACTCCAGAAGGTTCTTCAGGGCGGCGGGCATCGCGCCCGCATATTCCGGTGTGCAGAAGAGCACGGCGTCGGACGCCTTGACCTCGCGGCGCATCTCGGCCACGCGCGGGTCCACCGGGATGCCCTCCCGGTCCTGGTCGGGGTTGAAGATGGGCAGCTCGCCGATACTGGGATAGGTGACGGTCTCCACCCCGTCCCCGGCGACGGCGGCTGCTGTGCGCAGCACAGCAGCATTGGTAGAGCCCTCGCGGCTTGAGCCGGAGACGAGCAGGATGCTCACGGGTGACGAGGCGGACACGGCTCGCAGGATAGGCCCGGGCGTCTGTGGGACGATGCCTGCCGTGGGTGAGATCAGCCTCACAGGCGAGCTGGTGGCCCGCGGCCCCGCCGCCGCGTTCGTCCTGGACGACGACCAGGTGGCCGCCGTGGGCGAGGGCGCCAAGCGCTTCCCGGTCGTCGCCACCGTCAACGGCTACACGTGGCGCACGAGCGTCGCGCGGATGGGCGGCGAGTTCCTGGTCGGCCTCAACAAGGAGGTGCGCGCCGGGGCGGGCGTCGCGGCCGGCGACAACGTCACCCTCGAGCTCAAGCTCGACACCGAGCCCCGCACCGTCGAGGTGCCGCCCGCTCTCCTACAGGCGCTGGACGCAGACCCGGAGGCCAAGGCCATCTATGACGGGCTGGCCTTCACCCACCGCAAGGAGTACGCACGCTGGATCGCCGAGGCCAAGCGCGACCAGACGCGCGAGCGGCGAGTGGTCAAGGCCCTCGAGATGCTCCACACCGGCAAGACACTCAGCTGACCAAACGCGGTTAGGAGCCCGCCGCGCGGGTACGGCTCTGTAGCAGTAGAGGATTAGGAGAGAACATGGAGCCTGTGTCTGCTCACCGGCCGGCCGCCCGCACGCGGCGCCGGCCAAGTCCCCTTGCGCGTCTGGACCGGATCCCGGTCTGGCCATATGAGAAACGGCTGCTGTGGGTCGTCGGCGCCGGCTACTTCTTCGCGTTCTTCGACATCGTCACGATCTCGTTCGCGCTGCCGGTGATCGCGACCCAGTTCCACGCCTCCACGGGCGCAGTGTCGCTGTCGGTGACCAGCAGCCTCATCGGCTACATCATCGGGGCGCTCGGTGACAGCCAGGTGGCCGACAAGTGGGGCCGCAAACTCAGCCTCGTGGTGTCGGTGATCATGTTCTCGGTCGGCACGGCGCTCGCCGCGGCGAGCTGGAACGTCACCAGCCTCGTCGTCTTCCGCTTCATCTCAGGCCTGGGTATCGGCGCCGAGATCGCCGCCGTGACCACGTACCTGAGCGAGATCTCGCCGGCGCCGCTGCGCGGCCGCTACACCAGCTGGGCCACCACCTGCGCCTACGCTGGCTTCGCAGTCGTCCCCTTCGTCGCTCGCTTCCTCGTGCCCAACTACGCCGGCGGCTGGCGGATCCTGTTCGGCATCGGCGCGCTGGGTGGCCTCACCATCCTGTTCATGCGGCGGGGCCTGCCCGCCTCGCCGCGGTGGCTGGTCTCGCAGGGCCGCACCGAGGAGGCCGCCGAGATCGTCACCAAGGCCGAGGAGACCGCGCGCGAGAACCTCGACGCCCACGAGGAGCTGCCGGCGCCCGAGCCGGTCGCCGACGAGCCGTCCCCCGAGGCCTTCCCGGTCAAGGCGCTGCTGCGGCCACCGATGGCGGGGCGTCTGGCACTGTTCATCGGCATCTGGTTCATCTACTACATCGGCAACTACGGGTGGCTGACCCTGGCTCCCACGCTGCTCACCGACAAGGGCTACAGCCTCGCCGACAGCACGACGTACCTGGTCGTCTCCGGGATCGGCTTCCTCGCGGGGGCGTTTGCCACCACGCGCTTCAGCGACCGCTTCGAGCGCAAGTACTCCGCGGCCGTGTTCGCGCTTGCGTGGGCGATCTCGCTGCTGGTGATCGGCCTGGCCGTGTCGCCGACGGTGATCATCGTCTTCGGCTTCATCGCCTCCGCCACTGTCGGGTTGCTCGTGCCGCTGCTGTACACCTACACCGCCGAGCACTTCGCCACCCCGGCCCGCGCCACGGGCGTGGCCCTCACCGACGGGCTGGGCCACATCGGGGGCGCCCTGGCCCCGCTCATCGTGCTCGGCGCCAACGCCGCGTGGGGCTTCTCGGGCGCCTTCATCGTGATGGCCGCGACCGGCGTGCTCACCGGAGCCCTCGTGCTGCTCGGCATCCAGGCGACGGGCCGCTCGCTGGAGACCGCCACCGCCACCTGAGCTCAACGATGACGCGCCGGTCGCCGCGGCCGTTTCATCTACGATGGCCCCGATGACAGGGGCCCTCAGGATCGGCTGGATCGGCACCGGCGTGATGGGCGGCCCGATGGCGGGCCACCTCGTGGACCGCGGCCACGACGTCGCCGTCTATAACCGCACGCGCCGCCGGGCCGAGTCGCTGCTGGAAGCCGGTGCTGAGTGGCGCGATACCCCGGCGCAGGTCGCCAAGGATGCCGACGTGGTGGTCACGATGCTCGGCACCCCGGCCGACGTGCGTGACGTGATCCTCGGGGAGGGTCAGGTGCTCGAGTCGATGCGGGAGGGGTCGTTGCTGATCGACATGACCACCAGCGAGCCCTCTCTGGCGGTCGAGATCCATGCCACCGCCAAGGCCCAGGACATCGGTGCCCTCGATGCCCCGGTGTCGGGCGGAGACGTGGGCGCCCGCAACGGGACGCTCGTGATCATGGTGGGCGGGGACAGAGACACCTTCACGCGCGCGCGACCCGTGTTCGAACCCCTCGGCAAGACGATCGAGCTCCAGGGCGAGGCCGGGGCTGGCCAGCACACCAAGATGGTCAACCAGCTCGCGATCGCCGCCGGGATGATCGGCGTCTGCGAGGCGCTCGTCTACGGCTATCGCGCCGGGCTCAACCTGGACAAGACGCTGGAGACGATCGCGGGGGGCGCCGCAGGCTCGTGGTCGCTGTCCAACTACGGGCCGCGCCTGCTCAAGGGCGACCTCGAGCCGGGGTTCAAGGTGGACCATTTCATCAAGGACCTGGGGATCGCCCTCGCGGAGGCGCGGCGGATGAACGTCGTGCTGCCGGGAGCAGCCCTGGCCGAGCAGCTCTACGTCGGCGTTCGCAGCCAGGGCCTCGGGCAGAAGGGCACGCAGTCACTGGCCGTAGTCCTCGCGCAGCTGTCCCGGGCCGACTGGCCGCAGCGCTGAATCAGCCGGACACCGACGTTCGTCCGCGACGGGCGCCGGCGCACAAGTCCGGGCGGCCGACGCCCGATACCTGAGGCGATATGCACGTCGCTGCCCTCCGACAGCTCGCCAAGACAGCCGCTGAGCTCAGCGAGCCCGCTCCGGTCATCAACCCGGAGGCCGAGCTCATGATCGCGCGCCTCGTGCGCTGCGAGTGCCGTGGCTGCGGGGCGCACTCGAACGCGATGGCGTCCACCGAGGCGCCGCCCGCCTGCCCGAACTGCGGCGCGGTGGGCCTGGTGCCCGTCGAGGGCGCCGGGCTCATCCGAACGCTGTAGGTCCGGCGCTCACGCCAGCACCCCAGCGTCCTCGAGCTCCCGGCGCAGCGCCTCGGGTGACTCGAACAGGACGGTCGGCATCCCGAGCGCCCGCGCCGCCTCGATGTTGCGAGGGCTGTCGTCGATCATGAGCGTCGACCCGGGCTTTAGCCCGTAGCGCTCGAGGAGGACGTGGTAGATCCGCGGATCGGGCTTGATCACGCCCTCCGCTGACGACACCACGGTGCCCTCGAACCAACCGAGGAAGTCATAGCGCTCGCGCCTCAGGGGATAGGTATGGGCCTCCATGTTGGTGAGCGCGAACAGGCGCACCGAGCCCTTCTGCGTGAGCTCGCGCAGGATCGCCACGGTCCCGTCGATGGGGCCGCCCACCATCTCCTCGGTGCGAGTGCCCCAGGCCCAGATGTGCTCGGCGTGCTCAGGATGCTCGGCCGCCAGCTGAGCGCAGGTGACCTCGAACGGCACGCCCCGGTCGTTGGCCTCGTGCCATTTCATGGTGCACACCTCGCTGAGAAATCGCTCCATCGCCTCCTCGTCGCCGAACAGCTTGCGGTAGAGGTAGCGGGGATTCCAGTCGAGCAGAACGCCACCGAGGTCGAAGATGACTGCGTCGATCGATCCGTTGCGGGCAGAGGTCACGCCGCTAAGGGTCGCTCATCTCGGGCAGACTTGGCCCGGTGCCTGAACCCTCCCCACCGGAGCGCAGGATTCGAGCGGCCGTGATCGAGCCCGCGCTGGAGGCCGTCCGCGCCCGGGCGCCGGAGGGCGTCGAGGTCCTCCTCGCCGATGACAGCGTCGATCTGCAGACCGTCGACTTCCTCGTCCCGGGATCGGTATATCCCGACCTCCTGGAGCGCATGCCCGCGCTCACCCGCGTGGCCGTCGTGCAGGTGCTCTCGGCTGGAACCGACTGGGTGGAGCCATACGTGCCACCGCAGGCGACCCTCTGCAGCGCGCGCGGCGCCCGCGACGCCCCGGTGGCCGAGTGGGTTGTGGCCGCGCTGCTCGGCGTCACCTCGCGGCTGCTCGAGTGCGCGAGCGTTCACACCTGGACCAAGCGCAGCCTCGTCGACCTCAGCTCCTGGAGAGTGCTGGTCGTCGGGATGGGCTCGATCGGGCGCCGGGTGCAGCAGTACCTGGCCCCTTTCGGCACCGAGGTCATCGGCGTCGCCTCGCGCGCGCGTGACGACCTTCACGGCATCGACGAGCTGCCCGCCCTGCTGCAGGACGCCGACGCGGTGGTCGTGCTCGCGCCGCTGACCGACGCGACGCGAGGGCTCATCGGGGCCGGCGAGCTCGCCGCGATGCGCGACGGAGCCGTGCTTGTCAACGCCGCTCGCGGCCCTGTGGTCGACACCGACGCGCTCGTCGCCGAGGTGACGACCGGCCGCCTGCGCGCGGTGCTCGATGTCACCGACCCCGAGCCGCTGCCGGACGGCCACCCGTTGTGGAGGGCTCCCGGGGTGGTGTCGATCACGCCGCACATCGCCGGAGACTCACCCGCCGGCAACGCCCGGGCCACCGAGCTGGCCGGCGAGCAACTCGCCCGCTGGTGCGCCGGCGAGCAGCTGCACAATGTCGTAACGAGATGACCACCGCCTCCCCCCGGCAGTCCAAGCGCCCACTGCGCACACCGGTGGCGGTGAGCCGGGCGGTCCGGGAGGCGGCGCGGTTTGATCGCAAGGTCGTGTCTGTCGACGCCGGGCTGCTGGCCGCGGTTCCCGTGGTCGCGGTCCTCACCGTCGGGATCGCGATCGGCAAGCCGGTATGGGGTGTCACCATGGGCGCCGGCGCGATGCTCGTGGGCATCGCGTGGCGTGTCAGCGGTGGCCGCCCGCCGCTCGCGCTGATGACCACCGACGCCGTCGCCATGGCGGTCTCCACCTTCGTCGGCTCTGTCACCGGCTCGGAGACCTGGGTGCACATCGCTGTGCTGTGCCTGTGGGGGTTGATGGCCGGCCTGCTGGTCTCAGTGGGCAACCGCGGCGGCGTGGTCGGAACGCAGTCGATCATCGCCCTCGTCGTGTTCGGGCGCTTCAGTCAGCCCGCCGATCAGGCCCTGGGGCTGGCCACGCTCGTGCTGACCGGCGGGCTGGCCCAGGTGGCGTTCCTCAGCGTCGTCCGCTGGCCGTTGCCGCTGCGCAATCAGCGCGCCGCCACCGCGGCCGCCTACCGCGCGCTGTCGTCGCTGGCCGCCGCGTCCGATGAGGCCTCCACGCTGCCCGCCGCCGAGGCGGTCGACGAGGCCGAAGCGAGCCTGGCCTCGCCGACGCTCTTCGGAGACGCCGCCGTCACCACCCTCCGCAGCCTCGTCAACGAGGCCTACCGGCTGCGGGTCCAGATCATGGCCATCCACACGCTGCTGCGCCAGCTGCGGGCCGGCGGGCACGAGGAGGTCGGCGCACCCGAGAGCCCGGTGCGACGCGCCCTCGCGGCCACCGCGGCCGCCCTGGACACCGCCGCCGTCGCCATCCAGGGCGACGAGGACGCGTTCCATCGCTTGTCGGCCCGCAGCGCCGAGCTCGACGCGGAGGTCAAGGCCTATGGGGGCGGCGATCCGGCGGCGGCAGCGCTGCACATGGACCGCCGGCTCGCCGCCCTGGCAGGGCAGGTCCGCGCCGTCGCCGCCCTGTCACCGGCCGCCGGCAAGGGCGGCGGCCTGCGCACCCGCCGGCCGTACCCGCGCACCAATCATCCGCTCCGGCGACTGCGGGCCGACCTCGAACAGATGCGGGCCAACGTCTCCATCCACTCCCCGGCGGGGCGTCACGCGCTGCGGCTGGCCGTGATCGTCCCCGTGGCCGCGGTCATCGCGCGCGAGTTGCCGCTCCAGCGCAGCTACTGGATGGTGGTCGCCGCGGCCACGGTCCTGCGCCCGGAGTTCGGGGCCACCTTCACGCGCGGCGCCGAGCGAGCGCTGGGCACCTGCCTGGGCGTCGCACTGGCCGGCGCCATCGCGGTCACCCTGCACCCGGCGGGCGGCGCGACCATCGTCCTGGTCGGCGCGCTCGCCTGGGCCGGATATTCGCTGTTCCCAGCCAGCTTCGCCGTCGGGTTCGGCTTCATCACCGCCCTCACGGTGTTCCTGCTCAACGCGGTGAGCCCCGACACGCTCGCCACCGCAACCGACCGGCTCGTCGACACGCTCGTCGGCGGCGCCATCGGCCTGCTCGCCTATGCCCTGTGGCCAACATGGGCGCACACGTCAGCCTGGCAGTCCCTGTCCGATCTCGTCGGCGCCGAGCGCGCCTACGTCGACGGCGTGCTCTCTGCGGCCGCCGAGGGACGGCGGCCCGGTGACCACCGGATGCGCTCGCTGGCACGACGGGCGCGCTTGGCCCGGACGACCGCCGAGTCCACCGTCGCCCGCTCGCTGTCGGAGCCGAGCACGCGGCGGATCGACGCCTCTCAGAGCCAGCGGGCCTTGGCGGCGCTGCGGCGACTGGTCCAGGCGGCGCACGTGCTCCGCCTCGACGTGCAGGACGAGCGCGAGCGCAGTGCCCAGCCTGGGGTGCAACCGCTCCAGCAGGGGATCGACGAGATCCTCGAAGAGGTGGAGGCCAGCCTCCGGGCACGCCCGCAGCAGGAGCCCACGCCGCGCGAGCTCCCCGACATCCGCGGGCGCTTCGAGGCCTTCCAGCACGAGTCCGGCGAGGACGCCGACTCCCAGGCGCTGCTTGCCGAGCTCGACGAGATCGTCGACGCCGCCAACAGCCTCGCCGCCGCGGCGGGCCTGGAGAGCTCCGACGAGGACGACCGGCCCGAGGCCTGACCCGTCTGGCCGCCGGCCCCGCAGCGCGTGATGGTGGAGTCCGCAACAATTCGGGCATGACCACTTTCCCCGATTCACACAGCGATCTGCTCGATGCGCAGTTCGCCACTCTGGCGACCGTCGGCAAGGACGGCGTCCCCCAGCAGACCGAGGTCTGGTTTCTGCATGACGACGGCGAGCTCAAGCTGTCGCTCAACGACTCTCGGCTCAAGACGCGCAATCTGCAGAAGCGGCCGCAGTGCAGCCTGATGTTGCTGGACGTTGGCAACCCCTACCGCTACCTCGAGGTGCGCGGCACGGCTGAGCTGGCCCCCGACGGCGACTACGCGTTTGCCAGCAAGGTGGGCGCAAAGTACGACGCCGACCTCAAGGTCCACGACAACCCCGGCGAGGGCCGCGTCGTGGTCACGATAGTGCCGTCGAACGTGTACGCGGTCAACATGGGCGGTTAGAGCGGGCGCCCTCCGGCGGTCAGCGCGGGCGGTGAGAGCGAGCGCCCTCAGGCGGTCAGCGCGGGCTGCCATCCGATCGCGGGCGCGATGTGCCGTGCGATCGTCTCGAGCATCTGCGCGTTGTACTCCACGCCGAGCTGGTTGGGGACGGTGAGCAGCAGCGTGTCGGCCTCGCGGACCGCGGCGTCGGTGCTCAGCTCCTGCGCGATGACGTCGGGCTCGCCGGTGTAGCTGCGACCGAACCGCGCCAGCACCCCCTCCAACACGCCGACCTGGTCCTCGGCGGGCAGGCCCGAACGACCGCCGAAATAGCGCCGGTCCTCATCGGTGACGATCGGCAGGACGCTGCGGCTGACCGACACGCGCGGCGGGCGCTCCCAGCCGGCCTCGGCCCAAGCCTCGCGAAACCACTGGATCTGCTCGGCCTGAAGCTCGTCGAACGGCACGCCGGTGTCCTCGACCAGGAGCGTCGAGCTCATCAGGTTCATGCCCTGCTCGGCGGCCCACACGGCGGTCTGGCGGGTGCCCGATCCCCACCAGATCCGCTCGGACAACCCCGGCGACTGAGGCTGGATCGGCAGCATGCCCGCCGATCCGGTCATCCGGACGTCGGCCGGGACCACGCCCGCCCCGGCGATGGCGGCGCGGAACAGTCGGGTATGGGTGCGGGCCATGTCGGCGTCGGTGACGCCCTCGCCGGGCACGTAGCCAAACGCCTCCGAGCCGCGCAGCGCCGGCTCCGGTGAGCCCCGGCTGATCCCGAGCTGCATCCGGCCGCCGCTGATGAGGTCGGCGGCGGCGGCCTCCTCGGCCATGTAGAGCGGGTTCTCGTAGCGCATGTCAATCACCGCGGTGCCGATCTCGATGCGGCTGGTGCGGGCGGCGATGGCGCTGAGCAGTGGAAACGGCGAGGCGAGCTGGCGGGCGAAGTGGTGCACGCGCACGAAGGCCCCGTCGAGCCCGATCTCCTCAGCGGCCACGGCCAGCTCGATCGTCTGGCGCAGCGCGTCCTGGGCAGTGTGTGTCCGCGAGCCGGGCACCGGCTGCCAGTGGCCGAAGGAGAGAAAGCCGATGCGCTTCACCCTCTCGATGCTAGGAGCGAAGTGTGGGAGGCTCCTCGCATGACGCCGACGGAGCCCCGGTTGGAGCTTGCCGGAGTCAGGCAACGGCTCCTCGCCGGCCTGATCGACTCCGGGCTGGGGGTGGGCGTCCTCGGAGGCCTCGCCGGCATCCTGTTGGAACGGGGCCGGCCGGACGTCATGGAGCGGTTGCGGCGTGCGAAGGTCGCGGTTGAGCGCTTGGGGGAGTGGACGAGCTCGCCCTGGGTCACCCGCGCGCGGTCAGTGCTCGGCGTGATCTGGGCCGTGGGCATGCGCAATGCACGCACTCCGGGCATGCGCGCAGCGCACATCCACCGCGTCGATGCCCGGACCGGCGGCCCGGTCACGGTTCGCAGCGCGTTGACGCGGGTCGCCTTCGAGCGGGCGTGGAGCGCCGCCGGCAAACGGGTCACCGACCCGATGTTCGAGCACTTCCAGGCGCGCGAGAAGGCGGGGCAGGCCGAGCTCGACGAGGTCCGCCGCACTCACCCCGACGACCCGCGGGCCGAGGCCGACGTCGGCGCGTCCCAGGGGTTGTTCGCGCCGAGTTGCTGTGGCGTCATCCTGGCGATGCTCGCGATCCACGAGCTGCCGCGGGCGATCACGTCGCGCAGGCAGAACCTGACGGAGTGGGTCGGCGGGATCGTCGTGGTCAGGGACTGACTGGCGCTACTCGGACGAGCGCTACTCGGACTGGCGCCCGAGCGTGGCCACGAAGCGCTCGATGCGGCGGCGCTCCTCCTCCGACAGCGGCCCGCCGGCCGCCACCAGCAGGGTCATCGGACCACGGTCGCGCGCCCATGCCGTGGCCCCGTCCCCGAACGCGGCGCTCACCCACACGAGCGGCAGGTGCTCCGCGTAGGCCATCACGGTCTGCTCCTGACGCTGGGTGGAGTCCTCGCCGCGCACGAGCGGGACGCTCACCAGCCCGAGGTCGTGGGCGACGCCGTTGACCGCCTCCAGCCCGCCGTCGCCGGCCAGCAGCGCGATCTCGCCGTCCTGGAGCATCTCTGCCGCCCAGCCCGACGGGGCCCCGGTCAGGGCATCGGGCACGCACACGAAGCGAAAGCTCGGCTCGGACATCTGGACGGACGCTACCGGCTTTGCAGCAGCCGAGGGAGCTCGCGCATGTCATCGAACACCGTCGTGGCCGGGCCCGCGAGCATCCGCGCGGGGGTGACGCTGCCGGCGTAGCCGAACGCCGCCATCCCCGCCGCCCGCGCAGCCTGCACCCCGTACTGGCTGTCCTCGACCACCGCGCACGCCCCGGGACTGACCCCCATCCGCTGCGCGGCGTGGAGGAAGAGATCGGGCGCGGGCTTGCCGTTCTGGACTGCGGCGGCGCTGAAGATCCGGCCGGCGAAGCGGTCATAGAGCCCGGTGAGCTTGAGCTTGTAGTCCAGGCGGTCAGGGTCGCTGCTGGAGGCCACGCAGGTGCGTGCGGTGATCTGGTCAAGCGCCTCCTCGATCCCATCGATCGGCTCCAGCTCGCGCTCGTAGATCTCGTTGAACATCGCGAGCGAGCGCGCCTGGAAGTCCTCGGGGAGCGGATGGCCCAGGTGCTCCTCGATCGCGTCCCGCGTGACCGACGGCGAGCGACCGACGAACCGGTCGATGATCTCCTCCTCCGACATCTGCATCCCGAACTCGGCGAAGATGATCGCGTCGATCCGGATCGCGATGGGCTCGCTGTCGACGAGGACGCCGTCGCAGTCGAAGATGACCAGCTCGGGGTGGCCGTGACGTGCGCTCACGCGCCCGAACATACACGCGCCCGGCGGGGCGCCCCGCGCTCACCCGGGCGTGCCCACCACAAGACGCAGGCCGACGTCGAACTCGTCGAGCTCGCGGAGATGGCCGTGGCGGCGGTCCCAGTCCCCGCTGCTCAGATCACGTTCCAGCGCCCTCACCGCGCGGCCATCCTGCTCGGCACCCGTGCCGAGAGCCCGGCTCTGACCGAGCTCAACCGCCATTTCTTCGGCGAGGTCATGGCCTGGTGGCGCACCCACGCGCACTACGGCGCGGTCAAGCCGTTGCCGCTCGAGCTCATCCACGCTCTGTGGCTGGGGCCGGCCCAGGAGTACACCCGACACTGGTACGCGGGACACGCCAAACGGTCACCCGCCGCCGTCGGCGCCGAGCTGGAGCACGCCGCCTGGAACGCGTTGAGGAACGAGGAATGATGACCTGCCGGCAGCCCAGGTAGCCGGCATGGCATCGTCCCGCGGGCGATGCACATCGAGTCACTGTCACCGTCGCACTTCGATGCCGCCCTCGCGCTGTGGCACGAGGCTGGTCTCACCCGACCCTGGAACGACCCCGGGGATGACCTGCGCCGAGCGGTCGCCGGGCCGAGCTCCACGGTGCTGGCCGGACACGACGAAGGCAAGCTCGTGGCCACCGCGATGGTCGGCCACGACGGCCACCGCGGCTGGGTCTACTACGTGGCGGTCCGGCCCGACCGGCGCGGCCGGGGCCACGGCCGCGCGATCATGCGCGCCTGCGAGACCTGGCTGGCTGCCCGCGGGGTCCCCAAGATCGACCTGATGGTCCGCACCGGGAACGACGGGGTGATCGCCTTCTACACCGCGCTCGGATACGGGCATGACGACGTGGTCGTGATGTCCAAGCGCCTGCGCTGAGCATTCCCCCCCACCCGCCTCCGATGCGGCGCGGTGGCGGGCGGGTCCGGGTGCGCCGCCTCACGCCGGCTTGCCCGTTGGGGAGGGAGGGTCAGCCGGCGAAGGAGTGAAACTCGCCCAATGGCTCGGGGAGCTTGGGCGTGAACGGCTTGAACTGGTAGGGCTTGGAGGTGTCA
Organism: uncultured Actinomycetota bacterium; assembly: GCA_963850325.1. Classification (GTDB taxonomy): domain Bacteria; phylum Actinomycetota; class Thermoleophilia; order Solirubrobacterales; family Solirubrobacteraceae; genus Palsa-465. The sequence goes on from CAWKLB010000023.1 coordinate 12,093, forward strand.
AAGCCGGCCTTCGCCGCAGCCGCCTTGTCCGCGAACGGGGTCAGGGCGTCGACGGCCTGGCTGATCTTGGTCCACTTCAGCGTGCGCTCGTAGCCGTTGTTGTTGGGCGGATCGGCGCTCTCGGCCTTGCCCTGGACACCGGTGATCTTCTTGATCGGGCCACCGTCCTTGGGCGACACGTCGCCGCCGAGGACACGGGCGAGGGTGCGATGATCTGACTCGATGCCCATGATCCGCGCCGACAGCACCCGCAGGGCGGGCGTGCTGAAGTTGCGCACTCCGACCAGGTAGGCCGCGATGAAGGCGTCCTCCAGGGTGACGAGGAGGTCGAGTGTCGTCTGGGCGTCGCTGAACATCTTTGACGGGTAGTAGAAGGTGGTGAACGGCGACGGCTTGCCGGTCACGCTCTTCTCCAGCGCGTAGTGCGACATCTCCTCCTGGCGCGCGGCGATCAGGTAGCCCTGGTCGTCGTCGGGCAGGCGCTTGAAGAACGGCGACCTGTCAATGATGTTGGTGTAGGTGGTGACCGCCAGCGCCTCGGCGATCTGCGCTGCGCCGACGATCGCCACATCGCCGGAGGTCACACCGCCGCTCTTGGCGGCGGCAAACGACGGGCCGAGCAGGCCCAATCCGGACATGCCGGCCACCATCCCGGCCCCGGTGGCGGCGCTGCGCCGGAGGAACTGTCTACGGTCCGTTCCCGATCCTTCTTGCACTGCGGACATGAGCGAGTCTCCCTTCCCGAAAACTCGAGGTGATGTTGTTCACCGCCTCATACGAAAGCCATCGGGCGCCGGATCACCGCCGGGTCAAGAGATGTCGTCGCAGCCAGTGTTCGTGGGGCTGCGGTCGGGTTGGCAACGTTATGGAAACGGTTTGCCAACGCGGCAATGACAGCTTTCCGGTGCGTGGCCGACCGGGGGCCACGGACCACGAGCAAGCAGCGGCGCTCCACCAGGTTCGCCGTCCCAGCCGAAGGCCGTCGCGAAGGATTCATGACGAACCCGAATGGAGAGCACAGCAGGATCGCCTTTTGCGAGTGCGGGGCGCAACTCGCGGGCGAAAGTAGGGGGCAGCTCTTCGATGCGGCACAGGCTCACCTCGCCCATCACCATCCCGAGCTCCTGGGGGCGCTAGGGCTCGAGGTGGTGCAGCAGATGGTCGAGGAACGTCCGGGGGCAGTCAACGCCTGACGCGGGCGGCGGAGATCGCCGCCCGCCAGGCGCTGACAACCCGACGCAGCACCAGACGCTGAGGACCACACACGCGACCTAGCTGCGCCGCGACGGGTATCGTCGCGCCGGTGACCCATCTGACCAGCAGCGTCGTCGGGAGCTATCCCCAGCCGGGCTGGCTCATCGACCGCGACGCCCTGGGATCGCACTCCGTGCCGCGCGTGCGCGTGGCCACGGCCTGGCGGGTCCCCGAGGCCTTCCTGGAGGAGGCCCAGGACGACGCCACCCGGCTCGCCATCCGCGACATGGAGCGTGCAGGAGTCGACACGATCACCGATGGGGAGATGCGGCGCGAGAGCTACTCCAACCGCTTCGCCACGGCGCTGGACGGGATCGACGCCGAGCATCCGGCCACCATCGCCACCCGCTCCGGCGACCGAGTGGTGCCGCGCGTCGTCGGCCCGGTGCGCTGGCGTGGACCCGTCGAGGTGCGCGACGTCGAGTTCCTGCGCGCCCACACCGACCGCACGATCAAGATCACCCTGCCCGGCCCGTTCACGATGGCCCAGCAGGCCTCGAACGAGGCCTACGACGACTTCGACGAGCTCGTCATGGACTTCGCCGCCGCGGTCAACGAGGAGGCCCGCGCGCTCGAGGCGGCGGGCGCCGACGTCATCCAACTCGACGAGCCGTGGCTGCGCAACGACCCCGCGGCGGCTCGCCGGATCGCGGTGGCGGCCATCGACGCCGCTTTCGCCGGCCTGTCGGTGACGACCGCCGTGCACATGTGCTTCGGCTACGCGGCCGTCGTCGGTGCCAAGGACCGCAACCGCTATGAGTTCCTGGGGGAACTGGCCGACTGCAGCGCCCAGCAGATCTCGGTGGAGGCGGCGCAGCCCAAACTCGACCTCGGGCAGCTGTCCGAGCTCGTCGGCAAGACGCTGCTCGTCGGCGTCATCGACCTCGGGGATCCCGAGGCGGAGACCGCCGAGGTCGTGGCGCAGCGGATCCGCGCCGCGCTGGCCCACGTGGCCCCCGAGCGGCTCGTGCCGGCGCCCGACTGCGGGATGAAGTACCTCCCGCGGTCCCTGGCGTTCGCCAAGCTCCAGGCCCTCGCGGCCGGGACGGCGCTCGTCAACGCCGAGCTCTGAGAGATCCGGGTCAGGGCGGATTTTGGCGCTATTTCCTGCACGATCCGCCGCGACCCTCCCGCCCCCGCAGCCGGCCCTCGAGGCGTTGGCAACGTTATGGAAACGGTTTGCCAACGCGGCAATGACAGCTTTCCGGTGCGTGGCCGACCGGGGGCCACGGACCACGAGCAAGCAGCGGCGCTCCACCAGGTTCGCCGTCCCAGCCGAAGGCCGTCGCGAAGGATTCATGACGAACCCGAATGGAGAGCACAGCAGGATCGCCTTTTGCGAGTGCGGGGCGCAACTCGCGGGCGAAAGTAGGGGGCAGCTCTTCGATGCGGCACAGGCTCACCTCGCCCATCACCATCCCGAGCTCCTGGGGGCGCTAGGGCTCGAGGTGGTGCAGCAGATGGTCGAGGAACGTCCGGGGGCAGTCAACGCCTGACGCGGGCGGCGGAGATCGCCGCCCGCCAGGCGCTGACAACCCGACGCAGCACCAGACGCTGAGGACCACACACGCGACCAGGGCCGGGTCGCAACCAAAAAACCGCCACGAGCGACCCGGTTCATGCTGAACTGTGCGAGAGGTGTGAGACCCCGCACAGGAGGAGGCGAGCCGGGATGAAGACCGCCGACCAGAACAACGTGTTCGCGATCGTCCTGGCGGGGGGCGAGGGCAAGCGGCTGTCGCCCCTCACGCTTGACCGCGCCAAGCCGGCGGTCCCCTTCGGAGGCAACTACCGGCTGATCGACTTCGCCCTGTCCAACCTGGTCAACGCCGGCTACCGGCGGATCGTCGTGCTCACGCAGTACAAGAGCCACTCGCTGGACCGCCACATCTCGACCACGTGGCGCCTCTCGCCGCTGCTGGGCAACTACGTGGCCCCCGTGCCGGCGCAGATGCGGCGGGGCCCCTACTGGTTCCAGGGCTCGGCGGACGCAATCCACCAGAACCTCAACCTGCTGCGCGACGAGCGGCCCGACGTCGTCATCGTCTTCGGGGCCGACCACATCTACCGCATGGACCCCGAGCAGATGGTCCGCCAGCACATCGAGTCCGGCGCCTCGGTGACCGTCGCGGCCATCCGGGTACCGATCGAGCAGGCCGACCAATTCGGGGTCATCGAGACCGCGGCCGACGGCCAGACCATCACCGCCTTCCGTGAGAAGCCCAAGGACGCCGTGGGGCTTCCCGACGCGCCCAACCAGGTCTACGCCTCGATGGGCAACTACGTGTTCTCCACCGACACCCTGGTCGACGTCGTCTCGCTCGACGCAGAGTCCCGCGACTCCTCGCATGACATGGGGGGCAACATCATCCCGATGCTCGTTGAGTCCGGCGCGGCGCATGTGTATGACTTCGCCGCCAACCAGGTCCCGGGCGCCACCGATCGCGACCGCGGCTACTGGCGCGACGTGGGGACGCTCGACGCGTTCTACGACGCGCACATGGACCTCATCTCCGTCCACCCCGTGTTCAACCTCTACAACATGGAGTGGCCGATCCTCACCCTGCCGGAGCCCCTGCCGCCGGCCAAGTTCATCTTCGCCGACAACGGCCGCACGGGTCACGCTCTGGACTCGATGGTGTGCTCAGGCGTGATCGTCTCCGGCGCGACCGTGCAGACGTCGGTCCTCTCGCCCAAGGTCCACTTGCACTCCTACGCGCACGTCGAGGGGTCAGTGCTCTTCTCCGGCGTCGAGGTGGGACGCGGCGCCGTGGTGCGCAACGCCATCCTCGACAAGGACGTCTCCGTCGAGCCAGGGGCCGAGATCGGGGTCGACCTCGACGCCGACCGCGACGCCGGCTTCACCGTGTCAGACGGCGGGGTCGTGGTCATCCCCAAGGGTGCCCGGGTCGCGGCGGCGGTGAAACAGACCTGAGCATGCGCGTCGCCCTCCTCACCCGCGAGTACCCGCCCGAGGTCTACGGCGGCGCGGGCGTCCATGTCGAGTACCTCGGGCGCGAACTGGCCTCGCGCGTGGACCTCACCGTGCACTGCTGGGGTGCGGACCGCGAGGACCCAGCGGTGCATGCCCACCGGCCGTGGGACGCCCTGGCGGGCGCCGAGCCTCATCTCGCCGCCCTGCAGGCGATGTCGATCGACCTGGTCATGGCCGCCGACGTTGAGGGCGCCGAGGTCGCGCACAGCCACACCTGGTACGCCCAGTTCGGGGGCCATCTGGCCAAGCTCACCTACGGCATCCCCCACGTCGCGACCGTGCACTCGCTGGAGCCGCTGCGCCCGTGGAAGGCCGAGCAACTGGGCGGCGGCTACGCGCTGTCGAGCTTCTGCGAACGGGTGGCACTCGAGGGGGCCGACGCCGTGATCGCTGTCTCGGAGGGGTCCAAGCGCGACATCCTCGCGTGCTACCCCGCGATCGACCCCGCCCGGGTGCAGGTCGTCTACAACGGGATCGACACCGCCGAGTACACGCCTGACCACGGGACCGACGTGCTGGAGCGCTTCGGCGTGGATCCCGATCGCCCCTCGGTGGTGTTCGTGGGGCGGATCACGCGCCAGAAGGGCGTTCCTCACCTGCTGCGCGCGGCCGTCGACTTTGACCCCGCCGCGCAGCTCGTGCTGTGCGCCGGGGCGCCGGACACGCCGGAGATCGGCGCCGAGGTGGCGGCGGGCGTCCAGCGCCTGCAGGAGAGCCGCGACGGGATCTTCTGGATCGACCAGATGCTCCCCAAGACCGACGTCATCCAGTTGCTCAGCCACGCGACCGTGTTCGCCTGCCCGTCGATCTACGAGCCGCTGGGGATCGTCAACCTGGAGGCGATGGCGTGCGAGGCTGCGGTCGTCGCCTCGGCCACCGGCGGCATCGTTGAGGTCGTCGACGACGGCGAGACCGGGTTCCTCGTGCCCCTCGAGCAAGCGCCCGGCGAGATCGACCCGATCGACCCCGAGGGCTTCGCCCGGGCCTTCGCCGAGAAGGTCAACGTGCTCATCGCCGACCCGTCGCGGGCCTCCGAGATGGGACGGGCCGGACGCCGGCGCGTGATGGATCACTTCGGCTGGCCGGCCATCGCCGACCAGACGCTGGCGATCTACCGGAGCCTCAGCGGTCGTTCAGGTACGCCCGGGCCAGCTTCGCAGGAGCGCGCGCCAGCCACGCCTCGGTCGTGACCTCCTCCAGGTCGGCGCGCGTGATGCGGTCCAGCACCACCAGGATCGCCGGGTAACCGTCGAAGTGCGGCGTGGTGAAGTAGACGCCGGACGGGTCGGCGACCAGCGCCTCCTTGGCCACCAGGTGCTCGACGCGGGCGCCGAGGATTGGCCCGTGCGGGGCCGAGCCGCCGAGCGCCTCGAGGTCGGATGCTCGCAGCGGACGCTCCCATACGAACAGCTTGTCCTTGACCCGCCATTGCCTCAGGCCGCGCGACTCGCGCTCGGAGGTCTCGGGCAGCGCCAGCGCCAGCCGCTGCACGTCATCCCAGGTGGCCACGGGACGACTGTACCCCTCGGCGGGTCTACATCAAGGGCTCTGATTCGCGAAACAGCGGCTGGATCCCGGCTGTCGCGAGGGACTCGCAGTAGCTGATCACGTCGGCCAGCGGGCGCTCGGCAGCAGCGGCATCGCGGGGCGCGATGCAGTAGCTGCGCTCGAGCAGGTGGGGGCCCTGCCAACCGTTGAGGATCTTGGCCGCCGTGGCGCTGCGCAACATGGCGCGGATGTGCCGATCCGTCATGAGCGGCCGGAACATCGGTTGAACATGGGCACGTGCTTCCCGGCTCGGCGGCCGTTCAAGCACGTGCCCACGATGATCTAGTTGGCGGCCTTGGCCAGCAGGCCGTCGGTGTTTCCGGCGGAGTCGGTGTAGAAACCGACGATCGTGCCGCGGTCATTGACTCCGTTCAGCGTGGTGGCGCCCACGCCATTCGGATCGTCGACGTTCTGGAAGCCGAAGCCCGGCGCCCAGATGAAGCCGTGACTCTGAGCGTTGTCGCCGCTGCCGACGGTGTAGGCGCCGACGACCTCGTCGCCGTTGTTGACACCGAACGCCATCGTCGCGCTGGCTCCCGGGACGTTGAGGCGATAGAGCTTGTGATCCGAGCGCAACAGGTAGCCCTCGGTCGCGCCCGCGGCGTTGGTGGCAAAGCCGACGACATCGCGCTCGTTGTTGATCCCGGCGGTGGTCACGTTGCTGTCGCCCGCGACGTTGATGGCCCTGAACCTGCGCGCGCCGATGTCATACGAGAAGCCATGGTTGTTGCCCTTGGAGTCGGTGTAGAAGCCGACGGCGACGTCGTGGTCGTTGACCGCCAGCAGCTGATCGACCATCGGGTTGGCGTTGTCGGCGGTGGGGAAGTCGGCGGTCTTCAGCCCGTGGCCCTTGAGCGCGTAGAAGCCATGGTTGGCGCCCTTGCCATCGACCCAGAACCCCACGGTGTCGCCGTTGTTGTTGATGCCCACCACCTGCGTCTGCGCGGCGCCGGGGAAGTTCTCGTTGGCGAAGTTGCCCTGCGCGTACGGTGGCCGGACGACGTAGCCCCGGTTGGGATGGCCCTTCTCGCCCGAGCCGAAGTAGCCGGCGATGGTGCCGGAGTCATTGATCCCCAGCAGCTGGTTGAAGGTGTCGTCGCGGTTGTTGTTGACGGTGTGGAAGGCGAAGTTGCCGCTGGCGTCCGGCGGCTGCGTCGCCGGGGCCGCGGACGCGGTGCCGGCAACCGCCGCCACGGCCAGGGCGGATGTCGCGAGCGCGCCCAGAATGCGGCCGCGCCTGCCGCGCGAGCGAAGCCCGCCGGGCTGCTGATCGGTGGTCGTGTGGTTGATGCTCATCTCTACCCCCTTGAAGGAACGTGTGCCGAAGGCCGGCTCAGGTGCCGGCCGACACGATGGTGGCCGTAAACCGTCGGGCGCACATCGGGCAAGCGCCCAGATCTCGCGAACGGCCTTTACCGCGGAGCCGAGACTCTTTAGGCCGGCCCGGGGAGCTCTTTAGACGAACTGCTCGCGACCAGCCGTCAGCTGGGAGGTGGCAGGAACTCGACCTCGTGCTGTGCGGACAGGGCAACGACGGCGTCGGGGTTCTGGTCAGCCATCGCGTCGATCCCGGCGAACAGGTCGTAGAGCTTGGCCTTCGGCGTGACCCAGAACCAGCACTCAAGCGTCTTGCCCGAGCGGTTGAACAGTCCGTGGGGCTTGCCCCGCGGCAGGCGCACGAGATCTCCGGCGGTGGCGACGTGGTCGGCATCGCCGTCGAACAGGGTCAGCTCGCCGTCGAGCACGTAGACGTACTCGTCCTGGGTCGGATGGATGTGCGGCGGGACGAATGTGTCGGGCGGAAACTCGGCATGCCAGGCGAAGGACTCCTCGGTGACCTGCTTGGGCTTGTAGATCTGGCCGAGGATGTTCCACGTGATGCCGTCGACTGACGCGTCGGCGGCCATCACGTCTGGCTTGGTGGGTGAGGTCATCGCGGTTCTCCTTGTCGTGGTTGCCTGCGGGGTTGCGGGCACGGCGAAGCCCGCCTTCTGGGCGTAGCCGCGAACGATCGCCTCCCGATCGGCGTAGGGCAGCACCGCCTCGACATCGTCAAAGCCGTCGGGCGCGAGCTCCTCCACCGCGTCGATGACGCCCTCCGGGCCGCCCTTGCGGTTGGAGTGCACGATCTCCGCGGTCGGCCCGCGGCGGGCGTCCTCGTACCCGCGCAGCGCGGCGACGACGTCGTCACCGTCGGCCAGCTCGTCGGCCAGCCGCATCGCGTCGAGGACGGCCTGGCTGGCACCGTTGGAGCCGACCGGATACATCGCGTGGGCGGCGTCACCCAGAAGCGTCACTCGCCCGTGGGACCAGCGGTCGATCGGGTCGCGGTCACAGACCGGGTACTCCCAGAACACCGGAGTGGACTGGATGAGCGCGGGCACATCGACCTCGTCGACACTGAAGCGCTCGACGTGGGGCGTCACCTCGTCCAGGCGCCCGGGTCGCGACCAGTCCTCGCGCCGGGGCGGTGGCGTCCCCTCCTCACCGACCTTCACCATGACCGCCCAGTTGGTGAGGCGATGGCCGGAATCGCTCCCGGCGCCGATCGGATAGAGGACCACCTTGGCCGCCATGCCGCCCGCGATGATCATCGAGCGGCCGGTGAGGAACACCGGCCAGTCGGTGGCACCGCGCCAGAGCATCGTCCCGTTCCAGCGAGGGGGCGGCTCGCCTGCCACCAGCGCCTCGCGCACGGTCGAGTGGATGCCGTCGGCGCCGATGAGGGCATCTCCGCGGATCGGCTCGGCGGCGGCGCCGTCGTGATCGACGAAGGTCGCCGTCACGCCGTCGTCGTCCTGCTGGAACCCGGCCAGCCGGCAGTTGGTGCAGATGACGTCGGCGCCCAGCCGCTCGACCACCGCGTCGCGCAGCACGCCCTGGAGGACGCCGCGGTGGATGGAGAACTGGGGCACCGGATGTCCGGCGTCCAGGCCGCGCAGCTCGCGCCACACCTCCTGGCCGAGGCGGTTCATGTAGATGAGCTCGTAGGTGCGTACCGCCACCGCGTCCAGCCGATCGAGCAGGTCCAGGGTCTGGAGCTCGCCGATCGCGTGCGGCAGCGTGTTGATGCCCACGCCGAGCTCGCGGATGCTGGGCGACTGCTCGAACACACGGCACTCCAGGCCGCGCCGGTGGAGCGCCAGCGCCGTCGTCAGGCCTCCGATCCCGCCGCCAACGATGATGATGGGGGCGCGCACCCACCGCAGCCTATGCCCTTGAAATGCCGCGCGTCACCGCATCGTCGCCAGTCGCGCGGCGACGGTCGCCCAGGTGGGCGTCCGCGGGTCGATGAGGGCGAAGTGATCGACGCCCGCGAGCTCGATGAGCTCACAGCGTTTGTGGCTCGCCTCCGCCGCGGCCTGCGCGTACCGGCGGCTCTGCGCCACGGGGACGCGCTGGTCGGCGTCTCCATGGACGAGCAGTACGCGCGCGCCGGCCGGGATCAGGCTGAGCGGATCGGCCAGCGCGTACGCGTCGGGCCGATCATCGGGCCCGCCCTGCATGAACGCCTCGGTGGCGGACTCTCCGATCGCGTCGGCGAAGGCCGCTCCCAGGTCGCACACTCCGGCCAGGGACACCACCCCGCCGACGGCCGGCTCGTCGGCGACGCACAGGCCGAGCTGACCGCCGGCCGAGTGGCCGACGATGACGACTCGGTCGGTCTCCAGCGGCTCGGTGAGCTGAGTGAGGGCAGCGATCGACGCACGCACGTCGTCAAGCGTCTCGGGCACGCCACCGCCGCTGCCCACGCGGCGGTACTCGACATTCCACGTCGCCCAGCCGCGATCGGCGAGATCGACGGCCAGCGCCGCCATCGTCGCGCGGGTGAAACGCGCGCGCCAGAAGCCGCCGTGCAGCAGCACGGCCACGGGATGAGGGCCGTCGGTGGCCGGGAGCAGTAGATCCGCGACCTGCTCGGGGTCTGAGCCGTAGGCGTGCGTGCGCGGCTGCGCGCCCGCCGCGGCCACGAGGTCCGCCAGCTCGCCGAGGAGGGCCTGAACGTCCCGGGGAGCCACCGGCGCAGCCTATCGGTCGCGCCTTGAGGCATTTGCCACGAGGTGGAATACTCGTTTGGGACCGGACGCAGCCTCATTGGAGGTGAACAGATGTCTGACCCGGTCAGTGTCCTTGTCGTAGCGCACCAGACCGCGGCGAACAGCGCGTTGCTGGAGGCAGTCCACGAGCGCGCGCAGCAGGGCCCGGTGCGGTTCCACATGGTGGTTCCGACCCAGCCGCACGGGATGCATAAGGTCGTGGATCCGAGCGAGGCCGGCGAGCGCGAAGCCAACTCGGTGCTGGACGGCGCGCTGCCCAAGCTCTCGGAAGCGGCGGGCCAGGAGGTGACCGGCAGCGTGGGGGATCCCGAGCCGCTCATGGCGATCCATGACGCGGTCAACCTCGGCGACTACGACGAGATCATCATCTCGACGCTGCCGCTGGGGATCTCGCGGTGGCTGAAGCTGGATCTCATCAGCAAGGCCAAGGCGATTGGGCTCCCCGTCACCCATGTCACCGCCAAGGAGCGCGAGCCGAGCGGGGTCAGCTAACAACCGGCGCCGCCGCCCAATGGCCGGGCGACGGCGCCGATACGGCGGTCACGGCACGACGCGCACGTTCAGCGGGAGGGGTCCGTAGCGCAGCTCTGTGGCCACGTCCTTCGCGGACTGAGGTGTGAAGCCGCCGGTGATGTCAGCGCCGCCGCCACCGAGGATCCCGTCGGGGTACTGGCGGAAGTCGATCTGCGGAACGGTGACCAGCTGGTTGTCCAGCGCCACCGCGAAATGCTGGTTCAGGGAGGAGCCGCCGAGGCTGACGTTGGCGCCGCGGTGGGCGATCTGCCCGGTCACCCGCTGAAACGCGGACTGGCCCTTGCCGTTGAAGCCGAAGGTGACGTCGGGCGAGCCCGACTGATCCGTGCTCGGCTGCGGATTGGTGATGTCGTCACCGGTGAGCGCGACGTTGTCCTTGAGGACGAAGAACTGCGCGGAGGGGCTCGCGGGTGAGATCTGGTCTGAGGCGGACGGATTGGCCGCCTGCAGGACGATCGTGCCCTGGGGCACCGTGACGAGCTCGCCCTGTGCCTTGGTCACCCCGGTGGGCAGGCCCGAGTAGACGTCGGTCAGGCTCGAATCCGGGCCGCTGAGCAGGCAATGCTGATGACCCTGCACCGACGTCGCCCCGTCGAGCTTGGCCGCGGCCCCGCAGGCCGGGCTGCCCGGGGCGCCGAAGAGGTAGTAGGCCGGGCCTCTGCGCGACTGCGTCTTGGCCGCCCGCGCGGGAGGCTGCCTGGCCGCAAGCTTGACCGCCTGATAGAGCGGCACCCCGCCCGCGCCGGGTGTACCGGAACCCAATGCGCCGCCCTGACTGATCCGCACCGCGGCCTGATCCTGGGTGAGCAGCTGACTGGCCACGGTCTTGCCGTTGGGCGTCAGCACGTTGGCCTCCCAGTCATAGAAAGGGAGCTGAGCAGACTGGGTGATGAGGCGCAGGGTCCGTGCCCGTTCGACGGCCCCGGCCTTGGGGGCAGTCACCACGATGCCGCTGGCCCCGAACTGCGCCACGGTGAAGCCGCGGCCCAGGGACGCGAGCCGGCGGCGCATGAGCGCGACCTCGCGGGACATCGCGCCCGCGGTGATCCGGGGGACCTGCGCAGACGGCAGGGCGTTGAGCGTGATCCTGAGCCCTCCGCTCGGCGCCGAACCGGTCGTGGCGGAGCCGCCCGTCCTCAGCACCACGGCCGCGACGAGTAAGACCACCAGCACCGACATGACCGGTGCCAGGATCCCGAGCCGCGGGCTGCGTCGGCTGTGACTCGGCGCGTCGCCGAGGACACGCCGCAGGATGCGCTCGGCCTCAGCACGCTCCTGCGCGGTCGGCGACGCCGCCTCGAGGACGGGGTTGGCCTCGGCGATCCGGGTGATGACGCGTTCGTCTCTGGTCACGATGACCCTCCGGCGATCGAGGAGCGGGGCGCAATGGAGCTGTCGGCCAATGAGGCGGCGACGTGGCGGCGCGCGCGATGCAGACGTGCGCGAAACGCCGCGGCGCTGCAGCCGGCCGCCCGGGCCGCACGCCCCGGCTCCAAGCCCTCCCACGCGACCAGGAGCAGCGCCTCGCGTTCCTGTGCCGAGAGGCCGATCATCGCCGCGGCGAGCTCCTCGCTCATCGCGGTGGGCGGATCCCAGTGAGTGGACTCGCGGGCGATGAGGCCCTGGAGCCGTACGGTGAGCGCGCCCCGCCGCCGGTCGGCGCGCTGCTGGTTGGCCATCACGCGGCGCGCGACGCCGAACAGCCACGGCAGCGGATCCTCACCCAGGGCGTCCAGACGCCGCCACGCGATGAGGAAGGTCTCCGCGATCACGTCCTCGGCGGATGCCCCCGGGGCACGTCTGAGCACGTATGCGCGCACCGCCCAGTAGTGGGTGGCGAACAGCTCCTCGAAGGCCCCGCGGCGATCGACCTCTCGTCCCATCGTGCTCCCCAATTGTCCGGCTCGGCGCGATCCGTGACGCGCCTGCGGCCGGTCACTGAAACTCAGGAGCGGCCCAGGCGGGCATGATGTCGGGCAGCCCGTCGCTCACGCGGTCCGGGAAGCGGGCGGGCCGCTTCTCCAGGAACGACGTCACGCCCTCAGCGGCGTCGGCTGACTGACCGCGATAGAACATCCCGCGCGAGTCGGCGCGGTGGGCCAGCATCGGATGCTCGGCACCGAGCATCCGCCACATCATCCGCCGGGCCAGCGCGACGGACACCGGGGCGGTGTTCTGAGCGATCTCGGTGGCCAGGGCGCGCGCGGCATCCAGCAGCTCGTCCTTGGGGTGCAGGCTGCGGACAAGACCGCCGGCGAGCGCCTCCTGCGCGGAGAACACGCGCCCGGTGGTCACCCACTCCATCGCCTGGCTGATCCCGACCGCGCGGGGCAGAAACCAGCTCGAGCACGCCTCTGGCACGATGCCGCGCCGCGCGAACACGAAGCCGATGCGCGCATTCTCTGCCGCGAGGCGGATGTCCATCGGCAGGGTCATCGTCGCCCCCACGCCCACCGCCGGCCCATTGATGGCGGCGATCACCGGCTTGGTGCAGTCGAACACCCGCAGGGTGAACTGGCCGCCCCCGTCGCGCGGGATCCCGTCGCCGCTCTCGCGCTCGCGCCAGTCAAACGTGGAGCCACCGCCCTGCAGATCGGCGCCCGCGCAGAAGCCACGGCCGGCCCCGGTGACGATGATCGCCCGCACGTCGTCGTCGGCGTCCGCGGCATCGAAGGCCGCCATCAGCTCCTGGCCCATCGTCGGGGTCCAGGCGTTGAGGCGATCGGGCCGGTTCAACGTGATCGTCAGGACACCGTCGGCGGTCTCGGCCGTGATCTGCTCGTAGCTCATGCGCGCTCCTCTCCGGGGGTGGCCGCCGATCCTATGCCGCCCGGCCCGACGCGACGCCTCCCCACCCGCGCCCGCACCGGGGACCGCCCCGACGCGGCGCCCATGGGCGCGACGCTCTCGGCCCTGGAGGGACGAGGCCTGATCGAGCGCGCCCCCGATCCCGACGACGGGCGCCGCGCGGTCATGTCCATCACCGACGCCGGGCTCGAGCTCCTGCGCAGCCGGCGCAACGCCAAGGTCCAGCAGCTGGCCCGCGCGCTCTCGGCCGACTTCAGCCCCGCCGAGCGCGACCAGCTCGCCGCCGCGGCGCCGCTGCTGGAGCGCCTGGCCCAGAGCATCTGATGCAGCCGCCCGGCGACGGCTACAAGTGGGTCGCGCTCTCCAACACGACGATGGCCGTGTTCATGTCGGCGCTCGACGGTTCGATCGTGATCATCGCGCTGCCGGCGATCTTCCGCGGCATCAACCTCGACCCGCTCGCCCCGGGCAACATCAGCTACCTGCTGTGGATGATCATGGGCTACCGGCTCGTCCAGGCGGTGCTGGTCGTGACGCTCGGGCGACTGGGCGACATGCATGGCCGCGTGCGTATCTACAACTCCGGCTTCGCGGTCTTCACCTTCGCCTCGATCCTGCTCTCCTTCGACCCGCTGAGCGGCACCGGCGGCGCGATGTGGCTGATCGGCTGGCGGGTGCTGCAGGCGCTGGGCGGCTCGATGCTCACCGCCAACTCCGCCGCGATCCTCGCCGACGCGTTCCCGGCCGACCAGCGCGGCCTGGCCCTGGGCACCAACCAGATCGCGGCAAATCGCCGGCCAGTTCGTCGGCCTCATCGCCGGCGGCCTGCTGGCGGCCATCGACTGGCGCGCGGTGTTCTGGGTCAACGTCCCCGTCGGCGTGTTCGGCACCGTGTCGGCCTACCACAAGCTGCGCGAGACCGCCGAGCGCCACCCCGCCTCGATCGACTGGTGGGGCAACATCACGTTCGCCGTCGGCCTCGGCGCGGTGCTCATCGCCATCACGTACGGCATCCAGCCCTACGGCGGCCACACGATGGGCTGGACCAACCCGTGGGTGCTCGGAGGCCTCATCGGCGGGGTCCTCCTGCTCGTGGCCTTCGTGGCGATCGAGCGCCGGGTGGCCGAGCCGATGTTCCAGATCGGCCTGTTCCGCATTCGCGCCTTCGCGGCGGGCAGCGCGGCCGGGTTCATCGCCGCCATTGCCCGCGGCGGGCTGCAGTTCATGCTCATCATCTGGCTGCAGGGCATCTGGCTGCCGCTGCACGGTTACAACTACGCCGACACGCCGCTGTGGGCGGGCATCTACCTGCTTCCGCTCACCCTGGCCTTCCTGGCCGCGGGCCCGATCTCCGGCTACCTGTCTGACCGGTTCGGCTCGCGCGGGTTCGCCACCGCCGGGATGCTCGTTTTCGGCGCGAGCTTCGTCGGGCTCCTGATGCTGCCCGTCGATTTCTCCTACTGGGCCTTCGCACTGCTCATCCTCATCAACGGCATCGGCGTGGGCATGTTCGCCGCGCCCAACTCCTCCTCGATCATGGGCAGCGTTCCCCCGTCCCAGCGCGGCGCCGCTTCGGGGATGCGCTCCACCTTCCAGAACTCGGGCACGGCGCTCTCGATCGGCGTGTTCTTCTCACTGATGATCGCCGGCCTGGCCACCAACCTGCCCCACACGCTCACCAGCGGGCTCGAGCAGCAGGGCGTCGCCCATGCCGTGGCCCATCAGATCGGGTCGCTGCCGCCGGTGTCCTCGCTGTTCGCCGCCGTCCTCGGGGTCAACCCGGTGGCGCACCTGCTGGGCTCGACCCATGTTCTCGCCACCCTGCCGGCGGCCCAGCGCCACGTCCTCACCGGCCACCAGTTCTTCCCCGGGCTCATCTCCGGGCCGTTTCACGACGGGCTGGTAGTGGTGTTCATCGTCGCCGCCGGCCTGTCGGTACTCGGCGCGCTCGCCTCGCTGCTGCGAGGCGGCCGATACGTCCCAACCCCCGCCTCGATCCCCCGACACAAGGAAGCCACCCTATGACCGACCCCGCACCCCCGATCGACCCCCGGCGCACCGCCCTACTCGTGATGGATTACCAGCAGGCCATCGTCGGGATGATCGAGGACTCCGACGCCCTCGTCGCTCGCGCCGTCGAGGCGATCGACCTGGTCCGCGCGCGCGGCGGACACGTCGGCTACGTGCGCGTCGCCTTCACCGACGCCGACCTTCAGAACATCCCTCCCACCAGCCGCATGGGCGCGCGGATCGCGTCAGGCCCGCAGGCCTTCCACGACGAGTCCCCCACCACCCAGATCGACGAGCGGGTCGCTCCACAGGACGGCGACATCATCGTGCGCAAGACGCGCGTCGGCGCCTTCTCCACCACCGACCTCGCCCAGCAACTGGCCGACCGCGGGATCGACACCCTCATCCTCGCCGGCATCAGCACGAGCGGCGTCGTCCTCTCCACCGTGCGCGACGGCTCGGACCGCGACTACGCGCTCTACGTCCTGTCGGACGCCACCGCCGACCGGGACCCGTCGGTGCACGCGTGCCTGATGGAGCAGGTCTTTCCGCGCCAGGCGGACGTGATCACGGTCGCCGAGCTCGACGGGCTGCTGAGCGGCGGCGCATAGCGCGAGGTCGCCCGGCCTCGGGCCACGGCCTCAGCTGCTCACCAGATAGCTGACGACCATGTCGGCCAGCATCGTCCGGTAGCGATCGCGGAGATCGGGGCTGGTGAGGTCGCGGTCGAAGATGACCCCGAAGGTGTGCTGGTTGGAGATCCGGAACACGCAGAAGGCGCTGATCATCATGTGCAGGTCGATCGCATCGACGCGGCGGACGAACGCCCCCGAGGCATAGCCGCGCTCGAGGATCCGGGCGATGAGATCGATCGCCGGGAGGTTGAGGTTGGCGATCTGCGATGAGCGTCGCAGATGCTCGGCGCGGTGGATGTTCTCGATGCTCACCAGCCGCAGAAAGCTGGGGTCGGCCTCGTGGTGGTCGAAGGTGAGCTCGGCGAGGCGGCGGATGGCGGCGATCGGGTCCAGATGGTCGACATCGATCTCCTGCTCGGCCCGGCGGATCGCCGCGTAGGCGCCCTCCAGCACGGCGACGTAGAGCTCCTCCTTGCTCCCGAAGTAGTAGTAGATCATGCGCTTGGTGGTGCGCATCTGAGCGGCGATCCGGTCCACGCGGGCGCCGGAGAAGCCGTGCTCGGCGAACTCATCGGCTGCGACGTGGAGGATCTCCGCGCGCGTCTGCTCGGGATCACGCTGGCGCCGGGGGCTGGGTGCCTGCTGGAGCTTCGGCGCTGCCATGACGGGTTTGAGGTTAGCGCCACGCGGATAGATAACTAACTAGTTCGTTCATTACCATGATCCTCTCGGTCGACAACCCCCGCCACCGCGTCGGTCTCATCGGCGCCGATATCGGCCCCTCGCTCAGCCCGGCGCTGCACGAGCGCGAGGCCCAGCACCTCGGTCTCAGCTACGTGTACGAGCGGCTGGACATCACCACGCTGGGCCTGGCCCCCGACGCCGTCGGCGGCCTGTTGCGCGTCACCCAGCGACTGGGCTTCAGCGGGGTCAACATCACCCACCCCTGCAAGCAGGAGGTGGTGGGCCAGCTCACCCGCCTGTCGACCGATGCCGCCGCGCTCAACGCGGTCAACACCGTCGTCTTCGATCACCGCGGCGCCGTCGGGCACAACACCGATTGCCAGGGCTTTCAGGAGAGCTTCGTCCGCGGGCTGCCCGACGTGCCGACCCGGCGCGTGGTTCTGATCGGCGCGGGCGGCGCGGGGTCGGCGGTCGCGCATGGCCTGCTGTCGCTCGGCGCCGAGGAACTGGTGATCTGTGACACCGAGCCCGACCGCGCCGAGGGGCTCGCGGAGTCCCTGCGCGAGCGCCACGGGGCGACACGCGCCGCGGTCGCCCACCCCGACAGCCTGGGTGACGAGCTGCGCCGCGCCGATGGGCTGATCAACGCCACGCCGGCGGGGATGCGCGCCAACCCGGCCCCGCCGCTCGAGCCCGACCTGCTGCACGACGGCCTGTGGGTCGCCGAGGTGGTGTACCGGCCACTGGAGACCGAGCTGGTGGCGCACGCCCGGCGGCTGGGGTGCCGCACGCTCGACGGAGGCGGCATGGCGGTCTTCCAGGCGGCGCTGTCCTTCGAGCTCTTCACGGGCCGGCGGCCCGACCGCGAGCGCATGCTGCGCCACTTCGCCACCCTGGCCGAGGAGGACACCCCCGTTTCCATCGAGCCGGAGCGCCGCTGACGTGCGCCACGGCATCGCCACCGTCTGCCTGAGCGGCACGCTCGAGCGCAAGCTGACCGCCGCGGCGGCCGCCGGCTTTGACGGCGTGGAGCTCTTCGAGCCCGACCTCGCCGAATCCCCGCTCTCGCCGCCGCAGGTGCGCGAGGCGGCAGACGAGCTCGGCCTGCGCATTGACCTCTTCCAGCCGTTTCGCGACTACGAGGGCGTGGCCCCCGCGCAGCTCGCCCGCAACCTGGCGCGGGCTCGCGCCACCTTCGAGGTGATGGCGCAGCTCGGCGCCGACACGCTGCTCGTCTGCTCCAACGTCGCGCCCGACGCCATCGACGACGACGGCCTGGCCGCCGAGCAGCTCCGCGCGCTCGCCGATCAGGCCGCGGCCCATGGCATCCGCATCGCCTACGAGGCGCTGGCCTGGGGCCGCCATGTCTCCGAGTACAACCACGCGTGGCGGATCGCGGAGGCGGCCGACCATCCGGCGCTCGGGATCTGCCTGGACAGCTTCCACGTCCTGGCCCGCCACACCGCGCTGGACACGATCGCCGAGATCCCGGCGGACAAGCTCTTCTTCTGCCAGCTCGCCGACGCGCAGGACGTCGCCGTCGACGTCCTGCGCTGGAGCCGGCATCACCGTTGCTTCCCGGGCCAGGGCGCGTTTGACCTCGTGGACTTCACCAACCACGTCCTGCACACGGGCTACGAGGGACCGTTGTCGCTGGAGGTGTTCAGCGACGCCCTGCGCCAGGCCGACCCCGGCCGGGCGGCACGGGACGCGCGCCGCTCGCTGGCGGCGCTCGAGGATCAGCTGCGCCCACCGGCCGTGGCCGGTCGTCACGACATCAGCGGAAAGAGAGGGAGATGGTGAGCACCGCAGTGGACACCCCAGACCCACGAGGACCGGACGACACGGGCAAGACGCCGATCAAGGCGGTGATCGCCGGCTGGATCGGCAGCTTCCTGGAGTACTACGACTTCTTCATCTACGGCACCGCGGCCGCCCTGGTCTTCGGCAAGGTGTTCTTCCCCACCGCCGACCCGACCACCGCCACGCTGCTGTCGCTGGCGACCTACGGCGTCGCCTACGTCGCACGACCCGTCGGCTCCATCTTCATGGGCCACCTGGGGGATCGCCACGGGCGCAAGCGTGTGCTCGTGCTCACGGTCACGCTGATGGGCACGGCCACGTTCCTCGTCGGCTGCCTGCCCAGCTATAGGAGCATCGGGCTGGCCGCGCCGATCCTGCTGGTCGCGCTGCGGCTCCTCCAGGGCCTGGCCGCATCCGGGGAGCAGGCCGGCGCCAACTCGCTGAGCCTGGAGCACGCGCCCGAGGGCCGGCGCTCCTTCTACACCAGCTTCACGCTCGCCGGCACCCAGGCCGGACTGGTCGTCGCCACCGCACTGTGGCTGCCGATCAGCAGTCTGCCCGAGGGCCAGCTTGACTCGTGGGGCTGGCGCATCCCGTTCTGGCTGAGCGCCATCGTCACGGTCGCCGGTCTCATCATCCGCAGCAGGCTCACC
Organism: uncultured Actinomycetota bacterium; assembly: GCA_963850325.1. Classification (GTDB taxonomy): domain Bacteria; phylum Actinomycetota; class Thermoleophilia; order Solirubrobacterales; family Solirubrobacteraceae; genus Palsa-465. The sequence goes on from CAWKLB010000023.1 coordinate 31,075, forward strand.
GAGGGCCCGGCGTTTCAGCGGGTCGAAGACGAGGACGAGCAGTCCCGTCTCCCCCTGGCGCCGCTGCTGTCCGAGCATTGGCCCAACCTCCTGCGCGTGGCCTTCGGGGGGCTGGCCTCCACCGTTTCGACGATCGTGACCGTGTACGCGCTGGCTTTCGCGGTCAAGACCGTCGGGCTCGATGACACCACCATGCTGTGGGTGGTGATCGCGGCCAACCTCGTCGCCCTGGCGGCGATCCCCTTGTGGGCCTACCTCGCTGACCGCATCGGCCGCAAGCCGGTGTTCATCTTCGGCGCGCTCGGCTCCGGCGTCCTCATGTTCGCTTACCTGGCGGCGATCGCCGGGGGCAGCTACGTGCTCATCTTCGTCGTCGGCATCGCCATGTCCGGCCTGGTCTACAGCGCCCAGAACGGCGTCTGGCCCGCGCTCTACGGCGAGATGTTCCCCACGCGGGTGCGCCTCTCGGGCATGGCCATCGGGACCCAGGTGGGCTTCGCCCTGGGCGGACTGGCCCCCACGGTGGCCGTGTGGATCGCCGGCGACGGCACCGGGGGTTGGGTGCCGGTGGCGGCGATGACGTTCGGTGCGAGCGTGCTCGCCGCGATTGCGATCGCCACCGCGCGCGAAACCGTGCACGTCACGTTGGCCGAGATCGATGGGATCGAGCCGCGGCCGGCACCCACCGCGGCGTCGCCACATCCGATGGCCGTGCGGTCCCGGCCACCGCAAGCGAGATCAGCTCATCTCTACGAGCACCTTCAGCGCGTTCGCGCTGGGGTCGATCAGCACCTCAAACCCTTCAGGGACAACGCGGTCCAAAGCGATCCTCGCCGTGATCACCTCATGAAGCGGGGGACTGCTCCCGGCGCCTAGACTCGCGCCGTGACCGATGCCCGGATCGATCAGGCCCTGGGCCGCCGCCGAGACGCGGCCGTCACCGAATGGGGGCTCGTCGATGAGATCGTCCTGATCGGCGCCGGTGAGCCCATCGGGGTCCCGGGCCGGGGCGACAGGACCTACCCGTTCCACGCCCACTCCGAGTACTTCTACCTCACCGATCGCAACCGCCCGGGCGGGGTCTTGGCGTTCGACCCCGCCGAGGGCTGGTTCGACTTCGTTGCCGAGGTGACCGAGGAGGAGCGGCTGTGGTCAGGCGCGGTGGACGGCGAGCCGGGTGGCGTGCCGCTCGGCCAGCTGCCCGTGTGGCTGGGCGCCGCGGCGCGAGCGGACGGTGGGATGCCTGGGGGCGTCGCCCGGAGCCGAGCTCGAGGTGCGTTGCGACCCGGCGCTGAGCGCCGATCTGCGGCTCGCGCTTGACGTCGTCCGGCGTCCCAAAGACGAGATCGAGCTCGAGCGCATGCGCGTGGCCGAGCGCGCCACCAGCGCCGCGTTCGCTGCCGCGGTGCCGTTCCTGGTGGAGGGCAGCACCGAACGCTCTGTCCAGGTGGAGCTGGAGACCGCCGCCCTGCGTGCGGGCGCCGACGCGATGGCCTACGACACGATCGTCGGCGCCGGCACCAACTCGGCCGTTCTGCACTTCATGCCCACCGATCGCCGGCTGGTCAGCGGGGACCTCGTCCTCATCGACGCGGGCGCCGATTACCGCCAGTACGCCTCGGACATCACGCGCACGTACCCGGTCGGCGGACAGCTGAGCCCTGAACAGGCGGAGCTGCACGCGGTGGTGCACGCCGCCGAACGCGCAGCCATCGAGCGCTGCGTGCCCGGCACCGAGTGGGTGGACGTCCACATGACCGCGGCCCAGGTCATCGCCGAGGGACTCGGCGCCTTCGGCGTCCTGCGCGGCGAACCGGGGGCGCTGGTGGAGTCCGGCGCGGTGTGGCTGTTCTTCCCCCATGGGATCGGCCACCTGGTCGGCCTCGGCGTCCGCGACGCGGGCGGGCCCCTGCGCGCGCGCCGTGATAAGCCAAGCGGGATCGCCAACCTGCGCATCGATCTGCCCCTCCAGGCGGGCTACGTCGTCACCGTCGAGCCGGGGATCTACTTCGTCCCGGCCATGCTGCAGGACCCGGCGCGTCGCGCTCGCCATCGCGACGCGGTGGATTGGGACCGCGTCGATCGACTCCTGGACTTCGGCGGCATCCGCATCGAGGACAACCTGCTCATCACCGACGGGGGGCACGAGGTCCTCACGGCGGACGTGCCGGTCCTGGGCTGATCGGCGCATTCCGGCGGCCGCACCGAGCACATCCGTGCAGAGTCGCTGCGTTGCTTGACCGCGGCGGCAACCCCGTTGATACTCGCGGGCGGGATGGACGCAGAGGACCGGCTGCGTTTGGATTACGACCGCACCACCGAGCTGGTGCAGTCGATGCTGGACACTCGCTTCAAGCTGCTCGCGCTCGTACCGACGATCGCGGGTACCGCCGTCGGCCTGGTCGGCACACCACGGCCGGCGGTGGAGCTTCTGGGCATCGGTGTGCTGGGGCTGGTGGCCACCGTCGGGATCCTGCTCTACGAGCTGCGCAACTCGGAGATCCTGGAGGCCGTGCTCCAGCACGCCAAGGTCCTGGAGCGTGCCCTGGGGCTGGCGACCGGGGCCGGTCGGGTGGGTGTGGTGGGTGGGGTTGGTGTGGTGGGTGGGGCCCCCATCCCCGGTCCGGAGGGGCTGCTCAGCCTCCGCGCGGGGACCCATGGACGCTTCCTCGGCGTCATCACCGCCACTCCCCAACGCGCCCTCGGCCTCGTCTACGGGGCGGCGCTCGGCGGCTGGAGCTATCTGGTCAGCTGGGGCGTGCTGGCGGCGTTCGGAGTGGACGGTGCCCAGGAGGGCGGGGCCGTGATCGGCGCGGTCGCCGGGCTGGGGGTGATGTGGGACGTCGAGCGCCTCGGACGGAGCGCCGTCGTCGAGGCAGAGGAACATCTGCCCAACACGCTTCCCGACCGCGCCTGACGACGCGGCGCGGACAGACCCGGCCAGAGCGTGGTCGATAGTGAAGCTATGTCCTTCACAATCGACCACAACCTCAGCTCGGAGTGACCATGACCGAAAGTAGGAGCAGCACCGATCGTCTTCCCTTCGTTCTAGGCCCAGGCGAAGGCCGGACATATCCGATGGGCCGCATCTCGGCGGTGTTCAAGGCTGGCGGCGCTGAGACCGCTCGAGCGTATGCGATCTCGGAATGGTGGGTCGAGCCGCACACGAAGGGACCGGGCCCACATTCCCACCCCGACGACGACGTGTTCTACGTCCTCGAGGGCACGATGAGCGTGCTTGTCGGCCTCGACTGGATCGACGCCGGCGCTGGCTCGTTCGTCCTCATCCCAGGCGGGACGACCCATGACTTCGAGAACCGCAGCTCCGAACGCGCGGGGATGCTCGACTTCTCGACGCCGGGTGACTTCGAGGAGAAGATGCCAGGCATCGCAGAGTGGTTCATCGCGAATCCGCCCGGCGACACGCGCGACTAACTTGTCACCCTGCCCAAGCACTCGGGCAGCTCGTCCAGGGCACTCACCGTCGAAACCCCGGCGGCGCCGAATGCCCCGCGGTCACGGTCACCGTCAGCCTCATTCCGTGGCGCGTAGGCGATTGCGCGCATCCCCGCGGCCAGCGCGGCCTCCACGCCGATCATCGTGTCCTCCACCACCACGCACTGCTCGGGTGCAAAACCCATCGTGGCCGCCGCGTGCAGGAAGAGGTCCGGGGCGGGCTTCCCCCGCTCGACGGTGTGGGCTGAGAACAGCGCGTCCGGACCGAACAGGTCCCGCAGCCCGGTGAGGCGGAGCGTGAGCTCGGTCTTCGAGAGCCGCCCCTGCGAGGCCACGCACACCTCACAATCCATGGCGCGCACCGCGCGCACCGCGACGGCCGCCCCCGGCACCGGCTCCAGCGACGCCCGAAATGCCTCCTCGCGGTCGCGCTCGAAGCTCTCCATGAAATCCGACGGCAACGGTCCGCCGAGGCGCGACTCGGCGTCGGCGCGGATCTCGGACAGGAACATCCCGCGGTAGCGGTCGTGCGCCTCCTCCGCCGAGATCGACAGGCCCAGCGCGTTCAGGGCATCGGCCAGCACGGCGTTGGAGATCCGCTCGCTGTCCACAAGCACCCCGTCGCAATCGAAGATCACGAGCACCGCGGGATCATGGCGGATCGGCGTCTTGCCTTGACGGCTCCGCCGCGGCTGAGATCCTCTCCACCGTGACCGACACCCCTGCGTGGTTACTCACGGGCGGGCGGGTGGTGACCCCCGAGGGCGCGCTCAGCAACGCCTGGGTGCACGTGCACGGGGACGCCATCGCCTCCGTCGGGGACGATCGACCAGAGGTCGACGCACCCGTGTTCGACCTGGAGGGTGCCTGGCTGCTGCCGGGCCTCGTCGACCTCCACATGCACGGCGGCGGCGGCCACAGCGTCGCGGACTCCCGGGAGGCGATGGAGGGCGCGGTGGCCTTCCATCGGCGCCACGGCACGACCGCCACGCTCGTCTCCCTCATGACCGCTCCGGTGGACGATCTCTCAGAGCAGCTGTCCTGGGCCAGCCAGCTCGTGCGCCGCGGGCCCGCGCCGGGCGGCCACGTGCTCGGATCCCACCTGGAGGGCCCCTTCCTCTCGCCCACCCGCGCGGGAGCGCAGAACCCGGCGCACATCATCGCCCCCGATCGTGTGGTGCTGGACCGCCTGATCGCCGCCGCCGACGGCGGATTGCGGATGGTGACGCTTGCCCCCGAGCTCGACGGAGCGATCGCTCTCATCGCACCGCTGCGCCGGCTGGGAGTGATCGTGGCCATGGGGCACTCCGACGCCACCTTTGAGGAAGCGGCGGCCGCGATCCGCGCCGGCGCCAACCACGCGACACATCTCTTCAACGCCATGGCGCCGCTGCACCACCGCGCGCCAGGCCTGGTGGGGGCGGCCCTGGAGGCCGGCATTCCATGCGAGCTCATCAACGACGGCCACCACCTCCATCCCGCGCTGGTCGGGCTGGTGGCGAGGGTGATCTCCCGCCCGGTCCTCGTCACCGACGCGATCGACGCCAGTGGCGTCGGCGACGGCACCTTCGTGCTCGGCGGTCAGGAGGTGCGCGTGCATGAGGGCGAGGCGCGTCTGACGAGCACCGGGTCTCTCGCCGGAAGCACGCTGACGATGAGCGAAGCCCTGCGCCGTGCGGTGCAACACAGCGGTCTCAGCGTCGAGCAGGCGTCAGCGGCTGCCTCCGCCAATCCGGCTCGTGCCCTGGGCCTCGAGGCATCGATCGGATCGATCGCCCCGGGTCGTCGCGCCGACCTGGTGATGCTCGATGACGACCTGCAGGTGACCGCCGTGATGGCCGGGGGCGGCTGGTGCGATCGGCGCGACGACCGATGAGCGTCGCCGCGGACACCGCGGCCGCTCGAAGGGTCACCCAGACCCGATGAGCCGCTCCCATACGACCTCGCCGTCGACACGATCCGCGGTCGGCTCCAGCCCCAGCCCCCGCGCGACCCCCATCGACGCGGTGTGCTCCGCGTCGATGTAGGCGGCCAGCCGCTGCACTCCCACGCTCTGAAGCCACGCGATCAGGGCCTCGGCCGCCTCGCGGGCGTAGCCCTGGCCCTGAAAGCGGATACCCAGCACCCAGGCCAGGACGGCGGTGACCGGGGCGGGCGGGGGCGGGTCGGGTGCGATCGCCGCCTGGACGAAGCCAACCGCCTGACGGTCGTCGCGCCGGCGGACGATCCAGTTCAGCCACGACTCAACCCCGTCGGGCGAGCGCCCGGTCACCTGGCGGACGTAGCGCGCTCGGAGCTCCTCGACCGTCGGGGGCCCGCCGTCGGTGAACGTGTACAGCTCCGCGTCGGCCAGCAGCGGCGCCATCTCCTCGGCGTGATCGACGCGCAACGGCTCCAGCGTGAGCCGCAAGGTCTCCAGCGGTACGGCGTCTAATTCGTAAGCGCACATTGGTCGGTAGCTTGCCAACACCCACCCCTCGAGTCAGATCCGGAGCCGGACATGCCCCACAGGTTCTCAGCGTGTGTCACGATCCTCGCGGCCTGCGCCACGGTTGCGCTCACGAGCGCGGCCCAGGCGTTCGCCTCCAACGGTCACGCCGCCAAGCTCGCCCCGCCCGTCATCCACGAGTCCTTCACCCCGATGCCGTGCTCGGGGTCGCCGGGCAAGCGCTCGACGCTGCAGGAGGAGGGTTGCGCGGAGCAGCAGATCCTCCACAGCGACAAGCAGATCGACGCGCTCAACCAGAAGATCTTCAACGCCCTGCACACCAACTCGGCGCGACGTGACCTGATCACGGGACACAAGGCCTGGCTGGCCTATCGCAAGAGCTACTGCCTCAGCGTGTCCGACGTGTTCCAGGGCGGCACCCTGGCCGGGGTGGTCGACGCCGACTGCACCGCCACGGTCAACGGCCAGCACGTCTCCAATCTCAAGACGTTCCTGAAGGACCTGACGTCCAACGGCTGAGCGCAGCGCTCTCCCAAAACACTTCGCCTGCAGGGGTCCGTGGTAGATAGTCATGCTCACAGACGGAAGATCTCCCAAGGTCCTCCCGAACGCCGACCGCCGCGCCAACGCCGCCCGTCTGCCACTGCGCCAGGTTGGACGGGTTGGTCATGTAGTCGAAAACGGCCTCCGGCGAGGCCGCGACGACGAACGTCTCGGTGATCCGCATGGTTGGGCCCTTATCCGACGATGTCGGCCAACGTCTGACCGCTGACCACCGACTCCGGACGCTCGGCGACGACATCCGAGCCCGACCGGGCATGGTCATCCCGGCGCTTGATGAGCAGCCATTGGGGCGGATCGCCGCGGCCCGTGCGCTGCAGGGCAAAGCCGCCCTCCAGCTTCTCACCGTGCAGGACGAACACCGCGTGGCCACGGTCCAGGGCCTCGGGCCACGGCACGCGGCCGCCCTGCTCGTAGGTCCCCCGGTCCCACACGATGACCCCACCGCCGTGACCGGCGCCCTCGAATGTGTTGTGGCCGGTGTCGTGATCGGCCACCTGCACGGCCAGCCGCTTGACCGCGGGGTCCAGCGATGGGCCCTTGGGCACCGCCCACGAACGCATGACGCCGTCCACCTCGAGGCGCAGGTCGTAATGATGAGCCGTGGCCTGGTGCTCCTGGATGACGAAGACGCCCGCGCTCACGCCCCGCACGGCGAACTGCTCATGGCCCTCAGGCTTGACCTTCTCGGTCTCGACCACGGCGTCGCCGCTCTCCAGCGACGCCACCAGGTCCGATGAGGTGCCGGCCGCGCCCTCGGCGTGGATGCGGACCTGACCGTCGGGGTCGTCGCGCACCCAGCCCTGCAACCCGAGCTCGGCGGCGCGCGCGAGCACGGCGTCCACAAGCTCGGATCCGCGGCCCCCGGCGGGCAGGCTCGCCCGGATCGCCTCCGCCGCCTTGGTCTGCGCCCGCTTGGCCACGCGCCGACGTTACCGCTCCGAGGATCTGTGCGGTCAGGACCGGGCCCCACCGGGTAGCGGGTACTGCAGATGCAGGCACAGATCGGTCAACGGCTGCGCGATCCGATCGTGTGGGCGGACGCGTCGCAGCTGCTGAAGACAATCGTCGCCGCGGTGGCGGCCTGGGTGCTGGCCGTCCATGTCTTCGGTCTGTCTCAGGCATTCATGGCGCCGTGGGCGGCGCTCCTCACCGTCCACGCGACGGTGTTCGGGACCGTGAAGCGCGGGGCGCAACAGGCAGGGGCCAGCGTGCTGGGAGTGCTCATCGCCTCGGGTGCGTGGCAGCTGTTCGGGGGCGGCGCGCTCGCAATCGGGGCGAGCGTGCTGGCCGGGATGCTGGCCGGCGCCGCGCCGGGCCTACGGGCGCCGATGACCACGGCCACGACTGCCGTGGTCGTGCTCACCACCGGCTACATCGACAAGAGCGGGATGCTGGCGGACCGGCTGATCGACACCGGCGTCGGCATCGCAGTGGGCCTGCTGGTGAACCTGCTCGTATGGCCCCCGCTACGCGACCGGGCCGCCGCGCGCCACATCGACGTGATCGACGATCGCTTCGGGGCGCTGCTGACCAAGATCGCCGCCGAGCTTCGGGACGGCTGCGCGACGGAGGCGGCGGACGCTTGGATCGCGCAGACCAACAGGCTTGATGACGATGTCGACCGCGCCTGGCGCATGCTCGAGGAGGCGCGCCAGAGTGGGCGGCTGAACCCACGCCGCGCGGTGCCGGAACGGATGCGCGCGGCGGAGGAGATGACTCAGGTCATCAACCGGCTGGCCCAGGCGGTGGCCGAGACGCGGAGCATGGCGCGCACCATCCGCGTCGCCCGGATCGCGCCGGAGGGCTGGGAGCCCGCGTTCCGCGAACCATGGCTGGGGCTGCTGGAGCGTGCGGGCACGGCGATCGAGCGTGGCGACGCCGACGGCCTGAGGTCTGCCCGCTCCGAGCTGAGCGAGCTGTCCGATCGCCTGACCACACAGCCGCTCCATGGCGGCCTCTGGTCGATGTTCGGCGCGCTTCTCGTCAACCTGCGCAATGTGCTTGACGAGATGGACGTCGTCGCGGAGGCCCAACCCGTGCAGGTGCCGACGCCTACCCTCGCCCGAGGCGCGAGAGCCGGAGGGTGAGGCTCAGGCCTGCGCGGCCACGCCGGCGCCCGCGGCCACACTCGCGCCCGCCGCCACGCCCGTGCCCGCCGCCATGCCCGTGCCCGCCGCCACGCCCGTGCCCGTGTCCAGCAGGGTCCGCACGTGCGCAGCCGCGTGCTGGGCGGCGTTGAGCTCGCGCTCCTCGCCGGCGGTCTCGATCTCGGTGACGAAGGCCTCGACGACCTCGGGGTCGAACTGGCTGCCGGCGAAGCGCAGCAGCTCCTGGCACGCGACCTCGTGCGAGACCGCGGCCCGGTAGGAGCGGTCGGCCGTCATCGCCTCGTAGGCGTCGCAGACGGCGACGATCCGCGCGCCCAGGGGGATCTCCTCGCCCCGCAGGCGATCCGGGTAGCCGGTTCCGTCCCAGCGCTCGTGGCTGGCGCGCACGAGCCGGGCCACCGGGCGGAGCGCCGGCGCGCCGTGGAGGATGCGCTCGCCGAGGATCGTGTGCTGGTAGATGAACTCCCACTCGCCGTCGGTCAGGCTTGAGGGCTTGTTGAGGATCGCGTCGGGGATGCCGACCTTGCCGATGTCGTGAAGCTCTGCAGCGCGCGCGATCTCATCCATCGACTCGCCGCCCAGGCCGAGCCGGCGGGCAACCCGCGTGGCGAGCTCGGCGACGTTTGAGGAGTGCTCGTCGAGCTCGGGCTGCTTGGCGTGCAACGTGCGCACCAGCACCTCGCCGGCCTGGCTGCGCGCCGTGGAGCGGCTGCGCTTGTTGGCGTACATGCGCTCGTCCGCGACCTGGAGTGCGTGATCGGCGCTGTCGGCCTCGTGGGGCAGCAGGACGAACCCCAGCGACGCCTCGATGCTGAGCTCGGCGCCGCTCTCCGCCAGGGCCGCGGAGGCCTGGAGGATCACCGCGTCCGAGTCCTGGCCCTGGAGCTGGATGTGAGCGCAGAACTCATCGCCGCCGAGGCGGTAGGCCGAGCCCGAGCCGGCCACGGCCTCGTCCAGCTTGCGCCCGAGGCGGGCCAGGAGCGCGTCGCCGGCCAGATGCCCGAAGGTGTCGTTGTAGTCCTTGAAGCCGTCCAGATCGAACAGGAGCAGCAACGACGGCCGCGAGGGGCTCGGGTCGCGCAGCGCCGCGGCGAGGTCCGCGCTGAGCTTGCGGCGGTTCCCGAGTCCGGTAAGCGGATCGGTGACCGCCTGCTGGCGGATCGCCTCGTGGGCGATGATCTCCGCCGCGGAGAGCTCGGCCTTGGAGATCAACTCGGCGATGAGGGCGATCTCGTCCGCCTCGAAGGCGCGGCCGTCACGGACGAACCGCAGCGTTCCGGTCACGACCCGGGGCGCGGCGGCGACGCGCATGGGCAGGCTCAGGGTCCAGGCGCCCGCCTCGCCGACCTGGATCGGCGACGCCGGGGAGGCACCGTTGCGCTCGAGCGCGCGCCGCGCGTCGTCGGCCCCGGCAGTGAGCGTCAGCGGCACCGGGCCGCCGTTCAGGGTCAGCTTGCCGGAGGCGGCGTCGAGCGCCTCGAGCGACCCGTTCAACAGGATCTCCAGCAGGCCGGCGAGCTCGAGCTTGGCCGCGAACGCGTCACCGAGGCGGCGCACGGCGGTCTGCAGCCGGGCCCGCTCCTGCTCGACGAGCTTGAGCCGATGGTGGGCCTGGTCGATGCGCTGGCTGCGGTCGCGGGCCAGGAGCCACAGCAGGAAGACGAGAGGGACGGCGAAGAGGATCGCAACGTAGCCCTGGCGGGCGGTCATCGCGGCGAGGAAGCCCAGCGGCGCCAGCGACGCGTCCACCGTCCACACGAGGCCGATGACGCGCATTTGGAGCTTGAGGTCGGGCACCACGCCCGCCAGCCGCATGCGCACCATCGAGCCGGCCAGATCGAGGACACATCCGGCGGCGAACGCGGCGGCGAGCAGCGGGAGCTGACCGAAGCCAATGCGCGGAGAGCCCGCGACAAGGAGGACGAGCGCGGGACCGATGGCGTGCCACGCGTCGGGAATGGCGGACAGGATGCGGCGCGGCGGGACCCGGCCCAGCGCGCACTCGACCGCGTTCCCGCTGACCAGCCCGATCGCCACCGCGGTCGGGACGGCGGCGGGCGGCAGCAGGAGGAGCATCGGGACGAGGATCAGCTGCGTCGGCACCACGTAGCCGGCGCCGACCGGGAACTCGATCCGGCCCACAACGGCGTACACGCCGATCAGCAGGGCCGCCACCGGGAGGCGCAGGCCCGCCACGCCCCATGAGAGCACCAGCACGGCGGCGGCCATGACGAACAGCGCGGCCGCCGATGCCTCGACGATCAGCTCACGCTCGGAGGCGCGGCGCTCGCGCCCCTCCCAGCTCGTCTCCAGCAACCGCTCGGTCGCGGACTGCGACTCGTCGGCGTAGGGCTCCATGATGCTCATCGCACGTCAGGCGCTCCGCGGATCAGGGCTCGAACGCTCAGCCGGCGCGATACGGGTCGACGTAGACATCATCGATCTGCCAGGCGCCCGAGTCCGAGACGACAAAGCGCATCGCCGCCGAGATCGAGAATCCCTTCGGGATCCTGTTGGTGGCGACGGTGACCTGCACCGGCGTCCAGAACGGGAGCGAGCCGTCGGGGAGATCGGCGAGGGTCATCGAGAGCGGCCCGCGCGGGGTCTGCACCACACCCTGAACCTTGAGGTCGGAGCCGGGCGTGGTCTCGCGCACGAAGAACCGGAAGCTCGACATCGTGCTGTCCACGCAGAACGCCGGCGACGTGGCGCTGCCCCCGTCGCTGACAAGCAGCGACTGGTCGTCGGCGGCGCCGTTGATGTGAAACGGCTCGTTGCCGGGAGTCAGGGAGGCCCCGGACAGGGTCCAGCCCACCTCGGCCGGCGTGCCCTCGAACGAGCCGCCGGGGACCAGGAAGTAACTGGATCTGTCGCCCCACTTGGAGAACTTCTGCTTGACCGGCTGGGTCGGGCACTGAGCGGCGAAGGCCGCTCCGGAACTGACGAAAACCGCGACGCAGGTCAAAGCAGCGATGCGGCCGACCGTCTTGCGAACCCGCGGGTGGATAACCAAAGGCACTGAAAACCCTCCATGGTGGGCCACCATCCTTGGTGGCGCGAATGAATTTTGGTTATCGGCAGCTGGGCGATCTTCGGCCGAAGACCCCTGGCTTTGCGCCCCCGCCTCACGACGAGTATGCCTTTTCGACACACCTCTCTTCGGCATCCCCTTTGTGCAGGTTTAGGGCCTAAAGCTAATTGGACATCTGTTCGATGACGGCCGTGCCCGCAGACGCGGCGGCGGCCCGCGGCGGCCGGACCGAGCCGGCGATGGCGCCGGCAATGAGCATCATCACGATGACTGCCACCAGCGCGTGGGGGACGCTGGACTGCTGGGCCAGGAAGCCGATCAGGGGCGGCCCGCCCAGGAACGCGCAGTAGCCGATGGTGGAGATCACACCCACCCGCGGCGCTGCGAACGCCGGCTCGTCGGCGCCGGCACTCATCCCGACCGGGAAGCCCAGCGACGTGCCCGTGCCCCACAGCAGGGCCCCCACGAAGGTCAGCCCCATGCCGGGCGCGAACACGAACAGGACGAGCCCGGCGATGGCCAGGGCGGCGAGAACCCGCACCACCGGCACGCGGCCGTAGCGATCCAGCGCCGTCGGACCGAACCAGCGTGCGGTCGTCATCGCTCCCAGGAAGACGGCGAACACGAGGGTGCCAAGCGCCGGCGCCACGTGGTGACGGTCGATCGTGGCCAGGCTGATCCAGTCGTTGCCCGTCCCCTCCGCGAAGGCGAAGGCCAGCACGAAGGCGCCGATGACCAGCGTGCGCGGCTCCCGCCACGCGCCGAGCGAGTCCCGCGCACGGGCGGGCTCATGCTCGCCGGGCCCGGCGGCGCCGCTGGGCTCGCGGGTGGGCAGGACCGCATCCGCGGAGTCCGGAACGAAGTCGCGCACCGTCGACGGGACGGCGACGGCCACGATCACTCCGACGATCGCGAGGTGGACGGTGACCGACACGCCCACCGCCACCATCACCGCCCCTCCCAGCGCCGCGACGACCGTGCCCATGCTGAACCCGGCGTGGAAGCGGGGCATGATCGACCGGCCGAGCAGGCGCTCGACGACGGCGCCCTGGACGTTCATCGCCACGTCCCAGGTACCGCTGGCCACGCCCCAGCAGAACAGACCGGCGACCACGGGCGCCACCCCGACGCGGTAGCCGAACGCCACGATGATGAGCCCTAGCCCTCCGAGTACTCCTGTGGCCATGACCGTGCGCCGTGAGCCGAAGCGGGCCACGATCGGGCCGGCAAGCGGGAGCGAGATGACCGACCCGGCAGCGAGCGACAGGAGGAGGAAGCCCAGCTGCGAGGGATCGAGGTCCAGGTGGGCCTTGACCTGCGGGATCCGCGACGCCCAACTGGCAAAGCCAAACCCGGCTCCGGCGAACGCCACGTAGGTGGCGCGCGTGGCGGCGCGCAGTCCGCTGGCGGCGCCCACGGTCAGGACGCGCGCTCCGGCTCGCCCACCTCGTCCAGTCGCCTGCTCAGGTACCGGCGTTCCGCCTCCGACCCGGCCAGCTCCAGAGCCCTTCGGTAGGCGCCGGCGGCCTCGGCGGACCGGCCGAGCCGGCGCAGGAGGTCGGCGCGGGTGGCGTACAGCAGGTGGTAGCCGGCCAGCTCGCCGGCGGCCTCCAGCTCGTCGATGACGGCCAGGCCGGCGCCGGGCCCCCGAGCCATGGCGATGGCCACGGCCCGGTTGAGCGTCACCACCGGTGACGGCATGACCTCCGCCAGCAGCTCGTAGAGCGAGGCGATCTGCGCCCAGTCGGTGTCGGCGACATCGGCGGCGTCGGCGTGGCAGGCCGCGATGGCCGCCTGCAGCTGGTACGGGCCGGCCTGGCGATGGCGCAGCGCCGCCTCCAGCCGCGCGGCGGCCTCGTCGATCTCAGCGCGGTCCCATAGGGTGCGGTCCTGCTCCTCGAGCGTGATCAGGTCGCCGGCGCCGTCCAGCCGGGCGTACCGACGCGAGTGCTGGAACAGCATCAGCGCCAGCAGCCCCGCCGCCTCGGGCTCGTCGGGCATGAGACCGCTCAGTGCGCGGGCCAGTCGGATCGCCTCGTCGCACAGCTGAGCGCGGATGAGGTCGGGGCCTCCAGAGGCGGCGTAGCCCTCGTTGAACAGCAGGTAGAGCACCGCGAGGACCCCGCCGGTGCGCTCGGGCAGCAGATGTGCCGGCGGGACTCGGTACGGGATGCGGGCGCTCGCGATCTTGCCCTTGGCGCGCACGAGGCGCTTGGCCATCGTCGCCTCCGGCACGAGGAAGGCCCGGGCAATCTCCGCCGTGGTCAGCCCGGCCAATGTCCGCAGGGTGAGCGCGACGCGGCCCTCCAGCGGCAGCGCCGGATGGCAGCAGGTGAAGATGAGCCGCAGCCGGTCGTCCTCGATCCCGCTCTTGTCAAAGTCGGAGTCAGTGTCGTGCTCGTCCATCGCCTCGGCCTCGCTTCCCAGCGACGCCGCCTCCTCGAGCAGCTCGGCGCCGCGCCGCTCACGCCGGAGGCGGTCGATCGCCCGGTTCTTGGCGACCGTGGTCAGCCACGCGCCCGGGCGGTCGGGGACCCCGTCCGAGGGCCAGCGCCGGAGTGCCTGCGCAAAGGCCTCCTGCGCGCACTCCTCGGACAGGTCCCAGTCGCCCGTGCGCCGGATGAGCGCGGCGACGATGCGACCCCATTCGTCGCTGAACGCTGTCGCGACCGCCTCCTGGGCGTCGGCTCTCAGTCCTCCGCGAACGGTCGCACCTCCAGCGAGCCGATGCGCGCCACAGGGTGCTTGCCGGCGACCTCGATCGCCTCGTCGAGGTCGGCGCACTCCAGGATGTCGAACCCGGCGATCAGCTCCTTGGTCTCGGCGAACGGGCCGTCGGCGAGCACCACCTCGCCGCCGCGCACGCGCACCGTGGTGGCGGTGCTGATCTCCTCCAGGCGGTTGCCCTGCAGGCGGACGCCGCGCCCGTCCATCTCCTCCACCCACGCCATCGCATCGCGCCCGATGTCCTTGGTCGCCTCGGGCGTCGCCAGCGCCTCGTCGACACAGACAAACATGAGGTATTTCATCGTGGGGCCTCCGGGGGGTTGGGTGCCGGCCTCGCGGCGGCACCTCTTGTCTTTATCACCCCCACGACGAACGGGGCGGGCCGAGATGGACACGCCCGCTGTCTCGACGGCGTAACGCCGTTCTGCGGTGGTCAGAAGTCGGGGCCCGCCCCGGCGCCCAGGGCGTTGAGCCAGGCGCGCATGCTGCGTCCCGCGGGCGTGATCTGGCCCTCCTCGTAGCCGGTCGTCGCCACCGCGAGGGTGATACCGCTCAGGGTCGACCAGCCGTACTCGATCGCCGTACCCGACTTGGCGTAGCGGGCGACCGCCTGCCCCTGCTCGAGGATCGTGCCGGGCGGGGCGACGTCGGTGATCTGCTCGGCCACATACTGCACCTGTCCGGCGTCGGCCCCCTCGAGCAACTCGAAGTAGACGAGCGGCTGCGTGAGGTACCAGTCGGGCTCGATGTCCAGGATCTTGATCCGGCAGGGAGCCAGAATCGGAGATCCGACGTTCATCGTGGCGTCCACGCCCTGGTCGGTGCGCTCCCATCGCGTGACGTCGGGGAGGGGGTTGATGTAGGTCGCGTTGGTCCGCGGTGCCGCCACATGCTCGAGCTTGAGCTCGGATTTGACCTGGGAGAGCGGCACAGCGTGCGCGTGGATGTCACCGACGGGATCGGTGGCGGTCACCGCCGACGCCTGTTCGCCGGCGGCGGGCTGGATGACGTGGGGCTTGCCCTGCGGGATGGTGGCGTTGGAGGTGGTGGTGGTGGTGACCACGCTGGATCCGCACCCGGCGAGCCCGATGGCCGCCGCCGCCAGCGCGGCGTATCTCGTGATCGGCAAGCGCACGCGACACGATTCTCTCGTACGGAGCCGCCATACGCGCCGAGCGCGGCCGGCCGCACCAGGCTTGCCGCGGCGACAGGCCATCCCATAGCGTGTGCGCCGAACCCGACCCTTCTGGAGGCATCCGATGGCCCGCACGCACTACCTGCCCGACGAACAGGTCCATTTCACGTGGGATGCGGGCAATGAGCCGAGGGTCGTGATCGACCCCGGGGACACCGTCGTCGTGTGGACGCGCGACGTGTCCGACAACCAGATCACGCCCGAGTCGGACAGCAGCGTCATCGCCGGCCTGGACTGGGACCGCGTCTATCCGCTCAACGGGCCCATCGGGGTGGCGGGCGCGGAGCCGGGGGACACGCTCGCGGTCGAGATCCTGGACATCCGCACCCAGGGGTGGGGATGGACGGCCGTGCTGCCCGGAATCGGCCTGCTCCCCGAGGACTTCCCGGATCCCTACCTGCGGATCTTCGACATCTCGGGCGGCCAGTTCGCCCACATGCGCCATGACGTCGCCATCCCGCTGGCCCCGTTCTTCGGAACGATGGGCGTGTGCCCGGCCGGGGCGAGCGCGCAGCCGGTCATGCCACCGGGGACGTTCGGCGGCAACATGGACACCCGTCAGCTCGTCGCGGGATCGACGCTCTATCTCCCGGTGCAGGTCGAGCAGGCGCTGTTCTCCTGCGGCGACGCCCACGGCTGCCAGGGCGACGGCGAGGTGTGCGTCACCGGCCTGGAGGCGCCGATGTACGCCGCGCTGCGCTTCACCCTGCACAAGGGCCGCTCGATCCCCAGCCCCCAGTACCGCACGCCGGCACCGCTCACCCCCCACGTGGACTCGGCGCCGTTCTACGGGACCACCGGGGTGGGCGGCGACCTGTTCGTCGCCTCCCAGGACGCCATCCGGGCGATGGTGGACCACATCCACCAGACCTACGACCTCACACCGGTGGACGCCTACCTGCTCTGCAGCCTCGCCGTCGACCTCAAGATCTCCGAGATCGTCGACGCCGGTCAGTACATCGTCAGCGCGCTCCTGCCCGAGGCGGTCTTCACCGGCTGAGGGCGCCTCAGACGATGCGAGCTCACGCGTCGTCGAACGGAGCGACGCCGCGAGCGCGCAGCATTGCCACCAGCACCGCGGGCCACTGCCGCAGCCGTCGCAGCTGAGACGTGGCGGGCGTGATCATGAAGCGCGACAGCCGTCCCTCCGGCGCCACCAGCTCGGGCCCAGGCTCCAGCTCGGCGCCATAGCGGGTGACCAGCTCGGCGCCGCGGCCGCGGCGGCCCCACTGGGGCAGCGGCCCGACCAGGTAGCGCACGGTGCCGTCCGGTTCGCGCAGTTCCACCTGGGTGGGACTGACGATGTCGGCGCGCAGGGTGTCCCCGTCGGCCTCGAGCAGGGCCTCGCCGGAGGCGTCCATGAGAGACACGCGCGAGTCCGTCAGGATGAGCGCGCAGAACTGCCGGGTCGGCGAGCGGCGGCGGTAGGACCACGCCACCAGTACGGCCTGGTCTGCGAGGCCGGCGGACACGCCACCAGTCGGGTCCTCTCCCACGCACCAGATCATATTCCCGGCACTTGGCCGGGACGGCCTGAGCACCCGTTTACACTCAAGGCCATGAGGACTCCCGCGCGACGAGTACAGCCCGCCACCGGTCGCTGACGACCCGCGCTCACCGCGCGGGCGGGCCGGTGGCAGTCGCCGTGGTCACCCGACGTTGCTACCTGAGGAGTCCCATGTCGTATCCGTCCCAAGCACCCTCCGGCACCAGCCGCCTCCGCGGCGCCACCAGCTCCCCCGTCCGCGACATCCTCGCGCTGACCGAGCGTCCCGGAGTCGTGTCGTTCGCCGGCGGCCTGCCGGCACCCGACCTGTTCGATCGCGCCGGCCTGCAGGCGGCGTTCACCGCGGTGCTGGCCGAGGGCTCGGGCGCCCGCGCGCTGCAGTACTCCACCACCGAGGGCGACCCGCTCCTGCGCCGGCTCGTCGCGCAGCGGCTGACCGGGCGCGGCCTGGAGACCGCCGCCGACGATCTGCTCATCACCAGTGGCTCCCAGCAGGCGCTGACGCTGGTCGCCGCCGTCCTCCTGGAGCCGGGTGATCGCGTCCTCGTCGAGGAGCCCTCCTATCTGGCGGCACTCCAATGTTTCGGCCTGGCTGGCGCCCAGGCGATCCCGGTCCCCTGCGACGACGGCGGCCTTGACCCCGACGCGCTCGAGGCGCTGATCGCCGAGCACCGGCCGACCCTGCTCTACACGGTGCCGACCTTCCACAACCCCACCGGCCGGACGCTGTCGCTGGAGCGACGCCTCGCCCTGGCCGAAGTGGCTCAGCGGACCGGGGTGTGGATCGTGGAGGACGATCCTTACGGCGAGCTGCGCTACAGCGGTGAGGCCCTCCCCGCGGTGGCGTCGCTGCCGGCGGCGCAGGGGCGGACGCTCGCCATCTCCACGCTGTCCAAGATCGCCGCGCCGGGCCTTCGCATCGGCTGGGTCCGGGCGCCCCGGATGCTGCTTCGATCGCTGACGATCGCCAAGCAGGCCGCCGACCTGCACTCCTCGACCGTCGACCAGGCGGCGGCCGCGCGCTGGCTGGCCGACACCGACCTCGCCGCCCACATCGAGCGCCTGCGTGCCGAGTACGGCGCCCGGCGCGACGCGCTGCTCTCAGGGCTGGCGGCCGCCCTCCCGCCCGGCTCCACTCACAACCACCCCGACGGGGGCATGTTCGTGTGGGCCCGCCTGCCCGACGGCTGGGACGCCGGAGCGCTGCTGCAGCGCGCGCTTGATCGCGACGTCGCCTACGTCCCCGGCGCGCCGTTCTTCTCGGGCCCGCCCGACGTCGCCACCCTCCGCCTGTCCTTCACGGCGCACGGGCCCGGCGAGATCGCGCTGGGCCTCGAACGCCTGGCGCAGGCGCTGGCCGGCTCGGGCGCGCCCGCGGGCCTGGCCGGCTCCGGCACGCGCGCGGGCGGGGTCTAAGCCACCGCGCCGCCCATCTCGTCCTCGACGTACACGCGGACGATCTGGTCGAAGTCCCGTTCGGCGGTGAACCCCAGCGCCGAGGCGCGCCGGGCGTCGAAGGCGCGCGGCCACGCGTCGACGATCCCGGCGATGGTGTCATCGCGCTCTGCACGGATGAGGGCGACCGCGTCGTCGCCGGCCGCGCGGCGCAGCGCCTCGATCTCCTCGCCCACCGTGGCCGAGACGCCCGGCATCGTCAGCGAGCGACCCAGACCCAGGGCGCTGGTGTCCATCGTCGCGGCACGGAGGAGAAAGGCGACAGCCGCGCGCGGCGAGGCGAACCAGTGGCGGACCTCCGGCGAGACGGGCAGGACCGTGGGCCGGCCGTGCAGCGGCTCGCGGATGATGTTGGAGAAGAAGCCCGACGCGGCCAGGTTCGGCGCGCCCGGCCTCACGCAGATGGTGGGCAGGCGGATGGCGATGGCGTCGACGAAGCCGCGTCGCGTGTAGTCGCCCAGCAGGAGCTCGACGATCGCCTTCTGGGTGCCGTAACTGGTCGCCGGCGTGGTCGGATGGTCATCGGCGATGACGTCGGGCATCGGCGGACCGAACACGGCGATCGACGAGCTGAACACCAGGCGGGGGTGGTAGTCCGAGCCGGCGAGGCGGATCGCCTCCAGGAGGTGCCAGGTCGCGTCGAGGTTCACGCGGTACCCCTTCTCGAAATCGCTCTCGGCCTCGCCGGAGACCACCGCCGCCAGGTCGACGATGACGTCGGGTCGCGACGCGATCAGGTCAGCGGCGACGCCGGGGTCGGTGAGGTCGGCGGCGACGGTGTCCTCACCGCCGGTGACGTCGGCGCGCACCAGCGCCGAGACCGGCGCGGTCCCCAGAGACCCGTCCCGGGCCAGTCGCTCGGAGAGCTTTCGCCCCAGCATCCCCGCCGCTCCGATGATCAGGATCCGCATCGTGAACAATGAGAGCAGGTCCGGCCCCCACCCGCCCCAAGGAGTCAGCGCATGGCTATGGATTGCACCTATCGCTTGCGGATCCCGCACCATTCCGGGCAGCTGGCGATGGTGGCGACCTGCATCGCCGAGCATCACGGGCTCATCGGCGACGTGACGACGATCGCCATTGCGCGCAGCCAGTCCCTGCGTGAGATCACGGTGGAGCTGCGCGACAAGGAGCACGCCGAGGAGCTGGCCGCCGGACTGGGGGCGCTCACGGGGGTGAGCGTGGTGTGGTTCCACGACCGCGCCTTCATCGCCCACGACGGCGGCAAGCTTGAGGTCACCGGGCGCCGGGAGATCCGCACCAACCAGGACGTGCGCGACGTGTACACCCCGGGCGTGGCCCGGGTGTGCGAGGCGATCGCGGAGTTCCCGCAGCTGGCCGGGCGGTTCACGATGATCGGCCGCAGCGTCGCCATCTGCACCAACGGGACCCGCGTGCTGGGGCTGGGTGACATCGGCCCGGTGGCGAGCATGCCGGTGATGGAGGGCAAGGCGCTGTTCTACGCCCAGCTCGTCGGCGTCAGCGCGGTGCCGATCCTCATCGACACCAAGGACGTCGACGAGTTCGTCGACACCGTGATCCGCATCGCCCCCGGCTTCGGCGGGATCCACCTCGAGGACATCTCCGCGCCCGAGTGCTTCGAGATCGAGCGCCGGCTCATCGAGGCCCTGCCCCAGCCGGTGATGCACGACGACGTCCACGGCACCGCGGTCGTCACCATGGCCGCCGCGATCGCCGCCTGCCGGCAGGTGGACATGCGCCTGGACGAGGCGGTCGTCGGCCAGATCGGCCTGGGCGCGGCGGGCTACGGGATCGCCTCGCTCATCCATGACGCCGGAGTCAAGCGGGTCATCGCCACCGACCCCAGTCCATGGGCGCAGGAGCAGGCGCGCGCGCACGGGATCGAGATCGCGGACCTCGCGACTGTGATGGGCGAGGCCGACGTGGTCGTCGCCACCACCGGACGGCCGGGGCTCATCACCCCGGACCTTGTGCGCCCCGGCCAGGTCATCCTGGCCCTCACCAATCCCGCTCCGGAGATCGAACCCGACCTGGCGCTCAAGGCCGGCGCCGCGTTCGCCGCCGACGGGACGAGCGTCAACAACGTCCTCGGCTACCCGGGCATCTTCCGCGGCGCCCTGCTGGCCGGCGCGAGCGCGATCAACATCAGCATGAAGCGAGCCGCCGCCTGGGCGCTGGCCGGCCTGACGGTCGAGTCGGAGCTCGTCCCCGACGTGCTTGACCGCAACGTCCACGAGACGGTGGCACAGGCGGTACGCCAGGCGGCCATCGACAGTGGCGTCTCGGATCCGGGCCGGATCGTTCCCGAGCTGTGACATCGACGCCGGCGCCGACTGGAAACCAGCGGACTATCACACGATGTTCCCGGTATTTGGGACAATTTGTGATCAGGCGGGGATTGACTTGTGACCGTCTCCACACATAGGGTTCTTATTGGGCGTAGGTGCCTGACAAAGCGAAGAGCGGGCCAGGAGATGTAAGGTCCGCCACACGGCAGAGTTACTCTCCGGAGTGACTTTATCCCACGTGTACTCCAGGTCACACCTGCGCCCATTTTTTATGCACTGACACGGTGAGAACGTAGTGTCACCCTTTCTCGGCGACCCATCAGGTGACCGCCCCCGCCTCGCCGAGCTGATCGCCGCCGGTGACATGGTGCTGGCGCCCGGCTGCTATGACCCGCTCGGCGCGCGGCTCATCGAGGAGGCGGGCTTCCCAGCGGTGTACATGACCGGGTTCGGGACCGCCGCAGGCCGGTTGGGCCGGCCCGATGTCGGGCTCCTCACCCTGTCGGAGATGGTTGACAATGCGCGGCGGATCGCACAGGCGGTGCGCGTCCCCGTGATCGCGGATGCCGACACGGGCTACGGCAATCCGCTCAATGTCATCCGCACGGTCCACGAGTACGAGGCCGCCGGCGTCGCCGCCATCCACCTCGAGGACCAGGTCATGCCCAAGAAGTGCGGGCACATGGAGGACAAGCAGCTCATCGGCGCCGGCGAGATGGCGGCCAAGGTGGCCGCTGCGATCGCCGCGCGCGAGCGCCCGGACTTCCTCATCATCGCGCGCACCGACGCGCGGGCTGTGGAGGGACTGGACGCGGCGCTGGAGCGGGCTCGCCGCTACCGGGACGCGGGCGCCGACATCCTGTTTGTCGAGGCGCCTCAGTCCACGGATGAGATCAAGCGGGTCGCCGAGACCTTCCCCGACACACCCCTGCTGTTCAACTACGCCGAGGGCGGCAAGACGCCGCCGGTCACGCACGCATTCCTGCGCGATCTCGGCTTCCGCGTGGTCATCTTCCCGCTCAGCACGCTGCTGACGGCGACCGCGGCAATGCGATCGGTCCTCGCCGAGATCAAGGCCAGCGGAACTCCGATCGACCTACTGCCCACGATGCTGGGCTTCGACGCGTTTTTGGACTTCATCGGCGTCGGCGAGATCCGCGAGCTCGAGCAGCGCTTCGCCGGCCAGGACGACCACCACGACTAGAGAGGTGCAGCGGTGAGTGACACATTCGAGAAGGCAAGCGTGAGCGGCGATCTGGCTCACCGGATCATCGCCGCGGCCGAGGCCAAGGCGGCAGACATGGGCGTCCCCATGAACATCGCCGTCTGCGACGAGTCGGGCGTGCTCAAGGCGTTCAGTCGGATGGACGGCGCGGCGCTGCTCAGCGTCCAAATCGCGCAGGACAAGGCCTACACCGCCGTCGGGTTCGGCATGCCGACCGACGGCTGGCACGAGTTCATCAAGGATGACCCGCCCCTGGCGGCCGGCGCCGTCGGCGGCATCGACCGGCTCGTCATCTTCGGCGGGGGCTTCCCCATCTCGGTCGGCGACAAGGTCGTCGGCGCCATCGGCGTGAGCGGCGGCCACTACACCCAGGACATGGAGGTGGCCCAGGCGGGTCTGGCTGTGCTCGGCTAGCTCGCCGGGCGAAAGCCCGAGCAGAGCAGTCGCATCCAGCCGATCCGTGCCTCGCGCTCCATGTAGTAGGCGTGCTGCTCGACGACGAAGCGCCCCTGGGCACCTTCCCCCGCGAAACGGTATGTGACGCAGTGGCGGTCGCCGACGGCGTCGGTGCGGACCCCCAGCACGTCGTCAACGATCTTCGTCTCGTCAAACCATGTGCGCAGGACGCGCAGCGTCTCCTCGGCGCTCGGCGCCTCCCATGCCCGTCGGGGGGTGAGGGCGCGGAACTCGATGTCCTCGCAGATCACCTCCGCCACCTGCGCGAAGTCCCGGCACGCCAGAGCGTGGGCGAAGGCCGGCCCCAGAAGCTCGGCCCGCGGGCTAGTAGCTGAAGATGTTGGTGTCATCGTCACCGATCCATTCGAGCATCGGCGTGGCGCCGGCCAGGGTCGCATTGGGCACGAGGTCGGCCTGGTCCAGACGGCGCGCGTCGAAGCAGATCGGGCACACCAGCAGCTCACCGCCAGCCTCGGCGAACTGCTGAAAGAGACGCGCCAGCGGCGGGCACCCGTCGCAGGCCACGGCCTCGGCGTGGCCGGGGAGCGCCAGGCGCACCGCTTCCTTGGTCAGGAACAGCGCCACCTTCTTGCCCTTCTGCAGGCCGGCTCCGCCGACGAGAAAGGCCACCGTCACGCGCTCGGAATCCTCGAGCCCGGTAGCCAAGTTGACCAGCACCTTCGTCGCCACAGCAGCCTCCTTCGGTCGTTTCGTGCACCCTAAGACCGTCGGATGTCGCGGCGCATGGGGTATTTGCCCGATCTTTTGCCCTACTCGCTCGCCATCAGGCCATGCTTCATCGCGAACAGGCTGGCGCGGGCGCGGTTGGACACGCCGAGCTTGGTGTAGATGTGCTCAACGTGCGCACCGGCGGTCTTGCGCGAGATGACCAGCTCCTGCGCGATCTCCTTGTAGGACAGGCCCCGCACCAGGAGTCTCAGCACCTCGACCTCACGTGGCGTCAGTCCGGCGGGCAGGTTGCGCCGCCGTTTGACCGTGTGACCGGCGGCACGCAGGACCGCTTCGGCGGCGGCGGCCTCGAATCGCGCCTCGCTCACACCCGCCTTCAGCGCCCCAGCGGCCTGCTGGGCCGAGAGCCCCGGACGGTGCGGGCGTGCCTCGGTCATCGCGTGGTAGGCATCGGCGGTGGCCAGCAGCTTGCCCGCGAGGGTCATCGCGCTGCCGTTGAGCCCGCGCGGATAGCCCGACCCGTCGAGGCGCTCGTGGTGCTGGACGGCGACCGCGCCCAGCGGGGCCAGCCCGGCCGACGACGCCAGCATCCGTTCGGTGAGGTAGGGGTGGAGCCGAACGCGCTCGAGCTCGGCTGCGCTGAGCGGCCCGCGCTTGTCCCATATCGCGTTGGACACCCCCAACCGCCCGAGGTCGTGCACCAGCCCGGCCCGGCGCACGAGGACGACGTCGTCGTCGGAGAGCCCCAGACCGCGCGCCGCCGCCGACGCCAGCTCGGCGACACCTCGCGAGTGACCGATCGTCCACGGGGACTTGATATCGACGAAGTCGGCCACCGCCTGCAGCGATGCGTCGAGCTCCTCCTCGGAGAGAACCAGCGCGAGGGCCGGCTCGGCCGCGATCACCGCGTCCCAGCTCGTCGCCGCATCGAGCTCGGCGAACAGCGCGGGAGCCTCGGCGCAGAACAGCTCCACCAGCCCGGGATCGAACTGGGTGCCGCTGCGCTCCCGCGCCACCGCCACCGCGGCCTCGATGCCACCCACCCGGTGAAAGACCTCGACCACGTCGGCGAGGTTGACCAGCCGCGCGGCCACGCGGATCTGGGCACCCCTCGCCTCCGCCGGTGCGCCCTTGCCGTCCCAGCGCTCGAAGGTCTGGTACAGGCTGTCGCGCACCTCGTCGCCGAGCTCCAGCCCGGCCGCGAACTCGTTGGTGGCGACCCAGTGGTTCTCCACCATGTCCTGCACGGCGCGCCGCCCATCCCCCAGGAACGCGACGCCGGTTCGCGCGCGTTGAATGAGCGGCCGGCTTGAGCCAAGATGCTCGAGCACGAACGCACCGGCCGACAGCGGCCTGCCCATGTCGACCCGCCGAGCGTCGCTCTTGAACACCGTGTCGTCGCCGAACCACTTGGCCTGCTCGTAGGCGTCCACGTGGCACCCGACCCACGCCAGCAGGCCGACGTAGTAGACGACCACCCGCTCGGACTCGTCGAGCCCGAGGCGCTCGGCCAGCCGCAGGGCGATGAGGGACTGGCGGAGCACGTGCTCCATCGGCTGGGCCATGCCCAGGTCTGTCCCCAGCGACAGCGTCGCCACCAGCTCCGCGAGCCGGACCCTCGTCCGCGCCACCGTACTCACGGGCGCAGTCTATTGGGGCACGCCCGCGTCACCGGCGGTGTGAGGTGAGAGTCGCGGCGGCGGTGCGCAGCAGCGCCCGCTCGGCCGCGCCCGGGTCCATCGCGCCCATGGTCACCTGGCGGCTGGCGGCGTGGATGAGGTCGATCACCGTGCTGAGCAGCCACTCCGCCGGGAGCTCGGGATCGAACGCCGCGTCGCGCTGGCCGCGCTGGATGAGGGCGCGCACCGGAGCGAGCGCGGGTGCGAGCCGGGCGCGCAGCTCCGCCCGCTCCAGCCGCTGATTGACGATGACCAGCCCCCGATAGCGGCCGATGACCTGCCACGCGGCCCGCAGCACGCGCTCCATCGCCTCCGGCGCCGTGCCCTCGGCCGCGCGCGCGGCCGCCAGAGCGGCCGTGACCTCGCTGATCGACTGGTCAGTCAGCCTGTCCATCAGCGCGTCGCGGCTGTGGAAGTGGTGGTAGAGCGTCGCTCGCGAAACGCCGGCCGCCGCCGCCACGCGCTCCATGCTCGCGGCCGGATCGGTGGCGATGAGCTCGGTCGTCGCCTCCAGGATGCGCTCCGCGTTGCGCCGTGCGTCAGCACGTACGGGCCGGTGACCTAAATTTGACATCGCTGTCAAGATTAGTCGGAGCGTGTTCGACCACGGGCAACTCGTCTATCTCCAGATCCCGGCGACGGACATCACCGCGTCCGCCCGCTTCTATGAGCGGGTGCTCGGCTGGGACGTGGACCTGGGGCCGGCGGGGGCCGGTTCCGGCTTCGAGGCACCGGGCCTCATCGGGCAGTGGATCACCGACCGACCGCCCGCCCCTGACGCCGGGCCCGTGGTGTGGATCCACGTCGACGACGTGGCGGACACGCTCACGGAGGCCGAGGGTGCGGGCGCCGTGCTCCGCCAGGAGCCCACGCCCGACGGGCCGCGCCTGCTGGCCTCCTTCAGCGACCCGGCGGGGAACCTCGTGGGAATCGCCGCGCACGGCCCTGCTCGCGCCGAAGGCTCCGCTGGGCCTGTCCCCGGCGCTCGCGTCGAGAACCGCACCATGCCGGCGTGCACGATCGTGCCCGAGCTCGTCTACGACGACGTGACCGAGGCCAGGCGCTGGCTCTGCGAGGCCTTCGGGCTGGTCGAACGCTGGCACGTCGGCGATCACCGCGCCCAGCTCTCGTTCGGAGACGGCACGATCGCGATCACCGAGCCGCGCACCTCCAGGGCCCTGAGCGGACAGGTGTCGCTGGTGATCCGTGTCGACGACGCCGACGCCCACTGCCGGCACGCGCGCCAGCGCGGCGCGACGATCGTCGCCGAGCCGCGGGACTACCCCTATGGCGAGCGCCAGTACACCGCCGAGGACCTCGGCGGCCACCGCTGGTGCTTCTCTCAGTCCATCGCCGATCTGGCACCGGAGGAGTGGGGCGGCACGTCGGGCCCGGCTCTGGGCGCGCCACTGGCGCGTGCGGGAGACGCGGGAGGGGCGGGCCCCAGAATATCGGTGATGCTCATCGTCCCCGACGGCGAGGCCGCCGTGACCTGGTACCGCGAGGCGCTCGGCGCCGAGGTGCTGTGGGACCTGGGTGGCGTGGCCGGGCTGGAGGTGGGCGGCGCGCCGTTCTTCCTGCACGAGGCGACCGAGAAGAACGCAGCCGAGGACAGCCCCGACCGCATCGGCCAGACGAGCGTGCGCATCGAGGTCTTCGTCGAGGACCCGGACGGGTTCATCGAGCGCGCCGTGGCTGCGGGGGCGGGCCAGGGCTCGCCTGTGACCACGCACGAGCTGCCGTGGGGGCCCCACCGCCAGGGCGGCTTCCAGGACCCGTTCGGCCACAAGTGGTCGGTCGGGGACACGTCGCCGCTGCGCGCCCGCGTGGGTTGAGCGCGCCCTCCGCGCCGCGCCCGGTGGCCGGTCGCTGTCACGATGTGGCATCGGACGGGTAACCCCCACGCCATGAGTGAGATCGGAGACCGCACGGGCTCGGCGATCGGCGACCTCTTCGGCCCGCCGACCGAAGAGCACCGCCTCATCCCCGAGATCACGTACGACGAGCACCTGTATCCGGCGCGGCCGCGTCGGCTGCGCCCGTCGGCGCGCCGGGTCCTGCGCGACATCATCCGTTCCGGACTCTCGGGCGCCACCGACGGGACCAACGAGTCCTACGTCCGGTGGCTGGTGGAGCAGTCGATGCTGCATGACGCCCAGGCGCTGGCCAATCAGCTCTCGGGTCAGGGCAGCATGTGGCAGAACCCGTTCGCCCACCCCGATCCGCGGGCCGCGGTCGAGCGCGCCGCCGTGTGGTTCACGGCCTACCCCCTCTCCTTCATCACGCGCAGCGGCGACTCGTTCCTGTCGGGGCTGGCCGAGCCGGATCTGTGGCGGGCGTTTCAGGAGATCGGGATCGACGCCGTCCACACCGGCCCGGTGAAGCTGGCGGGCGGGATCAACGGCTGGAGCCCCACCGGCTCGGTGGACGGCCACTTTGACCGGATCAGCATGCAGGTGGACCCGATGTTCGGCACCGAGGATCAGTTCCGGGCCCTGTGCGTCGTCGCCGGGGAGTACGACGGCACCGTGATCGACGACATCGTCCCCGGCCACACCGGCAAGGGAGCCGACTTCCGCCTCGCCGAGATGGGCTACCAGGACTACCCGGGGATCTACCACATGGTCTCCATCGACCCCCGGGACTGGCACATGCTCCCCGACGTCCCCGACGGGCGTGACTACGCCAATCTCGACGTCGAGTCCGAGGCCAAGCTCCAGGCGGCGGGCTACATCATCGGCAAGCTCCAGCGCGTCATCTTCTACGAGCCGGGGGTCAAGGAGACCAACTGGTCAGCGACCCGGGTGGTCAAGGGGGTCGACGGCGTCGAACGACGCTGGGTGTACCTGCACTACTTCAAGGCCGGCCAGCCCTCGATCAACTGGCTGGACCCGTCGTTCGCCGGGATGCGCCTGGTCATCGGCGACGCGCTGCATTCGCTCGCGGACCTCGGCTCCGGCGCGCTGCGGCTCGACGCCAACGGGTTCCTGGGCGTCGAGAAGAGCGCCGAGGACCGGCCGGCCTGGTCCGAGGGCCATCCGCTGTCCGAGGCGGCCAACCAGCTCATCTCGAGCATGGTCCGCAAGATGGGGGGCTTCTCGTTCCAGGAGCTCAACCTCACCATGGACGACATCAAGACGATGGGCGAGTCCGGCGCCGATCTCTCCTATGACTTCGTCAATCGCCCGGCCTACCACCACGCGCTGGCCCTGGGCGATACCGAGTTCCTGCGGCTGACGATGAACCAGGCCCTGGCCCTGGGCATCGACTCGGCGTCGCTGGTGCACGCGCTGCAGAACCACGACGAGCTCACCCACGAGCTCGTCCACTTCGCCACCCGCCACCGCGATGACGTGTTCAGCTACGGCGGGCAGGAGGTCACCGGCGGGGAGCTGGCCATCCGGGTGCGCGGCGAGCTCACCGCGGCGCTCACCGGACCCGGGATCTCCTACAATCTGCCGTTCACCACCAACGGCATCGCCTGCACGACCGCCTCCGCGATCAGCGCGATTCTCGGGATCCCCGACCCCGACGCCATGTCCGACGAGGACCTCGAACGGGTCAAGCGCATCCACCTGCTGCTGGCGATGTACAACGCGTTCCAGCCCGGGGTGTTCGCCCTGTCCGGATGGGACCTGATGGGGATGCTCACGACCGACCCCGCCGCGGTGGCCGACCTCATCGCCGACGGGGACACCCGCTGGATCAACCGCGGCGCGCATGACCTCATGGGCACCAACCCCAACGCACAACGATCGGAGGGGGGCCTGCCGCGCGCCCGGAGCCTGTACGGCACGCTGCCCGATCAGCTCATCGACCGCTCGTCCTTCGCGCGCCGGCTCCGGCGGATCATCCGGATCCGCCAGCGTTACCGCATCCCGATGGCCACCCAGATCGACGTGCCGGGAGTGTCACACCGCTCGCTGCTGGTG
Source organism: uncultured Actinomycetota bacterium (assembly GCA_963850325.1). GTDB lineage: Bacteria > Actinomycetota > Thermoleophilia > Solirubrobacterales > Solirubrobacteraceae > Palsa-465. The sequence continues at coordinate 59,819 of CAWKLB010000023.1, forward strand.
ATGGTCCACCGCCTGGAGAACGCCAACCTCCAGGTGACCGTTCTGAACTTCGGCGCCGAGCCGGTGGTCGGCACCATCCGCTCCGAGCATCTCCTCCCTTCGGCCAAGGTCCTCGACCTGTTCCGCGCCCAGCAGATCGCCGTCGTCGACGACCTGTGCAGCTTCAGCCTCGAGCTCGATCCCTACCAGGGCGTTCCGCTCCTGCTGCCGCTTCCGGCGCAAGAGCCGGCGGTGGCTCAACCGCCGTCGATGCGCACCTGAGCGCGCGGTGGCTCAGCCGCCTTCGATGCGCGCCTGAGCGGGCGATCAGCCGCAGAAGCCGGCCAGGTCCTCGGTCACGGCGACGACGCCGAGCAGGCGGCCCTCGCCGTCGACGCAGGGGACGCGCAGGGCGCCCGCCGCGATCGCCAGCTCGTGCCCGCGGCGGGCGGGAGCATCGGGCGCGATCGTGGGTCCCTGGCGCGCGATCACGGCAGCGGGGCGCGCGGGGTCGGCGGGGTCGGCGACGTCCTCGCGCGTGAGCGAGCCGATATAGCGGTCATCGTCGGCCAGGAACGCCATCTTGCGATGCGAGCTGGCGGCGAACCACCGGCGGACGTCATCGACCGTGGCGGTGCCGGGGAGCGTCTCGAACCGGCTGTGGAGAACGTCAGCGCAGGCCAGCTGCGCGGCGCTGTCGAGCGGGGTTCGCGGCATGCGCCCGACTCTACGCCCGCAGCTCCGCGAGCGCGGCGATCTGGGCAGCTCGGCCGCCGCGAACCGGGCAAACCTCTCGCCCGTTTCTCCCACCCCGTGCCGTCAGGGGCAGCGCTGGTGTCTCCGGCGCTTCTGGCCGGCGATGCACCCGTTGGGGACCTTCTTTGGGATCAGGGAGCGGCCGAGCGTCCGCAGCGCGCTGCCTCGCAGCGGAGCGGGGAGCTTGCCGCCGGCGGGAATCGACGGCGCGGGCAGCAGGTCCCGGTGTCCGACAAAGGGCACAGTGCTCTCGACCAGGAAGCCCTGCGCGGTGACGGCGTAGCTCGCCCCGTCTGGGGCGCCGAGCAGCGAGGTCATCGTCATGTCCGCCACCGACGCGCTCGAGGCGTCGCTCTCCACGGCCTCGTTGCGCGGCACCGCGGCAAAGATGAAGTGGTTTCCCCCGCCCGTCCCGCCGCCCGATCCCAGGGCCCACTTGACCTCACCCTGGAGCGGGGTGTCGGTGAAGGCCGGCCCGCACCTGCCGGTCGAGGCGGTGCTCAGCGTCTGGTCCCACAGGCCCGGGTAGCCGGGCCATTCGATCGACACCGCGTGGGCGAAGGGCGTGCCGTCCTGGAGCTCCGCCAGCCGGTGGCCGCCACCCGGAGCGCCGTGCCAGGTGCAGTCAAGCGGCGCGCCGAGCACCGGGTTGGCCAGGCTGGCGGTGAACGCGCCCCGCGTGGCGGTGGGCGTGAGCTGCAGCGTCCCGTCCCCGGATGACAGCGCCTGGGTCGTCGTCCGGTAGTACGCCGACACGGTCGCCGTCGACTGCCAGTGCTCCCCGGTGGGCTGGCTGGCGTAGTACGCCTGGCTGAGCTCGACGTTGAGGTAGAGCTTGCGCGCCCGCGCCGAGGCGGGCACCGCGAGGAGCAGGCACATCACGACAAGCGCCGCCCACCCACCTGCCCCCGGCCTACTGACGCTGATGCCCACGACTCGAATCTAACCCAGGCGCCGGGCCTGAGCAATAGGCGGGTGTACGCGATCACACATCGGCGACAGAGACCTTTGACGCCGGCGTCCTCGGGGCGGACAATATGCCGCGCTCGGCACACAACGGCCTTCGGGGGTGCGAATGCCACAGGTGTTCGTCTCGTACTCACGGCGCGATGCCGAGTTCGTCACGCGCCTGGCCGACGAGCTGAGGGGTCGCGGCAAGGACGTGTGGGTCGACGTCGAGGGCATCCGCGACGCGGAGGTCTTCCCGGTCGCGCTGCGCCACGCCATCGAAGGCTCGGACACATTCCTGTTCGTGATCAGCCCCGATTCGGTGAACTCGCCCTTCTGCGATCAGGAGGTCACGCATGCGAATGAGCTCAACAAGCGCATCATCCCGCTGGCCCTCAGCCCGGTCGCGGACGAGGAGATCCCGGAGGAGATCCGCTTCCGCAACTGGATCCCGGTGGTGGCCGATCCCGCGGACGACGTCGACCGCATCGTGGCGGCGATCGACACCGACCTGGCGTGGGAGCAGGAGCACACCCGGATCACCGTGCGGGCGCTGGAGTGGGACGCGGGCGGACGCAACCGCAGCTCGCTCCTACGCGGGACCGACCTGGCCGCCGCGGAACGGTGGCTGGCCGCCGGCGTCGACAAGGACCCCGGCCCGACCGCACTCGAGCAGGAGTATCTCCTCGCCGCCCGGCAGGCAGCCGGTCGACGCCAGCGCACCCTCGTCGGCGGGAGCCTGGCCGTCGCTGCCGTGGCCATCGGACTGCTCATCTTCGCCCTCATCTCCCGAGGCTCCGCCGTCAACGCTGAGACCAACGCGAAGGCCCAGGCCCTCGCCGCCCAGAGCCAGATCCAGCAATCAGTGGACGGCGAGCGCGCGGTGCTGCTGGCCGCGGCCGCGGTGCGGACCAAGGTGTCCTACGGGGCCACGGGCACGATGTTCGCCCTGAGGTCCGCGATCGATGCCTCGACCATCCGCTACCGGCTGCAGGACGCCGGCACGCAGGGATGCGGCGCGCCCCAGGTGGTGTACGACCCGGCGCCGCGCAGCAACGTGCTCGCGGAGGGGCTGTGCTCGGGCGCGATCCGGCTCGCCGATGCAACCACCGGCTCGATCACGCGCACGATCCGGGCCGGCGGGGTCGCACCGACGGCGCTGGCCTACTCGGCCGGGGGCTCCGCCCTCGTGGTCGCCGTTGGGGCGCGGCTGCTCGCGCTCGATCCACAGACGGGACGGGTGCGGATGACCAGCCCCCCCATCCCCGGCCTCACGGTCTTCGCAACCGATCCCCGCGCACCGATCTCCGCTGCCGTCGGCGTCTACCAGCTGGACATCTGGAACATGGCGACGGGACACCTCGAAGTGATTCATCCGCCACACGCGCAGCAATACGGCCACCCGAGCGCGATCACCTTCAGCCCGGACGGCGGACGGATCGCCATCGGCTTCGACAGTCCCGACAATGGCCCGGGACTGCTCGTGTACGACCTGGGGCGCGGAAAGATCGTCCGCTCCACGGCGACGCCGACGGGCACCATCGCCTTCTCGCCCAGCGGCCGCGCGCTGGCCGTCGGGCAGATCCTCCCGGCGGGCGGCACGTTGGACATGCTCGATGCCGGCACCCTGAAGCCCCTGCTGAGCTTCAAGGCCATCGCGAACCCCGACGTCGAGCCGACTGCGGTCGCATTCAGTCCCGACGGAAGCCAGCTCGCCTACGGTTTCGCCGACGGGACGGCGGGACTGGTGTCCGCCCAGAATGGCGAGCCGATCGCCTCGTACTCGGGCGACACCGCAGACATCACGGCGGTCAGCTTCCAGCCAGACGGACGGCTGGTGGCCACCGGCTCGGCCGACGGGACGGTACGGGCCTGGCGCGCGGCCGGTGCCGCGCTGAGCACCACGCGCGCGGGGGCAGTCCTCGGCGAGGTCGAGCCTGACCCCGGCGGGTTCGTGACCCTCGACACCCCCGGCGCCAAGCCGGGCCAGGGCGTCGCGGTCCAGCGCCGGAACGATGATGGCCGACCCAGCGACGCGCCGCTGGTGTTGTCGCGCACGCCCAACGTCGACGCGGCGTTTTTGGGGGGTGACGGACGCTTCGCGGCCACGTTTGTAGCGCCCAACTCCAGCGCGGTGGACGGGAGCGCCCTCGTCTGGAACATCGCGCAGAGACGCATCGTGCGCCGCGTACCGGTCGTACTGGCGACGGGGAGCGAGCCGGCGATGAGCCCCAACGGCAACCTGATCGCGATGACGGTGCAGACCAACGGAGCAGCGCCGGTCACCCGCGGCGCGCCGCCGCAGTCGCGCTACGCGCTGGAGATCCTCGATCTGCGGACCGGGCGCCAGCGCGCGCTCACCAGCGAGACGGCATGCGCCCAAGGGTGGCGGGGCTTTGCCTTCAACGCGTCGAGTTCGCTGCTGGCCGCCGGGACGTTCTGCGGAACCGGCATCAGGGTGTGGAACCTCGCCACGGACAGGCCCGTCGGTGGGCAGCTCGACCTGCGCGGCGGCGAGCTCGCGTGGATCGCCTTCCGCCCAGACGGGCGCAGGATCGCGATCGCATCGTGGGAGGGTCCGATCTACGTCAGCCCGGTCCCGGTGACCGGCGCGGCGGCGACCCTCAGCGAGAACACCAAGGGCGCGCCGATGGTCGCGTACAGCCCGAATGGCCGGTATCTGGCCAGCGCCGGGCTCGACCACACCGTCCGCATCTTCGACGGCCACTCGCTCGCCGAGCTGCGTGTCATCGCCCAGCCCGACGCCGCGGCCGGAGTCGCCTTCACGGCCGGCGGCGGCAACGTGCTCAGCTGGGACACCGAGAACACCGTGCGGATGTGGGACACCTGCACCGACTGCGAGAACCCCGGCACGCTGCTGGCCCTCGCGAGCGCCCGCGTGACGCGCGAGCTCACGCCCGCCGAGCGCGCGGAGTTCGGGGTCAACTGATGGTGTCATCTGCCGATCAGCAGGGCGCAAGCGCCGAGTGGTGGCGCGACGCAGTCCGGAAACAGGAGCGACGGGGGGAGCTTCTCTCGGCGTTCGATCTCGCCGAGCGGGGGCTGGACGAGCACCCGTCGGATCTCGGTCTGAAACATCGAGCAGTCCTCGCATTGGCACGCACGGGCGCCACCGATGAAGCCAGGCGCCGCTTCGAGGCCTACGGCCTCCAGAAGATTCCCGACGAGGACGTCAGCGCCCTACGCGCGCGGCTGGCCAAGGACGTGGCGCTCGCCGCAGACGGCCGCGAGCGCAGTCGCCTCGCCGCCCAGGCCGCCACCCTCTATTACGCGATCTTCACCCGCACCGGCGGCTACTACCCGGCGGTCAACGCCGCCACCCTGTGGCTCGTTGCCGGCTACGGCGCGAGGTCGCGCGCGCTTGCCGACACCGTCCTCAGGCTGGTGGCCGACAGCCGCGACTCCTATTACGCCACGGCCACCCGGGCCGAGGCCCACCTCCTGCGCGGCGACACGAGCGCAGCCGCCGACGCGCTCCAGCGCGCTGCGGCTCTGCACGACAGCGACTACGGGGCGCTGGCGACAACCCGCAAGCAACTGCGACTGATCTGCGACCTGCTGGGAGTCGACCACGCGCTCCTCGCGGCGCTCGCCGGACCGGCGGTGGTTCACTTCTGCGGGCACCGGATCAACACGGCGCGCTTCACGACGACCCGAGAACGCGCGATCGCCGAACGGATCGACGGCGCGGTGGGGACGCTGCAGATCGGTTTCGCGTACGGCTCCCTGGCCAGCGGTGCGGACATCCTCTGGGCCGAGGCGATCCTCGCCGCCGGAGGGGAAGTTCACATCGTGCTCCCGTTCGCCCGCGATGAGTTCGTGGCATGGTCGGTAAGGCCCGCGGGCGCAGGTTGGGTCACGCGGTTCGACCGCTGCCTGGAGGCTGCCGCCTCGGTCCGCTATGCGACCGACGACGCGTTCCTGGGCGACGACGTCCTCTTTCGCTACGGCAGTGAGTTGGCGATGGGACTCGCGCTGCTGCGGGCACGCTACCTCGACGCGGAAGTGCGCCAGCTCACGGTGTGGGATGGCGACACCGCTGAAGGCGCGGCCGGGACGGCGATCGACGTGGCGACCTGGTGCCGCGGCGGGCGCCCGGTCACGATCGTCTCACCCGACCCCGACCCCGACTCCGATCCGGACCCCGACTCCGACCCGGAGGCCGGCCCCGACCCGGAGGCCGACGCCGACGCAATCGCCGTCGACGACCCGGCCGTCGACGGCCAGGCCGAGACCGCCGCGACGCGGCACCTGGGCGACAGCCGGCCGGGGCGCGTTGTGCGAGCGCTGCTGTTTGGCGACGTCCGAGGCTTCTCCACCCTGACCGACGAGCAGACCCCCGTGTTCAGCGAGCGCTTTCTGGGCGCGCTCGCGGACGTCCTGGCCGCGCACGAGCACGACGTGTGGCACCGCAACACATGGGGTGACGCCGTCTATGTGGTCCTCTCGGACGCCGTCTGCGCCGCCGCGTGCGCGCTCGAGCTCCAGACCGCGGTGGCGGCGATCGACCTCCCCTCCGTCGGGCTTCCGAGCCACCTCGCGCTGCGCTTGGGCGGTCATCTCGGACCGGTGTTCCCGATCCACGACCCGGTCCGCGACGCCGGAGCGTTCATGGGATCGCACGTGAGCCGCACCGCGCGGATCGAGCCCGTCACGCCCCCCGGTGCCGTGTACGTGACCGAGCCGTTCGCCGCCGCGCTGGTGCTCGCCGGCTCTGACCGCTTCACGTGCGACTACGTCGGGCACATGCCGCTCGCCAAGGACTACGGCCGCCTCCGGATGTATCGGCTCAGGTATGTCTGAGTTCCTCGAGGCGCTGACCGCCGACGAGCTGGCGGCATTCCGCGCGGTCGGACGGGCCCGCCGATTCGCCAAGGGCGAGGCGATCTTCCATGAGGGTGACGACGCAGGGGGCGTAGTGGCCGTGGTGAGCGGCACGGTCAAGGTCTCGCTCATCGGAGTCGGTGGACGCGAGGTTGTGCTGCATTTCTCCGGGCCGGGCGAGCTCGTCGGCGAGCTCGCGGCGGTGGGCGGCCGGCCGCGGACGGCGAACGTCACCGCGGTTGATCAGGTGGAGGCAATCTCGGTGCGTGCGGCGGACTTCCGCCGGCTCGCGCTCGAGCATCCGCGGATCGGGCAGCTCGTCTTCGAGAACGTAGCCAAGCTGCTCGCCGAGGCCGACCGCCAGCGCGTGGACTTCGCCACCCGCGACGTCACCGCCAGAATCGCGGGGCGCCTCGTCGAGCTGGCCGAAACATCCGGCCAGCCCGAGGACGGAGGCGTGCGCATCACCCTGCCCCTGTCCCAGGATGAGCTGGCGGCGTGGAGCGGAGCGTCCCGTGAAGCCGTCGCCCGGTCGCTGCACCTGCTGCGCGAGCTGGGTTGGATCGAGACGCGCCGGCGCGAGATCAAGGTTCTCGACGTCGACGCGTTGCGCGGCCTCATCGCCTGAACCGCCAGCTCCGAGCTCTGTGCACGATTGCACAGAGAGTCTGTCGCGCACGTCATCGTCGGGCTCGGGCCGCGGCCATAGCTTGCTCCCATCGACAAAACGCCGGCACCGATCGCAGAGAACGGAGACGGCGCCACCCCAGGGGAAGCCATGAACGTCCAGCCGCAGACCCACCTGTTCCGCCCCCGCTTCACCCGGCTCCAGGCGGCAATCGCCACGACCGGCGTCATCGCCACGGCAGCCGTCGGCACCGGGGTCCTGGCGCAGCCGCCGGCGACGGCTCAGGCTGCGGGCGTCCGGCCGCTGCCGCTCACCGAGCGGGTCCTGCCCTCCTCGGCGCTGCCCGGGTTCGTCGTGCCGGCTCACCCGGTCGCCGTGCGCAGCGCCCTCACCTGGGCGACGAGCGTGGAGCGCGCGGGCACGCCGACGCGTGAAGCCCAGCGCCTGCATCAGATCGGGTTCGTCGGCGGCGTCAACGAGCAGTTGCGCGGCGTCTACCCGCGGGCTGCCGACGCCGTCTCAACGGTTGAGCGGTTCCGCTCGGCCGGCGGCGCGAGCGCCGAGCTCTCCTACCAAAGCGGCAAGGCGGCCACGGGCGGACCCGGTGAGCAGGTGACCGCGCTGCACACCGGCATGCCCGGCGCGGCCGGGTGGGTCGCCCGCAGCCCGCAGCTGAACGCGATCAACGTCATGTTCACGGGCGGTTCGTACGTGTACGTCATCGGCTCCGCTGCCGCGCCTGGGACCACCGGCGCCCCGACCCAGAAGCAGATCATCGCCGACGCGCAGCTCCTCAACCTGATGGTCAATGGCTGCGTGCGGATGAAGCGCACCCATGCCGTCCACGAAGCGGCAGCCGCCCGGCTCGGCGTCGCCTGGCCGATGCCCCTGCACTGATCCCACGCGCGCAATCCGGCAATCTGTAGGGCATGACCCGAACCACTGCGCATGTCTCAATCTCCCTTGACGGCTTCATCGCCGGGCCCGGCCAGGACCGGGACAACCCACTCGGCGTCGGCGGCCTCCGGCTGCACGCCTGGCACCTCGGCGACGAGCCCAACGAGGTCGACGCCGCTCTCACCGCCGAGATACTCAGGCCCCGCGGCGCCTTCGTCATGGGCCGCAACATGTATGGCCCGATCCGCGGCGAGTGGGACGAGGACTGGCGTGGCTGGTGGGGCGATGACCCGCCCTACCACGCGCCCGTGTTCGTCCTCACCCACTACCCGCACGACCCGATCGAGATGGCCGGGGGGACGACGTTTCACTTCGTCACCGATGGCTTTGACTCCGCGTACGCGCAAGCGTGCGAGGTGGCCGGGGACCGCGAAGTCTCGATCGCGGGAGGCGCTTCGACGGTCCGCCAGGCGCTCGCCGCAGGAGTCCTCGATGAGCTCCTCCTCGACGTCGCGCCTGTCGTCCTGGGCAGCGGGGAGTCCCCGTTCCAGGGCGTCCCGGATCTCGCGCTGGAGCCGATCGAAGTGCTCCACTCCCCGCTGGCCACGCACATCCGCTATCGCGTCGGCGTCACTCCGGCGGGGTGAACTGGCTGGCGGTGAAGATGGCCCCCTGGGGATCGCGGATCAGCGCGGTGCGCGTCCACTGTGTGTCCTCGGTCGACACGACCTCGGCGCCCAGTCGGCGCGCCTCCGCCGCGGCGGCGTCGCGATCCGCTACCGCGAAGGCCACATGCCAGTGCGGGGCCAGATCCGGCTCGAGCGGAGCCACCCAGGCGATCGCGTCCTCGAACCCGGGTGGCGCGACCACCCCCGCCTGGCGCTCGCGGATGGTGGGGTCGATGGTGGCCTCGAGGTGGTCGCCGTAGCCCGGACGGCGGACCATCGTCGCGAAGCCGAGGTCCTCGACCGACCATCCGAACACGTCGGCGTAGAAGGCGATCGCGTCCGGCCGGTCGGTGTGCAGGTCGCTGAAGTTCCATGACCCCGGCTCATTGACGACCTGAGCCCCGGGATGCTCGCCCGCCTGCCACAGGCGGAAGGGGACGCCCGCCGGATCGCGCAGGCTCACCGCCCGGCCGAAGGGACCCACGTCACCGGGGTCGTCGGTGATCTCGCCACCGGCGCCGGCGAGCCGGGACGCCACGACGTCGGCGTCGTCGACCGCGATGTATGTGTTCCAGGCCGGCGTCCCGTCCTCGGCCTGCCCGATGCCGGCGACGTCGCGTCCGTCCAGGGCGGCGATGGCGTAGACCGGGGCATCGGGGGGCGAGACGGTGGTGAAGGTCCAGCCGAACAGGCCCCCGTAGAACTCCTGCGCGGCCTGCGGATCCTGCTGCTCGGTGTCCACCCAGCTGGGGACACCCTCGGGATATGTGCGTCGTGGTGTCGTCATGGTGGCCACACTCACACCGATTGCGGTCAGGATCGGGCCGCGGATATCGTGATGAGCGATGACCGCCCTGCACGTGTTCGACATGGACGGGACCCTGCTTCGGGGGACGACGGCGGCGATCGAGATCTCCCGCCGCGTGGGGCGCCTGGAGCCGTTGGCCGAGCTCGAGCGCCAGTTTGCCGCTTCGGAGATCTCGGCGGCGGACTTCGCCATGGAGACCCACTCGCTGTGGGAGGACCTGACCGCCGAGCTGGTCGCCGAGATCGTCGCCGACGCGCCGTGGATCGACGGGATCGAGGACGTCTGCGCCGACATCACCGGGCGCGGCGAGCGCTCCATGCTCATCACGATGTCGCCCAACTTCTTCGCCGAGCACCTCGGCGTCCGCGGCATCGACGTGGTCAGGGCGTCCCGGTGGCCCCAGCCTCCGTTCGTCGCCCCGATCGACCCGGCGGGGATCCTGAGCCCTGCCGACAAGGTCCGCCTCGCCGAGGCCGAGCGGGCCGCTCACGGCCTCCCCCGCCGCGCATGTGTCGCCTATGGGGACTCGATGTCCGACGTCCCGCTGTTCGCCGTCCTGCAGAACACGGTCGCAGTCAATGGCGACGCCGCACTCGAGCGGGCGGCCCGTGTCGTCTACCGCGGCGAGGATCTGCGCGAGGCCTACGCGCACGGCCGCGCCCTGCTCGACGGCGCCGTCCCGAGCGAAGCAGACGCCGCACAGTGAACACCGGGGCGGAGGTCAGCGGCCAGTGAACGCCGGCGCGGAATTCAGCGGCCCGTTTGTCGGCGTGAGCGCGATCGTGACGCGTGACGGGTCGGTGCTCCTCGGCCGCAGACGGGGTGCGCATGGAGCGGGAACCTTCGCGTTCCCCGGGGGCAAGCCGGACCCCGGCGAGCATCCCTCAGACACCGTCCGCCGCGAGCTGCTCGAGGAGACGGGCCTCACCGCCCGCTCGGTCCGGGCGGTGGTGTGGACCAGCGACATGTTCGCTGACGGCAATCTGCACTTCATCACGCTCCATCACGTCGTCGAGGCCGACGGCGAGCCCGAGGTCCGCGAGCCCGACAAGGTCGAGGCCTGGGGATGGTATGCCTGGGACGCGTTGCCAGAGCCGCTGTTCGCGCCCGCGGCGTCGCTCATCGCCAACGGATGGCGTCCTGCCTGAACACCCGCCGTGCGGGCCTGGTTTCGCAGTATGGTGGCGGGTGGGACGAGATGGCCCACCCCCCGGAGAATCACTCACACAACCCCGATGAGGCGAGGCTCATGGAGTTGGCGGGTGCCTATGCGGACGCCCTGGTGGCCGGCGACGAGATCGCGGCCGAGATCGCGATCCGCGAGGCGATGGACGCGGACCTGGGCACGGCTGAGATCGATGAGAAGGTCATCGCCCCGGCCCTGTGGCTGATCGGCGAGCTGTGGGAGCGAGGCCAGATCTCAATCGCCGAGGAGCACATCGCCACGGAGATCACGGTCCGCATCCTGGCCCTCCAGCGCGAGGCCCAGCGTGTCGCGCGGGCGCGCAGCCGCTACCGCGTCATGCTGGCGACCCCGCCGGGCGAGTGCCACGTGGTGGCACTCCGGATGGTGGAGAACCTGGTGCGCGGCGCCGGCTATGAGGTCGTGATGCTCGGCGCGGACATGCCCGCACAGACGATCGCGGCCGCGGCGCGACACCACGAGGCCGACGTGCTCTGCCTCAGCTCGACCATGCCGGGGCGCCGGGACGACGTGCTGGCGGTGATCGACGAGGTCCGCCGAGCGTGGCCTCCCGCGGCCTTCCTGCTGGGCGGGCGGGGACTCACGGTCGAGGACCAGATGCGCGCCCAGGTGCACTTCTGCCACGGCGTCACCGACGCGATGGAGGCGGTTGACGGCCTCATCAAGCGTGCCGGATTGAATTAGTGTCCTGAAGCGATGTACATCTCGATGTCTCGCCTCCATGTCGCACCGGAGCGCGCCGATGACCTGATCGACGCGTTCCGCAATCGGGTGGGTCTGGTCGACGGCTTCGAGGGGTTTGAGGGACTGGAGGTGTGGCGCTCTGACCGCGAGCCCGACGAGGTGATCATGGTCAGCCGCTGGCGGGATCGCAGCTGCTTCAGTGAATACATGCGCAGCGCCGCGCACCGCAGCTCTCACGACCGGATCGCCCCCGACCTGCAGGCGGCGATCAACCTCGAGCGCCTCGATCACCTCCACACCTACGAGGTCGTCGCGCGATGAGCGGCCGGCGGCCGGCGCGGCCGTCGGGGATGGCGCCACCGATGACGGCGACGCTGCCCGACGGCGTCGTGCTCGACCTGCGGCCGCTCGCCCGTGAGATCACCGACCGGCACCTGCGCCTGCATCCCGAGGACACCGAGCGCTACGGGGACCTTGCCCGGGAGTGGGGCATCCATGACACCCAGCACCTCGTCAACTGGGCCGCGCTCGACGCAGACGGTGCCCTGTCATTCCAGGAGCAGGTGACATGGCTGGCCAACGTCCTGGACAGCCGCGGCTATCCGCTCGCCAACCTCGCCGACAACCTGGCCACGGCGGCGCAGGCCACGCGGGAGCTCGTCGAGAGCGAGCACGCGGCCGAGCTCGCGGGCACGCTGGCGGCCGGCGCGGCGCTCGTGCGCGGCATGGGCCCATCGGCTTCCTGAAACACGCGGCGAGCGATGGATTTCGCCGCCGGCTCGTGTCTACATCAATAAACGAGCTGGAGGCCGGCAGAGACGATGACCGCGTCGCGGGTTGTACACCTGGAGCTGCACACGAATGACCTGACCGCTGCGAGCGCGTTCTACCGCGAGCTGTTGCAGTGGCGCTCAGAGCAGATCGACAGCCCGTGGGGCGGCTATCGGGCACTCCTGCTGGGCGATCGCCTGGACGGCGGGATCGTGGAGTGCGGGACCCAAACGCCCGGGTGGCTGCCGTACGTGGAGGTCGACCGGGTGGACGTGACGACCGACCGCGCCTGCGAGCTCGGCGCGTCCGTCCTGCTGGAGCCGCGCGAGGGACCGGCGGGCTGGCGGTCGGTGGTGCGCACGCCGGCGGGCGGCGAGATCGCGTTCTGGAGGCAGAAGCGATGAACGCCGGCGAGCGTGTCTTCGGCGAGCGCCTCGAGCCGCACCGGCGCGAGCTTCAGGCCCACTGCTACCGGATGCTCGGGTCAGTCCAGGATGCGGAGGACGCCGTGCAGGAGACGCTGCTCAAAGCGTGGCGCAGCCTTGACAGCTTCGAGGGTCGTAGCTCGCTGCGCGCGTGGTTGTATGCGATCGCCACCAACGTCTGCCTGCGGCTGATCGAGCGGCGGCCGGCCCGCGTCCTCCCGATCGACTACGGCCCGCCGTCTGACCCCCACGCACCCCTGGGGCCGGCGCTGGCCGAGTCAGGGTGGATCGAGCCGTATCCCGACGCCCTGCTTGGCCTCGCGGAGGGGGTCGCCGGACCGGCTGCCCGTTATGAGCAGCGCGAGGCGGTCGAGATCGCCTTCATCGCCGCGCTGCAGCGGCTGCCCGGCCGGCAGCGTGCCGTGCTCATCCTCCGCGACGTGCTTGGGTTCTCCGGCGCGGAGGTCGCGCAGCAGCTGGATGCGACGGCGGCCTCGGTGTACAGCCTGCTCCAGCGCGCGCACGCGAGCCTCGACGACCGCCTGCCCGAGCGCAGCCAGCAGGCCACGTTGCGCTCGCTGGGCAACGACCGGCTGAGCGAGATCGTCAACCGCTACGTCGACGCGTGGTCGCGCAGCGACGTCGATGCGATCGTCCAGATGCTCACCGAGGGGGCGACGCTCGCCATGCCGCCCACCGCCAGCTGGTGGCGCGGCCGCGACGCGGTCATCGCCGGGCTCGCCGGCGGCCCGCTGGACGGCACGCGGAGCTGGCGCCTGGTGCCGACCTCGGCCAACGGTCAGCTCGCGATGGGCGCCTACCGGCTCGATGGCGCGGGGGTGTTCGTGCCCTACGGCGTGAAGGTGCTGACGCTCCGCGGCGAGCGCATCGATGAGATCACGAGCTTCCGCGACCCGTCCGCGCCTGAGCGGTTCGGGCTGCCCGCGCGGGGATGACCGCGCACTCAACAGAAACGGAGGGCAGGATCATGTCCACACTTCAAGGTAAGAGAGCCGTCGTCGTCGGCGCCAGCCGCGGCCTCGGCCGTGGGGTCGCGCAGAGCCTGAGCGCCGCGGGCGCCTCGGTACTGGCGATCGCGCGCGGGCAGGCTGAGCTCGACACGCTCACGACTGCCGACCCGTCCATCGACGTCCTGGCGGGCGACGCCACCGACCCGGAGCTCGCCGCGCAGACCATCGCGTCCGCAGAGCCGGACGTGCTTGCCGTGGTCGCGGGCGCGAGCCCGCCGCTGCATCCGATCCAGGACCAGACCTGGGCGACGTTCTCTCAGAACTGGCAGGTCGACGTCCGGCTGACGTTCAACTGGCTGCAGGCGGCGCTGCGTGCGCCGCTGCGTCCGGGCAGCCGGGTGCTGCTCATGAGCAGCGGGGCCGCGGTGGCGGGCTCGCCGTTGAGCGGCGGCTACGCGGGCGCCAAGGCCACGATCCGCTTCATGGCCGGCTACGCCGACGACGAGGCACGCCGCAACGGGCTTGGGATCCGCGTCGTGACCGTGCTGCCCAAGCTCACCCCGGCGACCGCGCTGGGCCTCGCGGCCGTCCGCGGGTATGCCGCGCGCGCCGGAGTCAGCCCGGAGCAATACGCGTCCACGTTCGGAGCGCCGGTGACCCCGGAGCTGGCGGGCAGCGCGTTCCTCGAGCTCGCGACCGGCGAGCTGTCCGACGACGTCTCCTACCTGCTCACCGGAGACGCGGGCCTCGCCGCGCTGCCGGCTCGGGGCTGACGCGCGGCGGACCGAAACGTGAGCACCGCCGCGCTGGCCGCGGGCAGGGTGACGCGGTAGGCGCCGCCATGGACCGGCACCGGAGCGCTGACCGGCGGCCGGAGCCGGCCAGTGGCGGTGACCGCGCCGAAGGTGCGCCCACCCAGGACGAGGTCACCCGTGGCCGAGGCGCTTGGTGCGGTGAGCCGCTCCAGCTGGGCGGCTCGCGTGCCGAGGGCGCCATGAGGCGCGCTCACGACCACGGCGGCGGCGTCGGTGAGGCTGTCGTTGAGCAGCAGCACGTGGCGCACGGAGCCGGGGCCCGTGGTCGCCCATCCGTGCAGAGTGGGCGGGCCGCCGAGCGACACGTGAAGCAGACGCGACCCGGCGGGCGCGGCGCGAGCGAACAGCAGCGCGCCGTAGTAGAACGGGTGCACCGCGCCGGTCCACCCACGGGCCGAGTCGGTGAAGTCAAAGAGCCCGTTGGAGAGCCCAGGGTAGGTGTGGAGGTTGACCCCGTCGACCCCGTCCCGGGCGACGCTGAACAGGGCGGCCGCGGCCCACAGCGCGGACGCCATCGTGTTGCTCACCCCCGCGCGGCCGTTGCACGTGACCGAGCCCATTTCATCGATGCGGAACGTCGCTCCGTCGGCGTGGGCGAGGCCGATGTAGGGGATGAGCGTGTTGAGCAGATCATGCAACGCGTAGTCGCTGAGCAGGTGAGAGATCGACGGGTAGGCGACCGACGCGGGATTGGTGACGCAGTTGTTGAGCCCGTACCCGTGGGAGGCGAGCATCCGTACGCGCGAGTGCGGGGACAGAAAGCGCGCGTAGGTGGCGAAGAACGGGGCCCGCTGGGTGTCGGGGCCGGCGATGGGGACGCGCGGGAGGGCGTCGAGGACCCGCGCGTAGTCCCCGGCGAACGCCGACGGGCCCCAGTTGGGGCCGCGGGCGAACACCGGCGTCCCGATGTTGGAGTACCACGGGAAGAGCGTCCCGCCGCGCAGGCGATACCAGGGCATGCTCGGATACAGCGGCGGCTCGTTGCCGATGTTCAGCGCGCTGACATAGGACCGCCCGATCGAGGTGATGAACGCGTCGGCCTCCGTCTGTGCGACACGGGGGCTGTCAGCCTCCAGGTTGACGCCCAGTATGAGTTGCGCGTTGACGGCGCGGGCGAGCGCCCGCAGCGACTGCGCCCACGCCGGGGTGAGGGTGTAGGTGATCCCGAGCGGCGCCTTCATTCCCGGGACGGGCCACCACGAATGGTCCGTGCTCAGCCCGCCGATCCGGATCACCGGCCGGCCCACCGGGTCGAGGTTGCGGATGAGCTGGACGAGGATCGGGTTGGGCTGCGCCGAGCCCGGATCCGCCCACGCTCTGATCCCGCTGTACTCGAGTGCCAACCCGAGGAAGCCGGGCGCGATCGGCCGACTGATCGAACGCGCCGCCACCGACATGATCGCCGGGTCCTCCTTGGCGGCTGCCACGCCGGGGACGGCGCACGAGGCGAACGCGGCGCACGAGGCGACGGCGGCGATCACCCACGGGCGCCCAAGAGCAGTCCGCACGCGCGGCATTCTCGCCGATCCTCGACCACTGCGTCCCTGGACTGATCGCTCACCTCAGCGAGTAGCGCTCGAAGCCGGCTCGCCGAGCTGCTTCTCGTAGACCACCCAGCCCAGCGCGGGGGCCATTCCGGCGCGTTCATAGAGGCGAAACGCGCCGGTCTCGCCGGCGGCGTCGACACCGAGCCCGATGCTGCGCTCGCCACGCTGCCAGAGGCGGGCGAATGCGTCGCTCAGGAGCGCCGCGCCGACGCCCTGCTTGCGCCACGCACGACGCGTGAACAGGGTCTGGACCCAGCCGCCGCCATAGGTGTCGCATGTGCAGATCGTCCCGGCGGCGATCTCCTCCCCGGCGCGGACCACGCACCACAGCGTCGGGTCAAAGCGGTCGCTGTCCAGGTTCGCGCGCGACCACGACTCATAGTCGCGAGGCGGGTAGTCCCAGTGATCGGTGAATGCCTCCTGGTGGGCGGCATGGAAGGCACGGGCGTCATGGTCGGGGTCAAACCGGGTGGCGGTGAGCCCCTCGGGCCACTCGGGCCCGGCGGGCGGCGCGTCGAGCTCGATCCGCATCTCGCGAAACACGCGCACCGGGCGGTAGCCGAGGGACTCGAGCAGGCTGCGCCCGGGGCGATCGGCTTCCAGGACGCTGTTCTGCAGCCTGCGGATGCCGTGGTCGGCCGCCTCGCGCTCGATGCCCCTGGCGATCAGCGCGCCGATCCCCCGCCCGGAGGCGTCAGGGTGGACGTGCCCCTGGACGCGCCAGGACCCGCCTCGTTGGTCGGTGAGCGCGTAGCCGACGATGCGATCACCGTCGCGGACGACGCGCGCGTCCTGCGTGAGGTCGACGTCAGACCATTCGTCCTCAAGGTCCGCCTGCGAGAACGTGGTGGAGTCGTACAACGCGGTCTCGAGCGCCGCGACGAGCTCGGCCACCGCAGCCGCATCGCCGGCGACAGCCGGGGTGAGCGTGGCACGCTCCATGGCGACACGTTAGATCATGGGGCGACCGCATCCGAGGCCGGTCGACGGCAGGCAGGTATGGTGCAGCGTCAAGACGTGGAGCTCTCGTTCGTCGAATTCCCCGCCGATGACCCGGAGCGCGCGCTGCGCTTCTGGTCCGGCGTGCTCGACGCCGAGCTGGGCGAGCGCTCCGAGGCCGAGGGCCGTGGCTGGCAGACCCATTCCGACGGGCCCGCCATCGGCGTCCATCGCCGCGGGACCGGCCCGGGCGACACGGTGTCGCTGCCGTATTTCGCGGTGGCCGACATCGAGACGGCGCTCGAGCGCGTCGTCGAGCTCGGCGGCTCGGTGATCCACCCCGGCTCGCAATGGGCGATCTGCCGCGATTCGGAAGGCAGTCCGTTCGCGCTCGCGCTCAACCGCGACGCGTGAGCGCTTCGCCCCGAACGACGGACGGCCCGCACGATGGCGGGCCGTCGACAGTCACAACCGCTGTGCGGCTAGATCGTCTGGACGTTCGCGGCCGCCGGGCCCTTGGGGCCCTGCTCGGCGTCGAAGGACACCTTCGCGCCCTCGGCCAGCGACTTGAAGCCGCTTCCCGCGATCTGCGAGTGGTGGACGAACAGGTCCTTTCCGGGGTCATCGGGGGTGATGAACCCAAAACCCTTCTCGTCGCTGAACCACTTCACGGTTCCAGTTGCCATGCATTCCCTCCCGGGAGATCGTGTGTGCTGCGACGCGGGAGGTGCTCAATTGCAACCACTACGAACGCGTGCACTACTTCGCCGGCAGTGCTGCCGGCCCTGGCGCACAATTGTAGCCCGCGAGTCAGCCAGCGCGCGTGAAGCGCAGGGTCAGCGTGAGCCGACCGGCCTGCGTGCAGTGGGTGTACTCGGACCGGCGCGCACAGCCGCCGTCCGGCCCCACGGTGTGCCTGATGCTGAAGGACGCGTGGCCCATCAGCCGCGATCGGGGGACGATCAGGCTGCCGGGCTTCAGCGAGTTCTCGAAGAACGCGTCGGGCTCAATCTCCGTGTCCGCGAGGCCGAAGAGCGGTCCGGTACCGCCGGGCATCGACTCGATCGACGCGCACGGATCGTCGCCCTCTTTGAAGAAGTCGTTTTCGCCGAAATGCCCCGCCAGGACCTTGCCGTGGGGCTGAAGGAAGATGGTCGCGACGCCGTCACCTGCGCCGCGGAGCGGCCCGCCGCAGTGGAAGGGCTGCGGGGCGCCGCACGTCGGGGTGCCGTCGGGCGCCTCGGTGCGCACCGGCTTGGAGCCGGTCACGCTCCAGATGCCGCCGGCGCGCCATTTCGCGGCCGCGAACAGACCCGTGCCCGTGTAGGGGGCGGGTCTGCCGCCCGATAGCGTCGCCTTCAGCGTCGCCCGCTCGCTCGAGCTTCCGGTGGCGCCGGACTCCACGCAGTCGATCCAGGTCACGTTGTTGCTGTACGTGCCCGTAAGCGAGCCGCTCACGATCCACTCCCGCGGCGCAGCCGCGGATGCTGACCCGGCGACGACTCCGGCGATGAGCGCCAGGCCACACAGCGCAGCGATCGTGCCGGCGCGGCAGCCCGGTCCCAAGTCCAGCCGCATACGAGGAACCCTACATCCGCGGGGCTTGCACGTCGATGGGCGGCGATGCGAGTATGGCCGCCAGCCTGTCATGTCCGACACCGGGACCGGGATCGTCGGTAGGGATGAGGAGCTCGCGGACTCGATCACGCTGCCGTTCTCAGAGAACCCGCGCGGGTACTGCTCGTGGAGCTTGGAGGCATTGCCGGCGTCGAGCAGCATCGCGATGAAGAGCCGCTCGTCGTCGTCGATCGTGCCGAAGTAGTGCTCGAGCGCGATCTGTCGCAGGCTCTCGACACCCGCCTCGTCCAGTGGGCCCTTGGCGGTGAGGGTCGGCGCCGCGCGTGCCAGCTTCTCGGTGAGCTCGAAGCCGACCTCGAGCCTGACGACCCGTGTGGCCGGATCGTTACCGACGACGCGGCGCGCGATCAATGACCCGCGTCACACGGTAGGGACACGCCGGGTCCGCCGCATGCGCGGCAGACCCGGGATTCCCGGACGACTCAGTGGTGGCGGACCTTCGCCACGGCCTTGGCGAACGATCCGGTGCTCAGACCCCAGGAGGGATCGGCCCATGAGAACGGCTCGATCTCCGACAGCCGCAGCTTGGAGAGGCCGACCAGCGCGTTGTACGCGTACCTCTTGACGTTCTTGGGGTTCGTCGTGCCCCATGTGTCGCGAATTGAGGTCCAGCCGTACTCGTTGGCGATGACCGGTGTCCGGCCGCGGCCGGCCGCACTCATATCGGCGAGCGCGTCCTTGGCCACCTTGATCGACTGCCTCGGGTTTGCACCATAGGGGTGGATCGCGAGGGCGTCGATCGGCCGGCCGCGGAACGCCTTGAGCATTCGCGGCAGCGAGGACTCCGTCCACGCCAGCCCGCCGGTCAGGACCCGTGCGCTGCGGTCGACGCGGCGCACGGCGGTGCGAACCGCCTCGTACATCCGCGCGTAGTCCGACAGATTGATGTCGGTGCCCCAGTCGTGGATGTTGTCCGGCTCGTTCCACACCTCGACGCTGGTCACAGGCGTGTAGTGGAGCTTGGGATTGGCCTTCCAGAACGCGCCGCGCGGGCCGTAGCGCTTCATGAATGCGGTCGCGTAGACGGCGAACGTCGCATTGCTGGCCGGTGGGAGATAGGCGATCGCCTTCCCTGACTTGAGATGCAGGACACGAGACCGGTGCACCTCGGCCCACTGCGGCGCGAAGGCCAGCGTTGGCTCCCAACGCAGGTGGGCTGTCGCCATGTCGGTGGCGATCATGTCGTTGTAGCTCCAGTCGTAGGTGTGGCGGCCGTGGACCGGAGCCCTGTGCTCGGTGAGGTTCCAGCTCGAATCAGCACGTCCCACCCGGCCCCCGGCCTTGTACAGCGCCTGTAGGTCGCTCACCACCTTGTCCTGCGACCACTGGCCGCGTAGCTGACTGGTGAAGTCGGTGCCGACGTCGGCGCCGAAGGTGGCTGAGGCGGCCGCGGTTGCAGGTACGGCCAGCGCGAACAGGGTCAGGAGTAGTGGCAGACAGCGCTTCATGAGCCTCACAAGTGGTCGGGGGAAACAGGGGGACGAGGACTAGAACACGGGCAAGCGCCCAATTGTTGTGGTCGGCACTGGTGCCCCGTTCTCCAGTACGAACTTATCCACGTCTTACGGCTTCCCGGCGCTGTCCGGCCCGCCTGGACCCCGCCGCTATGGCTGTGACCCTACCTAGGAGATGGGCCTTTACAGGACTTTTGTCGGTTTCGGGCAGCCCTGGGGTGTCCCTCTGCCGGGCGGGTAGATTGGTACCGGATGACCGGCTGTTCATGACATGACCGAGCGCTCGGAGCAAGCGGAAGCTCAACGCGACGAGACCCGGCCGCAACGGCTGGATCGCAACACGGTCGAGCTGCTCAACGAGCTCCGGATCGCGGGCACGGGGATCCAGGTGATGTTCGCGTTCCTGCTGATCGTGCCGTTCAACGCCGGCTGGACGAAGGTCGACAGCTTCGAGCGCACCGTCTACTTCGTGACGCTGCTGGTCGTCGCACTCGCCGCCTTCCTGCTCATGGCTCCGCCGATCCACCACCGGCTGCTGTTCCGCCACGGTGAGAAGCCGTTCCTCATTCGCACCGCCAACGTCATGGCGATCAGTGGGATGACATGCCTCGGAGCCGGCTTCGTCGGCATCCTCGTGCTGGTCTCCGACGTGGTCGTCGGCGGCGCCGCGCCGGCGATTGTGGGCGTATTGGCCGCGGGGACGATCGCTGGGCTGTGGTTCCTCGTGCCGCTCATCCGGCGAAACGAGGAGTGATCGCGCGCGGTCCGGCAGACCGCCTCACGTCTCAGGGCCCGTCCGGCGCCGCTCAGCTCGACTTCTTGCCGCCCTTGCGACCGGCGGCCTGCTTCTGGGCGCGGTTCCCGCCGCTGCCCGGACCACTGCTCTTGCGGCTCTGACTGCTGCCGCCGCTATGGGAGTGCTCGCCGCCCTTCTGAGATGCGTCGGGCGTGTTGGCGATCGCCGCCGCCCGCGACTTGCTCATCCCCTTCCTGCGCAGTCCCTCGTACTGCTTGTCGTCCTTCACGCTCGGTCCATGATCCTTGGCCATTGAGATCCCTCCGGTGTTGCTTGGGCCGCTGATCGCCGACTACCCCCACCCCGCGCGACGACACAACCGCCGCCGCCGTCCCGCCCCGGCAGTTGAAGCGTTGACACGGAGCCCCGACTCGGAGAGGCTGCGCCCGGAGGAGTCATTGTTTGATGCACATCTCAGCGAGAGGCGGGACATGACGCAGTCGGCCCACCGGGGACCAGCCGATACCGCACCCCATCCCCAGGAGCTCCCGGATCCCGAGTTCTGGATCGAACAGGGGCCCGACGAGAACGGCCCCCTCCGGCTCGGGCTCGTCGGAGAACTCGACATCGCCGGCGCCGACAAGCTGCACGATCGCTTGCAGGCACTCGCCGAGGAGCGCCGGCCAGTCCGTCTGGACCTCCGGCGCCTGCAGTTCATCGACAGCTCCGGCCTCCGCGAGCTGGTGCGCGCCGTCTCGGACGCGCGTCGCGACGGCTGGGTACTGGAGCTGGACCGCGCGCTGTCGCCGCAGGTGAGTCAGGTCGTCGATCTGCTCGAGCTCGGCAAACTCTTCTGGCCTCCGAGCTAGCGCCTGTGCCGTTGCGTAGCGCGTACGCCGTGGCTTAGCGCCTACGCCGTTGCCTGCTTCACGAGCGCGGCGATCTGCTTCTCGACGCCGGCGGTCATCTTGTGAACCGCGAACTCGACCGGCCACATGGCGCCCTCGTCGAGCGTCGCCTTGTCGCTGAAGCCAAGCGTTGCGTACCTCGTCTTGAACTTCTGAGCCGGCTTGAAATGGCAGACGACCTTGCCGTCCTTTGCGTACGCCGGCATCCCGTACCAGGTTCTCTGCTCGAGGTCCGGCGCGGTCGCGGTGACGATGGCGTGGACTCGTTCGGCGATGGCGCGATCCGCGTCGGGCATCTCGGCGATCTTTGCCAGCACGTCACGCTCCCCATCCGTGTTCGAGCCTGACTTCAGCTCCTTGGCGCGCTCCTTCATCGCCGCGCGCTCCTCGGCCGTGAAGCTCTTGGACGACTTGCTGGCGGCGGCGGACTTGCGAGTGGCAGTTCGTGTCTCAGGCATGGCAGAGGATCCCTTCGGGGGTCGTGGGGTCAGAAACGGGCTGGAGCTCAAAGGCTCACCGGGCGCAAGGAGTGCCAGATGAGAGGGGATGCACATGCAGGTCAAGGTAATGAGGCTCCGTGACCGGCGCTTCTCGAAAACTGCTCGCGTTACGTGAGGTGCGCGCGGACCAGCAGGATCTCGTGGTACATCCGCCTCCGCCCCGATGAGACAGCTCCTCGATCAGTGCATCGCGATGTCGTATCCTGGGTCACGTGTCATCTGGCACCCGTCGTCTCTGCTGGTGGTGGTCGCATCTGATGCGGCCGCGCTGATCTGTGTTCTCGGGCCGCTCTCGGGCGGTCCGCTGCAAGGCAGACGATGTGTGCTCGGGAGGGCCGTTCGCGAAAGGCCTTCGATGTTCGATTTTGATTCAACTCCTCCGTCGCGGGCGTTCCCCGCCCGCGTACTGACCGGTGACCGCCCGACCGGCCAGCTGCATCTCGGGCACCTCTTCGGCACCCTGCAGAACCGCGTCCGCCTGCAGGAGCAGGGTGTGGATCTGATGGTGCTCGTCGCCGATTACCAGACGATCACCGACCGCGACAGCCCCGCATCACTGCCCGGGGACGTCGAGGAGCTCGTCGCCGACTACCTGGCCGTCGGCATCGACCCGGCCCGCGCGACGATCTTCGCTCACTCGCTGGTGCCCGAGCTCAATCAGCTCCTCCTGCCGTTCCTGAGCCTGGTCACGCTGCCCGAGCTGCTGCGCAATCCCACGGTCAAGGACGAGGCGGCCGCGTCCGGGATGACGGCGCTCAACGGGCTCATGCTCACCTACCCGGTCCACCAGGCCGCCGACATCCTGTTCTGCCAGGCCACGATCGTGCCCGTCGGGGCCGACCAGCTTCCGCACGTCGAGCAGACCCGCGCGATTGCGCGGCGGTTCAACCGGCGCTACGCGCCGCGGCGTCCGGTCTTTCCCGAGCCCGAGGCGATGCTCAGCGACGCCCCCGTGCTCCTCGGGACCGATGGACGCAAGATGAGCAAGAGCCGCAACAACGCGATCGCGCTCGCCGCGAGCGAGGACGAGACGGCGCGGCTATTGCGCCAAGCCAAGACCGACTCCGATCCGAACATCACCTACGACCCCGAAGACCGTCCCGAGGTCGCCAACCTCCTTCTGCTCACCGCGTTGTGCGAGGAGCGCGACCCTCGCGAGCTCGCGGAGCAGATCGGCAGCCGCGGAGCCGCGGAGCTCAAGCGCCGGGCCACCGAGGCCGTCAACGAACGGCTGCGACCCATCCGGGAGCGCCGAGCCGAGCTCATGCGCGACCGCGGCTATCTGAGGACGATCCTGCACGACGGGAGCGCCAGGGCTCGCAGTATCGCCCGCGACACGCTCGCGCAGGTCACCGCCGCCATGCACACCAGCTACTGACTCCCACCGGTCAAGACACCCGCTCCGCGGAGCCGGAAGGGTCAGTACTGGTGTGAGGTGATGGCTCGGGCGGCCGCTGCCGGGGCCGGGGAGGCCGGCAACCGCGCCGCGACACCGGCGTGGAGCGCGCCGAGAGCGGACACCATCGCCACCGGGTTGGCGAACAGCTCTCGCGTCGCCGGGTCGTGCTCGTCGGCGCACACCAGCGCGATCTGGACTGCCTGGGTGAGCGGGGATCCCGCCGAACTGGTGACCCCGATGGTGATCGCTCCCGCCCGAGATGCGGCCGTCGCCACGTCGATCGTGTCCCGGCTCTCCCCGGTGTGGCTGATGGCGACGCACACGTCCCCGGCGCGCAGGGTGTCGGCCTGGAGGTGCTGCACAAGCGCATCCATCGCGTTCGTCACGCGGATGCCGAGCGCCGAGAAGCGGAACGTGGCCAGCGCGGCCAGCGCGGCGGACACCCCAACGCCGGCGAACATCACGTGCCCCGCGCCGGCGATGGCGGCCTGCGCGTCTGCGAGTGCGGCCGCGTCGATCGCCCGAGCGGCGCCGCGGATGCTGTGTGCGTCGTCGGCCATGACCCGCTCGTGGAGCCGCGCCGTGGAGTCCGTCCGCGCCCGGCCGTAGCCGAACTGGTCGGCGCGCCCGGCCTCGTGGGCGATGGCCAGCTTGAGCGCGGCATAGCCCGCGTAGCCCAGTCGCCGGGACAGGCGCACCACCGTCGCCGGCGACACACCCGCCCGCTCCGCCAGCCGGCCGACGCTGTCGTAGCCCGCCTCGGTGGGCTGGGCGAGCAGGAGCTCGGCGACACGCCGTTCGGCATCGGGGAGCCCGGTCAGTCCGGCCCGCAACTGCGCCGCCGGCCCGGCTCCTGACTGAACTGAAGTTTCGTCTCTTGGGCTAATGTCAAATATTGTTTCATAGACCCCCGCCCGATGACCGCTCGTCAGCTCACCCTCGCCGTCATGACCCTCGTCCTCTTCGCCGGAGTGCTCCACGCCGCCTGGAACGCCATCGCATCGGCCATCTCAGATAAGACGGTGGCGTTCGCGCTCATCGGCGCCGCCGAGGGGCTCCTCGCCGTCATCGCGCTGCCGGTCGTCGGGCTGCCGCGCTCCGGTGCGGTGGCGTTCGCGGCCGGATCGGCTGTCATCCACATCGTCTACACCGCAGCTCTGCTCCAGTCCTACCGCCTCGGCGAGTTCGGGCGGACCTACCCGCTGGCGCGCGGCATGGCGCCTCTGCTCGTCGGGCTGGGCGCCTGGTTCATCGCCGGCGAGCACCTCACCGCGGTCCAGATCGCCGGGACGTGCACGATCGCGGCCGCGCTGACCGGAATCGTGTTCGCCGGCGGGCGGCTGACCCGCGCGGACGTGCCGGCGACGGCGGCCGCGCTGTTCACCGGAGTGATGATCGCCAGCTATACGGTCGTCGATGGGCTGGGCGTGCGCCACGCCCACAACCCGGCCGGCTACCTCGCGCTGGTCTTCGTCTTCCAGGCGCCGGTGATTTTGCGATCGCCCTCCACCGCCTGCGCCACCGCCTCAACCGCCGGATGCTGCGCGACGTGGCCGCCGGGTTCGGCGCCGGCGTCATCTCGGTCCTCGCGTACGGCATCGTCGTCTGGGCGCAGACTCGCGGACCCCTGGCCCTCGTCTCCGCCCTACGGGAGACCAGCGTGATCAGCGCCGCGCTGATCGCCACCCTGCTGTTCAAAGAGCCCTTCGCGCGCCGCAGGCTCCTGCCCTCGGTCGCGGTCGCGGTCGGTATCGTGCTCGTCGCGCTGTGAGCGACGGAGGCCGCGACTAAGCGGAGTCACCAGGGCTCACCGCGTGAAACTCGATGCGATAGACGAGCGTGTCCTCGTCGATCGGCCCGGCGTGCGCGGCGCGCCGACGCAGCGTCTCGCGGTCGGGCTCGCCGGCGCGTCGGACGTCCTGCGCGGTGATCGCCGCGAACGGGAGAAGCTCGATGGCGTCCACCTCGATCTCACCGGGGCCGACACGGTAACGGCCTCCCTGCTTGACGTTCGGCCGCTGCCACAGCCGGACCGAGAGCGTGATGTCCCCGGCCAGGACGTCGTTGCGCAACTCGCGACTGAACTCCATCGCCGGAGACGCTACCGGCGCTCGGGCACCTCGAGCACGATGACCGGGATGGTCCGCCCGGCGGCGCGCGCCCGGTAGACGTCATAGCCGTTGTAGTTGTCGTTGACGCGCTCCCACAGACGGGCGCGTTCGGCGCCCTCGACGACCCGCGCCCGCACTGGCGTCCTGGCGCCGTCAACCTCGATCGCGACGTCCTCGGGATGGGCGCGGAGGTTGTGGTACCACGCGGGGTGGTGCTCAGCGCCCGCCTTGGATGCGACGACGATGAAGGCGTCGCCGCACGGGGTGTAGAGCAGCGGAGTCGTCCGCGGCTCTCCGGACCGAGCGCCCTGGGTGTGCAGCAGGAGGATCGGCTGACCCATGGCGACCTTCAGCCGGCCATGCGACAGAGGGATGAGGCGCCGGTCGAGCACGGGAAAGACGTTGACGAAGAGCCAGCCCCCCAGCCGGGACCTGGCCACGGCCTGCATGATCCTGTCGATGCCGGTCTTCTCGCGCTGAGGGCGATAGCCCGCGTCGCTGTGGTGATGTGGGGACGATGTGTTGGTCATGCTGCCTGCAGTCACACCGATCGCCTCCGCGTTACACGTCATCCGAGGGATGCACCGGGGGGCGGATCATCCGTCAAGCGCGATGGGCAGCGAGCTGTAGCCGCGGATCATGAGCCCGCCCCGGCGCACAGGCGTCCCTGCGACCGCGGCGTTCGGATAGCGCCTCAGGAGCATCGGCAGCATCACCTGGCCCTCAAGCCGAGCCAGTGCGGCTCCGAGGCAGTGATGGATGCCGCCGCCGAAGGACAGGCCCGGGCCCTCGTCGCGGTCCAGGCGCAGCTCATCGGGCTCGGAGAACTGCCGCGGATCACGGTTGGCGGCGCCCAGGAGGTTGATGAGACGCTGGCCGGCCCGGACCGGCACCTCCCCGACGACCATGTCCTCGGTCGCGGTGCGGCCGTAGAGGATCTGGACCGGCGCGTCGTAGCGCAGCAGCTCCTCGACCGCGGACTTCGCCAGCGCGGGCTCGCGCCGCAGCCGATCAGCCTGGTGGGGCTCGCCCAGGAGCGTGAGGAAGCCGTTGGCCAGAAGTCCCGTCGTCGTCTCGAAGCCCGCCGCCAGGATGAGCGCGGCCATCGTGACGAGCTCCTCCTCGCTGAGCTGATGCTCGTCGTCCTCGACGGCGACCAGCGCGGAGATGAGGTCGTCGGCGGGTCGCTCGCGGCGGACGCGGACCAGCTCGTGCAGGTAGCTCTGGATCTGGGCGGCGGCGGCGTCGGCGGCGTCGACCGCCAGCGGATTGAGGATCTCCAGCACCGAGGTCCATTCTCTGACCAGGGGCTGAAACATCGCGCGGTCAGCGGCGGGGATGCCGAGCAGCTCGCCGATGACTGTGACCGGGAACGGAAATGCCACCGAGTCGACGAACTCGATCGTGCCCGACAGCGGGTCACAGAGCTCCTCGGCGATGCGGGTGATCGCGTCACGCATTCCCGCCACGCG
The DNA here is from genome assembly GCA_963850325.1 of uncultured Actinomycetota bacterium. Taxonomy (GTDB): domain Bacteria; phylum Actinomycetota; class Thermoleophilia; order Solirubrobacterales; family Solirubrobacteraceae; genus Palsa-465. Next base: position 86,922 of record CAWKLB010000023.1, read on the forward strand.
CTGGGCGGTGAAGGAGCGTGAGACGAGCCGTCGCAGCCGCGTGTGCTGGGGCGGGTTGAGCATGAGCATGCTCCCGAACAGCATGCGCAGCGACGGACGTCGCTTCCAGTCCGGGTAACCCGCGGCGGTCAACACGGCGCCCGGGGATTTACGCAGGCGGTTGTCACGGATCACCGCCGCGCTGGCTCGGTATCCGGTCACCACGACCGTGCCGTCCGGCGCGTCCACCGCCTCGCCCAGCGCGTGCATGCGCCGGTAGACGGGGTAGGGGTCGGCCTGCCCGGCCGGCTGGGCCAGCTCGCCCATCAGGCTCGCGATGTTCTCGTTGACGGCGGTGGTGCTCATCGGTGTACCTCTCGGTCGCGGGTGGCGGGCGAGCGCCCGTGTGCGCGCTCTCGTCTCGCCAGCGGCGTCCGCGTTACGCCCGTGCCTCTCTGTAACGCCGCGCCGTCCTGACTGCCCCCCTTCCTCCCCCCCCGTGCGGCATCCCACGCGCCGGCGCTGACGTCGCCACTCCACGTGGCACTCCACGTGGCACCGGGCTGGTCCGAGGGCGCGGCGGGGGCGTAGACTCCCGCCGCGCCCAGCGCAACCCGCACCTCCGAGATCGCCATGCATGCCTACAAGGTCCTCCGAGACGGCAGATCCGAGTTCACCGGCTGGCAATGGTCCCTGCCCGACGGCGACCAGCCGGGGGCGTGGGTGCACGCAGAGGGATCGATCGCCGTGTGCGTCAACGGGATCCATGCGTCCACTCCCGAGCAGCTGCCCCACTGGCTCGGCGCCGAACTGTGGGAGATCGAGCTCGGCGGGGGCATCCTGGAGCACGAAGCCGCCTTGGTCGCGTCCCAGGGGCGCCTGCTGCGCAGAGTGGATCGGTGGGACGAGCCGATGCGCGGGCGGTTTGCCGAGATGTGCCTGGAACGGGCGCGCGCGCTCGCCGACGGCTATCCCGCCGGCGACGGGCTCGTGACCAAGGTCGAGCACACGCTGAGCTGGGCAGGCGCGGCTCCCGCCGGTTACTTCACCGCGATGCTCGCCGGCGAGCGCGACAGCGGCGAGCGCGCCGGCCGTGACTATGACGCCGCCTTCCTGCGGGAGCGCTCCCGGCAGGCGCGATGGCTACGCGATCAGCTCAAGCTGATCGGCTGAGACGCGCGCGGCTCGCTACCTGCCCGAGAGGGTCCGAAAGGCCTCGATGAGCGAGTCCGCGACGGGCTCGGGCACGTCCTCCTCGCGCAGGGTGCCGGTGGCACGGATGACGGCGCGCATCTGATCCAGGTAGTCAACGCATGGTGAGCAGAAGGCGAGGTGGCGCTCGACGATGAGCCGCTGGTCGACGGAAAGCGCACCCTCGAGGTACTCGGTGGCCAACTCCACGAAGTCAACACACGGCAGGTCCTCGTAGCTCATACGCTCACCACCTCCGTAAAGTACTCCTCGAGTCTGGCGCGCACCGCGGACCGCGCGCGGTGTAGCAGAACGCGCTGATTTGCCTGCGAGAGCTCGAGGCACGTACAGACCTCCTCGGCGTCCCAGCCCTCGACGTCCCGCAGCCTGATCACCTGCTGCTGGCGGTGCGGCAGTTGCTCGATGGCGGCGGCCACGAGCGCCGAGGTCTCCGCGGCGAGCAGGCGGTCCTCGGGAAGCTCGAAGAAATGGCTCGGCGTCACGCTCCAGTAGCCGGAGGCGGCGTGCCCGGCAGGGAGAAACCGGTCCGGGTCGACCGTCGGGCCCCCGTCCTCGTCGGACGGCGCCAGGGATGAGAACGGCGTCGTCCGCTGCTCGCGGGCACCCCGCGACTGGGCGCGGTTGGCGAGGATGCGAAAGATCCATGTCTTCAGGGACGAGCGGCCTTCAAAACGCTCCAGGCCCTTGATGACCGCCAGCCAGGTCTCCTGGACCACCTCGTCGGCCACGGAGGGCGATCGGACGAACGTGAGCGCGATCCGCTTCATCGCTCGGTCGTGGCGCTTGACGAGCTCCCGGAAGGCCGTCTCGTCGCCGGCGCGAAGACGAGTCAGCAACTGTTCCTCGCTGGTGGCCGCCGCGGTCACGCGGCCAGTCTAACCCGGGTGAGGAGACGTCTGCCGGACCGATGTCCCGCAGCATGTAACGCCCCGTCGGTCTCGCTGGACAGCAGCACCGACGCGAAGCGTTAACCCCCGCCGCGCATGACGTTCGCTGATGCGCCGTAAACCGGCGTGTCACGCGGCGATTCTGGGTAGATTCGCGGCATCCAGGTGAATCGAGGGAGGACCCATGCCCGATGTCGAGGTCAGCGAAGAGCAGGTCGGTACGAACGGGATCTCGCGCCGGCGGTTCATCGGGTACCTGATCGCGGCGCCGACGCTGGTGGCCGCGGCCGATCTGCGTGGCGCGCCCGCGGCCAGGGCGTCGGTGGCGACGGTCCAGCCGGTCGACTTCTTCGACCTGACGGACCTCCTGACCGACGCCGCCGACCTGACCGCGAGCCTGATCGCCGTGACGCTCAACCCCGACGGCACCGCGTCGTTCGCCCTGCCGCGCGCTGAGGTCGGCCAGGGGATCACGACCGCCGTCGCAATGGTGCTCGCCGATGAGCTCGAGCTACCGCTCGACAAGATCGACATCACGCTGTCCGATGCGCGTCCGGAGCTCGAGTTCAACCAGCTGACCGGCGGGTCGAACTCGATGCATTCTCTCTATGACCAGGTTCGAGTTGCGGCTGCAATCGCGCGTGGCCAGCTGGCGCGGACGGCGGCCACGCAGCTGCAGACGCCGCTGCGCACGCTGACCCTCAAGGATGGCGTGGTCACGGCGGCGGATGGAAGGTCGCTCTCGTACGGATCGCTGACAGGCATGGCCGCGGCCGTGCGCACGCGGGCGGTGCTGGCGCAGCTGAAGCCGGCGTCGCAGCAGACGCTGGTCGGCACGCCGCAGCCGCGGATCGACGCGATGGAGATCGTGACCGGCACCAAGCAGTTCGCGATGGATCTCGAAGTGCCCGGAGCGCTGCCGACGATGGTCTGCCGCCCGCCGACCATCAACGGGAGTGCGCTGGCGGTCCGCAACGACGCGCAGGTCCGGGGGATGGACGGCGTCACCGACATCGCGCTCATCCCGCACACACAGTTCGTCCCCGGAGGCGTCGCGGTCCGCGCCACAACGTTCGGGCAGTGCATCGACGCGATTCAGGCTCTGCAAGTGGAGTGGGCGCCCGGAGCCGCGGCCGGGAGGTCAGACGCAGACGTGCTCCAGGACCTGGTCGGCGCCGAGCTACCGATGACGCCGGTGGTGGGGCCAACGCTCGACGAGCGCTTCACCTTCTACTTCCGCCCTGGGGACCCGCTGGAGACGAACTGCGCTGTCGCCGACGTCCGCCCCGCCAGCGCCGAGATCTGGTCGGCGATGAAGTCGCCGATCTACTTCCAGGAGACGGTCGCCGGGATCCTGGGATTGCCCGTCTCGAGCGTGCAGGCGCACGTGACCCAGGGCGGCGGGTCGTTCGGCCGCCACCTGTTCGCCGACGCCGCGTTCGAGGCCGCGGTGATCTCCAAGGCGATGGGCAAGCCGGTCAAACTGATGTGGCACCGGACGGACAACTTCCGGCAGGGGCGCGTGCACCCGATGTGCACCTCGCGGGTGCGGATCGCCTACCTGGGTGACAACGTTCTCACCTTCGACCAGCGCCATACGAGTGTCGCGACGGACTTCACGCACGGCCTCGGCGAGATCCTGAGCGCGACGGTGGGTGACCTGCCCGAGGGTGACTTTCTCGGCTACTCGCAGGCGATCTTCACGCTCACGGCGAATGTGCCCTACGACTTCGGCCTGGTCACGCAGCTCCTCAACGAGGTCCACCACCCGCCCGGCAGCGTGTTCAACACCTCGAGCGTGCGCAACATCTACAGCCCGGAGGTGACGGTGGCCAAGGAGCTGATGGTCGACCAGGTCGCGAAGGCGATGGGGCAAGACCCGTACCAGTTCCGGCGCTCGTTCGTGCGGGACTCTCGCATGCTCGCGGTGCTGGACGCGGCGGCCAAGGCAGCCAACTGGGGCAAGCCGATGGCGCCGTTCACCGCTCAGGGGATCGGTATCCATCGCGAGTACAAGGGCTACGCCGCGTGTGTGGCCGAGATCGACTGCACGCCGCAGACGGTCAACCGCAAGGTCGAGAACGGGTACGCGGGCCCGCGCGTCACCAAGGTCACCTACGCGGTCGACGTCGGCCTACCGATCAACCCGCTCGGGCTGGAGGCCCAGATGATCGGCGGGATCATGGACGGCATCGGGCAGGCACTGACCTACAGCCTGCACCTTCAGGACGGGTACTTCCTCGAGGGCAGCTGGGACAACGCCTACTACACGCGGGAGTGGAACTGCCCTCCGACCAACCCGCCGGAGGAGGGAATCCAGGTGATCATCATGCCGCCCAATCAGAGTGAACCGGGCGGTGCCGGCGAGTTCGGGGTGGCGGCTTCGATGGCGGCGGTCGCCAACGCATACACGCGCGCGACCGGGAGGATGCCGACCAGCTTCCCGATCAATCACAACCAGCCGCTCGGCTTCACACCGTTACCGACCGTCCCGCCGATACCCCAGTCGCCCACCGACGGACTGCAGGAGGCGTTCTGATGCCCACCCATACCTTCATCCTCAATGGCGAGCAGGTCAGCGTCGACTGTGCGGGCGAGCTGCGCCTGCTCTGGGTGCTGCGCGATCTACTGGGCATCCACGGACCGAAGTACGGCTGCGGCCTGGATGTCTGCAAGGCCTGCACCTGCCACCTCAACGGGAGGGCTTTCAACCCGTGCTCGGTGCCGGTCAGCGACGTCCAGCCGACCGACCAGATCACGACGATCGAGGGGCTCCCCGCGACCACCGGCCAGCAGCTGCATCCAGTGCAGCAGGCGTGGCTCAAGTACGACGTCGCCCAGTGCGGCTATTGCCAGCCCGGTCAAATCATGGCCGCCGTCGCCCTCATCAACGAGATGAGAGCCGAGGGCCGGCAGATCACCGACGCTGACATCGACTCGCTGCGCAACATCTGCCGCTGCGGCACGTACCCGCGCATCCGGGAGGCGATCGTCGAAGCAGCCGCCAGCATGTGAAAGCGCCGTTTGCAGGACCGCGCGCAGGCCCGCCGAGATCGGATTTGACCCGACTAGCCTCTCGCTCGTGCTCGTGCTGCTCCCCCCCTCCCAGGGCAAGGCGTCCCCCGATCACGGCCGCCGCGCCGGGCTCTCGACGCTCGTCTATCCACGATTGCGCGAGCCGCGCGAGCGGCTGATCGATGCCGTGGATCCGGGTCTGCGGACCGCGCCGGCGATCGCGGCCGCCGACCTGTACACCGGCGTGCTGTTCGCGGCGCTCGGCCTGGCGGACCTCCCGTGGGATGGCGTGCTGATCGCCAGCGCGCTATGGGGCGTCGTGCGCCCCGGCGATCGGATCCCCGCCTATCGCCTTGACATGAGCGCCAAGCCGCCCGGCATCGGGGGCCTGGCCGCCTACTGGCGTGAGTGGCTGCGCGCGGCGTTGCCCGATCGCGGCCTGGTACTGGATCTGCGCTCCGGCTCCTATGCGGCGGCGTGGCAGCCGCGGCGCGCGACCCGTCTCGCCGTCCGCGGGTTCACGGAGGCGCCCGATGGGACGCGGACCGTGATTACGCACATGGCCAAGCGCGTCCGCGGTGAGGTCGCACGCCTGGTGCTTCAGTCCGGAGGCGCCGAACGCCCCGAAGAGATCGCGGAGATCGCGACCGCAGGCGGCCTGCGCGTGGAACTCTCAAATGGCCTGCTCGACGTCATCGAGTGACTCAGCCGTGATCGCGAGCCTCCCGACGGCGCCGAGCAACGGCTGAGCCGAAAGCGCGACGCGCCCGCGTCCGCAACGGTGGGCGTGCGAACATCGACCCGCGATGTCTGAGGTGCCGCCCGACGGCTCACGATCGACGCGACGGGTCCCGGTCGACCGCGAGCGGCTCGTGCGGACCATGACCTTCTGGCTGCGCCCCGCGTTCGTGCTGCGCGTCCTGAATCGCTTTCAGCTCATCGCCGGCTTCGACCGGGCGATGGCGCTGGCCTCGAGCACCCTGACCGCGTTGATCCCGCTCGCCGTGCTGGCCGGCGCACTGGTGCCACATGTCCAGGCCGAGGGCGCCGCGCGATGGGTGATCGATCGCTACGCCTTGACCGGTGGAGGGGCCGAAGCGGTCAGGGACACGCTCGCGCCGGCGACAGCGACGAACACCGACATCGGTGTGATCGGTGCGGTGCTGCTGGTGATCGCCGTGCTCAGCTTCGCCCGGGGCGTGCAACGGTTATTCGAGCGCACATGGGAGCTGCGCCCGTTGAGCGTCCGCAACACCTTCAACGACCTGGTGTGGATCGCCGGCCTGATCGCCTACCTGGTGATCAGCGGCGTGGCCCACCGCGAAATCGGACAGAGTCGCGTCCAGCTCGGGGCGAACCTGCTCCTCACCCCTTTGACCGCGATCTTCGTCGCCTGGAGCGGCCGCGTGCTGAGCGCCAAACGGATCCCGCTGAGAAGCCTCGCCCCGTTCGCCGTCGTCGCGGGCCTGGCGCTCGCCGTCTACTACGCCGGGGCGGCGGTGTACGTGCCGCACTTGTTCAGCTCGTACGCGAGTCGCTATGGGGCCATCGGGGCGGTGTTCGCGATGATCTCGGCGCTGTTCGGGTTCATGGTGGCGCTCGTCGCCTCGGCGGCGCTCGGACGCGAGGTGTTCGACGAGCTCAACCGGATTCGCGCCGGCGAGCGACCGCCCGACGACGAGGTCCGGCGCGAGTGGGACACCTTCATCCGCGAGGCCCGCTCGCGCTGGGAGACGCTGCGCGATCAGATCGATCGGATCCGGAGAAGGCATCCGCCCACCGCTCGTGGCGATGGCGATCAGTGAACGCGAGCCCTCGCGCAGACCGCCACGCGCAGGTTCTCGACCCGACGGGACCGCTCATGTTCACCCCAGCCCCGAGATCCCTCTGCCGATCAACGCGATCCCGAACAGGCCGAGGATCGCGCCGACGGCCGCGAGCTTGTTCGTCTGCATCCAGCGGGAGAAGCGGCTGACCGTCGCCGCGGTGCGCTCGCGGTCGATCGCGTACCCCGCGATGGGTATCTCGATCAGGATGAACTTGATCAGCGCGAAGACGAGCATCACACCCGCCGCGGCGACAACCCCGTAGCCGCTTCTGGTGAGGCGCCCCAGAGCGACGAGGTCGAACGGGCCGGGGACGGCCAGCAGCGCGCCGACCAGGCAGGCAACCACGACCGAACCTTCGCGGAGCGCCCGCTCCGCCCGTGCGCGCGTCCTCGCCGCGGCCGCCGAGCCGGGCCGAGGGCGCCGCTTTCCGCGGTGCAACGCCGGTGCGTCCCGATCGAGGAGCTCTCGGCCGCGGCGAGTCGCTACCAGGAGCGCGACCAATACCGCGATCGCCCCGACCGCGAGATAGGCCGACGGACCGAGCCGCTGAGAACTTGTACCGGCGACGCTCCCGCGCGACTGGAAGACCGCGAAGATCAGGACGCTGCCGCCGACGCTCACCAGCAAACTGCTGAGATAACAGGCCCAGAGGAGCGGCTGCGGGTTGGGGCGCGTCAGGGTGATCACGACCACCGCGAGCAATTGCGGATACACGGCCGCAGCTAGCGCAAGGAGAATGATCGAGCCCACATTGCCGCCCTCCGGCAGGCCTGGCGTCCGGGAGTCGTCTGCGTAACGGTAAACGCAACGGAGAACGCATCCTCGCCCGCCGAAGCGCTACCAGCCTCGGGTGCCAGGCGGCCCTTTGAACGGGCCGACCAGGTCGGCGGTGATCCATCCTCCATAGAAGTCGCCCGGCTGGGCTTGCACGCGTTCGTCATCAAGCCACGCGGCGTCCACGCGCCCGGGATAGAACGCGATGTGGTCGCGCAACGCCTCATACCCCGCGGTCGGGGCTGCATAGCTCCAGGCCACCGCCTGCGCCCGTTGCCCGGCGACCATCGCATCCAGGTACCGCGCTTCGCCCTTGAACTCACACCACGTCAGGCCGGCATCGCTCTCGGTCAGCAGGCCGACGCGCACGTCGGCGGGCGGAATGTAGATCGTCGGCGGGTGACTGGTCTCGAGCACCCGCAGCGCATTGCTCGAGTCGGCCAGCACCTGGCCCGCCCACTCAACCCGGACGCGACGGTCACACGGTCTCACGGCGGGCGGGCGCGGATAGTCCCACACTCGCTCCACCCCACCACCGTATACCGCTGCGAGGAACGAGTTAGGATCGGCTTCCGCTTGAGACGACGGGAGGCCGGTTGAGCGGCATGAGTGGTGCGAGTGTGATCTGGCCGCGGACCAACTTCAGAGTCACGATCGGAGCGGTCGAGCTCAGTTGCGCTGAGGTCCACGGCTTCGCATCCCAGACGGCGGCTGCGTCAGCCGAAGCGGACCCGGGCGCCGCCTCCACGAGCGCCGGCGCGACTGTCGGGACATCGACCCAGACCCCCTGGGCGAACGACGTCGGCCCGTGGATCGGGGCACACGCCAACGGGCACCCGCCGAGCTCCCCGGGCCCGGAGCTTGAGTGGACGCTGACGCCGGTGACGATCCGGCGCGCGCTGGACCAGAGCCAGGCTCTGTTCGCCTGGCGCTCGGCGGTCGTCGCGGGCCAGGACGACACGCGCGACGTGACCATTCAGCTGCTCGACGCGCCGCGTGGCCAGGCGGTCCTGACATGGATTCTGCACGACGCGTGGCCGTTGAGCTGGTCAGGGCCCGTGCTCGACGCGTTGCAGCCCGGCGTCGCGCTCGAGCAGGCCGAGCTTGCTTACGCGCGACTGCAATGGCTGAACACCCCAGAGACAGGAGACGCTTGATGTCAGGGATCCGGCAGGCGCCGTACGGCGCCTTCAACTTCGTCATCGACCTCGGAACCGGATCTTCGGAGGGGCCTGATGCCGGCTTTGAGGAGTGCGGGCCGTTCGCCGAGCGTGTCGACGTGATCGAGTACCGCAACGGCAACGATCCGACGAACGAGCCGCGCAAGATCACCGGCCTGAGCACCGTCCAGGACGTCTCGTTCAAGCGGGGCGTGATCGGATCGCAGACGCTGTACGAGTGGTTTGACGAGGTCCGTGGTGGCAGCGCCTCGGCGCCGCGCGACATCGCGGTGACGTTGCTAAGCGAGGACCGCTCAACCCAGGTGACGACCTGGAAGCTGGTGCGCGCACGCCCGGTCCGCTATCGCGGCGGCCCGCTGCACGGCCGCAGCAGTGACCTCGCGATCGAGGAGCTCGTTCTCGCCTACGAGCGCCTCGAGGTCGCGACTCCCTAGGGGTTTGCTGTGCCGGGGCGAGGGTACACTCGTGCCGGAGGGAGGTAGACGTTGATCCGACGCGCAAACGTCATTGGTGCAGGGCTCTTGGTGGCTCTGCTTGCTGCGCTCACATTCGCCGTGGGGGCGGCCGGAGCGGCATCCTCTGCACCGGACGGCCCCGGTACCCAGTCCTACCTCGACTTGGCTCGCAAGGACTGCTTCGGCACCGCGCGCGACACGACCTCGAAGGTCTGGTACTCCGTCGCTGACGGAGTCCTTTCGGACACGTTCAGTCCGACGATCGAGAACAGTAACGTCAACACGCTTCAGTACATAGTCACTGACGGCCACTCGTTCGCCGACCTTCAGCAGCGCGACATGACCTACACGGTCAGCTCGCCTGACCGCAGCGGGATGGTCTGCCGCGTGACGAGCACCGACGCCGCCCATCAGTTCAAGCTGGTCACCGACTACCTCACCGATCCGGCCCGTGCCAGCGTCATCATTCACACGAAGCTCGAGCCGCTCGGCGCAACCACGCAAGCCACGCTGAGCCACCTCGAGGTCTACGTTCGGTACGACGCGACCATCGACAACACCGGCGGTGGCGGGAAGACCAACGCGCTGCCCAACAATGCGGTCATCGACCGCGGCGCCCTGGTTTCCTCGGACACCAACGAGCCGACCGGACCCTTCGCGGCCGACGTGGTCGGCGCGCTCGCCGCCAACCGACCGTTCCTGCGCGCGTCGAGTGGCTTCGTGGGCACGCTCAGCGATGGCCTGAGCCAGCTCGACACCTATCACCGCCTGGGCGAGGCCTACCGCTCGGCGATGGCGGGCAACGTCGTCCAGACGGCGCAGATCAATCGACCGACCCGTCCGTTCACCCTCGCTCTCGGGTTTGGGCCCACGGCCGCCGACGCCGTCGACACCGCGCAACGTAGCGCGGCAAGCCCGTACAACACGACGTTGAGCCAATACGTCCGTGGCTGGCACGCCTACGACTCAACCCTGCTCAGCCCCCCGGCAAGCGACGCCCTCCCCTACTGGGTATCGGCCAACGTGATCAAGGCGGCAGAGGACAAGACCTACATCGGCGCATTCGTCGCCGCGCCCGCCGACCCGTGGGGGCAGTCGATGTTGGCGGTCACGACGCACGCCGGTTACACATACCGCTCGGTCTTCGCGCGTGACAGCTACGAGACGTTCACCGGCCTGATCGCCGACGGTGACCGGACCAGTGCCCGGGAGATGGTTCGGTTCCTGTTCGACCGCGTTCAGCAACCCGATGGCACCTTCCCGCGCGACTCGCTCGTCGACGGAGCGGTTGCCCCGGACACCTACGGTCTCTACGAGGTCGACGAGGACGCCTATCCGCTGCTGATGGCGTGGGAGGCGGGCTTCGCGGGGGACAAGTCGTTTTACGCAGCGCATATCCGGCCCGACGCCGATTTCATCGTCAACCACGGCCCCGACTACGGCGAGGATCGCTGGGAGGAGCACATGGGCTACTCGCCGTCGACGATCGCCTCGGAGATCGCCGGGCTGACCGCCGCGGCTCAGCTGGCTCAGCAGGCCGGCGATCCGACGCGGGCGCGGCTCTACCAGGCCACCGCCGACACGTATCAGCGCAACGTGAAGTCTTGGACGGTCACCGACACGGGACCTTATGGCGATCACCGCTACTTCATTCGCCTGTCACCAGCCGGAGATCCCAACGCCGCAGAGACCTACAACCTCAACAACGGCAGCCTCACCAACGTCGATCAGCGCAACGTGGTCGACGCCGGCTTCCTCGAGCTGACCCGGCTCGGCGAGCTCCCCGCCGATGACGCTGATGTCACGACTTCGCTGGGGGTGGTCGACTCGGTGCTGGAGCGCCAGACGCCGTCGGGACCCGGCTGGCATCGCTACGGGGTGCAATCCACCGGCTCGACCGATGGCTACGGCGACTGCTACGAGCCCGATCCGACCAGTTGCTCGCCCAGCGGAGCGCCCTCATACAGCGGCGTCGGCTCGGGTCACCTGTGGCCGATCTTCGACGGCGAGCGCGCGGAGCAGCAACTCCAGACCGGTGACCGGGGCGGAGCTGAGACCTTGGCGCTCGACATGCGCCGCATGTCCTGGGGCATCGGCCTACAACCCGAGCAGGTCTGGGAGGACCCGAACATCCCGGCCGCGCCCTACGGCTCAGATCCGGCCACGGCGTCAATCGGCTTCGTCGACGGCCAGGCGGCCGGCTCGGCGACGCCGCTGATCTGGGCCGAAGGTCAGTATGTGCGGTTGGTCCGTGACCTGCGGACCGGCAAGCTCGTCGACCAACCCGCGATCACCCGCAACCGTTATGTGGCCGGCGGCGCGCCGATGGTGCTGCCCGTCGCCATCACCTCGCCGATGAGCGGTGCCGCCGTGAGCGGCTCCACCGTGGTCAGCGGAACGACCACCCCCGGCGCCGAGGTTTCGGTCTCCTCCGCGCAGCCTGGCTCGACCACCGACAGCACCACGGTCGTCGACACCATCGCCTCGGGTGGACGGTTCTCGGCCACCGTCCCCACGCCGCTGGGGAGTGACACGATCACGGTCGCCGTCAGCACCGGCTCGCATTCCTCGGGATGGACCCAGGAGACGGTCACGGGCTCCTAGGCAGCGCGCAACCGCGCTGGGAATGGGGTGTTGTGCGCCTAGACGAATTGTCGGGGATCGTCGGTGTGGACGATCTCAGTGCCCAGCGGCAACAGCGAAACGGGAATCAGCTTGAAGTTGGCCAGGCCGAGCGGGATCCCGATGATCGTCACACAGAGCGCGATGCCGGTGACCAGATGCGCGAGCGCCAGCTCCCATCCGAAGAAGATGACCCAGATGATGTTGCCGATGAGGGAGGGCGCACCCGCACCGGGCTGCCGCACGATCCTGCGGCCGAACGGCCACAGCGCGAATCCGGCGATCCTGAAGCACGCGAACCCGAACGGGATCGTGATGATCAAGATGAAGGCCAGGATCCCGAAGAACGCATACAGCAGCGCCAGCCAAAATCCAGCCAGAACGAACCAGATGAGATTGAGGATCAGACGCAAGAGACACACCGCCGCAGTGGCGGGCCGACGGGACTAAGCCTACGCTGCTGCGGGCGCGACGACTAGGGGCCCGGCCAAGACCGGTCAGCTACGTCGGTTCGCCCCACTGCCCGTCGCCGTGATCCCGCCTCGTGCGATCGGCGATGGGATGCGGGTGCCCGGGCGCGAAACCGGCCTGCGTCAGCATCCGTCGCAGATCCACGACCACTTGGGTATCGACGTCCTTACCGTGAGGCGCCGGAAGCGTTTCCGTCTCGGCGCCGAGCGTCACCTTGAGCTTGCCGTTGTGCTCGTGCGTGACGGTTGCAATGGTCTCCAGGAGCGACACGACCTCACGCCACTCGATGTTGTGGCTCGGCGGATGGCTGAAGATCCTCTCGACCGTGTCGCGATGATGGTTACTGAGGTGCGCTTCCATCGAGATCCCTCCGTTATCGGGGGTGGACCGGCTCCCAGACGTAATCCCAGTTGGCAAGCCTCGCAGGATTGAGACCGGGCTTTGCCTTGGAGCAGGTCGCCGTACAGGCCCCTCGGTTGCCGCCGGCAAGCGTTGCGGTGGGCCCCGTCTTATATGCGGCCTCGGTCCACGCCAGCGGCCACTTCGGGTCCTCCCGGCCGACCGCCTTGTCGACGTGCAGGAGCTTGTAGGCCCGAATCAGGCTCTTGCCGCTGTCCAGCGGGTCATCGCCGAAGAAGACCTCGTGGGGAGAGTCGACCCCGCTGGGCGGCGTCGCCGTCGACGGGAACGCGTCGCCGCACAGCCGCAGCATGATCCCGAAGGTCGCGTAGTTCGGCGTCCCGGAGAGCCAGCAGGCGTTGCCGACCTGGACGGTGTTCGAGCAGGTGCGAGGATCCTCATGGGCGCGGTCCATCGGCGGCTTTGCCGGCCAATTGGTCGACGGAGTCGCACAGGGCGGACAGACCGGAAGCCGGCGCAGCCAGGTCGCCTCCCCCTGAAACAGCGCGTGGATGTCCCAGCCGTTGATGTCGGGTGTTGGGTGCTTGCTGAACGTGCCGTCGGGGTTGAAGACCTGGATCGGATGCACGAGGTGGTCACACGCCTTGAACTGGTCATCGACGCTCCAGTTCTTGAAGTCCGTCTGGATCTGCGAGAGCGTCGTCGAGAACGGAGCGCTGATATCGGGCCCGCAGACGCCGATCGGCTTGCTCGGATCCTGTTCCCGGGATGGATTGTCGGGCGTCGGCGCGTCGTCGGTCTGACCGCCATCAGCGCCTGCGTCCGGGGTGGGCGGAATGCCCGAGTCCGGCGGGCTCTGCTGAGGCGGATCCTTGGGCCGCAGATCCCGTTGCAGCATGTGCTCACTGGCGCTCCGGCTGAGGGCAGACGCGCCGGAGGTCCGCCGAGCGGCCACGGCCACACGCAGGCGCTCCTCCATCTCCTGGCTGCCGGCCCGGTGCTTGGCGCAGTCACCGCAACCGCAATGGGCACCGCAACGAGACAACGAGCGCGACGCGCGGCCCCGTCCTGAGATCAGGCGCGTGAACGCCGCGTTGCCGACGGCGCGCTGCAACTCGCGGACCGCGCCGACCGGCCCGGTAATCGCCGCCCCTTGCGCGCGCACCGCCGGGTCAGCCTGCGCTGACTGCGGATTCTCGCGCGATACCACCCCCATTCCATCCAAGAGCCTAACCCATCCCCCACGCCCCCCGGCAACGATGCGACCGTCGAGGACACGCACCGGCAGACGTTCCCCGCCCGGATTCGACGACGCCACGCGCCACGGGATCCGCCGGGAGATCGCCCGAAGCGGCGCGGCACCAGAAATGGTCTTACCCAATGCCTAACTTCCCGCACTAAACCCTCGTTGAGCATGGATGCGTCACGCCGTGCTCATGCGCCCCCATCAGCACGTGCGAGCCGGGGCCCGCGCCGCCTGGGGGTTGCGGGCTGCGGGCCCCGGCGCCCGGGTCCAGCACCCTTGCGGCATCGCCGCTGACGGCGGTCGAGCAAGCACCCCTGCCAGGCCTCAACAGCCGGGAAGTTTGACGCGGCCAGATTTGCTGTTAGTGTGACTAACATGGAATCAGGGACCGGCCAACGCCGGGGCTACCGAATGGTCGCTCGGGCCGAGGCGACCGTCGCGCTGCGCGAGCGGATCGTCGATTCCACCGAGCGGCTGTTCGAAGAGCTGGCCAGCGATCGCTTCTCGCTCGAGGATGTCGCCGCGGGGGCGGGCACCACGGTGCAGACGGTGCTGCGGCACTTCGGATCCAAGGGCCAGCTGTTGCGGGCAACCATGGCCCGGGGAATGGAGCGCGTCCGCGAGGAACGGATGCAGGCTCCGGTCGGCGACGTGCCCGCGGCGGTGCTGAACCTGGTCGAGCACTACGAGAATCGCGGCGACATGGTCCTGCGTTGGCTGGCCGAGGAGGACCGCAATCCGTTCATGCACGAGGTTCTCGCCCGCGGGCGCGAGTTTCATCACGAGTGGGTCGCTCAGACGTTCGCGCCGCAGCTGCAGCGAGTGACGGGCGCCGCTAAGCGCGGCCGGTTGGCGCAGATGGTGGCGATCACCGACGTCTATGTCTGGAAGTTGTTGCGCCGCGACATGCTGCTTTCTCGCCAGCAGACCCAGGCGGCGATCATCGAAATGATCGAAGCACTGGAGGCACTCTGATGGCGCGCGTCCTTGCCTATACGTCGCCCGCCCGCGGGCATCTGTACCCGTTGGTCCCGATCCTCGACGAGCTCGCCGGTCGTGGTCACGAGATCGCGATCCGGACGCTCGCCTCGCAGGTGGTACTGATGAACGATCGCGGGTTCGCCGCCGGGCCGATCTCCAGGCGCGTCGAGGAGCTGGTCCACGACGATTACCAGGCGCGCACGCCCTCAGGGAGTCTCAAGCGCGGAGTGGCCAAGTTCGCCGCGCGCGCCCAGTTCGAGGTTTCAGATCTCCGGGCGGCGATCGAGGCCGAGCGCCCCGACGTGCTGCTGGTCGACGCGATGAGTTGGGGCGCGTCAGCGGCCGCCGCGGCGTGGGACGGCCCGTGGGCGCAGTGGTTCCCCTACCCGCTGCCCGTGCCCTCACGTGACGTTCCTCCGTTCGGTCCTGGTCTCAGACCCGCGTCCGGTTCGTTGGGCCGGCTGCGTGACCGCGCTCTGCGCCCGCTCATGCTCAGCTCGATGGAGAAGATCTTCCTCCCGTCCGTCAACGCCGCCCGCGACGCGGTCGCCCAGCCGCCCTTCGCGTCGATTGGCGACATGTTCACCGCGGCTCCGCTGCTGCTCTACATGACCGCGGAACCGTTCGAGTATCCCCGCTCGGACTGGCCAGGAAGCGTGCGGATGATCGGGCCGTGCTGCTGGGATCCGCCCGCTGACCCGCCGAGCTGGCTGGCCGGGATCGAGCAGCCGATCGTGCTGGTCAGCACCTCATCGGAATTTCAAGACGATGGCCGACTCGTCGCCACCGCCCTCGAGGCCCTGGCGCACGAAGATGTGCACGTGGTGGCGACCGTCCCCGCCGCCGGAATGGCGCGCACCGAGTTCACCGCCAACGCGCACATCGAGCAGTTCCTGCCCCACGCACCGATCCTCGCCAGGGCAGTCTGCGCAGTCACCCACGGCGGCGCCGGGGTGACCCAGAAGGCCCTCGCCGCCGGAGTGCCGGTGTGCGTCGTGCCGTTCGGACGCGACCAACTCGAGGTTGCCCGCCGCGTCGAAGTCGCCCAGGCCGGCACCCGCCTCCCGGCACGACGCCTGACCCCCGACCGGCTGCGAGCCAAGATTCGCGAGGCGATGACCAAAAGTGAGGGCGCCAGCCGAGTCGCCGACGGCTTCGCCGCGACGGGCGGCCCGGCCGCTGCCGCTGAGGCGATCGACGGACTTCTCAACGGGCACGGTTCCGGCCCGCAGCGGACGCAGCCCTCGGCCCTGACCGAGCTCGCTTCCCAGTAACGCCGACGCCGCGCCCTCCGCGCGTCGCGGCGAGACGCTCAGGCCGTTGTTAGGGCGGCCGTTGGTCGGCTTCGCTCAGGCGCACCGCGATGAGCCTGGTGACGATCGCCTTGGGCAGTGGCCGGTCAACGGGGAAGTGCAGCGAGCCCTTGGTCATCGTGTACCCGGCGAGCTCGTCGGCAAGCTGCCCAAGGACCCTACCGCTGTGCGGCAGGTAGCTGAGGTGGTCCTTGAAAGCGGCGAACCCGGCGACCGTCTTGCCCTGCAGACGGAACGCAGGCATCCCATACGAGATCCCCTGTTCCGCGTCGGGAATCACCTCGAGGATCATGCGCCGGAGAACCTGAAGCGTGCTCCGCTTCGGCTCGTCGACATCCCGTAGGTAGTCGTCGATCTGCTCGGCGGACATCGCCGCCATTGTAAGAAGCCTCGATCCAGCCGGAACCTATCGTCGGCTTATCAGGAAACAGATACGCGCTGGCAACACGACACTGCCTTGACTGGGAGGCATGGCCTCCAGCCAACCAGCGCGCACCACGGCCCGCCGGTCCCGATCGACCGTATACGGGCGGCACCGGCGCCGGGTGCTGGTCGGCGTGGTCCTCGCTCCATTGCTCGCACACACCGCGGTCGTGTCAGCCGGCCACCTGCTCAACGACCAGGGCCGCGTGCTCAACGACCAGGGCCGCATCTACGCGCCGGCGATCCAGTGGCCGCTCCGCGGGCAGGCGGCGTTCGTGCTCGGCAACGGCCGCACGGCGGTGAGCCCGCACGAGCGGCCGGTCCCGATCGCCAGCCTGGCGAAGGTGATGAGCGCCTACCTGACCCTCGAGCGCTACCCACTGAGCGGCGCGCAGGACGGGTTCACGATCACCGTCACACCCGCCCAGGCCGAGGCGGTGGTCCAGGACGCCGCCCAGCGCCAGTCGGTCGTGGCGGTACAGCCGGGCGAGCAGCTGACCGAGCGCCAGCTGCTCGAGGCATTGCTGATCCCCTCCGGCAACAACATCGCCCAGATGCTCGCCACCCGGGTAGCGGGCAGCGAGACGCGCTTTGTCGCCGAGATGAACGCTGAGGCCCGTGCGCTCGGGTTGGACCACACGATCTACACCGACCCCAGCGGGTTCGATCCCGGCACGGTCTCCACCGCCGCCGACCAACTCCGCGTCTTCCGGAGGGCGATCAGCTTCCCCGTGTTCCGCCAGATCGTCTCGATGGCGAGCGTGACGCTGCCGGTCGCCGGCACGCTCACCAATTACAACCCCCTGATCGCCGAGGGCTACGCCGGCAAGACCGGATCTGACTCCGCGGCCGAGGGGTGCCTTGCCTTCTCCACCGACGTGACGGTCGGCGGGCACGAGCTGACTGCGGTCGGCGTGGTGACGGGGCAGGGGCAGGGCAGCGACACGTCGGTGCTCCTCGCCGCCGCGGGCCAGGCCGCCACGCAGCTGGTCGCGTCGTTTCCCGCGCTGGTCAGACATCCCACGAGGGCGAGATCGTCGACGGTGACCCCTCGCGTCTCCTATGTGCGACGCGCACATGCCAGCCCCGGCTAAAGGGTGTTGACGGCTATTGCCCACGCTCGGTGCCGGGGATATACATCGTCCATGGCTCTCTCCACCGAGCATCGCGATGAGGGAGCGTCCTCGGTCGGCGACGATGACGACGTCCGGCGCATTATCCGCGACCGTCGTAGCGCTGACGACCACGAATCGGGATTGGGACCGCCATGAAGAACATCGTTGTCGGCTATGACGCCACCGAACCGTCTCAGCGCGCCCTGGAGCGCGCCGCGGAGCTCACCAAGGCGCTGGGCGCCGACCTGGCGGTCGTCAGCGTCGTGCCGGTCACTCCGGGCGCTGGCCGCGGAGGGGGCGGGGTCGACTCGATCGACACGCCGGCGAAGCATGCCGAAGAGCTCGCGCGCGCCCGGGATTACCTCGAAGGCCACTCTGTCACCGCCGCCTACCAGGAGATCGTCGGCGAACCCGCCGACGCGATCGTTGAGTTCGCGGGCCAGCGCCACGCGGACCTGATCATCGTGGGCACGCGGGACCACAACGTGGTCGGCCGGTTGTTCGGCCAGAGCGTGAGCGACACCGTCTCGCACCACGCGCGCTGCGACGTGCTCGTCGTTCACTGAGCGTCGCGCGGGCGCGCACGTAGGATCAGAGCGGTCAGATCATAGGCGGACGATTTCGCCCGCTTAGGCCGCGATAGAGGAGCACCGATGAACGACGCCCAGGCCGCCCCGCCGAAGCCCGCAGGACCGGTCCCCGCCGATGACCCCGAACGGCTCCTGACGCACGTGAGCCCCGACACCGATGACTCGCTGCCCCACCTCGGCGTCGTTGGCGACACGTACACCATTCTTGTGTCCGGGGCCGACACCGCTGGGCGATACACGTTGATCGACATGCACGTCCCGCCCGGAGGCGGGCCGCCGCCGCACCGTCACGACTTCGAGGAGATGTTCACGGTTCTCGACGGCGAGATCGAGCTCACCTTCCGCGGCGTCAGCGCCGCGGCCAGGGCCGGTGAGACGATCAATGTGCCGGCCAACGCCCCGCACGTGTTTCGGAACGTTTCCGAGCGGCCCGCGCGACTGGTCTGCCTCTGCTCGCCCGCAGGACAAGAGGAGTTCTTCAGGGAGATCGGCGTTCCGGTCGCGCACCGGACCGAGGCTCCACCGGCGCTCGACGAGGCCGCCACCGGCGCGTTCATCGCCAAGGCGATCGCACTCGCCCCGAAGTACCGGACCGAGCTGCTGCTCGGCGAGCCAAAGCCCTGATCCACGCCACAGCGAGCGCCGCTCTCCCGGTCCGCCAGGTGTTGCTCACCCACGCTCACCCCGACCACTGCGGGTCGGCGCACCAGATGGCCTTACGTACGGGGACCGAAGTGCTCGGACCGGAGAAGGAAGCGGACGTCTTTGCGGGACACACCCCCGGCCAGCTCGCCGTCTGGATCCCGGAGCACCGGACCTTGATCGCCGCCGACGCGCTCGCCAGTCATGACGGTCATCCGATCGTCGGCGTATTCAACATCGATCCCGAACAGGCGGCGCGCACCGCGTCAGCACGACCATTTTGCGGTCATCCGCCGCGTGCTCGCCGTGATGGCGATGCTCGCCGGCGCCGTCATCGCGGCGCTGCTCGTCCTCGAGGTGAGCGACATCGCAGCGGTCGGCTTCGCAGCGTGTCTGCTCACCATCGTTGCCGGCAGCGCGATCGCCTCAAGCCGCTCCCCGGCGTCTTGGCACGCACCCCGCCCTTGACGCAGCCCTGATGTTGGCGCCGGGCAGGCGGCGCGTTTGACGTATCAGGCGGGGCGGGTTAGCGTCACGCCCCGACGATGCACACCGGGTCGCAGCGGCGTCGAACCGGATCTCCAAGGAGGCTTTGATGAGGATCAGTCCAGACCGGCGGCTTGCCACCGCGATCGCGCTGACGGCGCTGGTGGCCGTGACCACCGGTCCGGCCGCCGCCCTGGCGGCCAAGCCGGTCAGCGGCGCGACATACAGCGGCAAGATCTCGCGCGCATCGAACGTCACGTTTCCGATTAGTTTCAAGGTGAGCGCGAACGGCAAGCGCGTCAGCAGCTTCGTGCTCACGAGCAGCTACCCCGTCTACTGTCAGGGTGGCGGGTTTGGCGCGGTGCAGCCCGCGTCGGGGACGATCTCCAAGCATGGGACCTTCAAGGTCAAGCTGCCGATCTACTTCGCGCCCGCTCATCAGCACCAGGGGTTCGTGATCGTCACTGGCACCTTCGCCAAGCACGGCAAGGAATCCGGCACGGTGAGGACCGACTTCACTCGTTCCAGTAGCTGCAACGGCACGTCGAGGTACTCGACCAAGGGGTAAAGACAGAGTCGGGTCCCCATGGCGGTCAAGCCGCCGGGCGTTGAGGCGTTGAGACGGTGCCGGGGTACTTACACAGCGAGCGGCGGGTCGACGTCATCGTATGTGCGTACCGCGGCGAGTTTCCCGCTCTGACCCCGTGAATAGACAGCGACACCTGCCTCGGGCGACATCTCCGTCTGGCCCCACCGCACCACGTTGTACTCGAGCGCGCACACGCCCTTGTCATCGATCAGCGCGCAGTGTTCCAGGGGGATCCCGCCGTCGTTTGAGAACAACAGCTGGTAGAAGGAGCGCAGGCCGTCTAGGCCCGTGTGGAGATGCTGGCCGCCCGCCGGCTCGCGGGCGTAGCCCCCCGGTTCGAACGCAGCCACGATCGCGTCGACATCGCCGGCGGCGAGCGCCTCTTGGTATTCGGAGACGATCTCCGGCATGCGGAGCTCAGGATCGGGCTGCAGCAGCGGCGGGCGATTCGCGTGACGGCGGGTCAGTGCCCAGGTGCTGAAGTAGATGCGTAGCTCGTCGATGTGGCCGTCGTGCTCGCGGTCCGCGACGATCGCGACGGGAAGCGCGACTCGCCCAGTTTCACCCTCGAGGTGGAGGACGACCTCCTCAAAGCCGCGTTGTGGGGTAACGACGTGCGCGACATTCTCGACCGTGATGTTGCGCCGAGCGATCCAGGCGTTCATCTCTGTGACGAACGCCCCGAACGCGCGCTTGCCCTTGACGCGTCCTCGCACGGGATCGTGCAACTCAGGCTCAGCGGTGAACGATTGGACCAGCGCGTCGGGCTCGCCGGCCATCAAGCCGTCAAAGTACGGCACTGCCTCAAGCTCATCCCGTCGCCGCTTGTCGTAGAACTGCGCCAGCGCGCGCCCGGAGAATAGCTCTGGCATGAACGGCACCCGACAAGCCTCCCACATCGCACGCATCGCAGCACTGAGGTCAAGTGTCGAGCACCTCAGCGGAGGACGACCGGAGACCTGACCTGCTGGCGTCTCGCGGTGCCTGCGACGGATGGAATTCGGGTTCATCGTAGGATCGACTGCCGACCCCGTCATCGGCGGGGGTGCGACCCAAACCAGTGGAGGTCCCGATGGCCGAGCTCCCACCGTCCGCAGACGGGATCGTGTTGGCCCACTTCATCGTCTCCGACGACGTGGACCGCTCCCGACGGTTCTATACCGAGGTGCTAGGCGGGCGGGTGGCCTTCTCCGGAGATGTGACCTATGTCGCGCTGTCCAACAGCTGGGTCATCATCAATGTCGGCGGAGGCCCGACCGACGACAAGCCGGCGGTGACCCTGGAGACGCCGCGGGATCCCAACCGGGTCAGCAGCTTTCTCAATATCCGCGTCACAGACATCGAGGCCGTCTACGCCGAATGGAGCGCAAAGGGGGCGCATTTCCTCACGCCGCCGAAGCAGCACCAGTATGAGACCCGTTGCTACATCCGAGATCCCGACGGTCATCTGATCGAAGTAGGGCAAACGACGGACCCAGAGGGCGACTGGGTGCCGGCCCACTGGCCATCGAGCACCGCGGCGGGCGGGCCCGAGGGGATTGTGCTGACCCGCTTCATCGTCTCGGACGACGTCGAGCGCTCCCGGCGGTTCTACACCGAGGTACTCGGCGGCAGTGTCGTCTTCTCCGGAAAGCCGGCCGGAGAGCCGACCAATGTCTCACTATCCAACGGTTTTGTCGTCAGCAGCGTAGGTGGTGGACCGACGGACGACAAGCCGGAGGTGACCCTGGAGACGCCGCGTGATCCCAACCGGGTCGACAGCTTTCTCAATATCCGGGTCAAAGACATCGAGGCCGTCTACGCCGAGTGGAGCGCCAGGGGCGCGAATTTCCTGACACCGCCGAAACAGCATCAGTATGAGATCCGCTGCTACATCCGCGACCCGGACGATCATCTGATCGAAGTGGGGCAAACCACGGACCCAGACGGCGACTGGACGCCCGTTCACTGGCCATCGAGCACACCCGCCGAGAAATCTCACTGAACGCCGAGATCAACCGCGAGAGCGCTCAAATCGACTGAGGCCGGCCCAGCCCTAGCGTGAGCGTGGCCGGCGTGACGGGCGCGGCAGAATGGTGATGGAATGCCCTGCGAGTGGTTGCTGATCGATGGATCGAGCCTGATCTTCCGCGCCTACTACGGGACGCTGGCCAGCGCGCGTGGCTCGCGGACGGGCGGGAACGCGATCGGCGGTTTCGTGGACAGGCTGGCGCGCCTCGTCACCGACCGCCGACCCCGCCGGCTGGTGATCGCCGAGGACTGGGCATGGCGGCCCCAGTGGCGAGTCGACCTCATCGCGGACTACAAGAGCCACCGGGTCGCTGAGCCGGTTCCACCCGGGCTGGTGCCCGACCTCCCGGTGATCACCCAGCTGCTTGAGCACATCGGGATCGACGTCGTTGGTGTCGCCGATTATGAGGCCGAGGACGTGATCGCCACCCTGACCAGGCTCGCCCCCGGGACCGTCGAGATCGCCAGCGGTGACCGGGATCTGTTCGCGCTGGTGGAGGATCCGCGCGTGCGCGTCCTGTATCCGGAGCGGACAGGGCTGGCGGTCATCGACGAAACCGAGATCACACGCCGCTACGCAATCCCAGGCCGCCGATACGCCGACTTCGCAATCCTGCGCGGTGACCCATCGGACGGACTTCCCGGGCTCAAGGGCGTCGGCGCCGTGACCGCGGCGGCGATGATCCGCCGCCACGGAGACATCGCGGGCGTGCTGCGCGACCGCCCGCTGCGCCCACCGGACCGGGAGTACCTTCAGGCCGCGATCACCGTCGTGAGACCGGTCGACGATCTCCCCGTCGCGCTGCCGCCCGGCCGACGCGACACCTACCCGGCAAACGAACCCGCCCTTCGGGCGCTCGCCGCACGCCACCACGCAGAGGGCTCGCTAGACCGGCTGCTCAGGGCTCTCACCAGCCTCACGCCGCAGCGATCCCGATCCCAGCGCCCGGGCACCACTCAGCGTCCGGTGGATCCGGAGGCGGCGGTGCGCGATGACGTGGGACAGTAGTCCTATGGCCGCGCTGGCCTGGGCGGTGTCACGGCGGCGCGCTGGATCGGGATATCCGCGAAGCCGTTGCACCTCTCCGGATCACCATGCGAGGTCACCGAGAAGCTCGCGTTCGGGTGGCGAGTGAGTGCCAGCTCAGCGTTGATGTCACCTGTGCGGCCGGCCCCGTGTTCGACCCAGTCGATCGAGACGATGCCGCTTGCTGGGATCCTGCGACCCTGGGGCATTGCCGGGCCGGCGTTGAAGTCCGGATTTGAGGTGACGCCCGAGCTGCTGCAGTCCAGGCTCATGCTGAAGCGAAGGTGGTACACGCGGCCATGCGACACGTAGAAGTACACCAGCTCCCCGCCGCCGTCCACTGATCCCGCATAGAAGCCATCTCTGACGATCCATACCGTCCGGCCGTTGGCGAGGGCGCTGGGTGCGGCTAGGCAGGCGCAGGTCGCGACGACCGCCACCAGTTTTGCGATTGACCACTTCAGCACGATCGTGATATCGGTCCGAGGCGTCGATCGCTTGAGCGTTGGTGTGGGGAGTCGGCGGCGCGCCTCAAGTTGGGCGGCGCTGGTGACGAATATGTGAGGCATGAGACGCTTTCTGCCGCTGGCGTCGCTGGCCACGTGTCTGCTTGGCGCGTTCCCGGCTTACGCCGCCGCCTCGCCCAAGCCGGGCCTGCTCGAGGCTGGGCCGTTTGCAGTGCACTCGTACAAGATGTACCTGCTCGCGACGCCGTCATTCGAGGGGACGCCCGCCTACCTCGTGGTGCGATTCGATCGCGGCCCAGTGACCGACCGGCAGGAGCACTACTACGGGTTCGGCAAGGGCGTCCGAGTCAGCATCGCCCGCAGCGGCGAAGCCGCGACGCTCAAGGCGAACCTCGGTGTCTTCGGGCATATCGACATGTCGCTGTCTGCCACAGCGAGCGGCCGCGTGTCGATCCCATGCAGTGCCACCAGCGTCACTGGCCACAAAGGCTCGCTGTCGGGCGTGTTCCGGCTCGTGATGCATAACCCCGCCCTTGCGGGCACGGCGTACCCGTCCAGGCTCAACGCCAGCATCCTCACGGCCACCGCGAGCACCATCAACGCCTGCGCGGCGGCGCCGATCCCGGCTCCGAGTGAAGGGACGCAGCTGTCGGTGACATCGCAGCTCTCGCCGACGATGCTCGCGACATTCACCGACACGCGGCCGACGAGCGGGCCGGGGGTGGGGGCCACCATCGAGAACGCGCTGGTCCAGGACAGCACCTACCTGATCGACGACGGCATCACAATCGACGATGCGATCGAGGCAAGCGCGCTCCCGCGGGATGATCTCACCATCGCGCCGGACTTCTCCAATGGAAGCGCGATCGCCGCCGGAAGGTTCATGTCCGGCAGGCTCGCCTACACGGCCAGCACGCCGGCCTCCAGCTCGATGCCAGGCCGTGGCTCCGTCTCCGGTCCGCTGACGGTCAACTTCGACGGCCTGTCGCCGGTGACGTTCCCGGGCGGGACCTACACGAGCGCGACACTCGGAATCGGCCAGTTGTGAGCCGATCCGGAGGCGGGTCACGGCTTGGCTCTGGACTCCGCGCGGGAAAGCGCTCGCCGGGTTCGGGATGCGCCGGTGGTCTGCTGCCTCTCCTCTACCGAATCCACGTCGAGGAGAACGCCCTGCTGTTCGCGCGCGGCCTCATCGCCCCTGATATGTGCCGCCACAGCCAATCCCCGGCACGGAACTGCGCGGCCGCGCGCTGGTCCCGATCACCGGGCGATAGAGGTCGCCGCTGAGCGGAGGTCGGCGACGGACCCGTCAGCGATCGTGCGCAGGTGTCTGGTGATGGCCTCGAGGGGCCAGTTCCACCAGGCAAGCGCGACGAGTTCGCGGACGTCGTCATCGCAGTAGCGCATTCGAACCACCGCCGCCGGGTTGCCGCCGGCGATCGCATAGTCAGGCACGTCCTTGGTCACCACAGCGCCGGTGGAAATGATGGCCCCGTGGCCGATGCGGACACCGGGCATGATGGTCGCGTTGCCGCCGATCCAGACATCGTTGCCCACGACTGTGTCTCCGCGAGAAGGCAGGTCAGAGATCAGATCCACGTGGGCGCTCCAAGGTTCTCCCATGATCGGGAACGGGTAGGTGGAGACGCCGTTCATGCGGTGGTTCGCGCCGTTCATCACGAACGTGACGCCGGCAGCAATGGCGCAGAACTTTCCGATGATGAGGCGATCCGGTCCGTAGTGGTGGGTGACGTTGCGCGTCGCGAAATCAGCTGCGCGATCGGGGTCGTCGAAGTAGCTGTATTCACCAACCTCGATCAGTGGATTGTTCACAAGCAGCGGCTTGAGCAGAACCACGCGCTCCTGTCCCTCGATGGGATGAACCCGCATGGGATCGGGGGCGCCAGCGGGCTGGCCCGTGGTCGGCCGGCTCCCCGTGGGCTCGGAGCGGCTGTGCTGGTCGGGTTCGGTCAAGTCATCGCCTCCGGAGATCGCGTTGGGGTTCGTGTGCCTGCCCGAGCAGTTGCGCGCCCAAGCATCACGGCAGGGACTATCTATGAAGGGAGAGAGCTCGCGTTCAATCGGCTCATCCCGATCTGCGCGTTCCCTGCTCGCTCCCAGTGTCGGCGACTCAGCGTTGGCGTGCGCCGGGCCGGGCCGCCACCGCGAGCCACGCGAGGAGGTCGGCGCCCGGGACAGGACGGCTGAGGTAGTAGCCCTGGGCGGAGGTGCACCCGAGGGAGGTCAAAAGATCCCAGGTCTCGGGAGTCTCAACGCCTTCGGCGACCACGTCGAGGCCCAGATTGCGCCCGAGGTCGATGGTGGACCGGACGATGATCGCGTCGTCCTCGTCCTGGTCCATGTTCATCACGAAGGACCGATCGATCTTGATCTCGCTGACAGGGAGGCGCTTGAGGTAGGCCAGCGAGGAATAGCCGGTTCCGAAGTCGTCGATCGAGAGCCGGATCTCCATCTCGGCCAGCTGCAGCAGGATCTGCTTGGTGCGCGCTGGGTCGGCGAGCATCGAGGACTCGGTGATCTCGAACTCGAGCAGGCTCGGCTCGACGTCCCAACGCTCGAGGAGACCCGCCACCTGCGCCGGGAAATCAGGATCGACCAGTGATCGGGTCGAGAGGTTGACCGCGATGGCCAGGCGGACACCCTGGTCCTGCCACGAACGGCACTGCCGCAGTGCCTCGTCGATGACATAGAGGGTCAACGGCTTGATGAGCCCGGTCTGCTGAGCCACCGGGATGAACTCGTCGGGTGGGACCAGGCCGCGATCTGGATGGCTCCAGCGGATCAGCGCCTCGACCGAGCGGATCTCACCATCGCTCAGGAACGCCTTGGGCTGGTAGTGGAGGATCAGCTCACGTTGGTCCAACGCGCGACGCAACTCACCGACGATCGTGAGCCGGCTCGTGTCCTGCGGGATGCAGTTGGTGTCATAGAACGCCCACCCCAACTTCTCCCGCTTCGCGTGGTACATCGCTCCGTCCGCGCATCGGACGAGCGTCTCGACGTCATCGCCGTCATCGGGGTACAACGCGATTCCGATCGACGCCTCCAACGAGAGCGGGAGCCCCTGGACGATGACGGGGCGCTCGATGGCGGCGCGTATACGTTCAACGGCGATGAGGACATCTTCGGGGACCGTTGCGTCTGGCAGGAGGACGCCGAACTCGTCACCGCCGAGGCGGGCCACGGTGTCCGAGCCACGAAGCGTCTCCGTCAAACGGACCCCAAGCTCGACCAGCAACTCGTCGCCGGCGGCGTGACCTAGCGAATCGTTGATCTCCTTGAACCCGTCGAGGTCCATGACAAGTACCGCAGCTCGGTTACACGCACGGCGCCTTACCCGCAGCGCCTGGTCAATCCGATCGCGGAAGAGCGTACGGTTTGCGAGCCCCGTGAGCGCGTCATGCAGGGCCTGGTGCTCGTTGAGCTCAGCCTGCGACAGTAGCGCTGCCTCCGCCGCCTTCTGCTGAGTGATGTCTTGGACCATGACGATGGCAAAGCCCTGGCCACCCGTCGAATCGGCCACGACGGATGCCGACACGTCGACCCACACGACGTCGCCGTCGCTGCCGATGAAGCGATGCTGCATCCGCAGCGAGCTCTCGCCCTTCTCGACCATGCGCAGGAACGCGCCGCGCGCCTTGCGGCGATCGTCCGGGTGCACGAACTCCGAGGTGCGCCGGCCAGAGAGCTCGCTATCGCTCCGACCCAGCATCGACTGGATGGCGGGATTGGAGTCGATGATGCGCCCATCGAGGTCCATCAGGAGCATTCCGGTGAGCGCCCCGGCGAACGTTGCTTCAAACCGCGCGAGTGCTTCAACCTGGTCACGCTTGGCCTCGAACTCGGCGGCGTGCGCCAGAGCGCCTGACAGGACGACGGAGAGCAGCTCCATCATCGTGACATCGCGCTCGCTGAAAGCGCCCGCCTTGTCGCCGTACAGCAGCAGCAGCCCAACGGCTTCGCCACCGTGAAGCAATGGAACGGCAATGATCGAGCGAACGCCGCGCTTGCGCGACAGCTGGGCGTCGACCCGGTCATCGTTTTCGGTATCGAGGCAGAGAAGCGAGCGTCGGCTGCGCATGGCGTGACCGGACAGGTTGTCCCCCAGCGGCAGGCGGTGCGGATTCTGGATCTCCGGCGCACCGCTCACCGCACCGCACACCAGAGCGTCGCCGTCCAGCAGCCGAACTGCCGCCGACGTCCCGCCGGTCAACTCACGTGTGCGATCGGCGATGCGCTGCATAACCGCCTTGAGATCAAGGCCGACCTCAGCCAGCTCGCGTTGCAGGGCGCTGACGGCGCGCAGAACGGAGACGTCCACGGTCGCGCCGCCGTCCACGATGCCGGCATCGGCGGGGGTCTCGACCACGTGGTCCATATCTGAGGAGATATCGGCCCGCGCGCGGTTGACCTTAAGCAGTACGCGTGTCGGCGACGTGGCCCTACGCTCTTGGCCACAGTTGCTACGAAGGGAACACCGTGACTGAATCCTTGCCCGCTGCCGCCGTCGTCCGCGTCTCGCGCGCCACCTTCGACCCGAGTCGGTTCGCCGAGGTCGACGCCATGAACACGAGGGTCTCGGAATACCTCATCCCGGCGATCAACCGGCTGCCCGGACTCATCCACTTTTACGCCGGCGTCTCGCCGGAGGGCTCGGCTGTCCACGTCAGCGTTTGGGACAGCGACGAGGATGCGAGACAGCTGGACCACCTGACTGAGATGACGGTCCGTGCGCGTGGGGAGGCGGAGGCGGCCGGCGTGGCGTTCACCCCGATCGTCAACTACCCAGTCGGCTGGACCATCTGACGCGGTGCGGCGACCGCGATCCTCGGGTGTCCGGCCGAGCAATCGCAGCCAGCTCACGGTCGCGGGCGGGAGATTGAACGGATCGTGCTACACCGACGGCCTGTGATCATCCGGCGCGAGATTGCTGACGACCTCGGCTCGGTGGAGGCCGTGACCTCGGCTGCGTTTGCGGATAGCGACCGCGTTCATGAGCCGCCCGAGACACGCTTGCTGCGAACGCTGCGGCGCGACAGCGGATGGATCCCCACACTCTCGATGGTGGCGGTCCACGACCAACACATCGTTGGCCACGTCGTGTGCACCCGCGGACGGGTCGGTGAGACGGCCGCGCTCGGCCTGGGACCGATCAGTGTTCTGCCGTCCTATCAGCGGCAGGGAATCGGCCAGGCGATGATGCATGCCATCCTCGGCGCCGCCGACGCGGCGGGCGAACCGCTCATCGCCCTCCTTGGGGACCGCCGCTTCTACAGCCGCTTTGGCTTCATCCCCGCATCCCGACTCGGGATCGACGCTCCCAACCCCGAGTGGGGCGAGCATTTTCAAGTTCGGCCGCTGACGGACTGTCCGCCGTCGATCACCGGCGCGTTTCACTACGCCGCTCCGTTCGCAAGCGTCTCGCAGTCCGCGGTCGTCATCGCCTAAGGCCCGCGATAGGCGAATTGCCGATGACGCGCCGGCGGTCTTAGGCCAGGCTGAACGCAGCACCATGTTCGACCTTCTCCGTTCTCATACCACGGGCCTCCCGGTGCTCGATGCTCAATCGGATTTCATACGGGCTCGCCGGGCCTACCACGTCGCGCGGCTGAGAGCGTGGCTGCGCCGCTGCGCGTGTTGCCGCTATCTGCATTCGCTGTCACCGTCCGCCGTGCTCGCGGCAGGACCGACGCGACTCGAGGTGGTGCCCCTGCATGCAGTTGTCGGCGCGGTCGAGTCGGCGGGCAACTTCGATTCGGACTTCCGCCCCGCGTCAAATGCGCTGCGCCGGCGCTGGGAGCGCATCGCGCTAGCCCATCGCAAGGGCGAGGCGCTGCCGCCGGTGGTGCTGCGCCGACAGCCGGACGGCTACTACGTCGTCGATGGGCGCCACCGGATTTCGGTCGCGCGAGCGCTGCGGCATCGAGACATCGAAGCGTGGGTGAGCGGCCCTCGGCACGAGCACCAACGCCCCGCCAGTGAGTTGGCCCGGCGCGGCGACGGCCAGGGCATGCGATGACGCCCTGGCCATGCCGTGGTTGCCGGTGCCAGCCGCTACAG
>CAWKLB010000024.1:0-85377 GCA_963850325.1 uncultured Actinomycetota bacterium
CCGCCGACGGACTTGGCGCGGGCGCGCATGGTGCGCATCCCCAGCCCGGTCCCGGCAGTGTCCTTGCCGGCGCAGGCCGAAGCCGCAGCCGTCGTCGGAGACCCGCAGGAGCAGATCGTCGCGGCGCGAGCCGAGCCGCACCGTGACGTTGCGGGCACCGCCGTGTCGCGCTGCGTTCGCGATGGCCTCGCGGGCGATGCGGACCAGCTCGGTGCGCTCGTGCTGGCTGCGCTCGTGCTCGGTGCGCTCGGTCCTGACGGCGTCGTCCACCACGACGTTGACATTGACATTGAAACGCGACGAGAGCTCCCCGGCCACCTCGCGCAACGCAGCCTCGGTGCTCGACGCGTGCGAGGCCTCGAGGTCGACGATCTGTCCCCGAGACGCCGCCAGGGCGCGCCTGGCGGCGATCGCCAGCGGGTGGTCGGCGCCGAACTCCCGCGCCAGCCGCTCGGAGTGCAGCGCAATGAACGCGAGGTCCTGGGCGAGGCCGTCGTGCAGGTCACGGGCAATCCGCAGCCGCTCCGCACTCACCGCGTCTCGCGCGACCTGAACCTGGGAGCGGCGGTACATCCCGACCGCCGCGGCCAGCAGGAGGCCATAGCCGGCCACGCGCAGGGCATCTGACGGCGTGACCCAGTCCGGAGGGGCGACGCCGAGGCCAAGCTTGCCCAGCTGTGCGCCGGCGATGCACATGGCCGCGGCGGCGAGCAGGCCAGCGGTGCGGTCCCCGTTACGGCGGCGCATGGCGAAGCCGAACGCGGAGACGATCAGGACGACGCAGCAGGTGACCGACACCGACGTGGCCAGCGGGCCGTAGGCGCCCGACGGGCCCTGCTCACGCACGGGTCCGGCGATGAGGTCGACCAGCTCGCCCAGGGCGACCCAGTAGAACGCGGCCGGGACGGCGATCGCAGCGAGGCGGCGGCCCGCCTGCACCTCGCGGTCGCCCGGCGCGAACGCCACCGCGAGGAAGATGCCGGCGATGAGGATCGTGAGCGCCATGCGGGCGCCGGCGCCGTAGATGCCGGTCTCGTAGTGGTAGGCCGGCAGCGCGTTGAAGATGAAGTCCGTCAGGGCGACGGTGGCCAGCGCCGCGAGGAGCAGCAGATCGCGCAGCATTCGTGTCTGGCGGAAGTGGGCCAGCAACAGCACGGCGCTGACCAGGGCGGAGAGCGTGATGCCGGTCTCGATCGCAGAGCGCAGAGCCGCATCCGTGGCGTGTGTCTGCCAAAGCTGTTCGGCTCCAAATCCAACAAAGCACACCGTCGCGACCGCGCACGCGGCAGCGACTACCCACAGGGCCAGCTTTGGCCGTTCGACGCTATATGAGCGCGCCCCCGCGCCCATGCGTCCGACCGCAATTCGAGTCACTCAGTAAACCCCCGGAGATGCTCAAAGGAATATTCGGTTGTGTCCAGAAGATGGTTCGTTTCCCCGTTCGAACCAACCTCTACAAACTTTACCAAGTCCGCGGCCAACGTGGAAGAAATGCGGTAAAACGCGGCGCGATCATCACGGGATGATCACCAGAGCGCCTCGGCGGGTTCACCGCCGGGCCTCGGCAGGGGATTGTGGCGGGCGGCGCGGCCTGGTGTCGGGCATCGACACAGGGCGGCGCCGCCTCCGCGCGCGCCCGGATCAGGGCAGCCGGCGGCGATGGCCCCGCCGGCGATCCAGGGGGCGCAGGCGACCGCCCTGGTGCTCGCCCGGAGCGCCGGGATCCCGCGGCGGCCCCTCGGCCCTCTGCCCCTCGGCCCTCTGCTCCTCGGCCCTCTGCCCCTCGGCCCTCTGCCCCTCGGCCCTCTCCCCCCCGGTCCTCTGCCCCAGGTCCCGCTGCGCGGCGCGCTCGCGGTCCTCGGTGAGCCCGACGTCGTAGAAGATGAGGCTGACGACGCCGACGAGACCGATCCCCACCAGCACCGTGGCCGCGGTCCCGCCGGCGGTGCCGGGAATGAGCGCCCCGCAGGCCACGCCCACGAGCGCTACCGCGATGGAGGCGCCGTAGCGGAGGGTGCGGGTGCGGCGGCTCACGTGCTCAGACTCGGTAGGGGTCGTAGGTCCCGAACGACCACAGGTTGCCCTCCGGGTCGCGGACCGAGTACTCGCGCGAGCCGTAGTCCATGTCCTCGAGCTCGCGCACCACGCTCGCGCCGGCCTCGCGCGCCACGGCGTGGTGGGCGTCGGGGTCCTCAACCGTGACGTAGACGCTCACCGTGGACGACAGGGGCCGCGGCGGGTCCCCGCCGAGCCAGCCGTTCTCGGAATGCTGGCCCACCATGATCAGGCCGGCCCCCAGGGCCAGCTCGGCGTGGTGGATGACCCCGTCGCGCTGGTGCACCGACTTCTCGGTGGCGCCGAAGGCGCGCGTGAGGAAGTCGACGGCGGCGCGGGCGTCGGCGTAGCGAACGGCGGGAAAGATGTTGGGGCGGAGGTGATCGGTCATGGGTGGGACGCTAGCCCGGGTCGGCCCAGGCGTCTTGGATTAATGGGAGCGGTCGCCGACGACGCCGCCCGCGGGGATCAGCCGCCGCACGAAGTCTGACGGGGTGGTCCCGGCCAGCTCGCGGAACTCGCGGTTGAGGTGGGACTGGTCCGCGTACCCGGCGGCATGGGCGACCTCGCCCCACCGTGGGTGGGCGGGATCCGGTTCATCCTGGATCCGCTCGCGGACGGAGTGAAAGCGCATCAGGCGCGCAACCGTCTTGGGCGGCAGCCCCACCTGGCGTACGAAGCCGTCACGCAGGTAGCGACGGCTGCACCCGAGCTCCGCGAAGCGCTCGTCCCAGTCGGCTGACTCGCGCAGCCGCCCCGCCAGCTCGGTGCCGTCGCGCCCGAACACGTCGGCCAGCGCCACGCACGCGCCGGCCAGCTCGCACAGCGGTATGCCGGTGAGCGCGTAGGCGCCCAGCGGCATCAGCTTGAGGTCGATCGCCCCGTACGTGTCACCGAAGCCGACCACGGTGGGCCGGTCGCTCAGACCGCTGATCCAAGCGTCCAGAAGCACCTCGCCGTCCGCGTCCAGCGACCCGTCGAGGTCGATCATCAGCGTGAGCTGAGGCCGGGGCGGCTCCAGCCACGATGCGAACTGCGCCCGCGAGTGCTGGTAGCCCAGCAGCTCGCGGTCCAGCAGCAGTCCGGAGAGCCTGACATCCGGCACGCGGCGCGCTCGCACCCAGTCCCCGAGCTCATGCTCGTAGCTGGTGAGGCGAGTGCACCGCGCTCCGGGTGTCACAGCGTTAGTCGTCCGACGAGTCTCCGTCGTCGGCGGGGACGTCGAGGTCGGCCAGCTCCTCGGCGAACCCGAGCGCCGAGCCGCCATTGCCGATGTTCTCGAGATCCGAGAGGTCGGGCTCGATGCCGCCGCCGAAGCCGCTGAGCGACTCGCCGTCGGTGAGGCCGAGCTCGGCCGCGAGATCGTCGTGATCGAGCAGGCCCACTTCGTCGATCCCGCGCGGGAGCGGCTCGGACGGCTCGATCTCGATCCGCCGGTAGCGCTTGAGCCCCGTGGCGGCCGGGATCAGCTTGCCGATGATCACGTTCTCCTTGAGGCCGTTGAGCCGGTCGATCTTGCCCTCCAGCGCGGCGTCGGTGAGCACCTTGGTCGTCTCCTGGAAGGAGGCGGCCGACAGGAACGAGTCGGTGTTCAGCGACGCCTTGGTGATGCCCAGGATGATCTCCTCGGCCTGCGCCGCCTCGCCGCCGGAGTCGATGACGCCATTGTTGATCTTGGCGTACTCGTAGCGGTCCACGAACTGGCCCGGCAGGAGGTCGGTGTCGCCCTTCTGGTCGACCCGCACCTTCTTCATCATCTGGCGCACGATCAGCTCGATGTGCTTGTCGTTGATGTCCACGCCCTGGGACTTGTAGACCTCCTGGACCTCGCGGACGAGGTAGAGCTCGGTCTCGGTCCGGCCGCGGACGGCCAGCAGCTCGTGCGGGTACAGGGACCCCTCGTTGAGCTGCGTGCCGGGCTCGATCTTCTGGCCCGACTCGACATACAGCAGGGTGCGCCGCGGGAACGTGTGGCGATGCTCCTCGCCGCCGTCGTCGGTGATCACGACCGTGATCGCCTTGTCGGAGTCCTCGATCGACACCTTGCCGCCGATCTCGGAGATCTTGGCCAGGCCCTTGGGCTTGCGTGCCTCGAACAGCTCCACCACGCGGGGCAGACCGTGCGTGATGTCCGCGCCGGCGACGCCTCCGGTGTGGAACGTCCGCATCGTCAGCTGAGTACCGGGCTCGCCGATCGACTGGGCGGCGATGATGCCCACCGCGTCGCCGATCTGGGCCAGCTTGCCGCTCGCCATCGAGCGGCCGTAGCAGGCCTGGCACACGCCGGTCGGAGCCTCGCACTTGAGCACCGAGCGGACCGGGACCGTGATGACCTCGCCCTTGTCGGTGTCGTCCTGGTGGGCCTCGAACAGGTCGGCCAGCTCGGCGCGATCGATCTCCTTGCCCTGCTCCACGATGACGCGTCCGCGCTTGGTGGTGATGTCACGGGCCGCGATCCGTCCGATGAGGTCCGTGTTGACCTGGCCGGTCGGCCGCAGGCGCCGCGTCTCGGGATCGATCTCCAGCTGTGACACCGGGCTCTCGATGAACTCCTCCGTGCCGCAGTCATCCTGGCGGATGATCACGTCCTGAGAGACGTCCACCAGGCGCCGGGTCAGGTAGCCCGAGTCGGCGGTACGGAGCGCCGTGTCGGCCAGACCCTTGCGCGCGCCGTGCGTTGAGATGAAGTACTCGAGCACGGTCAGGCCTTCCATGAAGTTGGCCTTGATCGGACGCTCGATGATCTCGCCCTTCGGATTCGCCATGAGGCCGCGCATGCCGGCCAGCTGACGGATCTGGGAGAACGAGCCACGGGCGCCGGAGTTGGCCATCATGGCGATCGGGTTCATCGGCTCCAGGTGCGCGGTGAGCGCCTCGCCGACCTCGTTGGTGGCGCGATCCCACAGTCCGGTGACCGCCTCGTGGCGCTCCTCCTGGGTGATCTCGCCGTCCTCGTACTGGCCCTCGATGATGATCAGCTCAGCCTCGTAGCGCTTGAGGATCTCCTCCTTGGAGGGAGGCGTCTGCACGTCGTTCTTGGAGAACGTCACGCCGGCACGGGTTGCGTACTGGAAGCCGACGTCCTTGAACGCGTCCAGGACCTGGGAGATCGTCGGGGCCCCGTACAGCTGCACGAGGTCGTCGATCATCTGGGTCGTGTCCCTCTTGCGCATCGAACGGTTGATGAACTCGTAGGTGTCGGGGTCAAACTGCTCACCCAGCGCCACCTGGAGCGCACGCTCGATCTTCTCGTTGTAGATGACCCGCCCGACCGTGGTCAGGATGTGACCCTCGTTACGGCCGATCGGCCGGTACTCGGCCAGGTCGTGCAGCTTGACCACGCCGTGCTCGTACGACCACTCCGCCTCCTGGGCGGTGCGGAACGGATGTGGCCGGGGGGTGATCTCCGCCGGGTTCATCTTCGCCAACTCGCTGGCGTCCGGGCCATAGGTGAGGTAGTAGGCGCCCAGCACCATGTCCTGCGACGGCGTCGCCAGCGGCGCGCCGTGCGCGGGGGACAGGATGTTGTTGGCCGACAGCATCAGGATCCGCGCCTCGGCCTGCGCCTCCGCCGACAGCGGGAGGTGGACCGCCATCTGGTCGCCGTCGAAGTCGGCGTTGAAGGCGTGGCAGACGAGCGGGTGGACCTGGATGGCCTTGCCCTCCACCAGCACCGGCTCGAAGGCCTGGATGCCCAGGCGGTGGAGCGTCGGCGCGCGGTTGAGCAGCACCGGGTGCTCGTGGATGACCTCCTCCAGGACGTCCCACACCTCGGGGATCATGGAGTCGACCATCTTCTTGGCCGCCTTGATGTTCTGCGCGGACTTGCGCTCGACGAGGCGGGCCATGATGAACGGCTTGAACAGCTCGAGCGCCATCAGCTTGGGCAGTCCGCACTGGTGCAGGCGCAGCGACGGGCCCGACACGATCACCGACCGGCCCGAGTAGTCCACGCGCTTGCCCAGCAGGTTCTGGCGGAAGCGGCCCTGCTTGCCCTTGAGCATGTCCGACAGCGACTTCAGCGGCCGGTTGCCCGGGCCGGTGACGGGGCGCCCGCGCCGGCCGTTGTCAAACAGCGCGTCGACGGACTCCTGAAGCATGCGCTTCTCGTTGTTGACGATGATCTCCGGGGCGCCGAGGTCCAGCAGGCGCTTGAGGCGGTTGTTGCGGTTGATGACGCGGCGGTAGAGGTCGTTGAGGTCCGACGTGGCAAAGCGGCCACCGTCGAGCTGGACCATCGGGCGCAGCTCGGGCGGGATCACCGGCACGGCCTCCAGCACCATCATCTCGGGCTTGTTCCCAGAGGACAGGAACGCGGAGACGACCTTCAGGCGCTTGACGGCGCGGGCCTGCTTCTGACCCTTGGCGGTCTTGACCTGCTCCTGGAGATCGGCGGACTCGGCGTCCAGGTCGACCTGCTGCAGGAGATCGCGCACCGCCTCGGCGCCCATGCCGCCCCGGAAGTACTCGCCGAAGCCGTAGGGGGAGCCGAACCGGTCGCGCAGCTCGCGGAACGTGGTCTCGTCGTTGATGACGTCCTTGGGCTTCATCGACTTGAACAGCTCCCACACCTGGCGCATCCGCTCGGCGGCGTCCTCGATGTAGGCCTCGGTGTCGTCGATGTCGGCCTGGAAGGCCTTGCGCAGATCCTTGAGCATCTTCTCGCGCTCGTCGTCAGACAGCTTGGCGACGTTGACGTCAAGCGTCTCGGCCCACAGGTGGTCATCGTCGGAGAAGTCGCGGCCGGTCTTGGCCGAGTTGAGGTACTCCTCGCGGCGAGCCAGGGACTCCTTGAGCTCCAGGACGCGCTCCTCCTTCTCGGCGGCGTAGGAGTCGAGGACCTTGTTGACCTCGGACTCCAGCGACTCGGTGTCCTTGGCGCGAGCCTCCTCGTCTACCCACGTCACCATCGAGGCGGCGAAGTACAGGACCTTCTCGAGCTCCTTGGGAGCCATGTCGAGCAGGTAGCCGATGCGGCTGGGGACGCCCTTGAAGAACCAGATGTGCGAGACCGGGGCGGCCAGGTCGATGTGACCCATGCGCTCGCGGCGCACCTTGGAACGGGTCACCTCGACGCCGCAGCGCTCGCAGACGATGCCCTTGTAGCGGACGCGCTTGTACTTGCCGCAGTAGCACTCCCAGTCCTTGGTCGGACCGAAGATGCGCTCGCAGAACAGCCCATCCTTCTCGGGCTTCAGCGTCCGGTAGTTGATGGTCTCCGGCTTCGTGACCTCGCCCGAGCTCCATGAGCGAATCTGCTTAGAGGAGGCGAGCCCGATCTCGATTGCGTCAAAGTTATTAATGTCGATCAAAATGATTCCTTGGGGTTGAAATCTGTTCGGGGTACGGCGGCTCAGGACCCCATGACGGGGTCCACACCGGCCGTTATGCCTCGTCTGCTTCCTGGACGCCCTCAGCGTCGCCGGCCGGGACCTCAGCGTCGAGCATCGGGTCCTCGTCCGAGCTGAAGTCCTCATCCTCGAGGTCCTCGCCGGACTCCAGATCGGGATCCTCGTCCGCGGTCTCCGCCTCGGAGGCCTCGGCGGTCTCGCCCTCGTGCTCGGTCGCCTCGTCCGCCGGCGCGCCGTCGGTGGCCCGCACGCCGCTGAGGTCGATGCCGAGCTCCTCGGCCGCCCTCAGCAGGTCGTCGTCCTCCTCGCGCATCTCGGCACGCTCGCCCTCCTCGGAGACGACGTTGACGTCGAGCGCCAGCGACTGCATCTCCTTGAGCAGGACCTTGAAGGACTCGGGGATCGACGGCTCGGCGATGTTCTCGCCCTTGACGATCGCCTCGTAGGCCTTCACGCGCCCGACCGTGTCGTCGGACTTGATGGTGAGCATCTCCTGAAGGGTGTACGCCGCGCCATAGGCCTCGAGCGCCCACACCTCCATCTCGCCGAATCGCTGGCCACCGAACTGCGCCTTGCCGCCCAGCGGCTGCTGGGTGACGAGCGAGTAGGGGCCGGTGGACCGGGCGTGGATCTTGTCGTCGACCAGGTGCAGCAGCTTGAGGATGTACATGTACCCGACCGTGACCTGCTCCTCGAACGGCTCGCCGGTGCGGCCGTTGAACAGCGTGGTCTTGCCCGAGGCCTGCTCACCCTCACGCCGGCGCTTGTCGACGTCCATCCGGATGAGGCCGTCGCTGGCCTGGTGCTCGTCCTGCCAGCGGACGAGCGCCTCGTCGACGTCGGCGACTGTGGCGCCGTCGAAGACCGGCGTGGCGACGTAGACCTTGCCCGGCCGCCCGTCGGGACGCGAGCCGCCGTTGGTGGCGTGCTTGCGCGCCTCGGAGCCGTCCTCGTACCAGCCGTTGGCCGCCACCCACCCGAGGTGGGTTTCCAGGATCTGACCAAGGTTCATCCGGCTCGGCACGCCGAGCGGGTTGAGGATCACGTCGACCGGGGTCCCGTCCTCCAGGAACGGCATGTCCTGCACGTCGACGATCTTGGAGATGACGCCCTTGTTGCCGTGACGGCCGGCCAGCTTGTCGCCCTCGGCGATCTTGCGCTTCTTGGCCACGAACACGCGGACCAGGTCGTTGACGCCCGGCGGCAGGTCGTCGCCGTCGTCGCGGCTGAACGTCTTGACGTCGATGACGACGCCGCCCTCGCCGTGGGGCACCTTGAGTGAGGTGTCGCGGACCTCGCGCGCCTTCTCCTTGAAGATGGCGCGGATCAGCTTCTCCTCAGCCGTCAGCTCGGTCTCGCCCTTGGGCGTGACCTTGCCGACGAGCAGGTCGCCGGACTGAACCTCGGCGCCGATGCGGACGATGCCGCGGTCGTCGAGGTTGCGCAGCGACTCCTCGGAGCGGTTGGGGATGTCGCGGGTGATCTCCTCGTCGCCCAGCTTGGTCGTGCGCGCATCGATCTCGTACTCCTCGATGTGGATCGAGGTGAGCTCGTCGTCGGCGACCAGGCGCTTGGACAGGATGATCGCGTCCTCGAAGTTGTAGCCCTCCCAGGACATGAAGGCGACGAGCAGGTTCTTGCCCAGCGCCATCTCACCCTGATCCGAGGCCGAGCCGTCGGCGAGCACGTCGCCCTCCTCGACGGCCACGCCGACATCCACGATCGGCTTCTGGTGGATGAGCGTGCCCTGGTTGGAGCGCATGAACTTCTGGAGCTCGTACTCCTCCTTGCCGCCGTCCTGGCCGTCGACGACGATCTGCTCGGCGTCGACATAGGAGACGGTTCCGGTCGCGCGTGAAACGGCGACGTCGCCGGTGTCGATGGCCGCGCGGCGCTCCATGCCGGTGCCGACCAGCGGAGCGTCGGTGACCAGCAGCGGCACCGCCTGGCGCTGCATGTTGGAACCCATGAGCGCTCGGTTGGCGTCGTCGTGCTCCAGGAACGGGATCATGGCGGTGGCGACCGACCAGATCTGCTCGGGAGAGACATCGATCAGGTCGACCTCTGCCGGGGTGACGGTCACGTACTGGCCCGCCTGGGTCCGGCACAGGATCTCATCGCCCTGGAGGTTGCCCTGGTCATCGACCGGCGTGTTGGCCTGGGCGATGATCTGCTCTTCCTCCTGGGTGGCGTCGATGCGCACGATGTCGTCGGTGACCTTGCCGCCGCTGACCACCCGGTATGGGGTGGTGACGAACCCGTGCTCGGAGATCTCCGCGTAGGAGGAGAGCGAGCCGATGAGGCCGATGTTCGGGCCTTCCGGCGTCTCGATCGGGCACATACGGCCGTAGTGGGTCGGGTGGACGTCGCGGACCTCGATCGGCGCACGCTCGCGGGTCAGACCGCCCGCGCCCAGCGCGCTCAGGCGCCGGCGGTGCGTCAGCCCCGACAGCGAGTTGGTCTGGTCCATGAACTGCGACAGCTGGCTGGAGCCGAAGAACTCCTTCAGCGCCGCCACGACCGGGCGGATGTTGACGATCGTCTGCGGGGTGATCGTGTCGGCGTCCTCGGTGGTGAGGCGCTCGCGCACCACGCGCTCCATGCGGTACAGGCCGATCCGGAACGCCTCCTGGATCAGCTCGCCGACGGTGCGCAGACGGCGGTTGCCGAAGTGCTCGTACTCGTCGAGGTGGTCCTGGATGGGCTCGCGGGGCATCGACGCCGCCTCGGCGGCGTAGTCGAGCTTGGCCACATCAGCCGGCTCCTCGGGCATGCCGAGGATGCGCGGGAGCGAGACCAGTTCCTTGACCAGGGCGATGATGTCGTCATGGGTCAGGGTCCGGCTGTCCAGGTCGATGTCCAGACCCAGGCGCGAGTTGAGCTTGTAGCGGCCCACGCGCGTGAGGTCGTAGCGCTTGGGGTCAAAGAACAGCTGGTTGAGCAGTGACCGCGCGGCGTCGATCGACGGCGGCTCGCCCGGGCGCTGCTTCTTGAACAGCTCGATGAGCGCGCCCTCCTCGGTCCGGGTCACCTCGGGATCCGCCTCGACCGTGTTGCGGATGTAGAGGGAGTTGTCGAAGAGGTTGAGGATCTCCTCGTCTGAGGCGTAGCCCATGGCGCGCAGCAGGACGGTGACCGGCAGCTTGCGCTTGCGGTCGATGCGGACGTAGACGCGCCCCTTCTTGTCGATCTCGAGCTCCAGCCACGAGCCGCGAGCTGGCATCAGATTGGCGATGAAGACCTGCTTCTCGCGGTCCTTGGGCTCCATGACATAGGCGCCCGGCGAACGGACCAGCTGCGTGACCACGACGCGCTCGGTGCCGTTGATGATGAACGTGCCGCGCTCGGTCATCCACGGGAAGTCCCCCATGAAGACCGACTGTTCGCGGATCTCGCCGGTCTCCCGGTTGATGAAGGCGACGGTGACGGTCAGCGGGCGCGCGAACGTGAGGTCCTTCTCACGGCACTGCTCCAGGCTGGCGACAGGCTCGTCGAACGTGAACTCGCCGAACTGGACGGCCAGGTTGCCGGTGTAATCCTCGATGGGCGAGATGTCGTCGATCGTCTCGCGCAGGCCGCCGTTCTCGGGGTCGGTCAGCCACTCAAACGACTTGCGCTGAATATCGATCAGGTTGGGGACTTCAAGGACCTTGGTCAGACGCGCGAAGCTACGGCGCGTCCGGGGGG
This sequence comes from uncultured Actinomycetota bacterium, assembly GCA_963850325.1. GTDB lineage: Bacteria > Actinomycetota > Thermoleophilia > Solirubrobacterales > Solirubrobacteraceae > Palsa-465. The sequence continues at coordinate 11,094 of CAWKLB010000024.1, forward strand.
CGTGAGCGGTTGCCAAGACGGCGACTCCTCGGGCGGTCGAGAGGGAGAAACTGGACGCAACGTGAGCTTTAACGGCTCAAGAAAGCGCGACCAGCAAAGATAGCACACGGCATCGGCGCCCTGTGAAGGACCGCTCAGCTCTCACGGACCCCGCCCTCGGCTGCCGCGTATGTGGCGCGGCACCGCATCATTTGGGCGGCTACGGCTATTGGCTGACCCGGCGCAGTGTAGGGGGTAATCGCCGATGCGGCAAGCACGCCGTGAGATGACCGTTGCAACCCGACGCGTGGGTCGCACGCCGCCGGGTCGACCCCGGGACGGCCCACAGCACCGACCGCCATCGCGAGTCGGGCCGCGCGGCACGATCACCGCCCCCGCATGGGGGACCGCTGACACACGAAGCGCCGGCACGATGGCCGGCGCTTTCAGTGGTGAATGAGGCCTACGTCCACGATGGTGAGTCCATTGGACCGTCTCCTTGGTGGCCGTCCGGGGTGGGCGCTCTACGCGGCCGCCGGGGTGGGCGGCACGGGGTGGCGGGCGCGGCGGTTATACGGGCCCGCCCACCCGCGACGCAGGGGCTGGGCCTTGGGACGCGGGGTGATCTCGGTGAAGCGGAACACCGCGCGGCCGAAGCGCAACACGTCACCGTCGGTCAGGTGCTGAACGGTGATGCGGCGTCCGTTGACGAACGTCCCGTTGTAGCTGCGGTCGTCGAGGAGGCGCGCTCCGTCGCCGCGGAGGGCGAGGATGGCGTGGCGGCGGGAGACCTGCGAGTCCTCCAGCCGCACGTCGGCGACGAGGCGGCGCCCGATGTGGGTGATCGGGCGCTCCAGCGCGATCAGCTTGGTCTCGCCGTCGTGATCGAGGGACAGGTAGCGGCCGGCGGGAGCGCCGGCCTCGAGGATCAGACGCTCGCGGGTCCGATTGTCCAGGAGGACGTACGGGTCAACGATGAACGGGAGGGTGGAGTCCATCCCGTCGGTGGGTGGATCGTGCCGGGCTGAGTCATGAAGAGCCCGGTCGGGAAGCTGGGCTTGAATGGTCATGACCACAGATCACCATGGCCAGCGAACATCAAAGTCAGAGCCGTCGAAGAACTTCCGAAGCCCTCTTACACACGCACAACGCGCCCCGTGCCGGGCACGGAGCGCGCTGTGTGACGACTGGATTCCGCGCGGTGCGCGGAGGCGGGACTACTTGAGGTCGACGGAGCCGCCGGCCTCCTCGAGGTCCGCCTTGAGCTTCTCGGCCTCGGCCTTGTCGATGCCCTCCTTGACGGGCTTGGGAGCCTCGTCGACGAGCGCCTTGGCCTCCTTGAGGCCCAGACCGGTGGCGGCGCGGACGACCTTGATCACCTGGATCTTCTTCTCGCCGGCAGCGGTGAGGATGACGTCGAACGTCGACTGCTCCTCAGCCTCCTCCGCGGCGCCGTCCCCGCCGCCGCCCGCCGCGGGGGCCGCCGCTGCGACCGCCGTAGCGGAGACGCCGAACGCGTCCTCGAGCGCCTTGATGCGCTCGGAGAGCTCCAGCACGGAGATCGACTTCAGCTCGTCGATCCATTCCTCTGTCGTGGCCATGATTCCTCCTTAGTCGTCGGACGGTGCCGCGTCCGACGCGGCTTCGGTTTCAGTGTCTTCAGATGCTTCGGGCTCGGGCTCCGCAGCGGGCGCCTCGGCCTCAGCCTCCGGCTCCGGCTCCGGCTCCGCGGCGGGCGCTTCGGCTTCAGCCTCCGCAGCGGGCGCCTCGGCCTCAGCCTCCGGCTCCGGCTCCGCGGCGGGAGCCTCGGCCTCAGCCTCGGGCTCCGCGGCGGGCGCCTCCACCTCAGCGGTGGGCTCCGCCGCGGCCTCGGGCTCGGCAGCCGCGGCAGGCGGCGCCTCGCCACTGACGAGGCCTTGATCCGCGATGGCCTGCAGCTGGATGGCGATCCCTGCGATGAGTGCGTTCAGCCCGCGCGCCAGTCCGGTCAGCGGCGCGGCCACCGTGCCCACGAGCTGCGCGTAGAGCACCTCGCGGGAGGGCAGGCGGGCGATGGAGCGCACATCGTCGGCGCTGAGCACCGACCCGTTGAGCACCCCGCCCTTGAACTCCAGCAGGTTGAGCTGGCGCGCCGTGTCGTTGAGCGCTTTGGCCGCCAGGGCCGCGTCGCCCTTGACCAATGCCAGCGCCGTGGGACCGATCAGCATCGGCTTGAGCGTGTCCATCCCCGCCTGGTCGGCAGCCCGCTCCGACAGCGAGTTCTTGACCACCCGGAACCGGGCGTCGGCGGCGCGCAGCTTTGTGCGCAGCTCGGCGACCTGATCCACCGAGATCCCGCGGTAGTCGACAGCGAAGATCGCGTCCGACTCCTGCAACTGGCCGGCGATCTCGTCGATGACGGCGCTCTTCTGGTCTCTGTTCATACCTTGCTCTCTCTCAAAACGAAACGCCCGCTGATTGGCGGGCGTCGTCGGAGGGCGTGGTGCAGAGCACCGGCCGGCTTCGAGTAACTCCGCCTACCCCGGGCTTACGCGCACTGACAGCCGGAGGTCTGAGGCTTTCGTCTCGTGGGGTTGCTGGCTCTCAGTCTAGGACACACACCGATCGGCCGCGATCAGGCGGCGACCGGCTCCTCCACGATGTCGCGGGTCCGCGACGGGTCGACCTTGATGCCCGGGCCCATGGTGCTGGCAAACGTGACCGAGCGGATATAACGGCCCTTGGCCGCCGCGGGCTTGGCCCGGATGAGCTCGTCGATGACGGCCGCGTAGTTCTCCAGCAGCAGCCGCTCCTCGAAATCCTTCTTGCCGATCACGAGGTGGACGATCGCGGTCCGGTCGGTGCGGTATTCGACCTTGCCGGACTTGGACTCGCCCACTGCCTTGGCCACGTCCACCGTGACCGTGCCCACCTTGGGGTTGGGCATCTTGCCGGCGGGGCCGAGGATGCGGCCCAGGCGGCCGACGATCGGCATCATGTCCGGCGTGGCGATGGCGACATCGAAGTCGTCGAAGCCTTCCTGAATCTGCTTGGCGAGATCCTCCCCGCCGACGATGTCGGCGCCGGCCTCCTCGGCCTCGCGCGCCTTGTCGCCCTGGGCGAAGACGGCGATCTTGACGTCCTTGCCCAGGCCGTTGGGCAGCGCGATCGTTCCGCGCAGCTGCTCGTCGGCGTGCCGGACGTTGAGCCCGGTGCGGACGTGCACCTCCACGGACTCGTCGAACTTCGCGGTGCTCAGCTGCTTCACCAGCGCGATCGCCTCCGAGGGGCTGTACTCCCGGCCGCGGTCGAAGCGCTGCTTGGCGTCGAGATATGCCTTTCCGTGCTTGGACATCTTTCGTTCTCCTGGGTCAGACGACGTCCACGCCCATCGAGCGTGCCGTGCCGGCGATGATCTTCGCCGCTGCGTCGATGTCGTTGGCGTTGAGGTCGGACATCTTCTTCTCGGCGATCGCCCTGAGCTGGTCCTTGGTGATCTTCGCCACCTTGTCGCGATGGGGCTCGGCCGAGCCCTTCTCCAGCGACAGGGCCTGCTTGATCAGAACCGCCGCGGGCGGGCTCTTGGTGACAAACGTGAACGAGCGGTCCTCGTAGACAGTGATCACGACGGGGATCACGGTGCCGGTGTCGGCCTGCGTCTGGGCGTTGAACGCCTTGACGAACTCCATGATGTTGACGCCGTGCTGGCCGAGCGCGGGACCGACCGGCGGCGCCGGGCTGGCCTGGCCACCCATGGCCTGGAGCTTTATCTGAGTTAGGACCTTCTTGGCCATTGCCGCTTCTCGCTTCTCTCTCGCTAGATCTTCTTGACCTGGTCGAAGCCCACCTCGACCGGAGTCTCACGACCGAAGATAGACACCAGGACCTTGAGCTTCTGGGCGTCCTCGTTGACCTCGGAGATCTCGCCGCTGAAGTCCGACAGCGGGCCGGACACGACCTTGACGGACTCGCCGATCGAGAACTGGGCCCGGCTGCGCGGCCGCTCGGCCGGCTCCATGTGCAGGAGGCGGTCGACCTCGGCCTGGGTCAGCGGCACCGGCTCGTTGGAGGCTCCGACGAACCCGGTGACTCCCGGCGTGCCCTTGACCAGCGACCACGAGTCCTCGTTGAGGTCCATCTGCACGAGCACGTACCCGGGCATGGTGCGCTTCTCGACCGTCACCTTCTGGTTGTCCTTCATCTCGGAGACGGACTCAGTGGGGACGATGATCTGGCGCACGGCGCGCTGCTGGTTGAGCGAGACGACGCGGTGCTCGAGGTTGTGCTTGACCTTGTTTTCGTGGCCCGAATAGGTGTTGACGACGTACCAGCGGAACATGTTTCTCTCAGAGTGACAAAGCGTTTAGGGGAGGATGAGCTTGACGACCTTCGTCGCGACGAAGTCGGCAACGCCCAGGAACGCACCAGCGACGATGACGAACCCGATCACAACTCCGGTGGCCTGCATCACCTGCCGGCGGTCAGGCCACTGTACTCGCTGGAGTTCGCGCCAGCTTCCCTGAAGGAAGTGCACAACACGGGTGGGGAGGTGCTCTCGCGGCGCCGACACCGCAGTCGATGCGCCATGACGTCCGCCGCCGGACCCGCTGTCCTCCAGACCGAGATCGTCGTCATCCTCATCGTAGCCACCCCCGCCGCTATCGCCGGCCGGCTGCTCGTCGCCGGGGTCGGCCTCGGCCGACTCCTCGCCCGCGGGCTCGTCAGGCGATGCCTCGCCCTCCGGCTCCGCGGCGGCCATTTCCGCGTCGGTGTACTCAGGGCGGCCGATCGCCAGCTGGGCCTCCGCGAGCTCCACGTCAGGGGCGGCGTGCTCGAGCGGATCCGGGGTGTCCTCGGAGCGGTTGCCGCGGGCCGTGGCCACGCCAGGCTGCACGGCGGGGCCGGGCCGGCGCGCCCGCCCGGCGCTACGGCGTTTACGGTTTCGAGCCACGGGCAGTCTGGCGCGCTCTCAGCGCGTTTCGCGGTGAGCGGTATGGCACCTGCACCAGCGGCAGTACTTGCGCAGCTGCAGTCGCTCCGGATTGTTCCGCTTGCTCTTGTTGGTCTGATAGTTCCGGCGCTTGCACTCCTCGCAGGCGAGGGTTGCTGCAATCCGGACGTCTCCACGGGCCATTTTGGCTTCTTCTCTGGTAGGGATGAGCCGCCGCGGGCGTGAGAACAAACGCCGCCCGGCGCCGTGCGGAGTGTAGCGCCCACCCTCGGGCCGGCGCTCCTGAGCAGGTGAGATTGCACCGTTCGGGAACAATGCGCTGATGCGCACACCGATCGCCGCCGGCGCATGATCCGGCTGATCGGGCTGGTGGTCTCGATCGGGATCGCTGACTCGCTGAACCCGACCACGATCGCCCCCGCCCTCTATCTCGCTGCCGGGGACCACGCCCGGCGGCAGGTGGCTGAGTTCACGGCCGCCGTCTTCGGCGTTTATTTCCTCGGCGGCCTGGCCATCGCGCTGGGGCCCGGTGAGCTGCTGCTGGCGATCGTGCCCCGTCCCGGGCGCCACCTCGGCTACGTGCTGGAGATCGTGGCCGGCTGCGCGATGCTCGCCGCCGCCGCGGTGCTGTGGGGATACCGGGCCCGGCTGTCGCAAGCCGAGCCTCCTGAGATCAACCCCAAGGGCCGCTCGAGCGCGATCCTCGGCGCCACCATCACCGCGGTCGAGCTGCCGACGGCGTTCCCGTATTTCGCGGCGATCGCCACGCTCGTAGGGGCGAACTTGAACGTGATCCGCATCGTGACCCTGCTGCTCATCTTCAACATCTGCTTCATCCTTCCCCTCCTGGGGATCCTTGCCGTGCTCACGTTCGCCGGGCCCAACGCACAGCTCGTGCTCACGCGGGGACGGGAGTGGCTGGAGGCGCGGTGGCCGACCGTGCTGGCGGTGCTGGCCCTGGTCGCGGGCCTGATCGTGACCCTGCTGGGCGTCACCGGACTGGCCAGCGCCCACCACAACGACTTCGGCACGTTCTCCCGCAGGCTGCGCAAGGCCCTGCACCTGCACCAGTGACCGCCGGCCCGAACCCCGCACCTGGGGTGCGGGTGGTTTCGGCGCGCCCGAGACGAGGCATATTCTCCTGCGGTGGCAGCGGTGACCCCGGAGAACAGGACGTTCGACCCCACCGGCCTCCTGAGGCTGCTCGACGGGCGCTACGCCGACGTCCGTGAGGAGATCCGGACGGTGATGAGCCGGCCTGAGTTCGCTCCGCACCAGCGCCGGCTCATCCCGCCGCTGGCCAAGACCTACGCACTGCACTTCGCCCAGGCCGAGCTGGTGGATCGCTTCGACGCGGTCATGCGCAACGAGGAAGCGACCGAGCGCGAGCGGCGAGAGCTCGAGTCGCTCGCCGCAGGGATGAAGGCGACGGCCAGCTGGCACGCCGGGCACACGATCCAGACCTGTCGCGAGTGCTGCGGCGGGGCCGGCTACATGAGCGTGAACCGCTTCGCCGCGCTACGCGCCGACACGGACGTCTTCACCACCTTCGAAGGGGACAACACCGTCTTGATGCTGCTGCTGGCCAAGGGCCTGCTCACCGACTACGCCGAGCACTTCGGCGAGCTCAATCCGGTGGGCACGGTGACGTTCGTCGCCGGGCAGGCCGTGGAGACGGTGATCGAGCGGCTGTTCGCGCGCCAGATCGTCCAGGTGATCGGCGACTTCGTCTCCCGGGGCGACGACGACGACCTGCTGGCGCCCGACGATCAGCTGGACTTGTTTCGCTGGCGCGAGGGCCACATCACCGCCGCGGCCGCACAGCGCTTCAAGCGCGGCCTCGACGACGGGCACGAGCCGTTCGAGGTGTTCCGCGCCGTGCAGGACCACGCCGTCAACGCGGCCCGCGCCCATATGGCCACGGTGCTGCTGGAGGCGTTCCAGCGCGCGGTCACCGGGTGCGAGGACGAGGACCTGGGGTCGGTGCTCAAGCTCCTGTGCGATCTGTACGCGTTGGCGGACCTGGAGTCAGACCGGGCCTTCTTCCTGGAGCACGGGCGCCTGTCGGGCCCGCGGTGCAAGGCGATCACCCGCGAGGTCAACCGGCTGTGCAACGAGGCTCGGTTGTGCGCGGGCGCGCTGGTCGACGCCTTCGGCATCCCCGACGAGGTGCTCGCCGCCCCGATCGGCCTGGGCGACCACGGACCGGCGCGGGACTGAGACGGGTGCCCGCCGCAAAATCAGTGCTCGACGTCAGCCGACTCGCCGAACTGGAGGAGCTGCTGGGCACCGACCGCGAGGCGATCGTGGGGACACTGGTGACCGAGCTGACCTCCGCGGTGGACCGGATCAACGAGGGCCTGGCGTGCGGCGACCTGGCCGAGGTGGCCGCGGCAGCGCACGCGGCGCGCAACAGCGCGCTGATGATCGACGCCCAGCCGGTGCTCGAGGTGCTCAAGCAGCTGGAGACCTGTGCGCGCAACGAGCAGCCCGGCGAGGCGGCGGCGGCGCGCGCCCGTCTGCGCCGGGCCTGGCCGCGGTTGCGCCGCGGGCTCGAGGCGGCGGCCGAGGCTCGCCACTAGCGCGCCGGGGCTGTGCTCCGCGGGCGGTGCTCCGGGCTGTGCTCCACGGGCGGGGCTCCGGGCTGTGCTCCGCGGGGCGTCTGGCCTGGGTATGCGGCGACAGCCGGCAGCCGGCAGCCGACAGCCGACAGCACTACGACTCGGACGCGTCCCGGGCCTGACGCACGAGCCGCCGCATCCCCTTCAGCCACCGCTCCGGCTGGGCCCCCTTGAGCGCCAGGTGGTTGGCGACCTCCGGGTGGGGCAGGATGAGGAAGCGCTCGTCGCGCAGCCCCTCCACGACGACGGCGGCGACGTCCTCGGGCTCCATCAGACCTCCGGCGAGCAGGGGCGCCGCGCCCACGGGATCCTCCAGCGCGATGTCGAGCATCGGCGTGCGGACCGCCTGCGGGCACAGGCAGGAGACCTTGATGCCGGCGTCGCCGTAGGTGATCGACAGCCACTCGGCGAGGGCGACGGCGGCGTGCTTGGTGATCGAGTAGGCCAGCGCGGACACCTGGGTGAGCAGCCCGGCCGCCGACGCGGTGCTGAGCAGGTAGCCGTCGCCGCGCTCCAGCCAGCCGGGCAGCAGCGCCCGGGCCGCCCAGACGTGGGCCATGACGTTGATCTCCCAGGTGGCCTGGAGCTCGTCGTCGGGCGCCTCCGGGCCGCCGCCGGGGCCGGCCACGCCCGCGTTGGAGAAGAACAGGTCGATCGGGCCGTGGTGGTCCTGCGCGGTGGCGATGAGCGCGGTGATGTCCGCCTCACGGCTCACATCGGCGGCGACGGCGAGCGCGCCGATCTCCGCGGCGACCGCGCGCACATGCGCCTCGTCGCGGTCGGCGGCGACCACGCGAGCGCCCTCGGCCGCGAAGCGGGTGGCGCAGGCGCGACCGATGCCGCTGGCGGCCCCGGTGACGACGACGTGCTTGCCGGCCAGCTCCACGCCGGGAAGCCTATGCGTTTCGCGCCCGGAACCCACCGACGAGCCGGAGGCCCGGCTCGCGAGGGAGGGCTAGGCGCTCCCCAGCGCCACTCCGGCGGCGACGATGAGCGCACCGCCGAGCGCCACCTGCAGCAGGCTGGTCCGCAACGAGACTGCAAGGAACCGCTTGCGGATGAGCGAGATCGCAATGAGCTCGATCGCCACCACGATGCCGGCGACGACCAGCGCGGTATGCACGTCCCGGATGAGGAACGGCAGCGAGTGGAACACGCCGCCGAAGGCGGTCATCGTCCCGGTCACGACACCGCGGGCGACCGCTGAGCCGCGGCCGGTCTCGCTGCCGTCGTCGGACAGCGCCTCGGAGAAGCCCATGCTGATGCCCGCGCCGACCGCCGTGGCGAGCCCGACGAACAGCGCGGCGTGCGAGCCCGACAACAGGGCCGCGGCGAAGATCGGCGCCAGCGTCGAGAGCGTCCCGTCGATCAGCCCCACCAGTCCCGGCTGCACGTAGCGCAGCACGAGGGTGCGTTCGTCGATGTTGCGCAGCTGGCTCAGGCTTTCGACCACGTCATTCATTATAACAACTGTGTTAGAATTAGGTCCCCCTTAATGGAGGCCCTGACGGAATGCCCGGCCAACCCGACCCCCCCGCTCCACCGACCGACCTCGTCGAGCTGCTGCACCGGCGTGGCCAGCGGGCCACCCCGCAGCGGCTCGTGATCCTGCGCGAGTTGCGCCGGCGCGGCCGCCATGCCACCGCCGACGAGATCCGGAGCGCGGTCCGGCACGAGCTGCCGGGGACCTCGACGCCGACGGTGTACGCCGCGCTCGAGCTGCTGGTGGATCTGGGCCTCGTGCGCCGGATCGACGCCGGCGCAGGCGCCACGCTCTATGACGCGCGCACCGAGCCCCACCAGCACACCGTGTGCCGGCGGTGCGGGCGCGTCGACGATCTCGACGGCGAGCTGGACACCGCCGTGCTTGAGCAGGCCTCGGCGCGGGCCGGCTTCAGCGCACAGGCCGTGGAGGTCGTCATCTCCGGGCTGTGCGCGAACTGCGCCGCCGAGGCCGCCGCGGCCTGACGCTCAGCCGGCGGTAGCCCGTCGCGCCCTCAGGAGGCGGCGACGGCCCGGGACCGCTGGCGCTCCGGGCTGATCCGCACCACGTTCCAGGCCAGCCCCACCTTCTGCATCCCGGCGATGATCACGCCGGAGGGATCGACCTCCCACCAGCGCAGGCCGTGGTAGGCCGAGCGCGGGAAGGCGTGGTGGTTGTGGTGCCAGGACTCACCGAGCGACAGCACCGCCAGCCAGCCGACGTTCGTCGAGTGGTCGTCGAGATCAAAGCGGCGGCTCCCGAAGAAGTGGCAGACCGAGTTCACCGACCACGTCACGTGGTGCACGAAGAAGATCCGGACCAGCCCGCCCCAGACGAGGCCCTGGAGGGCCCCCGCCGCCGTGAAGTCGTGCAGCGCCCAGCCGGCGACGGTGGGGATGAGCAGTGACAGCACGGCGAGCTGCGGGAACCGGCGGCCGATCATCCGCATCGCCGGATCCTCGTAGAGCTCGGCGGCGTACTTCTTCCAGTCGGCCTGGCCCTGGGTCTCCATCAGCCAGCCGACATGGGCGTGCCAGAGGCCGGAGAGGCCGGTGCCGTGGCCGACGTGCGGGCTGTGGGGATCGCCTTCGCGGTCGGTGTGGGCGTGGTGCTTCCGATGATCGGCCACCCAATCCATGACCGAGCCCTGGACCGAGAGCGAGCCGAGCACGGCGAACGTCCGCTCCACCCACGGGTAGCTGGCGAAGGCGCGGTGGGTGAGCAGCCGATGAAAGCCGACGGTGATCCCGACCGCGGTGAGCATGTACATCACCACGAGCACGATGAGATCGGCGAGGTCGACCGCGCGGTTCCACAGCAGCACGATCGCCACAAGCGTCCCGATGAACGGGACCACCACTCCGGCAAGATTGGCTGTTCGCTCGACCCGAGTCACCTGGAACGTAGTTTCTCATGTGCAACCACGCATTTCTTGCATGATTGAGTGGCCCGACCGGCTGGAATTTAGAAGTTATCTACGATTCTTGGGACCGAAGACCAGGCGGCGCGGGAGCGGCACCGGCGACAGGCGGTTGATCGCCTCGCCCATGAACAGCCGCGGCTGGAGGGTGGCCAGCAGGCCCGCGAGCTCGGCGCGCTCGTCGTCCGTCAGACGGCTGCGCCGGCCGCGTCCCACGCGCACGAGCGCGAGGAGCCGCCGTCGCTCGGGCGCGCTCAGCTGGCCGAGGTGGTCACGGGCCAGCAGGGCCAGTTCGGCCGCCGCGAGCAACTTGACCACGGGGATGTGCCGCAGCCCAGGCACCCGCTCGGACGCCTTGCCGAGGCCCATATTCAAAATCCGGGAGGGCACCCGTTCGAGTCTAGGCAGGCGCGCGGAACGCGCCACCGATGATTTCGCGGCATGGGATCGTTACACCCCGAATGAACGAACCATTTCTTCACGACAAGAGCACGATCATCTACGGCGCCGGAGGCGGGATCGGGTCCGGCGTCGCCCTGGAGTTCGCCCGGCAGGGGGCGCGGCTGTTCCTGGCTGGGCGCACGCGCGAGCCGCTGGAGCGCATCGCCGATCAGGTGGCCGCGCTCGGGGCCGGCGTCGAGGTCGCCGTCGTCGACGCGCTGGACGAGGAGGCGATCGACCGCCATGTCGACGGCGTGGTGGCGGCGGCCGGAGGCATCGACGTGTCCATCAACGTCATCTCCCGCGGCGACGTCCAGGGGACCCCACTGATCGAGATGTCCTCCGAGGACCTGATGGCACCTGTGGTCACCGGGCTGCGGACCAACTTCCTCACCGCGCGCGCCGCAGCCCGGCGCATGGTGCACCAGGGCTCCGGGGTCATCCTCACCGTCACCAGCGGGTCAAGTCACGCGGCGCGGCCCCTGATGGGCGGCACGGGGCCGGCAGACGCAGCCGTCGAGTCGATGCTGCGCTACCTCGCTGCCGAGATCGGCCCCCAGGGCGTCCGCGTGCTGGGGCTGTGGACCGCCGGCGTGCCGGAGACCTTCGAGCGGGCTCACGACACCAACGAGGCGCGCCGCGCCCTCGGCCTGACCGGGGAGCAGATCGAGGCCATGATCGGCCCACGGACGATGCTGGGCCGGGCGCCGCGGCTGGACCAGGTGGCCCAGTCGATCGCGTTCCTGGCCTCCGACCGCGCCGCCGCCATCACCGCGACAACGCTCAACGTCACCTGCGGCCTCGTCCCCGGGCCCTGACATGGGCACTGGCGATTTCGAGACCCGGGCGCAACGCCATCGCCGCGAGCTGCACGTGCACTGCTACCGGATGCTGGGGTCCTTCGACGAGGCCGAGGATGCCGTCCAGGAGACGCTGCTCCGGGCCTGGCGGGGGCGATCCCAGGTCGACTCGGAGTCCGGGTTTCGGCCGTGGCTGTACCGGATCGCCACCAACTATTGCCTCGACGTGCTGCGCCGGCGCAAGCGCCGCCCGCAGACGGCGGCCTCCTTTGCCGAGATTCCCTGGCTTCAGCCGTACCCGGATCGTCTGCTGGACGAGATCCCAGCCGGGCCCGGCGACGAGCCCGACGTGGTCGCCGTGGCCCGCGAGACGATCGAGCTGGCGTTCATCGCCGTCGTTCAGGAGCTGCCGCCGCGCCAGCGCGCGGCGGTACTGCTGTGTGACGTGATGGGCTGGTCGCCGCGGGAGACCTCCGAGCTGCTCGCGGCGAGCCTCCCCGCCACCAACAGCGCGCTGCAGCGGGCCCGGGCCAAGCTCGCCGAGCGGCGCCGCGCCGAGGGTGGCGCCGCGGCGGCCGCGACGACCGCGCCCGGCGACCTCGACCCGCGTCAGCGCGAGCTGGTGCAGGCGCTCATCGACATCCATGAGGGCGCCGACGCCGAGCGCGCCGCCGAGCTGCTCGCCGAGGACGTTCGCGTCACGATGCCTCCCAACCCGTGGCTGTACGAGGGCCGCGAGGAAGTGCTCAAGCTGCTCGAGTTCGGAACGGGCTACAACGGACCGGGCGAGTGGCGGCTCGTGCCCACCGCCGCCAACCGCCAGCCCGCCACCGCCAGCTATCTCCGGGACTGGGACGACACCATCTTCCGCGCCTTCAAGCTCGACGTGTTCGACATCCGCGATGGGCTGGTCGTCCAGATCACGACGTTCGGCAGCGGCCTGTTCGAGGCGTTCGGGCTGCCTCCGACGTGGGAGGGCCCGCGCGCGCAACCACAGATGCGCGGGCCGGCGCCGGCCTAGCGGCGGATGATCTTGACCCGGCCCTGACGGCCCGGGTTGAGCCCCAGCTTCACGATCGCGTCGCCGACGGCGACCTCGTCGATCCACACGCGCTCGTTCTCGTTGAGCGCGGCCAGCGCACTCACCTGCTGCATCACGGTGGCCAAGCGAGCGATCTCATCGCAGCTGCCCTCCAGTGGCTCGATGCCGCGCTCGGTGACGAACGTCACGGCGATGCCGTCCGCCGTCTCCCTGGCTCCAATCAGCTCGAGGCTCAAGGCCCCTCCATTTCCGAGACGTCCTGTCCCAAGATCAGACAACTGTAGTGGAGCAACGGACGACATCGGCGCAGACGTTCGCGCTGCGTGCGGATACCTATGAGGGCGAGGCGGTGGAGATGAACTCGGGCTGGTCGAGCACGCGCAGCGGTGCGCGAGATGCTTGTCCACGCTTGGGCCGCGGTCACGCGCCCGCCGGACGAGCGGCTCAGGCCGGATCCAGCTCCAGGAGCTCCTGGAAGAAGATGAGCGACGCGCGGCCGATCCGCCGCGCCACGTCGTGCTCGCTGGGGCCGACGGCGACGACGGGCAGCCACACGACGCCTCCGCGCGTGATGTTGACGTCCAGCTCCGCGTGCACCCGGGCGCACGCCCGCTCCCAGCCCGGCGCCGCGCCCGCCTTGCGCAGCGCCGCGCCGTGGTCTGAGACCGACACCCGGCGCTCGCGACACAGGACCCAGACCCGGACCGGGTCCCCGGGCCCGTACTCAAGGCCCGTGTCGACGATCGACTCGGCCCGGACGGGCTCGGCCGCCTCACGCAGGGCGGGCTCGGCCGCCTCACGCAACGCGGGCTCAGCCGCCTCACGCAACGCGAGCTCAGCCGTCTCGCGCGTGAGCACGGGCCAGGACCGGTAGCCCCGTTCGTTGGCCACCACGTGCTGGGCGTCGCTGAGGACGAAGCGCTGCTGCACACGCTCGCCCAGGACCTCACGCGCCCGCGCCAGCGCGTCGGGGTCGCCGGCAGCGACGCCACGCAGCAGCCGCTTGGCGTCCTTTCGGCAATGCTCGAGGTTCATGACGATCCTCCTCCGGCAGGCTCGGCGTCCGCTGACCGTGCCGCCCGCAGATCGTCTGCTCGGCTGGTCGTGTCGCCCATCTCGAGGTGGGAGAGTCCCTTTCCGCGGACCGGAGGCGCCCTCGCAGGCGCCTCCCACATGCTACGCCTGCGGTTGGAGCCGGGCGGCGGCCGCGTCGAGCAGGGCCGCGATCAGCGGATGCACGGCGCCGCTCGTGCTGCTGCCCACCTGGGGCTGGAACGCGGTGGCGACGAAGAACGGATGGCCGGGGAGCTCGATGCCCTCGACGCCCGCGTCGGGGGCGTGGGCGGAGATGACCACGCCAGCACCGGCAAGGACCGGCTCGTACGCGCCGGCCAGGCCGTAGCCGCACTGGTGGTGGCCCTCGAACGGCTCAGCGCCACAGATGGCGGCGAGGCGGGTTCCGGGCACGGGCGTGACGGTCCGGCGCTCGCCGTAGAGCGGGCACGCCAGCGGTTCCACCACCAGGGTGTCACCGCCGGGATCCAGCTCCGCGCTCGTCGCGTCCCTCACCCCCGCCAACGACCGAGCGAGCTCGACGCAGGCGTACTGGAACCCGCCGCAGGTACCGAGGAACGGCGTGCCGGTGTCCAGGCAATGGTGGATCGCCGCGCGTGCCGCATCGTCGTCGCGGTACGGGGTGCCCGGCAGCAGCCAGATGCCGTCGACGCGTCCGAGCTCCCGCGCCTGCGCGCTGTCGGTGGCGACCCAGCCGCAGTCGACCTCGCCGGCCAGGAGAGCCAAGGTGGCGTCGATCTCGCGGTGGGTCAGGTGCGCGGGGTCTCGGTCCCCGAGCGCGACGATCCTCACGCGGTGTCGCCGCGCCGCGCGCGCTGGCGCTCGTGGTAGCCGTCGGCGACCGCATACAGCCGGGCCGGCGCGGGCTCCCCCGGCGCGGCGCGCTTGTTGGGCGTCGTGTCGGGCGGCCGCATCCCCCGCGGGATGACGTCACCGTGCGCCAGCGCCGCCGCCTTGAGCCGGCGGGCCGGGACGGCCGGGACCTCCAGCGCGACGGCCGCCGCCCGGACCCGGCGGCGCTTGGCGCCCCGTGAGAACGGCAGCGCCAGGGCGACGACCATCGCATGCTGCGCGCGCATGCCGTGAGCGTGGAGTTCGATCTGGCCCCATAGCGCCACCGCCCCGCCGACAAGGTCCGGCGTGAGCGCCGACGCGCCCCGTGGGGTGGGCGAGTACCACGCATAGATGCCGCAGGTGCAGCCGTTGGCCGGCGCCTGATGGGCGTGCTCGGGGCAGTTCGCGGTGTGCACGCCGCGGTGCCAGCGCTCGGCGGCGCGAAACGAGCACAGCTCGTCCCCGCACAGCCGCCACTGGCGAAAGCCGATGACGGCCGTGATGAGGTCGGGTGCCGAGGCCTCCATCCGCCGTGGCCGGTCAGTTCGCGGGCTCGCGCGGGCGCTGCGGCTCGCGCGGGCGTTCGGCCGGGCGCGCGGGATCGGGCGGGTCCACCCGCGGTGGGGGGACGGGCACCTGGATCGGCTCGACTGTGATCGTCTTGGATGGCCCGTCCAGCGAGCCGCGCAGCCGCTCAGCGGACGGCGGAGGTGACTCGGGTGGATCCGAATGCTCCATGACCGGTGCCCACGGCAATCGTACCGCCGCCCTTCCCCCGGGCTCGCCGGTTGGCCGGCACGCCAACGCCGACCCCCGACCCCCGACCGCCGACCCCCGACCGCCGACCGCCGACCGCCGACCGCCGACCGCCGACCGCCAACGGTGCCCACCAGTCCGCCCCCTGAGCTACCGCGGGTCAAGCACGAAGACGCTGATGTCCCGCGCGGTGCGGGTGCGGTAGTCGTCAAAGCCCGCGTACTGCTCGTTCATCCGCCGCCATAAGTCCGCGCGCTCGTCCCCCTCGGCCACACGCGCGCTCACCCGGCGCCGGTCCGCGCCCACCTCCACCTCGGCGTCGGGATGGGCCTTGAGGTTGAGCGCCCACGCCGGCGTGCGCGCGTTCCCGGCATTGGAGCCGATGACGACCATCCGCTCGCCGTCGGCGAGGTAGAGGACGGGCGCGGTGCGTCGCGCGCCGGACCTACGGCCCGTCGTGGTCAGCAGCAGAACGGGCGCACGGCCAAGGCGCCCGAACAGGCGCCCTCGCGTGGCGCGGTACAGCGGCACGTTGAGCTTGCCGATCGCCCTCAGCGTGCCGGCGGGGATCGCCGTCGAGAATCGGGTCCAGGCACGGTCGCTCGGCACAGTGAGGACAGAATGCCAGGAACCGGTGAGATCTGGCTGTGCGCCGACCCGCCCGCACGGGCCGGCAGCCAGCCTCAGGTGAGCGCCGGGGTGCCGCTCGTCGTGTCGGCGGTCTGCGTGCCGGTCATGCGCCGCCCCCGCAACGCAAAACCGCTCGGATCCACAACCCTGTCCTCGCGAACGAGCAGCGGCCGCCCGTCGTCGGGGCGCTTGGAGAGCACCCAGCGGCGGTGTATGACCTCCGTCTCCGGCATGGCTCCGGGCAGCGATCGGTCCACGTCGTCAAGACTCATCCGTGATACCTCACATCATGGGTTTGGGGGTCCCGCGGACCAGGCAAGGTAACGGGTGGGACGCCGAAAGGCATGATTGTGGTGAATCTGCACACGGTGCCCTCGAAGACCTGCAACAAATCACACAAGCTCCGGATTCAGGCGCGTGTGAAAGGGCCCGCCGCGAGATTCAGGCGGGGTCTGACCGGACCCTCCCGAGATTCAGGCGGGGCCGTGGCGCGTGATCATCAGGGTGGGCAGCTCGTCGCCGACCGGCGCCGCGTCCAACATCTGCAGCCGCGCGTGGAAGGCCCGCGCCACGCGGTCAGCGTGGGTCTTGGCGAGCTCGGCCCGCTCGCCGGCGAACAGCTCGTCGACAGTCGTGTGCCACAGCCACAGCCACCGCTCGAAGTGGCCCGCCCGCAGCCGGACCTGCGCATTGATGACCGCATGCGGACGAAAGGCGCCGCCGCCGTAGGACTGGGCGCCGAGCAGGATCGTCTCCCAGAATGAGGCGATCCGCGGGACATGAGCCTCCAGGTCGAGCTTGGCCACGTCGACGAAGATGAAGCCGATCACGGGGTCGGTGAGCGCCCGGCCATAGAAGGCGCGGACGAGCTGCTCACAGTCCTCGCGGCTCGTGATGTCGTGGAGGGGCGCTGCCATCGTCCATGGAGGATATGGTCAGAGCACGCGCGGGTCGGCGGTCATCTCGCCTCCCGCGTCGCCGGTGTTGACGGTCCCATCGGGCTCAATGAGGAGCACCTCGGCGCCCTCGGCGGAGTCCGGGCAGTGCTCCACGCCTCGCGGCACCACGAAGATCTCACCCGGCTCGAGCTCGACGTCGCGGTCGCGCAGGTGGATCGTCAACCTCCCGCTGAGCACGTGGAAGAAGTCGTCGGTCTCGTCGTGCTTGTGCCACACGAACGGCCCCTTGACCTTGACGATCTGCAGCTTGTAGTCGTTGAGGTGGCCGACGATGCCGGGCTGATACGGGGCATCGAGCAACGCGAGCTTGGCCGCCAGGTTGATCTTGTCGGTCATGGCATTCCTCCTGTTCGCGCGCAGTCGGGCAACTAGCGCTCGTGACCGGCGAGGTCGAAGTCGGCGAGCCCGGCCGGATCGGAGATCCCGAGCTTGCGCCGCGCCCGCTCGGCGAACCCTCCCGGATGAACGCGGACGACGCGTGCGGCGTCGGGGCGGGCCAGGATCTCCACGCGGGCGCCCGGCTCGGCATGCCCCAGCAGCTGGCCGTCGCGCTCGATGGAGACCGGTGCGCTCGTACGGAGGACCTCGATCCCGAGGCTCTCGCCCTCCGCCAGCACGACCGCGCGGTTGAAGAGGCCGGCCGGAGCGTCGGGCATGACGATCATGCCGTGGGCACGGGGCGAGACGAGCGGCCCTCCCGCGGCAAACGCGTACGCCGTCGATCCCTGCGGCGTGGCCGTGATCACCCCGTCGCTGGCGTAGCGCACGAGCAGCTCGCCGTCAATGGACAGCGCCAGCGCCGCCTGGCCGCGGCCCGGGACCCGCGTGAGCACGATGTCGTTGTAGGCGATCTGGGCGTCGATGCCCTCCCGGGCGGCCAGCGCGAGCCCGCCGCGGCGCTCGATCGAGTACGTCCCGCGCGCCAGCGCGGAGAGGGCGCCCTCAAGGTGCACGCCATCGATCTCGGTGAGGTAGCCCAGCGTCCCCAGGTTGACGCCCAGCACCGGCACCCCGTGGGGACCGGCGACGCGGAGGGCGCCGAGCATGGTGCCGTCCCCGCCGAGTGCCAGCACGACGTCGCAGCCCTCGGCGAGTGACGCCTCGGGGCGGTGAGCGACCCCGTGGGGCAGGCGGAGGTCGCCCTCGGGGCCTGTGAGGGCCACGCCGTGCGACGCCGCCCACGCGTGGATCTGCCCCAGAGGGGCGTCCAGCTCGCGCTCCGGGCGCAGCGCCAGTCCGAGGTTGCGCACGGGGATCGGCATGTCGGCGATGGACAGCATGCTCTTCCGATTCTGGCGTGCCCGCGAATCGCCCGCGTCCCTCGGCGCACACACTCGCGTTCCGCGGCGCAAACACCCGCGTCCCGCGGCGCAGATTCGCGTGACTAGCATCGAGAGGCAGCCCGGGGACGAGGCTGCCCGTCCCCACGGCCCAGCGAGCCGATGACCGAGCCACTCGAGCTGACCTACGCCCTCCACCTGTTGCCCCGGGGCCGGATCTCGTTCCGGCGCTGGCGATGGGAGCTGTGGCACGAGCCGCAGCTTCTGGCCGCCGGGTGGCGGCTCAATCCGCTGCATGCTCAGGGGGCGCTGGGGGCTCATGCGTTCCGATACGTGCACCGCCTCCACGGCGTGCACCCACTCCCCTCCCCCGCCGCCCTCGCCGGCGAACGGCTCTGGGGCGGCGGGTCGACCGCGTTTCGCTGGGGCGACCTGCGCGTGGTGCTGACCCCACGCGCGATGTTGGACGCGTCCTAGCGGCCCCCGGCCGCTGCGGTCGGGGTCAGTAGCCCCTGGGGTGGCGCGCGACGAACCCGCCGGCCGGTGACACCCGCTGCGTGGACCAGCGATCCTGGCCGTTGGACGAGCTCTGTGCCGCGGTGTCGAACCACAGCCCCGCGATCTTGGCGTAGACGTGGCCGGCGTTGGCATAGAGCGTGATCCACTGGCCGGGACCCGCGGCGCCGTAGCTCTCCATCTGGCCCGAATCCTCGGTCTGGGAGAGCAGGCCGCCGCCGTGCAGCGCAAAGCCCACCGAGCCCGAGCAGTCATAGCCCGAGGAGTTCCAGCTGCCGTGGCCGCCGGCGTACTCGTAGGGCGTCGTGGCGATCGAGTTGGCCGCGGCGATCACCCGCTTGACGGCATCGGGCGCACCGGCGGGCGCGACCGCGAGGCCGTTGACGAGCGTCGCATTCTCGCCGGGGGTGGTCTGGGCGGGAGCCGACGCCGCTCTCGCGGCCTTGCTCTTGCCCTTGCTCACCCACGACTGCAGGGTCTGCGCGGTGTGGATCCCGACCGTGCCGCTCGCCGGGGTCAGGTTCGCGGAGACCTGGAAGCGCTGGACCGACGCCTTGGTCCCCGGGCCGAACTGGCCGTCGGTGGACGTGGTGATCCCCACCTTGGTGAGCCAGGTCTGCAGCGTGCGCACGTCGCCGCCGTGGTCGCCCATCCGCAGGACGCGGTGAAACGGCGTCGTTGCGGCGACGGCCTGAGACACCGCCGGCGTGAGCGCGACGGTCAGCGCCGCCAGCGCGGCGATGGCCCACACGACGCGTGTCGACCGGGCTCTGCCCCTCGCGACGACGGCAACGACAGAGCAGATTCTGGATTCGGACACGCGCAACCCCGCATTGATCGACATTCAGCTGACTTGCCTGATTGCCTACGGGGTTAGCTGACGGGCTCGCGCTTGCTGAAACGAAGCGCTACCGGCGGATCACCGCCGGACTCGCCCCAAATACATTGGGTTCCCCGCTCCCTGAGCGCGGCAGCTCAGGGACTCGGCAACTGCACACAACAGCTCCTGCGCGCCGAAGTTTCGCTGATCCGGCGGACAATCGCGTTCACCTTCGCGCCCCGACCGGATCGCCCGGGTGCCGTGAGTCGTTCGTTGGCGAGCGGCGCCGCGAGTGGCCGCGCGACTCGCGCCCTAGAGTCTCGGCCGATGCTCATCGCTACTCATGACGGTTCCTTTCACGCCGACGAGGTGTTCGCCATCGCGGCCCTCGGGCAGCTCGGCGAGCCCATCGAGGTCCTGCGCACGCGTGACCGGGACGCCCTCGCGCGCGCCGATGTGCGCGTCGACGTCGGCTTTCGCGACGACCCGTCGACCGGGGACTTCGACCACCACCAGCGCGAGTTCGACGGCGTCCGGCCCAACGGGATCCGCTACGCGTCATTCGGGCTGATCTGGCGCGAGTTCGGCGTCCGGGTGTGCGACGGCGACCAGGATGTCGCCGACGCCGTCGACGCCAGTCTCGTCCAGGGGGTCGATGCCAACGACACCGGTCAGCAGCTCAGCGAGTCGCTGGTCGACGGCGTGTACCCGCTCACCGTCAACGGGGTCGTCGGGGGCTTCAACGCGCGCTGGGATGAGACCCTCACGCCCGAGCAGGAGCGCCTGCGCTTCGACGAGGCGATCGATCTCGCCCGCGGCATCCTCGCCCGTGAGGTGCTGTCCGCAGCCTCGGGCCGGCGCTCGGCGCGCACCGTCCAGGAGGCGATCGCCGCCGCGACCGACCCGCGCCTCATCGAGCTGCCTGTCAACGCCCCGTGGAAGCAGGTCCTCGTCCCGGCGGCCCCCGACGCCCTCTACATCGTCTACCCCAAGCGCCAGGGCTTCGGCCTGGAGGCGGTACCGCTCGAGCTGGGGTCCTTCGAGAACCGCCGCGACCTCCCGGCCGCCTGGGGCGGCCTGGAGGGTGACGATCTCGTGGCCGTCACGGGCGTCCCCGACGCGCTCTTCTGCCACTCCAAGCGGTTCCTCGTCGTCGCCTCGTCGCACGATGGGATCGAGCAGCTCGCTCGCCTGGCCCTCGCCGGCGACTGACGAGACGCTCGCGCAGCCTGGGCCGCCCGATGCCCCGGATCGCCACCATCGGCGTCTACGAATTCGACGCGACGAGCTTCGTCGCCGCCCTCGACGAGGCCGGCGTCACCAAGGTCTTCGACATCCGCCAGCGCCGCGGCGTACGCGGTTCCCAGTACGCGTGGGCCAACGCCCAGCGCCTCCAGAGGCTGTTGGCCGAGGCTCGGATCGGCTACGAGTACCACCCCGAGCTCGCCCCGGACACCGAGTTGCGCCACCTCCAGTACCGCGATGACGACCGCCAGGGCGTCGGCAAGCGGTCCCGTGTCCGGCTCGCTCCCGACTACATCCGCGAGTACACCGAGGAGATCCTCGACCTCGTCCCGCTCGAGCCGCTCATCCGGCAGCTGCCCGTCCACGGGGTGGGCGCCCTGCTGTGCGTCGAGGCAACCGCTCAGGCCTGCCACCGCTCGCTCGTCGCCGCTCGCCTGGCCGAGCGGTTCGGGTACGAGGTCACCCACATCGAGCCGCGCTGACGCGGTCGCCGCGGAGGGCCCTGCCGACGCGGTCAGCCGAGCGCGCCGTTGCGCCCGAGCGTCGCGATCGCCTTGACGGTGGCGTACCCCCGCCAGTCCAGCGACCCCGCGGGGGAGATCGGGAGGTAGTCCACAGTCCAGCCGCCGTCGTCCTGCTGGCCGTCGGCGAGGCGCTGCAGGTCGGTGGCGACCGCCGTCGGGTCCAGAAGCGCGCGGGAGGGGCGGCCCGGATCGGGGGCGATGTCGAGGGGACGCAGCGTCTCCCCCTCGGCCCCGCCCGTAACCGGCACCCGGCCGTCAGCAGGGACGTGGGCGGCGAGCGCGTCCATGACAGCCGCCGCCTCGGGGCGCCGGTCCTCGAGCGCGTCGAGGAGGCGGATGCAGAAGGCGAGCACGTAGGCGAACGGGTCCCCGTCCAGGGCGGCGATCGCGTCGAGGCAGTACGTGGTGGCGCGCTCCAGCCACGGGTGCCCGGCGACCGCCCGATCGTGGGCGGCGACCTGCTGCGCGGCGGCGACCACGAACGCCGTGATCTGCAGCGAGGAGACCGTGGCGTCGCCGCTCTGAAACCACGGGGCCACCCCGGCAGTGCTGCTCATCGACAGCACGAACGGGAGCCCGCCGTCGGTCAGGGTGATCGACTCGAGCCAGCCACACAGTGCGGTGGCATGCGGGCTGGTGGCCGGAGCGGCCTCGGCGAAGACCTCGAAGGCGTGCCCGGCGGCGGCGGGCTGGCTGTCTCGGCTGCGGAGGTCGGGCTCCAGGCCCCAGCCGTAGCCGCCGTCGGGGTTGCGGTAGGGCTCGAGTGCGGCGAGGACTGCAGCGGGCTCGCGGTCGCGGTCCCCGTCGCCGTTGAGGAGGGCGTGGCGGCGCCGGTCCAGCAGCCGGGCGTGGGTATCGATGAAGGCCTGGGCGGCGGCGAGGTCGACGGTCATCGCGTCACAGTACCGCCGGCCACGCGACCCGCAAATGGACCGCCGGTAGGATCAATTTCGATGACGGTTGAGTGGGCCGGTCTGGGGCCGGAACTACTGGTGCGCCTCGATCGTGAGGGCGAGGAGCCACTCACCTCGCAGCTCGAGGGCGCGCTGCGCGACGCTATTCGCACGGGACGCCTCGGACCCGATGAGCGGCTCCCTTCCTCCCGGGCGCTGGCCCGCGAGCTGGGCGTGTCGCGCGGGCTCGTCCAGGAGTGCTACGCCCAGCTGCACGCCGAGGGCTTTCTGACCACGCGCACCGGATCGGGCACGCGGGTGTCGGCCGGAGCCCAGCAGGCGCCGGCGCCGGTGGCCGTCGCTCCCGCCCCCGTCCGCGGGCCGGCGATCGACTTCCGCCCCGGACAGCCCGACCTCGCGAGCTTCCCGCGTCAGGACTGGATGTGGGCGATGCGCGAGGTCAGCCGCACGGCCCCGGCCAACGCGCTCGGGTACGGCGACCCGCGCGGTCATCGCATGCTGCGCGAGGTGCTCGCGGGCTATCTGCGCCGCGTCCGCGGGGCGGTCACCGACCCCGAGCGGATCATCGTCTGCGCCGGCTTCGCGCAGGGGATCAACCTCGTGCTGTGGACGCTGGCGCGCCGGGGGACCCGGCGGGTGGCGTTCGAGGATCCCGGCGATCTCGACCCGGCGGAAAGCCGCCAGCTCTGGGGGCTCGACGGCGTCCCGGTCAGAGTCGACGAGCACGGCGTCGACGTGAGCGCGCTCGCCCAGACCGGGGCCGGAGCCGTCGTGCTCACGCCGGCCCACCAGTCGCCGACCGGCGTGGTCCTGGCGCCGGACCGGCGCCAGGGGCTCGCCCGCTGGGCCCAGGCTGAGAACGCCACCATCCTGGAGGACGACTACGACGCCGAGTTCCGCTACGACCGCGAGCCCGTCGGAGCCCTCCAGGGGCTCGCCCCCGCGCACGTGGCGCTGCTCGGCACCGTCTCGAAGTCGCTGGCCCCGGCCATTCGCCTGGGGTGGATCGTGTGCCCGCCGGCACTGGTCGACGACGTCGCTGAGGCCAAGGAGCTCGATGACCGCGGATCGCCCGGACTGGACCAGCTGGCGCTCGCGACGCTCATCCGCTCGGGTCGCTATGACCGCCATCTGCGCGTGATGCGCGCCCGCTACGCGGGCAAACGCGCGGCGCTCATCGACGCGCTGGCCACTCATGCCCCCGAGGTCGAGCTGCGGGGCTTGGCCGCCGGCTTTCACGCCGTCGCCCGCCTGCCCGAGGGCGGCGATGAGCACGCCATCGCCGACGCCGCCCGCCTGCGCGGAGTGGGCCTGTACCCCATGAGCGACCTGCGCTGGAGCGGTGGGACGCGTCCGCCGGAACTGGTCATCGGCTTTGGCGACCTCAGCGAACAGGCGATCCGGCGCGGCATCGAGACCGTCGCTGACCTGTTGCGCGGCGCCTGAGACGGGGCCCGCCCATCCGCAGCGTGTGATGTGTAGATCTGTGCCGGATCGGAAAGGATTTCGCCGTGTTAGCCGGGTAGCAGGCGCCGAGTCAGCCAGCACGTCAGGAACGGGGCGCGCCGCGCTTGGGGCTAATCACGCGGTGATCTGCGAGAGGCGCCAGAAGCGCTAGCCGTCAGCTAACTCCGTAGGCCAACGAAAGGGACAGAACCCATTGTCTGCATGGACGCGCCTGCACTCCCTCGTCTCGAGTGTCTTGCTTATCGTTGTCTTCGGGGCAGCGATCGCCACCTCCGCCCTCGGCAGCAGCGGAGCACTGCGACGCGAGGGCGTGCCCGTGGCAACTTCGAAGTCGAGCGCTACGACGGCGAAGAAGAAGGCGCCGAAGTGCAAGACCGTGAGGATCACCGTCAAGGAACGCGTCGGTCCCAAGGGCCACAAGCGCACGCGCAAGGTGCACAAGTACGTGCTCAAGTGCGGCGGGAAACGGGTGCCGGCCAAGTGCAGGAAGGTCACGATCACCGTCAAGGAACGAGTCGGCCCCAAGGGCCACAAGCGCACACGCAAGGTGAAGCGCCACGTCGTGAGGTGTTTCCGGATCAAGCCCAACCAGCCGGCCAAGAAGCCCGTCGCCCCGGTTCCCGGCCACGGGGGAACGGGTACGCCCGGAACCGGCGGAGCAGGCGGACCCTCGATCTCGGGCTAGACGATCGCCGGACAGGTGCTCACGGCTATGAGCGGAACCTGGGCCGCCGGAGCGACGGGCTACACGTACCAGTGGTATGACGAGAGCACGCCGATCGCGGGGGCGACCAACGCGACGTATACGCTGACCACCTCGGATGTGGACCACACGGTTGACGTTGTCGTCGCGGCGTACAACGGGACCAAGCTTATTGGCTCCGCCGCATCGCCCTCGTCGGCGGTGGTGGTGATGCTCTGCAATTTCGTGGACACGTCGGCGAGCCAGATCGTCAGCGACCTTCAGAACACGGCCCACTCCGGCATGACCGTCTGCGCGAGGGCCGGCAGCTACGACATCACCTCCCTCAACGTCCACCAGGCGGCAATGACGACGCTCGAGGCCTATCCGGGCGACGCGCAGCCCACGCTGACCGCCTCGAAGATCACCACCAGCGAGAGCAACCTGCGCGTGGAGGGGTTCCAGCTGAGCGGCGGCTAAGACAGCAACGGCGTCGGAACGCTCAACATCGTGAACAACTACTACCACGACGTGGCGGGCGGCGAAGGCCTGTTCGTGGCGAGCGTCAACGACACCGCAGGAACGGTGACGCTGGCCCACAACCGGATGATCAACGTCACCACCAACGATCCTAACAACTTCTCGCTGGGCTGGGGCGCCTACGGCTGCGATACGTCACGTCAGACGATGGACCTCTTCTACAACACCTTCAACAAGATGAATCAGCATAAAGCGCAGCTCGCCGATTGCGGCGCGATCAACATCGTCGGCAACGAGTTCACGAACATCTACTTCCAGTACAGCGCGCAGCACGTCGACTGCATCGAGATCTGGGGTCAGGCCGGACTCTCGGTGATCAGGGAAACCGCTGCATGGACTCCGCCAGCAATCCGGGCCAGGAGCAGGGAATGCGCTGTCCGGCGACAGTGGCCCGTACACGGTGATCAACAACCTGATCGTGGGCACGGCGGACCAGTGCTTCGATGACACCCCCAATGGCACCTACAACGGGAGCATGTCGAACAGCGTGATCGAGAACAACACGCTGGCCCGCTGCTCCTATGGCGGGATCGACATGGACGGCGGCAGCAGCACCGGCAACACCGTTGAGTACAACATCGCTCCCACACTCGAGGACAACGGGAGCTGTTCGCAGATCGCCGTCGAGGACTACAACAACTTCAAGGGGCAGTCTGCCCCGGCAAGCACGACACGGCGCTCACTCCGAAGTTCGTCGACGCGGTCGACACTAAACACTAACGTCAACCCGGCCTGGGGCTATCACCCGGCCCGCGTCGGGTACGACGCCCACACGCCGAGGCGGAGGAGAAGAATAATGGGGGGGTGGGGTGTGGGGGGAAAAGTGGACCACTCACCGAGCGCTGAAATGGACCTTATCGCCGGTCCGATCCGGGCGTACGTTGCTGCCCATGACCACGCAACGTACATCCCGCCTCCTCGCCGGCCCCGACGGTCGGGCGCTCCTGGCCAGCTCCATCCTGGCTCGTCTGCCGTTGGCGATGCTGAGCATCGCCATCCTCGTCCACGTCCACCAGCTGACCGCGTCCTTCGCCGTCGCCGGGGTCGCCTGCAGCGCCTACGCGATCTGCGGTGCGCTGGCCTCGCCGGTGCTCGGGCGACTGGTCGATCGCCGCGGGCAGACTCGCGCCCTGCTCGCCGGCGCGACGCTCACCGCG
The DNA here is from genome assembly GCA_963850325.1 of uncultured Actinomycetota bacterium. Lineage (GTDB taxonomy): Bacteria > Actinomycetota > Thermoleophilia > Solirubrobacterales > Solirubrobacteraceae > Palsa-465. The sequence goes on from CAWKLB010000024.1 coordinate 37,208, forward strand.
CTGGCCCTCATCGTCACCGGGCTGCTGCCCGCTGACAGCCCGCCCGCGCTGCTGATCGCGCTGGCCGGAGCCGCCGGGCTGGCCACGCCCCCGCTCGAGGCGTGCGTACGGACGCTGCTGCCGGCGATCGTCTCCAGCCCGTCCGAGCTCCCGGCGCTGTTCGCGCTCGAGTCCACGCTGCTTGAGGTGACGTTCGTGTTCGGCCCCCCGCTGGCCCTCGGGCTCGGCGCGGTCTGGTCCACGGGCGCCGCGCTCGTCGTGTGCGGCCTGATCATGATCGCCGGCACCATCGCCTTCGCGACCCGCCGCGTGTCGCGGGCCTGGCGCCCGGACGCCGCCGCGCCCCGTTCCCGCGCGGGATCGCTGCGCGCCCCCGCGATCCGCGTCCTGGTGATGGCGGATCTGGGCACCGGGGTGGTGTTCGGGGCCACCGAGGTCGGGGTCACCGCCAGCGCCACGCACATCGCCGGCGCCGCCGCGGCCGCCCCGCTGCTGGGGCTGTGGGGCGCCGGGTCGTTGATCGGCGGCTTCGTCGTCACGCGCCTGGGCGCCCGGTTCGAGAGCGGACGGCACCTCCCGGCCCTCCTCGGAGCGCTCGCCCTCACGCACGGAGCGCTGCTGGCCGGCACCGGCAGCCTGCCGGTCATGGGGACGATCATCCTACTGGCCGGAGCGACCATCGCCCCGACGGGAGCCGGCATCTACGCCATGGTCGACCGCTTCGCGCCCGGGGGGACCGAGACCGAGGCCTTCTCCTGGCTGGTCACCTCGTCCTTGGCGGGCGCCGCCGCCGGCGCGGGCGTCGCCGGGGTGCTGGCCCAGGGCGCAGGTCCGGGGGCGGTGTTCGCTTTCGCCGGGGTGGCCGGCGGCCTGGCCACCCTGGTCGCGGTCCTCGGCGCGCGCCACCTCACCCCGCCCACCCCCCACCCGGGTTGCCCGGACGCGGCGTCGCGCTTTGTCCACCAAGTCGGTTAGCTTTGTGCGGGTCATGATCTACCGAGCGCGAATCCCATCGCCATCCGGCCGAGCGACACCAGCAGCGCGTGCTGGAGCGTCCCGAAGGCGGCCGAGTTCGTGGTGATCAGCGTGTAGGCCTCATGGACGACCTCGGTCGGGGGCGGCAGCTTGGTATCGGACACACGGTTCAGGACGTGCGTGAGCTGCCAGATGACGAGCAGCGCGATCGGCCATGGATGCCTCTTCCTTAAAGTACACAATCTCAATCGAGAATCCATTGATTGCCGGATCCTCTCGATGCGCCACCGCGGCCGCGGTGTCCCGTCGTAGTCTCCGCAGCGCCATCCTTCGTCTGAACCGCGCGCTCGCCGTCGCGCCGCCCGCTCGCTGTGGACCTCCAGATCGATCTCGTATCAGGATCCCCGCTTCGACACCAGCTCGAGGAGGTGCTGCGCGACGCGATCCGCTCCGGCCGGCTGGTCCCCGGTTCGCTGCTTCCGCCCAGCCGCGTGCTGGCCCAGGAGCTCGGCGTGTCGCGCGGCGTGGTGGTGGACAGCTACTCCCAGCTGGCGGCGGAGGGATACCTCGCGGCCAAGCGGGGCTCCGGTACGCGCGTGGCCACGCTCCCGGCACCGTGGGGGCGACAGAGCACGTCCGGGCCCCGCCATCTCACCCCGTTTCGCTATGACCTGCGCCCCGGACAGGCCGACTTTCACGCCTTCCCCCGCCGCCGCTGGCAGGCCGCGGTGGTCCGGGCGCTGCGTGACCTGCCCGACACACGCCTGACCTACGCGCCGCACCGCGGGGCGCCCGAGCTCCGCGTCGCCGTCGCCGCCTACCTGCGGCGGGCGCGCGCGGTCGTGGCCGACGCCGACCAGGTCGTGATCTCCTGCGGGGTCTCCCACGGCCTGCTCGCCGTGCTGGCCGCCTTGCGCCGGCGGGGGGCCCGCCGCGTCGCCATCGAGGACCCCGGCTGGCGCTGGCAGCAGCGGACCGTCGTGCGCGCCGGCCTGGAGCCGGTGCCGGTGCGGGTGGACGAGGAGGGCGTGATCGTCTCGGAGGTGGCGGCCCAGGACGTCGACGCGGTGATGGTGACCGCGGCGCACCAGTACCCGACCGGCGTGGTCCTCTCGCCGGGCCGGCGAGACGCGCTGATCGCCTGGGCGCGCGAGCGCAACGCGATCATCCTGGAGGACGACTACGACGCCGAGTACCGCTATGACCGCGACCCGGTGGCCGCGCTCCAGGGGCTCGCTCCCGATCGCGTGGCCTACGTGGGGACCGTGAGCAAGACCCTGGCCCCGGCGCTGCGGATCGGCTGGATCGTTGCGCCCGCGCGCCTGCTCGGCGATGTCGAGCAGGAGTTCCGCGTGAGCGCCGCCCAGCCGCCGACCATCGACCAGGTCGCGCTCGCCACGCTGGTGGAGGACGGCGGATTGGACCGCCACCTCCGGGCGATGCGCCGCCGCTATCGAGCCAAGCGCGAGCGACTCATCGGCACGCTTGCCGAGCACGCCCCCGAGCTGCGGCTAAGCGGCGTCGCCGCTGGCTTGCACGTCATCGCCTGGTTGCCGGCGAGATGCGACGAGCACGCCGTGGCCCTGCACGCCGGAGAGCTCGGCGTGGGCGTGCATGAGCTGCACCGCAACTGCATGTCCGAGCGCCAATGGCCGCCGGCACTCCTCCTTGGCTACGCACTGCCCACCGAGTCGGAGATCACCACAGGTGCGCAGCTGCTGGCTCAGGCGATCGGCTGACGCCGGATTGGTCCCATCACGTCGCCTGTGATTGGCCCTGGTCAACCCACGGCTCCTCCCTGACACTCAGAGCGATTCAAAGCACGGGAGAGTGAGATGGGACGAGTAGTGGTCACCGAGTTCGTGTCCGTGGACGGCGTCATCCAGGCGCCCGGAGACCCCAGCGAGTACGAGCGCGGCGGCTGGGCCACCGGCGGCGGCCAGGCCGGCAACCAGTTCAAGTTTGACGAGCTCATGGCCAGCGATGCCCAGCTGCTCGGGCGCGTCACGTATGAGGGCTTCGCCAAGGCGTGGCCGTCCATCGAGGGCACCGGCGTCTTCGGCGACAAGATGAACGCGATGCCGAAGTTCGTGGCGTCCACCACACTCCGGGATCCGGAGTGGGAGAACACCAGCGTGCTCGACGGCGACCTCGGCGCCGCGGTCACGGCACTCAAGGACCGCTACGACGGGGACATCCTCATCGCCGGGAGCGCCCAGCTCGTCCAGTCGCTGCTCGACCTCGACCTCGTCGACGAGCTGCGGCTCATGGTCTTTCCGGTCGTGCTGGGCAAGGGCACCCGCCTGTTCGGCGAGACGAGCGCGCTCAAGCCGCTTCGCTTGGTTGACTCCACATCGCTCGAGGACGGCGTGTTCCTGCTCACCTACCGGCCGGCGGGGAACGGCGCGGCCAGCGAGCACTGAGGGTCATGAGAATGCGAAGAGACATGCGAGACGACGCGCTCTCCGAGCTCGTCGCTGCCGCCGCCGAGGAGGTCCGGATGCCCGGCGTCGCCGTCGGCGTGTGGACCCATGGACGCGAGGTCTACGCATGCCACGGCGTGACGAGCCTCGAGAACCCGGTTCGTGTCGACCGGGACACGGCGTTCCTGCTCGGTTCGGTGACCAAGACCTACACCGCCACCGCGCTGATGTGCCTGGTTGCCGACGGCCAGGTCGAGCTGACCGCGCCGGTGCGCAACTACCTGCCCGAACTCCGGCTCGCCGACGCGCAGGCGACGGCCGACATCACCGTGCTGAACCTGCTCAACCACACCTCCGGCCTGGACTGGGGGCTGATCGCGGACACCGGCGAGGGCGATGACGCCCTGGCCTGCTATGTGGGCAGGCTCGGCGAACTCGAGCAGATCGCGCCGCCCGGCACGCGGGCGTCGTACAGCCAGGCGGGCTTCAACATGGCCGGGCGGATCCTGGAGAAGGTGACGGGGATGAGCTACGAGCGGGCCGTCGCCGCCCTGTTGTTCGAGCCTCTGGGGCTGGCTCACAGCTTCTTCGCCCGCGACGACATCATGACCCGGCGGTTCTCCGTGGGGCACAACCTCGGCCAGGACGACCGGATGCACGTCGCGCGGCTGTGGCGCCGGGCGCGCGGCGACAATCCGGGCGGCGGCATCGCATCCTCGGTGGCCGATCAGCTGCGCTGGGCCGCCTTCCATCTCGGCGACGGATACGTCAACGGCAGCGGCCTTGTCCTGCCACGGGACGTGCTGGCGCAGATGCGCGAGCCGACGGTCGGCCTGCGGGGCAGCACGCTCGGCGACGCCATCGGCCTCGGCTGGTTCCTGCGCGACATCGACGGGGTCCGCACCGCCGGGCACGGCGGCACGGCCAACGGCCAGTTCGCCGAGCTGCTGATGGCGCCCGACCACGCGTTCGCGGTCGTCTCGCTGGCCAACGCGGGGCCCGACGGCCTGGCCTTCAACCAGACGGTCGTGCGCTGGGCGCTCGAGACCTATCTGGGCGTGACTGACCGCGACCCCGAGCCGCTCCCCTACGACGAGGTCCGCACCCGCGAGATCCTCGGCAGCTACGCGAACGACGTCATGACGGTCACGATCGGCGCCGACGGCGCCCGGCTGTGGCTCGCGGCCCTGATGCGACCTGATCTCCGAGCGGCCACCGACGAGGACCTGCCGCCGGACCACGCGCCCTTCGACGTCGGGCTCCTCCCCGGGGACGCCGATGAGTACGTCATCACCCGTGGCGCGCTCCGGGGCCAGCGGGGGTTCTTCACCCGTGCCCCCTGCGGGTCGGTCGTGGGCCTCGACCTGGGCGGGCGCATGTTCATCCGGGTGGGGACCGACCGGGACTGAGCGCGGCGAGCAGCTCGGCCCGGCGGCGCGCACCGGCGTCCAGCCGCTTCCTGAGGCGCCTGATCTCGCGCCGGCGGGTCAGCCAGATGATGGCCAGGAACGGCAGCATGATGACCCCGACCACCGCTCCGAGCAGGCCGAGGGTCTGGGTGGTGTCGGCATGTTCCGCCGGCGTGGCGGCGCGGCGCGGCCGGGCGGCGGCCGTGAGCGACACGCGCGAGCCCGGGCGGCCGGACGCAGCTGCCCGGGTGACGGCAAGCGGCGCGGTCTGCTCGGCGATCGCCAGCAGCTCGCCGTTGGGCATCGAGTCGTTGAGCGTGTTGCGGACCCAGTAGGCGGCGCCGTGCTGCAGCCACGCGACCACGTCAAGGTGCTGGCCGCTGTAGAAGAGCTCGTAGGAGCGGCCGCCGATCCGCACCGTCTGCTGGGGGTTGCGCAGGATCGGGGCCCCGGTCCAGGTGGTGCCCTGCACGTCGTAGTACTGGCCCAGTCCTCCCGCGGCGAACACCGCCACGTAGATCGGGTACCTCACGCGCCCGGGCGCGTGAATGATGTAGTTGCGCAGAGACACCGGGATCGCGCTGCCGGCTCGGTCCTGGACGTGCGGATACTCGTAGGGGAACTGCAGCCGCTCCGCCGCCCTCCGGGCCGCGGCCAGCCCGGATGCCCCGACGGGCGCCAATGGCAGCCGGGCATCCGCCTTCCGGCTGTGCACCGAATGCGCCGCGGCCGCGGTGCTGCCCCGGGGGATCACCCCGGCGCCATGGAGAAATGCGTGCACGCTCGCGGAGATCTGCTGTGGCGACGCGGTGACGCACTCGCAGGCGATCGCCGCGGGGTCGGTCGGCGTCAGGTCGACCCGGAAGGGGACCTGTCGTACGGACCGTCCCGAGGAGGAGATCAGGGTGCCGATGAGGTTGAGCAGCTGGGACGTCGACTGCAGCCCCGGGTCGGTCTGGACCGCCTGCCCGAAGATGCGCTCGAACCTGCCGACGTTGTCCGACAGGGTGCCGCCGTACTGGCGCTTGACGTCGAGCAGGAAGCTCTGGTCGCGCGCGTCGCGCACAAGTGATGTGTCGTCGTGGCGGTAGGAGACGAACTGCAGCGCCTGCGAGCCACACATGTCCTGGTAGCCAGGCTGTAGGTTGATCTGCTGGTACTGGTCCGAGCCGGGAACGTTGACGTGGTAGTAGCGGCGATCGACCGTCGAGTACACGCACCCCATCTCGTCGACCGCGCGTTGGAAGCGCCCGAACGTGACCACCATCACGTGGTTCACGGCCACTCCCAGCACCCGCTTGATCGTGGAGACCAGCAGGCTGATCCCGCCCGCGGTGTAGGCGTAGTTGAACCGCGTCGTGATCGCCGCCTGATGGGGCGGCTGGATCGTGACCATCATCTCGCGGGGGACTGACATCATCGAGATGTAGGGCTTGCTCGGGTCGATCCGCACCAGCAGCATCTCGTTGGAGTGCGGCAGCACCGCGTGGCTGTAATGCTTGAAGGCGCCGGTGAGCGTCCGCTGGTCGTCGCCCACCAGTAGCAGCGTCTCGGGATCGCCCCAGCCCGCTCCCGCCAGGTCACCCGTCCCGAGCTTGAGCGCGCGGTTCTGGCTCAGATCGCTACGGAGGGTGTGCACCTGCTCGAGCACGAAGGTTGCGCTCGCCCCCGCGCTGCAGAGCAGCACGACAAGGCACCCGAGGATGAGCGGCAGAGCGATGCGCGGCCGCCGAGACCCGGGAGTCGCAGGCGTCTCTCGCACCCCCGGGATACAAGCAGGCCAGGTTTGGCGGAGCTAAGCCTGTGATGGCGAAAGATGAACGTTCGGTTTCGAATGGACGCTGCCGCCGCACTTCCCCATAGACTGCCGCCGGCCAGCTCACCCCGGTCGCGAGGAACCCCCATGCATCGTTCGTCCGCCCGGCGGCGGTCCACCGTCGCCCTTCTTACTCTTGCGCTGGTGAGCCTCAGCGCTGCGCTGGGTCCCTGGTTCGTGGGCAGCGCCCAGGCCGCCGGGCTCGCGGTGGCGGCGCGGGCCTCCGGTTCGGCGACCGGCGGCTCCAGCGTGAGCACAGGGGCGTTCAGCACCTCCCAGGCCAATGAGCTTCTCGTCGCCTTCGTCAGCGCGGACGGCCCCTCGCACGCCGCAGGCCAGACCTTTACGGGCATCACCGGAGGCGGGCTCACCTGGCGGCTGCGCCAGCGGGCCAACGCGCAATACGGGACGGCCGAGATCTGGACCGCCGCCGCTCCGACGGCGTTGCAGAACGTGACCGTGACCGCATCGCACTCCGGGAAGTACAGCGCGGCGATCCAGGTGGTCGCCTTCAGCGGCGCGAACACCGCCGCCACGGCCGGGGCGACGGCGGGAGCCAGCGCCTCCACCGGCGCCCCCGCGGCGTCCGTGAAGACGACCGCAGCCGGGGGATGGGTATGGGCCGCCGGCGACGACTGGGACAACGCGACCGCACGCACCGTGGGCGCCAACCAGAGCCTGCAGTCTCAGACGCTGGCGTCAAGTGGTGACACGTTCTGGAGCCAGAGCCAGACGAGCCCGACCGCGGCGGCAGGGACGACCGTCTCGATCAACGACACGGCTCCCACCGCGGATCGCTGGAACGTCGCGCTGCTGGAGATCACCCCGGGAGGGGCAGATACCACCCCACCCAGCACTCCCACCCATCTCGTCGCCACCTCGCCTGATCCCAGCCATGTCAACCTGAGCTGGAGTCCGAGCACCGACGACGTCGGCGTCGCCGGCTATGACATCTACCGCAATGGCAGCGCGACGCCGCTCGCGACCGGTGTCACCAGCACCAGCTACACCGACGCCACGGTGGCGCCCGGCACCAGCTACACCTACACCGTCGCCGCCTACGACGCCGCGGGCAATATGAGCGCTCAGTCGGCTGCCGCGTCGGTGACGACCGGCACGTCGGACACGACCCCACCCACCGTCCAGATGACGGCTCCGGCCGACGGCGCGACCGTCTCGGGACCGGTGACGGTCGCGGCCTCCGCCACAGACAACGTCGCCGTTGCGAGCGTGCAGTTCCAGCTCACGAACCTCACGACGTACGCGACGAGCAACCTGGGCGGACCGGTCACCAGCGGCCCGTACCAGACGAGCTGGAACACGTCCGCGGTCCCGAACGGCCAGTATGCGGTGAGCGCGGTTGCGACCGACACGAGCGGCAACACCGCCACGGCGGGCGCGGTGGACGTGACCGTGACGAACACGAGCGCCACACCGAGCTCACCGACGATCGACCCGTCCACGCCGGCGCCCACCGCCGTCCTCAACAACGTGACGTCCACGAAATCGCCCGCCTTCTCCCCGCCGCCGAACACCGTCGTCTATGCGGTGTTCTCGATGGATTCGGCCAGCTACCAGGGAACCATCACGACGGTCACCGCGGTCACCAACACCGGAACGCCCCTCGTCTGGCACCTGCTGGGACGCAACAACGCCGCCAGCTCCTCAACCGGCGGCTTCCTGGAGGTGTGGTGGGCAGACAACCCCTCGGCCCAGACGAACATCACCGCGACGGCGACGTTCAGCCAGGCAACCAAGAACGTCAGCCCGCCCGTCGGCGACTTCCAGATCCTGGTCATGGACAACGCGGCGGCGGACCAGTCCGGCGCGGCGTGGGCTCAGAACAGTCTCCTCACCAACCAGAACAACGCCCCGTTCGTCAATGTGACCACGACCAAGCCCGGCTCGCAGGTGTTCGGACTGTTCGACAACTGGAACAACGCCGATACCCCGGTCCCGGGCTCCGGACAGTCGATCCAGTCGATCGTCCTGAACACCCAGGACGTCGACGGCTACTGGCTCCAGCGGGAAAACGCGCCCACGACCGCCGCCGGGACCGCCGTCCTCATGAACGCCACCGACCCCGGACAGTCCAACACATGGCGCGCGCTGGCCTGGGAGGTGCTGGGCGCGTAGGGCAGCCACACGACGCACAGATCTGATGTGTCAGCTGTGCGCTCACACCGCACCAACCCCAACCCGGTCATTGACCGGCTGCTGCATCCGACGCCGGTGCGCTTCACCAGTCCGACCACGGACAACGGCAGGATCAACTACTCCACGATGGCGTTCGAGACCGACCTGCCGGCCATCGAGGGCGAAGACGCGCAGTTCAACCCGCCGTTCTGTGACCCGGACACCGGCGCAAACTGCGTGAACCCACCGATGGGTGCACAGTTCTATCCGTTCTTCACCACGGCGTTCAGCGATCGGGGATGCGTGTGGCAGGAGGGCGGAAACTTCATCCCGGGCACGATCAACCACTTCGGGGGAAGCTCGACCGCCGAGTTCGGAGGGCTGCTCCGGGTGCTGTTCGCGGAGCCCGGTTTCACGACCAGCCGCCCGATCTCGGACTTCAACAGCGGAGATCGGTTCAACCCCTGCCCGACGTTTGGGCGGGGCTCCTTCCGATAGCGCCTGACAGGGGAGCGGCGCGAAAGCGTCGCTCCCCGCCGGCCAAGGGCTTTCGCGAAGAGCCGGGCGCCGTGTGAGCGCCACCCGGGCAGATCCGGCGCCTATGAGTTGCGTAAATCGTGACGCCGCGACGGTAACTCTTTGCCTTACGGGTGATATCTACTGCTGCAAGAGCAAATCGCCCCGGGCCGCGTGACGCCCGGGCGCACGGCCTAACGAGACATCACCCTGATGAGCACCCCCAATCCTGAGAACAGCCGGTCCCGCGCCGAGGTCGAGCACCTCAACAAGCTGGAGGCAATCGTGCGACGCGGTCTCGACACCGACCTCGCCGTCGGAAACGCGTTGGCTGAGATTCGCGACACATGGCTCTACCGCGCCACCCACGAGACGTTCGAGGCCTACCTGCGCGACCGCTGGGGGATGAGCCGCCCACGCGGGTATCAGCTCATCCAGGCCGCTGAGGCGGCGATCCCACCGTCCGCCGGCATTGACAGTCCCGTACCGGCCTCGCGGTCACAGGCCCGCCCGCCTGCACTGGCTCGTCGCGACGCTGCCGATGGACTCGCCGTCGTGTGGGAGAAGGCCCGTCAGGAGTTCGGCGCCGACGACGTGACCGCCGTTGACATTCACCTCACCGTCCACAAGCGCCAGCAGCCCCAGCTCCCGCCCCCCGGGTGGCCGAACCTTCAACGACCCGTCGAGTTGGAGGCCGGCGACCTGCTCCGGCGGCTGCGTTGGCTGATGAGCGAGTCGAGCGGAACGCTCGCATACATCGCGCACCAGCTCGAGACACGCGCCGCGGAGCTTGACGACGAGGCTTGCGAGCAGCTGCGCGACGATGTCCTCGTCCTCGAGGACGACATCGCCGTACTCAAAGCGCTGCTCCTCGCGCCGGTCGACTGGGACGCCGAGCACGGCCGGCTGATCGCCGGCGAGCTCCCGCCCTTCGAGGATGATTCCGACGAAGCGGACGAGAACGAGCAGTAGTCAGGCGGCCTGACCACCGTCACCGGCTCGATCCGCTCATCGGGACACGCCGTTGAGCGCGTCGACGACTCCGAACACGTCCCCTCGGCGATAGAAGTCGACCGCGACCAGGTTGGGAAGATGGCTGCGCAGACGCTGACACGTCTGTGCTCGCTGGAGCAGCGCGGCTCGCGCGTTGACGACGGTGGCCAGCGACGGACGCGGCGTGGGCGACGTGTCGACCCAGTGGTTGAGCAGGAACAGTGGCGCCGAGCTCAGCCCCCGGTGAGCCCGGCAGCTGGCGGCGAGCTTTGCGGGGTCGGTCAACTGAGTGGCGCCGGTGAACCGGAACGGCGTCTCCTGCAACGCGTGCGCGTACGCGAGGTGGTACCACGCGATGTCACCCGCATCGTTCTCGGCCATGACCACGAGCCGCTGGTTGGAGTCGATCATCTGACGCAGGGTCGGGAACGGTCCAAGCGGGCCCCGGTAGACGAGGTCGAGGAGGCCCGCCTGCGCGAACGCTCTCTCGATGTCGGTGGGAGTCACGCCTTCGTCCTGGTTGATGACGACCACGACCTCGCCGGGGTGTGACACAAGGAACGACCGCAGGTCAGCCAGGGCCGAGGCGAGCGTGACCGAGCCGATCTCGCAGAAGCCGTGGCACAGGAAGATCGCTCGTTCGCCTCCGGTGCCCGCCGGCAATCGCGATCGGATCCGCAGCGCCGCTTCAACCGCCGGGGCGCCGATCTGCTCCTCGGCGAGATTGCGCTTGGGGAGCGCGTCGAGATCGGTGCGCACGCCGCCGCGGACGGCGAAGCCGTAGTAGGTGTCGATCAGAAGGCCGTGGATGCCCTGGTCGAGCTGGTCGCTGATCGTGCCGTCCTGCTGGCCGAACAGCCAGCGCGGGAGAGTCACCGAGGCCATCGAGTTATGCGTCGCCGCCAGGGCGACGTCGTTCAGGGGGCGGTTACACAGTGCGACGAACCCGTTGCACGTCAGCGGCGTGGCGGCCGGCGCTTCATCTCCGCCGCCGGTGACGATGGTCACGGCCGCGACCGCGACCACCGCTGCCGCGACCGCCGCCGGCGCCCGGCCCGCCACGCGTCTCACCGACACGGGCACTCGGGTGAGGTTCCCGGTTCCGGCTGTGGCTGCCATCGCGGCAGCCGCCACCCCTCGATACAAGACGTAGAGGCCGATCAGCAGCGCGACGGCAGCGAGCATCGTGCGGGGTTCGAGCAGAATGAGGACGCCGAGCGCGATAAGGCCGATCGCGCCGACAAGCGATGGCGGCGGTGATGCTCCTCCTGCCGGCCGCACCAGCCACGCACCCGCTCGCCACGCCCCACCGCCGGCTCGGCCGAGCTGTCCCGAGGCGGCGCCGGCCACGATCGCGCCCGTGCCCGCCAGGAACAGCGCCTGGACCCGCAGGCCACCCAGGAACGCCGTCCACACGGCACCGACTGCGGGCCCCCGGCCCGCCGGGGCGGCCTGCACGGCGACCTCCCGCCCCAGCGTCACCAGCACGATCAGCGCCACGCCGCCCATGAGCAGACCGATCCCCAGTCGCCACGCCGTGCGCCGCCTGTCCTCGGAGAGAAGCAGCGCGCCGCCCGCCGCGAGGGCCCCGAGCACAGCCAGCAACCACGAGGCCGAGTAGACCGCTCTGGCCGCCCGTACGACGTCGATCACGGCGCCGCCGGGACGCAGCGTGAACAGCGTCGAGGCCCGCTCAGCCCCGATCCTCCGTGCCGCGGTGGGTGCGAGCCGTTCAAGGACGCCTTGGACGAGCACCCCGAGATCGCCGACCGTGATGAGCAACCGGCCGTCGCCTCGACGGACCACGGCGTCGTGCGCCTGGAGGATCGCTCTGCGAAACAGCGCCGCGAACGCCTGGCCCCCGACGATCCCGCCCCCTACCGAACGCACCAGAGGCCGCACCGCCACAAGATCCCCCCCGCCGATCCCCGTGACGGCGTCCGTCACATGATCCGCGACGTCGGCCTGGACCGCTGGGTCCTTCAGTGCGGCGACCGCCCGGTCGGCGAACGGGCCGGGGCGCAGCACCGCGCGGCCCAGGTACGACAGCGCCACCGCCACGACCGCCAGGACGACCGCCGCCCACAGCAGGACGCGCGCACTCCGGCGTCGCCCGGGTGAGCCTCCCCGCTCGTCGGCCGATATGGCTTCGCCTGGCTCCATTGGCGCTGCACTATCTCACGCCCCGGCGGCGTGGCCGCTGTCTGGAAAAAGAGGGTTCTCATCGATGGGTTAGTGACCTCTTAGCGGGCCCGCCCAGACTCCGGTGCGATGAACAGTCAGGTTCAGGACCCTGGCAGCGATGCGCAGGCGCATCTCCGCTCGGCCCAGAGAGTGCCGGCAACCCGCCGGCGCTCGCTCATGTCCGGGGGTACCGAGGGCAATGAACGGTTGACCGTGGTGACGGGCGGATTGTTGATCGTGCTGCTCGCCGCCCTGGGGGTGACGATCGTCTTCATCGGGCGGTTGCTGTGGTGGCACCTGTTCCTGGGACTGGTGCTCATCGGCCCGGTGGCGCTGAAGATGGGCAGCACCACCTACCGATTCATGCGGTACTACACCGCCGACCCGCCCTACCGTCGCAAAGGACCGCCGCCGGCCGCGCTGCGGGTGCTCGGGCCGGCGCTGGTCGGACTGACGGCGATCGTGTTCGCCACCGGCGTTGCCCTCCTGCTCATCGGGCCGTCGAGCCGCGGGCCCCTGGTACTGGCGCATAAGGTGAGCTTCATCTGCTGGGTCGTGGTCACCGCGATCCACATCGCCGGGCACCTCCCCGAGTTGGCGCGCTTTGACCGTGTCTCGCGACGGACGCGGGCCGAGCTCAACGAGCTGCGCTCGCTGGTCCCGGGATTCGGCGGCCCTGCCGAACCGCCGGCAAGCCGACCCATCCCGGGGAGCGGGGCGCGCTGGCTGTCAGTGGCCACGGCGGTGGCGCTGGGGCTGGTGCTGGCAGCGATCTTGATCCCGGACTTTGGCGCCTGGACTGGGGCGCAGGCGCTGTTTCACCACCACCATCACTTCCATTAGCGGGCGCGCCTGCGCTGGCGGTCGACCTCCCGACGCGAACGCGCCCGGGCCTGCGCTCGCCGGCGCTCGGCCGCCGCGGTGACGGCCAACAGGGCAAGCGCCGCGAGGCCCACCATCGCCGCCACGAACAGTCCGGGCGTGGCGATGAGCACGACAACGGCGATCGCCGCAGCAATGAGCACATCGGTCCGGAGGAAGCGGTCGTTCACAGCGCGAGCCTCCGGAACACCGACCGCGGCAGATGCCGCAGCACCGCAAATATGTAGCGAAGCCGCCCTGGAACCCAGACGGTGTGCGCACCTCGAGCCAGGGCCCCGACCGTCGCATCGGCCACCGTCTCAGGCGTCACCGCCATCGGAGCGACAGGGAGTCCAGCCGTCATCCGCGTCCGCACGAAGCCGGGCCGGACGACGAGGACGCGCACTCCGGTGCCGATGGCTGCGTCGGCGAGACCCTGGGCCAGCGCGTCCAGGCCCGCCTTGGCGGCTCCGTAGACGGGGTTGGCGGCGCGGGGCCGCTCGGCGGCAACGGACGACAGCACGATCAGCGTCCCGCCGCCCAACTCGCGCAGCCGTCGCAGACAGTGCAGCATCAGCGAGCCGGCGCCGAGGAAGGTGACGCGCATGACCTCCACGCTCTCGCGCGGATCGGCATCGAGCGCGGCCTGTCCGCCCAGCCGCCCGACGGCGACGACAACGACGTCGAACCCGCCCGCCGCCGCAAACGACGACGCGACGGCCTGCTCGTGGGAATCACAATCGTCCGCGTCAACGACGACGAGGCCCGCGGAGGTCACGCCATCCTTGTCTGCGAGCAGCCGCTCGGCCGCCTCCAGGCGGGAGCGATCCCGGCCGAGGAGCCAGACCGCAACGGGACCGTCGGCGGCAAGACGGCACACGATGGCCAGGCCGATCTCCGAACTGCCGCCGACCAGCAGGACCCGGCGGGCACCGGCCGACACCAGGGCCACGGTGGGGTCAGCGGCCGGCCGAACGGTCCTCACGGCGGACCATCCACAAGTCCGGTACGCACGCCGAGGTCCGAGGACCACACGCCGCCGGGATCGATGCGGTCACGGATCGCGCGCCACTCCCCGGCACGGGGATACATGGCGGCGAGCACGTCTGGTCGCACCCGACCGTCCTTGGCCAGATAGACGCGCCCGCCGGCCTCGACCACCCATTCGTCAAAGGTGTCGAGCATTGCCCCGAGGCCGGGAGCATCGCCGGGCATGTCGAGCGCGAGCGTCCAGCCCGCGAGGGGGAAGGACAACGGCGCTTCCGCGGCCGGGCCGAAGTCCTTGAGGACGGCGAGGTAGCAGGGCACCGCCGAGCCGCGCAACCGACCGATGACCCGAGGAAGGACGTCCTCACGGCCCTTGGGAACGACGAACTGGTATTGCACGAGGCCCGCGGACCCGTACAGACGCGGCCAGGCCTCCAGCCCGTCGAGGGGGAACATGTGGGCACCGTAGGACTCTGGCGCGGCGGTCCGGCGCCGCGGGGTGCGGCGGAATCGGTAGGCGTTGTAGGCGCGCACCAGGCCGGGGCGCAGCAGCCCATCGGGCCAGTGGCCGGGAACGCTGAGGCGGCCGTTCACGGTGGTCGCAGCTGGCCGGCGCACCGCGCGTGGATCCGCGTCGACGTGTGCGGCGCGGGTGACGATCCCGCGTAGCGGGGAGGGCCCCAGCAGGTCGAGCCACGCCACCCTGTACTCGCCCCCGGGACCGTCGAGAAGAGCCAGAGCGTCGTCGAGGGACGTCACGCGGTCGGTGTCCACCGACAGCAGCGGGCCCGGGAGCGGCTTGAGCCTGATCAAGGCCGACACGATCACCCCGGTCAGGCCCATTCCCCCGATGGTGGCCTGCAGGACATCGGGGTCATGGTCCACCGTGAGCTCGCGCAGCTCGCCACCGGCGGTCAACAGGTCAACCGCCTCGACATGCGCACCGAAGGTCCCGGCGGCCGCGTGATTCTTGCCGTGGATGTCCGCGGCGATCGCGCCGCCGACGCTCACGTGCTGCGTGCCGGGGACGACGGGCAGGACCCACCCGGCCCGCTCGAGCACCGCGAGCAGCCGGCCCAGCGTCACACCCCCTTGCGCCCGCACGCACCCGCGCTCCCCATCCAGCTCGAAGGCGGTCAGCGCGCTGGTGTCGATGACAACGCCGCCGTCGCGCTGCGCCGCGTCCCCATAACTGCGACCCATACCGCGGGAGATGGCTCCGCGCCCCCAGCCGCCCAGGCCGGTGGACAGCTCGGGTAAGACGCGACGCGCCGCCATCACGTCGACGGGCCGCACGGATGACACCGCAGCCGGCCGGATCCGGCCCCATCCACTGACCACGGCGCGGCGCGGCGTCACCGATGGCTCGGAGCCGGCGACGGTGGCGTGATCAGCCAGCTGCATTGACGCTCATGACGAACAGCAGCAGCCAGGTCACGCCGGCGAGCGCGATGGTGCGATCGGCGGTGAGGATCTCCTCGGGGGCCTCGCCCACGCCGGCCTGTACGAGCGTTCCATAGCGCAGCAGGCACACGGCGAACGGGATCACGGTCAGCGGGCGCCAGGGGATTCCGTCGACGTCGGGCAGCTCGAACGCCCAGACCGAGTAGGCGAACAGGGCGCCCGACCCGGCGAGTGCCAGCACCCGGCGCAGTCCCTCCCTCGTGTAGCGGCGCAGGACACGCCGCGCAGGCCGGGTGCCACGCCGGGGGCGGCCCAGCTCGGCCAGGCGCTTGCCGGCAGCCACGAAGACCGCGCCGCACGTGACGACGAGGACGAACCAGCGCGACAGACCCACGGGAGCCGCCAACCCCCCGGCGACCGCGCGCAGGACGAATCCGCCGGCCAGGGCGACGAGATCCAGGATCGGGATGTGGCGCCACACCCAGCTGTAGCTGATGGTGAGGGCGACGTAGCCGAGGCCTGCGAGCGCGACGGCGGGGGCCACCGCCGCACAGAGAACCAGCCCGCATAGGATCCAGGCCAGTCCATGCGCGACCGCCTCCTTGGGCGTCAGATCCCCGGCGGCGACCGGGCGGCGCCATTTGCGCGGATGACTGCGGTCCTCGTGACGATCCCGGACGTCGTTGAGGGCGTAGATCCCGGCAGAGAGCAGGCAGAAGGCGGCGCAGGTGACGAGCACGCGCACGGGCACGTCGTCATAGCCCAGGGCACCCGCCGCGCACGGCGCGCCGATGACGAGCGCGTTCTTGACCCATTGGCGCGGGCGAGCCAGTGCGATCAGCGCCTCCGCGCGGCCGCGCCGCCGGAGCGCCGGCCTGACGTCGGGCTCAGGCGCGGCGCCACGCGCGAGCGCTGTGGCCGGAGTCAGGTGTGCGCGGTCAGACAGCCGGCGCGCGCGTGCCGGCCCGGGCTCGACGGGCTGCATCAACGGCATGATGGGTTTGGCGCCTCAACTCAACCTGATGGTGGTATGAGCAAGTTCTCAGCTCACACTCACGGTAGATAAGGACGTTCTCACCGTCACTATGACGCCCTCTGTCACCATTTCACCAGGTACAGCCTCTCACCTGCCGAACGGTGGATGAGTATGTTCTCAGCCACTTTTTAGTTCGTCAGGCTGCGGTGCCTGTCATGATGCGCACGTGTCAGTGAGGACGAGTGCCGGACCGCTGCACACGCCGACGAGCGCCGCCAGATCTGCGCCGGCGTCACGTCGGCGACGGTCCCGTCCGCGCCGGTCCCGTCCGCGCCGGGTCCGACGCGTCATCGCCGTGGCCGCGCTGCTGTCAGTGCTGCCCGCGGTCGTGTCCTATCTGCTGATGGCGCTGCAGCCGTCGGACACCAGCCTCTCGATCCGAAGCGTCGAGTGGCTCCGCGATAACGGGGCCCGGGGCCTCGTCAACGCGGTCGAGTCGACCTACTACTCGCTCAATGCGCCGTCCACCGGCGGCCCGGCACTGCGTGCCCTGCCCCGCCAGCCCGGGGCGCAGACAGCCGCCGGCGGAGCGCCCTCACGAGTCGCTTCGGCCCCCGCCTACCGGCCGCCGCCGATCGCACCGGTCATCATGCCTGCGCTGCCGGGAGAGGGTGTGTGGCGCGCGACCTTCTCGGGTGGGGTGAGACGCCCACCCGTGCTGGTGACCAGCTATCGCCCCGACCCGAACTATCCGCAGATGGTCGCCGGGGTTGCGTGGATCGACAGCACCGAGACGAGCACCCAGCTCTATCCAGGTCGCGCTGAACCGGCGGTGTCGCTCCCGTCGCGGGGACCGATGGAGGTTCCAGTCAGCACGCGCAGCCGCTTGGTGGCGACCTTCAACAGCGCGTTCAAGCTCAGCGATTCGGGGGGCGGCTTCGCCAGCAACGGACACACCTACGCCCCCATGCGCCATGGGATGGCGACGATCGTCCGCTACCAGGACGGCCGCATCGACATCATCGCGTGGCCCGGCGGCCCATCCGCCGGACCCGGCGTGGCCTACGCCCGCCAGAATCTTCCGCTGATCGTCGCGGGCGGGCAGCTGAACGCAAACCTCAGCGACGGACCCGAATGGGGCGCCACCCTCGGCAACGCCGTTCGCGTGTGGCGGTCTGGCGTCGGGGTGGACGCCCACGGCAACCTCATCTATGCGGTTGCCAATGACCAGACCGTCGGCTCGCTGGCCTCGATCCTGCAGCACGCCGGGGCGATCCGGGCGATGGAGCTTGACATCAATACCTATTGGCCGAGCTTCATCACCTACCGCTCCCCCGGCGCCGCCGGAGCGGCCAACCTGCTGCCCGGCATGGACCGCTCCCCACAGCGCTACCTGACGCCGGACGACCGGGACTTCTTCGCCGTCTATCTCAGGTGAGCCGCGCCGCGGTGACGATCGCGGCGGTCTGTGCGCTCACCGGACTGGGGGCCGCCGGATTGAGCGCAGGATCCCCAGCCGGCCCGCACCCGCCACCGGCCGGCCCGCACCCGCCACCCCCCGGGCCGCCCTTCGCCGTCGGCAAGGAGCAACTGACCTTCGTCGATCACACCCGCACGGTCTCGGTGCCGGGCCAGCCGCCGGGGCCGCGCACCCTGACCACGGTCATCCGCTACCCGGCTCAGGGCCCCGCCGGCCGGGTCGACGTGGCCGACGCGCCGCCCGATCGCGCCGCCGGACCGTTTCCGCTCATCATCTTCGGTCACGGCTTCGCGGTCACCCCCGCAACGTACTTCCGGCTGCTCCGGGCGTGGGCGCGAGCGGGCTACGTCGTCGCCGCACCGGTGTTCCCCTTGGAGAATGCCCATGCTCCCGGGGGACCTGACGAATCCGACCTCGTCAACCAGCCGCGGGACATGAGCGTCGTAATCTCGGGCATGCTGGCCGCCAACCACGCGGCGGGCACGCTCCTGCGGGGCATGATCACCCCCCAGCGCATCGCAGTCAGTGGGCAATCCGACGGCGGCGAGACAGCGCTGGCGGTGGCCTACGACCGGTTCTACCGCGACCCTCGCGTCCACGCAGCGGTGATCCTCTCGGGTGCGCAGCTACCCGGTAGCGGCTCGGTGCTGCCAGGACCGCCACTGCTCGCGACTCAGGGCACCGCGGACACCATCAATAACCCGCGCAACACCTATGCGTTCTTCGACGTCGCCCGTCGCCCCAAGTACCTCCTGCAGTTGATCGGCGCGCCGCACCTCCCCCCGTACACGATCCAGCAGCCACAGCTCACGATCGTCGAGCGTGTCACCATCGCGTTCCTGGACCGCTACCTCAAGGGAGCGCGCGACGGGCTGGGCCGGATGCGCGCTGCCGGTGACCGGCGCGGCTTGGCGGTCCTCGTGGCCGCGCCCTAACCGCGATGTCCGGGGCGATCACCCGGCCTCGTCGACCGGAACCGGCAGCGGCGCGACGCGCGGCCGCCCGGGGGAGCGCTGACTCGCGCGCCGCCGACGCCCGTTGAACGCGCGGACGGTGAGGAGGTAGACGATGGGTGCCACCGGCAGGAGCACGACGCCACGCAGCCACAGCGACGAGGCATCGGACCCCGAGCCCAGGGTGTGTACGGTGGCGAGCATCCATACGAGCGGCGTCAGACGATGCAGGTGGCGCCACGTGCGTGCGCCGATGCGGCGTCGCAGGTGGAACGTCGGACCGAGCAGGACGGCCAGATAACCGGCGATGATGCCCGCGCCGGTGAACGCCGGGCGGTAGCGCAGAACGAACGGGATCGTGATCCCGGCCAGTCCCGGGCGCAGCCACCCGTCGCCCAGCAGTGAGCCACCGTGCACGGCGATTGCGACCAGGGCGGCAACCGCCACCTGCTCGTGGAGGGCGACGACGGCGCGCTTGCGGCGTGGCGGCACCAGCTTGGCGGCCATCGCCAGTCCGATGAGAACCGAGATCGAGACGAGCGTCACCGCCACGATCCCCGACGCGCGGCTGACCAGCCACCAGATGTAGTGGGTGGGATCGGCGGCGGTCATGCGGCGAACGCGGCGGCCGACGCGCTTGCGCCGATCAGGCAGTCAAGCGGCCCGACGATCTCGACCGCCCCGTCGTCGTGAACGATGACCCCGCCGTGCTCGGCGAGCACCTCGCGCGCCCCGTCGGGCCCACTCAAGAGGGCCATCTTGGAGAGGGTCTCAGCCTCCAGGGCACCGCCGGGACTGAGGGCGGTAGCGCCCACGAGACCCGTCCACGCCGGCCTCCCGGTACTGGGGTCGAGCAGGTGGTGGCTGTAGCCACCGTCCGGGTCGCGCCAGATGCGCACGTTGAGGCCGGACGTGGCGATGCCACCCGCGCGCATGAGGACCGTCCCGATTCGCGATCCGGTGTGCGGATGCTCGATGTCGACGGCGAAGGGCCGCACCTGCGCCCCGATGCCGCCGACCGCGATGTCACCGCCGCAGTCGATGAGGTAGCGGCTATAGGCGCCAAGCCGGCGAGCGACCGCGTCGGCGCACAGGCCCTTACCGGTGCCCCCGGTGTCGAAGCTGGTGCTCACCGGCCGCGCGATGACGCCGGCCTCGTCGTCGACCACGATCTCAGCCCACCGCGAAGCGGCTCCGGGCGCCGCCGCGCGGCGCGCCGGTGCCCAGGCCAGAGCATCAGCCAGCGACGCCGGGGTTCGGTCGGCCATCGAGGTCACGTACCCCGCCGCCTCGAGCGCGCCGCCGAGTGTCGGGTCGACGAGACCGTTGCTGCGTCGCGCCGCCCACACCCCGGCGCCGACGGCGGCGCGCAGGAGCCGAGACGCGGGAACGACCGGGCGCGGGTCCCGGTTGAACACCGAGAGCTCGCTATCGGGGAGAAAACGCGACAGACGGCGAGCGAAGTCCCAAACGAACGCTCGCTCCCGGTCGGCGGCCTCGAGCGCGGGTGGCACGCCCGGTAGCAGCGGTGGCTCGATCAACAGACGGACCTCGCTGCCCATCGCGGCGAACGTGTAGTCGAGTTCGTGACTCATGGATGCCCGGACGTGCGGGTCGTGGCCGGTGCCGTCGGCGCTGTCGTGGGCGCGGTTCCCGATGTCGACACTGAGACCGCCGCCGCGCCGCCGCGCCCGACCGGACCGCCGTCATCGACGATTGTGGTTCGATAGACGCGCCGCAGCACAACCACGCGCGGCGATGGCGCGAACGTCGACGCTGGAGTCGCCTGCAGTCGCGTGGCCAGAAGGGCGAACACGACGAGAAAGGCAGCCAGGGTCAGGAGCGCAACTGTCAACCGGTCAGGGCTGCGGCGAGATCGCTCGAGCCGCGGCAGGATGGCGGCATGCTCAGTCATCGCCGCGTCCCTGTCCGCCATCGTCGCCGTGGCGCGATCCGCTGGTGTGCGTCGAGACGGGCGCCCCGGCCGAGGCCGACGAACCGGTGCCGGAGTGTCCCGGAGAGGGCCGGGTGGCGACCGGACGCGGGGCCGAGGTGGTCGGCGCGGCGCCGGCGTGTCCGGGGCTGGTCCGTGTGGTCACGGGATGCGCCGCCGGGGCCGGTTGGCCAGGGCTCGCGTGTCCGGGGCTGGCCCGGGTCGCCACCGTCGAAGCGGGGTGTGGCTGAGCTGCCCCGGTGTGCGACCCGCTGGCCCGCGTCGTGCCGCCGTGAGACACAGCCGGGGTGACCAGCCCGACGGAACCCGCAGGGCCACGGGCAGGAGAGGAGCCGTGGCGTCCCCCGCCGGAGACGTGGACGGTGCGGTGGATGACCTCGGTGCGCACCTCGACGGCCGGGTTTCGCGCGGCCAGTGTCGGAGTGGCGTGCGCGCCGGGCTGCAGCGACATCGCCGCCAGCACTCCGGCGGCCAGGGCGGCAGTTGCGGCTGCGATTCGAGTGTGTCGTGTGCGCATCGTCGTCAAGCCTCCGGGTCGTGGGACGCCCACTGTGGCGCCCGTTGGTTCAGAGGCCGGTCAACCGACGGCAAAGCTTTGGCAAAGCCAACGCGGTTCTTAGCCGGACCCAGCGATGGCTTTACTCGCAAGCGCCACCCTTGGCGTCATGACACACCGCTCCGCTCCCCAGCACATCGTCCTCGCCGGAGGTGGCCTCGCCGCTCAGCGCTGCGCTGAGACGCTGCGGC
Organism: uncultured Actinomycetota bacterium; assembly: GCA_963850325.1. Classification (GTDB taxonomy): domain Bacteria; phylum Actinomycetota; class Thermoleophilia; order Solirubrobacterales; family Solirubrobacteraceae; genus Palsa-465. The sequence goes on from CAWKLB010000024.1 coordinate 59,022, forward strand.
GGGAGGGTTACTCCGGCGCGATCCGCATGGTGTGCGCCGAACCGCACCCGCCGTACGATCGCCCTCCTCTCTCCAAGCAGCTGCTCACCGGCACGCGCGACGAGCCGTCGCTGGCCCTGCGCCCCCGCGACTGGTACGCGGCCCACGACATCGAGCTCCTACTCGGCGTGGGCGCTGCCGGCCTGCGCACGGCCGAGCACGCGCTCGTCCTGGCCGACGGCGCGGAGCTGCGCTACGACCGGCTGCTCATCGCCACGGGCGGACGTGCACGCCGCCTCCCGGCCCTCACCGGCCGGGGCAACGTCTCGGTCCTGCGAACGGTCGACGACAGCCGGGCGCTGCGCGACGCGCTCGGCCGTACCGAGCGGCTGGCCGTGATCGGCGCCGGCTTCATCGGCCAGGAAGTGGCGGCGACGGCCCGCCTCCGCGGGTGCGCCGTGACAATGGTGGAAGCCGGGTCACAACCGCTCGCGGCCGTTCTGGGACCGCACCTGGGGGCATGGTTCGCCCACCTGCATCGGGCCGAGGGGGTCGAGGTGCTCACCGGGCGAACGCTACGAGCGGTGTCGGGCAACGGTGCCATCACCGGACTGGAGCTCTCCGACGGTCGCCGGATCGCCGTGGATCACGTGGTGGTGGGCGTCGGCGTTGACCCCGAAACAGGATGGCTGAGCGGCACGGGCCTCACCTGCAGCGCCGGAGTGCCCGCGGACGCTTGCGGGCGCACCAGGGCCGAAGACGTATTCGCCGCCGGCGACGTCGCGGCCAGCTTCGACGCGGACTCCGGGCGCTGGACTGCCGGCTCGCACTGGGAGGCGGCGGCGCGCCAGGGTGCCCGTGCCGCCCGGGCGATGCTCGGCCTCGATCCAGGTGCCTCGGCTCCCGCGGGGTTCTGGAGCGACCAGTACGGCATCCGCATCCAGTACCTGGGGCGCGCGCGTCCCGACGACGCCGTCGCGATCGACGGTGACCCGGAGGCGCGCGACTTCACCGCAACCTTCTCCCGCGGGAGGCGGGCGGTCGCCGTCCTGCTCGTCAACCGCTCTCGAGGTCTACCGGCGGCACGAGCTCTTATCGAGAAAGGAACCCCATGACCCTGACCGTGATGATCGACGAAGCGGCCTGCGCCGCCCACGGGGACTGCGTCGACGTCGCCCCCGAGGTGTTCGTCCTCGATGACGTCGCCCACGTCGTCGGGACCGGTCCCGACGATCTGCTTCTGGCGGCCGCGGAGGCATGCCCGAGCGCCGCAATCGTGATCCGCGATGCGGTGACCGGGGACCACATCTACCCGTGACCAACTCAGTCGTCGTGCCGGTCGCCGCCGTCGCCCTGATGGCCGGGACGGCGCGCGGTCCCGGCCCCGGACGGGGCTAAGGAACCCCCGTCGCGGGCGGGGCGCGAGGACGGCGGTGTCGCCGCTGCTGTCGTGAAGGAGCGCGATGGGGTCGTCGGCGCCGCTGGGCTCGTTGTGGGCGGTGGGGGTGCGGTGGCCGAGCGTGGAGGGCTCTGGGCGGAGCTCGTGCTGGGGACGGGGGGGCGTCCCCGCCGAACGGTGCTCGAGCGATCGTCGCCCCGCTTGGTCGACGCCGGGGCCGGCGTCGAGTGAACATGGGGCGCCAGCCCAGTCGCGACCGAGAGGGGCTCAGCGGAGAGCCCCACCCGCTGGCCCGCGAGCTGGCTGGCCGCCCAGGCCAGCGCCGCACTGAGGACGATACCCAGCACCGCCGCAGCCGCCGTGGCCACCGATCGCCTGGTCATGGGCCGGACACGCTACGCGCGGACCGGTTAAGTGCCGGCAAAACGCCTGGGGAAGGCTCGGGCACCTCGGGCCGGGCCGACGTTGGTAGGACGACGCTGACGGTGGTCCCTCCACCGTCGCGCGCGGAGATCCGGATCCCGCCGTCCCAGGCGCGCGCGACCTCACGCGCCATGGAAAGGCCGAGCCCGCTCCCCGGCGGGCCGAGACGGCCGGCGCGTCCGCGCCGGAAGCGCTCGAAGACCAGTTCGCGCTCATCATCGGCGATGCCGGCACCTCGGTCGCTGACCTCGATGCGCCCGGGAAAACTCGATACGTCCACCGTGGTGTGGGCGGGCGAGTAGTGGATGGCGTTCTCCATGAGTGCGTCGAGGATGCGCTCCAGGTCGCTGCGAGCCGCCCACACGACTCCGGCCGCCGAGGCGCGTCGATGCTCGAGCGTGATTCCGCGCTCTCGCGCGTAATGGGACCAGCGCTGAACCGTGGTGGCGGCCACATCATCCAGGTCGACCCAGGCTCCCTCCAGACGCCGCTCGCCGGCGCGGCTGAGGACGAGCAGCTGATCAACGGTGGCCGAGAGGCGGTCAACCTCGGCGATGCCTGCGGCCAAGTCGCGCTCGGCGGTGTCGGTCCCGACCTCGGCGCGGGCCTCCTCCAGCCGCAGGCGCAGACCGGTGAGGGGCGTGCGCAGCTGATGCGAAGCGTCGGCCACAAACTGGCGTTGTGCGTCGAGGAGGCGCGAGATCCGTTCCGTCATCTCATTGAACGAGCCCGCCAGGGAGCGCTGCTCGAGGCTGCCCTCGAGCGCGGCCCGCGCCTTGAGATCTCCCCCGGCGACGCGACGCGCCACACGCTGCAAACGCTGGACGGGTCCGGCAATCTGGCGGGCGATGATGATGCCCGCCGCGAGCCCGACGGCCAGCACGATCGCCGCGATGAAGCCGAGGCCCAGCTCGGCGCGCCGCACCGCGGCCTGAACCGCCGCCACACCCTGGGTGACACGCACCGCGCCGGCGGGCCGCCCGTCGTGGATGATCGGCGCCGCGGTGGCCAGGATCGTCGTCTCGAGCGTCCGGGAATAGCGCTGGACCTGGGCCTGTCGACCGCGGAGCGCGGCCCGGACCTCGGGACGACTGGCGTAGCTCGTGCCGATCTGAGCGGGGCCGTTGCTGTCGGCCAGCACGGTGCCCCGGGCATCGGTGATGAGGATGCGGCCTCGGATCGATGCGGCGCCGCTGCGCGCGAGCGTCGCCAGCTCGGGACGGCTCCCGGCGGCGAGCACGTCGGCAGCGGTGGCCGCGACGAGATCGGCCTGCGCGCGGGCCTGGGTGCGCACCTCGGCGTTGACCCGAGCGCTCAGGTTGATGGCCAGGGGCACGCCGAAGGCGACGATGGCCAGCAACAGCACATAGCCCAAGGCGAGGATCAGACGAGTGCGCAGGCTTACGGCTGCCTCCCGTTACGCTCGCCGAGCCGAAACCCGACGCCGCGGACGGTGTGGATGTAGCGGGGAGCAAGTGGGTCGTCCCCCAGCTTGCGCCGCAGCCAGCTGACGTGGACGTCAAGCGTCTTGGTGGAGCCGAACCAGTTCTCGTCCCACACGTCTGACATGAGCGTCTCGCGCGTCACCACGTGCCCGGGGTCGCGAGCCAGGCGGTCGAGGAGATCGAACTCCTTGCGTGTCAGATCGAGCTCGACATCGGCGATGAACGCCCGGCGGGCCGCCCGATCGATGGTGAGCTCTCCGACCACCAGCTGCTGGCCCACGGGCCGGGCCCCCCGTCCGCGGCGCAACACGGCTCGGATGCGAGCGATCACCTCCCCAACGGCAAACGGTTTGACCACGTAGTCGTCGGCGCCGAGCTCGAGCCCGACCACTCGGTCGGTGACCGACCCGCTCGCGGTGACGATGATGATCGGCACGTCGGAGCCGGCGCGGATCTGGCGGCAGACGTCGCGCCCATCGGCGTCAGGCAACGCCAGGTCGAGCAGGACGACGTCGGGGGCCAGCTCGAGGACCGCCCGGAGGGCCTCGGCCCCGGTGCGTGCGACCGTGGGGCGGAACCCGCCGCGCCGCAGGGCGCGGGCGAATGGGTCGGCGATCGACGGCTCGTCCTCCACGACCAACACCGACGCGGCGGACGGCACAGGGAGGTCGGCGGCGGTCATCCTGGCTGCACTCCAGCACCGTGCAGGGCCCGCGTCATCCGGGTTTGCCGCGACTCGGCCCTCCGCAGTGTGCCGCAACCGCCGCGGGGATGTTCACGGCGAAGAGCCGGGGCGCGCGGTGAGGATCCCGGAGGCCGACCCGTCCCGTGCCTGGCTCTGGAGCTCGGCGGCGATGGCGACGGTGGCGCCGGTGGCATCGGCGGCGCTCGCCTGGATGGTGGCGCCGGCGAGAGCGGTGACGCGGCCGGAGTAGCGGTCTGGGCTGGACGCCGGCCCGGCCGACACCTGGCTGTCGCTCATGGTGACGCCCCCGCCGGGGATGGCCTGACCCTCGATGCGGATGTGGATGAACCGCAGGCTCGGGTCGTCGACGACGAGTGAGATGTCGACGACCGCGGCCCCCGGACCGAGCTGCTGCTGGCGCACCCGTCCCCTGAACCTCGCCGACACCGTGGGCGGGCGCTGCCCCGCGACGCCGCGGGAGGCTGATGCCGCGCCGTGACCGGACACTGTCGTGGAAGCGCGAGCCGAAGCCAGCAGAGCGGCGGGCGTTCCCGCCCGCACGGCCCAGCCGGAGGCCAGCGGCCCCGGCAGCAGCCATGCCACCAACCCGAGCGGAAAGACCGCCGCAGCCCCGAGCGCCGACAGGCGCACGGCCAGATGCGCCGGCCACCCGGCGCTCACTCGCGCGATGACCGCCGCGAGCACGACGACCACGCATAGGCTCGTCAGCAGGAGCATCCAGTGGGCCTTCGGGTCGGTGCCCGTTCCATAACTGTGGACGAGGGCGAGCGGCCAGCTGGCATAGACCAGCCAGTGCGTCGCGCGCCACCCCCGGTAGCCGACACGGTGACGCATGAGGCTCGTGATCGTCACCGCCGCCAAGAGGTCAAAGCCGACCGTCCCGAGGCCCAGCCAGACGGGTCGGTAGGCGGAGCGAAACGGGATGACGACATCCAGGACGCGAATGGGCGCGAACCCGTCGAGCAGCGTCGTGAGCACGTGGAGCACCACGAACACCACCGCGAGCAGTGACACGCTGCGATGCAGCGCCTCGACCACGAAACGCCGATGGCCGAGCTCCATCCGGCGCACGCTGGCGACGCCGAGCGCGACGCTGGCCGTCAGGAGCACCAGGCCCATCGCGCCGGTCGCGCGCGTGATGAACCAATAGGAGCTGGGGGCCGCAGCGACGACCATGGCGCCTCAGGACCCGCCGGACACCACCGGGGCGACGGCCGTGGAGGCGGCGGATGTCGGCGCGGCCGCGGGAGGCTGGACCGCGGCGGCGGGAACCGTCGAGCCCGGGCTGGCGCTGCTGTCATCACCCGGCCGCTGAGCGGGTGCAGCGCTTGTCACTGCCGACGGCGTGCGGGCGTGGTAGGCGTGGGCGGTGATGGCAGCGAGGGCGCTCGCCGCGCCCACCGCCAACGCAACGATCCAGCGCTGCGCCCGGCGGGCCAGCTGCAGCCCAGCGTCGCGCGCCTGCACCGCGTCGGTGACGCGCTGGGCCCCACTCGCGCGTGTTGGGGGACTATGGGTCCGCATGCTTGGAGATGGATCGTCTGCGCGTCCTGTAATGAAGCGCTAAGACAAGGGTGAGAGTGCCTTCATGGCTGACGACCCCGGGCCGGGATCCGACGGCTCCGGCCCTCAGGTGCGACGCTCGGACCCCGCGCCGGCCGTTCGCCGGCGCGGGCCGTGGTCTGCCCGCACCGCCAGCGCGCCTGGCCGGGGCGCGGCAACGAAGCGATCAATCTCCAGCTCGATGCGGGCTCCGGACCCGTCGGGCTCGACAGCGCGGACCTCTCCGTTGTGGGCCTCGGCGATGGCCTGCACGATGGCCAGGCCGAGCCCCGCCCCGCCGGCGCGGCGGTCCCGGGCCTCGTCGGTGCGATGAAAGCGCTCGAAGATGCGGGTGCGCTCTTCGGCGGGAATGCCAGGGCCGTCGTCGGTGACGGTGAAGCGCACGCGACCTCCGGGCAGTGCCTCGGTGTGCAGCGCGATGTGACCATCCGGTTCCGCGGTGTGACCGATCGCGTTGTCGATGATGTTCCGTAACGCCTGGGCGAGCCGGTCGGGGTCGGCGTCGACCTCACCGCTCGGGACCGAGCCGAGCTCCAACCGGCGGTTGACCCCGAGGGTCGAGGTGCTCCACAGCTCCTCGACGAACGTGGGCAGGTCGATCGGGCGCCGGCTGGCAAATTCGCGCTGCTCAGAGCGAGCGAGCAGCAGCATGTCCTCGACCAGCCGCGTGGTGCGGCCGACCTCGCCGGCGACGATGCGCTGCACGTGCGCGACATCGTCGGCCGAGGGATCCTTGTAGCGAGCGAGGACGTCGAGTTGGCCGGCGATGACCGCCAGCGGGGTGCGCAGCTCGTGCGACGCGTCGGCGACGAAGTCGCGCTGCTGACGAAACGCTGCGGCCAGCCGATCGAGCATGTGATTGAAGGCGTTGGCCAGGACCCAGACTTCATGGCTGGCCGGGTCGGCCTTCATGCGCGGATGCAGATCGCCATGGTCCACGCGCTCGGCGACGCGAGCCATGCGCCTGAGGGGCCGCGACACCGAGACGCCAACGAGGTACGAAGCGACGAGGATGAGCGCCAGGGCCAGCGCGCCGGCGATGAGGAAAGAGCGCGCGATGGCGTGCTGCGCGCTCCTGACGCTCGCCAGCGCCTCACCGGCGCCGAGGCGCACCTGCTGTCCCGCGGCGGTGACCAGGCGCTCGTCGAGCCGGACCTGGCCGACGTCGGGCACCATCGCCGTGCGCAGACCGATGGGGCCCTTCAGCACAGCATCGCCGAGGACGTCCTCATGGTCCTGCTGGGCGAGGGTCTCACCCCCGTCGGGACCGTCGGCGCCGAACAGCTCCGGGTGGTTGCTGGCGGTTCCGGCGCCGGCGACGACGGCGAACATCAGTGACGCCCGCCCGTTGTACGGCTGAGCGCTCAGGTAGCGGCGCAGGTCGGTCAGCAGCCGGCTCGAGGAGCCAGGCCTCAGCGTCTGCACCGTTTGGCTGAGCTGGGCGAGGTCGGCCCGGGCATCGTCCTCGATCCGGGCCCGCAACTGATCACCGGTCTGCTGGTAGACGACGACGAAGACGATGGCGAAGCCGACCAGCGTGACCGCCACGACCCACGCCACCAGGCGCCAGCGCAGGCTGGCGCGGCGGATCACGCGATGTCCTCGAGCCGGTAGCCGCGGAGTCTCAGCGCGGTGATCGTCACGGGACGGCGGTCGGGACCCGAGAGCTTGCGGCGCAGGTAACCGACGTAGACATCGACGACATTCGTCCCCGGGTCGTGGTCGTAGCCCCACACCCCGCGAAGGATCTGTTCGCGACTGAGCACGCGGCCGATGTTGTGCAGGAAGTACACGAGCAACTCGAACTCGGTGGCGCTGAGACGCACGACGTGGCCGTCGTGCGTGACGCGCCGGGTGATGAGGTCGACGGTGAGACCCGCGCCGCGCAGTGTCGTGTCCGGCGTTTGTCGTGAGGCGCGCAACTGGGCATCGATGCGCGCCTCCAACTCATCCATCGCAAACGGCTTGACGAGATAGTCGACCGCGCCCGCCTTCAGCCCGCCCACCCGATCCTCGAGCTCTCCCCGGGCAGTGACAACGATCAGCGGCAGCCCGGGCCGTTGCTCGGCAAGCGCGGACAACACCTCGGCCCCGCTCATGCGCGGGAGCATCAGGTCCAGAACGACGAGGTCGACCCGGTCGCTGAGCGCGAGCTCGAGGCCCGCCTCCCCGTCGGCCGCCGCCTCGACCTCATACCCGGCGAGGGTGAGCCCGCGCACCATGAAGTCGGCGATACCGGGCTCGTCTTCGATCAGCACCAGATGGGCCACGCGGCCCATCTTAGGTGGCAAAGTTACCCTGCAAACCGGGGAAAGAGAGTTCTCATCGGTGGGAAACCACGGGTTTAGCGGAGGCCGGCGGACCATCGCTCCCGGCCATCTCCGGGCCGCGCGTGGGGACCGAGCAGGGCGGCGAGGGCGGCAAGCAGGCAGGCGCCTGCTAACGAGACTCACGGGTTTCGAAACTATGCTACGCTGCTGTTACGGAACTCGTCAGTTCCGTAATTAGAGTCAACTGACGCGATCGGAGGTGGAGTGCGATGTCGAGCGATCCTTCACGTCCGCGGGCGATCGGTCGGCCGAGAGAGACACGGGCGGATCGCGCGATCCTGACGGCGACGTTGCAGCTGATGGCCGAGCGAGGGGTCCGCGACCTCCGGATGGATGACGTCGCTGACCGAGCGGGTGTCGGGAAGGCGACGATCTACCGTCGCTATCGCTCGAAGGATGCGCTGGTCAGCGACGCGATCGCGACGTTGGTGAGCGAGATCGCGATCCCCGATACCGGGTCCACTCGCGCTGACCTGCTGGCGTTGATGCGCCAGGCGGTTGAGCTCTACAGCGGTTCGCTGGCGGCCCGGCTGATGCCCGCGGTCCTCGAGGAGACGCGCCGCAACCCCGAGCTGGCGAGCACCGTCCGCGATGAGTTCCTGGCCGGTCGGCGCGCGGCGTTGAGCGTGGTCCTCGAGCGCGGTGTCCGCCGGGGCGATCTTCGGCCCGGCCTCGATCTCGAGCTCGCGCTCGATGTGCTCGGCGGCGCCCTCTTCTACCGCCTGCTGGTCACCGGCGGTCCGATCGACGAGCGCCTCGCCGACGGCGTCGTCGAACTGATCCTGGCCGGTTTCGCACCACCCCGCACCGACGAGAACACATCCCCCACCCCAAAGGACAGACGATCATGAAGATTCACGCACTCACGACAGGCACCGTCAGCGTCAAGCACGGCTTCCTGTTCCCCCGTCATGGCGTGCGCCGGCAGCTGGACCTGTTCCTGCCGGGCGCCTTCTCGGAGCCGCTGCCGATCCACTGCTGGGCGATCGAGCACGACGGCGTTCTCCGACTGGTCGACACCGGCGACACCGCCGCGGCGCGGAATGTGCCGTTCGCGCAGATGCATGTGCGACAGGATCAAGAGCTCCCCGCGGCGATGGCCGCGGCGGGCCTGGACCTCGATGACGTGTCCGAGGTCGTGCTGACCCACGCCCACGGCGACCACATGGACGGGCTGGTCCATACCCGCGGCCGAGTCCTGGTCAACGAGGCGGAGTTGCGATTCGTCGCCTCGCCGATGGCGCGAGTGATGCGTCGCGTGCTCCGCCAGCCGCTGCCCGCGGGGTTCGCTCCCGAGCCGTTCACGCTCGACGGCGGTCCTTTCGGCGCGTTTGCGCGGAGCCGGGCGCTCAGCGATGACGGGCGCATCGTCGCGGTCGACACCCCCGGGCACACTCCCGGTCACATCTCCGTGATCTGCGTCGATGACGCCGGCAACCACGTGATGCTCGCCGGTGACGCGACCGACTCACTCGAACAACTGCACTCACTCCGGGCCGATGCGGTCGCACCGGACATCAAGGTGCATGTCGCGACGATGAAGACGATCCTGACGCACTGCGGGCAGCACCCGACCGTCTACCTGCCCTCGCACGATCCCGAGTCAGCCTCCCGGTTGGCGGCGGCGACCACGGTCAACATCGACCCAGCTGCGGATCGCCGAGACAATGCCGGCGCGTTGCTGACGACGTAGAGGCCGGGCCCAGATCGCGATCGCCCACGGTCGCCTGGGATCGGAGTACTGTCACTCGTGGTGCTGGCGCTGCGGCCAGTCGGCCGCTGCTTCTATCGGCGTCACTCCACCGACTTGGTGGCTTCGCCCCTACCTGTTGAAGGCCTGAGGGCGAGCGATGTTGGTAGCTGAGCTGCGGGAATGTGACGAGGTCAAGGGTCTGATTGCTCGTGGCCGTCAGGTCGGGGTGCTCACCCACGCCGAGATCTGGAACGCCACGACCGAACTCGACCTCGATGACGCCGATGTCGAGGCTTTGCACGCGACGCTCGAGGGCTGCGAGATCGAACTGGTCGAGGAGATCGACCCAGCCACCATGACCAGCGCGAGCGTCCAGCGCGCGCCCGACACACGCGCGCGTCGCAAGACGCCGTTGGATCTCAAGCCGGACATGACCACCGACGCGCTGCAGCTGTTCTTCAAGGACATCGGCAAGGTCCGGCTGCTGACCGGCGCCGAGGAGGTCGCCCTCGCGAGGCGAATCGAGGGTGGCGACGTCGCCGCCAAACAGAAGATGATCGAGTCCAACTTGCGTCTCGTCGTCTCAATCGCGAAGAACTACCGCAACCAGGGGCTGCCGTTTCTCGATCTGATCCAGGAAGGCACCATCGGTCTGGTCCGCGCGGTCGAGAAGTTCGACTACCGCAGGGGCTTCAAGTTCTCGACCTACGCCACCTGGTGGATCCGCCAGGCCGTCGCCCGAGGGCTCGCGGATACCTCGCGTACGATCCGCATACCGGTTCACATCGTCGAGCAGGTCAACAAGATCGCCCGGGCCGAACGCAAGCTCAGCACTTCGCTGGGTCGCAACCCAAGTGCCGAGGAGATCGCCGATCTCGCCGGGATCACCCCCGAGAAGGTCGCGTCGATCAAGCACTCGACGAGAGCACCGATCTCGCTCGAGAAGCCGATCGGCGACGACGAAGGATCGGAGCTCGGCCAGCTGATCGCCGACGAAGGCAGCGAGTCCCCCTACGACCTCGCCGTGGGGGCGATCACAACGACAGCGCTGTACGAGGCACTGGGCTGCCTCAGCTACCGCGAGCGACGCGTCCTCGAACTTCGCTACGGGCTCAACGGTCAGCATTCGAGCACCCTCGATGAGATCGGACGCCGGTTCAACGTGACCCGCGAGCGAATCCGTCAGATCGAGAAGCATGCCCTCCAGAAGCTCCAAAGCCTCCCTGAGACCCAACAGCTGCGCGGCGACATCCAGCGTGGCCCGGTCGCGCCCGCGCGCCGTCGGCTGGGACGTTAGACCCAACGGGCCGGTGCAGCGACTGCTCCCGCGTCGCGCGCGATACGGGAGCGCCGGCTCGACTGCCGCGGCCCGAAGTTGCATGCGGTCGCGGCCTGCCTGAACCGCGGCGAGCTCGGATCGACCGAGCTCGGGACCGCGAGGATGTACCCGCCCGTACCGAGGATCAGGCTGTAGCCGGTCAGGGTGGACGGTGGCGTTCCCGCCCGCGGGTCAGGGAACTCCGAGACGCCGTGCCGGCGCATGCACTCCGAGATCTGCAGCAGCTGCGCACGCGCCTGCGGCGATGGGGGTCCTGAGCCCAGACCGCCGCCCAGTAGATGCTGACACGACTTCTGGGCCGCCTGGAACGCCGGCGACCGCGAGATCGGGATCTCGCGACTCGGACCGGGGTCGGGGAAGTTTGGAACCCCGTGCGCGCGCATGCAGTCCGCGAACTTGATTCCAGCGGAGACTCCGCTCGATTGCGACCCGGTGCCCGTGTCGCCTGACGAGCCACATCCTCCCAACACGATCGCAGAGCAGGCCAACGCCGCCAGCGCCAGTGGGCTCATTCCTACCGCGCAGGTCATGCGGTGGCGCATCTCCATCGATGCACCTTGTAGCGGGGCCGCTGTCACCGCAGCGTAACGCCGTTAGGTCGCCGTTATGTCGCGATCCACTCCTGCGCGTCACTCGAGTTGCTTCGTGTGGGGCCGTCGGGGCCCGGGCCTGGCGATCCTTCGCCGTAAGCGCCGTTGTCAGTCGCGCTCGAGCAGCATCGCAATGCCCTGGCCGCCGCCGATGCAGAGGCTAACCAGCCCCAGCTTGTGGTTCTCGCGCTCCATCTCGCCCAGGATCTTGGTGATGAGGATCGCGCCCGTGGCAGCGATCGGGTGGCCGAGGGCGATCGCTCCGCCGTTGGGGTTGACCTTCGCGGGGTCGAGGTCGAGATCCTTGAGGACCGCCAGCGACTGGGCGGCAAACGCCTCGTTGAGCTCGATCACGTCCACGTCGTCAACCGTCCGGCCGGCCCGCTCGAGTGCCTTGAGCACGGCGGGGACGGGGCCGATGCCCATCGTCCGGGGCTCCACGCCGCACACCGCGTAGGAGAGAATGCGGGCCCGCACCGGCGCGCCCAGCTCCTGCGCCCGGCTTGACGACATGACCACGACCGCGGCGGCGGCGTCGTTGACCCCAGAGGCATTGCCAGCCGTCACTGTGCCGTCCTTCTTGAAAGCCGGCTTGAGCTTGGCAAACATCTCCAGGGTGGCATCGCGCCGAAGGTGCTCATCAACCCTGAACTCGCCACTCTTATTGCGTGCCTTGACCTCGATCGGCACGACCTCCTCGTCGAACCGCCCCGCGTCAATCGCCACCTGAGCGCGGCGATGGGACTCGAGCGCGAACTCGTCCTGTGCCTCGCGTGAAATGCCGTGGGACTCGGCCACGTTCTCGGCCGTTACCCCCATGTGGATCTGATGGAAGGGATCGGTGAGGCACCCGACAACCGCGTCAACGAGCGACGCATCGCCGATTCGCGCCCCCCAGCGTGCGTTCTCCATCCAGTAGGCGCCCCTGCTCATTGACTCGGCACCACCTGCGAGTGCCACGTCGGCGTCACCAGTCTGGATCGCCTGGGCGGCGGAGACGATCGCCTGCACGCCGCTGCCACACAGGCGGTTGACGGTGAAGGCGGGCGCCTCCTTGGGGATGCCGGCGCCCATGCCCACGACCCGGGCCATATACATGTCCTCAGGGGAGGTATGGATGACGTTGCCGAACACCACCTGCTCGACCTGCTCAGGCTCGAGGCCCGCGCGTTCGATGGCTTCGCGCGCGACAGTGGCGCCGAGCTCGGTTGGCGGGACGTCACGCAGGCTGCGTCCGAAGGAGCCGATAGCGGTCCGGGCCGCCGAAGTGATCACGACGCTCGTCACGTGCCGCCCTCCAGCCCTCAGGTCGGGAGGGCCAACATCAGGGTCTCCGCCACGCAGACGGGCTTATCGCCACCTTCGCGCTCGAAGCTCACCTCGGAGGTCACCATGACGCCTCCCGACACGTCGTCGACCGCGCCGAGGCGGAGGTGCATGCGGACGCGATCGCCCACCGGCAGCGCCGCCGGGAAGCGCAACTTGTTGAGACCGTAGTTGAGCATGAAGCCCATCCCGTCGACGCGCAGCAGCTCCTCGAGGAACCGTGGAGCCAGCGACAGCGTGTAATAGCCGTGGGCGATGGTCCCGCCGAACGGCGTCTCGCGCGCCCGCGCGGGATCAATATGGATCCACTGGCGGTCTCCGGTCAGGTCGGCGAACGCGTCAACGTCGGCCTGAGTGACATCGTGCCAGCTGCTCACCCCCAGGTCCTCGCCAGCGTGGGCCTTCAGCTCTTCGATGCCGTGGATCGTCAGCGGAGTCTCATGCAGGACGCTCATGAGACAGACCCGTTCGTCACCGCGGCGGCCTTGGGGGACGCAGTCCCCGCGTCGGTCTCGGGCGGTGGAACCATCGGCCCGTCGCCGACCGACGGGTCGATGATGCCCTCCTCCAGCCAGGCGTGTCGGCCCTTGAGGACGTCCAGCGCCAGGCGGTGGTTGGACTCGTCGGCGTTGTCCCACAGCTCGTGGAACAACCGCTCGGTGCGTAGCTGGGCCTGGCCGCAGAAGGCCTTGGCCAGCTCCCGGGTCTCGGTCGCGCGCTCGGGATGCTCCCCGATCCCCGTCTGGGTGAAGACGACGGTCGCGGACATCGCGAACAACTCGGCTCCGATGTCCACGATTCGTCCCAGGAAGGCTCCGTGGTTCTCGGTGCCGGCTTGCCAGCGCGCCATCGCGTAGAACGTCGAGCGGGCGAGCTTACGGCTGGCACGCTCGATGAACCGCATCTCGCCGGCAAGGTCGCCGTACTCGGCATATGACCTGGGCGCCTGGCCGCGGCCGACAGCGAGTTTGGGGTACCAGGTAGCGTAGAACGCGCCCGCCTTACCGAGTGCCTTCGCCTTGCGCTCGAGCGGGACGTCGGCCTCCAACAGCTCCCCGGCCACGTGCAGGTGCTGGTCCATGGCTTCGCGCGCGATCAGCAGATGCATGATCTCCGTCGAGCCCTCGAAGATCCGATTGATGCGCATGTCCCGCATCGCCTGCTCGATGGGGACCCCGCGCAGGCCACGGGCGACCAGCGACGGGACGGTCTCATACCCACGGCCGCCGCACACCTGCACCAGCTGATCGACGATCCGCCAGCCCATCTCCGATCCGTACAGCTTGGCCAGGGCGGCCTCAATCCGTATGTCGTTGCGCTTCTCATCCGCCAGCCGGCTGGCCACATCGACCATCGCCTCCAGCGCGTAAGCGGTTGCGGCAATGAACGCGATCCGCTGCGCGGGCTCGTCGTGCTCGCCGATCGGCTTGCCCCACTGCACGCGTTCGCTCGCGAACTCGCGGGCGATCTTCGTCGCCCACTTGCCGACTCCCGCACCGATCGCCGGCAACGCCAGGCGGCCGGTGTTCAACGTGGTCAGAGCAATCTTGAGCCCCATGCCCTCACGGCCGATCACGTTCCCGGCCGGCACGTAGACGTCGGAGTACAGGGTCTGGGAGTTCTCAATCCCGTGCAACCCCATGAACTCGATGCGATGCTCGACGACCACGCCGTCGGTCCCACTCGGAACAATGAACGCCGTGATACCGCCCTTGTGACCCTCGCTGCGGGGCACCCTGGCCATCACCACCAGCACGTCGGCGACGGTCCCGTTGGTCGTCCACAGCTTACGGCCGTTGATCACGTAGCCCGCGCCATCCTCGGTCGGGATCGCGGTACAAGTCACCCGTGCGGGGTCAGAGCCCACGCCCGGCTCGGTCAGCGCAAACGCCGACAGGTGCGTGCTGGAGACCTTCGGCAGCCACTCGCGTTTCTGCTCCTCCGAGCCGAACATCAGCAGCGGCTGCGCCAGCCCAATCGACTGATGCGCCGACAGCAGCGTCGAGAGGCTGGAGTGATAGGTCCCGATCATCATCAACGCGCGGTTGTAGTACACCTGCGAAAGGCCCAGACCCCCGTACTCCTCTGGCACCTTCATACCGAGCGCGCCAAGCTCCTTGAACCCGGTCACCACCTCATCGGGGATCCGCCGCTCGGACTCGATCGCCTGCGGATCGACCTCGGCCTGCAAGAACGCGCCAAGGGCGGCCAGGAACCGCTCTCCCTTCTCGACAGCCGCGGCCGGAAGAACAGGCTGTGGGGAAATCAGCTCCGGCTGGAAATGACCGAGGTACAACCCCTTACCGAAGCTCGGCAGCTTCCACTCCTTCTCCCGAGCCGCCTCAGAGATCGCTCGAGCCTCCTTGTAGCCGGCGTCAGCGGGCATACCTGTACCTCCGTCATCGGTGCTGCGGCTCTGGTAATCCGCGGATCTCGCCTACGAAACACACGGCCCAGGGGAAAGGAGATGAGGTCAGCGTTCTACGACAAACACCGACCACCCATCCCACGTTGGGTGGAATGGAGATCTCGACTAGAACTGTCTTTAACCACTGACAATTCCGAATCAACCCTATCACGTCAAGCGCGTCGCACGACGTGGCTTAACCTCCAGTTTCAACCTGCCAGGTCACGACCCGCACGAGCCTCACCAAGGCCTGTAGGCACGGACGTTGGCGGTTCTCAGTCCGGTGACATATCCGGCGCGCTCGTACTCCGCCGGTTCGGTGTCCGCTGGTACCGACAGCATGCCGCGCAGCTCGTCGAGGGTGAAGCCCTTGCGCGTCATCCACGCGGCCAACCCGTCGAGCAGTACGGTCGCGTACTGGGGTCCGTGGCGCAGCAGCGCCGAGGCGGTCATGACCACATCAGCTCCGGCAAGGAGGTACTTGGCGACGTCGGCGGAGTCTTCGACCCCCGTCGTGGCAGCGAGCGCACAGTGCACCCTCCCGCGCAGCAGTGCGATCCACGTCCGTGGCAGCAGCGCGTCAACCGGGCGCGACAGCGCGAGGCCGGGGACCACTGCGAGCGTCTCCGTGTCGATATCGGGCTGCAGGAAGCGGTTGAAGAGCACGAGCGCGTCGGCGCCCGCTGCGTCCAGCCGCAGCGCCATCTCGCCCGTCGAGCTGAAGTACGGGCCGAGCTTGACCGCGACCGGAATGGTGACCGCGTCCTTGACGCGCTCGAGGACGTCGACGTAGCGCTGCTCGACCTCGCGGCCCGGAGTGGCCGGGTCGCCAGGCACGTAGTAGATGTTCAGCTCGATCGCGGCGGCGCCGGCGTCCTGCGTGGCGCGCGCGTAGTCGGTCCAGCCTTCCGGCGTCACGCCGTTGATACTGGCGATCACGGGGACATCGACGGCAGCGGCGGCGCGCTCCACCAGGTTGAGATATCGGCGCGGGCCATAGTCATCCTCGGCCACTTCCGGGAAGTACGACAGCGATTCGGCGAAGCTCTCGCTGCCGGCGTCGGCCATCCGGGCGTCCAGCTCGGCCTCCTCCCGCAACTGCTCCTCGAACAGCGAGTACAGCACCACCGCGCCGACTCCCGCGTCGGCGAGCCGCCGGACGCCGTCAACGGTGTGGCTCAGCGGCGAGGCGGACGCCACGAGCGGGTTGCGCAACTCGAGGCCCATGTAGTTGGTCGCCAGCTGCATCAGTCGTGCTCCCTCCTGGCGTCCGCCGGGAACGCCGCGGCGCCGCGGGTGGCCATCTCCTCATAGATCTGCCAGCGCTGATCGACCTGCTGCTGCGCGAGGCCCCCCAGGCGCTCGGCCTCGGCAGGGCGGGACTTGCCCAGCGCCCGGAAGCGCAGCTCTCCCTTGCGGTAGTCGCTCAGCTGCAGGCGCGGCCTGGGCGAGTCCAGGAGGAACGGGTTGCCGCCCCCCGCACGCACCAGCGGGTCATAGCGGATCAACGGCCAGTGGCCACTCGCCACGGCTTTGTACTGCTGGTCGAGCCCGTGTCGCATGTCGATCCCCTGCCCGATGCAATGGCTGTAGGCGATCAGCAGCGAAGGCCCGTCGTAGGCCTCCGCTTCGCGGAATGCGGTCAGCGTCTGCTGAGGGTCGGCGCCCATCGCGACCCGGGCGACGTAGACGTTGGCATATGAGATCGCCTGTAGCGCAAGGTCCTTGGTGGGCATCGTCTTGCCGGCGGACGCGAACTTCGCCACGGCGCCGAGCGGTGTCGCCTTGGACATCTGCCCGCCCGTGTTGGAGTAGATCTCGGTGTCTAGGACGAGCACGTTGACGTTGTGCCCGCTGGCCAGCACGTGATCCAGGCCGCCGGACCCGATGTCGTACGCCCACCCGTCGCCGCCGACGATCCACACGCTTCGCCGGATCAGGTGATCGACGACGCTGCGCAGGTCGGCGACGACCGCCGGGTCGCACCCGTCGAGCCGCCGCTCCAGCTCGACCACCCGTCCGCGCTGGGCGCGGAGCTCGGACTCGCGCAGCTGCGGCGCCTCGAGGATCTCGTCCACCAACTCCCCACCGATCAGATCACGCAGCTCGCTGAGGCGCCGGCGGGCCAGGTCGGTGTGGCTGTCGGCCGCGAGTCGCAGGCCGAGGCCGAACTCGGCGTTGTCCTCGAACAGCGAGTTCGACCATGCCGGGCCATGCCCGTCGGCGTCGACGGTCCACGGCGTGGTGGGCAGGTTCCCGCCGTAGATCGACGAGCATCCGGTCGCGTTGGCGATCGTCAACCGGTCGCCGAACAGCTGCGAGACGACCTTCAGGTACGGCGTCTCCCCGCACCCGACGCACGCACCGGAGAACTCGAACAGCGGCTCCAGGAACTGCGTGCCGCGCACCGTGCCGAAGTCGACTCGCGTGCGCTCGTTTGGCGGCAGCTGCTCGAAGAACGCGATCCTTTCGCGCTCGGCGGGCAGCAGTGGCTCGATCGCCTCGAGGTTGATCGCCTTGCGCGCAGCGTCTCCGGGCGCCGACACCGGGCAGGCCTCGACGCACAGCCCGCATCCGGTGCAGTCCTCGACGTAGACCTGCAGCGTGTATCGCGTCTCCGGAAGCCCGGGCGCGTTGAGTGGCGCCGACCGGAAGCCGTCCGGCGCACCCTCCAGACGGGCTTGCTCGTACTGGCGCGAGCGGATCACGCTGTGCGGGCACACGAAGCTGCAGTTGCCGCACTGGATACACAGCTCGGAGTCCCAGGCCGCCACGATCTCGGAGATGTTGCGCTTCTCATACTGCGTCGTGCCGCTCGGGTACGTGCCGTCCACCGGCAGCGCACTGACCGGCAGCTGATCGCCGCGGCCGGCCATCATCGCGGCGGTCACGGTCCGCACGAACTCCGGCGCGTGCGCGGGAACCATCGGCGCCACCTCGCGCTCGGACGTCACCTGCTCGGGCACCTCCACGCGGTGGAGGTGCTCCAGCGAGCGGTCGACCGCCGTCTGATTGCGCTCCACGATCTCGGCGCCGCGCTTGCCGTAGGTCTTGGCGATCGACGTCTTGATCCGCTCGATCGCCTCCTCGGGCTCAAGCACGCCTGAGATCGCGAAGAAGCAGGTTTGAAGCACCGTGTTGGTCCGCCCGGCGAGGCCCGCATCGCGTGCAATCTGCGCCGCGTCGATCACGTAGAGCTTGATCTGCTTGGCGAGGATCTGCTCCTGAACCGGACGCGCGAGCGCGTCCCAGACGCGGTCCGGGGGCTGTCGGCAGTTGAGAAGCAGCGTGGCTCCCGGCGCCGCCCGATCGAGCACCTCGGCGCGCTCGAGCAACCCGAACTGGTGGCAGCCGACGAAGCTTGCCTGCGAGATGAGGTAGGGCGCGCGAATCGGTTGGGACCCAAAGCGCAGGTGCGAGACCGTCTGCGAGCCTGACTTCTTGGAGTCATAGACGAAATAGCCCTGGGCGTGCAGGCTCTCCTCGGAGCCAAGGATCTTGATGGTGTTCTTGTTCGCGCCGACCGTCCCGTCCGAACCCAGGCCGAAGAACACCGCACGCACGGTCTCCGCACGCTCGATGTCAAGCGACGGGTCGTAGGACAGGCTCGTGCTCGAGACGTCGTCGTTGATCCCGATCGTGAACCGCCGCTTGGGCCGCTCGCGTCCCAGCTCCTCGAAGATGCCGGCGACCATTCCGGGCGTGAACTCCTTCGAGGACAGGCCATAGCGGCCGCCGATCACGCTCGGCATCAGCTCGCGCTCTCCGTCCGCGTGCGACTCGCTGAGGGTCGCGAGCACGTCGAGAAACAGCGGCTCTCCGAACGAACCGGGCTCCTTGGTCCGGTCGAGCACGGCGACGCGCCGGACGCTCGCCGGCAGCGCCTCCGCCAGCGCCCGAGCTGGGAATGGCCGGTACAGCCGCAGCTGCGCCACCCCGACACGCTCACCCTGCGCCTGCAGGTACGCCACGGTCTCGCGCACGGTCTCTCCACCCGATCCCATCACCACCACGACGCGCTCGGCCTCGGGGTGCCCGCTGTAGTCGACCAGCCCGTACTTGCGGCCGGTGCGCTCGCCGAGCTTGTCCATCGCGTCCTGTACCACCTCAGGTACACGGGCATAGAACGGGTTGACCGTCTCGCGGGCCTGGAAGTAGACGTCAGGGTTCTGCGCGGTGCCGCGGATGAACGGCCGCTCCGGGGTCAGCCCCCGTCCGCGGTGCGCCCGGACCAGCTCCTGCGGGACCATCGCCCGCACATCATCGTCGGACAGCATCTCGATGGAGTTCAGCTCGTGCGAGGTGCGGAACCCGTCAAAGAAGTGCACGAACGGGACCCGGGTCCTCAGGGTGGCGGCCTGCGCCACCAGCGCGAGATCATGGGCCTCCTGGACCGAGCCCGAGGACAGCAGGGCAAACCCGGTCTGGCGCACCGCCATCACGTCGGAGTGATCGCCGAAGATCGAGAGCCCCTGCGCGGCCAGCGAACGCGCGGCGACATGGAGCACCATCGAGGTCAGCTCGCCGGCGATCTTGTACATGTTCGGGATCATCAAGAGCAGGCCCTGCGAGGACGTGAACGTCGTCGCCAGCGCGCCGCCCTGCAAGGCGCCATGGAGCGCACCGGCCGCCCCCGCCTCGCTCTGCATCTCCATCACCGCCGGCACCGTGCCCCACACGTTGGCCTGGCCATGGCTCGACCATTCGTCCGCCTGCTCCGCCATCGGTGAGGAGGGCGTGATCGGATAGATGCAGCACACCTCATTGCACCGGTAGGCGACCGACGCCGCCGCACCGTTGCCGTCGACGGTCGCGCGCATCAGCTCGGCTCCTCGGTCGCATCCGGCCGCGCTATGAACGCCTCCGGGGGTGTCGGCGCGCTCTCCGGAATCATCTCGATCGAGTGCACCGGGCACTGCTCGTAGCACGCCCCGCAGCCCGTGCAGCGGTCGTAGTCGAACTCGTAGCGGTAGCCCTTGCCGAGCTTGATCACCGCGTCCTCCGGGCACGCCCCGAGACAGCCATCGCACTCACAGCAGTTCCCACACGACAAGCACCGATGCGCCTCGAACGTCGCCTCCTGAGGCGAGAGGCCACCGACCACCTCCTCGAAATCGGCAACTCGCTGGGACAGCTCGAGCTCAGGCTGCTGACGGCGGGCGGCATCGCCGAAGTACCACAGGTTGAGCATCTCGAACGTCGCCTTCGGGTGCTTCGGGGGCCGCCCTCCGTCCGCGTCCCGCAGCCACGCGTCAATCTCCCGGGCAGCCCGCTTCCCATGCCCCACCCCGACCGTCACCGTGCGCTCGCTTGGCACCATGTCCCCGCCCGCGAACACGCCCGGGCACCCCGTCATCATGGCGGTCGAGACCTGCACGGTGCCGTCGCGGTCGAACTTCACCCCGGGCACCGCGCGGAGAAAAGCGGTATCGGTCTCCTGACCGAGCGCCAGGATCACGCTGTCAGCGGCCAGCGTTTCGAACCGTCCGGTCGGCTGCGGGAACCCGGAATCGTCGAGCTCCATCACCTCGACGTTCAGGTCGGGGCCCTCAAAGTTCTTGATCGTCCGTAACCAGTTGATCCGCACGCCCTCCCGCTCGGCATCCCGCGCCTCCTCCTCATGCGCCGGCATCTGCTCACGCGTGCGTCGGTAGACGATCAGCGTCTCCTCAGCGCCCAACCGGCGCGCCGTCCGTGCGGCGTCCATCGCGGTGTTGCCGCCGCCGTAGATCGCGACGCGGCGCCCGATCTCCGGGCGCTCGCCCGACGCGACCCCGCGCAGGAACGAGACGGCATCCACGATCGGCCCCGCATCCATGGCGGGGATCTCCACCCGCTTGGACAAATGCGCGCCGACCGCGACGAACACGGCGTCAAAGGCGCCTTCGCGGCGCTCCGCGTCAAGGTCGACGACCCGGTGGTTGTTGGTGAGGCGCACGCCGAGCGCCGCTATGCGCTCGATCTCTCCGCTGAGCACGTCGCGGGGCATCCGGTACGCCGGAAGGCCATAGCGCATCATTCCGCCCGGCTCTGAGCCGGCATCGCGGATCTCGACCTCGTGGCCGAGCCTCGCCAGGTGGTACGCCGCCGACAGCCCGCTCGGGCCCGCGCCGATCACGAGCACCCGCTTGCCGCTGGTCACCGGAGGCGGATCGAACCGCCACCCCCGCTCCAGCGCCAGATCACCCAGGTACCGCTCGACCGAGTGAATCGAGACCGCACTGTCGAGGTTGGCGCGGTTACAGACGCTCTCGCACGGGTGGTAACACACGCGCCCGTGGATCGCCGCAAACGGATTGTCGGCCACCAGCGCGCGCCAGGCCAGTTCGTGCTCGTCCGCCTGCATGTGGGCAAGCCACGCCTGGATGTTCTCGCCCGCCGGGCAGCCCGCATTGCACGGCGGGAGCAGGTCGACGTATACCGGGCGGCGCTCCCGGACCGGTCCCGAGCGCGAGCGCCCGTGCAGCAGATCCGGCAGCGGCGTGATATCCGGTCGGAGCGCGCTCATCTCACCGGCACCGCCGATCGGACGTTCCGACGGCGGACTCGTGCGACAGATGCTCTCAGCACAGCGACCTCGCGGGTTGGGACGGCGTTGCGTTGTTGTGCAACAGCCCGCACCTTGCCGCCAACCGGCCGCCGTGAGCGCGCTCTGCTGTCCGCGCCGGTGCCTTTGCCGACCCGCTGTGCGCGCCGCCTAGACCCCGTGTTCGTGAGCCTACGCCGATCCGCTACCGACAACAAGCCTAAGATCCTGAGGACCGCGTCGACCATGATCGAGCAGCGTCGCGTCCGCCGAGCAGACCCTGCCGATCACATGTCGATGCCGCCATTGACGCCCCAGATCTGTCCGGTGATGTAGCCCGAGGCGTCCTGGGCGAGGAAGCAGACGACGCGGGCGATCTCATCGGGTTGTCCCATCCGGTGCGCCGGGATCTTCTCCAGGAACTCGGCCACCATGAACGGGGGGATCGTGGCGACCATGTCGGTCTCGATCAGCCCCGGCGTGACGCAGTTGACCGTCAGTCCGATCCCGTGCTCGAGCTTGCCCGACAACCGGAGCGCGAGTGCCGCCTCGCGGGCGAGGGACTTCGTGAGCCCGAACTCGCCCGACTTCGAGGCCGCGTAGTTCGCTTGGCCGATGTTGCCGATCTCGCCGGTCACCGACGAGATGTTGATGATCCGCCCTGAGCCTCGGTCGATCATGTGCGTGATCGCCGGTTTGGACATGTAGAAGCTCCCCGACAGGTTCACGCGCAGCACCTTGTGCCAATCGTCCTTCGACATCTTCCACACGGGCTTGTCGACGGTAACGCCGGCGTTGTTGACCAGGATGTCCAGGCGGCCGTGCTGATCGATCACCTCTTTGACCACGCGCTGGCAGTCGTCCCAGTCGCCCACGTTGCCCTGGTGCAACGACAGTGTGCCACCGTCGGCCTGGATCGACTGACACAGCTCGTCAGCCCGCTTGCGGTTGGAGGTGAAGCCGGCCGCGACCACCGCGCCCTGCGCGGCGAGGCTGTGGCAGATCGCCGCGCCGATTCCACGAGTACCACCCGTGACCAGCGCTACCCGTCCGGTCAGATCATTGTCACCATTCGCGCCCTGAGGTCTAAGACTTGTGGTTGCCATTGTGTGTCCCTTCGGTTCGCTAGTGGAGCCGCTCGACGATCATCGCCTGCCCCATCCCGCCGGCGACGCACATCGTCTCGAGCCCGAACCTGCCCTCGAGCGAGTCCAGGTTGTTGAGCAGGGTGGTCATGATCCGCGCGCCAGTCATCCCGAAGGGGTGGCCGAGCGCGATTGCACCGCCGTTGACGTTGAGCTTGTCCGGATCGATGCCGATCTCGTCGCGGCAAGGCAGCACCTGGGCGGCGAACGCCTCGTTCATCTCGACTAGGTCGATGTCCTCGATCGTCATCCCGGCCGCCTTGAGAACCGCCCTCATCGCCGGGATCGGGCCGAGGCCCATGATCTCCGGGCGGACCGCCGCCACCGCGGACGCAACGATCCGCGCCCGGGGCTTGAGACCCAGCGCGCTGGCCTTCTCCTCCGACATCACCAGCACAGCGGCCGCACCGTCGTTGAGCGGGCACGCGTTGCCCGCGGTCACGCTGCCACCGGGCTTGAACACGGCCTTGAGCTTCGCCAGCGCCTCGACTGTCGTGCCCTCGCGCGGCCCGTCGTCACGCGTGACCGTGTGCGCAGCGACGACATCGCCACCGGCGTCGTGGACCTCGGGTATATCGACGCCGACGATCTCCCGGTCAAAGTGGCCGCTATCGCGCGCCGCGCAGGCGCGCTGCTGCGACAGCGCCGCCCACTCATCCTGGGACTCGCGGGAGACCTTGCAACGCGTGGCCACGTTCTCAGCGGTGAGCCCCATCGGGATGTACACGTTGTAGCCCGTGCCGTTGGTGCCGTCGATCCGGGGATTCGTGGCGGGAAGAGTCATGGCCGCACCCCGCGACACGCACTCCACGCCCGCCGCGATGTACTGATCGCCTTCGCCCGCCTTGATCGCGTGAAAGGCCATCCGGATCGTCTGCAGCGACGATGCGCAGAAGCGGCTGACCGTCACCGCCGGGACGTGATGGTCGATCCCGGCCAGCAGCAGCGCGTTGCGGCCTATGTTGTAGCCCTGCTCGTGGTCAGGGAAACCGCAGCCCATCATGACGTCGTCGGTCTCTTTGAAATTGACCTCCGGATTGCGCTCGACGAGCGCGCGCAGCGGAATCGCCGCGAGGTCATCAGCCCGGATGTCCCTGAGCGTTCCCTTGATCGCCCGGCCGATCGGCGTCCGGATGGCATCGACAATGACCGCTTCAGACATGATTCCTCCTACTTGACTTCGAAAGGGGGTTTGGCCGGGATCTCGACCGAGCGACGACCTTGCGTGCCGGTCCCCGGGGCCAAATGGCGTTGGTCGTGGGCACGGAGCCCTACACCGCCTGCGCGACCGGCACGACCACGCGCTGGGCGAGATCGACAAGCCGGCTCGAATATCCCCACTCGTTGTCATACCACGCGACGACCTTCACCTGGGTGCCGTCGACAACAGACGTCAGCGCGGCATCGAAGATCGACGAATACGACGATTTGACGATGTCCGAGGAGACGATCGGATCCTCGGTGTAGGCGAGGATCCCCGCCAGCGCTCCCTGATCGGCGACGCGCGCGAAGGCGGCGTTGATTTCTTCGGCGCTCGTCGCTCGCTGGGTCTCCACTGTCAGGTCGACGATCGAGCCGGTGGGCATCGGCACGCGCACGGCAAAGCCGTTCAGCCGGCCCTCGAGCTCGGGGATCACGAGACCGAGCGCCTTGGCCGCGCCGGTCGAGGTGGGGATCAGGTTGACCGCCGCCGCGCGCGCACGGCGCAGATCCGCATGCGGCCCGTCGAGCAGGTTCTGGTCAGAGGTGTAGGCGTGCACAGTCGTCATCTGGCCGTGCTCGATGCCGACGGTGTTGTGCAGGACCATCGCGACCGGCGCCAGGCAGTTGGTCGTGCACGAGGCGTTCGAGACGACGTGGTGCGTCTCGGGGTCGTAGACCTCATCGAAGTTCACGCCCAACACAAGCGTCGCATCCGGCGGCTCGGCGCCTTTGGCCGGCGCTGAGATGATCACCTTCCGGGCGCCCGCTTCCAGGTGCTGGGCGGCGGCGGCGCGAGTGCGAAGCGCTCCCGTCGACTCGATCACCACATCGACTCCGAGCTCCTCCCAGGGGAGCGCGCGGGGATCGGTCTCCGCCAAGGTGCGCACCTCGGCGCCGTTCACAACGATCCCTCCCGCCGCAGCTGTGACCTGGCCCGGGAACCGGCCGTAGACGGAGTCGTACTTGAGCAGATGCGCCAGCGTCGCGGCATCGACGAGATCGTTGACGGCCACCACCTCGATGTCGGCACCTTGCTCGTGGGCGGCGCGGAACGCACTCCGGCCGACGCGGCCGAAGCCGTTGATGGCTACTCGTACTGACATTGGAATCTCATTTCTTGGGGGACGTGCTCGTGTGAATCAGAGATCGTGCTCACGCTGCTCCGGCCGCGACGCTCGAGGCGATGTGACCGTTGGAGCTGGTATGGCGCTCGCCGCCTTCGAGCACGACCTTCAACGCGTTGGTGGACGCGGCGTCGGCGAACGTGTCGTAGGCGGTCATCGTGTCCCCGAGCGCGAAGCGGTGGGTGGCGAAGATCGTCGGATCGAGGCGGCCGCTGGCGACCAGCTTCATCAGCCGCGGAATCGTGTAGGTGTCGACCAGTCCGGTCGTCACCGTGACGTCGCGGATCCACAGCTTCTCGAGGTGGAGCGTGACCGGCGTGCCGTGCACGCCGATGTTCGCCACGCGTCCGCACGGGCGGATGAGTTCCGCCGCCAGCTCGAATGTCTGGGGGACACCCACCGCCTCGAAGGCGACATCGGCGCCGAGGCCGTCGGTCAACTCCATCACCTGCGCGCAGGCGTCCTCGCGGCCGTTGTTGATCGTCGTGTCCGCGCCGAAGCGCAGGGCGCTCTCGAGCCGGCTGTCGGCCAGGTCGATCGCCACGATCCGCATCGGTGCATAGAGCGCCGCGGTGAGGATCGCCGCCAGACCGATCGGCCCAGCGCCGACGATCGCCACGACGTCGCCCGGGGAGACCATGCCGTTGAGCACGCCGACTTCGTAGGCGGTCGGAAGAATGTCGGCCAGAAATAGAACCTGCTCGTCGCTGAGCTCGTCCGGAACCTTGTAGACCGAGTTGTCCGCAAACGGCACGCGCGCGAACTCGGCCTGCAGCCCGTCGATCAGGTGCCCGAAGATCCACCCGCCCCCACCGAGGCACTGGCCGTAGCGGCCCTCCTTGCAGAATCGACAACGCCCGCACGAGCTCACGCACGACACCAGCACCCGGTCACCGACGGCCACGGTGCTGACATTCGCTCCAATCTCCTGCACGGTCCCAACCGCCTCGTGACCGAGCACGGTGCCCGGTGTCGTCTCAGGCACATCTCCTTTGAGGATGTGCAAATCCGTGCCACAGATGGTCGAGCTGTCGATCCGGACGACGATGTCCGTCGGATCGATGATGGTCGGGTCATTGACTGTGTCCCAGCCGCGCTGGCCCGGGCCGTGATAAACGAGAGCCTTCATACCCGTCGCCTTGCCTTAGGTTGATCCGC
>CAWKLB010000025.1:0-90222 GCA_963850325.1 uncultured Actinomycetota bacterium
GGCGGCGGGCTACACGTTTCACGTGACGCCCGATCCCAATGCGCCGGGCGCAGCGGGGATCCAGCACGCGATCAATGTCTTCGCCGTCTACGCGCTGATGGCCGCTGCTGCCGGGTTCCTGCTCGGCGCCGCCACCTGGGCGATCGGCGGGCGCGTCGGCAACGAGTTCACCGCGGTGGGCGGCAAGCTCGGGATGGTCACCTCACTCGCGGTGGCGTTCCTGGTGGGCGCGGCGGCGACGATCCTGAACTTCGCGTTCGGGCTCGGCTGATGCTCGCCGAGCGTCGCGTCGCCGCCCGGTCAGCGTCGTGATGGCGGCGTCGTGATCGTCTCGATCGCGTTTCTCGCCGGGCGGGCCACGGTCGCGGCGGGGAGGCGGCCGGTCGTGCCGGGTCCCTACCGGGTGGTCGACGGCGTCACCGTCGGCTTCGCGCACACCGAGGCCGGGGCGGAGGCGGCCGCGGCGCACGACCTGCTCGAGCTCGAGCGGGCGATGGACTCGCTCAGCGTCCAGCGGACCGCCGACGGTCGCCAGGCTCGTCGCGACGAGCAGCGAAGCGCGCGCGATCGACGCGCACGCGACGTCGGTGATCGCGCTGGAGCAGGCCCATGGCGCTCCGCTGCGGCGCGTCGCGGTTTCGACCGATCCGAACAGCTACTCGCCGGCCGCCGCGCAGGTCACGGTGCTGGAGAGCTGGATCTACGCGACCTCCTCGCAGGAGGCGCTGTGGGCGATCGAGCGCGTCTCGCTGATCTGGCGGGGCGGGGACTGGCGGGTCAGCGCGATCGAGGGTGCGGCGCCGTCGGCGAACGAGTCGCTTGCCGATCTGCGCGGCCAGCTCGCGTTCCCGGGAGTCGGTGATGCGTCGGTTCGCTAGCGCCCTCGCCGCGCTCGGGCTCGCGGCGGCGCTCGCGTGTCTCGACCCCGGCGCCCGCCAACGCCGGGGTGCTCTCCACGGGTCTGCACATCGTCACCGGAGCCGGCGGGGCGATCCTCAGCGTCGGCAAGGGCGTCCTGTGCAAGGGGCTATCGGCGGCCGGAACGGTCGCGGCCGGCGCCGGAGCCGTCGGCGGCGCCGCGGTCGGCGGCGCGGCCACCGAGGGGGCGGGCGCCGCCGAGGGCGCGGCCGCCGGCGGCGCGGTCGGTGGCGTGGTCAAGAAGGGCGTCGGCGTCGTCACCAAGGTGATCTGCTCGAGCAGTGGCGGGGGCGCCGCGGGCACGCTCGCCAAGGCCGCCGTCGGGGCGGTGGCCGCGGCGGCGACGTTCGATCTGGCCGCGCACTGGATGATCGGCGCCGCGACCAAGATCACCGGGGCGATCGTCTCGATGATCACCAGCTCGACGTCGCCGCAGCTGACCGCGGCGTGGTTTCAGCGGTCGTTCGCGCCGATGGCGGCGCTCGGCGCGGCGCTGGCGCTGCTGGTGACGCTGATCGCGCTGACCTCGGCGGCGGTCCGGCGCGACCCGGCGGCGCTGGCCGGCACGCTGACCGGGATCCTGCGGGCCGGGCTCGGAACCGGGCTGCTGATCGCGCTCACGACGCTCGCGCTGCAGATCTCCGACGCGATCTCGGCGGACGTGATCCGCAGCTCGCATCAGACGTTCTGGTCGCAGGTCGGCCAGGCGTGGGGATCGAGCGGGTTCGGTGGGTTCGGCTCCTCGGCGCTGGCGATGCTGATGGCGATCGTCCAGGTGATCGCGGGGGTGATCGTGTGGCTCGAGCTCGCGGTCCGCAACGCCGCGATCTACCTGGCCGTCCTGTTTCTTCCCGGTGGCGCTGGCGGCGTCGATCTGGCCGAGCCTGGCGGGGTGGACGAGCCGGCTGGCGCGGCTGCTGTTCCTGTTCGTGATCCTCAAGCCGGTCACCCTGATCGTGCTGGCGTTCGCGGGGAACGCGGCGCTCGCGGGCCTGTCGCTGAACGGGACGTTCGCGTCGTCGGCGGGGACGATCATCGCCGCGATCACGATCTTCGCGCTGGCGGCGATGGCGCCGTGGGCGCTGATGCTGATCGTCGCCGCCGACTCCGAGTCCGCGATGGTCGGCGCCGGCGTCCGCGCGGCCGCCGGCCACGCCCGCAGCGACGGCGCCGCGACGCTCGGACGGGTCGGCGGCCGGGTGCGCAGCGGCGCCGCCCGCGCCGGCGGCGCGCTCGGTGGCGCCGGCGGCGCGATCCGCGGCGCCACCGGCGGCCGCCGCGGGGGAGGAGCCTCCGGCTCCAGCGGGCCCGCCGGCGGTTCTTCGGGCGGCGGAGGGAGCCCCCGAGGCCCGTCGGGCGACTCGCCTGCGCCGTCCGGCGGAGGTTCGGCTCCCGGATCTGACGGAGCCGGCCCCGGCGCCGGCTCAGCGCGGGCAGGCGGCACGGGCCGGCCGCAAGGCGGGCGCCACCCCGAGTGCGATGCCGCGTGGAGCGGTCGCAATGGCAGCCGGGCTGACCGCCGCGGGCGCCCGCGGCGGCAGCGGCAGCGGCGGCGGGCAGCGGAGCAGCGCCTTCGCAGGGAGGCTCGTCGGGCGGGGCGACGCGAGCGCCGTCGCGGTCGCGGTCGCGATCCGCGCGGGGCCGACAGTCGGCGAACGGCGGGAGCCCGGCGGCGGTCGCCGCTCGGCCGCGGCAGGCGAGCTCCGGGCCGCCGAGGCCCGCGCGCGCTCCGACGGTGGCGGGCCCGCCCGCCGGTCGACGCCAGCGTCCGCCTGAGCCGCGACCGGCGAGGGAGAGCTGATGTCGGGCGAGCGGTCAGAGACGACGTATCGCTTCGCGCCGCATCCGAGCGCCGGGTTCATCCTCGGCCTGCGGATCGCCGCAGCTCGCCGGGCTGATCGTCGCCGGCGCGCTCGCGCTGGCGTCGCTGCGCGCCGGCGGGTTCGGCGGGCTCGCGCTCGCGATCGTCGTGGCGGGACTGGTCGCGAGCGTCGTGATCGTTCCGATCAGAGGTCAGACGCTCGATCAGTGGACGCCGGTCGTGGTCCGGTTTCTGATGGGGCGGGGCCAGGCGCGCTTCCGCGCCCAGGCCGCGCTGGTCGGTCACGTCGTCAGCGCTGCCGTCAGGGCAGCTTGACCCCCAGCCGGTACAGCCGCCGCACGACCGGCCGTCCGAGCTGGCCGACCTCGAGCTGTTGGAGTGCGAGCTCTCGACCTACGACCACGCGCTGTTGGGGGTGGCCAAGGACCGCCGCGCCGGCACCTATACCGCAGCGCTGCGGGTGCAGTGCCGGGCCTTTGAAATGCTGTCCCCGCAGGAGCGCCAGCAGCGCCTGGAGGAGTACGGCGGCGTGCTCGCCGCGCTCGCGCGCGACGACTCACCCCTGCGGCGGATCTCCTGGGTCGAGCGCGCGCTCCCTGGGGACCCGGACGCGCTCGGCGGGTATCTCCTGGACGCCAAGCGCGAGGACGCGTCGCTGGAGGACCCGCCGTATGAGCTGGTCTCCTATCTGCGGCTGATCGGCCGGGCCGGTCACGTCGCCGAGGAGCACGAGCTGCTCTTCGCGCTGCAGATCGACGCGCGCCGGCCGGCGGCGCGCCGGCCGGTCGCGCGGCTCGGCGGCGGTGACCTCGGCGCGATGGCGGTGCTCGCCGGCGAGGTCGGGCGGCTGATCGAGCTGCTGGACGGCGCCGGCATCACCCCCACCGGCGTGCTCACCCGGCGTGGGCTCGCCGCCGCGATCCGTGACGGGTATGACCCGTGGGGGCGCCGGCAGCGTCACCGCGACCAGGACCCGACCGCCGAGTACGGCGCCGCGGCGCACAACGCCTCGCCCGCCGCGCGCGACGAGCATTGGTCGCACCTGCAGGTCAGACGGGGCGTTGCATTGCACGCTGTGGGTGGCGGAGTGGCCGCGGATCGACGTCCGCGCCGTGTTCCTGCAGCCGCTGCTGATGCGCGCGGACACGACGCGGACGGTCGCGGTGTGCATGGAGCTCGTCGGCCCCGCCCGCGCGATCCGCAAGGCGGAGCGCGCGATGACCGAGGCCGCGACCGAGGACAGTCTGCGCGGCCGGATCGGGCAGCGCACCAGCCAGCGCCAGCGTCAGCGCGAGCACGCCGCCGCCCGCCAGGAGGCCGAGCTCGCCCACGGCCACGCCAACGTCCGCTACAGCGCCTACGTCACCGTCAGCGTCCCGGACACCGGCCCGGACGCCCGCGACGACCTCGAAGCCGCCGTCTCCCGCGTCGACCTGCAGGCCAAGGCCGCGCCGCTGCGCCTGGAGCGGATGTGGGGCCAGCAGGCGCTCGGCCTCACCTTCGGACTCCCGCTGTGCCGGGGGCTGAAATGAGAAGCCGGGCGCAGCGCGCGGCAGACGCGGAACGGCGAGCCCGCGCACGCGGGCTGCGGCGAGATCGCTCCCAGCGACCGATCGCGCGGCTGGGCCGGTGCGCGCTGCCGGGCGAGCGACCCGGTCACCAGGCGACCACCGCGCACTTCCAGGCGGTGTATCCGGCGGTCGCCGAGGCCGGGCTCGGGCGCGCGCGGCGTCTACATCGGCCGCGACATGCACGGCGGCAGCTTCGTCTATGACCCGTGGGTCCTCTACGCCCGCGGCGTCCTCAACGACGCCAACACGCTGGTCATCGGCCGCCCCGACTTCGGCAAATCGTCGCTGTCCAAGACGTGGCTGCTGCGCTCGCGGGTGTTCGGCCGCCGCGGCGAGATCGTCGACCTCAAGGGCGAATACGACCCCCTCGTCACCGCGCTCGGCGGGACGATCCTGCGGCTCACCCCCGGCGGCCGGACGCGGCTGAACCCGCTGACGCGGATCGGGCGGCGCGAGCTGCGCGAGGGGCTGCTGGAGGCGATCGCCCGCGCCATGCTCGCCCGCCCGCTCAGCCAAGCCGAAGCCATCGGACTCTCCGCGGCACTCGAGCAAGCGGACCGATCCAAGGACGGCGCGGAGGTGTGCATCCCCGACGTCATCGAGCAGCTCCGCTCCCCGGCCAGCGGAGCTCGCCGACCGCCTCGGCGCCACGAGCAGCGATGTGCAGAGCGAGCTGCGCGAGGTCGCGCTCGCGTTGCAGCGGCTGTGCCACGGGCCGTTGCGCGGGATGTTCGACGGGCCGACGACCGCCGGGGAGGATGTCTTTGACGCGCCGGTGATCTCGCTGGACCTGTCGGAGATCGCCGACGGGGTCGCGGCGGTGAACCTGCCGATCGCGATCGCGATGGTCTGCGCCGTCGCGTTCCTGGACGCCAAACGCATCCAACGCGCCGAACGCGCCCGCGAGGCGGGCCGGGAGCTCGAGAAGACGATCCGCATCAACGACGAGGCATGGCGCGCGCTCCCCATCGCCGGACTGGGCGACTACTACCAGGCCGCGTTCAAACTCTCCCGCAAGACCGGCGTGCAGCACTGGCTCGTCCTTCACCGCATCTCCGATCTCAGGGCCGCCGGCGACGAGGGAACCCGCCAGCAGCGACTCGCCGAGGGCCTGCTCGCGGACGCGTCGACCACGATCGTCTACCGCCAGCACGCCCAGGAGATCCCACTCACCACCGACGCGCTCGGACTCTCTGAGACCGAACGAGCAGCTGATCGGCTCGCTGGACCAGGGCGTCGCGCTATGGCGCGCCGGCGGGCGCTCGTTCGAGGTCCGCCACCTCCTCTCAGACCTCGAATGGGACCTGATCGACACCGACCAGGCCATGGGCCCACGACGCGACCAACCCCCAACCGAGCCCCTGCATGAACCGCAACGCCAGACGACCACGTCTGGCCGCTCCTCGCCCTGTGCGCCGCGCTGGCTGCGGTGCTGGCGTTCGCGATCATCGCCAGCGCGCTCGCCGGGCTGCTCGGGCGCGCCGCACCGATCTGGATCGGCCCATCCCAGGCGGGCACGCTGCTCGCGCGACTCCTCTCGCACCTATCTGACCCCGCGCTGGCGTGGCCGGCCGCCGACCGGCGCGACGCTCCCCGGCGCCGGGGAGCTGCAGGCGGTCCTGCTCATCTCGCTCATCGCCGTGGCGGCCGCGGTCGTGCTCGCCTGGCGTGCTGGCGAGCCGGCTTCGCGACGCCGGGCCGCGCAAGCGGTCGGCGAAATGGGCGACGAGGTCTGACCTGGCCGAGCTGCGGGTGCGCCGCCCCGAGCCGGGGAGGATCACGCTCGGGCACCACCGCCGCGGCGCTGATCGCCGCCGAGCCGCGCGCGTCGGTGATGGTCGTCGGACCGACCCAGTCGGGCAAGACCACCGGGCTCGTCGTGCCGGCGATGAGCGAGTGGGACGGACCCGTGCTCGCGACGTCGATCAAGACCGACGTCCTTCACCAGACGCTCGCCGCCCGCGCAGAACTGGGGGAGGCCCGGGTCTTCGACCCCACCCAGGCCACCTCGCTCGGGCACGCGGTGTGGTCGCCGCTGAGCGCGTCGACGTCGTGGACCGGCGCGCGGCGCACCGCCGCCGCGCTGCTCGGGGTGGGCGACCACAACGCCGCGCGCTCCGCCGACGACGCGTTCTGGCGCCCCGCCGGTGCGCGGTACCTCGCCGCGCTGCTGTTCGCCGCGACCAAGGCCACCGACCTGACGATGGCGGATGTCCTGCACTGGATCGCGACCTCGGACTTCGACGAGCCCACCAAGCTGCTCGACGCCTCCAACGACAGCGGGACGGCGCCGGCGATCGACTCGATCCAGTCGGTCAAGGGCGCCGACCACCGCTTCGCGTCGAGCCTGTTGCAGACGATCGCGACCGCGCTGGACGCCTGGCAGGAGCCGCAGGTCGCCGGCGCGACGATGGGCGAATCGCGGATCAGCGCCGACTGGCTGCTCGTCCGGCGCCAACACGCTCTACATCGTCGCGCCCGCCAACGAGCAGCGACGCCTCAGCGGGCTGTTCGCCGCGCTCGGTCGCGCACATCGTCGCCGGCGCGTATGAGCGCAGCGCCAAGACCGGCCGCCCGATCGACCCCGCGCTGCTGCTCGCCCTCGACGAGGTCTGCAACATCGCGCCGCTGCCCAACCTCGACGAGATCGCCTCGACCGGCCCCGGGCAGGGCGTGCACCTGCTCTGCGTGCTGCAGAACATCTCCCAGAGCTATGACCGGTGGGGCCGCGACCGCGCCGAGACGATCATCGCCAACCACCGCGCCCGCCTGTTCTGCTCAGGCATCGGCGACCGCGCCACCCTCGACTACCTCAGCGGCACCCTCGGCGAGGAGGAGATCGCCCGCATCTCCACCCAGCAGCGCAGCATCACGACCCCCGGCGCACGGACCCACAGCACCGAGCACCGGCCGCTCGCCACCCCGCACCGCATCCGCCAGGCCGACCGCTCCAGCAGCCTGCTCGTCTACGGCCGCCTCGCGCCCGCCTGGATCACCCTCCGCGCCCGCCACGACACCGCAGACCGGAAGACCAATCCCTCACAGCGCCGGCGCGAGCGCAGCCAACGACCGGTCAGGCCGCCGCACGACCACGAAGCCCCGTGGTGTCCAGGAGGAGCGCCCGTGACAAGCGACATGACGAGATGACTCCGGTTCCCGCCGGTTGGGAAGCCGGGGATTGCCTTCGCCCAGTGTCGCCGACCGGCGGCCGGACGGCTTCAAGGTCGTCGATCGCCTCCCTTCCCCTCGCCCGCGGGCTCGGTTCCGCGTCCGGCCGCCGGCCGGCGTTTCGGGCTACGTCAACCACCGGATCCCCACAAGGAGGGAACCAAAGATGAGCGCCTCAGCACCCGCCGTCAACTCGGTCACCTTCGTCGGCCACCTCACGGCCGATCCCGTGATCAAGCAGCTCTCCGAGGACCGCAAGGTCTGCAACCTGCGCCTCGCCGTCAACGACCAGAAGGACCAGCCGCCGCTGTTCATCGACGTCGCCACCTTCGGTAGCCAGGCCGAGGCCTGCGCGAAGTACCTGACCAAGGGCCGGGCGGTCGCGGTCACCGGACGGCTCGCCTACCGCGAGTGGGAGGCCGACGACGGCACCCGCCGCTCCAAGCACTACGTCATCGGACGCGTCCAGTTCGGCGGTGGCGGCCGGCCGGACGGTGACCACACCGCCGAGGCCGAGACCCCGCAGGCGGTCGCCGCCTGACCCACGGACGCCACGGAGCGCCGGCACCGGCCGGCGCTTCGACCGCCCGCCGACCAAACCCAGAACGATGACCCGCGAGATGTTCATGCAACGGGTGTTCCGCCTCAGCGCCGAGCGCCAGGCACGGCTCGAGGCCGTATGGCGGATGACGCCCAACGAGCGGATCGCCGCCATGCGCCGCGGTGACCTCTCGATGGAGCAGTGCTGCGCCTGGGCAGCCCGCTACCCGGACCAGGTGCCGATGATCAACGGCGAGTTCGAGTTTCTCGCCGCGCACATGCCGGAGGTCTGCGAATGACCACGCCAGACGTCCGCGCCTTCTACGCCACGCTCGGGATCGAGCTGCGCGCCGGAGCCGCGCTCAACGCCGCCGCGCGCTGCTTCGCGCACCCCGACGCCCACCAACACGGCGACCGCTCGCCCTCATGCTCGGTCAGCCTCGCATCAGGCGCCTGGAACTGCCACGGCTGCGGCGCCCGCGGCGGCGCCTACGACGCAGCGCTCGCCACCGGCCACTCGCCCCGCTCAGCGATGAAGCTCGTGATCACGCACGGCCTCGCCGAGAGGCGGGGGGCCGAACGCCAGCCGACAAACCACCACGCTCCAGACGCGCGGCCGGCCACGCCCGCGAACGCTGCGCCGGCACCGGCCGCCGTGACACCCTTCGCCGCTGACGAGGGCGACATCGCGTCGTGGACCGCGACGCTAGAGGACAACAATCGACTGACACGCCGGCTCGCGCTCGAGCGCGCATGGGGAATCCGGGTGATCCGCCAGCTGCAGATCGGGTTTGACGGCACCCGCATCACCATCCCGGTCCGAGACGCACAAGGCGCTCTTCAAGGAGTCTGCCGGTACGACCCATTCGGGCCGCGTGAGCCAAAGATGCTCGCTCTCCCGGGCACTCGCCTCGGGCTGATCCCCCACCCCGCGCAGATCGCCCAGAAGTACCTCGTGCTCGTCGAGGGCCCACCGGACATGATCGCGGCCCGCACGTGCGGGCTCGCAGCCATCGCTGTCCCAGGCACCAGCGCCTGGCAGCCCCAATGGGCCGAGCTCCTACGCGGCAGGCATGTGAAGCTCGTCCTGGACTGCGATGCCGCCGGCCGCCGCGCCGCCGCACAGATCCATGCGTGCCTGCGCGCCGCCGCGATCACCTCCGAGATCGTCGACCTCTGGCCAGACCGCCTCGACGGATACGACCTCACCGACCGCATCGTCGAACTCAAGCGCCAGCGGCCAGGCCTGACCGCGGCCAGCGTCGCGTCACTTCTCGCGCCCGTTCCCACCGTCCACCGCAAGCGGGCGCGTTCGCACGCCCGCGTCACCCAGGAGGTAGCCCGATGACCGAGATCCCAGACGCCGCCGGTGCCTGTTACACGAAGGACGCCCGCCTGGCGGTGCTTCGCGCGGTCCGCGACGAGCACGACTTCGGAGGCTGGCTGGCGTCAGTCCTCGCGAGCGTCGCCGCCGAGCTCGGGTCGACATTCGCGCTGACGGCCGGACGCCCCGGTTCGTGGGAAGCCGATCTCGTGCAACAGCTGGTCAAGGGGACCGTCGGCTGGGACGACGATTACCTCGACGCTTACAAGCAGCCGATCGGATGACGCCCCGGCCCGGCACCAGCAACTGAGGAGGCCCTTCGGTGGCTTACGAGGCAGAGCACGATCCGGCGCAGCTGCTGATGGCCGTGCTCGTCGACGAGCTGGCAGACCGGCTGGCCAGCCGTCTCGCGCCGAAGATCGCGGATCTCGTCAATACTGCGGCTCCGAGCCCCCGGGCTCAAATGCACCCAGCCGGCCCGGGGCTCTGGACGACCCGGCAGGTCGCGGAGCACTACAGCGTCGCGGTCGGCTTCATCTACCAGCACGCCGAGGAGCTCGGCTGCATCCGGCTCGGAGGGAGCTCGCGTCCACGGCTTCGGTTCGATCCCGACGTCGTCCGCGTGCGCTGGCCGCTCGTGAGCGCTCGACTGCCGCAACTCGCCCCGACACGCCGCCGGCCGACATCCCCGCCACGGTCGCGCCGCCGACCCTCTGACGCCTCATCCGAGCTACTCGAGTTCGACCGCGAGCCATGAGAAGAACCGGGCATAGACTCGCCGGATCGGGTCCGGGCGCCCGTCCGGCGCGCCGGGCATCACCGCGAGCCCAGGAGGCCCAGATGGAGAAACGAGCGCGCGGGGAGATCCGCGTGCACGAGCGCAACGACGGCACTCTCACGTTCAGCGTTCGCTTCCGCGTGAACGGGAAGCGTCACAGCATGACGCTCGGCACCAACAAGGACGGTTGGACGTGGCGCAAGGCCGAACGGAAGCTGGACGACGCTCTCGCGCAGGTGCGCGCGGGTGTCTGGCGACACGAAGAGCCGACCCGCCGCGAGAAGGTCGGCGATCTCACGTTCCACGAGTTCGCGTCGCGCTGGTGGCTGGCGCGTAAGGCTGAGCTGCGACCCAACACGCAGCTCGACTACGAGTGGCGGCTGAAGAAGCACCTGCTGCCGTTCTTCTGTGACATGACGATCGCCGACATCGACGTCGACGCCGTCGATCGCTACCGCGAGACGAAGGTCGCCGAGCGGGAGCGCGTGCGCGAGGCCGCCGAGAGCGGGAACCCGCTCACCCGCAGAGATGGCCAGAAGCGCGTCGCCCTGAGCCACGAGAGCATCAACAAGACGCTGGTGCTGCTCGCCAACATCCTCGACAACGCCGTCGAGCGCGGAGGGCTCGAGACCAACCCCGCGCGTGGCAAGCGCCGGCGACTCAAGGCTGCGCGCCCGCAGCGCCGGGTGCTGGAGCCGGACGAGCTAGCCGAACTGCTGCAGATGGCCGGCAAGATGGACCGGCAGAAGCGGCAGGACCTGCAGATCGGCCGCAGGCCGATGATCGTCGTGATGGCCCAGGCAGGACTCAGGGTCACCGAGCTCTGCCAGTTGCGCTGGCGGGCTGTCGACGTCCACCACGAGCGCCTGATCATCGAGCAGGCGAAGACCGACGCCGGGCGGCGCCAGGTCGACCTCACCCTCGACGTGATCGAGGAGCTGAACGGCTGGCGGGCCGAGCGGGGCTCGGTCGAACTCGATGACTTCGTGTTCGCCACGGCGAACGGGAAGGCGCGAGACCGGAACAACATAAGGACGATCCTGTCTCGCGTCGTCGAGAAGGTGAACGGGCAGCGAGGCGACCGCGGCCACGCGCCGCTGCCGCCTGTCGTGCCGCACACGCTGCGGCGGACCTACATCAGCCTGATGCTCGAGGCCGGTGCTCCGCTGCACTACGTGATGGACCAGGTCGGCCATGAGGACTCGAAGACGACGCTCGAGATCTACGCCCACGTGCAGAAACGGGTCAGCCGACCACAGGTGAAGCGTGCCTTCGAGGAGCTACTCGCCAGGACCGATGTCGGCGAGCTCGACGTTCCAGCCGAGGCTCGCGAGAAGATGTCCCACCAACCCGCCGAACGGGCGAAATAGAGCCCCAGGCGGTCCGCCAGACTGCCCCGTGGTCCACAAGAGTGGTCCACAAACGCAGAATCAAACCCCCGAGGATGACCTCAAACTCCCTCATCACACGCGAAAAGCCCCGGGTTTCCAGGGCTTTTCTAAATGGGCACGGCTGGGCTTGAACCAGCGACCTCTCGCGTGTGAAGCGAGCGCTCTCCCACTGAGCTACGCGCCCTCGGACGAGGCATTCTACGCGGGCCGCTGGTCCGTGGTCACGCGCCAGGACCCGGCCGGGCCGGCGGGAGGGGCGATGCCGCCGCCTCCCGCCTCCTCCCGCCGCGACTCATGTGGCCCGGCCCAGCTCAGCTCACCAGCTGTGCCCGCCGTCGTGGCAGCTGCCGGTGCCCGTGTCGCTGTAGGCGGCGGGGGTTCCGGCCGGCGCGGTCGGGCTTTCCAGGGCCGACTCGTAGTCCCAGCTGTACCCATGCGGATGGAGCACGAGCTTCATCACGCCGTAGTACTGGTCCGCCCACGCCTGGAGGTTGGGCGTGGCCGGCAACACGGTGTCCAGCGACTCGCCGCCGGTCCCGACGATGAACTCGCGGATGCCGTGCCGCGAGTCGGCGTTTCCGTTGGGATCCATTGGCGCAAAGCGCGAATACACGTGGTCGTGGCCGTTGAGCACGATGTCGGCGTGATGGGCGTAGAGCAGCTTCCACCACGTGTCCGCCGCCTGGCCCTCCGCGCTGTCGGACGTGAACGGAGTGGCAGTGGAGCTGAACGTCGGCTGATGCCAGTAGGCGAGCGTGCAGGCGGCGTGGTTCTCGTTGAGGTCCTGCGCCAGCCACTTGGTCTCCGACGCGAACCACGCGCCGGTGGGGCTGCACCCGCCCGGCTCGTCGGCACACTCGACGTTGAGTGAGATGAGGTGCCATGCGCCGAGGTTGTAGGAGTACCAGCCGTTTCCGGTCTGGCCGAACTGCCCCGCCTGCCCCTCGGGCTGCGGGGCCGGCTGGCTGACGACGTGGCCGTTTGACGGATTGGTGACGGTCTCGTCGACCTCCGAGCCGTCGCTCGCATGCTGGATGCCGTTGTAGTAGTCGAAGTACCCCAGGCCGCGGACGCCAGTCTGCCCGTGGTTGTCATAGAACTCGTGGTTGCCGGGGGCGGGCCGCTGGAGGAACTTGAAGGCGCCCCAGTACTTGTCAAACGAGTTCTCGAAGTCCGAGTAGTAGCCGTTCTGGTACTGCTCATCGCCGAGCACGGCCACCAGATTGGGCTTGATCGCCTCGACCTGTGTGGCGGTGGCGTTCTGGGCTTCGTCGCGCACGACCGAGCCCGAGCCCTGATCGCAGGTGTCAGTCGGCTTCTCTGACTCCTGGGGCTCCCCGGGCTGGCATGAGATGTCGCCGACCGTGGCCAGCACCGGAGACGGCGGCGTGGGGGCGTATGGCCACGCATTGTCGTTTGAGGCAGAGAACCAGCCGTCCGCCAGGCCGGTCCCGGCCAACGCGCACAACGCCACGACCGCTAGCGCGAGCGTGACCCCAATCCGGCGGGAGGCCCTGGCGGCACCGACCGCACGACGCACCCGATCTGGCATTTGCGACTCCTCTCGTTGCCTTCCGAAACGAGCGCACCGTATGGCCGGCCGCGCGGACCGATGTGTTCAACTTATGGGTGGCGCGGTGAGAAGACTCTTAGCCCGGCTCAGAGCCGGACGACGTCGCCGGTGGCGAGCTTCCGCGTCGCACCGCGCAGGTCCACGAACAGCCGCGAGGACTCCACCAGCCCGGAATGGTCGACCTGGGGGTGCGCGGTGACCAGCACGACCGCGTCGGCGGAGGTGACCGTGTCAAGGCCCGAGCTCTGAAGGCCGAGCTCGGGCAGGGCGGGGACGAACGGGTCGTGGTAGGAGAGGACAGCTCCGCGCTCGGCCAGCAGCTCCATGATGCGCAGCGCGGGCGACTCACGCGTGTCGCCGGTCCCGCCCTTGTAGCTGACACCCAGGATCGCGATCAGTGACCCGTTGATGGGCTTCTTGACGTCGTTGAGCGCTCGCTCGATGCGCTCGACGCAGTAGTAGGGCATCTGCTGGTTGACCTTCCCGGCGAGCTCGATGAACTCGGTGGACATGTGGAACTCCCGGGCGCGCCAGGTGAGATAGAACGGGTCGACCGGCAGGCAGTGGCCGCCCATCCCGGGGCCGGGCTCGAAGCGCATGAACCCGTAGGGCTTGGTGGACGCGGCGTCGATGACCTCCCAGATGTCGACGCCCATGCGGTCGGCCAGGATGGCCAGCTCGTTGACCAGCGCGATGTTGACCGAGCGGAAGATGTTCTCCAGCAGCTTGGCCATCTCCGCCGTCTCCGGAGTGGAGACGCGGACGACGTTGTCGCAGACCGTCTCGTACAGGGCCACGGCGCGATCCGTGCACTGTGGCGTGATCCCGCCGACGAGCTTGGGGGTGTTACGCAAGGTGAAGTCGGTGCGGCCGGGGTCCACGCGCTCGGGCGAGAACGCCAAGTTGATGTCCCGGCCCACCTTCAGCCCCCGCGCCTCCAGCAGCGGCTGGACCTGTTCGCGGGTCGTCCCCGGGTAGGTGGTGGACTCCAGCACGATGAGCTGGCCCTGCTGCGCGATCTCGGCGAGCGCACGGCTGGCGCCCAACAGCGGGCCGAGGTCCGGCTCCCGGTTCGCGCTCAGCGGCGTCGGCACGCAGATGAGAACCGCGTCGGTGCGGGCCAGCGGCGCGTAGTACGTCTCGGCGTCGATCTGGTCGAGCACCGCGGCCAGGCGCTCGGAGGCGATGTCCTCCACATAGGACTGGCCGGCGCGGATGGCGGCCACCTTGGCGTCGTCGACATCGATGGCGACGACGTGCTGGCCCGCCTCGGCAAATGCCACCGCGAGCGGCAGACCGACGTAGCCCAATCCGATGATCCCGATCGACATGTGGCGTTGACGATACATCCCGCACGGGCGGGTGAAATGCTGCGCCCCGCTCCGGCCCAGCGCAGGCCCCGTTCCGCCGCACGCGGGCGGCGGAACCCACTAGGATGAAGGGCGGACCGTGCTAGGCGGGGTGCTAGCGGTGCCCTGTACCCGCAATCCGCTCTAGCGGGGCTGAATTCCCTCTCGAGGGGCTGGAGGCCCGAGGTCAGCGCCCCATTTGAGGCGGTGATGGTTTGGTCCCGTTGCGATGGAGAGCTGTGAACCAGGTCAGGTCCGGAAGGAAGCAGCCTTAAGCGGTCACCTCCAGGCACGACGGGAGCGCCGGACCGGAGTCATCAAATGGCGGTCGCGCCTCGGACCCGGTTTCGAAAGAGGGTGCACGGTCCATTTTTTCGCCCGGCGGCTCGGCCCGCCGGGCCCTTCGGGGCTCGGACCGCCCCGGCAGCCGGGGGTCCCACGAATCCCGGACCCCGGCATCTAGACTCGACATAACTGTGTCCGCCGGGCCGTCCCTCTACCGCCGCCACCGTCCTCGCACCTTCGCCGACATGGTCGGCCAGGAGCAGGTGGTGCGCACGCTGTCCAACGCCATCACGCGCGAGAAGGTCCACCACGCCTACCTGTTCGTGGGCTCACGGGGGACGGGCAAGACGAGCACCGCCAAGATCCTCGCCGCCAGCCTCAACTGCGAGCACGGCCCGACCATCACCCCCTGCGGGGTGTGCGAGTCCTGCGTCTCGATCGCCAACGCCACCTCGATGGACGTGATCGAGATGGACGCCGCCTCCAACAACTCGGTCGACGACATCCGGGATCTGCGCGAGCGGGTGGCCTACGCGCCGCTGTCGGGCCGCCACAAGGTCTACATCCTCGATGAGGCCCACATGCTCTCGCCCCAGGCGTGGAACGCGTTCCTCAAGACGCTGGAGGAGCCGCCGCCGCGGACGATCTTCGTCCTGGCCACCACCGAGGCCCAGAAGGTGCTGCCCACCGTGGTGGACCGCTGCCACCGCTTCGACTTCGGCCGCCCGACCGTCGAGCAGGTCGCCACCGTCGTGGCCCGCGTCGCCGCCAGCGAGCAGATCAGCATCGAGTCCGGCGCCGTGGCCCTCATCGCCCGCCACGCCACCGGCAGCTTCCGCGATGCGCTGGGGACGCTCGAGCAGCTCCTCACCTACGCCGGCGACGAGGAGATCTCCTCCGCCGACGTCCTGGCCGTGCTGGGCGTGGCCGATGCCGAGCAGCTCTTCGAGGCGCTGGACGCTGTCATCGCCCACGATCCCGCCGGCGCCCTGCGCAGCGCGGCCAAGCTCACCTCGGCTGGCCGCGACCCGGGCCAGATCCTGCGCGATCTCGAGGTCCACGGGCGCGAGCTGCTGGCGGTGAAGATGCTCGAGGAGGTGCCCGAGGAGCTGCGCGTCACCCCCGAGCGCGACGCGCGGCTGCTCACCCAGGCCCAGGGGCTGGCCGGCACCGACGTGGTGCGCCTGCTCGATCTCGTCTCGGCTGCGCTGGAGGCCACCGCCAACGGCGCCCAGCCGCGGATCCAGCTCGAGCTCGTCCTCATCAAGGCCACCGCTCCGGAGGTCGACCCGTCGGCCGCGGCGCTGCTGGCGCGCATCGAGCGCCTGGAGGCCGCGCTGGCAGGAGAGCGCCCCGCGCCCAGACCGGTCGCCGCTCCGGCCCCGGTCGCCGCGCCGGCGCCCGAGCCGACGAAGTCAAACGGCGGCGACCCGGAGGCGCCCGCCGCCGCTGAGCCGCCGCCCGCCGCCACCGAGCCGCCGCCCGCCCCCGCCGAGCCGCCGCCCGCCCCCGCCGAGCCACCGCCCGCCCTGCCACAGCGTCCAGCCGGCCCGCCCGAGCTCGCCACCGTCACCGCCTGCTGGCCGGCCGTCATCGACCTCGTCCGCAAGGACAACCAGATGCTGGCGGCACTCCTGGCCGACGCGCGCCCCGTGGCCCTCCAGGAGCAGGACGTGACCGTCGCCTTCCCGGCCGGCAAGGCGTTTCTCAAGCGCAAGGCCGAGCAGGACGACTACCGCCGCGTCACCGCCGAGGCGCTGCGCGCGGTGATCGGGTCTCCGCTCGTCCTGCGCTACGAACTGCGCGACGAGCCCGAGACCGCCGACCCCGCCGCCGCGCCCGGCGGCCTCTCCCACGAGGAGCTCGTGAAACGATTGGTGGACGAGTTCGACGCCCAGGAAGTGCTCGACGACGAAGAGGAGACGGAATCCTGATGCCTCAGCCCAATATGCAGCAACTGCTCAAGCAGGCCCAGAAGATGCAGGAGGACATGCTGGCCGCCCAGGAGTCGCTCAAGGACGAGGTCGTCGATGCCTCGGCCGGCGGCGGGATGGTCAAGGTCCAGGTGACCGGCGACCTGGTCATCAATTCGATCACGATCGACCCGCAGGCGGTCGACCCCGACGACGTCGAGCTGCTGCAGGACATGGTGCTCGCGGCCGTCAACGAGGGCATGCGCGCCGCCCAGGAGCTGGCCGCCGACAAGATGGGCAGCATCGCCGGCGGGCTCGGTGGTCCGGGCGGCCTCGGCGGTCTCGGTTTGCCCGGTCTGTAGAGCGTGTACGCACCCCCGGTCCAACGGCTCATCACCGAGCTGTCCAAGCTCCCTGGGGTTGGCGGGCGCACCGCGCAGCGGCTCGCCTTCCACATCCTGCGCGCCTCCGACGAGGAGGCGTTCGCACTGGCCGACGCCATCCGCGAGGTCAAGGAGCGGATCGGCCTGTGCGAGGTGTGCTTCAACCTCGCCGACGGCCCGCGCTGCCGCATCTGCGCCGACGAGCGCCGCGATCCCGAGCTCATCTGCGTGGTGGAGGAGCCCTCGGACGTCATCTCGATCGAGCGCACGCACGAGTTCGCCGGCCGCTACCACGTGCTCGGCGGCGCGCTGTCGCCGATCGACGGGGTGGACCCCGAGGACCTGAAGATCGCCGAGCTCTACGAGCGGGTGGAAGCCGACCCCGAGCACCCGGTCCGGGAGGTGGTCATCGCCACCAACCCCACGACGACCGGCGAGGCCACGGCGCTGCACATCGCCGCCGGCCTGCGGGAGCGGGTCTCGGAGATCTCCGTGACGCGCCTGGCGAGCGGGCTGCCGGTCGGCGCCGACCTGGAATACGCCGACGAGCTGACCCTGGGCCGCGCCTTCTCAGGCCGTCGCGTCGTCTAGCGCGCTCGCCACGTACATTCCAGACCGTGACGGTCACCACTCCTGAAACCGTGGTCATGAAGTTCGGCGGCACCTCGGTCGCCGACGCCGAGCGCATCAAACGCGCGGCCAGGCGGATCGTCAGCCAGCGCGAGTCGGGCAAGCG
Organism: uncultured Actinomycetota bacterium; assembly: GCA_963850325.1. GTDB lineage: Bacteria > Actinomycetota > Thermoleophilia > Solirubrobacterales > Solirubrobacteraceae > Palsa-465. The sequence continues at coordinate 17,752 of CAWKLB010000025.1, forward strand.
CGTCGTGGCCGTCCTGTCGGCGCGCGGGAAGACCACCGACGAACTGATCGCGATGGCCGAGGAGGTCTCTCCCGACCCGGACCGACGCGAGATGGACATGCTGCTGTCCACCGGCGAGCGCATCTCCTGCGCTTTGTGCGCGATGGCGATCAACGACCTCGGTCACCGCGCCATCTCGCTCACCGGCTCGCAGGCGGGCATCGTCACCGACACCTCCCACACCAAGGCGCGGATCATCGACGTCCGCGCCGACCGCATCACCGAGGCGCTCAAGGCCGATCAGATCGTGCTCGTCGCGGGGTTCCAGGGCGTCTCGACCAGCCGTGACGTGACGACGCTGGGCCGCGGCGGCTCGGATACGACCGCCGTCGCGCTCGCCGCCGCCATCAGGGCCGAGGTGTGCGAGATCTACACCGACGTGGCCGGCGTCTTCAGTGCCGACCCCCGGATCGTCCCCAACGCCCGCAAGCTGCCCCAGGTCAGCTTCGAGGAGATGCTCGAGATGTCGGCGTCCGGCGCGGGCGTCCTCCAGCTGCGCTCGGTCGAGTACGCCCGGACCCACGGCGTCCGGATCCACTGCCGGTCAAGCTTCGATGCCGGCCCCGGTACCTTTGTCCTCGGAGAAGACGAGACCATGGAACACCCTCTCATCACCGCCGTCACCCACTCCACCGACGAGGCGCGGATCACGCTCGTCGGCGTGCCCGACCGGCCCGGCGCAGCGGCCTCGATCTTCATGGCGCTCGCCGACGCCAACTGCAACGTGGACACCATCATCCAGAACGAGCCGCTCACCGAGGGCCGCGATGCCGAGGTGTCCTTCACCATCGGGACCGAGGACCTGCGCGCCGCCGAGGCGGCCCTGGCTCCAGTTCAGACCGAGCTGGGGGTCACGCGAGTGGACACCGATCGTGAAATCGGCAAGGTCTCGATCGTGGGTGCGGGCATGCGGTCGCATCCGGGCGTCGCCGCTAAGGTCTTTCAGACGCTCGCGACCGAGGGCATCAACATCGAGATGATCTCCACCTCCCCGATCAAGATCTCGTGCATCATCCGCGCCGATTCCGTCCCGCAGGCGGTGCGCGCGCTCCACTCGGCGTTCGAGCTGGGCGAGGGCGGCATCGAGGTCGAGCAGGGCCCGCGATGACCCGCGTGGCTGTTGTGGGCGCCACCGGCGCCGTCGGGCGGGTCATGATGAACCTGCTGCGCGAGCGCTCGTTCCCCGCCGATGAGATCGTGCCGTTCGCCTCGGCCCGCAGCGCCGGGACAGAGATCGACGGGCGCACGGTCCAGCTGCTGGACGAGAACGCGGATCTGAGCGGCATCGACATCGCGCTCTTCTCCGCCGGCGCGAGCACGTCCCGCGCGTGGGCGTCGCAGTTCGTCGACGCCGGCGCGGTCGTCGTGGACAACTCGTCGGCGTTTCGCCGCGACCCCTCCGTGCCGCTCGTCGTCTCCGAGGTCAACCCCCACACGCTGCGCAACCACCGCGGCCTCATCGCCAACCCCAACTGCTCAACCATGCAGCTGATGGTCGCGCTGGCCCCGATCCACCGTGCCGCCGGGATCGAGCGCCTGGTCGTCTCCACCTACCAGTCGGTGTCGGGCACCGGCAAGAAGGCGATCGACGAGCTCGACAATCAGGCCCGGGCCAGCCTCGACGGCACCGAGATGCCCGCCCCCGAGCTCTATCCGGACCACATCGCGTTCAACGTGATCGGCGCCGCGGGCAACTTCGCCGAGGGCGACGACCACACCGACGAGGAACGCAAGATGATGTTCGAGACGCGCAAGATCCTCGAGGACGAATCGATCGGGATCGCGGTGACGTGCGTCCGGGTGCCCGTGCGAGTGTCGCACTCGATCGCGGTCAACATCCAGACACGCGAGCCGATCAGCGCCGATCGCGTCCGTGCCATGCTCGCCGAGTCGCCCGGGATCGCGCTCGAGCACGTGCCCAGCCCGCTGCAGGCCGAGGGTCGCGACGAGGTCTTCGTGGGGCGGATCCGCGGCGATGACTCCCATCCCCGCGCGCTGTCCATGTGGGTGGTCTCGGACAACCTGCGCAAGGGCGCCGCCACCAACGCGGTCCAGATCGCCGAGCTCCTCGCCGCCGCCGGCGCCGACTCGGCCGTCGCCGCCTGACGTGGCCGGAGGCGACGAGCTCTACGAGGTGATGCGGTGCGCGCCGTCGACGCGCGACTTCACCGACGAGCCGGTCCCCCATGAGGTGCTCGAGCGCGTCCTCGACAACGCGCGCTACGCCCCCAGCGGGGGCAACCGCCAGGGGTGGCGCGTCATCGTCATCACCGACCCCGACATCCGCCGGCGGCTGCGCGAGCTCTACGAGGAGCCCTGGGATGCCTACATGGTCAAGACCGGCGGCCGGGCCGCGCTGGACGCCGGCGAGGCCAGCGGCCTGTCCAAGGGGCGGCTGCGGATGCTCCGCGGCGCCGACGAGTACGCCCGGCGCTTTGACCAGGTCCCGGTGCACCTGCTCGTGTGCGTGGACGTCAGTGCGCTGGCCATCACCGACGAGGCGCTCGACCGTCCCAGCATCGTCGGCGGCGCCTCCGTCTACCCGTTCGTGCAGAACATCCTGCTGGGCCTGCGCCACGAGGGGCTGGGCGCCGCGTTCACGACGCTTCTCGTCCCCGCCGAGCCGGCGATCCGCGAGCTCCTGTCGATCCCCGACGAGGTCGTGCTCGCCGGTCACATCTCGGTCGGGTACCGCTCGGACCCGTGGCCGACGCGGCTCAGCCGCAGGCCGGTGTCCGAGTTCGCCTACGGCGACCGCTACGGCGAGCCCTGGTAGGCCCCAGCGCGCCGTCAGCCGACGATGACCCCGATGAGCCCCAGCGCGGTCACCACGACGAACAGGATCAGGTAGACGGGCCGGGGGAGCACGTTCATGAGCCAGTCCAGCAGCACCCCGTAGCCGCTGGTCGTCCGCCGCTGTCCCGGCCGGTGGGTGACCGCCCACGCCAGCGCTGATGCTCCGATGACCAGGATGCCCGCGGCGAGCAGCCGGTGCAGGCCGGTGATGACCCCGGCGAGCATCACCGCGAGGACGACGTAGGTGATCACCGAGTCCCAGCCGCGCCACTCGAACCACGGCCGTCCCTGGCTCGGCTCGGCGGGCTCCTGGGACGCGTTCGTCGGGTCCGACGCGGCGGCGGGCTTGCGCGGCGGCGCCTTGGGGCGTGGGACCTTGTTCGGAGGGGTGGGCGGCGCCGGGTCGACGCCGGTCAGGGCGCGCCGTCGGGCCCGGCGGCGCGCGGCCGGAGTATCGCCCCGCCCCGATCGGTCAGGCCGGTAGGCAGACATCTCGCCGTGAAAGGCTAGACGGTGGTGGGCCCGGCGGTCGCCGGCCGGCCATCAGACCGTGGAGCGCAGCTCCCGGCGGGTGCTGACGCCCAGCTTGCGGTAGATGTGGCGCGCATGCGTGCGCACCGTCTCGATGCCGACGTGCAGCGTGGCCGCGATCTCGGCGTTGGAGCTTCCGCTCTGGAGCAGCTCCAGGACGTCGGCCTCGCGCGCCGTGAGCGGGGTCGGGCCGGCCGGCTCGTAGCCGGACTCGCCGGCCGAGGGCAGCACGTGCATCCCGCGGGAGGCGAGGTAGATCGTGTGCAGTACGTCGCGCGCCTCCGCGTTCTTGGCCAGGCAGGCGGTGGCCCCGAAGCCGATCATCTGGCGGCACTCGGCCGTCGTGGGGTTGTTGGCCAGCACCATCAGCCGGACGTCGGGGAAGGTGGCGTGCAGGTCGCGCAGCTCCGATGGGCTCGAGAGCGACGCGAAGTTGAGGATGGCCACGTCCGGCTCGTGCACGCCCAGGGTGACGTCCATCTCATCCTGCGGGACGTCGGTCGCCACCAGGCGCAGATGCGGATCGCCGTCGATCAGCGACTGCAGACCACGAGTGACGATGTCCTCGAACTGCGCGACCGTGATGTCGATCGGCTGGCGGGTGGCGATGCTCAATTGCGGCGTGTGTGGGGTCTCAGACCTCTCCCTCAGTCGTCCGCATATGAGGGGGAGGTGCTCTCACCCGTCTTTGTACCCCGGATCCCCCAAAGTTCACCCCTAAAAGGGGACGAAAATTCCCGGATCGCGGAGCAGACTACGCAGCGCTGATCTTCTGAGTCGCCGCAACGCGGCCAAGAGGGACGGGCAAGGGAACACAGGAAGGGAAGGCGCGAGGACACTGGTGGCTTCGCGCCTTTTTCTCTCCACAGGGCCACGTAGCGCCCCGGGATCAACGAGGGAGGGTCCCGGGGTGCAGCGTTTTCAACGGGGTGTGAGCTAGGCGGTCGCGCCCGCAACCACTGAAGCCGACCAGTCGATCACCGACGTCGGCTTGACCACGTGCTTGCTCATGCCCAGCTCCTTGGGGTCCAGCCCCAGGGCCAGTCCGAGCAGCTGCGGGAGGTGCAGCACGGGGAGGCCGAGGTCGCGCCCCACCTCCTTGGCCGCCAGCGGCTGCTGCAGGTCGAGGTTGAGGTGGCACAACGGGCACGGCACCACCAGGCAGTCGGCGTCGGCGTCGATCGCGTCCCCGACGTGGCGGCCCGCCATCTTCAGCGAGGCCTCCATGTTCATGGTGATGATCGGGAAGCCACAGCATTTGTAGACGCCTGCGTAGTCAATCACGGTGCCGCCGAGGGCCTCGATGACCATGTGCATGTAGCGGTCGCGAGGATGCTCCTCGTCGATCCCCAGGCGGTGGACCGGGCGCACGATGTAACAGCCGTAGAACGGGCCCACCTTCAGATCGGTGAGCGGCCGCGTCACCTTGGAGCGCAGGGTGTCGAGACCGATCTCCTCCACCAGCAGCCACAGCAGGTTCTTGTTGGTGAGGCCCTTCTCATAGCTGAGGCCCTCGTCGGCGAGGTTCTCGTTGATGAGGTGGCGATACTCCGTGTTCGCGTCCAGGCGCTCCTGGCACTCGGACTGCGCGCCCTGGCAGGTCGAGCAGATGTTCATCATCAGCTCGCCATCGGTCTGCTGGGCCAGCGCGAACGTCCGCGCGTTGAGCGTGTCGGCCAGCTCCTGGTTGTGCTCGGCGATCACGCCGGCGCCGCAGCACGATGCGCGATCGAGCTCCACGAGCTCGAGATCGAGCAGTGGCGCGACCTTGGCCATCGACCCGTGCAGCTCCGGCGTGAACCCGCGGCTCACGCAACCCGGCCAATAGGCAACCTTCATGACGGCTCGCTTTCGCTCGAGGCGGACGGGGATGCCTCTCCTGATCCTTCAGCCACCCCAGCCGCGACCGGCTCGGGATCGTCCTCGTAGCCACTCACATACAGATTGAGCTCGACCCGCTGGTCGCGGGCCTCGACCTTCTTGAACACCCGCTGGACGGCATCCAGATCCTGCTTGTCGATCTTGTGCCCCAAGAGGGCGGTCTTGATCTTGACCTTGCCGCGGAGGACGGCCGGCACGATCGCGCCCAGCGACTTGAGCAGCACCGCGCCCGCGGCCGGGTGAAACTTGCCGAACCACGAGTTCCCCCCGAAGCTGCGCGGCAATAGCTCCGCCTCGTGCAGCAGGCCGTAGTCGCGCACCAGGGTCACGAACGACTCCTCGTGGCGGTGGCCGTTGTTGCGGTCATTGATCTCGAAGTCGGCTCCCGCCCGGCGACGCAGCCGCATGATCTGGCTCATCGGCGCCACCTCCTTGGGGCAGGCGTCGATGCAGTTGAAGCAGTGGGTGCAGTCGAAGATGCCGTGCTCGTCCTCGGAGAGATCCTTGAGCCGCTCGGCGTGCTCGGCGTCGCGCGGGTCCCCGACGAACCGGTAGGCCTTGGACAGCGCTGCCGGACCGATGAACAGCGGGTCGATCTCCATCGAGAGGCAGTCCGACACGCAGGCCCCACACTGGATACAGGCCATGGTCTGCGTGATATCGACCATGTTCTCGTGGGGCACGATGTACTCGCGCTCGGGGACCGGCTGCTTGTTGATCAGGTACGGCGTGACCCGCTGGATCTTGCGCCAGTGCACCGCGTCCATGTCGACGATCAGGTCGCGGATGACGGGCATGTTGCCCATCGGCTCGACCTCGATGACGCCCGCCGGGGTGGTGCCCGCCGCGCCGTCGCCCTCCTCGGCATCCTGGCTGACGACGTCGCCGGGGGCCGGCGCGTTCCAGCCGGCGCCGTGGGCGCGGGCGGCGGCCACACCGAGGTGGGTGTTGCAGGCCAGTCCCGGCTTGCCGTTCATGCGCACGCCGCAGGAGCCGCAGATCGCCTGCTGGCAGGAGCAGCGGATGCCGACCGAGCCGTCGACCTCGTCCCTGACCTTGAGGATGGCGTCGAGCACCGAGTTGCTGGCGCCGAGCTCCACCCGGTGCTCGTCCCAGTAGGCGGCCTGTCCGGACTGGGGATCGAACCGTCGGATCTTGAGCAGATACTCGGGCACCTAATACGTCCTTTCCTGGGGCTCCCACTTAGTGATCGTCACCGGGGAGTAGCTGACCGTGGGCACGTCGTCACCGTTGGCGGTGACGTCGATGTGCTTGAGCCATTCGTCGTCGTTGCGCTCTGGGAAGTCGGTGCGGAACTGAGCTCCTCGCGACTCCTTGCGCTCCATTGCGCCTACCACGATCGCCTCGGCCACGTCCAGCATGTACCCGAGCTCGATCGCCCCGATCACATCCTGGTTGAAGACCGTCCCGCGATCGTCGATCGACGCCTTGGGCGCCTCCTCCTTGAGCCGCCGGACGATCTCATGGGCCTGGTTGAGCCCGTCGGCGTCGCGGAACACCGCCACGTACTTGTTCATCGCGTCGCCGAGCTCGTCCTTGATCGACGCCACGCGACGGCCGCCCTCGGGGCGGTTGATGATGTCGTTGATGTAACGCTCGGTGTCGTCCACGCGCGTGGGACGCGTGGTCGGCATCGTCATGTGCATCGCCTGGTGGGCAGCGTGCTCGCCCGAACGACGCCCGAAGATCAGCGTGTCCAGCAGCGAGTTGGCGCCCAGGCGGTTACCGCCGTGCACCGAGACACAGGCGACCTCGCCGGCGGCGTAGAGCCCCGGGATCGTGGTCTGGCCGTCCACGTCGGTCTTGACCCCGCCCATGATGTAGTGCTGGCCGGGGTGGATATGGATCGGCTCGCGGGTGATGTCCACCCCGGCGAAGTCGCGGCCGATGTTGACGATCTCGCGCAGCGCCTCGAGCACGCGTCGCCTCGGCACCTTGGTGATGTCCAGCGCCACCGTGCCGTCGGGGAAGCCGTTGCCCTCGTTGATCTCGGTCTGCTCGGCGCGGGAGACGACGTCGCGGGAGGCCAACTCCAGCTTGTTGGGCGCGTACTTCTCCATGAAGCGCTCGCCCTTGGCGTTGAGCAGCCATGCGCCCTCGCCGCGTGCGCCCTCGGTGATGAGCAGCCCGTTGCCCGCCAGCGTCGTCGGGTGGTACTGGATCATCTCCATGTCCATCAGCCGAGCGCCGATCCGGTAGGCCTGCGCGATGCCGTCGCCGGTCACGATCAACCCGTTGGTGGTCGGGCGGTAGGCCTGGCCGGCGCCGCCGGAGGCGAGGATGACGCCCTTGGCGTTGAACACCTCCAGGCGCCCGTCACGCAGATTGCGGCAGATCGCGCCGATACAGCGGCCCGCGTCGTCCTGGAGCAGGTCGGTGGTGAACCACTCCTCGTAGCGGTCCACGGTGTCCGAGTGCTTCATCAGCTGCTCGTAGAGGACGTGGAGGATGGCGTGGCCGGTGATGTCGGCGACGTAATAGGTGCGGGCCGCCGAGGCGCCGCCGAACGCACGGGTCCCGAGGTTGCCGCGCTCGTTGCGGTGGAAGGTGACGCCGGCGTGCTCGAGCCAGAGGATCTCGGCCGGCGCCTCGCGGCACATGATCTCGATCGCGTCCTGGTCGCCCAGGTAGTCCGAGCCCTTGATGGTGTCGAACGCGTGCGACTCCCACGTGTCCTCGGGATTGAGGGCGGCGTTGATGCCGCCGGCTGCGGCCACCGAGTGGGAGCGCACCGGGTGGACCTTCGAGATGATCGCGACGGTGGCGCCGGTCTGTGCGGCCGCCAGCGCGGCGCGCTGACCGGCCAGCCCGGCGCCGATGATCAGTACGTCATGGGAGGGCATTCAGAGCAATATAAATGAGGGTGCTGGCCGCGCGCCGTGCCCCTGATCCGCGGGCCTCTCAGGCCATCGAGCGCCCGAACGCCGCCGCGAGCGCCCGGCGGACCTGGTCGGCGGTGACGACGCCTCGCAGGACGCCCTCGCCGTCCACCGCCATCAGAGCCCCCAGCTTGCCCAACGTCTCGGAGGCCAGCAGCTCGGAGATCGGCCGGTCTTCCTGCACGCGCCAGCTCGCCGCGCCGTCAGACTCGAGCACCGCGCTCGTGGTCAGCCAGGCCTCGCCGCCGTCGATCGACGCCTGGGCGCGCTCCTGCCGGGCGATGCCCAGCAGATGACCGGTGTCATCGACGACCGGCAGCCATGCCTGCTGGTAGCGCACGAAGAACTCGTCCACCGCCTGGGTCACCGGCGTCGCGGCCGGGATCGCCACGGGGTGCGTGTCCATGATGTCGGCGACCCGCACCCCCTCGATCCGCTCGGCCAAGGCCGACTGCATCAGCGCGCCCTGGCATGACTTCCACATCAGATAGGCCAGCGCCATCAGCCACACCCCGCCGAAGCTCGCCGCCGACGCCGTCCAATAGAGCCCGAACGCGGCCATGATCAGGGCGAAGCCCTGGCCCATGCGGCTGGCCGTGACGGTGCCGCGGCGCTTGTCGCCTGTCAGCCGCCAGACGATGGAGCGGGCGATGCGGCCACCGTCGAGGGGGAAGGCCGGAAGGATGTTGAACGCCAGCAGGAGGACGTTCATCAACAGCAGCCAGCTCAGTGCCAGCAGGACCGGAGTGATACGAATGGTCGAGTCCAGCACGACCGCGTGCCCCAGCCGGCTGGCGCCCACGATGGGCAGGTCGATGGCGAGGCACAATAGGATGACCGCAAAGGTCGCGAGTGGGCCTGCGATCGCGACCTTGAAGTCCTCTCCGGGCGATGCCGCGTCACGGCTCATCTGCGTTAGTCCACCGAACAGGTACAGATCGATCTTCTCCACCCCGATTCCCTGCCGCCGCGCCACCAGTGCGTGCCCCAGCTCATGGGCGATCAGTGAGCCGAACAGCAAGAGGACGCTCACCACCGTCGTCATGTACGCGACGCCGTCGGAGCTGTGCAGCGTGTCGCGGAACGGCCCCGACAGGACGAAGATCATGAGGAACAGGACGAGAAACCAGCTGCCGTCGACGCCGATCCGGATTCCGAATGCGTCGAACAGCTTGATGGATGTCGACCGCCTCAACATGGTGCAATGGTCTCATAGGCGCATTTGCGCCCCCGAAATTCAGGAGACATGAGATGAGTGAGCGCCTTGACGGTCTCAAGGAGCGCCTCGGACAGCTGTCCGACCTCGCGCACGCGATGTCGCTGGCCCATTGGGATCAGCAGACGATGATGCCTTCCGGCGGCGGCGAGGCCCGTGCCGAGTCCCTGGCCACGCTCACCCGCATCAGCCACGAGATGTTCGTCGACGACGAGACCGGGCGGCTGCTGGAGGGTGCCGCCTCCGAGCTCAACGGCGCCGACCCCGATGGCGACGATGCGCGCCTGATCAGGCTGGTCCGCCGCCACTGGGACAAGGCCAGGCGCGTGTCTCCCGAGCTGGCCGCCGAGCTGGCGCGCGCGGCGTCGGTGGGGCAGGAGGCGTGGATCGTCGCGCGCGAGCAGTCGGACTTCGAGAGCTTCGCGCCGTACCTGGAGCACAACTTCGAACTCGCGCGCCGCTATGTCGAATGCCATGCCGACAGCGGCGACTTCGAGTGTCCCTATGACGTCCTGCTCGATGACTATGAACCCGAGTTGCCCGCGCGTGAGGTGTCGGCCCTGTTTCTTGAGCTCAAGGCCGAGCTGGTGCCGGTGATCGCCCGCATCGCCGCCGCCGAACCGGTCGACGAGGCCCCGTTGTACGCCCACTTCGCCGTCGACCGCCAGCGCGACCTGGTCCGTGAGGTGGTGGCTCTGATGGGCTTCGACGACGCCGGTTGGCGGCTCGACGACACCGTGCATCCGTTCGCTACCCGCATCGGTGGGGGTGACGTTCGCATCACCACCCGGTGGGACGATCACTTCTTCCCCACGGGCCTGTACGGGGCGATGCATGAGTGCGGGCATGGTCTCTACGAGACGGGACTTCCACACCGGCTGCGCCGCTCGCCGATCGGTACCACCGAGTCACTGGGCATGCACGAGTCCCAGAGCCGCCTGTGGGAGAACATGGTGGGGCGGGGACGCTCGTTCTGCACGGTGCTCGCCCCGCGGATCGCCGCCCTGGCCGGCGGGGAGCTGTCAGACCTCGACGCCGACCGGCTCTACCGCGCGGTCAACCGCGTCAAGCCCAGCTTCATCCGCGTCGAGGCCGACGAGGCCACCTACGCGCTGCACATCATCCTGCGCTTCGAGCTCGAGCAGGCCTTGATCGACGGGACAATCGCTGTGCGCGACCTGCCCGAGGCCTGGAACTCACGCTTCAAGGAGTACTTCGGGATCGCGGTCGATGATGACGCCGACGGCGTGCTGCAGGACGTGCACTGGTCGGCCGGGCTCATCGGGTACTTCCCCACCTACGCCCTTGGCAACCTCATCGCCGGGCAGTTGTGGGAGCGCGCGCATGCTGACCTCCCGGACCTCGAGGACCAGCTTGCCGCCGGCGAGCTCGGCCCGCTGCGCGAATGGCTGCGACGGCACGTCCACCGCCATGGCGCGAAGTTCACCACCGCCGAACTGCTGGCCCGCGAGGCCGGCGGCCCGATGTCGGTCACCCCGTTCACGCGCTATCTCAAGGCTAAGCTCGGCGACGTGTACGGCTTGGACTTAGACGGTTGATTCCGCCTGACACGACACTAGAAAGGTAAGACGTTATTTAGTTATGAGTAAGACTTCAGTCAGAGTTGCAGTGACGGGAGCGGCCGGCCAGATCGGCTACGCGCTTCTGTTCCGGATCGCCAGTGGACACCTCCTGGGGCCCGACACGCCGGTTCACCTCTCCCTCCTGGAGATCCCCCAGGCGGTCAAGGCGGCGGAGGGCACCGCGATGGAGCTCGATGACTGCGCCTTCCCGATGCTCTCCGGGGTCGACATCTACGACGATCCGGTCAAGGCGTTTGACGGCGTGAACGTGGCCATGCTCGTCGGTGCCCGGCCCCGTACCAAGGGCATGGAGCGTGGCGATCTGCTCGAGGCCAACGGCGGGATCTTCAAGCCGCAGGGCCAGGCGCTCAACGATCATGCCGCGTCCGATCTCAAGGTGCTGGTCGTCGGCAACCCTGCCAACACCAACTGCCTCATCGCGCAGTCCAACGCGCCCGACGTGCCCAAGGAGCGATTCACCGCGATGATGCGCCTGGACCACAACCGCGCCATCGCTCAGATCGCGACGAAGACGGGTGCCGCGATCAGTGACGTGACCAACATGACGATCTGGGGCAACCACTCGGCCACCCAGTACCCGGATGTCTTCCACGCCAAGGTCAAGGGCGCCAACGCCGCCGAGGCCGTGGGCGATCGCGACTGGATCGAGAACGATTTCATCCCCACGGTCCAGAAGCGCGGCGCGGCGATCATCGAGGCGCGCGGCGCCTCCAGTGCCGCGTCGGCGGCCAACGCGGCGCTCGACCACGTGCGCGACTGGGTGAACGGCACGCCCGACGGTAACTGGGTCTCCATGGCGATCCCATCAGACGGCTCGTACGGGGTTGCCGAGGGGATCTTCTCCGGCTACCCCGTCACCTGTTCCGGGGGCGAGTACACGATCGTCCAGGGGCTCGAGCTCGACGACTTCTCACGTGCACGCGTCGACGCCACGGTGAAGGAGCTCAACGACGAGCGTGACGCCGTCAAGCAGTTGGGTCTGATCTAGGAGGCGTCCGAGCCTTAGGCCGCCGCGATCTTTCACCCCACGATCGCGGCGGCATTCGTGCCATTGCCCGGTCCGGGCTGCGGCGGGGTCGCCTCAAGCGAACCTGAGGCGGGCCACTACTTCGCAGCGGTGGGGTGCCAGCCTTGGCCGTCCCGAGAGACCTGACCGTCCTCAACCAACTTGGGCATCACGCGGTACAGGTAGTTCGGCTCGATCTTGAGCGACTCCGCGATCTCCGGGATCGTGATCCCGGGCTTCTCGCGCACGAGCGCCAAGGCCTGGTTGGCGCGGGTGTTACCGCCCCGGCGTCCCCGAGGACGACCAGCACGGCGAGTGGCGCGACGGCGCGGGGCTGCGGTCGCGCCGTTGGCGCTGGCCGGGCGACCGGGGCCGCGACGCCCACCGACAAGTGCCGCGCGAGCGGCCTCGAGCTTTGACACCTCAACCTTGAGCTCGCTCAGTCTTTTGTCGATGTCCTTCACGGTACTGTCAACGAAATCTGCCAACTTGGGCCACCTCCGCGGCAAGAGTTAGACGTATTGGTGTACGCACCATACAACGCCACGGGCCCCGGCCATGCAGATCGGGGTTCAGTTTCGCTCGAGGAGTGCCTTCAGTCGCTCCAGTGACTTCCTCGCCTCACGCTCGGAGGTGGCGCCGACGATCATGCGACTGGCCACGTTGCCCAGACGTCCACCGGGCACGTGGAACTCGTTGGTGTACTGAAACGTCGTCCGACCCTCATCCCCGCTGGACAGCTCGTATCGGATGATCGCCTTCGAGTGCGCGGGCCCGCCGCCCTCCCACTCTGCATGGCGGGGACTGTCAACCGCCATGAGCGTCCAATGGACATGGAAGGTGAGCCCGCGGACGTGCATCGCCTGCTCCATCGTCGAGCCGCGGCGCAGCGGCGAATCCGAGATGTTGGACACGGACTTGTGGATCGTCACCCAGTCACCGAGCCGTCGGGGGTCCATCACGGTCTCCCACACCCGCTCGATGGGTGCCTCGATGTCGATCTTCGCTGAAACGGTGCTCATGGTCCGCGCACATTAACGTTCCGCGCGCAACGGGGCGGGCCGCGTGCGGGCGAGGTCAGCGTGCGGCGAGCGGCTCGTCGCGCTCCCACTCGGCCAGCGCGTGCTCGATCGCGGCGTCGAGCGTGTGCAGTCTCACCCCGAGAACCCGTGCCGCCTGATCGGCGCCCGGCAGCAGATCGGTGTCCAGGCTCTCCATGAGCGGGCCCACGAGCTCCCACCGCTCACCGGCGATGATCGCCGCCACCCGGCTGGCGATCGGCGTCACCGTCAGTCGCTTGAAACGGAGCCCCGGGCGATCGACCAACATGAGGTCGGCGATGCGCTCGATCAGCTCGCCGTAGGAGACGATGTCGGGGCCGCCGACGTCCAGTCGCATGCCGCTCACCCGCTCGGAGGTGGCGGAGCGGACGAGCACCTCCACCATGTCGCGCTCGTCGATCGGCGCGGTGCGGTTGCGCTGCCAAGCCGGGTAGGCCAGGACGGGCATGCGCTCCACGAGCCTGACCAGGAAGCGGAACGAGCGCGACCGGGCTCCGATCACGATCGATGCGCGCAGCGCCACCGACGTCGGCACGGCGTCGAGCAGGATGTCCTCCACCGCGAGTCGGCTGGCCAGGTGCATTGAGCGCGGACCCTCCGCGGGGACGATCCCACCGAGGTACACGATCCGGCTCACCCCCGCGGCCTGCGCCGCCTGCGCGAATCGCTCGGCGGCCGCCCGCTCGCGGGATGCAAACGGATCGCCGCCCGCCGGCTCCATGCCGTGGATGAGGAAGTAGGCCACCTCGATTCCGTCGAGCGCCTCGGCCAGTCCCTCGCCGGTGACGGCGTCACCGGCGACCACGGGAACGTCGAGCGTGACGCGCTCGGGCGAGCGGGCGAAGCCGCGCACCACGTGACCGTCGGCGCTCAGTCGGGCCGCGACCACCGACCCGACATAGCCGGTGATCCCGGTGACCAGGACCTGCATCTACGCAGGTCCCGCCCAGGGCGCCGCGGTCACGAAGCCGGCATCGAGCTCAGCGGCGCGGGGGCAGCCGACGAGAGCCAGGGCGTTGACGAACTCGCCGACAAGCGTCTCCAGGACATGCTGGGCGCCCTCGGCGCCGGCCACCGCCAGGCCCCACGTCACCGGGCGGCCGATGAGCACTGCGCGGGCGCCGAGGGCCAGTGCCTTGACCACGTCGGTGCCCCGGCGGATGCCGCCGTCGACGAGCACGTCGACGCGCCCGGCGACCGCGTCGACGATCGGGGCCAACGCGTCGGCGCCCGACAGGACGGTGTCGAGCTGGCGGCCCCCATGATTGGAGACCACCACCCCCGCGGCGCCGTGGGCGACGGCCAGCTCGGCGTCCTCGGCGGTGAGGATCCCCTTGACCAGGACCGGCAGGTCGCTCTCGGAGGCGAAGCGCTCGATGTCAGACCACCGCAGATCCGGGTCGATCTGCCCGTAGAGGGCCGCCGCCGGGGCCTCGGGCGTCTGCGCCGGGTCATGGCGCGGGATGTCGGCCACCGGGTCGCGCAGGCTCACCTTCCACTCGCGCTCGCGGATGCCGAGGACCGGACGGTCGACCGTCACCACCAGTGCCTCATACCCGTGACGGGCCGCGTCCTCGATGAGCTCGCGGGTGGCGCCTCGGTCGGTGAGGGCGTAGAGCTGGAACCAGCGCGCCAGCTCGGGGACGTCGTCGGCGAGGGTCGCGGCGCCGACGCTGGCGAACGTCGACACGCACATCACCGTGTCGGTGGCGGCGGCCGCCCGGGCGATCGCCAGCTCGCCGTCGGGGTGCGCGAGCCGCTGAAAGGCCGTCGGCGCCACGATCACGGGATGGGACCGTCGCACGCCCAGGACCGTCACGCTGGGGTCGCAGCCGCTCGCGCCGACGAGCATCCTCGGCCGCAGTGCCCAGCGCCGCCATGCGGCCACGTTGTCAGACAGTGTGACCTCGTCGCCGGCGCCGCCCTCGATGTAGCCGAGCGCCTCCGGGCTCATCCTCGCCAGCGCCTCGCGCTCGTAGTCGGCGAGCGAGCGCGGCTGGGTCGAAGATGTGTCCGGGGTGGTGTCGTCGGCGGCGGCGTCCATGGCTACCCCCAAAGCTACGGAAATTGCGGGCCGTCCCCTCACTCTCACGCAAAGTCCCCGCATTTTGGCGGTTTTTCCCGCGATGTGAAAACGCCCGCGATTTCCGGGAATGGACTTTGCACGGGGGGGTGGAATCCGCTTTGATGCCCGCCTTGCTTCTGATGTGAGATTGAGAGATTGGGGTCGAGGACAGGTATGGCAAATGGTCGGGCGCCCGTCGCGAAGGCGAGCTGCGAGAACTGCTTCTTCCGTCAGAACCTGCTGTGCGCGGTGGCTGACACGGGCCCCTGTGCCACGTTCAGGCCGGCCCATCCGGACGGCCTGCGTCCCCCCAGCCAGCTGCGATTCGTCTTCCGCCAGGAGCGCCGGCTCCAGGTCGCCTGGGCGTTCCCCTCGCCCAACGAGCAGGTCGCGCTTCACGCGTGAAGCCACCGTCCGGTGGCCTCAGATATGGTTCGCGCTATGTACTGGCCGCTGGTCGGCGGATTCATCGCCTTCATCCTCCTCGCCATCTTCATGGGCTGGGTAATGGACACCTCCCGCCACGGCGACCGCGACGGCCATTAGCCGCGCGCTCCGGCGCGGGTCACTCGCCACGCGACGCCTCCTCCCGCCTCGCCAGCCACTCCGCCCCTGCCGTGTCGGTCGCGCCGTGGGCGAGGATGGAGCAGAACACGGTCAGCGCGGCGAGGTTGAAGATCGTCGGGCCGGCGCTGATCCGCTGGCCCAGCACGAGCAGTGAGAACGTCATGGTGGCCACGCCCTTGGGGCCGAACCACGACATGAAGGCGCGCGTCGCCGTGTCGGTGCGGGTGCCCGCCAGCGCGGCGAACACCGCCACCGGGCGCGCCACCAGCAGAGTCACGGCCACCACACCGATGGCCGCCCACCCTGAGCCGAACAGGCCATCGACCGTGAGCAGGGCCCCGAACACGACGAAGATCCCGAGCTTGACCAGTTCGACGAGGTCGGCGGCCTGGCGCTCGAAGTAGCGGCGTATGTCCGGGCGGCGGATGCCGAGGACGATCGCCGCCACGTAGACCGCGATCAGCCCGTTGCCGTGCGGGGTCAAGACGGCCAGTCCGTAGGTGGCAAACGCGGTGCCCAGGGCGAACAGCGAGCGCTGGTGCGCCGGAATGCCGTTCTCCAGGCGTACGTCGCGCGGCGCCAGCCACGCGGCCGCGAACCCCACGACGATGCCCACCACGAAGCCGAGGGCGATGTTCTCGATGACGAATCGCCACCAGACGAAGTGCCCGCCCCCGACGGCCAGCGCCGCGCTCAGCGCGAGCACCGCCGGGAGGGCCAGCCCGTCGTTGAGCCCTGACTCGAGGTTGAGCGAGTGACGGACCACTGCCGGCACCCGCGGGTTGGTGACGACGCTCGAGGACAGCACTGGATCGGTGGGCGACAGCAACGCTCCCACCAGGAACGACTCGGTCCATGACAGGCCGGTCAGGAGCTTGGTCCCGGCGGCGATGATCACCGCGGTGAGCGGCATGGCCAGCACGAGCTTGCGCAACGGCAGGCTCCAGTGTGACTGCAGCAGCTCGCCGTCCACCTCGAGCCCGTCGCGGAACAGGATGACGATGAGCGCGACGGTGGCGAGCTCGGAGACGAAGGGCGAGCGCGGGTCGAGATGCAGTGCGCCGGTGACGCCGTCGCCGAGGATGAAGCCGGCGATCACGAACACCGCGGTGAGCGACACGAACGTGCGGCGGGCCACTCCTGAGATCAGCGCGCCCAGAATGAGCAGGACTCCGAGGGCCAGCGCGGCCACTTCGAAGCGCTGCGACACGGCGCCCAGGACCCACGGCATTGGCGTGTGCACCAGGGCCACGACGGTTAGAGTGTCAGACCGAGACAGAGGAGGAGCGGAGTGCAGGTCACGGTGCTTGGCAAGTCGCCGTCCTGGCAGGACGCCGCGGGGGCATGCAGCGGCTACCTGGCGCAGGAGCAGAGCGCCAGCGTGCTCTTGGACTGCGGCAACGGCGTGTTCTCAAAGCTGCGGCACATCTGCGATTACGTCGACATCGATGCCGTCGTCATCACCCATATGCACGCCGACCACTTCCTCGACCTCGTGCCGTACAGCTACGCGCTGCGCTACGCCCCGCGCCAGCAGCCCGTGCCGGTTGCCGGCTGGCCCGGCACCGAGGATCCCGCGCGTCCGCGGCTGTACCTCCCGCTTGGCGGCGGCGAGGTGTTGCGCCGGGTCGTGAGCTGCTGGGGCAACGACGACCTGATCGACGGCGCGTTCGACGTGCACGAGTACGCGGTCGACGACGTGCTGACGCTGGGCCCGCTGACGGCGCGCTTCTGCGAGGTGCCGCACTACGTCGCCACCTTCGCGGTCGAGCTCGCCTGCGACGGCGCGCGGTTCACCTACGGCGCCGACTGCCGCCCCAACGATGAGCTCGTCCACTTTGCCCGGGACACGGACGTCCTGCTCATCGAGGCCACGCTCCCGCGTCCCGAGCGCGACGGCACCCGCGGGCATCTCACCGCGCGCGAGGCCGGCGAGCACGGCCACGGGGCCCGCGCGCAGCGCCTCGTGCTCACCCACTACTCCGATGAGCTCGACTCCGAGCTCACTCGAGCAGAGGGCGCGGACGGCTTCGGCGGGCCGGTGGACCTGGCCACCGAGGGCTCCGTCTACACGGTCTAGAGCGGGCTACGCTTAGGCCATGTCGGAGCGTGATCTGTTTGCCAACTTCGAACGGATGCGACGCGAGATGGACGAGCTGTTCGGGGACGTCTTCGAGCGCTCCGGGCTCTCGCGCAGGCACACCGGCTCGTGGCCCGCGGTGGACGTGGCCTACGCCTCAGATCCGCCCCGGGCGATCGTGACGGCGGAGCTCGCCGGCATGGACCCCGGGGACATCGCGCTCCAGATCGAGGGGCGCAAGCTGTTCCTGGCCGGCCGCCGCGGCCCAGCTGCGCCCGCGCCCGACGGCTATCAGCAGATCGAGATCGAGCGGGGGTCCTTCCGGCGGCTGATCGAGCTCGGAGCCGATGTCGATGCCGACCGCATCAGCGCCCGGTACGAGGACGGGATGCTGCGCGTCGAGCTCCCGCTGGTGGGCCGCCAAGAGCCTCGTCGCGAGGTGCCGATCCAGAGCGGCGAGGGCCAATGACCGTCGTCGACGTCGGGAGTCCGACGGGCGAGGCCGACCACGATCAGGAGAATGGGTTCCGCCGTCTTCCCGCGCGGCTGGGCGTGCTCCCGCTGCGCGACTCGGTGACGTTCCCCGATCTGGTCATTCCGCTCAACATCGGCCAGCCGCGCAGCCTCGAGCTCGTCAACGACGTCCTCCGCGGCGACCGGTCGATCGTGCTGATCGCCGGTCGCGACGCGGAGGTCGAGTCGCCCGGCCCCGACGAGCTGTACTCGGTCGGCGTACTGGGGGCGATCGCGCGGATGGTGCGCCTGCCCGACGGGACGCTGCGCGTCCTCATCCAGGGGGGCCCCCGCGTGCGCGTGAAGGAGTGGGCCTCCACCGAGCCCTACCTCGTCGCCGAGGTCGAGCACGCGCGCGACCGAGTGCGCGAGAGCGCCCAGCTCGAGGCCCTGGCCCGCAACGTCCAGCGCACCTTCTCGAGCATCGTCGGCCAGGTGCCCTACCTGCCCGAGGAGCTGCAGGTCATGGTCGCCAACGTCGACGACCCGGTGATGCTCAGCCACCTCATCGCCGGCGCCATGCGCCTGCCCACCGACGAGAAGCAGGCGCTGCTCGAGGAGCTCGACGTGACCAAGCGCCTGCGCCGCCTGTCGGAGATCCTCGCCCGCGAGCTCGAGGTGGTGGCGCTCGACACCAAGATCCAGTCCCAGGTCCAATCCGAGCTGCAGAAGGGCCAGCGCGACTTCTTCCTGCGCCAGCAGCTCAAGGCGATCCAGGACGAGCTGGGGGAGGGTGACGAGGCCCAGGCCGAGGTCAAGGAGCTGCGCGAGCAGCTCGAGGCGCTGCGCCTCCCCGAGGAGGTCTCCAAGCAGGTCGAGCGCGAGCTGGGCCGCCTGGAGCGGCTCCAGCCGACGATGGCCGAGTACGGCGTCGTGCGCACCTACCTGGAGTGGATCGTGTCGCTGCCCTGGGACACCTCCACCAAGGACAACCTCGATCTCGCCCACGCGCGCCGGGTCCTGGACACCGACCATTACGACATCGAGCAGGTCAAGGACCGCATCCTGGAGTTCTTGGCGGTGCGCTCGCTGATCGGGAGCGGCGACGGAACCGGCAAGCGCCGGCCCGCCGGCTCGATCCTCACCTTCGTCGGCCCGCCCGGTGTCGGCAAGACGTCGCTCGGGAGATCGGTCGCACGCGCACTGGGCCGCGAGTTCGAGCGCATCAGCGTCGGCGGCATGCGCGATGAGGCCGAGATCCGCGGACACCGCCGCACCTACATCGGCGCCATGCCGGGCGTGATCGTGCGCGCGCTGCGCGACGCCGGCGCCAACAACCCGCTGTTCATGATCGACGAGATCGACAAGATGGGCTCGGACTTCCGCGGGGACCCGTCCAGCGCGATGCTCGAGGTGCTCGACCCCGAGCAGAACCACACGTTCCGCGACCACTACCTCGACCTTCCGTTCGACCTCTCTGAGGTGATGTTCATCACCACGGCCAACAACCTGGACACGATCCCGGGGCCGTTGCGCGACCGCATGGAGGTCATCCAGCTGGCGGGCTACACCGAGGCCGAGAAGCTCCAGATCGCCAAGCGCTACCTCGTGCCGCGACAGATCGAGCGCAACGGGCTCAGTAGCGGCCGGATCGCCTTCACCGACTCGGGTCTGAAGACGATCATCTCCGACTACACGCGCGAGGCCGGCGTACGCCAGCTCGAGCGCGAGATCGGCTCCGTCGCGCGCAAGGTCGCGCGCCAGGTCGCGGAGGGAACGCTGAAGCGCAAGCTGAGCATCACCGAGCCGCGGGTCCGCGAGCTCCTGGGCAAGCGCAAGTTCTATTCCGAGTCGCGCCGGCGCACCTCGCGGCCCGGCGTCGCCACCGGTCTCGCCTGGACCCCGGTCGGCGGGGAGGTTCTGTTCGTCGAGGCCACCGCGATGCCGGGGAGCGGGCAGCTCACGATCACCGGCCAGCTGGGCGACGTGATGCGCGAGTCGGCCATGGCGGCGCGCTCCTACGTGCGCGCCAACGCGCCCGAGCTCCTCCCCAATCTGCCCGACGACTGGTTTGCCACCCACGACATCCACATCCACGTGCCGGCGGGGGCGATCCCCAAGGACGGCCCAAGCGCCGGGGTGACGATGGTGACCGCGCTCACCTCGCTGCTGTCGGCCCGGGCGGTGCGGGCCGACGTGGCCATGACCGGCGAGGTGACGCTCACGGGCCAGGTGCTGCCGATCGGCGGCCTCAAGGAGAAGGCGCTGGCGGCCCAGCGCAGCGGGATCCACACCGTGATCGCCCCCGAGCTCAACGAGCCCGACATCGACGAGATCCCCGAGCATCTGCGAAAGTCGCTGCACTTCGTGTTCGTCTCGACGATCGACGAGGTCCTGGACGCAGCGCTGAATCGAAGGCCGCAAAAGGGGTATCGCGTATCCTGACCACTCACCCGCCCATGACCTGAGGGAGACCAATGGCATCACGACGAAAGAAAGTCGCAAAGGCGGTGCCGTTCAATACCGCCGACCTGGCCAGTATCACCAAGGCCAACCCGTACCTCCAGCGCCTCATCGAGGACGCGGACCTGCGCGACAACGTGCGTACGGCGCTTGATTCCGGCAAGAACGCGGCCAGCCGCCTGAGCAACGCCAAGGCGCCGCAGAAGGCGCTGATCGAGGACAAGAAGCTGCAGCACGAGCTTCGCGCGGCCGCCGAGGCGGTCCGGGACGCCGCCATGGCGCTGTCGGACGCGCCAAAGCACTCCAAGCCCAAGAAGAAGAGCCGGCTCGGCCGCAAGCTCATGCTCCTGGTGTTCGGCGCCGTCATCGCGCTCGTCGTCTCGGAGAGCCTGCGCTCCAAGGTGCTCGACACCCTGTTCGGCGCCGAGGAGGAGTTCCAGTACACGCCACCGGTGGGGACGCCGGTGCCGCCGCCGGCCAGCACGGTCAGCGCGGCATAGCGCACACAGCGCTTCCAGCAGGACCTGCGTGAGGGCGCCCCCGTGGCGCCCTTTTCGCGTTCAGGGCAACTCAGGCGCGCGGGTGCACCCAACCCCGGCGCCAACCCCAGCCCGTAGAATCGCCCCGGATGCAGGCGGCCACCGCACCCGAGCGCTCGCTTGCCGGCGATCTCCCCTCTGAGAAGGCGGGGCGGATCGTGGAGGCCATGCGCGCCAGCGTTGCCGAGCGGGGCATCGCGGGCTCCACCTTTGACCGCGTCGCCCGTGAGGCCGGCGTCTCGCGCGGGCTGTTGCACTACTACTTCGGCTCCAAGGAGCGGCTCCTCGTCGAGGTCGTCCGCCGCGAGTCCGAGGTGCGCGGCCAGTCGCTGGACCAGGCCGTGGCCGGGGCGGCCGGCGCCGACGAGCTGATCGACGCGCTGGTGCGCAGCCTTGAGGAGATCCTGGGCGAGGGTACGCGCGCGATGGTGACCTTCTACGAGCTGCTCACCCTGGGACAGCGCAATGCCGAGATCGCCGCCGAGCTCACCGAGCTGGCGCGGCGCACCCGCACCCGTCTGGCCGACGCGCTGCGCGCGGGCAGAGAGGCGGGCAAGTTCGAGCTGCGCGCCTCCCCCGACGACGTCGCCAGCTTCCTCTTCGCACTGGCCGACGGGGTCACGATCCGCCGCATGGCCGAGC
Source organism: uncultured Actinomycetota bacterium (assembly GCA_963850325.1). GTDB lineage: Bacteria > Actinomycetota > Thermoleophilia > Solirubrobacterales > Solirubrobacteraceae > Palsa-465. The sequence goes on from CAWKLB010000025.1 coordinate 39,595, forward strand.
CCGATCTGGACGCGCGGCCGCTCATGGACCAGGCGGTGGCCGCCGCCCGCGCGCTGCTGGCGTGACCGCGGCGCGCTGATCGATGCGCCGCCTCGGGGCGTTGGCCGTCGCCGGGCTGCTGGTGGTGGTGCTGCTCGTCGTGGCCCAGCTCGTCCTGCCCGGGATCGCCACCCAGCGCCTGCGCGATCGCCTCTCGCGGTCGGGTCGAGTGCTGGAGGTCAAGGTCTCCGCGTTCCCCGCCATCGAGCTGCTCTGGCACCACGCCGACTCGGTCGTGGTGCGCATGGCCAGCTACCGCGCGCCCCCGGCCAATCTGCCCGGCACGCTTGACCAGGCCGGAAGCGTCGGGTCGCTGCGGGCCTCGGCCCAGCTGTTCCAGGACGGGCTGCTCACCCTCCATGACGCCAGCCTGGTCAAGCAGGGCAACCGCCTGAGCGGGAGCGCAGTCGTCGCCGAGTCCGATCTGCGGGCGGCGGCGCCGTTTCTCAGCTCGGTCACGCCGGTCGCCTCCTCGGACGGACGCCTGACCCTGCGGGGCACCGCCACCCTGCTCGGCTTGAGCGCCACCGTCGATGCCACCGTCTCTGCCCAGGACGGCAAGCTCGTCGTGGCGCCCGATGTCCCGTTCGGCGGGCTGGCCACGATCACCGTGTTCTCCGACCCGCGCATCGAGGTCCAGGGAGTGAGCGCCTCGCCCGCGCCCGGCGGCTTCAGAGTCCGCGGAACCGCAGTGCTGAGATAGAAGCTGCGCCTTCGTCGGCGCGCGCGGGCACAATGGGGCGTGTGAGCGAAGCGCCGAGATTGACGCGGCGCGACGCGTTGCGCGGTGCGACCATCGCCGGCGTTGGTGCGGCGATCGCGCCGTCCGCCGCACTGGCGCGGGGCCGGGGCAGCGGTCGCGTCTTCTCCGTGGCGGTCGGCCGGCTGGCCGCCGGGACGTCGCCCGCGATCGCCGCGGGACGCCGGTTCGTGCTGGCCGGGATCGAGTGGGCGGACCCCGCCGCATCGCAGGTACAGCTGCGCGCGCGGCGCACCGGCGGGCGCTGGAGCCCGTGGGCGCAGGCCTCGGTCCGCGGCCACGAGCCCGATCGTCCGGGCGGCGGTGATATCCAGTTCGGCGAGCCGCTGTGGTTCGGGCCCGCCGACGAGGTACAGCTGCGCAGCCCGGCGGCGGTGAGCGGGATACGGGTCCACTTCGTGGCCGCCGACGCCGTCCCCGCCGCGGCGGTGGCGCCGGCCGTGGCCGGTGGGGCGACCCGGCGCTTCATCACCGACGCGCCCTACCAGCTGGTGGACGTCAACCTGCCCGCCGGCCCGGGCCAGCCGCCGATCATCGCCCGCTCGGCCTGGGCCGGCACGCGCCACCCGTCCACCTCCGGCCCCTACTACGGCTCGATCGACCTCGCCTTCGTGCACCACACCGAGAACCCCAACGGCTACTCGCCCGGCCAGGTCCCGGGGATGCTCGTGGCGATCTATGACTACCACCGGTTCACCCGGGGCTACTTCGACATCGCCTACAACTTCATCATCGACGCCTGGGGGCGGATCTGGGAGGCCCGGGCCGGCGGGGTCGATGAGCCCGTGGTGGGCGCGCACGCCGGCGGCTACAACTCGGTCTCGACCGGGATCGCGATCCTCGGGACGTTCTCCTTCGCCCAGCCGCCGGCCGCGGCGGTGGCCGCGCTCCAGCGCCTCCTCGCCTGGAAGCTCTCGCTGCACGGAGTCCCGTCGCTGGGCAAGGTCCGTGTCGAGGTCAACCCGTCCGACGCCTTCTACACGCCGTTTGCGCCCGGCCAGCGCGTGCTGCTCCCGCGCATCTCCGGTCATCGCGATGGCGACATGACGAGCTGCCCCGGCAACGCGCTCTACGACCGTCTGCCCGCCGTCCGCAGCAAGGTCAACGGCCAGGCCGGCCCGCTCTACGCGCTTGAGCTGGCCGCGGCACAGACCACGGTCGCCCCCGGCGCGGTGGTCACGGTCAGCGGCAGCTACGCACAGACCCTGCCCCCGCCCGCCGCGGCGATGGCCGGCGCGCCGCTCCAGATCCAGAGCGTCAGCGGCGACGGCGCGCTCACCACGCCGGCGACGGTCACCACCGGCGCGGACGGCAGCTTCACGGCGACGCTGCCGGTCGCGCAGTCGGCGGTCCTGCGCGCGGTGCACCCCTCGAGCCCGGCGTCGGTCTCCAACCTGGTCGTGATCAGCGTGAAGCCGGTGCTCACGCTGGCGCTGGCCTCCAGCGCGCCGGTCCGGGTATCGGGCACGGTCACGCCCGCCAAGCCGGTGACGGTGAGCGTCTACAAGCTCGTCCGGGGCCGCCGCAAGCTGGTCTCCAGCCGGCGCCTGAAGGCGGCGGGCGGCACGTTCAGCGCTGCGGTGTCGCTCGGGAGCAAGCCGCGGGGCACGTACGTGATCGTCGCCCGCGTCGCTGCGGACGCCGTCAGCCTCGGCGCCGTCACGCCTGCGGTCAGGGTGACGGTCTAACTCGCGGCGTCGGCGCCGGTGTCGCCGAAGGGGATCTTCGGCGAGGTCCACGACGCGCGCAGCCGCCGCTCGATCTCCTCGCCGAGATCGGAGATGGCGATCCGGTCCTGGGCCAGGCTGTCACGATCGCGCAGGGTGACCGTGTCGTCCTCGAGAGACTGGTGGTCGATGGTCACCGCCCACGGCGTGCCGATCTCGTCCTGGCGGCGGTAGCGGCGCCCGATGGCGCCGCCCTCGTCGTACTCGGCCTGGACGCGCTCGCGCAGCTCGGTCCACACGCGCCGGGCGAGCTCGGGCTGGCCGTCCTTGCGCACGAGGGGCAGGACGGCCACCTTGACCGGCGCCAGCAGCGGGTGCAGGCGCAGCACGGTGCGGGGCTCGCCGCCGATCTCGTCCTCGTCATAGGCGTCGACGAGGAAGGCCAGCATCGCTCGGTCCGCGCCTGCCGCCGGCTCGATGACGTGGGGGACGTAGCGATCGCCCGATGCGGTGTCGACGTACTCGAGCTTCTGCCCGGAGTACTCGGCGTGCTGGGTGAGGTCGAAGTTGCCGCGGTTGGCGATCCCCTCGAGCTCCTGCCATCCGATCGGGAACAGGTACTCGACGTCGCTGGTGCCGCTGGAGTAGTGCGAGAGCTCGTCGGAGTCATGGGCGCGCAGCCGCAGGTGGTCGGCCCGGATCCCGAGCTTCAGGTACCACTCGTGGCGCTGGGTGAGCCAGTGCTCGAACCACTTGTGCGCCTCGTCGGGCGGGACGAAGAACTCCATCTCCATCTGCTCGAACTCGCGGGTGCGGAAGATGAAGTTGCCGGGGGTGATCTCGTTGCGGAAGCTCTTGCCGATCTGGGCGATCCCGAACGGCGGCTTCTTGCGCCCGAACTGCAGGTAGTTCTTGAAGTTGAGGAAGATGCCCTGGGCGGTCTCGGGCCGCAGGTACACGGTCGAGCCCTCCTCCTTGACCGCTCCCACCGTCGTCTCGAACATCAGGTTGAAGTCGCGGGCCTCGGTGAGGTCGCAGTCCGGGGTCTCGCCCGGGTGCTTGGAGGGCTTGCGCCCGCAGGCCGAGACGTCGAGGTGGTCGGCGCGGAAGCGCAGCTTGCACGTGCGGCAGTCGACCAGCGGGTCGGTGAAGCCGGCGAGGTGGCCCGAGGCCTCCCACGTGCGGGGGTGCTGGATGATCGCCGAGTCCAGGGCGAGGATGTCATCGCGCTCCTGGAGCATCGCCCGCCACCACTGGGCTTTGACGTTGTTCTTGAGCAGGACGCCGTAGTGCCCGTAGTCGTAACTGGACCCGATCCCGCCGTAGATCTCGCTGCTCTGGAACACGAAACCGCGCCGCTTGGACAGCGACACGATCTTGTCCATCGTGACGGGCTCGGAAGGCGTGGTGGCGGCGGGTTCGGCGGGCATGGGCGGCGGCCGTCGATGGTAGCCGCCGGGGCGACCCGGCGCGCTTGGCACTCTGGCGCCAGGAGTGCCAGCTATATTCTCTGAAGCGATGCCCATTTACGAGTACCGGTGCAAGAAGGGCCATCAGTTCGAGGTCATGCAGAGGATCAGCGAGGATGCTGTGACCAAGTGCGAGGTCTGCGGCGCCGACGTACAGCGGGTGTTCCACCCCATCGCCGTCCACTTCAAGGGCTCGGGCTTCTACAACACCGACTACGGCACGCGCAAGCGCTCCCGCGAGATGAAGGAAGCCAAGGAGAGCTCGAGCAAGAGCGAGTCCTCCTCCTCCTCATCCTCATCTGACTCCAAGAGCGGCTCCAACAACTCCGACGGCGGCTCGGGGTCGGCGTCGTCGAAGTCGGACTCGGGCTCCAAGAAGTCCGAGACCAAAGCCTCCAAGAGCTAGCGCCCGCGGCGGCGTTGCCGGATTCCTGATAACGGCGCCTCTCGGACGAGAGCGCGACACACGCACGCCTGGTCTTCGTCCGAGACGTCCGAATGCGTGGCTTGCCGCAGTCACGCTGCGGCGAGCTACGGATGGCGGTCGCAGAGGCCGAACGTAGCCTGACCAGATCATGAGCCCTGCGCAATCCACGAGGGACCTTGACTGCTTGCCCGGCTGACGATGAGCCGCACGCCGTTGCCTCAGCGGAGCATGCTCACGGCAACGGACACGTGGGCGAGAGCGATGAGGGGCCGACCCGTGTCGTCGTGGCTGAGGCCTGCTATCTCGTGCGCGAGTTCCTCACCACGCTGCTGACGGCGGCGCCGGAGGTCGAACTGGCCGCGGTGTGCTCGGACGCGGACGAGCTGCGAGCCGTCATCGCGGCCGAGAATCCCGACGTGGTCCTCACCGGCATCCGGATGCCACCATCTGGCACCGACGAGGGGATCCGGATCGCGACCCGCCTCCGGGAGACCCATCCCAAGACCGGCGTCGTGGTGCTCAGCCAATACGCGGAGCCGTCCTATGCCCTCGATCTGCTTGGCCAGGGCTCGAGCCAGCGTGCCTATCTGCTCAAGGAGCGAATCCGAACCGGAGACGAGGTGATGGCAGCGATCAAGGCGGTCTCCCGGGGCCGCTCAGTGATCGATCCCATGATCCTCGACGTGCTCATCCAGGCGCGCCTGCGCGCGACCCGCTCGCGGGTCGGCCAGCTCACCGCGCGCGAGCGCGAAGTGCTGGCGGAGGTCGCGACCGGTAAGAGCAACGGCGCGATCGCGGACTCCCTGCTCCTGACCAAGCGCGCGGTCGAGAAGCACGTGAACGCGATCTTCGCAAAGCTTGACTTGGCCCAAGACCCCGATGTCAGCCGGCGAGTCATGGCGTCGCTCATCTTCCTCTCAGAAACCGAGGGTGACCTGGCGCCGAAGCAGGGTCCAGGACGTCACCATCGCGACACAGGGGCCGAGACAAGACGTGTTGACCACGGGTCACGAGGAGCTCAGCGAGTCCTCTCCCGCCGTGGCTAGCTCGATTCCGCCCAGCTGACCACCCCGGCGACGGGCCAGGCCGCGGCCTACGAGCCGTTCATCAATTTCGAAACGGCCTTGTGAATGGCGGCCTGCCCCGAAGCCGACGTCACGTCGGGCAGCGGCAGGTGGTGGTCCTGGAGGATGTCGGTCGGCGCCGAGCCGCCGATCTCCGCGGCGGCGAAGAGGGTCATGAGCGTGAGTCCACCCATATCGGTGCGCACGGCCTTCGGCGCGTCCCAGGACGCCCACGGCAGGTGGAAGAAGATGCCGGGGGACACCAGCCGTGACTTGATGGCGTTGAGGATCTTCTGCTGGTAGGCCTCGCGGGTGAGGTCGTTGGAGGCGGCGTTACAGGCGTTCTCCCGGGTGCGGGCCAGGGTGAGGGCCTGGATCCCGGTGAGATGATGCGTGCCGGGCCGCAGGAACAGGGAAAAGCCGCCGTTCTTGGCGCCGCCGCTGATGTTGGAGCAGATCCGCCCGGTCTGGACCGTCACCCCGCCGATGTCGTCGATGAACTTGGGGAAGTTGGCGAGGTTGACGATGATCAGGTGGTTGATCTTGACCCCGGTGAGGTTCTCGACCGTCTTGATCGCCAGGGCCGGCCCTCCGTAGGAGTAGGCGGCGTTGATCTTCGTCACGCCGTAGCCGGGGATCGGTACCTCGGTGTCGCGGGGGATCGAGAGGCGCCGCGAGGTGCCGCCGCCGATCCGCCACAACATCATCGTGTCCGAGCGGATGCCGCCGGCGAAGGCGCCCGGCTCCTTGGAGCCCTTGGGGCGCTGGTCGGTGCCGATGACGAGCACGGTATTGGGGGAGGTGAGCATGTTGCCGCCCGGGCTCAGGGCCGCGGACACGGAGTCAGGCACCGAGCCGCTCTGGATCGACGCGCTCACCAGGAACAGGACCAGCGAGAGCACGAGCCAGCCGATCACCGCCAGCACCAGGTACTTGAGCACCCGGCGCACGCTCCAGCGCCGGCGGAACCACGGCAGCCCCGCGCCACGACGCCCTGGGCCCGGGGACCCGCCCCGGCCGGGGCCACGGCCCCCGCCCGGCCCACCCGGACCGTCGTCGCCGCCCCGGCGCGGCTCGTCGGCGATGTCCTCCTCGCCGCGCAGGCGTGCGCGCAACCCCTTCGGGACCGAGCGATAGACCTTGTAGGGGCGCTCCTCGGGGCCGGACCGTCCCGGTCCGGGCTCTTCGCCTGACCGGTAGACCTTGTACGGCGGGTCCTCCGTGGGCGCTCGATTTCGGGGATCGTTGGACATCGAGCTCTGCTTATAGTGACGACATGCCAGCGCGGCGGACCATCGGCGTCGACCTGGGCGGTACGAAACTCCTCGCCGGCGCTGTGGACCCAAGCTTAGGCGTTCATCACCGCGTTCAGCGCACCGTAACCGGTTTGCAACAACGCGCCCTGCTCGATATGGCGGTCGATGCCGTGTCCGAAACCCGCGAGTCCGCGGGGGCCGAGGTGGATGCCGTGGGCTTCGGGCTGCCTGCCCTGATCGACCGCCGGACGGGCAAGGTGGCGGTTGGCGTGCACACGCCGCTGGCCGATATCGCGTTCGCCGACGTCATGGCCGAACGGCTCGGATTGCCCGTGTTCGTGGACAATGACGGCAACAACTCGGCGCTGGCCGAGCACCGCGCCGGCGCGGCCCGGGGTACGTCGGATGCGGTCGTGCTCACCCTGGGGACCGGGATCGGGGGCGGCCTCATCCTCGACGGGCGGCTCTACCGGGGAGCGCGCGGCGGAGCCGGCGAGCTGGGTCACATGGAGATCGACTTCGATGGGCCGCTCTGCAAGGACAATTGCCCCGGACGGGGCTGCGCCGAGCTCTACGCCTCGGGTCCGGCGCTCGTCCGCGAGGCCACGCGGCTGGCCGCCGAGCGCCCTGAGTCGGGCCTGGCCCGCGCCATCGCCGACGGCCGGGAGCTGCTCGGACCGCTCGTCACCGAGCTCGCCCACGACGGCGACGAGGCGGCGGTCGAGGCCGTCGAGCTCATCGGAGCCCGCCTGGGGGTGGTCATCACCAGCCTCGTCAACATCTTCAACCCCGAGATCGTGGTCATCGGCGGCGGGGTGATCGCCGCCGGCGAGCTGCTCCTGGCCCCGGCGCGCACCGTCGTGGCGGAGCGAACCCTGCCGTTCCTGGGTCAGGGGCTGCGGATCGTGCCCGCCCGCTTCGGGGTCGAGGCGGGGATGGTGGGCGCGGCTGCGCTGGCCTACGACGGCCTCGCCGGCGAGCTCTGAGCCCGCCGGCGATCCGTCACGGTCAGTCGGTGACCTGCCGGGCCACCGAGCTGAGCTCGTCGGGCACGCGTGCCCCGACGTCTTCCAGCAGGTCCTCGGACGCGAGGCCGCCGAGCTCGACGTGGGCGCGGGCCTCGGCCTCGAGCAGCGCCCGCTGCTCGTCGGCGATCTTGTTCTCCGCGTCGACGTCGAGGTCTCGGCACAGCCACAGATACAGGAGCGCGGCCACCGGGAAGCCGATGAACGGCGAGATGTCGCCGCCGTCCAGTGACTTGGCCACCGGGCCCTCGAGGATCGTGGTGGAGAAGAACGGGATCATCACCACGAAGCCGACGACGTACGCGGTGAGTCCCCGCCATGACCAGGCCCCGTACAGACCGTGGGGGATGAACAGCTCCCTGATGGCGTAGTTGTGCTTGCGCACGAAGAAGTAGTCCATCAGGTTGATCGCCGTCCACGGGATCATGAAGTAGAGGACGATCAGGAGGAAGTTGTTGAAGTTGGTCAGGAAATTGTCGGGCAGCAGCAGCGCCAGCCCCGTGGCGACGACGGTGATGAAGCCGATGCCGAGCCAGCGGGCGCTCAGGGTCGGCTTGATGCGCTTGACGGTGTCGACGGTGGTCAGCGACGACAGCGCGCCGCTGTACATGTTCATCGCCGTCACGGCGACGAGGCCCGGGATCGAGCACACGAGCAGGATCGGCCCGAAGCCGTGGAAGATCTTCTGGGCCGTGTCGTGCACCGCGGCCACCGGGGCGAGGCTGGTGTCGGGGGCCAGGATGAACGCGCCCAGCAGCATCATGAGCGCTCCGGCCGCCGAGCCCCAGTAGGTCCACCAGAACACCGTGGCACTCGGCGTGTCCTCGGGCAGGTAGCGCGAGTACTCCGACACGTACGGCGCCCAGGTGAGCTGATAGCTGACCACGGCGCCGAACTGGACCAGGAACAGGCCAAGGTGAAAGCCACCGAGGTCGAACGAGTGCGCCGGCAGTGACACGGTGAACAACGAGCCGATGGTGAACACGGCGTAGGCGACGATGAACAGCCAGGTCGCGTAGCGCAGACCGGTGTGGATGTAGTGGTAGCCGACGGCCGTCAGGACCACGGAGAGCACGACTACCGGCAGCATCGCGACGAATATGCCGGTGCCTGGGAACAGCGCCTGGATCACGTCGCCGCCGAGCAGCGTGTTGAACACGTTGAAGCCGATGAACAGCAGCACGGCCACCACCACCGGCAGCAGCGAGCCGTAGTACCCGAACTGCGCGCGCGACTGGATCATCTGGGGCAGGCCCAGTTTTGGCCCCTGCGCGGAGTGGAAGGCCATGAACAGCGTCCCGACGAGCGTGCCGGCGATGATCGCGATCGCCGCCCAGATGAAGTTGAGCCCCAGCGAGACGCCGAGCAGACCCACGGCGAGCGTGGAGATCTGCGCGTTGCCCTGGAACCAGACCGGTCCGAGATGCCACGGCTTGCCGTGCCGCTCGGTGACGGGGACGTAGTCGATCGACCGGATCTCGACGCCCTCGGACGGATTCTCCGCGCCCTGCGGAGCCCTCGACTGAGTCGTGGTCATTCCCTCTCCCTCACATCAGATGCCCTCTCGGGCATTGCCGAGTATGTGTTGTATACAAGAATGTTGAGACCAATGCAACAAATGCGGCTTTGGGGCCGGGGTTCGCAGAATCACCCATCCGCGACCCACTGGCACTGGCCCGCGGGCCAGCATCCGGCTCGGTTCGGCTATCCCAACGGACCTCCTCGAGCGGCGGTCGGCGGTCTCATCCCGCGCCCTTGAGAATGCTGAGCGGCAGCGTGAAGCCGACGTTCCATACGCCGGCGTCCACCACCTCCAGCAGCTTGAGGTCCCCGGCGAGGCTGCAGGTCACATACGCGTCCTCGCGGCTGAGCCCATGCTCGTCCACCAGCCAGGCGATCGTCTCGCGGACGGCGGCGCGCGCACCCTCCATGAGGTCGGGGCCGATCCCCATCGTCCCGTGGTGCCCGCTGCCCTCGGCGCGCGGGGTCAGCGCCCCCACCGTGCGAAATCGCGGCGCGCCGATGGTCCGCCGCTCGACGCTGAAGCGCAGCGTGGCGTCCATGTCGCATTCGAGCGCAGCCAGGCACACCTCGCCGTCGCCCTGCGCTCCGTGGGGGTCGCCGCAGGAGAACAGGGCGCCCTCGCACCACACGGGCAGCCACAGCGTGCTACCCACCGTGAGGTGACGGGTGTCGATGTTCCCGCCGCCGCGATGGGGCGGGAACGAGGGCAGTTCGCCCGGCTCGTCGGGATGAGTGCCCATCGTGCCCAGGAACGGCGAGAGCGGGATCTCGACCTGCGGGCACACGGTGACGGTGTCGCGTTCGCGCAGGTCAAACGTCTTGACGAACGGCTCGGGGTAGTCGGCGGGGAGCAGGCCGAGGTCGGGCTCGGTGCCGCACCATCCCCACTCGCCCGGGCGCAGCGCGAGGATGTCCACGCGCAGCGTGTCGCCGGGGCGCGCGCCCTCCACGTACACCGGGCCGAGCAGCCAGTAGATCTGATCGGCGATGAAGTTGGTGTCGGCGTAGCTGTCGCCCTCGCGGATCTGCTCGGCGCCCGCCATCCGCAGGGCGAAGCGCACGCTGTCACCGTCGGAGATGCGCAGCGTCGGCTCGCGGTCCCGGTTCCACGCGTGGTGCACCCGGGTGGGATCGATCACGTGCTCCATGCGCTCCTCGTCTCCGCCGGCGCGGCGCTCAGCCACGAAGAATCAAGCTCGCCGACCGACGGACAGCCCAGCAGCGTCATCGCCAGACGCAGCTCATCGACGAGGATCTGCATTGCGCGCTGCGCGCCCGCCGGCCCGCCCGCCGCGAGGCCGTAGACGAGCGCGCGCCCAGCCAGCACGCCGCGGGCGCCAAGGGCCAGCGCGCGAATGATGTCCACGCCGCGGCGGATGCCGCCGTCCATGTACACCTCCAGCTCGCCGCCGGCCGCGTCGACGATCTCGGGCAGGGCGCGGATCGTCGAGGTGGCGTGGTCGAGCTGGCGCCCGCCGTGGTTGGAGACGATCACCCCCGCCAGGCCCAGGCTCGCCGCCTGGCGGGCGTCGTCGCCGCGCAGGATGCCCTTGATCAGCAGCGGACCGTCCCAATGCTCCTGGACCCAGGCGATGTCGCGCCAGCTCAGGGTGGGGTCAAACTGACGCCCGATGAGCTCGGCCATGCTCCCCGCCTGTCCCTCCCGGGCCATGCTCGACAGCAGGCTCTCGGAGAGGATGCGGGGGCGGCTGAGGAAGTTGGCCGTCCAGCGCGGCCGGCGCACCCCGTCGACGAGCGTCCGGGCGGTGACCCGCGGCGGCACGATGAAGCCGTTGCGCAGATCGCGCTCGCGGGGGCCGGGGCGGGCGACGTCGACGGTGACCACCACGGCCTCGTACGCGGTCGCGCGGGCACGCTCCAGCAGCGCCTGCGCCAGCCCGCGGTCGCGGCCGACGTAGAGCTGAAACCACCGCGGCCCCGGACTGGCGCAGGCCACGTCCTCGAGCGTGCGCGACGCCGCCGAGGAGAGCACGTAGAGGCCGCCGGCGCCATGGACGGCCCGCGCGATCGCGACCTCGCCCTCGTGGTGCACGAGGCCGGTCAGCCCGGTGGGGGCGCCGAGCAGGGGGATGGCGACGCGCCGGCCCAGGACCTCGGTGGAGAGGTCGATCTCAGTGGCCCCCACCAGCATGCGCGGGCGCAGCATCAGCGACCGCAGGTCTGACTCGTTGCGCTGCTTGGTCACCTCGTCCCAGGCGGCCCCGTCGACGTAGTCGAAGACGCCGGCGGGCAGCCGGCGGCGGGCGAGGGTGCGCAGGTCGGCGATGTTGATCGCGCGCTGGGCGCGGCCGGACTCCGACAGCCGCTCACGGGTCGTCTGGGGCAGGCGGCGCACGTCGTCGGCCAGTTGGCGGCCGAGCATGCCGAAGAAGCTCACGCGCTCACCTCCGCCTCGGCCTCCGCTTCCGCCCTCGCCTTCGCATCCGCCTCCACGTCGGTCGGCACGTTCGCCCCGAGGGCCAGCCGCGCCGCCATCGTTGCCGACACGTTCGCGGTCTCGGCGACGGCCGCCTCGTCGACCAGCTCGCGCACGTCCCCGCGCGAGTGGTAGTAGGGGTAGTCCGGCCGCCAGCACAGCACCGATGGCACGCCGGCGTCGCCGAACGGCGCGTGGTCTGAGAACGTGCTGCGCCGGTGATAGGCGTGGTCGGCCCGCCAGCCGAGCTCCGCGCCGGTCCGCACGGCCAGCGAGAGCAGCCCGCCATGGATCGACCACACCTCGCGCTGGGCCGGGTAACCACTGGCCAGCCCGTCGAGGTTGATCATCGCCACCGCGCGGGTCAGCTCCTCGCGGTGGGCCTCGACGTACGCGGTGGCGCCCCACACCCCGATCTCCTCCGCCGAGCTGGCCACCAGCACCACCCGCCGCTCGGGCTGCAGGTCGCGCAGCGCTCGCGCCGTCTCGAGCAGGCTCGAGAGCCCGCTGCCGTTGTCATAGACGCACGGCCCCTCGGCCTGGCTGTCGTAGTGGGCCGAGAGCACCACCTCCTCCTCGCCGCGGCCCGGGATGACCCCGACCACGTTGGCGGTGGTCGCCTGGGTGCAGCTGCCCTCGTGGCCGATCGTGAGCTCGACCGTGGCCCCGCAGGTGAGCGTGGAGATGAGCTCGCGGGCGGCGAGGTGGCCGATCGTGACGCCGGCATAGGGGAGGGGACGGCCCTCCCAGGGCGGGGTCAGCGGCGGTGGGTAGAGCGCGCCGGTGAAGTTGCCGACGATCCCGTCCGGCGTCTCGCACACGTGGACGAAGCCGGCGATCCCGCGCGCGCTGAGGAGCGCGACGAGGTCGAACGGGAACACCGAATGGGCGACCACGACCTTGTCCGTCAGGTCGACCCCGGCCGCGTCCAGGCGCGCGAAGTCCGCGGGCTCGGCGCCGCCGAGGTAGATCGCCTGGCCGCTCACCGGTCCGGGCGCGGTGTACTGCAGCGGATGGGCCTCGTAGGCGGAGGTGCGCGCGCCGCCGGCCTCGCTCGCCACACACGACGCGGGCGCCGTCATCCAGGCGAGATAGGGGAACTCCTCCAGGCGCACATCGGCCAGGCCGAGCTCGCCGAAGCGGCCCAGCACGTAGGACCGTGCCTCCGCCTCGCCGTGGGTCCCGCAGAAGCGGTTGCCGATCTGGGCCAGGTCATCGAGCGTGGCGCCGATGGCGGCGGCGTCGAGAGAGATGCGGGTGTCGGTGGTCATGGCGCCTCGGTCGCAAGCAGGGGGATGGGAGCAGGGTCGACGACGACGTCGAGGAGCACCGGCGCGGTCGCGCGGAACGCCGCGGCCAGGGCGCCGGGCAGCTCGGCGGGCTCGGAGACGCGTGCCGTGTGGCAGCCGAACGCCGCCGCCAGGGAGAGGAAGTTGAGCCCGGGCAGCTCCATACTCGGCAGGCCCTCGATGGCGGCGAAGCGCGCGGCGGCCTCGAGGATCGCGTAACGGCCGTTGTTGACGATGACGAAGGTGACCGCGGCGCCGAGCCGCACCGCGCTCCATAGCGCCTGGGGCACGTACAGCGCCGAGCCGTCGCCGACCAGGCAGACGACCGGACGCTCCGGGGAGGCGAGCTTGATCCCGACCGCGGCCGGCATGGCGAAGCCCAGGCCGCCGCTCGCGGTGGCAAAGAAGCTCGCCGGCCGGCGGATCCACACCTGCGCGCGCAGGTCGTTGCGGTTCGACGGCGACTCCTCCACCAGCACCGCGTCCTCGGGTAGCGCCCGCGCCAGGGCAGCCATCAGGAACGCCGGCGGGATCGGACCGCCGGCGGGAGCGTCCACCGGCGCCGGCGCCGGCCGCGATGCCACAGCGCGGGCAGGGGAGCGCGGCCGCAGCCGCTCGGACAGGCCGCGGGCCACCGAGCCCACCTCGGCCACCACACTCAGGGCCGGGGCGCGCGCGGCCTCGCCGGGGTCGTCGGTGACGTGGATGATCTGGGGAAGCCGCCCCCCGTCCGCCCCTGCCGCCGCGAGCGGTTCAAACGGCAGGAACGCGAACACCGGCGCGCCCAGCACGATCGCCAGGTCACACCCCGCGAGCTGCGCCGCGGCGGTGGCGCGTCCGGGGGCGAGATGGCCCTGGTAGAGCGGGTGATCCTCGGCAAAGCCCAGCCGCGGCGCCTGGGGAGCCGTCCACACCGGCCCGCTGAGCCGCTCGGCCAGCTCGGCCACCTCGTCCCAGGCGAGCGCCTGGTCAACGCCCCCACCCACGATCAGCGCCGGTGCCGCAGCCGCCTCGATCCGCTCGGCGAGCCGGTCCAGCAGGTCCTCATCGGCGCCCACGCCGAACAGCACGTCGCGCTCGGACGACACACCTGCGGCATCGCCGTCCGCGCGCGCCGGTGCGTCCCAATCGCCACTCGGGATCGACACGAACGCCGGCCCCTGCGGCGGGGTGCGCGCCAGCGCCCACGCGCGGTCGATCGCCGCCGGCACGTCCTGCGGCCGCGCGGGCTCATGGCTGAACTTCACGTAGGGCTCCATCAGCGCGGTGGAGCGAGCGAACAGGTAGGGCTCGAGCGCCAGGTGGCGGCGATCCTGGTTGCCCGCGGTGATGACCAGCGGGGCGCGGTTGTGAAACGCGTTGACGACGGCGCCCATCGCGTTGCCCACGCCGCAGGCGCTGTGCAGGTTGACGAACGCGGGGCGGCCGGTGGCCTGGGCGTAGCCGTCGGCCATGGCCACCGCAACCCCCTCGTGCAGGGCGAGCGCATAGCGAAAATCGGCGGGGAAGTCGCGTAACAGCCCGAGCTCGGTGGAGCCGGGGTTACCGAAGATGGTGGTCATGCCCCGCTCGCGCAGCAGGTCCATGGTGGCGGCGCGGACGGTCACTGCGCCGCCGTCAGCCGCTCATACGCCTCGGGGTCGGTCGCCCCCTCGGTGCACAGCAACAGCACCCGGCTCCCACCGCCCAGACCCAGCGCGCTGCGGGCCTCCTCCATGTGGGCGTCCTGAGCCAGCGCCAGCATCCCCGCCAGCCCACCGGCGCCGGTCTCCCCGGCCACGATCCCGTCCGCGGCGAGCAGCCGCATCGCCTCGGGCACACGGGCGTCCGGCACAGCGATATAGGCATCGATCCCGCGTGAGACGGCCGGCCAGGCGATCAGCGACGGCGTCGCGCAGTTCAGGCCGGCCATGATCGAGTCCTGGGGGTGGTCGAGGGTGACGATCTCACCCGCGGCCACCGACTCCAGTACGCACGCCGCCGAGGTCGGCTCGACCCCGATGATGAGGGGGCGCTCGGCTCCGGACCAGTAGTGGCGGACCACCGCGGCCGCCAGCGCGCCGACGCCGATCGGCGCGGCCACCATGTCCGGGCGGGGGTGCCCGGCGAGCTCCTCGTCGATCTCGGCGAACACCGTCGCGTAGCCCTCGATGACCCACGCCGGGACCTCCTCGTATCCCTCCCACGAGGTGTCGGAGATGACCAGACAGGTCTCGGAGGCGTCCTGCGCGGAGCGGGCGATCGCGTCGTTGTAGCCCCCATCCACCACGGTGACGGTGGCGCCCTCTGACGCGATGGCCTCAATCCGGGCGCTCACCGTGTTGTCGGGGACATAGATCGCAGCGTCCAGTCCCAGCAGGCCGGCCATGTGGGCCACGGCACGCCCGTGGTTGCCGTCCGTCGCCGCGCTGAGCGAGAGGGGCCGCAGGGGCGCCACCGCCTCGTGCAGGGCGGCGAATGTGGGGACCTCCTCGGCGGTCGCGCCCAAGCGCGCAAGCAGCGCGCGGTAGACGGCCCACGAGGCGCCCAGCACCTTGAACGAGGGCAGGCCCAGTCGTGACGACTCGTCCTTGACGAGCACCTCGGCCACCCCCAGCGCCGCCGCCGTGACCGGCGCGGCGCGCAACGGGGTCGGTCCGTAGCCCGGCATGCTGGCGTGAAAGCCACGGGGATCGGACGCGGTCGCGAGCTCCAGGCGACGCGCCCGCCGGGGCTGGAGCAGGGCCACCGCGGGGCCGTTGGCGGCGACTGTGCTCACGCGTCGCGCTCCGTGGCCGCACGCATCGCGGCCAGGATCCGCTCGGGGGTCATCGGCAGCCGGTGCATCCGGACCCCGATCGCGTCGTGGATGGCGCTGGCCAGCGCAGGGCCGCACGGCCCGATGGGGGGCTCGCCGATGCCGCGGGCTCCGAACGGCCCCTTGCCCAGGTAGAGCTCGAGGCCGATCGCCTTGAGGTCGGGCAGGTCCAGCGACGTCGGGATGAGGTAGTTGGCGAACAGCGTCGAGTGCAGCACTCCGCCCTCGGTCTCCATCTCCTCGCTCATCGCATACCCGATGCCCTGCGCGGCCGCGCCCTGGATCTGGCCCTCGACGCGCTGCATGTCGATGGCGCGGCCCACGTCGTGGACGGCCACGTACCTGAGGATCTTGACCTCGCCTGTGCGCTCGTCCACCTCGACGTCCGCGGCGTGGCAGCCGTGCGTGTAGTCCGGGTAGGTCTGCCCGCGGCCGCTCTCGGCATCGAACTCACCGCTCTGGGCGGTGAACGTCTCGTGGCTGTAGGGCATGATCTCGCGCGCCTCGGCGGTGCGCGAGAGCTCGGCCATGGTCACCGAGTGGACCCGGTCCCCGGCCACGCCGACCCGGTTGCCGGCCCACTCCAGCTCTGATTCCTCGCAGCCGAGCAGATCGGAGGCGACGGGGGCCAGCTTGTCACGCAGCGCGGTGGCGACCTTCACCGTGGCGTTGCCCGACATGTAGAGCTGCCGGGTGGCGAAGGTGCCGCCGGTGAGCGGGGTCAGGTGGCTGTCGCCGATATGCACGCTGGTGCGGTCAACGGTGACGCCGAGGATCTCGCCGGCGATGTTGGCCAGCGAGGCCGCCTGCCCGGCGCCGAGGTCGGTCACGCCGGCGCGGATGACCATCGTCCCGTCCTGCTCGAGGCCGATCCAGGCCGAGGCGCGGTCGGTGAAGAACATCGATCGCCCGTAGGGCTGCATGCTGCAGGCAAAGCCCCGGCCGACCCGGCCGCCGCTGGTCGGCTGCGACAGTTCGCCGAGTTCCTCGAGCGCGCGGTGCATGCACTCGCGCGTCCCCGCCTCGGTCTCGATCGGCTCGCCGGTGACCCGGAGGTCGCCGCGCTCCACGAAATTGCGCTCGCGCACCTGCTCCCGGCTCAGGCCCAGGCGCTCGGCGATGAGATCCATCTGCGACTCGTAGCCGAACACCACCTGCATCGCCCCGAACCCGCGGAAGGCGCTGGCGGGGACGGTGTTGGTGAACACCGCCGTGCTCTCCATCCGGGCGTCCTCGCAGCGGTAGGGCCCGGTCGAGTTGACGCCGCCGGCGAACAGCACCCGGGAGCTCAGCAGCGGATAGGCGCCGGCGTCGCCGAGGATCTTGACGTCCTGGGCCACGATCGTCCCGTCGGACATCACCCCGGTCCGGTAGTGCATGCGGAACGGGTGGCGCTTCTGGCGGGCCAGCAGCGAGTCCTGGCGCTCCCACACCATCCGGACGGGCCGGCGGGTCTTCCATACGAGCGCGGCCAGATAGGGCTCGACGGTCATGTCCTCCTTGCCGCCGAAGCCGCCTCCCATGTAGGCGGCGATGACCCGCACGCGGCTGTGGGGGAGCTGGAGGATGTCGGCGAGCTGCCGCGCGTGCTCGATCACCTGGGTGGAGACTCGGAGCGTCACCACGCCGTCGGCGTCCACCCACCCGACCCCCGACTCGGGCTCGAGGTAGGCGTGATCGACGCGTGGCGTGTGGTAGGTGTCCTCGATGACGTGGTCGGCGCGCTGCATCGCCGCGTCGACGTCGCCGATCGCCGATCGCCAGGTGATGTAGCGGTTGCCGCCGGGGTGGACGGCGGGAGCCCCGTCGGCCAGGGCCTCGTCGATCGTGAACACGCCGTCGTCGTCCTCGTACTCCACGTCGATCAGCCCGGCCGCCTCGACCGCCGCGACCGGGGACTCGGCGGCGATGCACGCCACCGGCTCACCGTCGTAGCGGATCCGGTCTCGGGCCAGCACGGGCTGCACGATCTGATCGATGCCCAGTCCCGACGCCTCCTCGGAGATGGCGTTGTGGGGGATGTCGGCGGCGGTGAGGACCGCGCGCACCCCGGGCACGTCCAGGGCCTGGGAGGTGTCGATGCTCGCGATGCGCGCGCACGCGACGCGGGCGCGCACCACGACGCCATGCAGCATGCCCGGGAAGCCCCAGTCATCGGCGTAGGGGAGCGTTCCGGCCACCTTCTCGACGAAGTCGCGATGCGGGACCGGGCTCGTCCGTCCGAGGGGACCACGCGCCGGCACCGGCCCTGCGGGCGGCGGCTTGACGGGAACATCGCGGGCGCGGGTACGGCCGGTGTCAGTCGCCATGAGCGTCCTCGAGCCGGCGGTCACGGTAGGCCTCGATGGCATCCAGGATCTTGGTGTAGCCGGTGCAGCGGCACAGATTTCCGGCGATCGCGCGGCGCAGCTCCTCGCGATCGGCCGCGGGGTGGCGGTCCAGGTACCACTTCGAGACGAGCAGCATCCCGGGGGTGCAGAAGCCGCACTGCGAGCCGGCGTGGTCGATGAACGCCTGCTGGAGCTCGTGCAGCTCGCCGTCGGCGGCCAGGCCGCGCACGGTGGTGATCTCACACCCGTCGGCCTGCACCGCGAACACCAGGCACGCGTTCACCGGCTCACCCTCGAGCAGGACGGTGCAGGTGCCGCAGACGCCCTCGCCGCACCCGAGCTTGACCTCGGGCGAACCGGCCTCGGTGCGCAGCAGCTCGAGCAGCGACAGGTTCGGGCTGACGACGAGCGTGGTCGGCCGCCCGTTGATCACGACCTCGATCGTGTGCTGGGCGGTCGTGCTCACACGGCCACCCCGTCACCGTTGCGCCTGCGCTCGGCGTCCTCGGAGGCGCCGCGCAGAGCCCGGGCCACGAGCACCCCGGCCATCTCGCGCCGGTACTCGATGCCGGCGTGCGAGCTCGGGGTCACCTCGGCGTCAGCGGCGATGGCCGCGCCGACGGCCTCGCTCGACTCCTCGTCGATGGCATGGCCGACAAGCTCCTGCGCGGCGTCGGAGACGTCGACCGGGCGGTTGCCGACCGCGCCCAGCGCAAGCCTGGCCGCGGTGCAGGTGCCGCTCTCGTCGCAGGTGACGATCGCGGCCACGGTGACCATGGCGAAGTCCCCCGGACGGCGGGCCATCTCGATAAAGCACGATCCCTGCCCCTCGGTGAGCGTGGGCACCTGCACCCGGGTGATGAGCTCGCCCTCGCCCAGCGACGTCATGAGCTGCGTGATGGGCAGGTCGTTGACGGCGATCGTCCGCTCGCCGTCAGGGCCCAGGGCGCGCACCGACGCGCCATGGGCGATGAGGACGCACGTCAGCTCGGCGGCGGGCTCGCCATGGGCCAGCGATCCCCCGATCGTCCCGCGCTGGCGGACCCGGACATTGCCGATGTGCCGCACCGCCTGGGTGAGCATCGGCACGTGCTCAGCCACCACGTCGGAGTGCTCGAGGTCGACATGGCGCACCAGGGCTGACAGCACCAGCGTGCCGTCGGCGGAGAGCTCGATCGTGCGCTCGTCGGCACCGGCGATATCGATCAGCGCCGACGGCGCCGCGAAGCGGAGCATCATCATCGGCACCAGGCTCTGGCCGCCCGCGATGACGTGGGCCTCGTCGCCGAGATCCGCGAGCCGCTGGACCGCCTCGGTCCACGACGATGCACGGTGATAGTCGAAGGCGGCGGCGTACATCAGTGGTCCGTCACGTGGGTACGAGGGGCCACTGGCTCAGACCGTCGCGGGCGCGCCGATCTGATCCAGCACGCACACCAGCGCGGCGTGATTGCTCGTCACCACGGGGACGCCGAGCGCCGCGTGGATCTCCTCCCGCGCGTCGATTGCGCGGAAGTTGGTGCAGGAGGCGAACAGCAGGTCGATGTCCGAGTCCGCGAAGCACTCGGCGGCGAACTCGGCGATCCGCGACGGCTCCACCTCGGCGATGGCGAAGTTCTCGGTGATGCCCAGCCCGTGGATGCCGGCGACCTCCAGCCCATCGTCCTCGAGGCTCTGGCGGATCTTGTCGTTGAGGCTGTCCACGTAGGGCGTGATCACGCCCACCCGCTGCCCGCCGGCCTCGCGGATCACGCGCCGCACCGAGGCGGCGACGCTGAACGTCGTCGCGCCCGTCTCGTCGGCGATGCGCTTGATCAGCTCGGCCTCATACGCGTTACCGCGCAGCGCGCCCGCGCTCGTGCACCCGAACACCATGACGTCGGGGCGGGCCGTGCTGAGGTCGGCGATGGCCACGGGCAGGTGGTCGTCGAGCATGGCCGACTCGCCCTCCGGGGTCGTCTCCTCCAGGTACATGCGGGCGGTGTGCAGCGTCGCCTCGGCCGGGAGCCGCCGGTAGAAGTCGACCTCGATGACGGTGTTGGAGGAGGGGACGATCAGTCCTACGCGCGTGCTCACGGGCGCCTCCTAGTCCGCGGCCGAGCTGGCCAGCGCCGAAGCACGGCCATCGCCCGATCCGTTGGTGACCGCGGGCTGGGGCAGCGGGGGCGGAGGGGGCAGTTCGAGCAGGTCGAGCGGGTTGGTCTTGATCATCCGCTCCACGCCCTCCTCGCTGATCCCGGACTCGAAGACCGACTGCGCCATGACCCGCAGGCACTCCGCCGGCATCGGGTTGTGGCGCTGGCCGGCGTCGCTCATGAGGATGCACCGTTCGGGGCCGATGGCCTCGATCGCCTCGACCACGCGAGTCAGCGGCGCGTGATTCCACATCGGGGACACCGTGCAATAGCCGAACTCGGCGTACGCGCCCTGGGCCACGAGCCCCTTGAGGTCCTCGAGGTCGAGCGCCGGGACCTTGAAGAACGGGTGCGTGATCATGATCTTCTCCACCCCTCGCTCACGGGCGGTGGCCACCAGCTTCTGGATCTCGGGCACGGACAGGTGGCAGGTGGAGAGGATCGCGTTGTACTGGGCGGTGAGATCGAGCACGTCGATCAGCCCGTCGATCGGCGTGCCGTCGGCGTCGAAGACCTCGATGCCGGTGTCGTCGGACTTGGCCACGGTGCTCTTCTGCTTGTCGTAGGCGCCGGTGGACCCGAACGTGCGGGCATGGTTGGCCGCGTCCACGGTCGGCATCCACACGTGCCTGGCGCCGAGCTGCAGGGCGGACTCGACCGCGGCGGGGTTGATCCCGCCCACGGCGCGGTTGAGCACGATCCCGCCGACGATCTGGATCCCGGGCACGAGCTGCTGCGCCAGGTAGGCACGGCTCGTGGTGCGCTCGGAGTGGCACTTGAGCGAGATCGCGCGCAGCCCCAGCGACGCCGCGTGGCGTGCCACCCCGACGTCGTCCGCGATGCGCGGGAACAGGTCGGGTTCTGAGTGGACATGCACGTCGACCGCGCCCTTGATGTCGACGAATGGACCGATCATGGGGCTGAAGTCACCTCTCTCCTCGTGGCCGTGTCGCTCTGCTCGCCGTCGCGCAGCCAGCGCAGCTCGGCGAGCTCCTGCTCGGTCGGGGCCGCCAGCTCCGCCACGGTGTCGGACACGAGCAGCTCAAAGCCTGTGTTGGCGTGGACGTCGGCCTCGGTGATGCCCGGCTGGAGCGCGTCGAGCCGGAGCCGGCCGGTCGCCTCGTCAAAGCCCAGCAGCGCCAGGTCCGTGATCACTGACACCGGCCGGTTGCGGACCAGCCCGGCCGCGCGGCGCGACTCGGGCCCTGACAGGTAGCCGGGGCTGGTGATGAAGTCCACGTGCTCGACGAACCGCCGGGGCTCGTGGCGGGTCATGATCATCACCTCGCGGCAGCTCGAGACGATGTCGTTGGCGCCGCCGCTGCCGGGGAGGCGGACCTTGGGACGGTCGGGGTCGCCGATAAAGCTCGTGTTGACGTTGCCGTACTGGTCGAGCTGCCCGGCCCCGATGAAGCCGTAGTCGTAGCAACCGCGCTGCCCGTAGAGGAACAGCTCGTTGATCGAGGTCAGCATGAACGCGTCATGGGCGGCGCGCATCTCGTTGGTGGAGACGGGCAGGCGCCCGGGCAGCATCCGGGGCCCGATCGAGCCCCCCTCGAGCACGATCGTCAGCGACGGCGCATGCAGGCGCTTGGCCAGGACGCTGGCCTCGAGCGGGGAGCCGACCCCGGCGAACACGACGCGGCCATCGCGCAGCAGCCGGCTGCCGGCGATCGTCATGAGTTCGACCGGCGTGGGCTCGGCCGTCATCGCGACGCTCCCGTGCGCTGCGCGAAGCTCATGCCGCCACCAGCTCTCGCGCGAGGCGGCGCTGCTCGAGCAGCGTCGAGGCGCCGACGGTGTCCAGGAAGCCGGCGAAGCTCCCCGCCCGCTCGACGACCTCGGCCAGGTAGGCCTCCACCCCGGCGACGCCGTCGGCGGCGACCTGCTCGGCGTAGGCGTCGAAGTGGGCGAAGTCCGCCTCGTAGCGGCCGTGGCACTCGTGGGGGTAGCTCCCGTAGGCGACCTCGACGACGGCGTCGACGACGAACCCGGGGATCTGCGTGCGGTCGGCGTGGCGGA
The DNA here is from genome assembly GCA_963850325.1 of uncultured Actinomycetota bacterium. Classification (GTDB taxonomy): domain Bacteria; phylum Actinomycetota; class Thermoleophilia; order Solirubrobacterales; family Solirubrobacteraceae; genus Palsa-465. The sequence goes on from CAWKLB010000025.1 coordinate 61,836, forward strand.
CGATCGCCTCCGAGGGCACGATCTCCTCCGCGGTCACGATCACGGTCTTGGCCGCCCGCGCCAGCTCGACGTCCATGTAGGCAGGACCCTCGATCTGCGCGTTGCCGGCGGCGTCGACGGTGTGGACGTGGATGAGGGCGACGTCGGGCACGAGCGCCGGGACCGCCACGAGCAGCTCATCGGTGAAGGGGCAGCGCATCTCCTGGGCCGGGAGGCGCTTGAGCAGGTCCGAGCCCAGCAGCGAGGCGGTGGGCAGGAACGGCATGCCCATCGAGGCGGCCATCAGCCGCAGCCCGAAGCTGAGGTGGCTCCACTCCTCATAGATCGAGGCATCGCGCTCCACGTACTCGCGGAACACCTTGGGGATGCCCCAGCGCAGCCCGATCCCGACCCAGCTCGAGATGAGCTTGCTCGCGGCCCCGGTGGCGAGGAAGAGCTCGGACTCGTAGCACATGAGGTTGCGCCCGAGGGTGAGGTCGCGGCGCTGGGCGCGCAGCAGCTCGAGCAGCATCGCCCACGGTGTCCGCGAGTAGCAGCAGCCGCCTGCGACCACGGTGTCGCCGTCGTGGACGAGCGTGGCCGCCTCCGCGAGTGACATGCGCTTGTCGGCGGCGGTCGTCACGAGTGGGCCACTAGGCGCCGACGGCGATCTCGGAGACCAGGGGCATGACCTCGGCGGCGAAGCGCTCGACCTGCTCGGTCTCGTAGTCACACGGGACAAGGCAGATGTGCTGTACGCCGGCGGCCGCCTGGGCCGCGATCTGCTCGGCGCACTGCTCGGGAGTGCCGCGGATGGCTGACTCGGCGGTCGACTCGCTCCACGCCGGGAGATCGAAGTAGTCGCCGATGTACTTGCGGGCTCGCTGGTCGGCGGCCTCGAAGCTGTCGTCGATGCACAGCGTGAGCTGGGCCATGTTGTCCAGCGAATCGGGATCGCGCCCCGCGGCCTCGGCGTAGTCGCGGATCCGCGTCCACGCGGTGGAGAAGGCTTCGGGCTCATAGAAGTAGGTGAGCCAGCCGTCCGAGCGCTCGGCCACGCGCTTGAGCACCTTGTCCACGTAGCCGCCGATGAGCAGTCGCGGCCGCTCGCGCGGCGCGGGCTTGGGCAGCATCAGTGCGTTTCGGAAGGGAACGCCGCGCGCCTCGCCGGTGACCCGCTCGCCGGTCCAGAACTGCTTCATCAGCTCGAGGTTCTCCTCGAAGATCCGCCCGCGCTGCTTGAAGGGAACGCCGCAGGCGTCGAACTCGCGCTCATACCAGCCGACCGCCATGCCCAGCGTAAGCCGCCCGTTGGAGACCAGCTCGAGCGTCGCCGCGGTCTTGGCCAGCACGGCGGCACCGCGCAGCGGCAGCACGAGGATGCCGGTGCCCAACTCGACGCGTTCGGTCTCCCGCGCGAGGACGGTGAGCGTCGTCAGCGACTCCAGGAACGGGAAGGGGCGCCCCGTGCCGAGGAACATGTGATCCCAGGCCCACAGCGAGTCAAAGCCGAGCTCCTCGGCGCGTCGTCCGTAGGCGACGATCGAGTCGAGGTCGGGCACCCGCGGGGCGGGCGTGAAGTTCTCGACGGCCAGCCCGAATCGCAGGCGCGTCATTTGGCCAATGCCTTGATGAGGACCGCGCGGCCGTGCGCGATGTGCTTGTGCATCCGCTCCTCCACCAGGTCGGCGTCACCCTGCTTGAGGGCGTCGAGTATCTGGAGGTGCTCGTCCAGGAAGCGGCGCGGCACCTCGGTGCTGTAGACGCGCTCGGACAGCTCCAGCTGGAGCCGGGTCCAGTAGCCGCGCAGGACGCTGAGCAGCTCGCTGCCCGACGCCTCGTAGATCGTGAGGTGGAAGTCCGCGTCGAGCTGTCCTGCCTCGTGGGCCTCGGCGGCGTCGAGCGCCTCGACGAACCGCGCCAGCACGTCCTCGACCGAGGCCAGCACCTCGGGGGTCATGCGCTCAGCGCCCAGCCGGGCGAGATGTGGCTCCAGCACGAGGCGGACGTCGTAGAGCAGCCTGGCCTCCTCGGGGGTGAGCCGGTAGGTGACGAACGTGCCGCGGCTGCGGTAGGTGATGACCAGCCCCTCGCCCTCGAGCATGCGCAGCCCCTCGCGCACGGGGGTGCGGCTGACCCCGGTCCGCTCCATCACGATCGCCTCGGTCAGGCGCGCGCCGGCAGGCTGGCGGCCGGTCAGGATGTCTTCACGAATGACGCGACACACGTGTTCGGCGAGCGAGGGCGGCCGTTCAGGGCGAGCGTCGCCGTCGTCGTCGCGACGGCGCAATCCATACCGGTCCGAGCGCCGCGAAGAGCGGCCTTTGGAGATGGACATATGACGGCCTTTCGAAGCTCGGCGCAAGGGCTGGTCAGTGTGCAGAGTATACAAGATGCCGTCGGCCGGTCAGAGATCCTCGATCAATGCAAATCCGATGGTGTCGAAGCTGGTCATCCGTTCCAGCACGCCCTGAGCGCCCTCCAGGCCGATCCGCTCGGTGACCAGCCCGGCCGGGTCCAGCCGCTTGTCGCCGACGAGGTTGAGCAGGGCGGGCAGGTGGATGTGGGGGTTGCCCACGCTCCCGACGATCGTCAGCTCCGCCTCGATGAGCTCGTCGAGTGGGATCCCGACGATGCCCTGCTCCTCCTTGCTGGTGAGGCCGACCTGAACGAGGCGCCCGCCCTTGCGCAGGCTCATGATCGCCGCATGGACCAGCGAGGCCGTGCCCAGTCCGCCGAGGGCGAGGTCGGCGCCGCCGTTCGTCGCGTCCTTGATCGCGCCGATCACGTCGGTCTCACGCGCGTTGATGGTGAGCGCGGCGCCCTCGCGCTTGGCGGCGTCGAGCTTGCGGTCGTCGATGTCGACGGCGATGACCGCCGCGCCGCTGGCCGCCCCGATCTGGACCGCCGAGAGCCCGATCCCGCCAACCCCGTGCACGGCCAGCCACTCGCCCGCCCGCAGCTTGGCCTGGTGCTGGACGGCGTGCCAGGCGGTCATGAAACGGCAGCCGAGCGCCGCGGCGGCCTCGAACGAGACCGCCTCGGGCAGCGGCACGCAGTTGAGGTCGGCGTTGACGACGCGCACGTACTGCGCATAGCCGCCGTCGTGGGTCATGCCCAGGAACTCCATGGCGTCACACAGGTTCGTCCGTCCTGCGCGGCAGTAGCCGCAGGCGCCGCACGCCTCGTGAAACGGGACCGCGACCCGGTCCCCGGCGCTGATGGCCGTGACCTCGCCGCCCACCTCCATGACCTCGCCGGCGAACTCGTGCCCCATGGTGATCGGCAGCGGCGGCGCCAGGCCCACCCAGGACCAGTCGCCCTGCCAGGTGTGCCAGTCGGTGCGGCAGATGCCCTCGACGGCGACCTTGACGATCGCCTCGCGCGGCCCGGGCGTCGGGTCGGGAACCTCGTCGATCACGAGGGGTTGCGCGATCTCCACCAGCCGGGCAGCTCTCAACTCAGTCTCCTCGCGGTCGCACGGGGGGCGGGCGGACCGACGGACGGACCGGGTCCTTCCCACGCCAGTTTGTGCAGTGTATACGTTGGGTGTGCGGGGGTGCTGCGCGGGGGTCGGCGTGGCGTGTGCTGTCGGCGTTTCCGTGGGGTATCGGCGCACGTCAACAGCGGCTTTGGAAGAGCGGGCTGGACGGCTGCGGCGACCCGACGCGCGCGCTTTTTATGGGTATGTTGGAAAAATCGCGCACGTCGCGAGTCAGCCCCGCCGCGCGGCTCGCAAGGCAATCAGTCCTGCCTTCGAAAGCCGCAGTTGACGTTCGCCGGTGTAGCCGGAAGCGCCAACGGCAGACGCGACCGCCCGACCACAGCCGGCGCGTCAGTCGCGCGCGGCATCCACCAGCGCCCGGGCCAGCTCCGCCGGCCGCGTGAACATCACCTCGTGGCTACCGCCCATCTCCACAAGCTTGAAGGTGCCCAGCCGCGACGACATGTCCGGGTGCCACGTCCCGGGCGGGAGCGCGAGGTCATCGGCCACGGCGATGAAGCTGCGCGGCAGCTCCCCGCGGTGGAACTGCGCGAGGTCGAGCTTCTCGGCCCAGGGGGAGAAGGGCTGAGGGACAAGCCGCTCCCACACCGTGCGCGCGGCCTCGGGCGAGGCGTCCTGGATGAACAGGTCGCGGAACACCTCCCACTGGCAGGCGACGGTGTTGTCGGGGCTCGACGCCGCCGCGGCGGCGAACGCGTCGGTCTGATCCTGGGGGAAGTTGTCGTTGACGCTGGCGCCGTCTTCGACGACGAAGGCGGTGTGGAACACCAGCCGGGCCAGCCGCTCGGGGATCTCCTGGGAGACGCGGCTCACCACCGAACCGCCGAAGCTGTGGCCCACGAGCACGACGTCGCGCAGGTCGCGCCCCTCGATGAAGTCGACCACCGCTCGCACGTAGTCCTGATGGCGGATCCCGGCGCGGGGCGCACCCGGCTGGTGACCGGGGTAGGTCGGCGCGTAGACGTCGTGGCCGAGCTCGCGCAGGCACCACGCCGTGGGCTCCCACGCCCAGCCGCCGTGCCACGAGCCGTGGAGCAGTACGAACGTCTCAGCCATTTCCACCTCCCTTGATGAAGCGGTCCAGGACGTTCCCGGTGATCCGCGAGACGTTGTTCTCATAGCCCGCGTGCGACAGGGCGCCTGACCACGCGATCGATGACGTGGCGAACACGGCGCCGCCGCCGGGCGCCTCGAAATAGGTGAGATCGGCGCGCACGTTCGGATGCTCGGTGCCGCCCACGCCGTCGAACATGAAGTCGATCTCCTCGGGGACGACCTTGTAGGAGTCGTTCTGGTTCTGCGCCGAGGCGACCAGGTAGGTGTGCGGCGGCGTGCCGAGTGTCACGTCGGCGCGGTCGATCTCCTGACCGGCGGCGCCACCGCCGACAAGGCCGAAGTCACCGATGGGCTCACCCGGCGTGACACCGTCGAACATCCAGCTCATCTCGGGCAGGTCGCCGTCGGGCATCCGGTGGTAGTGAAAGGAGCCGGCGTAACCCTCGGAGGTGAAGCCGGTCCCGAACAGCTTCTGGGGCGGACGGCCGCGGTTGCGCCAGATGCCGCCCTTCTCACCGGTGGTGCTGTGCGAGGTCTCACCTGGCGCCGCCTGCCACGCGCGGACGCCGTTCTCGCCCCGGCGCACCTCCATGATCCACGGCTTCTCGGTCGAGTAGCTGATCACCCAGTAGAACCCGTTGCCGCCCATTGACATGACGTGGCCGCCACCGGTGACGTAGCTCTCGTACGCATCGAGCATCTGTTCGGAGGCGTACTCGGGATGCGAACCGGTGATCACCGCGCGGTAAGGACGCAGCGCCCCGGCCCCCTCGCGGTGGAGGTCCTCGTCGATGAGGATGTCGTAGGGCGTGCCCCGCGCCTCCAGCCAGTCGACGAGGTACAGGTCAGACGGGAACTGCCAGGTGCCCAGGAAGCTGAACCGGTGGCGCGGGCGCATGTTCACGATCGGCCGCCGCCGTGAGCTGAACGCCACGCCGCTGCCGTCGGCATGCAGCTCGTACATCGACAGCCCCAGCTCGGGATGCTCCATGAGCAGCAGGTCCAGGGGCTGGACCGCCGGCGTGTGGCCGACGATCGCCTGACCCATCGGCGCCGCGGTGGCCAGATGCTCGTTGGCGTAGGCCATGTAGCTGGCGGTCGGCAGGACAAGCGCCACCGGGCTCTCGCGGCCCCGGGCGGCTCGCACGAAGAACGGCGTGTGGTCCTCGAACCCGGCCGCGCGCAGTCGCAGCGCGTACACGCCCGATCCGAGGTCGTCGGGGACGCGCAGCGCACAGGTCTCCTCCCAGCCGACGTCGTCGATGTCGTCGTCGTGGAAGTGGACGGCTCCGTAGAGGTCAGGGGCGTGGCGCCATTCGTAGCTTGACCCATCCCAGTTGTGTGCGGTGACAGCCCGGGTGGGCTGGTTGACCAGGCGGCCGTCGGGGGTGCCGCGAACGGCAGCGGAGATGACACTCGTGTCGATGTGGCGCGTCAGGTCCCACCACGCACGCAGGCGATCGGCCACCGCGGGTTGCGCGCCACTGCCCGCCAGGGCCGTGATCTGTCCGTTGCCCAGTGGCCCGGCGTAGACGCAGGGGAGGGCCAGCTTGCCGTTGTAGGCGCCGTGCACGACCTGCCCATCAGAACGGTCAAACGCTCCAAGCAGGAGGTCGATGTCCGGCACGCTCGGTGGCGTCGTGGCGCTGACCTCGGCCGCCTCCGCCGTGACCCGCGTCACCGGTCCAAACCGGGAGCTGTAGGAGTTCACCACCGGCACCGCACGGATGCCGAGAATGCCCCGAGCCGGATCCCACGAGCCGCACAGGAGGTACCAGACACCGGCCAGGAGCGGCTCGGTCAGGGTGACCCGTGCGTCCGTGATCCAGCACCCGGGACGCAGCCCGGGCTCGAGCACCAGCGCCAGCCCGGTCTCGGTCGCCGCGTCCCACGCTGAGAGCACCGGCTGGACGCCGGTGTCGGCGCGCGGCTGGACCATCGCGCACAGGCTGACGCCGGTCTCCGTCGCGTCGGCGAGGATCGAGCCGGCGCCCGGGATGCGCGCGTACGAGCCGTGATGGGTGGGCTGGTCGCGCAGGGGATAGGTGCCGTCGACGGTCGAGGGCACCTCGACCTCACGGAAGCCCGGCCCTCCGGGCTGGGTGTCACCATGGATCAGCCTGACCAGCTGGGCGTCGACCGTCTCGGCGCCGTCACCGCTGACATGGAACCGCACGGTCTCTCCGGGCCGCACGCACAGCTCGTCGGGGTAGCCGAGGGCCCACGCGTCAAAGCGCGTCATCAGTCGCTGAGCCGCAGTCCGAAGACATCCTCGAGGCGCTGGCGAAACACCGCGTCCATCGCCTCCCCTTCGGTGTCGAAGGGGCCCAGGATCCGGTCGGCGCGCACGGCCGGAAAGCCGACGAGCCGCGAGACGAACCAGTGGTCGGCGCCGTCGTGCTCGCTGATGAGCTTGCCGTCGATGGGCAGCGCGCCCAGGTAATTGAGAACCCGCTGGAGTGGCTCGCTGTGCTGTCCGAGCGGTGTTCGGCGGTGTTCGGCGATGAGCTCGGGAGTGATGAGGGGGCGCAGCGACGCCTTCGCGCGCGCGTGGAATGTCTCACCCACCACGGCCTCGAGCGCTTCCTGTGAATCGACGGGCATGCTCTCCGATCCTCCCCCTACGGCCTACCACCGAGCGCATAGAGTATACACTATGCCCACGCGGCCCCGGGGGACCGGGAGCCAGACCTACAGAGGGGGAGCGATGTCCACGATGCCCGCCACGACCGCGGCCGAGCAGCTCATCGAGCGTGACCGGCAGCTCCTGATCCACCCCTATCTCCCGGGCGCCACCGAGGAACGTGTGGTGATGACCGAGGGGACCGGGTGTCGGCTCACGGACGTGGAGGGTCGCGAGTACCTCGACGCGACCGGCGGTCTGTGGCTCGCCCAGATCGGACACGGGCGCGCCGAGATCGCCGACGTGGCGGCCGCGCAGATGCGCCGGCTCGAGTACTTCACGAGCTTCTGGGAGTTCTCCAACGACCGGGCCATCGAGCTCGCCTCACGCCTCGTCGAGCTCGCCCCTGACGGGCTCACGCACGTGTACTTCACCAGCGGCGGCTCGGAGTCCAACGAGGCTGCGCTGCGCATGGCGCGCTACGTCCACAGCCGCCGCGGCCATGAGGGCCGCGACTGGATCCTCGCCCGCCGCAGCGCCTATCACGGGATCGGCTACGGCTCGGGCTCGGCCAGCGGCCTGCCGATCTACCACGAGGGGTTCGGGCCGATGCTGCCCCACGTCCGCCACCTCACCCCGCCGTGGCCCTACCGGACCGAGCTGTTCGACGGTCGCGACCCAACGGAGTTCTGCCTGGACGAGCTCGAGCGCACCATCTCAGAGCTTGGCGGCGACCGGATCGCGGCGATGATCGGCGAGCCGATCATGGGCGTCGGCGGGATGCTCGTGCCGCCCGACGACTACTGGCCGCGCGTGCGCGAGCTGCTCAGCGCCCACGGGATCCTGCTCATCTTCGACGAGGTCGTCACCGCGTTCGGCCGGACCGGGAGCTGGTTCGGGGCTCAGCACTTCGGCGTCGAGCCCGATCTCATCGTCACCGCCAAGGGGATCACCAGCGGATACGTCCCGCTCGGCGCCGTGCTGGTGTCCGAGCCCGTGGCCGAGGAGCTCGCCCGCGACCACGGCTTCCCCGTGGGCTTCACCTACAACGGCCACCCCACCGCGTGCGCGGTGGCGCTGCGCAACCTGGAGATCATCGAACGCGAGGGTCTGCTGCACCAGGCGCGTCGGGTCGGTGCCTTCCTGCTCGACGAGCTCTCGGGGCTCGAGGAGCTTCCCGTCGTCGGCGACGTGCGGGGAGTTGGCATGATGCTCGGCATCGAGTTGGTGTCAGACAAGGAGGCCCGCACCCCGATTTCGATGCACTCGGCTCCGCACGACGTCATCCGGCGCGAGACCGGCGTTCTCGTGCGCGACTGCGCTCACACGCTCGTGCTATCCCCGCCACTCGTCATGACCGAGGCCGAGGCCGGCGAGGTGGTGGCCGCCGTGCGCTCCGTGCTCGAGCGATTGGCGCCCGATGGGAGCATCGCGCCCCGATGACCGAGGCAACGATCCTGCCCGCCCGCCACGGCACGGCCGTCGCGCTCGCCGCCGGCGAGCGGCTGCAGATCGTCAACCGCGACGGCGGCCAGGTCGTGGACTGGTGGGCGCTCGCCCACCCGCGCGACGGCGACGACGAGTACGCGTCGATGGAGCACACCCGCGCCGCCCTGCGCCGCCTCGTGCCCCGCGTCGGCGACGCCATCTACAGCACCCGCCGCCGCCCGCTGGTCACCCTGGTGCAGGACACCAGCCCCGGCGTCCACGACACGCTCATCGCCGCGTGTGACCCCGAGCGCTACCGGCTGCTCGGCGGCGCGCCCGATCACGCCAGCTGCGCCCAGAACTTCGCCGCCGCGATCGCCGAGCACGGCCGCTCGCTGCCCCGCGCCCCGGCACCGCTCAACCTGTTCATGGCCATCCCGTGGTCGGCCGACGGCGAGCTCGCATTTGAACCGTCACCCGCACAAGCAGGCGACAGCGTGACGTTTGAGGCGGAGATCGACGTGCTGGTGGTCCTCTCGGCCTGCCCGATGGACCTCAACCCCATCAACACGAGGATGGGGGACATCGAGCTGCGGACTCTTCCGCGCGCCGGCGACTAGAGCTCCGCGGCGGCGGGGAGCACCGCCTCGAGCTGGCGGACGCCGGTCTCGAGCGACACCAGGTCGATGCGCTCGTGCACGGTGTGCATCCCCTCACCGTTGGCGCACCCGATCCCGACCGCCGGGATCCCCAGCACCGCCGCCGCGTTGGCATCCGTCGAGCCCGCGCCGAAGGCCTCGCCGAGCCCCAGCGGCCGCCGCGCCTGCAGCACGCTGCGCACCAGCGGGTGGCCGGCGGCGATCTGGCCGGCGCCGCGGCGCCCCACCACCTCGCACTGAAGCGACAACGGAGCCGGCACCGCCAGCGCACGCAGCCGCGTCTCGAACGCCGACAGGACTGCGTCGTCGAGCGAGCGCAGCTCCACGAGCATCTCGGCCGCCGAGGCGATCGCGTTGACCGCGCCGCCCCCGGACATCCGGCCGACGTTCACGCCCTCGTCCACCAGCTCACCGCCCAGCTCGATCAGCGCATGCAGCGCGCTGGGGGTCCCGCGGTCGCGCCAGGAGTGCCCACCGGGCCCCGACACCGCCAGGCGCGCTCGCACGCTGCCGACATGCTCGATGACCACGTGGTCAAGACCATGGCCCTCGACGGCGATCACCCGCACCGGCGCGAGGTCGCCGCACACCTGCCGCGCGCCGCGCAGGTTGCCCAGCCCCTCCTCGCCGACGGTGAACGCCACCACCAGCCCGGCCGGCGGCTCGATCCGCTCGAGCGCCCAGACCGTCGCCATCACCGCGGTGGCGTTGTCGCCCACCCCGGGGCCGACCAGGTCGTCGCCGTCGCGCTCGAAGCGCAGCTCGGTGTCGGCGTCGAACACGGTGTCGACGTGGGCCATGACCAGCAGTTCGGGACGGCGGTCACCAAAGCTCCACACCAGGTTCCCCGCAGCGTCGCGGCGCCGCGCGCCCGGCGCGCCCTCGAGCCGCTGCTCCAGCCACGCCAGCCGCGGCTCCTCGGCGCCGGTCGGCGCGGGGACGGCGGCGAAGGCGGCCAGTTCGGCGGCGTCGATCACGCGATCACGGCGGTGGCGTCGATTTCCACCAGCCACTCGGGCCGGGCCAGCCCTTCGACCACCAGCCCCGTCGAGACCGGGTGCACGCCCTTCAGCCACTTGCCCACGACCGTATAGACGGCCTCGCGGTAGCGGATGTCGGTGAGGTAGATGACGATCTTGCAGATCTCCTCCAGCCGCGAGCCCGACTCCTCCAGCAGCCGCGCGATGTTGCTCATCGCCTGCTCGGCCTGGGCCGCCGGGTCGCCGATCCCGACGTTCTCCGCGGTGTCCAGGTCCTGACCGACCTGGCCGCGAAGGAACACGATGTTGCCCGCCACGACGGCCTGGGCCAGGTCGTTGTCCAGCGTCTGCTCGGGATAGGTGACACGAGTGTTGAAGGGGCGGATGCGCTTGTGGACCATGCGTGCAGTTCCTCAGACGGTGGCGGGATTGGGGAGCGGAGCGGCGGAGTGCACCACCTCACCGCCGATGACCACCTCGGACACGACGTCCTGGCCCGCGGCCAGGCACATCTCCTCGGGATGGTCGACGGACAGGATCGTGAGGTCGCCCCGCTTGCCCGGGTCGATCGAGCCGCGGTCGGCGGCGGCGTGCAGGGCGTAGGCGGCGTTGAGCGTGGCGCCCACGATCGCCTCGCCCGGCGTGATCCGGAACCACGGCGCACCGAGGGCGATCGTGCCGGTGAGCGAGGTGGCATGGATCGAGGAGCAGTAGTCGGTGGCGATCGCCACCGGCACCCCGGTGTCGATGAACAGCCGGGCGTTGGCACGGCGGTCGGTCATGTAGACGAGCTCGGCCTGGGGCAGCAGCACCGCCACCGTGTCGGTCACGCCCACGGCGCGGATCTCCTCGTCGGGCGTGTAGGTGAGGTGCTCGGCCGACAGCGCGCCGCCGGCGACGGCCGTCTCCCAGCCCCGGGAACTGGCCCAGGCATCGGAGTGGGTGCGGCTGAGGATCCCCAGCTCGTGCGAGCGCCCGAGCATGCGCAGTGCTTGCTCGGGCGTGAACAGGCCCGTCTCGCAGGTGATGTCATGAAAGTCGGCGAGCCCCTGGGCCACCACCGTCTCCAGCATGGCCAGGACGTCGTCGGTGTAGGCGTCGGCCTCCATGCCGGCGGGCACGACGTGCGCGCCCAGGAACGAGATCATCAGCTGGAGCGGCGTGAGCGACCGGCTCTCCGCCAGCAACCCGAGCTGATGCAGCTCGGTCTCGGCGGTCAGCCCGTACCCCGACTTCACCTCCAGCGTGGTCACCCCACCGGCCAGGATGCGCCGGTAGGCGCCCGCCAGCTGGGCGGTGAGCTGCTCGTCGGAGGCCTCGCGCGTGGCCACCACGCTGGCCCAGATCCCACCGCCGGCCGCGGCGATCTCAGCGAGGCTCGCCCCCGCCAGGCGCTTGGCGTACTCGGCATGGCGGCTCCCCGCGAACAGCGGATGGGAGTGGCACTCGATCAGGCCCGGGAGCACCGAGTGACCCGTCGCGTCGATCGTGCGCACGGACGGATCACCCCACTCGCGCAGCACCTCGGCGGTCTCGCCGACCGCGGCCACGACGCCATCGCGGATGGCCACCGCGCCGTCGGCGATGAGGTCCAGCTCGCCCTGGGCCTCGCCCCGGCGGGGCTGGCCACGGTCTGAGACCCGCGCGAGCTGCGCGGCATGGACGACATTGAGGTCGCTCATGACGCGGCGGCGCTCGAGGTCACCCGCTCCTGCGGTGCCGTCGCCCCGCTGCCGCCGTCTGCCTCGGCGTCGATGCCGGCGTAGCGGCGCACGAGGTCCATCGGCCCAGCGAAGTCGTAGTTGTTGTAGACGGCCAGCAGGTGGGCGAACGCCGGGGACTGGGCGAACAGCTGGAAGGTGAGCCGGTGCCCGGCGTAATCGGAGTTGAGCAGGTCGCGGGCGAACGCGAACAGCCGCCGCCGCTGCTCGGCGCTGATGTCGCCGATGGCGAGGTACTTGTCCAGCCACGGCCCGGCCTCTGGATCCTGGAACGTCGCCGCGCTCGGGGTGACGCAGAGCTGGCCGCCGCACAGGTCGCGGGCCAGATGCATCATCGCCGGCAGCTGCGTGCAGGCGAGCACGCGACCGGTGTAGAGCAGAGCCTGGTTGGGCATCAGCAGGCCGCCCGGACTGCGCTCGCCCAGATCGATCGCCGCCGTGAGGTGCGCGTGGATGCCCTCGCGGTAGCAGGCCAGCTCGGCCATCTTCTCGCGCACGCCCTGGTGGGCCTTGACGCCGGTCTGGTTGGCGTTGAGCGCGGCGACGCCGACCAGCAGGTCCGCGAAGCGCATGTGACGCTGGACGAAGGCGAACATGCTGTAGCGGTGCAGCGTGGCCCGGATGAACGCCGCCGCGCGCGTGTGGCGGTAGAAGAGGACGTTCTCCCACGGGATCTCGACGTCGTCGAAGACGATCATCGTGTCGATCTCATCGAAGCGGCTCGACAGCGGGTAGTCCTCGGCAGGGCCGCGCTGGGCGAACGAGGAGCGGCAGATGTGGCGGATCCCCGGAGCGCCCATGTCGGCGATGAAGCCGACCGCGTAGTCCGACAGCTCCTGGTCGCCCCAGTCACCGATCGTCGGCTTGACGAACGCCTGGTTGGCGTAGGCGGCGGCGGTCTCGAACTTGGCCCCGCGCACGATGATCCCGCTGTCGGTCTCGCCGGCGACGTGCAGCAGGACGTCGGGGTCCTGATCCTGGGGGCGCTTGGCCCGGTCGCCCTTGGGATCGGTGTTGGCCGAGACGTGGAAGGGGTCGGCGAGCTCGGCGTGGCGGACGTGGTGGCGGATGTGTGCGGAGAACTGCGGGTCGATCTCGTCGAGCACGTCCTGGCCGTCATACAGCGACCACATCTCGCCGACGGTCTCGTCGCCGACGCGGGTGACGATGCCCGCGAGGTCATCGAGCACGCAGTCGACGGCGGCGCGCTTGGCGTGCCAGTCCTCGCGGGTGTGGGGAAGCTTGGCGCCGGTGGGGCAGCGCTCGCCCGTCTCTGCGTCCACGTAGGACATGCGCTCGTGGGTGGCCGGATCGTGGGCCATGTCGTAGATGCGCGCCCGCGCGTCGACGATCGGGCGGAAGGCGGGATGGGTGGTCACGTCGGTGACGCGCTCGCCGTCAATCCACACCGAGCGCCCGTCGCGAATCGAATCTCTGTACTCGTCGCCCGTTCTGATCATGTGGTACGCTTTCCCGTATATCGGTAAATGTTTCCCGGAATGCGCAGCCAAGGTAGCAGCTCGGTGCGCGCGAGGCAAGCCTGATGGCCCGCCCGCGCACCGATGCCGATCCCGATACGCCCAAGGTCCTGGACAAGGCGCTGCGCGTGCTGGACGCGTTCGGCGACGCGCGTGACCGCTGGACCGAGGCCGACCTGCGCCGCCACCTCGGGATGCCGTCGAGCAGCCTCAACCGCATCCTGCGCGGGCTCGAGCGCGCCGGCTACGTGCTGCGCGACGACGCCGGCGCCTACCGCTTGGGGATCGGAGCGGTGCGCCTCGGTGACCGGGCGCGGGCCTCGCTGGACCTCCCCGCGATCGTCGATGCCGAGCTCCGCGCGCTCGCCCAGGCCACCAGCGAGCTCGTTCTCCTTGCCGTCGCCGAGCCCGCGCTGGGCACGGCGCTCTACATTGCCGCCGTCGACTCGCCCCAGCGGCTGCGCGTCACCGCCGAGCCGGGCACGCGCGTCCCGTTGACCGCGGGCGCCACCGCGCGCTCGCTGCTCGCCTTCGCGCCCGACGCGCTCATCGAGCAGGTGCTGGCGCGCCGGCGCGAGCCGCTGGCCGCGGGAACGCTCCTCGACGAGGCCGCGATCCGCGAGCGCCTGGCTCTCATCCGCGCCAACGGCTGGGGGAGCAGCTGGCAGGAGACGTTCGACGGCGCGTGGGCGCTCGGCGCTCCGCTGCTCGACGAGGAGGGTCATCCCCTGGCCTCGATCGGGGTGGCCGCCCCCATCAGCCGCCACAGCGAGGCGACCGAGGAGGCGACGCGCCAGGCGCTCCTGCACGCCGTGGCCCGGGCCGGTGAGCGGCTGCGTCTGCCGGTGCCCGCGGGGGCGGGCGGGGGCAGTCTCTCGAGCGCACCTGCAAAGCTGCACGCGTGAGCACCGGCCGCCTCATCGTCTGCCCGACGCCGATCGGCAACCTGGAGGACATCACGCTGCGCGTGCTCTCCGCGCTGCGCGAGGCCGACCTCGTCGCCTGCGAGGACACCCGCCGCACCCGCGTGCTCCTGGACCGCTATGGCGTCAGCGCCAAGCTCGTCAGCTACCACGAGCACAACGAGGCCGAGCGTGCCAGCGAGCTGGTGGCCAAGATGAACGCCGGCTCGGTGGTGGCGCTCGTCTCCGACGCCGGCATGCCGCTCGTGTCTGACCCGGGCTTCGTGCTGGTGCGCTCCTGCGTGGCGGCCGGCCTGGCCGTGGAGGTGCTGCCCGGACCGTCGGCGGCGCTCAGCGCGCTCGTGGCCAGCGCCCTGCCCGCCGAGCGCTGGCAGTTCGTCGGGTTCCTTCCGCGCAAGCGCTCCGAGCTCGAGCGCGTGTTCGCGCAGCCCCAGACCGTGGTGGCGTTCGAGTCCCCGCGCCGGCTCGGCGCGTCGCTGCAGACGCTCGCCGCGGTCGACCCCGAGCGCCCCGCCGCCGTCTGCCGCGAGCTGACCAAGCTCCACGAGGAGGTCGTGCGCGGGACCGCCGCCGAGCTGGCCGAGCGCTACGGCGGCGATGCGCCCAAGGGCGAGATCGTGCTCGTCGTCGGCCCGGCGCCCGAGACGGCGCCCGGGATCGATGCTCCGCTGGCCGCCCTGCGCCGGCTCGTCGACGCGGGGGCCAAGCCGCGGCCCGCCGCCGGCGTCGTGGCCGAGCTCACCGGGGTGAGCGCCAACGCGCTCTACCGCGCGCTCACCACGGACTCCGGGTAACGTCAACGACGGCTTGGGAGAGGGTGAGCTGGAGGGTGGCGGCGAGCCGAGATGCGCGATTTTTCTGGATATGTTGGAAAGATCGCGCGCCTCGCACGGGTGCCCCGGGCTTGCGATTCGCCTCGCCTCGCCTTCGATAGCCGCCGTTGACGTTCCCCACACATCGCCGGGAACGCCCACGGCAGGCGAAGCGGTCAGCCCGAGCTAGCGCTCCACGAAGTAGCTGCCCGACCCCTGGCCGCTGGAGAAGTACCGGCTGGTGACGGTCTTCTTGCGCGTGAAGAACTCCACCGCGTCGGGGCCGTGGGCGTGCAGGTCACCGAGGAAGCTGTCCTTCCATCCGGAGAAGGGGAAGAACGCGACGGGGGCAGCGACGCCGATGTTGACCCCGATCATCCCGGCCTCGACCTCGTGGCGGTAGCGCCGGACCGACGCGCCGGACTCGGTGAAGATCGACGTCCCGTTGCCGAAGCGGCTGGAGTTGACGATCTCGATGGCCTGGTCAAGAGACTCGGCGCGGATGACGCACAGCACCGGACCGAAGACCTCCTCCTGGGCGATCTCCATCTCCGGCGTGACGTCGTCGAGCACGGTCGGGCCCAGGAACGCGCCCTCGGGCGCGATGCCCTCGCCCGAGATGCCGCGCCCGTCGACCACCAGCGTGGCGCCGGCGTCGACCCCGCGCTGAACCCAGTCGGCGATGCGGTCTCGAGCCGCGCAGGAGATGACCGGGCCGACCTCGTTTGATTCGTCGAGGCCGTCGCCGACGTGCAGCGCCCGCGTCGCCTCGGTGAGCGGGCCCATGAGCTGCTCGTGCGCGTCGCCGACGGTGACCACCACCGAGCCGGCCATGCAGCGCTGGCCGGCGGCGCCGAAGGCGGAGCCGAGGATCCCGTCGACGGTCTTGTCGATGACCGCGTCGGGCATGACCACCATGTGGTTCTTGGCGCCGCCGAGCGCCTGCACGCGCTTGCCGGCTTTGGCCGCGCCCTCGTAGACCAGCCGCGCCACCGGCGCCGAGCCCACGAACGAGACCGCGTCGATGCCCGGATGGGTGAGGATGCCCTCGACGATCTCGCGGCCGCCGTTGACCAGGTTGACCACGCCCGCGGGCAGGTCCAGCGCGTCGAGCTCCTCGAAGGCGATCTGCTGGGTCAGCGGCACCTGCTCAGACGGCTTGAGCACGAACGTGTTGCCGCAGGCGATCGCGAAGGGCAAGAACCAGAACGGGACCATCGCCGGGAAGTTGAAGGGCACGATGGCCGCGCACACGCCCACCGGCTGGCGGATGGTCTCGGCGTCGATGTTGCGCGAGACGTCCTCCAGGATCCGGCCCTGCATCGTGGTGGGGATCGCGCACGCCGCCTCCACCATCTCGATCATGCGCGCCACCTCGGCGCTGGCATCGGCGATGGTCTTGCCCATCTCAGTGGTGACCGCGCGCGCCATGTCCTCCTGGCGGGCGACGAGGCGCTCGCGCAGGTCAAACAGCTTGCGCGCCCGCGCGATCGTCGACACCGCGCGCCACTCGGGCAGCGCCGCGCGCGCGGCCTGCACGGCCGCGTCAAGGTCGGCGGCACCGGACAGGGGCACGCGGGCCAGGGTCTCGCCCGTGGCCGGATTGGTGACGTCGAGCACCTCGGTGGCGGCCTGCGCCGGGGTCCAGCGCCCGGCGATGTAGTTGTCCAGTAGACGGGTGGCGGTGGCGGACATGGTCGAAAAAGCTCCTACTCAGGTTGCGGGCGAGGGCGCGACGCGCCATTCGTGATCTGGATCATTGACGACGGCCCACTGCCGCTTCGGACCAGCCATCACGTTGAGGTAGTACAGGTCGTAGCCCGGAGGCGCCGACACCGTGTGATAGCCCCGCGGGACCAGCACGCAGTCGCGGTTGCCGAAGCTCAGTGTCTCGTCAAGTGACCGGTCCTCACTGTAGACCCGCTGCAGCCCGAACCCCTGGCCCGGGGTGATGCGGTGGTAGTAGGTCTCCTCCAGGAAGGTCTCGGCCGGCGGGTTGTCGCGGTCGTGCTTGTGGGGCGGGTAGCTGGACCAGTTCCCGCCCGGGGTGAGCACCTCGACCACCAGCAGCGAGTCGGCCTCCTCATCGGCCATGAGGATCGGCCGGACGGTGCGCTGCTGAGACCCGTACCCGCGGATCTCCACCTCGATCGAGTCGCCGCGCAGGACACGCGCCGCCGCGCCGCCATGCGGGGCCGGGCCCCAGCACAGGGCCACCTCGGCCTCGTCGGCCGAGGCGATCTGAAAGGGCGTGCCGGGCGGGAGGTAGGCCGCGTCGGGCGGGTCGCTCCACGGGTCCGCGCGGCCGCCCAGCGCGTTGTACTCGCCGTGGTCGGAATTGACCGTGGCCGTGCCAGAGATGACCACGATGCACACCTCGCGGTCACGCGTGTCGCGCTTGGCCACCACGCCCGGCGCGAGCGCCAGCACCTCGAAGCCGACGTAGGTCCACCCGGCGGACGCGGGCGTCACGTCGATGAACGTCCCGTCCGCGGCGGGGCTGGCCGCGGGATGCACGACGAGGTCACTCACAGGCTCACTCCAGGAATTGTCGTTGGGCGGATGAGTTGCGCTCGTACTCCGCGCGGGCGGCGCGCACCGTCTCCTGCGTCGAGGTCGCGGCCACGGGCACGTCCCACCAGCCGTCATAGCTCGGGACCCCGGCGTAGCGGTCGGTCTCGATGCACACCACGGTCGGACCACCGGGACCGCCGGCGCCCACCCCGGTCGCCTCAGCCAGCGCGGCGCGCAGGTCGTCGATCGTCCGTGCCCGGACGACCCGTGCGCCCAGGCTCTCCGCGTTGGCGGCGAGGTCGATGGGGAGCACGTCGGAGCCCGCGGCCTGGGCCAGTCCGCCCCCGGCGGCGTCATCGACGGGCAGCGAGCCGTTGGCGGCGAAGCGGTAGTGGGTGCCGAACCCGGCCGAGCCGACCGAGCGTGACAGCGCCCCGATCGAGGCGTAGCCGTGGTTGTCCACCAGCACGATCACGATGCCGATCCGCTCGGCGACCGCGGTCACCAGCTCGCCGGGCAGCATGAGGTAGGAGCCGTCGCCGATGAGCACGAATACCTCGCGCTCGGGCGCGGCCAGCTTGACCCCCATCCCGCCCGGGATCTCGTAGCCCATGCACGAGTAGCCGTACTCGACGTGGTAGCCCTTGCCGGCAGGATCGCGGGCGTGCCATAGCTTGTGCAGGTCCCCGGGCGCCGAGCCCGCGGCGCTGACGACGACGCCGGTCTCACCCGCGGCATCGTTGATGGCTCCGATGACCTGCGCCTGGGAGGGGAGGCTCTCACCGGGCGTGGAGACCAGCCGCGCCACCTCGCCTGCCCACGCCGCGTGCTGCTCGCCCGCGAGCTGTTCCCACTCCGGCGACGCGCGGTAGCCCTCGAGCGCCGCGCCCAGCTGAATGAGCGCCTCACGCGCGTCGGCCACGACCGCGACCCCGCTCAGCTTGGCGGCGTCCAAGCTCGTCACGTTGATGTTCACGAAGCGCACGCCGGGGTCCTGGAAGGCCGACTTCGACGCGGTGGTGAAGTCGCTCCACCGGGTCCCGATACCGATGACCACGTCGGCCTCGCGCGCCAGGCGGTTGGCGGCAGCGGTGCCGGTGGCGCCGATCGCGCCGAGGCTGAGCGCGTGATCGGACACGAGCGCGCCCCGTCCGGCCTGGGTCTCGGCCACCGGGATCCCCGTCGCCTCCACAAACGCCCGGAGGGCCGCCGTCGCCTCGGAATAGATGACCCCGCCGCCAGCGACGATGAGCGGTCGCCGCGCGCCCCGGACCAGTTGCGCGGCGGCGCGCACGGCGTCGGGGGCGGGCGGCTGCCGGTACACCGTCCAGGTGCGCTGCGCCAGGAACGCGGCCGGCACCGCGAAGGCCTCGGCCTGCACGTCCTCGGGCATGGCCAGCGTCACCGCGCCGGTCTCCGCCGGGTCGGTGAGGACCCGCATCGCCTCCAGCGCGGCGGGGATGAGCTGCTCGGGGCGCTCCACCCGCTCGTAGTAGCGCGACACGGGCCGCAGGCAGTCGTTGACCGAGACGGTGGCGTCGTGGGAGACCTCGAGCTGCTGGAGCACCGGGTGCGGGTAGCGCGTGGCGAACGTGTCACCGGGCAGGAGCAGGACCGGCAGGCGGTTGATCGTCGCCAGCGCCGCCCCGGTGACGAGGTTGGTCGCCCCCGGCCCCACCGACGTCGTGCACGCCCAGGTGCCCAGGCGGTTGCGCTGCCGCGCGTAGCCGGCGGCGACGTGCACCATCGCCTGCTCGTTGCGGGCCGGGTGGTAGGGGAGCAGTTCCTCGTACTGGGCCAGCGCCTGGCCCAGGCCGGCGACGTTGCCGTGGCCGAAGATGCCCAGGCACCCGGCGAAGAAGCGCTCGCGCCGGCCGTCGCGCTCGATGTGCTGGGCGGCGAGGAAGCGGACGAGGGCCTGGGCGACGGTGAGGGTCTCGGTCTCGGTCATGCGGGGCTCCAAGCGGGGGTTTCGAGTTCGTGACGCAGCGCTGCCAGCGTGGTGTCGAGGTCGGGCAGCTCGGCGCCGAGCCGCTGGGCGGTGATGGCTGCGTCCAGCCGGGTGTCGCGGGGGACGGCGCCGCCGGCGAGCGCCTCGGCGGGCGCGGGCCCGACGTCGAGCAGTTCGGCATCGAGGCCAAAGGCGTCGATGGCACGGCGCGCGAGCCCCACCCGGTCGGCGTGCTCGCCGCCGCAGCAGTGCAGGATCCCGCTCACATCGCGCTCGAGGGCACGCCAGATGAGCTCGGCGGCGTCGGTGGCCAGGGTCGGCGTGGCCACGCGGTTGAGCCCGTCGCCATCCCACACGGTGAACCGCCGTCCCGCC
Organism: uncultured Actinomycetota bacterium; assembly: GCA_963850325.1. Classification (GTDB taxonomy): domain Bacteria; phylum Actinomycetota; class Thermoleophilia; order Solirubrobacterales; family Solirubrobacteraceae; genus Palsa-465. The sequence continues at coordinate 81,840 of CAWKLB010000025.1, forward strand.
CGCAGGGCATCGACCAGCGACGTCACCAGGTAGCCGAACCCGGCGTCCTGGCGGCGGGGCGTCTGTGGCCGTGCCCGGTGGATCCCCTGGACCCCGGCGATGCGCGCCACCGTCCCGCGGACCGCGCGCTGGGTGACGACCAGCTCGGAGGCGGACTTGAGGAAGCCGTAGGGGTTGATCGGGTTGGGCGGCTCGGTCTCGTTGGCCGGGCCCTGGCTGCCGTCGAAGACCCAGTCGGTGGAGATGAGCACGACGCGGGCGTCCACGTCGTTGGCGGCGTCGACCACGCTCCGGGTCGCTCCCACGTACTCCTTCCACGCTCGTCGCCGGTTCGAGGACAACATGGTTGGATCGTTCCAGATCGCCGCGTGCACGATCGCGTCGGGACGGGTGGCCGCGACGCAGCGGTGCAGCAGCGGGCGGTCGGTGAGATCGACGGTGTCGTGGGAGGGCGCGATCACGTCAGCCCCGTAGCGCTGCGTGAACACGTGGACGAGGTTGGAGCCCACGAAGCCGGCGGCGCCGGTGACGAAAATCCGCATCAGCGGGCCTCGACCTCGTCCAGGCGCACCGCCCGGCCCTCGCGCAGCGACTGCCACGCCGCCAGCCCGATGACCAGCGGGGCCCGAGCGTCCTGCACGCCCACCGGGGGCGCCGTCCCGGCCTGCAGCGCCCCGACGAAGGCCTGCCACTCGCGCTCGTAGCTGGACAGGTAGCGCTCGAGGAAGAAGTGCGGGAGCGGGGGCCGCTGGATGCCCTCGGCGGTGGTGAGCACGCCCGTGTGCGCCGGCGGGTTCTCCGACGCCGCCATGCCGTCGGAGCCGAACGCCTCCACGCGCTGATCGAAGCCGTACGCGGTCGCGCGGCAGTTGTCGATCGCGGTGAGGCAGCCGCTGGCATGCACGAGCGTCACGAGCGCGGTGTCGATGTCGCCGGCCTCGGCGAACGTGGGGGCGACCCGGACGCCGCCGCGGGCGAACACCTCCACGACCTCTGAGCCGGTCACGAACCGGGCCATGTCGAAGTCGTGGACCATCATGTCCAGGAACAGGCCGCCCGAGGTGCGCACGTACTCCAGCGAAGGCGGCTCGGGATCGCGGCTGGAGATCCGCACCAGGTGGGGCTCGCCGATCCGCCCGGCGGCGACGGCCTCCTGCACCGACGCATGCGCGGGGTCAAAGCGACGGTTGAAGCCGATCTGGAAGGGCACGCCGTGGGTCTCGATGGCATCGAGCCCGCGATCGAGCTCGTCGAGGAAAAGCGACACCGGCTTCTCGCAGAACACCGCCTTGCCCGCCTCGGCCGCGGCCACCATGAGATCGACGTGCGTGTCGGCGCTGGAGCACACCGCCACCGCGTCGACGTCTGAGGCCAGCACCTCGGCCACGCTCCCCGCCATCGGCACCCCGAGCAGGGCGGAGACCTCGAGGGCGAACGGCGTGTGGACGTCATAGACGATGCCCACCGCCGCGCCGGGGACACGCCGGGCGAGCAGGTCGGCGTGCATGCGGCCGATCCGTCCCGCGCCGATCAGCCCGATGCTGACGGTGCTCACGCCGCGGCCTCCGCCGCGAGCGGGACCACGGACTCCCAGGCCCCGGTGCGCGCCGAGCGCAGCAACGCGTCCTGGACCGCAGCCCACTCCAGCGCCTGCTCGAAGCCAGGCTCGAACGGCCGGCCCTCGGCCACCGCGGTGCAGAACTCGTGGTCCTCGATCGTCACCAGGTCCTCGAACCCGATCGGGTTCCCGCTGCCGGGAACGAACACGCCGTGGTGGCTGAAGCGATCGCCGCCCCGCACCGTGGTGTATCCCGAGCCACGGTCGGTGGTCGCGCGATACAGGCGAAGCTCGTTGAGGCGCTCGAAGCTCCAGCCCACCGCACCGCCGGTGCCGTAGGCGTCGAACGCCATCTCGGACTCCGGACCGAGCGTCGTCCGGCTCGCCTCGAACGTGCCCCGCGTGCCGTTGGCGAACTCCACCAGCATTCCCGCGTAGTCCTCGTTGGTGACGGCGCGCATCGGATCGCTGGGACGACCCCGCCCGTAATGGCTGGCGCCGTCGGTGGGCTGGGGCCGCTCCCGGATGAAGGTGTCGATCGTGCCGGTGACCCGGGCGATCGGCCCGATCAGCATGTGCGCCAGATCCACAGCGTGGCTGAGCAGGTCGCTGGTGACCCCGTAGCCACCCTCGTCGAGCTGGAAGCGCCACGAGTTGACCCCCAGCGGGTCGGCGCCGTACATCGAGAAGAACCGGCCCCGGTAGTTCGTGATCGCACCCAGCTCGCCGGTGGCGATGAGCTCGCGCGCGTACTGGACCAGTGGCGCCCAGCGGTAGTTGTAGCCCACGCCGCTGATCACCCCGGCCGCGCGCGCCGCGCCGGCGGCGTGCAGCACGTGCGCGGGGGTCCCGCCGACCGGCTTCTCGCAGAACACCGCCTTGCCCACGCCGGCCACCGCGGCCACGAGCTCTCCGTGGAGCATGTTGGGCGCCGCGATCCACACGGCGTCGACGTCGGGGTCCTCGACCACGGCTCGCCAGTCCACCGAGCCGCGCTCAAAGCCGAACGAGCTGATCGCGTTCTCAACTCGCCCGCCCAGGGCGTCGCTGCAGGCAACCAGCCGCGGCTCATAGGCACGGTCCTGGAACAGCATCGGGATCCGCGCCAGGGACCGGCTGTGCGCCTGGCCGAGCCACCCGAAGCCGACCACCCCGATCCCGATCCGATGCCGCGCGCTCATGCTGATCGCCTCCGCTCCGTGTCATCGCACTGCCTCGCCTCCACCAGCTCCACGACCTCGGCCTCGTAGGGCATCGCCGCCGAGCACAGCAGCCGCGAGGCGACGATCCCGCCGGCCGCGTTGGCGAACGCGACCGCCCGCTCGGCCGGCCAGCCCGAGAGCAGCCCGTGGCACAGCGCCCCGCCGAACGCGTCGCCGGCGCCCAGCCCGCACAGCACCTCGATCGGCGCCGGCGCCACCGTGCGCTCCCCGTGGGGGTCGGCGAGGAGCACCCCGTCGCCGCCGAGCTTGACGATGGCGAGCTCGACGCCCCGCGCGAGCAGGGCGGCGGCGGCCTCGTGGGGGTCGTCGGTGCCGACGGCCACGGCGCACTCCTCGCGGTTGCCCACGGCGATCGTCGCGTGGTCGACCGCCGCGCCGATGGTCCGCGACGCCTCCTCGCGCGAACGCCAGAAGCTCGGGCGGTAATCGAGGTCGAGCACGGTGTGCGACCGTCGCCCGCGCGCGCCCAGCATCTCCTGCACCGTTCCCCGGCACGGCTCCTGGGCCAGGGCGCCGCCCGAGATCCACAGCACCCCGACGCCGGCCAGGACCGCCGCCGGCACCTCGCCGGGCCGTAGCTGGAAGTCGGGCACCGGGGGCTGGCGGCGGAAGTGCAGCTTGGGGTCCTCGGGCGGGTCGAGCACCGCGAAGGCCAGCGGGGTGACCCCATCCGGCTCGACCCCCACGAACCGGGTATCGACCCCGAAGTCGCGCAGCTCCTGGGCGGCGACGTCTCCGAACGGATCGGCCCCGACCTTGGTGTACAGCGCCGCCCGCCGCCCCAGGCGCGCCGCGGCGATCGCGACATTGGTGGGACTGCCGCCGACCGCCTTGGCGAAGGTCTCCGCCTCGTGCCAGCCGGCGCCGAGCTGCCCGCAGTAGAGGTCGATGCTGATGCGCCCGACCGTCAGCAGTTCAAGGTCCGCCATCTGCCGCCGTGCTCTCCGACCGCTACGCGGTCTCGTTGACCTCGGCCGCCAGCTCCTTGGCGACGTTGGCCAGCTCGGAATCGGCGGCTAGGCCCTGCAGCTCGTGGCTGAGCTGCTCGAGCTCGGCGCCGCCGGCCATCAGCGACGTGAGCTGGTCCAGCGACGTCTCTGCCTTCATATAGGAGCCCATCATCTGGCCTCGCTTGAGCAGGACGAACCGGTCGCCCACAGGGAACGCGTGGTGCGGGTTGTGTGTGATGAAGACCACCCCGCGGCCGCTCGCGCGCGCCTGGACGACGTACTTGAGCACGATGCCCGACTGCCTGACCCCCAGGGCGCTGGTGGGCTCGTCGAGGATGAGCACCTTGGCGCCGAAGTGGACCGCCCGCGCGATCGAGAGCGCCTGACGCTCACCTCCCGACAGGGTCCCGACGGCCTGGTTGGGATCTCGGACGTCGATGCCCATCTTGGACATCTCGTCGCGCATGATCGATTGGGCCGCCTTGATGTCCAGTCGCTGGAGCGGGCCGCGCCCCTTCGTCGGCTCGTTGCCGAGGAAGAAGTTGCGCCACACCGACATCAACGGCACGGTGGCCAGGTCCTGGAACACCGTCGCGATCCCCAGGCCGCGGGCGTCCCGGGGGTTGGTGAACGTCACCGGCTCGCCGTTCATGAACAGCTCGCCCTTGTCGGGTGCGTGGACGCCGGACAGGATCTTGATCAGCGTCGACTTGCCGGCGCCGTTGTCGCCCAGCACGCACGTCACCTCGCCGGCGTTGACCTTCAGGGAGATGTCCTCGAGCGCGTTGACCGATCCGAAGTACTTCGAGACCGAGCGGGCCTCGAGCAGACAACCGTTCATCTCTGAAGCCTCCATGGTCATCGCCTCGCCGTGACCGCGCGGCGGTAGATGACGGTGTTGACGACCACCGCCAGGAACAGGATCACTCCGAGGAAGGCGAAGTTCCAGGAGCTGTCCCATCCGGCGTAGATCACGCCCTCGAACGCCATCCCGATGATGCAGGCGCCGAGCGCCGCACCCACCGCCGAGCCGTAGCCGCCGGTGAGGAAGCATCCGCCCACCACCGCGGCGATGATGTAGAAGAACTCGTAGCCCACGCCCTGCTCCGACACCGCCGAGCCCGACTGGGTGAAGGAGATGATCCCCACCATCGCCGCCGCCAGGGCGGTGCTCATGAAGAGGAGGATCTTGGTGCGGTTCACGGGAACGCCGACGTTGCGCGCCGCGCTCTGATCCCCGCCGGAGGCGAAGATCCAGTTGCCGAACGTCGTACGGCTGAGCACCCATGAGCCGACGATGGTGACGAGGATGAACCAGATGATCGCCGTGCTGTAGCCGCTGGGCAGCGCGCCGCTGGAGAAGAACGAGCTGCCGAAGATCGACTTCGCGCTGGACAGCCCCGCCGGGTGCGGCGTGCTGACGGAGACGTTGGTGCTGCCATTGTTGAGCAGCAGGACGCCACCGACGCTGGCGCCGCGCAGGATGAAGAACGTAGCCAGCGTCACGATGAAGCTCGGCAGCTTGCTCTTGACCACGACGTAGCCGTTGAGCAGGCCGATGGCGGCGGCGAACACCACGGTGGCGACGATCGCCAGCCACGTGTCCCAGTGGTACTTGCCCACCAGCAGCGCCGGCACGATGGCCGTGACGCCGGACATCACCCCGGTCGAGAGGTCGAACTCACCGCCGATCATCAGCAGCCCCACCGGGACCGCGATGATCCCGAAGAACGCCGCCTGCTGCGTCCATGCCGCCAGCCCCGTCTGGTTGAGCCACAGGTGGTTGGAGCTGGCGTCCGTGATCGCGAACAGGACCCAGACGGCGATCGCCCCCATCAGCGCGCCCAGCTCGGGACGGCGCATCGCTCGCGTCATGCGGCTGATCGGGACCAGCCGCTCGTCGGACGCCGGCGACCCCGACTGCTGTGGCGCGGGCGCCGGCGTTGGCTGCGAGGTGGCACTCATGGTGAGTCGGTCACTCTCCGGTTACTCGTGCGGGCGACGCCGGGCGGGGCCAGTCCCCGCCCGGCGCTGCTGCGCGGTTTGCCGTGTCGGGCCTGGTACGTCAGTCGTCTCCCGCCGCGATCGCGGCCGACACGTTGCTGATGTTGGTCTTGTCCACCAGGAGCGGACCGCTGGCCACGGTGGTGCCGCCGCCGACGCTCTGCCCCTCGTGCTTCTTGAACAGGTACAGGAACTGGATGGGCAGGTAGCCCTGCAGGTACTGCTGCTGGTCGACTGCGAAGGCCAGCGTCCCCGCCTTGATCTCGTTCTCCACGTCGGTGGATAGGTCGAACGTGGCGATCTTGACGTTCTGCGGGTGTGCGTTGACCAGAGAGGCGGCGATGGCGTTGTTGAGTGTCATCACCGCGTTGATCTGGGGATGGGACTGCAGGTACGAGGTCACCTGACCGATCGCCTGCTGCGGGTTGGACGCCGCGTTGGGCGTCGACAGGGTCAGCTCGGTGCACGCCGGACCCTTCGACGGCGCGCTCCCCTGCTTGCACTGCTGGCCGACGCCCAGGCCCTGCGCGATGCCGTTGCAGCGGTCCAGCAGGTTCTGCCCCGACTGATGGATGACGCACAGCACGTTGGTGGCGCCCAGCTGCTTGAAGCGCACGCCTGAGGCCTGCCCGGCGAGCTGCTCGGGCTGTCCGACGCAGGTCATCGCGCCGCTGGCGGCGATGTCCTGATCGTCGCAGCCGGCGTTGAGCAGGACCACCGGGATGCCCTTTGAGACCGCCGACTTGATCGTCGGGTTCATCAGGCTCGGATCATGGTCAGAGATCGCCATGCCGTCAACGTGAGCGTTGATCGCATTCGAGATCTGGGCGTTCTCGGCGTTGTCGTCGGGCTCGGCCTGGCCCTGCTGCTGAGAGCCGTACTTCTCGGTCAGCGTGCATCCGAGGTCCTTGGCCGCGTCCGATGCGCCCTTGTAGACGACGCTCCAGAAGTTGCCGTTGTCGCCATGGGTGATGAGGGCGAACTTGTACGTGCACGGCTTGCTGGAGCTGGCGATGTTCACCGCGCTCGTGGTGCTGCCCGACTTGGACTTGCTGCCACTGCTGGAGCTTCCGCCGCATGCGGCTAACCCCAGTGCGGTGACTGCCACCAGCGCCGGCACGGTCAGACTGCGACGCAGTCGTCTCATCGATTGATCTCCTCCGTCGTGTGAGCCGAGTTGAGGAACGCGATGCTCTGTCTGGCTGCGAGCATCGAGGCGCTGGTCACCGCCGGCTCGTCCGCGGTGATGGCCTTGTCGCGCCCGAAGGGAGACGAACAGGCCCGGGGCGGCGGCGGTCCGCCGCGCGAACGCACGCGGCTCCACCGGGGGCTGGTCGGGGCTGTGGTCCACTCCTCTGTCTCCCTGTGCTTTGGAGCGCTCCAAGACCGGTTTTCGGTTAGAGCGCTCTAAGCGACGAAGCCGCAAAATATATCCCCACAATCTCCAATGCGTCAAGGGAAAAGCCGGTATTTGGCGGTTGCGGTCAGCTTTCCGCTTAGAGCGCGACAATGACACTTGCGGCCCCCATACGCGCTGAGTAAGCTCGCGCCGGTCTGTGATGCGAGATCGTGGCCCCTCCAGGCAACTGCTGCGGCGTCCGCCGACGATGGAGGACGTGGCGCACGAGGCCGGGGTGTCGCGGGCGCTGGTGTCGCTGGTCATGCGCGCCCAGCCCAACGTCTCCGATGAGCGCCGGTCCCGTGTCCTGGATGCGGCCAACCGGCTCGGCTACCGGCCCAACGCGATGGCCCGCAGCCTCGCCAGCCGCCGCACCAAGACGGTAGGCGTGATCCTGGACGACCTGCGCAACCCCTTCTTCGCCGAGATCGCGGGCGGGATCGAGGAGCTCGCCTCCGAGCTCGGCTACCAGGTCCTGCTCGGGGCCGGAGGGCGACAGGCCCGACGCGAGCGCGCATCGTTGGCCACGCTGCTGGAGTACCGGGTCGACGGGGTGATCCTCGTCAGCCCGCGGATGCGCGCCTCGGACATCGCTGCCGCGGCTGCGGAGGTCCCGGTGGTGATGGTGGGACGCCAGGTGCGCGGGGTCGACGCCGACCTGGTCATCATCGACGAGAACCTCGGGACCCAGCTCGTCCTCGATCACCTGATCGGCCTCGGCCACGAGCGCATCGCGCACGTGGACGGCGGCACGGGCGCCGGCGGGCCGCAGCGCAAGTCGGCGTTCCTGCGCTGGATGCGGGCGCATCGCCTGGGCGCCCGCGCACGGGTGATCTCCGGGGACTTCACCGAGGAGGCCGGCGCCGCCGCCGCGCGCACGCTGCTGGCCGAGCCCGAGCTCCCCACCGCGGTCTTCGCCGCCAACGACATGGTGGCCGCCGGGCTGCTCGGCGGCTTTGACCAGGCCGGCGTCGAGGTGCCCGCGCATGTCTCGATCGTGGGCTATGACAACAACTTCATCGCCCATCTCGCCCACGTCGGCCTGACCACGGTTGACCAGCCGCGCACCGAGATGGGGAGGATGGCGCTCGAGCTCCTGCTGGACCGGATCGACAACCGGCGGGCCCGGGTGGTGCGGCTCGTCGAGCCCTCGCTGGTGGTCCGCTCGACCACCGCCCCGCCGCGTGCGTAGCCACGCCGCCCGCCCCGCGCCACGTGACTAGCCTTTCGTCGTGCGGCCATGAGCTTC
>CAWKLB010000026.1:0-70484 GCA_963850325.1 uncultured Actinomycetota bacterium
GACAACCCATCGCGCTGGCCACTCTCGCGGGCGATGAGACGCTCAACGAGGTGGCGCAGCTGATCCAGCAGCAGGCCAAGCTGGTCGGCCTAAACGTGGCGATTCACCCACTGCAGCCGATTCAGTATTCGAACGCGTCGACGTCCCCGAAAGCACGCCAAGGCCTCGACCTGCTTCTGAGCACCGCCTTCAACGTCGCGGACGACCCGCTCGAACCCCTCGGGTTCGACCTTCTGCCCGGATCGTTCTACAACTACACGAACTACAGCAACCCGCAGGTCACGCGCCTGCTGACCAAGGCGCGCCAGACCTATGACGCGGCAGCACGCGCGGCGCTGGTCATCCAGGCGCAGTCGATCTATGAGAAGCAGTGGCTGGGCAGCACCCTGCTGAACGTCGATGAGATCAGCTACCTCAATAAGGGGCTGTCGGGAGCGGTGACATCGTTCCCGTACATGCTCACGCCGTCGCTTGCCGCGGTCGGCAAAGCCGGGTAGGGTCGGCACCGATGGTCCTGCGCAGGTCCCGGGTTCTGGTCGCGCGGACAGCAAGCCGGCTGGCGACCATCCTTGCGGCGTCGTTTCTCATCTTCGCCGGACTCAGCGCCGCGCCTGGAGACCCCGTGCGCGCCATTCTTGGGCCGCATCCGAGTATCCAGGCGGTCGCGCACGAGAGGCACGTTCTGGGCCTCGACCGCCCGCTGCTCGTGCGCTACTGGGACTGGCTGAGCGGCGCCGTGCACGGGGACTTCGGGACCTCGCTCGTCTACAAGACCAGTGTCGGCTCGCTCATCTCACCGCGCATCGGCACGACGCTGCTGCTCGTCGGGTACTCGCTCGTAATCATCCTCATGATCGGCTTGACCCTGGGCATTCTCGGCGGCACGTTCCGGCGCCTCGGCGCGCCTGTCGCGGCTGCCACCGGGGTGCTGGTGGCGGTTCCTGCTTTTGTCGCTGCGCAGCTCCTCGTGATCATCTTCGCGCTGCATCTGAACTGGTTTCCGGTGTCCGGCAACGGCGTCGGGTTCCTTGACCAGCTTCACCATCTGACGCTTCCGGCGGTCGCCCTGGCGCTCGCCTGGGCGGCCTGGGTGGCGCAAGTGACCCGCGCATCGATCCATGAAACCACCGAACGGGAGCACGTGGACACCGCGCGAGGTCGAGGGATCGCGCCGACCCGGGTGTTTCGCCGGCACGTCCTGCGCAACGCGGCGGTGCCCATCATCACGGTCTCGGGCCTGACGCTCGCCGGGCTGTTCGCCGGAGCTGTAGTCGTTGAGAACGCGTTCGCCCTGAACGGGATCGGAACGCTACTCGTCAACGCGGTGTCGGCCAAGGACTACTCGGTCGTGCTCGCAGTGAGCGTCATCTTCGTCGCCATCTTCGTGGTCGTGACCTCGCTCATCGACGTCGTCCACGTCGTCCTCGACCCGCGGATCCGCCGCGCCGTCGCGACATGACCGGACTCACGATCTCCCGAGGCGGGGCGACCCGCCTGAATCTCGCGCGGTACCTGCCTCGCGACAAACTTCTCATCGCAACGGGGGCGGTGTGTGTGGCGCTCGTTCTCGCCGCGGTTCTCGCGCCGGTTCTCGCGCCCTACGACCCCACCCAGACCGACATCCTCAACCAGAACCTCGGGCCATCGAGCGCTCACCTGCTCGGCACCGATGCGCTGGGCAGAGACATCTTTTCTCGCCTGCTCTACGGCGCTCGACTGAGTCTTCTTGGGCCGGCGCTCGTCACCGTGATCGCAGCGACGGCCGGCACGACGCTCGCCATCGCCTCGGTCTGGGTCGGAGGCGCCTTTGACCGCGCTGTCTCACGTGTGCTCGACGTCCTGTTTGCGTTTCCGGCGCTGATCGTGGCTGTGCTCGCAGTGGCGATCTTCGGCCAGGGCCTTCTCGCCCCGGTGCTCGCTCTGTCCATCGCCTACCTTCCCTACGTCGCGCGGGTCGTGCGCTCGGTGGCGCTCCGCGAGCGCCACATGGCGTACATCGACGCCTGCCGCTCGCTCGGCTACTCCGGGTGGCGGATCTGCGGCCGTCACATCTTCCCGAACGTGCGACTGCTGGTCGCCGCGCAGGCGACGATCTCCTTCGCCGGCGCGCTCATGGATCTGGCTGCGATCTCATTTCTCGGTCTCGGTGTTCAGCCACCGGCCTCCGACTGGGGCCTCATGGTCAACGACGGCAGCTCCGCGCTCCTGAACAATCATCCGATGCAAACGCTCGCGGCCGGCGGTGCGATCGTCCTCACCGTCGTTGCCTTCAATGTCCTGGGCGACCGCCTCAGCGCCGCTTTCGAGGTCACCCGATGACTGCTCCTGTGCTGGAGTTGGACGGTCTCACCGTGGACCTGCCGATCGCTGGCGCGATGCGCCGAGTCATCCACGACGCCACGCTGTCCATTGATGCCGGCGAGGCGATCGGACTCGTCGGTGAGTCCGGGTCGGGCAAGTCGATGACAGCTCGGGGGATCATGCGCCTCCTGCCTCGCGGAGCGCGGGTGGGGGGGCATGTGCAGGTGCAGGGCGCCTCGGTGTACACGCTAGCCCGCCGCAAGCTCCTGGAATACCGCCGACGCCAGGTCGGGATGATCTATCAGGACCCGCGGGCGCACATCAATCCGTTGCGCACGGTCGGCGACTTCCTGTCTGAGGGCCTAGCCGAGGGCGGCGACGTTCCGCCGGACGAGAGACGTGCTCGAGCCGTTCGGGTCCTGGAGGAAGTCGGAATCGGCGACGCGTCCCGGCGCCTCGGCCAGTACCCCCATGAGCTCTCGGGCGGGCTGCTGCAACGAGTCATGATCGCCTCGGTCCTTCTGGCCGAGCCGAAGCTAATGCTGGCCGACGAGCCGACGACCGCGCTTGACGTGACCACCCAGCAGGAGGTGATGGCCATCCTCGACGAGCAGCGCCGGGAACGGGATCTTGCTCTGCTGTTCATCACCCACGACCTGGATCTCGCCATCGCAATCAGCGATCGCATCGCCGTGATGTATGCGGGCACTGTCGTCGAGACGGCGCCGGCGCGCGAGCTCCATCGAACGGCGCTTCATCCCTACACGCGGGCGCTCCTTCAGTCGCGGCCCAGAATCGATCGCACCGAGCGCCTGGAGACGATCCCTGGACGCCCGGTGTCAGCCTACGAGGCGGGGGCGGGCTGCGTCTTCGCAAGCCGCTGCCCGTTTGCGGAGGACCGATGCCGCGCAACACGCCCGGCCAGCCGACCCCTCGACGCTCACGTCGTCGCGTGCCACCGCGCCGAGGAGCTCCGCGTGCAGCCGCCTGAGCGCCGTCCAGTGACCGCATGACCCCTCTCGCCGAAGTCACCGACCTGCGCAAGAGCTTCATCGTGCGCGGCGAAGACGGGTCACGGGAGGACCTCGTGGCCGTGGACGGTGTCACGTTCACGATCCCCGCTGGAGGATCGATGGCGCTCGTCGGCGAGTCTGGCAGCGGCAAGACGACAGCCGCCCGCATCCTCGCCGGGCTTGAGACAGCCACATCTGGAGATATCCTCCTCTGCGGCGAGCGGCGGCCATCGGGCAGCCGGCGGGCGATGCGCAAACGCTTTGCCCGCTATGTCCAGATGGTCTTCCAAGATCCCTATTCGTCGCTTGACCCTCGGCAGACGATTGGCGCAGCGATCGACGAGGCGCTCAGAGAGCATTTCGGCTATGACACACGGGAGCGGAGGGCACGGGTACAGGAGCTGCTCGACCAGGTCGGTCTCGACACGCGGCAAGCCGGTGCACGTCCCGAAGCTCTGTCGGGCGGGCAGCGCCAGCGCGCGGCCATCGCCCGCGCACTGGCAGTCCAGCCGCGCCTGCTAATCCTCGACGAGGCAGTCTCCGCCTTGGACGTCAGCGTACAAGCCCAGATCATCAACCTTCTCATCGATCTGCGCACGTCGCTCGATATCGCCTTCCTGTTCATCTCCCACGACCTCGCCGTCGTCCGCCAGATCAGCGAGGACTGCGCCGTCATGCACCGCGGGAGGATCGTCGAGCGCGGCAGCATCGGTGCGATACTCGACAGCCCGAACGATGCGTACACGCGTGCGCTCATCAACGCGATCCCGCGCCCGGGGTGGCGCCCCAGCCGACGCCCCTCCACGGCCCACGTGTAGCGTGGAGTTTGGCCGCCGAGTCGACGCTCATCGACCTGATCCCCGCGTAACCACGCGTGAGGTCTGGCACCAGAGTCCCGCGTCGCATCCGAAGGAGCCACGACGACGGCGCTGCCGCTTCAGGCGTGTACCAGCAGCGAGCCTGGCGAGGGTCGCTAACGCGCCGCATGGACTCTGCGTAGGCACCGGACCGCCGTTTGCGCTCCTGAGCTGAGCCCTGCAAACGGCGAGGTGCGGGGCGGTGTCGCACGTCATCTCGCCGGCCTCGCCTCCGAACCCGCCCGCGCTGTAAAGGCCGTCCGAAGCACGCCCCTGTGTACACGTTGACACTGACCCATGGGCCCTTAGCGGCCGCGTGAACTTGATCGAGCGCCAGCGAGATCGGTAGCGAGAGCCGGCGAAGCCGGCGGTCTGTGTCGTGCGGGTCGCAGCAGCAGTGGGAAGCGCCCGCTCTTCCTGGCTGTCGTTTGCGGTGGAAGCGGGCTGGCGGTCGGGGGCCATCGCGTTGGCCATGGAGGCGTCAGCTTGACACTGGCGCTGGGAATCGCCACGCTGACGATCGCATTTGTCCTCCGGCTCCCGGATCGTGACGGCCGCCGGCGGCCAGCTCGCCATCGTTTCCCGCCGGACTCGATTACCCGGATCGCCCTGCGCACCGGCGCGTCAGCTCGAGGGCGCCACCTCGTCGCGGCACCTCGCCGGAGCCGGCGGCCGTCCGCGGCGCGTCAGGCGCCGTCAAGGTCGGGCCTGGAGGAGCTTCTGTCCGGCTGCGTCCGCCTACGGCTCCCTTCGCCGTCTGAGCTGGCTCCGGGACGGGACCGCGGCCCGGGAGCGGCCTGTTCGAACACGTCAACCGGCGTGGGCTCGTCGAGGGCTCCGACCGGGTCCATCGTCGCCATCCAGTGGTGGAAGTTGTCACCCCGCGCGCGCAGGGCGAGGTAGAGGCGCCGCACAAGGTCGTCCCGGGCAGTCCGCCCGCGGGGGTCATCGTAAATGTTCTGAAGCTCGTCGGGGTCGCGCACCAGGTCGTAGAGCTCGTTGACGCTCTCCGGGTTGACGACGAGCTTGTGGGTCCTCGTGCGGATCATCCGCTGGGCATAGGGGAAGTGGTGGCCGTGGAACTCGGCCAGGATGGCCTCACGGGGCGCCGGGGACTCCCCACGCAGCAGCGGGAGCAGGCTGTCGCCGTCGGCGTCGGGCAGCGCCGGCAGGCCGGCGAGGTCGACGATCGTGGCGGTGAGGTCGAGCAGGCTCGTCAGACGTCCCCGTCGCGTGCCGCCTGCGGTACCGGGCACCCGTAGGATCGCCGGGATCCGGTAGATGTCGTCATACATCGCCGGGCCCTTGTCAGTCAGTCGGTGCGAGCCGGTGAACTCGCCGTGGTCGGCGCCGAAGATCACCGCCGTGAGGTCGTCCAGACCGAGTCGGCGCAGGGCACCGAGGATGCGGCCGAGCTGGGCGTCAATGTGGGTGACATAGCCCCAGTAGGCCGCGATCAGTCGGCGCCAGGTCTCAGGCGGGAGCGTGTCATAGCCCCAATGCTCGCTGTAGCGCCGCTGGATCGGCGGCTTGTTTTCGAAGGTCTCGGCCATCGAGCCGGGCAGCTCGACGAGACCCGGGTCGTAGGCGTCGAGCAGCTCGCCGGGGAGCAGGTAGGGCAGGTGCGGACCGAAGAAGTGCGAGGCCAGGAAGAACGCTCGGCCCGTCTCAGCGTACTGCGCCCCATAGCGTTCAAGCCAGGCGATCGCGTCGTCGGCTAGGAACGTCTCGAAGGTCGCGTCGACCGGGAGATCGAGGCGGCCGGCCAGCAGGTTCCCCGGTCGGCCGTTGGGAAAGGTCGCGCGGATCGGGTCGCGCACCTCGGAGACCACTAGATCCCGATCGGCCAGCCACGCCGTGTAGCCGGGGTGAGCGACCGGGTTGTGCCAGCCCGGGAAATGGGTGCCGTCGAAGCCGAGCTCGGCTGGCTCGTGGTCTCCGACGTGCCACTTGCCCGACAGTCCGACGTTGTACCCGGCCGCTCGCAGCCGCCTCGGGAAGGTCGTCGCGACCCTCTCCGGAGCGAGCCTTTCGATGTAGGCGACGTTGCGCTCGACGTTGGCGAGCAACTTGTGGCGGTAGGGGAGCACCCCGGTCACGAGGCTGGCCCGCGCCGGCGTGCAGATCGCGGTGGGGGTAAAGCACGCGTCGAGTACCGTGCCCGTGCGCGCGAGCTCGTCGAGCGCCGGCGTCCGAACGTGCGGATTGCCATAGCAGCCGAGGGTGTCGACCCGGTGCTGGTCGGTCAGCAGAAATAGGATGTTCGTGGGTAGGTCCGCCATCCAGGCCCTCCACCGTGGCCGTCGCGATCACCGCCGGCGCCGCCTGGGCGACCTCGCCGGACTTGGCCATCGTAGTCGGGCGCCGCACCGCCGCCCAGCGTTCAGCATCCAGTGGCGAAGCACCCCCCCGGACAACCGGCGGCTACCTGAACGGGCGACTGTTCTACCAGCGCCGCGGCGGGGTCGAGGTCGTCGGCCCGCTGTCCCTGCCCGGGCTCAGCTCCGGCGCCCCGATCTCCTCCCCAACGATCTTGTCGCCCGCGCAGAGCCGCACGGACGGATGGACGTCGTCACGGACGAGGGCGCGCACCTCACTCGCAGTAGTCATGCCTACATCGACCTCGGCAGGGACAACGTCGGCCACGATCCAATCCCTACCCACAGACCATCGTGCTGCGTCCCCGGATCGTCCAGGCCGAGTTCGGCGTACCCCCGGACGTGAGGCGGCTGTTCGCACGAATGACGGGGCGTGAACGGGCTCCCGCTCGTTCTCAGCCTGGCCGTCGAGCAGAAGCCTCACCAGAAGCCCGAGAGCTCCTCGAGCTCGCCGAGCGCAAGGCCTACACCTCCGCGCTCGTCGGCATCCGCACCGCCGACCTCGTCCCCCTCGTCCAACCAGGAGCCGAGCTCTATCCCCTCCTCGCCGTCTCCGGCGGGCGATACTCCGCGATGGGAGGCGGCGTTCCGCTCACCCACGACGGCCAGCTGATCGCCGGCATCGGAGTCAGCGGCGGAACGACCGAGCAGGACATCGCCATCGTCGAAGCAGCAATGACATAGCTCGTAGCTGCCGATGATGCCGCGTGCCCAGTGTCAGCCGATGAGCTTTATTGTCGTGGTGCCCTTTCGACGTGCCAGGCCCCCTCTGAGAGGTGGTGGTGATGTGGCGGAGGTCGGGATCGTCGCAGTCCAACGACCTGAGCGGCGATAAACGTCTGCATCCGCTCATGGTGCGGTGACGTAACGCGACGGGGATGTCGTGATGGGCGACATTGCGAGTCAGGTTCGCGCTCATCGTCGCCAGGCCGGTGAGGGCCGAAGTGTGGATCGGAGGTCACGGGGTGGGTTGGACCTCGGCGGCGGGAGGCCGAGTGCACGCTGATCGGAATAAGCTCCGCTCGCGGCGAAGAAGCAACCCTCGGGTAGCCGGGCTTCGATCGATATTCAGGAGGCCACTGGTCATGCAGATGGGAATGGTTGGACTCGGGAGGATGGGCGCGAACATGGTCCGGCGCCTGATGCGCGACGGTCACGAGTGTGTCGTCTATGACGTGCGGGCGGAGTCGGTGGCTGCGATGGCGGACGAGGGTGCCGTCGGGGCGGCGTCGCTCGGACAGTTGGTCGAGAAGCTCGCGCCGCCCCGGGCCGTGTGGATGATGGTTCCGGCCGCGATCACCCACGACACGATCGAGCAGCTGGCCGAGGTGGTCGAGAAGGGCGATGTGCTGATCGACGGCGGCAACAGTTACTACCGCGATGACATCGACCGCGCCGAGGCGCTCGAGGCCCGCGGTATCCACTACGTGGACGTCGGCACCAGCGGGGGTGTCTTTGGTCTCGAGCGGGGCTACTGCCTGATGATCGGAGGCAGGGACGAAGCCGTGAAGCTGCTGGACCCGATCTTCCGCACGCTCGCGCCTGGCCTGGGCTCGGTAGACCGCACTCCGGGGCGGGAGGGAGAGCCCTCGACGGCTGAGCTCGGTTACCTGCACTGCGGGCCGTCCGGTGGCGGGCACTTCGTCAAGATGGTCCACAACGGGATCGAATACGGGCTGATGGCCGCCTACGCGGAGGGCCTGAACGTCCTGCACCACGCCGACATCGGCAAGACCGCGATGGAGGCGGACGCGGAGACCGCCCCGGTCAGGGACGCACAGCGGTTCTACTCCTTTGACTTCGACATGCCCGAGATCGCCGAGGTCTGGCGGCGAGGGAGCGTGATCGCCTCCTGGCTTCTGGACCTGACCGCGACCGCGCTGGTGGAGTCCCCCGAGCTCGCGGAGTTCAGCGGACGCGTGTCCGATTCCGGCGAGGGGCGCTGGACCGTGGCCGCCGCGGTCGACGAGGGGGTTCCGGCGAATGTGCTCAGCGCGTCCCTGTTTAACCGCTTTGCCTCGCGAGGCGAAGCCGACTACGGCGACAAGCTGCTCTCCGCGATGCGAAAGCAATTCGGTGGCCACGCGGAAAAGCCGTCCGCAGGAGTGTGATGGAACCCTCTTCTGCGCCATCCGGCGCGCTGTAGCGGCTCCCGGATCGGGGTGGGCGCGGTGCGCTGATGCCATGGCTCGCTGAACTCGTGGACGGCCCGCTCGCCGGTGAGACGTTTCAAATCGACGACGACTACGCGGACACGCCACCGCCCCACATCACGGTGAAGGGATGTCGATACCGCTACTGCGGATGGCGCGACAGCTCGCCGCGGTACAGCTACCGCGGCGAGGGGGGCGGGAACGGCGGCGGTCGATCTCCTCTGCGCTTGCCGGGCCGGCACCTTAAGAAAGCCACTCGACCGACACGTGAGCAAGGGTTGCCGGGCCTCCATCGCGCTCGCGCTAATCACGGCCCACCGCCGCACTCCCAGCGCTCGGCCCCCGTCGCCCCAACGAGCAGCTCGAGGCTTCCGACGATCATCTGGCGCGCTGGCGGCCGCCTGGGCCGCCCGCGCCGCGATCAGCACATCCAGTGACTCTGCCACCGCGCAGACGGTCGTCGCGCCCCGAAGCCGATCACGCCACCGGCGGTCGCCGCGACCGGGTCCGCGGCTCGTGGTGCGGCTAGCCCCCCATCCGAGGTCCTGCGAGAGCGTCGATTGCCAGCCGGAAGACACGCGGGACAGCCTGCGCGTCAATCCGCCCGCGGTCCATGGCCCTGATGGCACGACGATCAACGATCGGTCGCTCACCGTGACGTTGACGCTCACGGGTCCGCAGCCTCAAGCGCCACCTCGTCCGCCGCGTCTACCACCTCCTCCGCGACCCCAGCCAAGTCCCAACACTCATCAGCTGTTGACATAGGAGCCATCGGCGACGAGCGGGTCTCGGACTAAAGGCCGGACGCCTACTCCCCACCGCGATGCCCGTCAGCTTCGCGGCGCTCGTCCCCAACCCACGGCCGCGCCCGGGCTTTCCCGATCGCCAGATCCGAGCGCCAGCTCAGCGGAGCAGCCGGTGGCTAACGCCTGGCAGGTCCGAGAAGCCTGTGGTGTCCGTGGTGATCAGCGTCCGGTCGGTGGCACGCGCAGTTGCTGCGATCTGGAGGTCATGGGCGCCACGCGGCTCGCCCGCTTTGCGGGTGTGGGCGAGTAGTGAGGCGTGATGGCGGGCGACGTCGAGGTCATAGGCGACAATCTCGACCCGGCTGATGATCCCCTCGACGAGCGTCTGGCGGCGGGTGCCGTGGCGCTCATCGGCGAGTTCGACGCCGACCAAGAGCTCGGCGGCGGTGACGGCGCTGATCGCCACGTCGGCGTCGGCGGGGAGCACGTCAGCTGCGTCGGCGCTGCCGCGTTCCAGCGCGATCAGCGCGCCAGTGTCGAGGATCAGTCGTTCCACGGATCCGTTGTCGGCGCCGGACCGACGAATCGGCGGAGGTCCTCGAGATCGTGCTCCCAATCCGGATCGGGCGGATTGGCGGTGAGGAACTCGCGCAGTTCGCCGAGCGTCGTGCGGTGGGCTGGCGCGACCGTGGCGATCGCGCGCCCCCGCCGGACCACAGTAAACGTCTCGCCGCGGTGCTCGACCGCGTCGAGCATGTCGGAGAAGCGCTTGGAGGCTTCAGTGGCGGAGATCTCGCTCATAATCTGATTATCAGATACAGCGGCCAACTCGTCAATCATGCCGATCCTCCGCTCGCTGGAGCTCGCCGTCACTTCTCGAGCGCTCACTGGCTCGAGGGTCCTTGGCCCCGGCCACGGTCTGCGCCTTGACCGTCTCGAGGAGTCTGATGCTGAGCCAGCGGCTGCCGTCGCGGTCGATCAGTGCGTTCCCAGGCACAGCCGGTGTCATGCGCCCACCACCTCGGCGCCGGCGGACTGGCCCGCCACGAGCGGCAGTCGGGCGATCCGAACGCCGCGCGCGTGGCGAGGAACAGCGAACCCTGCCCGGCGCACCCCCTTCAAAACGCGAAAACCCCCGTCGATACGGGGGATTCGGAGTACCGCTACCGGGATTCGAACCCGGGTTTCCGCCGTGAGAGGGCGGCGTCCTAGTCCCCTAGACGATAGCGGCGAGGATGTCATTTACAGGGATTTTGTCCCCCTGCGAGGCGCCTCGGAGTTGATCGAAGGGCGGTGGACCCTGGTTTTCGACCCCTTGGTGCCGGATCAGAGGGTAGCGCGCCCGGGCGGCCTCACGGGCCTAGGCGTCTGGGTTCTGGCGGCGCGCACGCGCGGATTGAGGGCTCCTTGGCCACGGCGCGGCGCAGCGGGTTCCAGTTCTCGCCGTCGTAGGCGTCGTGGAGATCGAGCAGGTTGTCGTAGAGGTAGGTGACGGCGCTCGCGCACGGGCCCGGGCCGAGCGGGCGAATGGTGACGAGCTCGCTGAGACCGAGGAATGCAGCGAAGGCTCGGAAGTGGGCGTTGCGATGGGGTTCGAGCGCGATTCGGCGTAAGCCGGCCGCTGCCTGGATCCTCTGCCAGTCGGCCCTGTCCGGCCGCGTCGGGCGGCCCCGCCTGGCCCAGGTGCTTACGCCACTTGGCGCGGAGCGCGACGACATGGAGCGGGCGCTCGCCGTCGCAACTCCGGAGCCGGCGATCACGACGGCAGCGCTTGCGGTTGCGATCAGCCTGCGCGCGTGCACCGCTTCTTACTGTGACACGCCGGGAACGGCCTGACCAGGGTCACACGGTCCTGGCGCGTCGGCGGATTACGATCCGCCGACCGGCGCCGCTTGCTAACTTCCCCCGGACCAGCGGCTGTGGTGAAACTGGTATACACGCGGCGTTCAGGTCGCCGTGCCCTTACGGGCGTGGAGGTTCGACTCCTCTCAGCCGCACTTCTCGCGTAGGACTGGGCGCCCGACGGCCGGGGCGCGCGATATTTCCAAGCTATCTGGAAAAATCGCGCACCTGACCACCGGACCCACCTGACCACCTGATGGGCGCCCCGGCAAAGCCCTCGGAGCCCTAGAGCCAGCCCCGCTCCTCGGCCACCCGCACCGCCTCCCCCCGGTTGCGCGCATCGAGCTTCTGCATCACCGAGGACAGGTGGTTGCGCACCGTCCCCGGCGACAGGTAGAGCGCCCGCGCCAGCTCAGCGACCGTGGCGTGATCGCGGCTGGCGGCCAGCACCTCGTGCTCGCGCGGGGTCAGCGGCGACTCGCCCTGTGACAGCGCCGCCGCGGCCAGCCCCGGGTCCACCACCCGCTCCCCCCGCAGCGCGCGGCGGATCGCCGAGGACAGCTCCTCCGCGGGGGCGTCCTTGAGGACGAAGCCCGACGCCCCGCCCTCCATCGCCCGACGCAGATAGCCCGGCCGCCCGAACGTGGTGAGGATCAGGACCCGGCACGAGGGCAGCGCCACCGCCAGTTGCTCGGCGGCGTCCAACCCCGTCGCACCCGGCATCTCGATGTCGAGCAGGGCCACATCGGGCTTCACATCAAGCGCGGCCGCGAGCACCTCATCGCCCCGCGCCACCTGGGACACGACTTCGATGTCGGGCTCCAGCCCGATCAGGGTGGCCAGGGCCCCGCGGACCATGGCCTGGTCCTCGGCGATGAGCACCCGGATCATGACCCCGCCGCGGCACTCACGGGAATCGACACGGCCAGGCGGAACCCCCGCCCGTCGGGCAGTCCGCCGGCCTCGATCCGCCCGCGCAGCCGCTCGGCGCGCTCGGTGAGACCGGTGATGCCGTGACCGGTGTGCTGCACCACCTCGCCGCGCAGGCACGCCGGGCCCTCGCCATCGTCCAGCACCTCCACGCCCGCGTTGGCCAGGCTCGCACTCACCTTCACCTGACAGTGCGTGGCGCCGCTGTGGCGGATGACGTTCGTGGCCCCCTCGCGCACGGTCCAGGCGAGCACCGCCTCCACGTCGGGGTCCAGGCTGACCGAGGCGCGCTCGACCTCGGCTTCGATGCCCGCCGCCGACAGCGCCACCCGGGCCCCCTCGAGCTCCTTGTCCAGCGTCGGCTGGCGATAGCCGCTCACCGCCTCGCGCACCTCGCGCAGCGACTCGCGGGCCACCCCCTCCACGTCGGCGACCTCCGCGGCAGCCCGCTCGGGGTCGATCGACATGAGCCGCCCGGCCAACTCGGCCTTGATGGCGATCACGGACAGGCTGTGGCCCAGCAGGTCGTGCAGGTCCCGGGCGAAGCGCTCGCGCTCGGCGGCCACCGCGCTCAGAGCCAGCTCGGCGCGCGCCGCGTTGAGCTCCCGGTTGCGCATGCGCAGGTCGCGCATGAGCACCAGCAGCAGGCCGACGCCGACGGCGCTCACGCCGTACCCCGCCGCGACGCCCGCGTCGGCGCCGCCGATCAACGTGCAGGCCGCGCCCACCACGGCGCAGGCGATGACGGCGGGCAGCCCCCATGCGGACGGGACGACCAGGCCCACCACCGCCGCCACATACGTGAACAGGTACCCCCAGCTGGGCCGGTCGGCAATCGTCAGCACGCTCGCCGTGGCCAGCATCACCAGTGTCAGGACGATCGGCCGCCAGCGCGACCGCTGCTCGAACCACGTCATCGCCAGCCACACGTACACGACCGCGAACACCACGGCGCCGCCGATGGCCAGATAGTGCTCGGACGACGAGCCCGGGTTGGTGACCGCGTCGACGATCGGGGCCACAATGAACGCCGCCCAGATGCACATGCCCAGGACCCTGGCGGTCCCGAAGGGCCGGTCCCCGTCGCCGTGATCCCCCCAGCGCCCGTGGACCAGCGGCCCGGGAATCCGGTGACGCGAGTCGGAGCTCACCCCACGTCTCCCATCGGCTTGCGCAGGAACCGGACCATCAGCCAGACGCCCACGACCGTCCAGATCGCCAGCACCTTCAGGTCGCCGCCGCTGATCCCCGCTCCGTGGTGGCGCGGGTCAAACACGTACTGCAGGCTCGACGCCAGTGCCTTGATGGGGAAGATGCCGGCGATCGTCTTGAGCGCCTGGGGCAGCGAGTCGATCGGGAACCAGATGTTGGAGATGAAGGTGAGCGGCAGCACCGCCAGGTTGACGACCACCGGGCCGGCCTCGGCGTTGGGGATGAACTGGGTGATCCCGATCCCGATCGTGGTGAAGCACGCCGTGCCGAGCAGCAGGGAGATGATCAGCCCGGGCAGCGTGTCCAGGCGGAAGTCAAGGCCCCACACCGCGGCGCCCAGCCCGAGCACCACCACGGTCATCGCCAGCATGATGATGAAGGCCGAGCCGATGCGGGCCAGGACATAGGCCCAGCGCGGTAGCGGCGTGCCCTGCATGCGCTTGAGGATGCCCTGGTCGCGCAGGATCGCCGTGCCGATGGCCAGGTTGACGAACGTGGTGGCGATGATCCCGTAGGCCAGGATGCCGGGAACGTAGAAGTCGTCGAAGGGGATGTTGCCGCGGCTGGAGATCGTCTGCCCCTTGTCCAGCGAGGCGAAGATCACCAGGAACATGATCGGGAAGACGAAGGTGAAGACCCCGCGTCCCCGGTTGCGCCAGTACGCGCGTTGCTCGTAGCGGATCTGCCAGAGGACCAGGCCGAGGTCCCGGCTCAGCGTCGACTGTGGAACGGTGTTCATACCGGCACCTCCTCGTGAATCTGTTGATGACTGTGCTCGTCAGACCCGGTGAGCTCCAGGTAGATGTCCTCGAGCGTCGGCTGGGTCACCGAGAAGTGCGCGAGGTCGATCCCGCCTTCGAGGGCCCAGCTGGTGAGGATCTGCGCCGCGCGGACCGGCTGGCGGGTGTGGATGATCACCCGGTCGCCCTGCACCTCGTGGGACTCGGCCGGGACATCGGGGATGTCATCGGGCTCGGTGCCCTCCGGCAGCTCGAAGCGGATCTCGGCCGGGCGCAGATCGCGCCCGCCCAGCTCGTCCGGACGACCCGAGGCGATGATCTGGCCGCCGCGCATGACCGCCACGCGGTCAGCGAGGAACTGGGCCTCGTCCATGTAGTGGGTGGTGAGAAAGACCGTCTTGCCCAGCCGGCACAGCGAGCGGATCGTCGACCACGCCTGGCGGCGGGCCTGCGGGTCAAAGCCGGTCGTCGGCTCGTCCAGGAAGATCAGTTCCGGGTCGCCCACCAGGGCCAGCGCCAGGTCCAGGCGACGCCGCTGGCCCCCGGACAGCTTCTTGGAGCGCTCGTTGCGCTTCTCGGTGAGCTCGACGATCTCGATGACCTCGTCCACCGGGCGCTGACGCGCGTGGTAGCGACCGAACATCTCGACCAGCTCATAGACCGTCAGGTCGGGCTGTACGCCGCACTGCTGGAGGACGATGCCGACCTGCTCGCGCAGCTCACGCGCGCCCGTGGCCGGGTCGATCCCCAGCACGCGTGCCTCACCTGAGGTCCGCTCCCGGTAGCCCTCCATGATCTCGACGGTCGTGGTCTTACCGGCGCCGTTGGGTCCCAGCAGGCAGAAGACCTCGCCGCGGTGGACCTCGAAGCTGACCCCGCCGACGGCATGCGTCTCGCCGTAGGACTTGCGCAGGTCACGGACTTCGATCGCCAGCTCGGCTGCATGTGTGGGAATCGAATTCATGGCACGGAGCGTAGGCTCGAGCCGGTCCCCGCGTAAGTGCCGCGCCGCCGAAATCGCCTATGACATCTGTCATACGCTCCAGCGCTCGATCACGCGCGTATCACGCTCGTGACCGAGGACGCCGAGCGAGCCGGCCTCCAGCTTGAAGTGGGCGCCGGCCGCCACCTCCATCTGCAACCAGCGCGCGGTGAAAACCCGCAGGACGTGGCCGTGCGCGAAGGCCAGCCCGTTCCCGGACACCGCGGCGAAACGCGCCACTACGCGGTCCACCCGGGCGCCGATCTTCGCTGGCATCTCCCCGCCCGGGCAGCCGTCACGCCACAGCCACCAGGACGGCGTCGTCTCACGGATCTCATGGGTCGTCAGTCCCTCGTACTCACCGTAGTCCCATTCCATGAGGTCCTGCGTGATCTCGGCGACGTCGCCGTAGCCCGCAAGCTCGCAGGTTTCCCGCGCACGTCGCAGCGGGCTGCACAGGACGAGCGCGAAATCCACCCCGGCCAGCTTTCGCCCCAGAACAGCCGCCTGCTCCTCCCCCTCGGGCAAAAGAGGCAGGTCCGTGCGGCTGGTGTGCTGCCCGGATTTGCTCCACTCGGTGGCCCCGTGCCGGGCGATGTAGATGTCGTCAGCCATACCGCGGTGTCCGCAACCATCTCATGTCTGAGGTGCGATTGCACCCCCGGTGCGCTCGATCTCGTCAACCTTGGCGCGCCGGCGCACGTGGCGCTCCTCGTATGACACCTCGGCCTGGAGGAAGGTGAGCACGATCTGAGCCGCCACCTCGACGCCGATGACGCGGCCGCCAAGGCACAGCACGTTGACGTCGTCATGCTCGACGCCCTGGTGGGCGGTGTAGGTGTCGTGGATGGTCGCCGCGCGCACCCCGTGGATCTTGGCCGCCGCCACCGATACCCCCGCGCCCGAGCCGCACACGATGATCCCGCGCTGCGCGCGGCCCGACGCCACCGCCTGGCCGACTTCGAGGGCCTTGTCCGGATAGTCGATCGGGTCCGGCCGGTCGGTGCCGAAGTCCAGGATCTCGTGGCCGTCGGCGGCGATCACACCGAGCAGGCGCTCGCGCAGCACGTATCCGGCGTGGTCGAACCCGCAGGCGACGATCATGGCTCGTGGGTGATCAGATCCTGAGTCGCGGCACGCGCCCCGGAGTCGGACAGCTCGTGGGCGGCGAGCAGCGCCGCGCCCAGTACGCCCGCGCGCACGCCGTGACGCGCCACCCGGATCGCCGTCTGCTTGCCCAGGCCCGGGAGCACATACGCCGCGGCCGTCCGCCTGGCCGGCTCCAGCAGGAGGTCACCGGCGCGCGCCGCGCCTCCGCCGATCACGACCTCCTCGGGGTCGAAGGTGTTGATGGCGTTGGCGATGCCGATGCCGAGCCGCTCGCCCCAGAGCTCGAGCAGCCGCGCCGCCACCGCGTCCCCCGTCTCGGCGGCGTCCACCGCCTCGACGCCGGTCACCTTCTTGCCCTCCGCCCGAAGGCGGCCCAGTGCGGAGTCGGGCTCACGCTCGGCGGCCGCCAGGACCATCACATCCAGCGCGTGGCCCGCGCCCACGGCCTCCAGCGAGCCCCTCTGCGGGAACCGGCCGACATCGGGCACCGGTCCGCTCAGATCCATTCCGACGATCGTGTGACCCAGCTCGCCCGCGCCGCCGGTCGCGCCCCGGTAGATGCGTCCGCCGAGCACCAGTCCGCCGCCGACCCCGGTACCGACGGTGATCATCACCAGGTCGCGCGCGACCATCCGCAGGTCCTCATCGTGGGCCTCGGCGAGCGCCGCCACGGTCGCGTCGTTGTCCACGAACACCGGCACCCCGAGCCGTTCGCCCAGCACCTCGCGCAGCGGCACATCGGCGAGCGGAACGTTGGCCGAGGAGACGACGCGCCCGGTCTCGAATTCCACCACGGAGGGAACGCCCAACCCGACCCCGTCCAGCTCGTCGCCGCGGCACTCCCCGATCATCGCCACCAGCTGCTCGATGAGCGCGTCCTGCCCGGAGCGGTCGGTCGGCCTGATCAGCGACTCGGAGAGGTCGGTGCCCTTCAGACGCGCGACGGCGATCTTGGTGCCGCCGAGATCGAGGCCGATGACGTCGGTCACTGCGGCTCCCCCGTGAAGGACAGGCGGGACGCAGCGGCCTCATCGAGGAGCACGGTGATCGCCTTGGCCTCCGGGACGAGCAAAGAGGAGGGCGTCGACGGATCGGGCTCCGCGTCGGGCCCGAAGGCGCGCGCGATCGCGTCGGCCTTCGAATCCCCGACTGCCAGGAACACGATCTGGCGAGCGGCGGCCAGCACGGGCAGGGTCATCGAGATACGCGGCACGAACGGCTCCAGGCCGGCCTGGGGCACGCCCACCACGAGGCGGCGGCGCTCGGTCAGCGACTTCTGGCCCGGGAAGAGGGACGCGCAGTGGCCGTCGGGGCCGATCCCCAGCAGCATGAGGTCGAACTTCGGCGTCCCGGCGTTCTCGAGGATCTCCTCGTAGTCCTCGGCGCCCTCATCGGGACCGAGCTCGCCCTTCATTCGCATGAAATCGGGGGCCCGCTCGCCGAGCGGGTCGAGCAGGCTCTCCTTGATCATCTTGGAGTTGGAGCGATCGTCCTCCGGGTCCACGCAGCGCTCGTCGCCGATCCAGAACGTCGACTGTGAGAGGTCGATGTCGACCCGTTGCACCGCCTCGACGAAGTGCTGATACGCGGCGCGCGGCGTTGAGCCCCCGGTCAGCACGATGTCCCCGCCGCCGATGGCCGCCCCCACCATCAACGCGGCACAGGCCCGGGCAGGATCGTCGACGATCTCGAACGAGACCGTCATGCAGGACACAACCCCCGGGCCGCCTTGAGGGCGGGCAGGTAGGTGGGATCGCGCAGGAGAGCCTGGCGGATGCCCTCGCCGAGGATCCCGCCCTCGCCGCGCGACGCGCCCATGATCTTCCAGTGACGCTCGCCACCGTCGGCATCGCGCTCGGTGGCATCGAGGCCGCCCTCCCCACGCTGAAGCGACAGCGCGGTGCCGTCCGCCGTGGACACGGTGACGCCGGCCAGCCCGGGCGCCTCCTGCTCGGCCGTGTGCAGCGAGACGATCACGTCGCCGTTGCCGTCGGCTTCCCCGGACGCCAGCCGCCCGTCCCACAGCCGCAGACGGCTGCGCTCCCACTGCAGGCGGGATGAGAGCCAGCCGGCCAGCAGGAGCGCGCTTGCCATCGAGGTCTCCCGGTGACGGATCTCCAGCTCCTCGATCTCACGCAGCGCCGCGAGACGCTCGGGCAGGTCGAAGGTCGCGGCCAGCCGTTCACGCCACGGCGTCGTGCGCAGCCAGGCCAGGTCGACGATGTAGACGTTCTTGCGCAGGCGCTCGGCGCGGGCGAACGCGTCCACGGGATCGTCCACGTCGTCTGAGTCCAACAGCATGACGTCGACAAGCGGGCAGACGGCGTCCACCGCTTCGGGATGGCCGTGCGGCGACCACAGGACCGTGGGTAGCTCTGACACCAGCACCGGGTCGCAGATCGTCTGCAGGGCGCGCAGGTGGTCGGGGCCGAGGTCGATCTCGACGGTCTCGTGCATGACCCCGAGCGCCGAGCCCTTGGGCTCCTCGTAGCTGACCGTCGCCACCGCGTCCAGGGTGGTCCGCTTCTCCTCCACCGCGCAGAGCACGGTGCGCGAGCCGTGATAGCGCCCGGCGCGCTCGAGGCGATTGGCGATCTCGCCCTTCCACTCGCGGTCGACGACGACGATCAGGTTGATGACCCGGGCCGGCGCCAGCGCCTCGTTGGCGGCGTGGCGCTCGCGCAGCAACTCGCGCAGCGCCGCCTCGATGGCGTCCGGGTTCGTGTCCTGCTCAGACCAGATGTCCTCGCTCACAAGCGCCGCCAGATGCGCCCGTCCTGGAGCAGCGCGTTGGCCTCACGGGGACCCGCCGACCCCGCCTCGTACTGCGGGATCGTCGAGGACTTGTCGGCGTCCCACGCCTCCAGGATGGGGTCGATGATCCCCCACAGCGCCTCGATCTCGTCGTTGCGCGTGAACAGCGTCGCGTCGCCGCGCATCGCGTCGAGGATGAGCCGCTCGTAGGCCTCCGGCGACTCCGACAGGAACGACGTCCCGTAGCGGAACTCCATGTTCACCGGCCGGATTCGCATCCGGGTGCCCGGGATCTTGGCCCCGATCGACACCGACACACCCTCGTCGGGCTGGACTGTGAACACCAGCTGGTTGGCCTGGATCCCCACCGACCCCGAGCTCTGCAGGGCCATGTGCGGGATCTGCTTGAGCACCACCGCGATCTCGGTCAGCTTGCGCGACAGCCGCTTGCCGGTGCGCAGATAGAAGGGCACCCCGGCCCAGCGCCAATTGGACACATGCAGGCGCAGCGCCGCGTACGTGGGGGTGCGCGAGTAGCGGGCGACGCCGTCCTCCTCGCGGTAGCCGGGGACCTCGACCCCTCCCACCACACCGGGGGCGTACTGGGCGCGCACCGCCATCGCCTCCACCTCATCGACGGTGGGCGGCACGATCGCCTCCAGCACCTTGAGCTTCTCGTCGCGCAGGCGGTCGGCATCAAACGCCGTCGGCGGCTCCATCGTCAGCAGCGCCAGCAGCTGGAGCATGTGGTTCTGGACGAGGTCGCGCAGCGCGCCGGAGTGCTCGTAGTAGCCGGCGCGTCCGCCGATGCCGATGTCCTCGGCAGCGGTGATCTGAACGTGGTCGATGTAGTTGCGGTTCCACACCGGCTCGAACAGGGCGTTGGCAAACCGCAGGGCCATCAGGTTCTGGACGGTCTCCTTGCCGAGGTAGTGATCGATGCGAAAGATCTGCTGCTCCTCGAAGACCTCCAGCACCTGGGCGTTGAGCGTGCGCGCCGAGGCCAGGTCATAACCGAACGGCTTCTCGATCACGATCCGCACCGAGGCGCGGTCAGCGTGGTTGAGCCCGGCGGCACCGAGCTTGCCGGCGATGACCGGGAAGAACTCGGGCGCCGTGGAGAGATAGAAGACGCGGTCAAGCGGCCGGCCCGCGGCCCGGTCGAACTCGTCGAGCTGGCGCGTCAGCTCTGAGTAGACCGCGTCGTCGTCGAAGGACCCCTGGACGTAGCGGGCCTCGTTGAGCAGGCTCTCCATGACGTTGGGATCGGGGCGGCGGCGGGAGAAGCGCTCGATCGAGTCGGTGACCGTGTCGCGGAAGTCCTCGTCCGCGTGCGTCCGGCGGCCGACGCCCACGACCTCGAAGCGCTCAGGCAGCTGGCCTTCGTGCGCGAGGTTGTAAATCGCCGGGAGCAGCTTGCGGTGGGCGAGGTCGCCCGTGGCGCCGAAGATGACCAGCGACGTCGGGTGGACCGGAAGCCGCTCGAGACCCTCAACGAGCGGATTCTCGGTCTCGGCGGCGCTCAGCGGCGAGGTTGCGCTCACTGCTTCGGCGCCGTCTTGACCGCGTGACCGCCGAACTGGTTGCGCAGCGCCGCGACCACTCGGGCGCTGTAGTCGCCCGCCCCACGCGAGGAGAAGCGCGCGAACAGCGCCGCCGCCAGGGTCGGCATCGGCGTGTCGTGCGCGATGCCGGCGTCCAGCGTCCACCGGCCCTCTCCGGAGTCGTCGACCCACCCCTCGAGGTTCTCCAGGTCGTTGCCGTCGACCTCGAAGGCGCGCGCGGCGAGCTCCAGCAGCCACGAGCGGATGACGGAGCCGTTGCCCCACAGCTTGGCGATCTGTTCGGTGTCCAGGCCGTATCCGGACTTGTGGATGAGCTCGAAGCCCTCGGCATAGGCCTGCATGAGGCCGTACTCGATCCCGTTGTGGATCATCTTCACGAAATGGCCCGAGCCGGGGCCGCCCATGTGACCCCAGCCGATCGGCTCATTGTCGGTGGCCGGGGGCGCCAGCACGTTGAACAGGGGCTCCAGGCGCTTGACCGGCTCGTCCTCGCCGCCGACCATCATGCAGTAGCCGATCTCCAAGCCCCAGATCCCTCCGCTGGTGCCGACATCGACGAAGTGCACGCCGCGCTCGGCGCACTTGGCGTAGCGGTTGACGGAGTCCGTCCACTTGGAGTTGCCGCCGTCGATGATCGTGTCGCCCTCGTCGAACATCCCGAGCAGCTTGTCGATCGTGTCCTCGGTCGGCTTGCCGGCCGGGACCATGATCCACACCGCCCGCGGCGGCGTGAGCTTGGCGACGAGGTCCTCCAGCGAGTCTGAACCGATGGCACCGTGTTCCTCGGCGGCCTTGACGGCGTCGGCGCTGAAGTCGAAGGCCACGACCTCGAGGTCGGAGTCCCGCCGGATGCGGGTCACCATGTTGCCGCCCATCTTGCCTAGCCCGATGAAGCCGATCTGCATCAGTGTTTCCCTCCGCGGGATTCGATCGCGCGTGCGTGAGTGGCCACTAGTGCCAGGTCACGCACCCAGTGGTTGCCCGGTGCACCCGAATGTCACTGCGTGGCGGCTTTCTCGATCCCCGCCAGGAGACGCTCCATGGCGTCGATGAACTGAGTGACGCCGTCGGCCAGCAGCTCCTTGGTGATCTCGGTCATGTCGATGCCGGCCTTGGCCAGGGCCTCGAGGTCCTCGGACGGGTCCTTCTGAGCGGTCGGCCCGGAGATGTGCCCGTGGTCGCCGAACGCCTTCATCGTGTCTAGCGGCATGGTGTTGACCGTGTGCGGGCCTACGAGGTCGTCCACATACTTGGTGTCCGGGTAGGCCGGGTTCTTGACGCCCGTCGACGCCCACAGGGGGCGCTGGATGTGGGCGCCGGCATGGTGCAGGGCCTTCCAGCGCGGGGTGGCGAAGTGCTCCTCGAACTTGCGGTAGGCCTCGCGGGCGTTGGCCACCGCCGCGGTGCCGAGCAGCTCGGTGTGGCCCGAGGCCTCTAGCTGCTTGTCGGCAGCGGTGTCCACCCGGGAGACGAAGAAGCTCGCCACCGAGGCGACGTCCAGTGATTCGCCCTTCTCCAGGCGCTTCTCCAGGCCGCTCATGTAGGCGTTGATGACGTTCTCATAGGACTCGACGGAGAACAGCAGCGTGATGTTGATGTTGATCCCCTCGGAAATGCACTTCTCGATGGCGGGAATGCCCTCGGTGGTGCCGGGGATCTTGATCATCACGTTGGGCCGGTTCACGCGCTTCCAGAAGTCACGGGCGCCGTTGATCGACTTCTCCGTGTCGTGCGCGATGTCAGCCGACACCTCCAGTGACACAAAGCCGTCCTGGTGATGGGTCGCATCCCAGGTGGGGCGGTGCACGTCACACGCCATCTGGACGTCCCTGATGGCGATGTGCTCGTAGATCTCCTGCGGGCTCAGGCCCTTTCCGCCAAGCTCCTTGAGATCCTCGTCATAGTCGTCGGAGGAGCCCAGAATCGCCTTCTCGAAGATCGACGGGTTGGAGGTGTTGCCGCGCAGCGAGTCCTCGTCGATGAGGCGCTGGAGTTCCCCGCCGGTGATGAGAGAGCGCTGGAGGTAGTCCAGCCAGGGGCTCACGCCGGCCTCGACCAGCGCCTTGAGGTTCGCATTGACGTTGGTGGCTTCAGTTGTGCTCATTGTGCTGAGCTCCTTTGACTGGATGTCTCACGGCGCCAACACGGTGTGCGCAGGACGGCCGCTACCACTCAGAATAGACGGATATCCCCGCAGGCAAACGACGTTTCTGTGAATGATCGCGGCCGCCCACTCGGGGCCCGGCGTCAGCCGAAGAGGACGCCGTAGCGCTCGTATTCCTCAACGGGGACGCGGCGGACCTCCGCGACCGCGTCGGCAAGGGAGACAAGCTCGATCTCGGTGGCGTGCAGGGCCGTCATCATGCCCCACCGGCCCTCGTGAGCGGCGTCGATGGCGGCCAGGCCGAGGCGTGTGGCCAGTACCCGGTCAAAGGCCGTCGGCGTCCCGCCGCGCTGGACGTGGCCCAGGACGGTCGTGCGGGTCTCAAAGCCCGTCCGCGCCTCGATCTCACGCTCCAATTGCTGCCCAATCCCACCCAACCGGGGGTGTCCGAACTCGTCGACCTGGCCGGTCGCGACGGCCATCGTCCCCGCCTTGGGAGTCGCGCCCTCAGCCACGACGACGATGGCGAAGTAGCGCCCGCGCGCGTGGCGGCGGTTGATGAGCCGGCACACCTCCTCGATGTCGAAGGGCATCTCGGGGATGAGGATCACATCGGCGCCCCCAGCCAGCCCGGAGTGCAGCGCGATCCACCCGGCGCTGCGGCCCATGACCTCGACCACGAGGTTGCGGTGGTGGCTCTCGGCCGTGGTATGGAGGCGGTCGATGGCCTCGGTGGCGACGTGCAGCGCGGTGTCGAAGCCGAAGGTGACGTCGGTGGCACCGAGATCGTTGTCGATCGTCTTGGGCACGCCGATGACGTTGAGCCCCTCGGCGAACAGCCGGCTGGCCGCGCCCAGCGTGTCCTCGCCGCCGATCGCGATGAGGCCGTCCAGCCCGTGGCGCTCGAAGGTCTGGCGCACCTGCGCCACCCCGTCGTCGCGCTTGAAGATGTTTGTGCGGCTGCTGCCCAGGATCGTCCCGCCGCGGGGCAGGATGCCGCGCGTGGACTCGATCGTCAGCTCCTCGTAGACGTCCTCGAGCGGGCCCCGCCATCCGTCGCGGAAGCCGATCAGCTCGTCGCCATACGCATCGACGCCCTTGCGCACGACCGCGCGGATGACCGCGTTGAGTCCGGGGCAGTCCCCTCCGCCGGTGAGCATCCCGATACGCACGGGCGAACATAGTACGCAGCGGTGCGGGCGCCGCGGGCGACCCGGGCACGCAACCCCCCACCTGGGCGGTAGGGTTGGCCGGATGGCCAGTCGTCGACCGCGCCTCGGGCCCCTCGCCATCGCCGCCACCGCGGCCCTCGGCGCCGTCGCCGCCGGTGCGGCGCTCCAGCGGCGCCACCTGCGCGCGATCGCTCGCGACGAGGACTACCAGCGCCTGCGCGCGCCCCTGGACGGCCGCTCCCTGCGGATCACTTCGCCCGACGGCACCGAGCTCTACGCCGAGACCTTCGGCCCCGACGACGGCCACACGATCGTCCTCGCCCACGGCTGGACCGAGCAGCTGGCCTACTGGGGACCGGTGATCAAGCGCCTGCGGGCGCAGGGGCTGCGCGTCGTCGCCTACGACCTGCGCGGCCACGGCCGCAGCGACCCCGCCGTCGACGGCGACTATGCGCTCGAGCGCTTCGGCGAGGATCTGGAGGCGGTCCTGGCCGCGGCGGGGGCTGGCGCCGACAACGAGCCGGCCACCGTGGCCGGCCACTCGCTGGGGGCGATGTCGATCGCGGCCTGGGCCGAGCGCCACGATCCACGCGCGCGGGCGCGCGCCGCCGCGCTGATCAATACCGGGCTGGGCGACCTGATCTCGGGCCACCTGCTGCTACCGCAGGTGGCGCGCTTTCTCAACCACCCGTCGGCGAGCCGGGCGGTCCTGGGCTCCAGGGCCCCGGTGCCCCCGTTCTCGACACCGGTCCAGCAGGCGATGATCCGCTACATCGCGTTCGGCCCCCACGCGAGCAGCGGTGACATCGCGTTCTACGAGCGCATGCTGATCGACACCCCGCCCGATGCGCGAGCCGCGGTCGGGGTGGCGCTGTCAGGAATGGACCTCTGGCATGCCGTGGCCAGCATCACCGTCCCCACTCTGGTGATCGCCGGCGACGGAGACCGCCTGACGCCCCCGGCCCACGCCCGCCGAATCGTCGAGGCGCTGCCCTACTCCGCCGGGCTGCTTGAGCTGCCCGACACCGGTCACATGTCCCCCCTGGAGCGCCCGCGCGAGGTGGCGGACGCGCTGACTCGGCTCGTGCGCGACACCGCGATCGCTCCCGTGGTCTCCGACGGGCTCTGAGGCCGTGCCCGCCGTCAGCCACGCCGTCAGCGCCCCCAACGTCTGCTGGGTGTTGCGCGAGGATCCGGAGCTGGCCGAGGCGATCGAGCCCGAGCGCCGGTCACAGGCGGTCGAGGCGCTGGTCGCCCGCGAGGTCAGGGTCCCGGCCGGCGTCTGGACGGGGCGCCCGATCCCCATCGACGATGGGATCGGCGTGCTCGTGCTGGAGGGCGTGATGCTGCACCGCGTGGGGATTGACGGGCGGTTCGGCGCCGAGTTGGTCGGTGAGGGCGACGTGCTGCGCCCCGTCAGCCAGGACGTCGACAACCCCACCCTGCCGCTGACGGTCGAGTGGCTCATCCTCGAGCCGGCGCGCGTCGCGGTCCTGGACGAGCGGTTCGTCCGCCAGCTGGCCCGCTTTCCTCAGATCGCCGGCAAGCTCTTCGCGCGCTCGGTGCTGCGCTCGCGCCAGCTGGCGGTGAACATGGCCATCGTGCATCAGGCGCGCGTCGACGTGCGCCTGCATCTGCTGTTCTGGCAGCTCGCCGGGAGGTGGGGACGCGTCCGCTCCGACGGCGTCGTCCTCCCGCTGCGGCTCACCCACACGGTGCTGGCGGACCTCGTGGCCGCGCGGCGGCCGACCGTCACCAGCGCGCTGTCGGACCTCAGCCGGCGCGGGCTGGTGCGCGCGGTCAGCGACGGATGGCTACTCTCGGGGCCTCCGCCCGCCCGGGGCATGAGCCCAGTGCCGCCGCGCGAGCGCTACTAGTCCGCCGCACCCGTGCACATCGATCCCTACATCGTCCTCGGCAGCGCGATCATCGGCCTGCTGGTCGGGATGACCGGCGCGGGTGGCGGGGCGCTGATGACGCCGATGCTCATCCTGCTCTTCGCGGTCAAGCCGTCGACGGCGATCTCCTCGGACCTGGTGGCGGCGGTCGTCATGCGCCCGATCGGCGCCGCGGTCCACATCCGCGCCGGGACGGTCAACTTCAAGCTCGTGCGCTGGATGGTGGCGGGCTCAGTGCCCGCCGCGTTCCTGGGCGCCTATCTCCTGCACCTCTTAGGGGACGCTAAATCGGCCCAGAACACGATCGAGGTGTTCCTCGGCGTGGCGCTGCTCATCGGGGCCGGCGCCATGACGCTGCGGTTCGTCATCGACCGCCGCTCGGGAAACGAACGCGATCTGTTCGTGTCCGACGTCATCACGCGTCCACTGCCGACCCTGGCGATCGGCATCATCGGCGGCATCGTCGTGGGGATGACGTCGGTCGGCTCCGGCTCACTGATGATCATCGCGCTCCTGTTCATCTATCCGAGGATCGGCGCCAACCAGCTCGTCGGGACCGACCTCAGCCAGGCGGTGCCGCTGACCCTTGCCGCCGCCCTCGGGGCCCTGGCCTTCGGGCACATTGAGCTCTCCGTCACCGCGTCGCTGATCATCGGCAGTGTGCCGGCGGTGCTGGTCGGGTCACTGCTCTCCTCCAGCGTGCCCGATCGCTACGTCCGCCCGGCCATCGCCTTCGTCATCTTCGCCTCGGGCCTCAAGTACGTCGGCGTGCCCACCCAGGCGCTCGGCTGGGTCTTGTGCACGACGCTGCTGGCCGGAGCGATGACCTGGCTGTACCTCAAGCGCCCGTGGGAGAACCAGCTCCCCGCACCGCGCCCGGTGCCCGTCACCGTCCTCGACGAAGGCGGCGGCGAGGACGAGGAGGAGCTCGTGCTGGACGGCCCGGTCGCGCGGTGAGCGACCGCCTCGACGTCGCGGTCCACGACGGGCAGCTCGCCACCTTCCGGCTGGGCGCCACGGCGGACAGCGGCGCGCCCGTCGTACTGGCGATCCACGGCATCACGTCGACGAGCCGCAGTTGGCTGGCCACGGGGCGTGCGCTGTCGGGCCGGGCGACGCTGGTGGCCGTCGACCTCCGCGGCCGGGGGCGCAGCGTCGGCCTGCCACCAGTGGTGGGGCTCGACGCGCACGTGCGCGACATGGTCGCCGTCCTCGACGGGATCGGGCTCGAGCGCGCGGTGGTGGTGGGTCACTCGCTGGGCGCTTACATCGCCGCCCGGCTGGCGGTCTCACACCCCGACCGCGTCCAGCGGCTCGTGCTCGTCGACGGCGGGCTCACCATCCGCGAGAGCGTGGGCGCCGAGCCGGCCCAGTTCGTCCAGGAGTTCCTGGGCCCGACGTTCGAGCGGCTGGAGATGACCTTCCCCGACGTCGCCGCCTACCAGGCGTGGTGGGCGCAGCATCCGGCGGTGGCGAACGCCGACGTCGACCCCGCCGATCTGGACGCCTACGCCGCCTACGACCTCGTCGGCGAGCCACCCCGGTTGCGCTCGGGGATCACGCCACAGGTGGTGAGAGACGACGGGTTGGACCTGTTCGGCGAGCCCGATGCCGAGCGGCTCGCCGTGCCGTCGTTGTTCCTGTGCGCGCCGCGGGGGATGGTGGACGACCCCCACCCCATGCAGCCGTTCGCCGACGTTCGGGCCTGGGCGGCCGCGGACCCCGGCCGGCGCGAGGCGCTCGAGGTGCCCGACACCAACCACTACACGATCGCCTGGGGCGCCCACGGCGCCGCCGCCGTGGCCGACGCGATCGCGGGCGCTGTCGCGGCGGCCTGACCTCCCGCGGCGCCGGGTTCAGGCGGCCCGTGCCACCGCGGCGATGTCGGCCTGCTCGATGGCCAGGCCGATCGCCCCCAGCAGCTCGGCTCGGTCGCCCAACGTCGCCTCCACCACCGCCACATCCGAGCGCACCGCCGGGATGCTCGTCTGCTCCAGGCCCTCGCGCACGGCGTCGACGAGCAGCTCCCCGGCGACGATGAGGTCGCCACCGACGATGACCAGCTCCGGGTTGACGACGTTGCAGATCCCGCCGGCCACCCGGCCAGCAGCCACGCCCGCCTCTCGGAACATCCGGCGGCACAGCTCGTCGCCGGCGTGGGCGCGCTCCACCGCCTCGACCAGCCCAATCTCCCTGCGCAACTGCACCCGCAGTCGTGCCAGCAGCGCCTGGGCACCGGACACCGTCTCCAGGCAGCCGCGGTTGCCGCACCGGCACAGCGCGCCCTCGGGATCTACCTGGACGTGGCCGAGCTCGCCGGTGATCCCGCTGTGTCCGGTGAACAGGGACCCGTTGAGGACCAGTCCGCCGCCGACGCCCGAGGACAGCATCACGTACACGACGTCAGAGGCGCCCTGCGCTGCGCCGGTACGGACCTCGGCGAGCGCGCCGAGGTTGGCGTCATTGCCGACGTGCACCGGTATGCCCAGCCGCCGCGCCAGCTCGCGCTGCGGGGAGACGGCGCTCCAGCCGGGCAGGATCCCGGCAGCGGCGACGCTCGCGCCGCCGCGCCAGACCGGTGCCGAGATCGCCGCCCCCACGCCGAGCAGCCGCTGCCGCGGGAGGCCCGCCTGAGCGACGAGCGCCGAGAGGCGGTCAACCGCACCGGCGATGGCCAGCTCAGCGGCGTTGTCGACGTCGAGGTCGAGACGATCCTCGGCCAGGAGCGTCCCGGTGACATCGGCGATCGCCACCCGCACCGAGCTGTGGCCGAAGTCCACGCCGCCGAACGCCCCGATGTCCGGGTTGAGGGTGAGCAGCGTGGGCGGCCGCCCCGAACGCCCGGCGCCGGCGAGCGCGTCCCGTTGCTCGGTGACCAGCCCCTGGCCCTGGAGCTCGCCGATCAGCTTCGACACGGTCGCCCGTGACAGCCCCGTCGCGCGGATCACGTCGACGCGGCGCGCCGGCCCGTCGCGCAACAGGTAATCCAGCACGCGCAGCGCGTTGCGCTCGCGCGCGGTGGGGGCCGCCATGGCCGTCAGCGCAGCCCCAACAGGACGTCGACCACGAGCTGGTCCAGCGCCTCGTTGTGGTACCCCCGGTCCGCCAGGACGTCCAGCTCGCCGGCCTGGGCCTTGAGCGCGTCGGTCTCGCCCGGGCCGGCGGCTGAGGCCTCGCCCAGCTCCGGCGTCGACGCCGCCGCCAGGGCCTCCTGGACCTCGGGCAGCGAGTCGAAGTGGCGGGCCTTCTCGGCCAGCGCGGTGTAGGTGCGGATGCAGCCGCGGGCGAAGTCCCACACGCCCGCCTCGTCCTCGTTGCGGTAGGGATGGGCGTCGAAGTGGCGCGGCCCGTCGTACCCCGCGCGCTCGAGCAGGCGCACCAGATGGAAAGCCTCCTTGAGATCCTCGGCGCCGAAGCGGAAGTCCTGGTCATAGCGGCCGATCCGCTGGCCGTTGAGGTCAATGTGGAACAGCTTGCCCGCCCACAGCGCCTGCCCCACCCCGTGCGTGAACGAGAGCCCGGCCATCGTCTCGTGCGCCACCTCGGGGTTGACGCCCACCATCTCGGGGCGGTCCAGCATGGTGATGAAGTGCAGTGCGTGGCCCACGGTGGGCAGGAAGATGTCGCCGCGGGGCTCGTTGGGCTTGGGCTCGATGGCGAACTTCAGCGCGTACCCCTGCTCGACCACGTAGTCCGCCAGCAGGTTGATCGCCTCGCGGTAGCGCTCGAGCGCGTCACGCGGGTCCTTGGCCACGCCCACCTCGGTGCCCTCGCGCCCGCCCCAGAACACGTAGACCTCAGCGCCCAGCTCCGCCCCGAGGTCGATGGAGAGCATCGCCTTGCCGATCGCGGCACGCCGCACTCCGCGATCGTTGGACGTGAAGGCGCCGTCCTTGAACGCCGGATGGCCGAAGAGGTTGGTCGTCGCCATGCCCACGCCGAGCCCGCGCTCGTTCAAGGCGTCCTTGAACGCAGCGACGATCCGGTCGCGCTCGGCGGCCGAGGTGCCGTAGGGGACGAGATCGTTGTCGTGCAGGCTCACGCCCCAGGCACCTGCGTCAGCCAGGCGGTGGACGGTGTCCACGGGATCTCGCGGTGGTCGTGTCGGCTCGCCGAACGGGTCGCGCCCCGGATTGCCCACGGTCCACAGCCCGAAGGTGAACCGCGCGCCGATCCCGCTCTCTGCGTTCGTCATCGCTAACACTCCCTCACATAGTTTTGTCTAAGATTAGACAGAATGAGGGATCGGCACCAGCGCATCACAGGGCGCGGCTCGCTGAGGGCGACGGGGCACGAGGGCCGGTGAGCGCCGCGCGGGTCATCGGCATCGACGTCGGAACGTCGTCGGCCAAAGGCGTGGCGATCGACGAACGCGGCGTCGTGCTCGCCGAGGCTGAGCACCCGATCGCCATCTCCATGCCCCACCCCGGCTGGTCCGAGCAGGACCCGGAAGACTGGTGGGCGGCCACCGAATCGGTCCTGGGCCGGCTCGACGGTGCCGCAGCAGACGGAATCGGCCTGTCCGGCCAGATGCACGGCCTCGTGG
This sequence comes from uncultured Actinomycetota bacterium, assembly GCA_963850325.1. Taxonomy (GTDB): domain Bacteria; phylum Actinomycetota; class Thermoleophilia; order Solirubrobacterales; family Solirubrobacteraceae; genus Palsa-465. The sequence continues at coordinate 30,304 of CAWKLB010000026.1, forward strand.
TCCTGGGCTCCGAGCGCCGGCCGCTGCGCCCCGCGATCCTGTGGAACGACGGCCGCAGCCAGCCGCAGGCGACGCGGATTGAGGAGGAGCTTGGCATCGAGCGACTGGTGGCGCTGAGCGGCAACCGCGCGCTGGCCGGCTTCACCGCGCCCAAGCTCACCTGGCTGGCCGAGAACGAGCCCGATGTGCACCGGCAGATCGAGCGGGTGCTGCTGCCCAAGGACTACGTCCGCTTCCGCCTCACCGGCGAGCTGGCCACCGATGTCTCAGACGCCTCGGGCACGGTGCTGCTCGACGTCGGCCGACGGGCCTGGAGCTCCGAGCTGGCGGCGGCGTTCGCGGTGGACCCCAGCTGGCTTCCCGCCGTTCACGAGTCCGGGGCCGTCACGGGCCACACCGCCAATGGTGTCCCTGTCGCCGCGGGCGCCGGTGACCAGGCGGCGGGGGCCCTCGGCGTCGGCGTCACCGACGACCGTAGTCCGGCCTCGCTGGTCCTCGGGACGAGCGGGGTCATATTCACCGCTCGCGACGCCTTCACCCCCGACCCCGAGGGGCGCCTGCACGCGTTCTGCCACGCCCTGCCCGACACCTGGCACGTGATGGGGGTGATCCTTTCGGCCGCGGGCGCGCTCAGCTGGCTTGCCGACACGCTCGGGGCCTCCGATGACATCGTCGGCCTGCTCGAGGACGCGGCGGGCTGGCCCCCGGGGGTCGAGGGCCTGACCTTCGCCCCCTACCTGTCAGGTGAACGGACCCCGTACCCGGACTCCGACCTGCGCGGCGGCTTCGTCGGCCTGGGCCTGCGCCACGACCGCGGCGCCATGGCCCGCGCTGTGCTCGAGGGGGTCGCCTACGCCCTGCGCGACGCCCTGGACCTCATCGCGGCCACCGGCCGGCGCCCGGATACCGCCCGCGTCTCCGGCGGCGGCGCGCGCTCGGAGCTGTGGCTGAAGATCCTGGCCAGCGTCCTGGAGCTGCCGCTGGAGCGCACCGAGTCGGGGGCGAGCGCCGCCTACGGTGCGGCGCTGCTGGGCGGCGTGGCCGCCAGCGTATTCGACGACGCGCGCACCGCGGCGCAGGCGGGCGTGAAGACCACCGGCCAGGTCGACCCCGACCCTGCCTGGGTCGAGTCCTACGCCGCCCGGCGCCCCCGCTATCAGGCCCTCTACCCCGCCCTCTCCGGGCTGCCGGCATGAGCGTCTCGGACCTCACCGCCGTGATCGAGCCCGCGGAGCAGGTCATGACGGAGCTCGCCGCCTGGCGTCCGCGCTTTGAGCGCGGCGAGCTGCGCCCCTCGATGCCCGGCCGACCGTCGCTGACTCCCGACGAGCGCTTCGCGGTGGACGTGGGCCGTGTGCGCGCCGCCGGGCTGGGCCACCCGCCCGAGGGCGGAGTCCTGCACGCGACCGATCGCCGTGCGGTGATGTACGGCCGCGGACGGCGCCCGGTGCGCGAGTGGAGCCTCGCCGATCTGGCGTCGGTCCGCGCCCTGGGCAACTGGGGCGGGCTGACCCTCGTGCACGCCGGCGGGGACACGGAGCTGGTGGTGGCGGTGGGACCATCGCTGCCCACGTGGCAGGACGCCATCGGCTGGCTGAAGGTGGAGGCAGCGTTCGCGGCGGCGGGCGGGCGCCTGTCGCAGTGGGTGGCCGAGCTGCCCCAGCGGCTCACGTCCGCCGGCTACGCGTAGGCGGGCACGCTCACCGGGCTACGCCGTAGGCGGACACTCTCGCCGGCACCCCGGAACCGTCACACTCCATCCATGTCGGTCACCGAGGTGCGCCCGGACTCCACGACGCTGAACGCAGCCCGGCAGGCCCTCTGCGACCTGCTCGGCGCCGACCGCGTCCATACCGGCGCCGACGACCTGGCCCAGCACGGCCACGACGAGTCCTTCCATCCCGAGGCCCGGCCCGACATGGTCGTGTGGCCCCGCTCGGTCGACGAAGCGGCCGCGATCGTCGGCATCGCCGCGGCGCACCGCTTGCCGGTGGTGCCGTTCGGGGCCGGGACCTCGCTGGAGGGCCACGTCGCCGCGCTCGCGGGCGGGTTGTCCATCGACATGCGCGACCTGGCCGCGATCGGCCGTCCCTCGCTCGAGGACCTCGACATCGTCGTGCAGGCCGGCGTGACGCGCCGGGCCCTCGAGGCCCGCCTGCGCCCCGAGGGCGTGTTCTTCGCGGTGGACCCGGGCGCCGACGCCACGATCGGCGGCATGATCGCCACGGGCGCGTCGGGGACCACCACGGTCCGCTACGGCGCGATGCGCGAGAACGTACTCGCCATCACGATCATCGACGCCCGTGGCCAGGTCGTCCGTACGCACTCCCGGGCGCGCAAGTCCTCGGCCGGCTATGACCTCACCCGGCTGATGATCGGCTCCGAGGGGACGCTCGGCCTCATCTGCGAGGCGACGCTGCGCCTGCACCCAACGCCGGAGGCCACGGCCGCGGCGCAGTGCACGTTCCCCAGCGTGGACGCCGCCGTGCAGTGCGTCGTGATGGTCGGCCAACACGCCATCCCGGTGGCGCGGATCGAGCTCGCCGACGAGCTCCAGATCGAGGCGATCAACCGCCACAACCAGACGGCGTTCACCGTCGCCCCCACCCTGTTCCTCGAGTTTCACGGTGGCTCGGCGGCCGAGGTCGAGGCTCAGGCGCGCGAGACCGCGGAGCTCGCCGCCGAGTGCGGCGGGTCTGACTTCGCCTGGGCGTCCGACGAGGCCGAGCGCCGCCGCCTGTGGCACGCGCGCCACGGTGCGATGGAGGCAACGCGGGCGATGAGGCCGGGCAGCGGAGCGCTCACCACCGACGTGTGCGTGCCCATCTCGGCGCTGGCCGACTGCATCGCAGCGACCCAGGCCGACATCGCGCAGCACGAGCTGATGGCTTCGATCGTCGGCCACGTCGGCGACGGCAACTTCCACGTGATCGTGCTGGTCGATCCCGCCGATCCGGCGGAGGTGGCGCGCGGCGAGGAGTTCCACGCCCGGCTCGTGCACCGCGCGCTGGAGCGCGAGGGCACGTGCACCGGCGAGCACGGCGTCGGCTACGGCAAGTCGCGCTTCCTGGTCGAGGAGCATGGGCGCCCGGCGGTCGAGATGATGCGCGCGATCAAGCGCGCGCTCGACCCGGACGGGATCTTCAACCCGGGCAAGATCGCCGCCACCGCTCTCGACTAGTCACGCCTAGGGACCGCCTCCCCAGAACGACCCACGGGAGACACAGGAACACCCGCTACGGGAACCAATGCACGGCGCGAAAGCCCCACGCCTGCGCCAGCCACTCGGGCACGAACGCCGCCAGCGCCGCGTCCAGCGCGCTGCCGACCGCCGCATCCACCACCCACCACGACACGAATGCGTCAGACCCGGGCGCGGACTCCTCGCCGGGTGGATCGATGTAGATGCATCCCAAGAGCTCCGTCTCTGACGTGTCGAACACCGCGTAGTTGAACGACTCGCTGACGGCCATCTCGGCCTCGTGGCGCGCCAGGTCGGCGCGATCCTCCTCGTGGGTCATGGTGGCCGGCGGCCACCCCCAGAGGTCGCCGTACAGCGCCCACAACCGCTCCCGCGAGCCCATCACCGCGGGGTAGTCGATGTCGACGTCGTCCGGGCGGATCTGGCGCAGATGGTGCCCGCTCGCCAACTCGGCCCGCGACGGAGCCACGAAGCCCTCCGGTAGCCAGGACACGCCTCGAGGCTAACCGCAACCCAGGACCAGGTCCACGTACCCGTCGGCGATCGCCTCGGGCGACAGCGCCCCGCGCGGCCGGTACCACTGGGCGGTGTGGTTGACCATCCCGAGGAGCGCCAGCAGCGCCAGATGCGAATCGCCGCCGGGCCGCGCGCGCTCCAACGCCATCGCCGCCAGGCGCTCGAACGCCTTGCGCGACGCTCGCACCTTGCGCCAGCGCTCACCGGACTCGATCAGGTGGCGCTCCTGCTGGAAGACGAGCATGTGGTCACGGTGCTCGATGACGTGGGCTACCCACAGGCGCACGAGCGCGCGCAGATGCTCGGTGGCGTCCTGGTCGCCGCCCAGCAGCTCGGTGGCCTGCTCGAGCAGCGGCTCCATGAGCTGGTCGCAGATCGCGGTGAGCAGCTCCTCTTTGCCGCTGAAGTAGTGATAGAGCGCGCCGGTGGCCAGATCCATGCTCGCCGCCAGCTCCTGCATCGTGGTCTGGTCATAACCCTGGCGGGCGAACACCTTGGCCGCCTGGTAGACGACCTGCTGCTGGCGGCGGTCATAGCGCCGGCGCAGCGCGGGCCGTGTGGGTCTGACGGACACCTCCCACACTTTACCGAATGAGCATTCGAACTTCGAATGTCAATTCGCTATAGTCGCGCAACCATGGACTTTGCGCTCGATGATCAGACCCAACTGCTCCAGCGAACCGTCCGGGAGTTCGCCCAGGCCGAGGTGGCGCCGGCCGCCGAGGAGCTTGACCGCACCCACTCCTTCCCCTATGACATCGTCGCCAAGATGGCGTCGCTGGGCTGGATGGGCATCCCCTTCCCGGAGGAGGTCGGCGGGGCCGGAGGCTCGAGCCTCCAGTACGCCATCGCCGTCGAAGAGCTCACCCGGGTTGACTCCAGCGTCGCCATCACGCTGTGCGCGCACACGTCGCTGGGGACCCAACCGATCTACCTGTTCGGCACCGACGAGCAGAAGCGGGAATGGCTGCCGCGCCTGTGCTCGGGCGAGATCCTGGGCGCGTTCGGGCTCACCGAGCCAGAGGCCGGGTCCGACGCGGGGAACACCAAGACGCGCGCCCAGCTGGAGGACGGCGACTGGGTGATCAACGGCGCCAAGCAGTTCATCACCAACGCCGGCACCGACATCTCGGGCGTGGTCTGCATCACCGCAAAGACGGACCCCGCTAACCCCGACGAGATCTCCAACCTCATCGTCCCCAACGGAACGGCGGGCTACGAGCAGGCCGAGCCCTACCGCAAGATGGGATGGAACGCGTCGGACACTCGGCCGCTCAGCTTCACCGACTGCCGCATCCCCGAGGCCAACCTGCTGGGCATGCGCGGCAAGGGCTTTCACCAGTTCCTCCAGGTGCTGGACATCGGCCGGATCGGCGTCGCCGCCATGGGGGTCGGGCTCGCCCAGGGCGCGCTGGACCAGGCGCTGGCCTACGCCAAGGAGCGGCGGGCGTTCGGCAAGCCGATCTCCAAGTTCCAGGCGATCCAGACCAAGCTGGCCGACATGGCGACGGAGATCGCGGCCGCCCGGCTGCTCGTCTACCACTCCGCCTGGCTCAAGGACCAGGCCAAGCCGTTCTCGCTCGTCGCCGCCCAGGCCAAGCTCAAGACCGGCCGCCTGGCCGTCAAGGCCGCCGACGAGGCGGTCCAGATCCACGGCGGCTACGGCTACATCGAGGAGTACCCGGTGTGCCGGTTCTATCGCGACGCCAAGATCCTCACCATCGGCGAGGGCACCGACGAGGTTCAGCAGATGGTGATCGCCCGAGCGCTCGGAGCATGAGCACCGACCCCGAGACCCCCACTGGGCTGCCGCTCGACGCCCGCATCCGCGAGGTCGGTCCCCGCGACGGGTTCCAGAACGAGCCCGAGGTCATCCCCACCGAGACCAAGGTCCGGCTGATCGACGCGCTGGCCCGGACCGGCCTGCGCCGGCTGGAGCTCACGAGCTTCGTCCGGCCCGACGTCATCCCCCAGCTCGCCGATGCCGCCGAGGTGCTCGAGGCGGTCGACATCCCCGACGACGTGAGCCGCTCGGTGCTCATTCCCAACGAGCGCGGTCTGGACCGCGCGCTCGAGCTGCGCGACCGCTTCGATGAGATCAACGTGTTCATGTCGGCCTCGGAGACCCACAACCTCCGCAACGTCAACCGCAGCATGCAGGACTCGCTCACGGCGCTGGAGCGCGTGCTCGGGCGGGGACGCGAGGCCGGGTTGCGCTGCGAGGGCGTCATCTCGGTGGCCTTCGGCTGCCCCTACGAGGGGACCGTCCCTCCCGAGCGGGTGTTCGAGATCGCCGAGCGCCTGGTCGCGGCGGGCGCCCAGGAGGTCGGCTTCGGCGACACCACGGGGATGGCCAACCCGCGCCAGGTCAAGGCGTTCTTCACCGCCGCGCGCGAGCGGCTCGGCGGGCCGGACGAAATCGAGCTCACGGCCCACTTCCACAACACCCGCGGCCAGGGGCTGGCCAACGTCTACGCGGCGCTGGAGGCCGGGGTCGACTCGTTCGAGTCGAGCTTCGGCGAGCTGGGCGGCTGCCCGGTCCCGGCCGGCGCCACCGGGAACGTCGCCACCGAGGACGTCGTCTCCATGCTGCACGAGATGGGCGTGGCGACCGGCATCGATCTGCGTGGCCTGCTCAAGGTCTCCCGGGCCGTGCAGTACCACCTCGGCCGTCCCCTGGGCAGCCACACGCTCGTGGCCGGCCCGGTCGACTGGCACCGCTGGGCCCACTCCGACGAGGTCTGAGGATGTTCGCCACCGTGCTGATCGCCAATCGCGGCGAGATCGCGCGTCGGGTGATCCGCACCCTGGACCGGCTCGGCATCAGCTCGGTCGCCGTCTACACCCCGGCCGATCGCCACGCTCCGTTCGTCCGGGAGGCCGTCCATGCCGTGCAGATCCCCTCTTACCTGGACATCGAGGCGGTCGTGGACGCCTGCGCCCAGTGGGGCGCCGAGGCGCTTCACCCCGGCTACGGCTTCCTCTCGGAGAACCCGGCGCTCGCCCGGGCGTGCGCGCAGGCCGGCGTGGCCTTCATCGGGCCGCCGCCCGAAGCCGGTGAGCTCATGGGCGACAAGCTGCGCGCCAAGGAGGCGGCGGCGGCGGCCGGGGTCCCGGTCGTGCCGAGCTTCAGCGAGGACGAGGCGCGGACGGCAGGCGACGACGTGTATCCCCTGCTGGTCAAGGCAGCCGCCGGCGGCGGGGGGCGCGGCATGCGCGTCGTGGAGCGCCCCGAGGACCTCGACACCGCCCTGGAGTCCGCTCGCCGCGAGGCCAAGGCCGGGTTCGGCGATGACCGGGTGTTCATCGAGCGCTTCCTCCCGCGGGCGCGCCACCTGGAGGTCCAGGTGATCGCCGACGCCCACGGGACTGTGCTGCACCTCGGCGAGCGCGAGTGCTCGCTGCAGCGCCGCCACCAGAAGGTGATGGAGGAGTCCCCCTCCCCCGTCGTCTCGCCCGATTTGCGCGCCGCCCTCGGCGCGGAGGCGGTGGCCCTGGCCCGCGCCGCGGGCTATGTCAATGCCGGCACGGTCGAGTTCATCGCCGACTTCGCCGACCCCGCCGAGCACTACTTCCTGGAGATGAACGCACGCCTCCAGGTCGAGCATCCGGTCACCGAGCTCGTCACCGGCCTGGACCTGGTGGAGCTCCAGTTGCACGTCGCTGCGGGCGAGCCCCTGCCGCTCGTTCAAGACGACGTGATGCTGGACGGTCACGCGATCGAGGTCCGCATCACCGCCGAGGACGCCGGGCGCGACTTCCTGCCCGCCGCCGGCCGCGTGCTCGCCTACGCTCGCCCACTGACGACGCGCGAGGTGCGCGTGGACGACGCGATCGAGCTCGGCTCGGTGGTGGACACCAACTACGACTCGCTGCTGGCCAAGGTCATCACGCACGGGGCCGACCGCGCCCAGGCGCTCGCCCGCCTGGACCAGGCGCTGGCGGAGTTCACCGTGCTCGGCGTCACCACCACCACCCGCTACCTGCGCGGGCTGATCGCCGACGACGCGGTCCGCGCCGGGGCGCTCGACACCGGGCTCATCGAGCGCCGGGGCGTCCCGGCGGGACCCATCGGCGACGAGGGCGTCGCCATCGCCGCCGCGATGCTGATCCTGGCCGACCGCGCCGCGAGCGCCGGCGCCGATCCGTTCGAACGCGTCGACGGCTGGCGCCTCGGCGGCGTCCGCGCCCCCTCGCGCTGGCGCCTGGCGGTGAGCGGCGGCGAGCCGGTCGACGTCACGGTGCCGCCGGAGTACGTGGCGATGGTGAGCCCGCTCGGCGACGGCCGCTTCGCGATCGAGGGCCGAGGCGACTGGCTGCTCGCCCGCGACGGCGATGTGACGTGGATCGGCCACGGCGGCTCGGCGTGGGCAGTGCGGCCGGCCTCCGGCGCGAACCTCGCCGACGCCAACGCCGATGGCGACGTGCGCGCCCCGATGCCCGGGCAGGTCCTGCTCGTTCACGCTGCCGCCGGGGATCGGGTGAGCGCCGGCGACCCGCTGGTGGTGCTCGAGTCGATGAAGATGGAGCTGGTCCTCACCGCGCCGGTCGACGGCGAGGTGGCCGAGCTCACCGTCGCCGTCGGCGACAAGGTCGCTGTCGACCAGCCGCTCGCTCGGGTGGAGGTGGTGTCGTGAACGTCCTGCGCTCCCACGCCCACCCCGGGTCCGATGAGTTCCGCGCCAACCACGAGGCCAACCAGGCGCTGATCGAGGACCTCAACGCCCAGCTCGAGCGCGTGCGACTGGGTGGGGGCGAGCGCGCCCGGGAGCGCCACGTCGGGCGCGGCAAGCTGCTGCCCCGCGAACGGGTGGACCGCCTGCTCGACCCGGGGGCGCCGTTCCTGGAGTGCTCGGCGCTGGCCGCCCACGGCCTCTATGACGACGAAGCCCCGGGCGCGGGGATCATCACCGGCATTGGCCGCGTGTCCGGGCGCGAATGCGTGATCGTCGCCAACGACGCCACGGTCAAGGGCGGCACCTACTACCCGATGACGGTCAAGAAGCACCTGCGCGCCCAGGAGATCGCGTTGCAGAACCGGCTGCCCTGCATCTACCTGGTGGACTCCGGCGGTGCGTTCCTGCCCCGCCAGGACGAGGTCTTCCCCGACCGCGAGCACTTCGGGCGCATCTTCTACAACCAGGCCACGATGTCGGCCCAGGGCATCCCTCAGATCGCCTCGGTCATGGGCTCGTGCACCGCCGGGGGCGCCTATGTCCCCGCCATGAGCGACGAGACCGTCATCGTGCGCAACCAGGGCACGATCTTCCTCGGCGGCCCACCGCTGGTGAAGGCGGCCACCGGCGAGGAGGTCAGCGCCGAGGACCTGGGCGGGGGCGAGCTGCACTCCCGCATCTCGGGCGTCACCGACCATCTCGCCACCGACGACGCCCACGCGCTCCAGATCGTCCGCGACATCGTCTCGACGCTCGCTCCGCGGGCGGGTGGGCGGGGATCGTATCCCTGGGAACGCGCCCCGGTCGACGCGCCCGCCGTCGATCCCGAGCAACTCCTCGGCGTCGTCTCGACCGATCTGCGCAAGCCCTACGACGCACGGGAGATCATCGCCCGTATCGTCGACGGCTCGCGCTTTCACGAGTTCAAGGAGCTCTACGGCTCGACCCTGGTGACCGGCTTTGCCCACATCCACGGCCACCCGGTCGGGATCCTGGCCAACAACGGCATCCTCTTCTCCGAGAGCGCGCTGAAGGGCGCACACTTCATCGAGCTGTGCGACCAGCGCAGGACGCCGCTCGTGTTCCTGCAGAACATCACCGGCTTCATGGTGGGGCGCGACTACGAGGCCGGCGGGATCGCCAAGCACGGCGCCAAGATGGTCACGGCCGTCTCCACGGCCCGGGTGCCGAAGCTGACGGTGATCGTCGGCGGCTCGTTCGGCGCCGGCAACTACGGCATGTGCGGCCGGGCCTACTCACCGCGGCTGCTGTGGATGTGGCCGGGGGCGCGGATCAGCGTGATGGGCGGCGAGCAGGCCGCCACCGTCATGACGCAGGTCGGACAGGCCGAGACGGGCGCCCAGCTGCGCGAGCAGTACGAGCGCCAGGGCCATCCCTACTACGCCACCGCCCGACTGTGGGACGACGGCGTCATCGATCCGCGTGACACCCGCGACGTCCTGGGCCTCGCCCTGTCGGCGGCCGCAAACGCCCCGCTCGACGACGTGCGCTACGGCGTGTTCAGAATGTAGGCATGCTCGAGACGGTCACCTCACCCGACGCCGTGACGATCGCCTTCGAGCGGTCGGGCAGCGGACCGGCGCTCGTCATCGTCAACGGAGCGCTGAGCACAAGGGCGACCGGCGAGCCGCTCGCGCCGCTGCTGGACGCGGACTTCACGCTCTATCGCTATGACCGGCGCGGGCGCGGTGACAGCTCGGACAGCGGCGCCTCCACACCGGAGCGTGAACTCGAGGACCTGTCCGCGATCGTGGCCGAGACCGGCGAGACGCCCTTCGTGTTCGGACAGTCCTCGGGCGCCGCGCTGGCTCTGGAGGCCGCCGCATCAGGGGTGCCCATCCGCGGGCTCGTCGTTAACGAGCCGCCCTATGTCAGGGGCCCGGCCACCACCACCGAGGCCGCGAGCGAGCTGGCGGCGCTGGCCGCGGACGGGCGGCGCGACGAGGCGGTCGAGCGCTTCATGCAGGGCAGCGGGATCCCCGAGGCGATCATCGAGCAGACGAAGGCATCCCCGGCCTGGCCGTCGCTCCTGGCACTCGCGCACACGCTCGCCTATGACGTGCGCCTGCTCAACGAGGGCGTGGTCCCGGTGCAGCGCCTGAGCGCGATCGTCTGTCCCGTGCTCGGCACGACGGGCAGCCTCAGCGCGCCCTGGGCCGCCGCCTCGGTCCGCGCTGTCGCCGAGGCGGTCCCCGACGGGGAGTGGCGGGTCCTCGAGGGCCAGTCCCACAACGTCGCGCCCGACGTGCTGGCCTCCGTGCTTCGCGAGCGCTTCCGCTGACCGGATGAGCCGCGTTCTGGTCACGGGGTCGGCCGATGGCCTGGGCAAGCTGGCCGCGGCCCAGCTCGTGCGGGAGGGGCATGAGGTGGTCCTCCACGCCCGCAGTCAGGCGCGCGGACGCGAAGCCCTCGACGGCGTCCCGGGCGCCGCCGGCGTGCTCACCGGCGACCTGGCCTCGATCGCCCAGACCCGCGCCGTGGCCGAGCAGGCGAACGCCGCCGGCCGTTTTGACGCGGTCATCCACAACGCCGCGCTCGGCTACCAGGTGTCAAGCCGCTCCGAGACCGAGGACGGCCTGGCCGCGCTGTTCGCGGTTAATGTGCTCGCTCCCTATCTGCTCACCGCGCTCATGACCCGCCCTGACCGGCTCGTCTACCTCTCCTCGGGGATGCACACGGGCGGTGATCCCGCGCTTGACGACCTGCAGTGGCGCGATCGGCACTGGGACGGCGTCCAGGCGTACTCCGATTCCAAGCTGTTCGATCTCGTTCTCGCCTTCGCGGTCGCTCGGCGGTGGCCCGAGGTCCGATCCAACGCCGTCACGCCGGGGTGGGTGGCGACCAGGATGGGCGGGCCAGGGGCCCCCGACGACCTGGCGCTGGGCGCCGACACGCAGGCCTGGCTGGCGGTCTCAGACGAGCCCGCCGCCCAGGTGACCGGCCGCTACCTCTATCACCGCACCCAGCGCCCGGCCGACCCGTCCGCGTCTGACCCGGCGCTCCAGGACGCGTTGCTCGCCGCCTGCGCGCAGCTCGGCGGCGTCGAGCTGTAGCCGGCCCGGCCGCTAGTGCGCCCCCGCGCCGGCCCCCGCGGCCTGCGGCTGCTGCGGCGCCGCCCCCGACCGCGCGGCCGAGGACTCGAAGTCACGGCTGCGGATGAGCACCAGCGTGAGCGCGGCCGCGACCAGCGAGAGGATCGCGCCGATCAGGAAGATCTCGTTGAGCCCGGTGACGAACGCCGTCCGCACCGCGTGAATCGCCGCGGGACGGGCCTGCGGCGGCAGCGAGCCCAGGCCGGCGGCGGCACCGCTGCCCTGGGAGATGTCCGAAGCGAGGCGGTGCGCGGCGACGGCGTTCACCGGCGAGCCCACCAGCAGCGCGACGACGTGGGTGCGGACGGTGTGCGAGAACACTGAGCCCAGCCCCGCGATCCCGGTGGCGATGCCGATCTGGCGGAAGGTCGAATTGATGCCGCTGGCCATGCCCGCCCGGTCGGGCGTGACCACCCCGATGGCCGTGGAGGCCAGCGGCGGGTTGACCAGGCCCACCCCGGCGCCGGCCAGGATGAAGCCCGGAATGAGATGAGTCCAGTCCGAGCCCGCGGTCAGGCCGCGCATGAGCAGCAGGCCGACGCCGACCAGCGCCAGGCCCGGGGCGATGAGAAACCGGATCGGCACCGTCGCCGTCGCCCGGCCCGCGGCGGTGGAGGTGAGCAGGATCGCGCCCGAGAGGACGAGGAAGCGCAGGCCGCTCTGGAGCGGCGAGAAGTCCAGGATGTCCTGCATGTAGAGCGTGAGGTACAGGAACAGCGCGAACAGCCCTGCCGACAGCGCGAAGGCGGCGATCAACCCGCCGTTGAACGTGGGCTTGCGAAACAGCTTGAGGTCGAACATCGCGTTGTCGCGCTGCATCAGCTCGGCCACCACGAATGCGATCAGCAGCACCGCGGATCCGATCAGGCAGCCGACAATCTCGGCGGAGCCCCACCCCTTGCTGTTGCCCTTGATCAGTGCGTAGATCAGCGCGCCCAGGGCGCCGCTGAACGTGACCACGCCGATCAGGTCCGGGCGCCGCGCGCCCGGCTGGCGTGACTCGTCCACTTTGAGCACGGTCATGGCGACGGCGGCGATGCCGATGGGGACGTTGACGAGGAAGATCCACCGCCACGACAGCCCGGAGGTCAGCGCGCCGCCGATGACGGGGCCCACCGCCACGGCCAGGCCGGTGATCGCCCCCCACACCCCGAACGCGGTGCCGCGCTCGCGGCCTTGGAACGTGCTGCCCAGCAGCGCCAGCGAGGTGGAGAACATGGCGGCGCCGCCGACCCCCTGGGCGCCGCGCGCCAGGTTGAGCAGCAGCGGATCGGCGGCGATACCCGAGAGCAGCGAACTCAGGCTGAAGATGACCAGTCCGATCAGGAACATCCGGCGGCGGCCGAACAGGTCGGCCAGCGAGCCGGTGGTGAGCAGCAGCGCGGCCAGCGTGAGCGCATAGGCGTCGACCACCCACTGGAGATCGGAGAAGCTGGCGTTCAGGGACCGCTGGATCGACGGCAGCGCGACGTTGACGATCGTCACGTCCAGCAGCAGCATGAACGTGCCGGTGCACACGGCGATCAGCGTCCACCACTTGCGATCCATGGGCTCTGACTCCTCTGAGTTGGCGGGTGAGGCGACCTTCCAGACTACCCAGCGCGAGACCCCGGGCCGGGTCGTCGACTGGATCGCGCAAGCCGGCAGGTTCTCCCACGCTCCCGGCTACGACAGCTCGTGTCGCGTCAGCTCGGCCACGGGCAGGTCGCCGGGCTCGAGCGACGCCCGGACCGTGGCCAGCTCGTCGTCGCCGAGGACCGCGAAGCCGGCCTCCACCGTCCGGACATACCCGGCGTCGATCACGGCAGTCCCGGTGCGCCGTCCCTCGGCCAGCCGCTCGCGGGCCGCCGCCATCCCGATGTAGGCCCAGACCCGCGCCCCATCCAGCGCGCCGGCGGCGACGCGATCGGACACGTCGGCGCGCTCGTAGTTGCGCTCGCGCAGATCGAGCTGCGCAAGCATGGCGTCGTCCACCGGCAGGCACAGGCCGTTAACCTTCGCTGCCGGGTCCTCGGGCGCATCAACCAGGTCCAGGTAGGCGACGTACACGTCCGGGCGCTGACCCGTTGCGTCGGTGTAGTACTTGTAGCCGGGCAGATCCCGGCGATTGTGCATCGCCACGCCCCAGACCCGGTGGGACCCCGCCACATCGGCAACGAAGCCGTGCTCCTTTAGCTCTCGCGTGAAGACCGCCCCCGGCCGGGCGGTCAGCGACCCGTAGCCGAACACGAACTGCCCGTCGCCTGCGTTCAAGATGCCCCCCTGTGCGGCCGACAACACAGAGACGGATCCGGCCCTCGATCTCTCCAACCTTTGTCCAAAGTTCTCAACACACCGGATTCGTGGACCGATTTAGAGCGGGTCAGGTCCCTAACCGATAGGGACTGTTTCCAAGGAGGGAACCAACATGAAGAAGTTCCGCATCTACCAGGCCTGCACCACGCTCGCCGCCATCGCCACCGTCGCCATCGCCTCGGGGGCCGGTCTGAAGTTCTACTAGGACGCGACGGACGCGCCTCCGTGGGTCCCCTCGCGGGGGCGCGTTCGACGATCGTCTTCTTCTTGGGGTGAGAGTGCCAATGCGGCAGCTATCGAGAGTCCGGGTGTGGTGCGAGGCTGTCTTCGTGGCCGGCTGCATCGCCATGGTGCTGCTGGTGCACGCCGCTCACCTGTCGTACATCATCGAGGACCCGTTCACCTTCGCGGTGCTCGCGGGCGGGGTCGTGCTCGGCGAGATGCTGCCGATCAAGATCCCCCGGCGCGGCGACGACGAGGAGCTGACGCTCTCGGCGTCGTTCGCGATGGCCATGCTTCTGGTCGGCGGCCTCGGTCCGGCGCTCATCGCCCAGAGCATCGCCTCGATCCTGCAGGACATCCACTCGGGCAAGCCGGCATGGCGCGTGCGCTTCAACGTCGGCCAGTACACGCTGTCGATGGTCGCCGCCTGGGCCGCCATGCGCGCCATGGAGGTCTCCCCGCGCCTGAGCGTCCTGCACCCATTCGCCAGCCATCAGCTCCCGGCGATGCTGGTCGCCGCGGGTGCGTTCTTCCTCATCAACGCCTGGGTGGTGGGCACCGCGGTGGCGCTCTACCAGGACGTGCCGATCATCAGCTACTTCCGCAACAACCTGTCCTTCGTCGTCATCACGGGCGGCGTCGTCCTCTTGGTCTCCCCCATCGTGCTCGCCGCCGCCGCCTACACGGTCGCGATCGTGCCGCTGTGCCTGGCGCCGGTGGTGGCGATGTACAACTCGGTGCACCAGAGCGCCCGCAACGAGCACGCCGCCCGGCACGACTCACTCACGGGACTGCCCAACCGCACGGCGTTTCACGAGACCATCACCGAAGCGATCCAGGACGAGCACGTCCCCGCCGCGGTCCTGCTCATGGACCTCGATCGCTTCAAGGAGGTCAACGACACCCTCGGCCACCGCTACGGGGACCTGCTGCTCGTCCAGGTCTCGCAGCGCTTCAAGGACGTCATTGGCGCTCAGGGCCAGATCGCCCGCCTCGGCGGCGACGAGTTCGCCGTCATCAGCCCGGCGTCAGATCGCCAGGACGCGGTGGCCCTCGCCCACCGGATCGCCGACTCGCTGCGCGATCCGTTCGAGCTCGAGGAGATGGTCGTGGACGTCCAGGCCAGCGTCGGCATCGCCCTGTTCCCCGAGCACGGTCACGGCGTCGAGACGCTGCTGCAGAAGGCCGATGTGGCCATGTACCGCGCCAAGGAGACGCGTTCCAACGTCGCGCTCTACGACGAGCGCCACGACCACCACAGCCCGGCCAAGCTGGCCCTGACCGCCGAGCTGCGCACCGCCGTGGACAGCGAGGAGATCGTCCTCTGGTACCAGCCCGAGCTTGACCTGCGCACTCGCGAGGTGATGGCCGTGGAGGCGCTCGTGCGCTGGGATCACCCCCGCCTCGGCGTGCTCCCCCCCAGCTCGTTCGTGCGCATGGCCGAGGCCACCAATCTCATCAAGCCGCTCACGCAGCGCGTCATGGAGGTTGCGCTGCTCCAGGTCGCCGAGTGGCACGCGATCGGCCTCGAGATCGCCGTCGCGGTCAACATCTCCGCACAGGTGCTGGTCGACCAGAGCTTCACCCAGCAGGTCGTCGCGGCCCTGCGCCGCACCGGCGTCGCCCCCCAACGCCTCAAGCTCGAGGTGACCGAGACCGCTCTGATGTCCGATCCGGTGACCGCCCGCACCGTGCTGCGCGAGCTCGAGGCGCTCGGCTGCGAGATCTCGATCGACGACTTCGGCACCGGCTACTCCTCGCTGGCCTACCTGGCCGACCTCCCCGTCTCCGAGGTCAAGATCGACCGCTCGTTCGTCAGCCGCATGTCAGCCGGCTCCAGCGAGAAGGTCATCGTCAACTCCACCATCGACCTCGCCCATCACCTCGGGCTGCGCGCCGTCGCCGAAGGAGTCGAGGACTGGTCGATGCTGCCCGAGCTG
Organism: uncultured Actinomycetota bacterium; assembly: GCA_963850325.1. Taxonomy (GTDB): domain Bacteria; phylum Actinomycetota; class Thermoleophilia; order Solirubrobacterales; family Solirubrobacteraceae; genus Palsa-465. Next base: position 46,268 of record CAWKLB010000026.1, read on the forward strand.
GAGGCGCTGGGCTGCGATGCCGCCCAGGGCTACGCCATCAGCCAACCGCTGGCCGGGCCCGACGTCACCCGCTGGATGCTGGACTTCCGCAGCACGTCGGGCGTCGAGCGGTCCGTCGCCGCGTCGCCGGTACGAGTGGTCGGACAGGCGGCATGATCCTCATCGTCTTCGCCCTGCTGTGCCTGTTGAGCGTGCCGCTCACCGGTGGGCGCCTGAGCCGCCTGGCCTCGATCCGTGTGCGCGGCACCTGGGTGCCGGTGGTGGCTCTGGCCATCCAGGTGCTCATCACGACCGTCATCCGCGACGGCCACGAGGAGCTGCACAAGGCGGTCCACATCGCCACCTACGTGCTCATCGGCGTGTTCCTGTGGTCAAACCGCCGGCTGCCCGGAGTCAAGATCATCGGCCTCGGCGCCTTCCTCAACGCGCTGGTCATCACCGTCAACGGCGGACAGATGGCGGCGTCACGCACCGCCGAGCGGCTGGCCGGCCTGCACCTGGGTGCGGGCTTCGAGAACTCCGCTCCACTCAGCCACCCGCACCTGCTGTGGTTCGGCGACGTCATCCCGTGGCCGGGGCCGCTCCCCAACGTGCTGAGCATCGGCGACCTGCTCATCTACACGGGCACGCTCATCCTGCTGCACCGCATCTGCCGCCGGCCGGTTGGCGCCCTGGAGGCCGCGCCCGAGCCCACGGGCTGAACCCCGTTTCCCCGCGCGGACGCGGGGTAGCTGGGCCCCGTGACCACGCCCGACGAGACCGGACCGCGGTTCGGCTCGGGACGGCCGTTCTCGATCGGAGTCGAGGAAGAGCTGTTCCTCGTCGATCCGGTGACCGGGCGTCAGGCCAACGCGTCGGCCGCGGTGCTTGATCACGTCGGTGAGGTGAGCGGCGCAATCGCGCCAGAACTGCACGCCTGCCAGATCGAGCTGATCACCGACGTCTGCACCTCGGCGGGGGAAGCGACCGATGCGCTCGCGGCGATGCGCCAGGCCCTCCGGACCACCGGCGCGGGTCTCCTGGGCTCCGGGACACATCCCTCGGCGGCCGAGGGCGAGGCCGAGATCACCGACAAGGACCGCTACGAGCGCATCCGCTACCTACTCGGGGACGCCGCCGTCACACCGGTCGGCGGGCTGCACGTGCACGTCGGCATGCCCGATGCCGACACCGCGATCCGCACGTTCAACCACCTCCGCGGCCATCTCCCACTGCTCCAGGCGCTGGCCGCCAACTCGCCATTTCGCCACAGCCGCGACACCGGGCTCGCCTCGGCGCGCGAGGTGACCCTCCGGGCGTGGCCGCGATCCGCGCTTCCCCGCTCTCTGGACGACTTCGACGACTTCTGCGCGATGGCGGACCGTCTTGCCCGTGCCGCTGATGTCGCGGACTACACGTGGTTCTGGTGGAAGCTGCGCCCGCATCCCCGCCTCGGGACGGTCGAGGTTCGCGCGCTCGACGCCCAGGGGTCACTGCAGGACGCGGCTGCCATCATCGCGCTCACGCACTGCTTGGCTCGTAGCGCCGTGGAGCAGACCCCGCGCGACGTGGCGCCGGAGCTCCTCGACGAGGGGATGTTCCGCGCCGCACGGTTCGGTACCACCGCGCGGCTGCCCGACGCCGACGGTGCGCTCAGGTCGGTCGAGGACCTGCTCTCCGACGCGCTGGGCCAGGCTCGGCCTCACGCCGGGGAGCTCGGCTGCACCGATGAGCTCGAGTTGCTGCCCGAGCTCCTGAGCCGCGGCGGCGGCGCTGGACGCCAGCGCCGCTTCCACGAGATCGCCGGGATGGATTCGCTTCTACGCGAGCTGACGCTGCTCACGGGAGGCTGACGAGGCCTCACCCCGATCTCGGTCGAGATCAGGATCGGTCATATCGTGCAGCCGCGCCGCAGCGCGGCGCAGCAGGCGGGAGACCTGCATCTGCGAGCAGCCGAGCTCGCGTGCGATCTCCGTCTGCTTGAGGTCGTGCTCGAGGCGCAGCGTCAGCGCCTGGCGCTCGAGATGCGGAAGGCGGCCCAGGGCCGCCGACAGCGACATGCTCGCCTCCACCAGGCCGTAGCTCTCGTCCACGTCGCCGATGCTGTCGCCGAGCGTGTCAGCCTGCTCCTCGTCGTCGCCGGTCGTCAGCGGCGCGTCAAGCGAGACCGAGTAGTGCGCGGTGCCGGCATCGAGGCCGACCAGAACGTCTTCGTACGGGAGCTCGAGGAACTGGGCCAGCTCACCGACACTGGGATGGCGGCCCGAGCGAGCCTCGATCTGCCGGATGGCGCGATCAACGCGCAGCGCCATCTCCTGGGCCCCGCGCGGCACGTGCGCCGACCACCCGGTGTTGCGGAAGTAACGCTTGAGCTCTCCCAGGATGGTCGGGATGGCGAAGGCCGGGAAACGCACCCCGCGATCGGGGTCGAAGCGGTCGATGGCGCCGAGCAGGCCCACCGAGGCCACCTGCACGAGGTCCTCGATCGGCTCGTGGGGGTTGCTGTAGCGGGAGGCAAGCTTGCGCGCAAGCGGCAGAAAGCGCGTGAACAGCTCCTCGCGCGCCTCCGGGTCGCCATCGTCGCAACACCGCGTCAACAGCTCGGTGTTATCGGCGAGATGGGCGTCGGGAGGACGTCGAAGGTCCGGCGAAGATCGCGTAAGCACGGGTGCTCCTTCTCGTTGGGCTTCAGCTGCCACGAGGCCCGTCAGGAGACCGCTGAGCGATCGACTGCCGTCTCGACCTGGACTACGGACCACACCGCGCACCTGTCGCGTGTGGCTATGACTGTCGTACCCGCTCCTCGGCGGCTCACTCAGTTCAGTGTGTGGGAAAGCGCACACAGCGATGTGCGCCGTCTGTCAGGGGGCGGCCGCGCCGCCTCCCGATTGGCCGCCTGGCCGGTCGGGTAGCTCCCACGCTAGCCAGGCGTCCGACACAGACCACCCCGCCCGCGCCCGGACACTTGTGTCCGCCGCGCCGTCCGGGATACCCGAACTCCGAAACGAACCATGAATCCACTGCTGTTTGCCGACTGGGGGCGCATGAATCGCCTCTTCACACGAGTGATGTGGGCCGTCGCGGTCCTCATGGTCTGCGTGGTGTGCGTGGCCCTCGCCGCGCCCACGCCCAAGTCGCACGCCGCCCCCGCGGCTCATCCCGCCGTGCCCGCGGCTGCTGTCAGCGCCAGCAGCGTTCGCTGATCCTCGAGGGCGCGTTCCCCGACCTCGAGGGGCGTTCCCCGAGCGCGAGGGCGCGTTCCGCGGCGTCGCGTGGGGCGTCCCGCGTCTTCCGGCGGCGGGCTGCCGGCGTTCGTCGCGGGGGCGACAAGCACGTGAATCGGGGATCGCGGGCGAGTAGGCGATGGTGCCGCCGACGCCGTACCCGCCCGCAGTCCCGAGGGAGGAGAGGGCCTAACTGGCTAACAGGCCGGTGCACCTCTACCCCCTCCTCACAGGAACTAATCAAATATCGCGCAGAAACTTGTGGAGGATCGCCGCGAGCGCGCTCAGAAGTCGCGTCGAGCGAGGTTTTCCGGCCTCGGCGGCAGGCTCCGCGGCGGGCTCAGGTGCTCAGCCCGCGCCGCATCGCCTCCGCCACCGCCGCGCCCGCGCGCCTTCCTACTGGCCGACGGAGGCAGCGGCCTCCGCGTGCGCCATGCGCTCGGGCGGAGCGCCGCACAGCAGCCACAGGCGATCGGGAGTGCGCCGCAGGTGCTCCTCCTCCTCGAGCTGGCGGATCGCGGTCGTCACCGAGGGGCGCTGCGCGCCGACCAGGCGGGCCAGCGTCTCGTGGGTGAGGCGGAGGGGCACGATCACGCCGTCGGGCGTCACACGCCCCCATCGCTCGGCCAGGTACCAGAGCAGCATGAGGAGCCGCACGTCGACGCGCCGCAGGTTGGAGACCGCCAGCGTGATCGCCAGCGAGTGGGCGCGGTTGCTGGCGCCGCGGATCACGGCGGCCATCGCCGGGGGCCATTGCCCGAGCGCCCGGGCGAACGTCGGATCGAGCACGGCCAACCGGGCCGGCTCCAGCACGGTCCACGACACCTCGAACGGGACCGGCGCGTCCTCGCCGTCGCGGTCGCTCGGCCGCAGCAGATCGCCCTGGCCGACGAGCTCGGTGGCCAGCGGCTTCTCGAGGATCACGTCACGGCTGAGGAGGCCGTCGAGGACCAGCAGACCGAGGTGCCCGGGAACGTCGGTGCGGACCTGAGGCGTCCACCTGCCCGTCTTGGCGACGATCAGGTCCGCCACCAGCTGACGGCGGGCGAGCTCCTGCTGCTCGGGATCCAGGTACTCGACAATCTCAGGAAATGCCTCCACCACTCGTACGCGTCGGGGCACTCCGGTCATGGCTTTCCTCCGAGCTTGAAGATGTCGGCCCTGCCGAGCCCGTGCTTTGACAGGAACCGGTCCCGCTGGGGATGCGTATCCCCGCTCACGGATCGCTGAGTAGTGATGATATTGAAGTAAAGCAACGGCCCCGGCGCACAGGCATGCCGGCCGGGATGTTGCAACGGCCTCGGCGGGCCGGCGGCGTCAGTCCAGCAGCGACTGCGGCAGGCGGCCGCGCCGCAATCCCAGTCCCCGGCCCGAGCCCAGGACGGGACGCTTCGGCGCCTCGCTCTCCTCTCGCCGCGGTGCAGGAGCAGTCGTGCGCGCCCTTACCCACCGGCGCCGGCCTCGACGATGCATTGACGTGTCCCTCTCTCGTTGGACGTTCACTCCCCCATGCGCGGGCCACTACCCATTCCGGCCGATCGACATGCAGTCGGGCGACGTTCACCGCGGTCAGGATTCGGACCGCCTCGCCCTAGGCCCTCGCCACACCCGCCTCGAACGCCTCCACCGCGGCCACGATGAAGTCGATGCAGGCGTGGGCGTCAAACGCCGTAGCGTCGATCACCAGGTGGTAGAGCCCCGGGTCAAGGATGTCCACGTCGTAGAACTGGCGTAGGTAGTCGGCGTGCGTCCGGTCAAGCGCGCGCACCGTCCGGGCGGCGGTGTCGCGGTCGAGGTTGCGCACGGCCATCGCGTGCTCGATCCGCCGCTCGACCGGCCCGGTGAGCCGCACCCGCAGCACGCGGGGGTCGTTGCGCAGCCCCGCGACGGCACCGCGGCCCAGGATGACGCCCCGGCCGGTGGCGGCCTGCGCGAGCAGCGCCTCCTGCGAAGCCCGGTGAAAGTCCTCGGGGGTGATGGTGTCCGAGGGCAGCGGCGCCGGCGCCCCGGGGTCGGCGCCCAGGAAGCCTGAGAGCAGCCGCTCCATCAGGCTCTTGCTGGAGGGCTCCTCGTGGGCCAGCGCGTCGTCGACGGGGATATCGAGCCGCTCGGCCACGGCCAACGCGATACCTCGGTCGATGAACGGAACGCTGAGGCGCTCGGCCAGGCCAGGCCCGATCTGACTCCCGGCGGCCCCGTAGGCGGCGGACAGCGCGATGAGGGTCATCTCCCTAGGGATACCCCACCCCGCAGACACCAAAAGCCGTCCACCGTGCAATGTAAGCCCGCATAGGGTGCATCAGACGACGCACGTCACGTGGCGCGGGGTGGCGCGGGGCGGCGCGGCGCGGCGCGGGAGCCGGTGCCGCGCCTCAGTCGACGAGGCGGCTGACCAGCTCCTCGGCGATCGCCAGCGACGAGGTCGCGGCCGGCGACGGGGCGTTGCGCACCCACACCACGTGGTCGCTGACGCCGAGGCGGAAGTCGTCGACCAGCGAGCCGTCGCGGTCGACCGCCTGGGCGCGGACGCCCGCGGGCGCCGGCACTGCGTCGGCCACCTCCAGCTCGGGCACGTAGCGCTGCAGCTCGGAGATGAAGGCCCGCTTGCGCGTGCTGCGGTAGAGCTCGCCGGCGCCCGCCTTCCAGTGGCGGCGCATCATCCGCCGCGTCCCCGGCCAGGCGAGCGTCTCGAACAGCTCCCGCCACACGACCGCGCTCCGGCGATAGCCCTCGAGCGCCGTGGCCAGCACCGCATTGGGCCCCAACCACACCGACCCGTCGAACCTCCGGGTCAGGTGGACGCCCAGGAAGGGCAGGGTCGGATCGGGGACCGGATAGATCAGCCCCTTGACCAGATGCGTGCGCCCGGGCGCCAGCGCGAAGTACTCGCCGCGGAAGGGCACGATCCGCGGCTCGGCGTCCTCGCCCGAGGCGCGGGCCAGCCGGTCTGAGTGCAGGCCCGCGCACACGATCACCCGATCGGCCTCGAGCGCCTCTCCCGTCTCGAGCTCAACCCGCGGGCGCGAGCCGTTCCTGCTCACCCGAGCCACCGGCACGCCGGTGCGGATCTCGCCCCCGGCGGCGCGGACGTCATCGGCCATGGCGTTGGCAGCGGCGACGAAGTCGACGATGGCGGTGTGCGGTGAGTGCAGGCCGGCGACGCCGGTGACGTGGGGTTCCACCTCGGCCAGCTCGGCGCCCTCCACCCAGCGCAGGCCGGGCACGCCGTTGGTGGTGGCGCGCTCGTGCAGGCGGCGGAGAGGGCCCACCTCGGTCTGACGGGTGGCGACCACGACCTTGCCGCACTCGTCGTAGACGACGCCCTTCTCGGAGCAGAAGTCCTTCATCAGCTCGCGCCCGCGCGTGCACAGCCGCGCCTTGAGCGAGCCGGGGGCGTAGTAGAGCCCCGCGTGGACGACGCCGCTGTTGTGGCCCGTCTGGTGGCGCGCCAGCGACCCCTCCTTCTCCAGCACCAGAACCTCGTCGCCCGGACGGGACGTCGCCAGAAGGCGCGCCGTCGCCAGCCCGAGGATCCCGCCGCCGACCACGACTACCCGCATGCGCACCTTCTTGTCAGGGAAATGACCAAAACCCCATTCGATTGTCGATTTCGACCCACAGGCAATCAAACGCGCGCCGCCGTTTGCCGATTTCCATTCGAGACCCGTCCTTGCACTCGAGTCCGGAGCCCATGAGCATCTTTTCGCGCCGATCCCCCCTTTTCGCCCTCGCCGGCCTGTGGCTGGCCCTCGTGATCCCCGCCGCCGCCCAGGCTGCGACCCCGCACGATGGCAGCAGCCCCGGAACCGTTGAGCTCGATCAGCCTGCCTACACCGCGCACGAGAACCAGGGCTACCTGACGATCACGATCCAGCGCACGGGCGATCTCAGCGGCGAGGAGCACGTCGGCTACGGAGTCAAGCGCCAGGACGCCCAGCCGGGCATCGACTTCGACACGATCGCCAACCACTACATCACCCTCGCCCCGGGCCAGAGCACGTACACGTTCAACGTGCGCATCATCGACCAGGGGATGAACGCGACGCCGGTCTCCGCGCTCGCCTACCTCTACAGCTCGTGGCCCGACAGCCTCGGCCCGAACAACAACTCGAAGATCACGATCCTCCACGACGACCCGCTCGACGCGCGCGACGTCGCCAACCCGCTGGGCGTCCCCGGGCCCTACAACGGCAACCTCATCGCGGGCACCAAGTTCTACGTCGACCCAAGCAGTGGGGCGGCCCAGGCCCAGGCCCAGTACCGCCACTCCAACCCGGCCATGTCGGCATTGCTGGGTGACCTCGCCTCCGAGCCCGGCGCCCACCGCTTCTACATGTGGAACATGGGCGCCAACGTGTCGGGGCAGGTGTCGCACTACCTCGAGGGCACACAGGTCCAGGAGCCCGGCACCACCGTGATGCTCTCGACCTACACGCTGGTCCACGACCACTGCGGCTACACCGCCACGCCCGCGATAGCGGCCCGCTACGAGGACTTCATGCATCAGGTCGCCGAGGGCATCGGCAACTACCACGTCGTGTTCTTCCTCGAGCTCGACTCGCTCATCACCGCCCCCTGCCTGACCCATCAGCAGCTGGCCATCCGCGAGGCCGAGCTCCAGGCCGCCGTCGCCGCGCTGGAGGCCGACCCGCACGTCGTCGTCTACCTCGACGCCGGCGCCGCCGACGCAGTCCACTACCGGCAGATGGCCAAGTGGCTCAGCGCGTCGGGCGTCGCCCAGGCCCAGGGCTTCTTCCTCAACTCCACCCACTTCGACTGGACCACGTCGGAGATCCACTACGGCCAGCAGATCTCGCGTCTGGTCGGCGGCGCGCACTTCGTGGTCAACACCGGCTCGAACGGCAAGGGCCCGCTCGTGCCCAAGCGCCGGGTCGACCACGGCAACGAGGTGCTCTGCAACCCGCCCGGCCGCGGCCTCGGCCCGCTGTCGGTGTCCGGCGACGTCGCCCAGCAGACCAACTACGCAGCCACCGACGGCCTGCTCTGGTTCTCCAACCCGGGCGGTAGCGGCGGCCAGTGCGTCCCCGGGGCGCCGCCCACCGGTGTCTTCTGGCCCGAGCGTGCGGCCGAGCTCGCCCGCAACTGGGTCGACACGGTCACCGGACCGAAGTTCAACCTGCTCGAGTCACCCTTCGCCAAGGCGCGCGGGCGCAAGTAGCCGGCAACTTGCGCCCGGACGGCGAGGCGCGCCGTCCAGCCGTGACAATGGCCCTTTCCTCCCCGGACGAAAGGGCCTGCCGATGCGCTTTGCCTCGGTCCTGTATGACGGACAGCCCCATGCGGTGGCGATCGAGGACGGAACCGCCATCCCGCTCACCGACATCGCCGAGCTTGGGGCTCACACCCCCAGCGAGCTGCTGCGCGATCCGCCGCTGGACCGCGGCGTCGCGTTCGCGCTCAGCGAGGCGACCGTCCGGCCGCTCATCCCGCGGCCGGGCAAGGTCATCTGCGTCGGCCTCAACTACAAGGCCCACATCGAGGAGACACACCGCGACGACTCCGACTACCCGGTGCTGTTCACCAAGTTCGCCACTTCGCTGACCGGCGCCTACGACACGATCGCCTGCCCCCCGGAGTCCAGCGCGGTCGACTACGAGGGCGAGCTGGCGGTCGTCATCGGCACCCGCGCGCGGCGCCTCGACGCCGCCCGTGCGCTCGATGCCGTCGCGGGCTACACGGTGGCCAACGACGTGACGATGCGCGACTTCCAGTACCGCACCCACCAGTGGCTCCAGGGCAAGGCCTGGGACGCCTCCACCCCTCTGGGCCCGGCTCTGGTCACGCCCGACGAAACCCCCGATCCCAGCGGACTGACGCTGCGCACGCTCGTCAACGGCGAGGTGGTGCAGGAGTCGACCACTGACCTCATGATCTTCCCCGTCCCCACCCTGATCAGCGTCATCTCGCAGTTCGCCACGCTCGAGCCCGGCGACGTGATCCTCACCGGCACCCCCGCCGGCGTCGGCTTCCGCCGCGAGCCGCAGCTGCTCATGGGCGATGGCGACGTCGCCGTCGTGGAGATCGACGGGATCGGCCGCACGGAGAACCGGTTCGCCGCTGAGTCGGTCTGAGCGTCGATCATCTCCTGGAGCAAGGCGGGCAGTTCTACGCCGCAGCACCGGCCTGCCCCACCCGTGACCGAACGCACACTTGCAGACGGTTACCTCGTCTATATCAACGGGTAGTTAGCGCGCAGCGCAATCTCTGGACATTCGGCTAAAGCCAATCGGTCTTTTTGCCGACACCTTTGACCAACATCTGATCTTGCCTCCCGAAGTGGAGTCCGCGATGAGCCCCGAACGAACCCAGGCCTACGGCCGCGTCATGAATACCCTGAACGAGCTGGGTCCCAGCAAGCTGCTGGGCGACGAACAGGACCGCGTCCGTGAGGCCGCGGACACCCTGATCTTCGCCGCCGACCTGATCGAGGACCCCGGCGCTGTCGAGGCCCTTGGCGACGTGGAGGCCCTCTGCGCCGCGCTCGTCGAGAGCGGCCGCTGGACCGAGATCACCGCCGCCCGCCTGGCCAAGGACCTGCGCGAGTGCGGTCCGGACCTGGTGCCCGCGCGCCAGGCCGCCTAGCTTCTCGCAGCGGCTCCGCAGGCCGCGGCCAGCTCGTCGGCGAACGCGTCGACCTCCTCGGCCGTCGTGTCCCACGAGCACATGAGGCGTTCCTCGCGCTTGGGCTCGTCCCACGTGTAGAACGGCCACCGGGCCCGCACCGCGTCGGCCGCGTCCTGCGGTATGACGGCGAACACGCCGTTGGCCTCGACGCGCTGGGTGATGGCCACGCCGGGGACCTCCTGCAGGCGCCCGGCCAGCCGCGCTGCCATCTCGTTGGCGTGGGCGGCGTTGCGCCGCCACAGATCGCCTTCGAACATCGCCACGAACTGGGCGGCGAGGAAGCGGCCCTTCGAGGCAAGCTGGAGCGTCTGCTTGCGCAGATACTTGGCCCCATCGGCCAGCGCGGGGTTGAGGAACACGACGGCCTCCCCCAGGACCATCCCGTTCTTGGTCCCGCCCAGGCTGAGCACGTCGACGCCCACCTCGCCGGCCAGATCACCGAGCCCGCAGCCCAGGCCCGCGGCAGCGTTGGACAGCCGCGAGCCGTCCATGTGCAGCGCCAGCCCCAGCTCGTGGGCCGTGTCGGCAAGGGCGCGCGTCTCCTCCGTGCTGTAGCGGGTGCCGTACTCGCTGCTCTGGGTGATCGTCACCAGCCGCGGCTGCACCGCGTGCTCGTCACCCACGCGCGTCACGCGCGCGCGCACGTCGTCGGGCGTGAGCTTGCCGTCGGGCGTGGCGACGGTGAGGAGCTTGACTCCGGCGACGCGCTCGGGCGCGCCGCCCTCGTCGACGTTGACATGTGCGGTGTCGGCGCAGATCACTGCCTCCCACGGCCGGCAGACGGCGCGGATCGAGACGACGTTGGCGCCCGAGCCGTTGAAGACGAGCAGCGACTGCGACTGCTCGCCGAAATGGCCGCGCAGCACCTCGAGCGCCCGCGCGGTCCACGGATCGGCGCCGTAGGAGACCGCGTGGCCGTCGTTGGCCTGCGCCATCGCGGCCAGCACGTCTGGGTGGGCGCTTGCGTAATTGTCGGAGGCGAAGGCCTTCACCGATGCCGAGCCTACGCAAACTCGCCACAAGGAGCGGCGCAACCTTTGTCATCTCATGCTGTTGTAAGCGACATCGAGTCCCTGAGATCCAGCTCAGGCAGCAGGACCCTGATCACCTCGTCGGGCCTGCCGGGTGCCGATTTGCAACGCTTGGGCCCTCACGCGCCATTATCCGGAGTACGCCCGGAGCGTGGATCGGGCGCGTCCGCACGTCACATGCCCTCCGCTTCGCGCCGATCGACAGCCCGCCTCAGTCCCGCCGCGTGGATCGCGCCGCTGCTGGTGACGCTGATTGCGGTACTCGCGCTTCCCGCCGCCTCTCTCGCCGCCCCGGCGACCAGGACGGTGACCTTCCAGGGCTACCGGCTCGTAGTGCCGGCGAGCTGGCCGGTGTACCGGCTGGCCGCCGCTCCGACCACCTGCGTGCGCTTTGACCGCCACGCGGTCTACCTCGGCCGGCCCTCCCCGCAGCAGAGCTGCTCGGGGCAGGCCGCGGGCCGCACCGAGGCGATCCTCGTGCAGCCGCTGGCCGCGCGCGCGACCCAGGTGCTGCCCGCCACGTCCGCCGCCGGGACGGCCGGCACCGGCGCCGAGGCGCAGATCGTCAACACGGCCCACCGAGTGCTCGTCACCGCGACGTGGAATCACCGGCCGGCCGTGGTCCGGCGCGCGCTGCACGTCGCGTCACTGGCGAGCGCGGTGATCCGGGCGGTCCGCCTGCGCCCGCGCTCCGCCGTCGCCGCCGCCGGCGCTCGGATGCACGCCTACGCACGGTCGCGCGCCACCACTCCGCCGACGCCCGCCACCCCGGCGGGACCGGGCGAGGTCTACACCGGCCTGGGCTTCGATGCCTGCAGCACGCCGAGTGCGACGACGATGTCCGATTGGGCCGCGTCCCCGTACCGGGCCATCGGCATCTACATCGGAGGCGCGAACGCGGCCTGTTCGCAGCCCAACCTGTCGGCGACCTGGGTCAGCCAGGAGTCCGTTGCCGGCTGGCATATGGTCCCGATCTACGTCGGCCTGCAATCGCCGTCGAACTCCTGCGGCTGTGCCGGGATCTCGCCCGCGTCGGCCTCCGCCCAGGGCACCGCTGCCGCCCAGGACGCCGTCGTGGACGCCCAGGCCATCGGGATGGGTGGCGGCAACCCGATCTACTTCGACATGGAGGCCTACAACCGGACGAGCACCAACACCGCTGCCGTGCTCGCCTTCCTGGAGGCATGGACCACCGAGCTTCATGCCAGCGGCTACCTCTCGGGCGTCTACTCCAGCGACGCGTCGGGCATCGCCGATCTCGTGGCCGAGGACGGGACCGGCTACGTGGAACCTGACGAGCTGTGGATCGCCAACTGGAACAACCAGCAGAGCACCGTCGACTCGACCGTCCCGGCCACCGAGTGGGCCGCCCACCAGCGACTGCACCAGTATCAGGGCGCGCACAACGAGACCTACGGCGGGGCCACGATCAACATCGACGGCGACTACCTGGACGCCGCCACCGCCGCCGCCGGGACCGGCTCAGGCGTCGATGCCGCCCCCGCGCCCGCCCCAACTCCCTCGCTCAGGGTCACCACCGGTCCCGATGGGAGCACGAGCCTCACCCCGACCTGGACGGGCGCCACCGGCGTCGCCTCCTGGCAGGTGATGGGCGGATCCAGTCCCACGTCGTTCACCTACGCGGCTCCCCCTGTCGGCGCCGGCGCCCATCTGCCCATGGTGACCAAGAACTCGTTCCCCTACTGGGAGGTCGAGGCGCTCGACGGGACCGGGCAGGTGCTCGGAACCTCGCCGGCCACCGCCACCCCGGCGCACGTGATGATCTTCGGCAACAGCGCCTTCGCTCCCAGGCGCGGCCTCGGCGCCGTCCCGGTCGGGTGCGTGGGCGTCTCGTCGTGCGCGGTGACCACGACGATCTCCTCCGGGCGCACGACGTTCGCCACCACCAAGCGCGAGTTCATCCCCGCCGGTGGCGGCCTGGCCTACTTCGAGCTCACCGGTGCCGCCCAGACTGCGCTGGCCAAGGCCCACAACCACCAGCTCACGGTCAACGTCAAGGTGCGGGTCGCGTCGGGCCCGTCGGCCACCCGCAAGCTCGTGCTCAGCTCGTTCACCACGTCGAATCCGAGCCCCGCCCGGAGCGCGGGCCAGTCCTCGCAGCTGAAGCTGATCGGCACCACCGAGTTCGTCTCCCACGGCTGGGTCGGCGGAGTTCTCGCCGAGTGCGTCGGGACCACTCCCTGCCAGGCGACGACGACGCTCGTGGCCGGGCGGACCACGGTGGCCAGGACCAAGCCTCAGACCCTGGGCGCCGGCGAGCTCGGCTACCTCAGCTTCACCCTGACCAGCGCCGGCCACAAGCTCCTGACCAAGACCAAGACCAACCAGCTCGGGGTATCGGCCACCATCGTCACGCCGGCCCCGCCCGGCAGCTCCACCACCGCGCCCTCGCCCACCGGCGGAGGGGGTATCGGCGGCGGCGCGTCACCCGGCGTCACTCCGACGAGCGCATCCGCGACGACGGCCACGGCGAAGGCCCGCCTGGCGCTCGTCGCCTTCCAGTAGCGGCTCGGCCGCGCTGCCCTCAGACGCCGTTGCGCTTGCGCGCAACCGGCCGGGGCCGTGGGAGCGGCCGGCTCGCCTCCAGCGAGCGCGCGCACGAACGCAGCGCCTCGCGGACCGTGTCGATCGTGTCGGGGGCGATGCCGTCGAGCATGTCGTCCTCGATCGCGTCCACGTTGCGGTCGCAGCGCTCGAGCACCTTGAGCCCCTTCGCCGTGACCGAGGCGCGCAGCACACGACGGTGCTGGGGGTCGGGGCGGCGCCGGATGAGCGCACGGCGCTCCAGCGCGGAGATGACGAGGTTCATCGCCTGCGGTGTCACGAACGCCCAGCGGGCGAGCTGGGCGCAGGACAGCCCATCGCGCTCGCGCAGGACGCTCAGCGTCACGTACTCGGTCGTGGTGATGCCGTGGCTGGCGACCGCTTCGTCGAGACGGACTCGCAGCCGGCGCTCGACGCGGTAGACGAGATACCCGATCCGCGGCGCCTGGACGGGCGGGGTGACGGGCGTCGCGGCGGTGGCACGATCCATGCCGCCCAACACTATCCGGGCGGCTTCGTCCACCGCGTTGACAAGCTACTTGCGAATGCCTAGGCTGCGCCGCGGAGAGGCCGCTGCCGCTGGCAGCGGGCCATCACACGAGAGAGGCGAGGACATGATGAGCGGACGATCTGTGCGCCGGCTCGGCGCGGGGCTCGTGGCTGCATGCGCACTGGCGCTGGCGGCGGCGGTCCCGGCCATGGCCGCGACGACCCACGCCACCGGCACCACCTCGGACGGCGGCACCTGGATCGCCGACGTGCCATCCAACTGGAACGGCACGCTGCTGCTCTACAGCCACGGCTATGGCACGCTGAGCCCGCAGGACGCGCCGGACCCCAACACCCAGGCGGCGCTGCTGGCGGCCGGCTATGCGCTGGCCGGCTCCGGCTATGACCCCAACGGCTCGCTGTGGGCGCTGGGCAGCGCGGTGCGCGACCAGTTCCAGACGCTCCAGGCGGTCAAGAAGACGGTCCTCCCCTCCCGTCCGAGCCAGGTGCTCGCGTTCGGAACCTCGATGGGCGGGCTCATCAGCGCCCTCGAGGATCAGCAGTCCAACGGGCGGCTGGATGGTGCGCTGACCACCTGCGGCCTCGTCGCCGGGGGCATCCAGCTCAACAACTACCAGCTCGACGGCGAGTACGCGATCAACAAGCTGCTCGCGGGCGACGCCGCCAAGCTCGTCAACTACACGAGCCAGGGCGACGCCGTCACCGCCGCGGTGACCCTCAACAACGCTGCCGCCCAGGCGCAGACGACCCCGCAGGGCCGTGCCCGCCTGGCGCTGGCGATGTCGCTGATGGACGTCAGCACCTGGGCCAACGGCGAGTCGATGCCCGGGGTCTATGACTACGCCGGCCAGGAGCAGGAGCAGTACGACATGGAGTTCGTCGCCAACCCGGTGATGATCTTCGTCGAGACCGGGCGCCAGCAGATCGAGTTGGCGGCGGGCGGGAACGGCGGCTGGAACATCGGCGTCAACTTCGCCAAGCTGCTCTCGCACTCGTCCTACTACGCCGAGGTCCATGCCCTCTACCAGGCAGCGGGCCTCAGCCTCCACGACGACCTCACCGCGCTGACTCGCGGCGCCAACATCCGCGCCAGCGACAAGGCGATCCGGTGGCTCCAGCAGACCTCGGTGCCGACCGGGCACCTGCAGGTGCCCGAGCTGGACCTGCACACGATCGCCGACCAGCTCGTCCCGGTCCAACAGGAGAACTACTACCACGGTCTCGTCCGCAAGGCGGGCGACAAGGCCCTGCTGCGCCAGGCCTTCGTGCAGCGCCAGGAGCACTGCAACTTCACCCCGGCCGAGTTGGTGGCCGGCGTGCAGGCGCTCCAGCATCGCGTGCAGACCGGGAGCTGGGATCAGGTGGCGCTGCCCTCGAGCTTGGAGACGGTGGCCACCGGGCTCAACCTGGGCGACGCAGCGTTCGCCCCGTTCTGGCCCGAGCGCCTGACCGGCGACAACGGCCCGTTCAACCCGTTCACCGAGGGCAGCCGCTCGTAGCCCTCCGCTGAGTCAGCAGGGCGGGGCCACCCTCGGCCCCGCCCGTGGCTCGTCAGCACCCGCCGGGGGTATCCGGCGGCACGCGCCGGGTCGCCTCGGCGGCGTCGTGTCAGGGAGAATGTGTGGCGACATGTCCACGCCCGAGCCTCAGTCGATCCTCGAGCAGCCGACCTCGTCGGCCATCTTCCTGGTGCTCACTGCGGAACCCGGGCACGAGGACGGCATCCGCGACTTCCTCGGCGAGATCAGCGGGCTGAAGCGGTCGGTCGGCTTCCGGATCCCGGAGGCGGAGCTCACCTGCGTGACCGGGATCGGCTCTGAGATGTGGGACCGCCTGTTCGACGGTCCGCGCCCGGCCGAGCTTCATGTCCTGCCCGAGTTCACCGGCGAGCGCCACGCCTCGGTCAGCACGCCGGGCGACCTGCTCTTCCACATCCGCGCCTCCCGCCTGGATCTGTGCTTCGAACTGGCCCAGCGGCTCACCGAGGCCGTGGAGGGCCATGCCCGCGTCATCGACGAGGTGCACGGCTTCCGCTCCTTTGACGAACGCGATCTCCTCGGCTTCGTCGACGGGACCGAGAACCCGGAGGGCGGTGCGGCCCGGTCGGCCGCGCTCATCGGCGACGAGGACCCGGAGTTCACGAGGGGCAGCTATGTCATCGTCCAGAAGTACCTGCACGACCTCAAGGGCTGGGACGCCCTGAGCGTCGAGGCCCAGGAGGACGCGATCGGCCGCTCCAAGTTGTCCGATCTGGAGATGGCTGACGACGTCAAGCCCCCCAACGCCCACATCGCCCTCACGGTCATCGAGGATGAGAACGGCGAGCAACAGCAGATCCTGCGCTACAACATGCCCTTCGGCCGCGTGGGCGCGGGGGAGTTCGGGACCTACTTCATCGGCTATGCCCGCACTCCCGCGGTGACCGAGCAGATGCTCACCAACATGTTCGTGGGCAGCCCGCCCGGCACCACGGACCGGATCCTCGACTTCTCGACCGCGGTCACCGGGACCCTGTTCTTCGTGCCGACATCTGACTTCCTGGACGACCCGCCGGCGCCGGGGGCGGCCGCCGACGACGAAGGCGACTCCGCCCCCGCCGACCAGGCCGCAGACGACCCCAGCGGGTCCCTGCGCATCGGCAGCCTCAAGCCGCCGCGCTAGCTGCGTCGATCAGCGGCAGCGAGTGCAGTTCCTCGCGCAGGGGATCCTCGGGCGGCGTCCACCATGGCTCGGCGGGCCGGACATGGAGGCCGGCGACGCGGGTCAGCGACGCGGCGTCGGCGCGCAGGTCGGCGACCGCCGGCCGGTCGTCGTCGGCCCGGGTGACCAGCGACCAGCACCACACGGGCGTCGGGTCGCGGACGACCGCGGTGCGCAGGCCGGCGGGCAGGCGCGCCTGATGGCGCTTGGGCGTCTCGAGCACCGGCGCGCCCAGGCGCAGGCAGCGCTCGTGAAAGCCGGGTCCGGCGATCCCCCCGTCGTCGACGTGGACGACCTTGGCGCCGGTGTCGCGAGCGAACGCCTCGGCGTACCGGTTCCACGCATCCCACGAGGTGAGATCGGCATCGACCAGGACCCGCACGTCGGTGGCCCGCACCGCCTCGGCCTTGCCGCGCACCGGGGTGACCGCGTGTAGGGGCTCGGGCCAGAGCAGGCGCACGTCGAGGCGGTCGTCGGGCTGGGGCGCCCACGCGATCGCCGCATCCAGGGTGCCCTCGAGCACGCGCTCGATCTGGATGTGGCTCGGCATCACCCACTCGTCGATGCGCAGGTCGGTGCGCACGCTGGCCGACAGCTCGTCGGGAAGCCAGCTCACGTACCCCAGGCGCACGGGCCCGGAGGCGCTGGCCAGTCGCCGCTGGGCGGCGCCGGCGAGCGCGAGAATCTCCCGCGCATCGGGGAGCAGCGTGCGCCCCGCGGACGTGAGGCGGACGTGGCGTCGGTCGCGCACGAACAGGTCGACCCCCACGCTGCGCTCCAGCGCCTTGATCTGCTGCGAGAGCGAGGGACCGGCGATGCGCAGCCGCTCGGCGGCCCGGCCGAAGTGCAGCTCCTCGGCCACCGCGACGAAGTAGCGCAGCTGACGCAGTTCCACGGCGCAAGAATACGGCCTGTGCTAGGAAATTCCTATCACTGAGACACAGCCGGTCGTGGACAGGCGACGATCGTGCGTAGGAGTATTGGGACCATCGTGTTTGACCTGCGCAGCCTCAGGATTCCCATCGTCCAGGCCCCGATGGCCGGCGGCCCGTCGACCCCGGCGCTGGCGGCCGCGGTGGGCGAGGCCGGCGGCCTGGGCTTCCTCGCCGCCGGCTACAAGACCCCGGACGGAGTCGCCGAGGACATCGCCGAGCTCCGCGCCGCGAGCCGCGCGCCGTTTGGCGTCAACATCTTCTCCCCGCCGTCGGAGCCGGAAGCGCCCGCGGATGTCGTCGCCGCCTACGCCCGAACGCTGGCCGGCGACGCGGACCGTCACGGCGTGTCGGTCGGTGACCCGCGCTTCGATGACGACGCCTACGCTGCCAAGCTCGAGCTCGTGACCCGCGAGCGCGTGCCGGTCGTGTCCTTCACGTTCGGGTGCCCGGCGCCGGAGGCCGTCGCGGCGCTCCACGACCAGGACATCGCCACATGGGTCAGCGTGACGAGCCCGGCTGAGGCCGCGCTCGCGCACGACGCGGGCGCTGACGCCCTCGTGGCCCAGGGCACTGAGGCGGGCGGCCACCGCGCGTACTTCAGCGACGAGGGCGAGCACGAGGAGTACGGGCTGCTCGCGCTCCTGCACCTGCTGAGGGCACAGACCCCACTGCCGCTGATCGCCACCGGGGGTCTCATGGACGGGCCTGGCATCGCGGCGGCGCTCGTGGCCGGCGCGAGCGCGGTCCAGCTCGGCAGCGCTCTGCTGCTCACGCCGGAGGCGGGGACATCTGAGCCCCACCGCGCCCGGGTGGCGGCCCCCGGCCCGACGCGGCTCACCCGCGCCTTCAGCGGCCGCACCGCCCGCGGGATCGTCAACCGGTTCATGGAGGAGCACGACGCCGATGCGCCGAGGGCGTATCCGCAGGTGCATCACCTCACCAGTCCGCTCCGCGCCGCCGCCCGTGTCGTCGGCGACGCCGACGCCATCAACCTGTGGGCGGGCCAGGGCCACGCCAGCGCCCAGGCACGGCCCGCCGCCGAGCTCGTCCGCGACGTGGCGGCGGTCGCGGCGGCCGCGGCAGCCGCGGCGGAGACTTAATCGCGCGCAGCGGACGGCCTGAGCCGTCCTAACGTCCGTTGAGCGACGCCGCCGCGGCGAGCACCTGGTCGTGCAGGAGGCCGTTGGTGACCATTGCGTTGCGCGAGTCGATCCGGGACCGGCCGGCGAGGTCGGAGAAGCGGCCACCTGCCTCCTCCACGATCAGCTTGGGCGCCGCATAGTCCCAGGCGTACCCCCCACCACTGAGCGCAACGTCGGCCTCTCCCGCCGCCACCGCCAGAAAGCCGTGCCCCTCTCGCGGACGGACGCCGCGCGCCCGCGCGGCCACGGCGCTGAGGGGGCGGCCGGGGATGCCGTGCTCCAGCGTCCCCCGCCAGTCGTCGTTGACGATCGCATCGGCGAGCAGCGCCGTCTCCGTGACCGCGATCCGCTCTCCGTCCTTGAAGGCTCCGTCACCCCGGCTGGCCCACCAGCGTTCGGACCGACCCGGCACGCCGACCGCGCTCACCGCGATGTCCTCGCCGCGGCCGAGCGCGACGAAGGTCATCCAATTCGGGTCGCCGTCCACGAACCGGCTGGTGCCGTCGATCGGGTCCAGGTACCAGCACCACTCCGACTCGCCGCTGGCCCCGTACTCCTCCCCCAGCACGGCATGGCCGGGGCGCCGCTGCGCGAGGCACTCGCGCAGCGCGCGCTCAACCGCCTGATCGACGTCGGTCACCGGGGACCCGTCCGGCTTGATCGTCACCGTGAAGTCACGGTCGCGGAACCGCGGCAGGGCGATCCCGGCGGCGATGTCGACCAGCTCAAGGGCAAGCTCCAGATCGGGGTGCATCCCGAGCAGTCTGAGGCATCACCGCGACGCGAGGGCGCGCCCGCCACCGCCGCCCGATCTCGTCGAGCATTCTTGGGTAGACGATGAAGTACCGGAACGGGAGGATCGCGGCCATGTAGGCGCGCCCGAGCAGGCCGTGGGGCTTGACCAGGACCGCCATCTGGCCGCGGTAGCCGCCGGCCCCGTCGGGTACCCATCCGAGGTGCATCACGCCGTGCATCGTCCGGTTGGCGATCTCCGCCGCCCACTCGTTCTCGGTCAGGTACAGCGGGCTGAAGGGAAGCGACCCGCCGAGCCCCGGGCCGGCCGGCCCGTCGCGCAGGTCCGCCGGGAGCCGGTCGCGCAGCGTCGCCACCCGGCCTCCGGCGTCCGGCCCCTGGTCATCCCAGCCCAGGAGCTCCCCCACCTTCCAGCGGATCGCGAACAGCGTCCGCACGACGGCCGAGGAGCCCCGCTCGGGGTCGGTCGCGCCAGCCATGCCCATGAGCAGCGGGAAGTCTGCGGGGCCGCCCGGGGTCGGCAGCGCCCATACGTCCTCGACCCGGAAGTCGCGAGCGATCTCGTGGATGCGCCAGGGCTGGGAGGTGTGTGCGGTCGCGGGGAGTCTCATGGTGAGTGACCTCCGTTGTGGGCCTGTCTGTGCCGTCCGAGACTCACGGTACCCGCGGCGCCCTCTACCACCAGTTCGAGGGCAAGGAGGACCTCGCGCTCGCCGTCGTGATGTGGGTGGCATCCACCTGGGAGCACGCGGTCTGGGAGCCGGCCCAGAGCGAGGCTGACCCCGTGGCCATCCTGGCCGCGCTCGCGCGCGGCCACGTCATCTACTGCCGCCGCGACATCGCTCGGGTGATCATGGCCCTGCGGGTCGAGTTCGCCGGGCGAGAGCACCCCGTCGGGGAGACGATCGAGCGGATCGTCCACGGCAACGCCCGGCGGCTCGCCGCGCTCATCACCGCCGGGCGCGAGGCCGGGTCGATCCCCGCCGGGCCGCCCGCGGACATGCTCGCGATCGCCGGGATCGGAGCCATCGAGGGCATCGCCATCCAGGTCGCCGGCGACATCCCCCACGACGAGCTCATCGCCGAGCGGGCGATGCTCGGCGTGAACCCGTCGTCGCCGGCGCGGTCAGCGCGCTGAAGGCCCGGCTCAGGCGGCGGTCACCACCAGCGTGTGGGGACCGCTCCCGGTCACCGGCGCCGTCACCTCCACGCCGCGGTTGGTGTCGCGCACCTGAACGCCGTGGGCGGGGCGACCGTCGAGCCGGACCGAGGCGGGCGTGCTCCCGGCGGGCAGCGTCTGCCCGATCAGCACCGAGCGCAGCCTCAGGCGGTTGAGCGCAAGCGTCGTCGTGTAGCGGCTACCGGAGTGAGAGGCGAACACGTCGATCGACCCTCCGTCCGTGCCGAGCCGGATGTCGGACCCCGACACGCTGGGCTCGTCGCTGGGCACCTGCGGGACGACCTGGAGCGCGCTCTGGCCCATGAACGGCCGCACGCCAAGCTGCTGGCTGACGACCGGCCAGATCGTGCCGTAGTTGCCCCAGGCCTGCATGGCCATCGAGCGACAGGTCCAGCAGCGGTTGATGTTGGCCGGGATCCCCATCGCGGGATCGCCCGACGGCGACGACGGGAAGATCTCGGGCATCGCCCCCGGCATCTCGTCCGGGGTGCCCCCGGTGGCGGGCTCGGAGAACATCGTCTCGGCGTTGGCGTCGGTGTAGCGCTGCTGCTGGCCCGGGCCCAGGCGGCCGTAGTTGCCCTCGCCGACCGCCTGGATGGCGGTGGTCAGCGAGAAGATCTCGAAGTCGCCGGCGCCATCGGCCCCGCCGCCGCACGCGGTGTGAAAGAGGCCGAGGCTCCCGGGACGGTCCCCGCTGAAGCACGAGCTCTCACGGGTGGCCAGCGCGGCGACGCCGTGGTCGTGGCTGGCCACGCCCGGAGTGACCTGGGTCCCGGTGGTGAGCGTGGCCTCCATCGGTACCTGGTCGATCCAGTTCTTGAGATAGACCTGGTTGTTGTCCGGGTTGTCCAGCGAATCGGCGTACTGGGAGACCGAGGGGTCCCACCACGTCTGCTCGAACTGGCTGCGCAGCCGGTCGGCCAGGTTGGTCGCCCACGTCGCGGTCGCGCTGTCGTGTTCGGCACGCGCCATGTCGGCGAGGTCGTAGAGCCCGCGCATGTAGTACACGCCGTTGTCGAGCTTCTCGGGCCCCATGCCCGGCCGCTCGACGTTGCCCGAGCCCTCGGGCCAGCCGTCGTGGTCCACGTCGTAGCGCTCGTCGATCACGTGCAGGTTGCGCTTGGTGAAGTCGTACATGCTGTTCAGGAAGCGCTTGTCCCCCGTCCACCGCCAGACGAGCGCGACGGCGCTGGGGAACTTGACCGTCTCATCGGTGTTGAAGTCGTTGGTGACGGTGCCGTCGCCGGCGGTCGTCTGACTGTCATGCCCGAAGTAGACCGACCCGTCGGACACGGTCTCATGCACGACGATCCCCGAACCGTGATTGAGGATGTCGGAGATCTCGCGCAGCGCCGTGAGGTGATCCTCGATCGTCTGAAACTGCCCGACGGCGACCGCCGGGAAGGCGGTGTACTCACCGTCGGTGGCGAAGATCCACGGGTAATCGGGGAACCCTGCGCCGAACCACTTCGCGTGGGCCACGGTACCGAGCGCCGCCGGGTACTGGGTGCCCTGGTCAGTCCAACGGATCTGGAGGTTGGACGCTGACTGGGTGAGGTCGGCGAGGTTCTGCTTGCCCCACTGAACGGCGTTCTGGAGCAGCCGGTCGCCGGGGAGCGAGACCACCGTGTTCTGCGCCAGGGCGTTGCGGGAGGCGATCTTGTCCTGGAGCTCTGCGTCGGGGTTCGCGATGGCGCCCGCCAGCTGTGACCTGGCGTCCGACATGCCCTGGTCGGAGCCGGCCGCGGCGATCCACAGAGTCGTGGAGCCGTGGGCCGGAAGCGAGATGGTGTAGTCCAGCTCGCCGCCGGTGCCCTTGCCGAAGGGACCGTCGTCGCAGGCGCTCGGCTCGGAGGTGCCGTCGGTGGCGGCGCACACCGTCCCGGGCTCCGGCCCGCGGAAGTTGCCGCCGGTGGCGGCCGCCGTGCCGGACGACGGGGCCCGGTTGGAGGCGACGAGCGCGGCGTAATGGTGGACGGGCACGCCCCCGCCCACCGTGCCGTCGTCGGTGAAGACGAGCGACCCGTCCTGGTAGGCGCCGTGGTCGGGCACATTGGTGCTCTGGTTGGGCGTCGTCGAGCCCCACGGGTAGGCGCCCATGAGCTCTGAGTGCGCGTCGACATTGACGGTGACCGTCCGCGCGGCGCCCGGGTTGGTCAGCTTGAGGCCGAACAGGACCGCCCGGTGGGCGTCGGGCGCAAAGTCGGTGCGCTGGAGCTGGAGCCCGGCGGTGTCGGGCAGGTCATAGCGTGTGTAGCCCCACCCGCTGGTGAAGCGGGTGGCCTGCCCGATCCACGACCCGTTGACCCCGAACCACACCCCGTCGAGGAGCTTCATCGGGGGCGCCCACACGCCTCCCATCTCCCCGGTGGTGTGCCAGCCATTGGCGTAGAAGTAGCCGTCCTCGAAGCCCTCGGCGTAGGATCGCTGGCCCGAGGCCACCTCGCGGCGGTCCTGCAGCCGGTTCGTCACCGACAGCTCAGCGGCCCCGGCCTGAGTGCACAGACAACCCATGAGCACGGCGGTGATCGCGGCCGTCGCGACCTTGTTCCAGCGCATCTCTTCCTCCCACCTTTGCGAACCTCGCTCGCCTCGAACGTACCCACGGACCAAAGCCACGAATCCCGAGGCGAGGGAATCCTCATGTCTCGCCCGGTGCATTCCGGGTAGAGCGCTCATGATGGCGACCCTGCCCGACCGCTCTCAACTCGCCGGGACCGCGCGCTCCGCGGCCCGCGGCGGCTCTGGGCGCGAGGGCCTCCAGGCGCTGGCCCGCGTCGGCCTGGTCGCCCGCGGGATCGTCTACGCCGTAATCGGCATCCTGGCGTTCAAGCTCGCGGTCGGGTCCGGCGGCAAGACGACGAGCCAGTCAGGCGCCCTTCAGACAGTCGCCAAGCAGCCCTTCGGCGTCGTCCTCCTCGTCGCGCTGGCGATCGGCCTCGGCGCCTATGCCATCTGGCGCCTGATCGAAGGCGTGGCCGGCTCGCGTCCCGACGATGACGGCGCTCTCCAGCGGCGCGTCTCCGCCATCGGCAGCGCCCTCGCCTACGCCGCGCTCTGCGTCACCGCGGTCAAGATCGTCGCCGGGGCCCACGCGTCCAGTGGCAGCCCCAAGCCCGCGGCGGCGGGCGTCCTGGGCTGGCCGGGCGGGCCGGTGATCGTGGCGATCGGCGGGCTCGTCGTCGTCGGCAT
This sequence comes from uncultured Actinomycetota bacterium, assembly GCA_963850325.1. Classification (GTDB taxonomy): domain Bacteria; phylum Actinomycetota; class Thermoleophilia; order Solirubrobacterales; family Solirubrobacteraceae; genus Palsa-465. Next base: position 70,124 of record CAWKLB010000026.1, read on the forward strand.
CGGCGCCTATCAGGGCTACAAGGGCATCGCCCGCAAGTTCCTGGAGGACTCGCACACCGAGCGCATGGGCCAGGGCACCGAGACAGCGTTCACCACGCTCGGCGTGGTCGGCCACGTCGCCCGCGCCGTCACGTTCCTCCTCATCGGCTACGGGCTCATCAAGGCCGCATTGGACTACTCGGCCAAGAGCGCCGTCGGGCTCGACGGCGCGCTCCAGAAGCTCGTCCACGCCTCCGCCGGGCCGCTCTTGCTCGGCGTCGTCGCCCTCGGGTTCATCGCCTTTGCGCTGTACTCGATCGCAGACGCCCGCTACCACCGCGTCTGACGGGGTCGCCCCAGCGTCGCCGCACTGCGTGGCGAT